>NZ_JBNRIL010000016.1:0-1175 GCF_053557995.1 Bacillus sp. XB1 | reverse complement strand
TTCGAGGTGGAAGCATGGTGACATGTGGAGCTGACGAATACTAATAGATCGAGGACTTAACCATATAATATGTAGCAAATGTTATCTAGTTTTGAAAGAATATAAAAAACTTGTTGACTTTAAAAGTTAAATGAGTTAAAATGATTCTTGTCTTAAATGAATACAGTCTGGTAATGATGGCAGAGAGGTCACACCCGTTCCCATACCGAACACGGAAGTTAAGCTCTCTAGCGCCGATGGTAGTTGGGACCTTGTCCCTGTGAGAGTAGGACGTTGCCAGGCAATCCGGAGGATTAGCTCAGCTGGGAGAGCACCTGCCTTACAAGCAGGGGGTCGGCGGTTCGATCCCGTCATCCTCCACCATTTAGCCGACTTAGCTCAATTGGTAGAGCAACTGACTTGTAATCAGTAGGTTGGGGGTTCAAGTCCTCTAGTCGGCACCAGTTTTTATTGTAAGAGCCATTAGCTCAGTTGGTAGAGCATCTGACTTTTAATCAGAGGGTCGAAGGTTCGAGTCCTTCATGGCTCACCATTTTAATTAATATGCGGGTGTGGCGGAATTGGCAGACGCACTAGACTTAGGATCTAGCGCCTTTGGCGTGGGGGTTCGACTCCCTTCACCCGCACTTTTAATAAAATATCTCAAACATGTCTTGCGGAAGTAGTTCAGTGGTAGAATACAACCTTGCCAAGGTTGGGGTCGCGGGTTCGAATCCCGTCTTCCGCTCCAATTTTCAATATGACATGCCGGGGTGGCGGAACAGGCAGACGCACAGGACTTAAAATCCTGCGGTGGGTGACCACCGTGCGGGTTCGACCCCCGCCCTCGGCACCATATGCGCCCGTAGCTCAATTGGATAGAGCGTTTGACTACGGATCAAGAGGTTAGGGGTTCGACTCCTCTCGGGCGCGTTTTCTTTCGGGAAGTGGCTCAGCTTGGTAGAGCACCTGGTTTGGGACCAGGGGGTCGCAGGTTCAAATCCTGTCTTCCCGATACTTGTTTGGGGCCTTAGCTCAGCTGGGAGAGCGCCTGCCTTGCACGCAGGAGGTCAGCGGTTCGATCCCGCTAGGCTCCACCATTAGTTCTTTGAAAACTGAACGAAACAAACAACGTGAAACGTCAATTTTTATTTTAGATGCTAGACAAACTAACTTTATTGGAGAGTTTGATCCTG
>NZ_JBNRIL010000015.1:0-2442 GCF_053557995.1 Bacillus sp. XB1 | reverse complement strand
TCACACCCGTTCCCATACCGAACACGGAAGTTAAGCTCTCTAGCGCCGATGGTAGTTGGGACCTTGTCCCTGTGAGAGTAGGACGTCGCCAAGCAAAAACCTAAGTCGTTTCGACTTAGGTTTTTTTGTGTTTATTTTTATTATTTTAAATTTAAAGGTAAGAATTACCTTTATAAGAATATAGTCCAGATGTAACAAGAATGTTTGTGATCTTATATAAAAAGGTTATATGAAAAGTAGCAATCTAGCTCTTTTAACATAACCTTTTGTGTTTTTAAAGGATTTTACATTAGAAAAAATCTATAATTAAGGTAGTTAACATATATTTTTGATGGGTGTGGGGGATTATGAAAGAAATATGCATGTTATTAGTGGCTGTTATATTATGGGGCACAGCCATTGCGCCAACAAAATGGGCGTTAGAATCTATTCAGCCGTTTACTTTGTTGTTTATTCGTCTTTTCTTTGCAGGTGGAATTTGTATGCTATTCTCATTTAAGCAACTACAAAAATCAGTTGTACATAAAAAAGTTCCATGGAAAAGAATGAGTTTGTTAGCTTTTACCGGTGTAGCTGGTTATTTTATGTTTACATCCTACGGTATTTCTTTAACCAGTGGATTACATGTGAGTATTATAGATGCTGCATTACCATTAGTTACAATTCTTTTTTCAGCACTCTTTTTGAAAGAGAAAATTCGATTGAATTATTGGATAGGAATTATATTGGGTGCTATAGGAGTACTCTTTATTACGATTCCATCTAAAAGTGCTAATCAAGAAGTGTCTTTAATAGGAGATATACTGATATTATTAAGTACTTTTCTATTTGCTTTCTACACAGTTTTGCTAAAACGGCCAAAACAAGAACAGTATTTATCAAACGAGGTTTTTACAACATTAACTTTAATTATTGGAGCTGTTATTCTCTTACCGTTTGCACTGGTAGAAATTTTTTATTACGGTCTCCCAAAGGTTGAAACTTGGAAAACGGGACTTAGTGTAATATACCTTGTTATTGGAGCAACAATTTTAGCATATTGGTTTTGGAATAAAGCGCTAGAGAGAGTTTCAGCATCAGTAAGCGGATTATATTTAAATGCATTACCATTAATAAGTATTGTTACTTCAATTATTCTATTAAATGAATCTCTGACATGGAGAGTAATAATGGGAGCGAGTTTAGTTTTAATCGGAGTAGGATGGGCGGATAAGCAAAAGTTATGTAATCTATTAAAAGGTAACAAGGTGGAGAATAGAGACTGTTAAACAGTATGATTTATATAATTGAAATGTTAAAAAGATACCTTATATATGAGGTATCTTTTTTATTTAGCAAAGATAATAGACTAAAGTTAGTATGGATATTCTTTGCTGTATTTATATGTGTCGAAATCATTTTGAAATATTGTTTGGACAAGTTGTATACATTCAGTATCATAAAAGCTTTCAAAAGTCGGATGACGTGGAAATAAAGGATCAGTAATATCGCCTTCGCTAAAATCCCCTTTATAAATCATGGCGGGAGTTTGATGATGCCATGATGTTGAGAACTCATTTATTGGTGCGGTTTTTAATTCGAAACGCTTTTCTAATTCTTTCATTTCCTGATCGAAGTTTTCTAAGTATATATAATTGGTCACATATTCTTCTTCACCAGCTATATATTGTTGTGTGAAATGTGGGTTAATATCACTTGCGTGAGCTCCTTTCATAAATAGATAGTATAGAAATTGTTTAAATGAGATCCCTTTGGAGGAATTTTCATCTTGATATAAAAACTTTCGGATGGGTTTCCATTCGGGATGTTCCATATAAGGAGGTCCAATTAAGGATACGAAAGAACTGACTGCTCTCCTATAAGGGTTACGAACAAGTTTAAAAGTTTCTTTTTGTTTTTCTCGTAGAGCTATTCCTAGTCGTACACTATAGGCAGGTGTACTTTTGTATATATCATATTCATAATTATGAATGAAAGGACTATAACTTAGAGCGGTTTGTAATAAATCAATCTGGTAAAAGAACCACTTAGCAAGAGAAGTACAACCGCTTTTTTGACTCCAAAATAGAATGATTGGAAACTTCCTATGATAGTGTGGGCTTCTTGAATGGGAGCTTATGATGTGTAATAAAGAAGGATTGAACAAGTTCTACACTCCTTTCAGTTATCTTATTGATATGTATGAGAAATAAAAGGGGGGTATGAGAGTCTTTTTCATCTTTTTAAAAAAAATGAAAGATTAATATTGACTATTATTATATAGAGGTGTAATATAGGACAAGTCGCTGATGACAATAACATCGCAAGTGACAAACGAAATGAAAAACTTAGTTGACATTGAAAGATGAAAATGTTAACATAAGGAAGTCGCAAATGAGCGACCAAGTAGTTCTTTGAAAACTGAACGAAACAAACAACGTGAAACGTCAATTTTTATTTTAG
>NZ_JBNRIL010000014.1:0-2502 GCF_053557995.1 Bacillus sp. XB1 | reverse complement strand
TTGTTTGTTTCGTTCAGTTTTCAAAGAACTACTTAGCCGCTCATTTGCGACTTCCTTATGTTAACATTTTCATCTTTCAATGTCAACTAAGTTTTTCATTTCGTTTGTCGCTTGCGATGTTAATGTCATCGGCGACTTGTTCTATATTACACCTCTAAAGTATAATCGTCAATACGTTTTTTTAAAAACTTTATATTTTATAGATTTCACTTATGTATTTCTTCTATAGTTATATACAAGCACCCCACAGAACTATCTATGGGGTACTACTCTACTATAAAAACTATTGCTCTTTCGATGGCGCCGAACAACTTCCATCAGTACAAGAAAGATCGCTTCCACCCTCTGAAGAAAGTTCTTGTAACTTAGGTGCAGGATTCTCTTCTTCCCACACTTGCTGAAGTGCACCAACAAAAGTTTCAAGTGGTTGTGCACCTGAAATAGCATACTTTTGATTAATAATAAAATAAGGTACTCCCGAAATTTGATATTGCTGAGCAATCGCTTCATCAATTCTAACATCATTTGCATACGCATTTTTATCATTAATAACATTTAAAGCCTCTTGCTTATCTAAACCTGAAACTTCAGCGATAGTAGCAAGTGTATCCACATCACTTAAATTTCTCGATTCAGTGAAGTATGCGAAAAGTAGATTTTCCGTAATCTCTTTTTCTTTTCCTTGATCCTTTGCAAACTTCGCAAGACGATGCGCATCAAACGTGTTCGTCGGCTTCATCTCATCAAAATTAAAACTTAAACCCATACTAGCTGCATGATTTCCTAGCTGTACGTTATTACGCTTAGCTTCTTCAATACTAATTCCATACTTTGATGCAAGTACTTCATTAATACTTGTCCCAGAATAGATTGGAGCATTTTGGTCTAATTCAAAACTTTTAAACTCAACTTCAACATCCTTCTTATGCGGAAATTGCTCTAAAGCTATCTCTAATCTACGTTTCCCAATATAGCAAAATGGGCATACAAAATCTGACCAAACTTCAATTTTCATAGAAACACCTCATTAACTTTTAATTTTCAATCATTGTAGCACTGAGATTAAGGAATTCAAAAGTTTTTGCTCTACCTCCTTCATATAGTACATACAAAAATACACTTATAGCAGAATACCTAATTAACAAAAAAACGATAATCAAAAGGATTAACTATTATCCCTCCGATTATCGTCTATATAAATGCAACAACTTTAATTATGCCGGAATATACTTCCCTACGAACTTCCATACAGTATTCCAATATTTATTCGAATCTACTTTCTCCGCTTCCCCATGTCCAGCACCTGGAACAATTAATTTCTCTTTTTCTACTTTTGCAGCATTATATACTTCATCTAACATTTCAAAAGGAACGAATGTATCAGCATCCCCATGAATGAACAGCATAGGTGTTTTACTTTTCGCTACTTGTTTTACAGCTGAGGCCTCTTCTAAATCATACCCAGCTCTTAATTTAGTAACCGTATTTGCCGCATTCATAACAGGAAACTTCGGTAAGTGGAATAAATCTTTTAGTTGATAAGTAAATTCATCCATAACAGTTGAGTATCCACAATCTTCAATAATAACTTTAACATTAGAAGGTAAATCTTCTCCTGAAGTCATCATTACAGTTGCCCCGCCCATTGAAACACCAAATAGAGCTATTTCAGCATTAGGGGCTTTCTTTAAGATTTGTTGAATCCAAATTAACACATCTTTACGATCATGCCAGCCCATACCAACATAATCCCCTTCACTATTTCCGTGCCCACGAAGGTCTGGTGCTATGACATTATAGCCTTGTTCATAAAAGTTACGAACATATTTCGTCATTTCTGATGCTCTACCACTATATCCATGAACTACAATTGCCCATTTATGACTAGATGGTTCATTCATATATTCATAACCTTTTAAATTTAATTTATCGAAAGAACGTATAGTTAATGTGTTAGGTTTATACTTCGATACGAAGTTTGCATTCTTTTCTTCATTTGCAGCCAATACATCTCCCGACGCATTTACCGTTTCCACTAAATGAGGATTATCTTGCAAAAATTCCTTTTCTTGTTTCGCATTTAATGCATAGTTATAAAAATAATTTCCAACTAACATATACACGATTACTAGCAGGACTAAGACTACTATAGTAATTATACTTATCTTTTTCATATTATCTCCTTTTCTAACTTAAATCTTCTTATATTAAAGTACATCAAAAACAACTGTACTATTTTAACATACCAATGAATTCTATCTTTAAGAAATAAAATAGAAAATCTTAAATTACCTGTCAAAAATCACGAAAGAAATTGAATAAAACTTATATAGCTACGTACTCAAAAATCTTTTAAAAAATGAGCAGCACTTCAAAATATTTAGCTTTGAAAAGAAGTTATAAAACACAAAAAAGACGAGTCATTCTGACTCGTCTTAAGCTTGCTTGGCGACGTCCTACTCTCACAGGGACAAGGTCCCAACTACCATCGGCGCTAGAGAG
>NZ_JBNRIL010000013.1:0-5680 GCF_053557995.1 Bacillus sp. XB1 | reverse complement strand
ACACCCGTTCCCATACCGAACACGGAAGTTAAGCTCTCTAGCGCCGATGGTAGTTGGGACCTTGTCCCTGTGAGAGTAGGACGTCGCCAAGCAACTTTAAGACGAGTCAGAATGACTCGTCTTTTTTGTGTTTTATAAAAATAAGAATGGCTGGTAAATCTCAGTTTATTAAAATTTCACTTTATTGTTCACATCAACAAGTTCAAAACGCTCACAGACGAGTAACATATCTTCAGAGAAATTAAGACCAAGCTCATTTAGTTCCTTTGTAAAAAAACGAACATGGGTGTCTCTCCAGTAATTATAAGTACGATCTCCTTCGCCTTCAGCGATAGCGAATTCTTCGCTTACTTCATTCATTGGTGTTACAGTTACTTCTATTGTCTTAATAATAGCTACAGGTTCATCATTACTATTGAGTATAATACTATAATCAATAGTAGTCGGTAGTGATTCATGTTCTAATTCATAAAAAATGTGACCGGAGCATGTAGCGGTTTTAATACCGTCAATTACTAGTTGTGCAAGATAATTAGGGGCATCCCCAAATTGCCAAGCTGTAACAGATTCTGGTTTTTTGTTGTTTCCCCAATAAGTATCCCAATATGTTTGTGCTAATTGATTCATTTTTATCGTTACCTCACTCTAATTCATATTTAGTCTCTTTATAATTCCTAGGAAATTTACTTACTTATTTAGTATGTCTTTGTACTCATTTAAAAGTTGTAGCGGTGTGTTGCAAATTAAAAAGATACTATGTGGAGTGAATATAGTTTGTAAATATGTTCTGTACATATATGGAATCTTTAATTTTCCAATTGCATTTTATGATAAAGGATGTAGTTACTTAAAGAACGTTCAGATTATGAATGGTAGTTTATTATCACTATGCCATATTGAAGTGAGTAATACTAGAGTTAAAATAGATGAAAAAACTGATATTCTAAATTGAATATCAGTTTAATAATATGTGACTTATATGCATCTATAGCAATACGAAAAGCGTAAATAAGATAGCCAACAAAATACGATAGTACGCAAAAGGTTTTAAACCTATCTTCTCTAAAAGCTTTAGAAAAGTTACTACCGCTAGCATCGCTACTATAAAAGAGGTAATGAATCCTACCGCAAACATAGGGATGTCATCGACACTTAAATACTTCCAACTTTTTAGTAAGTCTAAGCCTGTAGCCCCAATCATTACAGGAAGAGCTATTAGAAAAGAGAATTCAGATGCAGTCTTATAATTTACTTTTGCTAATAGACCTCCAGAGATAGTAGAGCCAGCTCTAGAGAAGCCAGGGTATACTGCTAAGCACTGAAATAATCCGATTGTTAAAGCTTGGCGGTATGTTAAATCGTCCAGTGAATAGGCTGCTGCCTCTTTCTTTTTTACTTCTGCAAAGAGCATAAGAATTGCACCTGCTACAAGTCCAATCACAACAGTGTATGGCTGGAATAAGTATGTTTTAATAATATCATGTAATAGCAAACCAGCAACCACTGCCGGAAATACGCCAAGAAATACATGGAACGCGTTGAATTTTTTTTCTTTCTGTAGAAGTGGCTTAATATTACATAAAGAAACGAGACGTTTATGATATAAAATTGCAATGGCTAAAATTGCGCCTAGCTGAATAACAATTTCAAACGTTTTCGCTCTTTCTCCCTCAAAGCCTAATAAATGCCCGACTAATATAAGATGGCCAGTAGAGGATATAGGTAAAAATTCAGCTAATCCTTCTACAATACCGAGTATGAAGGCAATAATGATATCGCTCATAGTTTCACTCCTACAAATTAATGAATGTCTACTTTTTTAAAATAGAATAGTGTTGCAATAAATCCGGAAATTGTCGTTACTGCAATGATGATATAAGAATACTCTGGTGGATATGTCGGTTGTAATTCGTTATTTGCGATATCTAGAGTAGCGGTCCACGGAAATAAATCTTTATGCTTGGAGTTTACGAGCATAAGATTAGTCATTGTAATAATGACTGTTAATATAATGGGCGGTACATAGCTCTTCATTACAAGAGTTAGTAGCACAATAGGTGAAGACAATAGAAAGAGAAGTCCACCACATATTAAAAATTCTAGGAAAGAACCTAAAAGTAAAGAAATGTTAAAGCCAGGGAAGTTCCCCAATAGCCCTAATATTAAAGTAAGTGCCCAAGCGACTAAAGTTAGCATCATAATCCAAAGAAAGAGAATGATGAATTTACTTATAATAAAGCTAATGCGCGACACGGGGATAGTTAGTAAATTTTTCAGTGTATCTTCTGCATATTCGCGGGTAAGCAAATATGCAACCACTACTCCATATAAGGGGAATCCTATAACTAAAGTAGTATATAAGTTAACGTCAGTGAATAATTGATGGAACCAAATAGTTGGAGTAGGCTGTTTTGTTTTTATATGTATATAAGAGGCTACTACAACTAAGAAAGGTGCGACACCAGCACCAATAATGCTAATTAAAAACATATTAGAGCGTTTTAGTTTTAAGAGTTCTGTATAGAGTAGATTAACCAATTGTTCCACCTCCAACTAGTTTGGTGAAATAATCTTCTAGTCTATCTTCGCTTATCATCATTTTTAATACTTCAATACCATTAAGAACAAATGTTCTGTTTATGTATCCTTGTTGTCCAAAATGAGAGTAAATACGAATATTTCCTTCATCATGTACTTCATAATCAAAAATTTGAAGATGATTTTCTAATAACATCACAGCTTTATCGTCATTATTCACTTGAAACTCTATGTACTTACGGTTTGCTTTGCGCAGCGTATCAAGAGAAACTTCTTCTAGTAACTTTCCTTCATGAATAATTCCGATACGATCGACCAACTGTTCTATCTCGGCTAATATGTGACTAGAAATGAGTATTGTTATATTTCTTTCTTGAGCTAAAGAATGAATAAGTTTTCGCATTTCTTTAATACCAATAGGGTCTAGTCCGTTAGTTGGTTCATCTAATATGAGTAGCTCAGGATAATGGAGAAGAGCGCGTGCAATTCCTAAGCGTTGCTTCATTCCTAAAGAATACTTTCCTACTAACTTTTTTGTCTCATGCTGCAAGCCTACTATTTCTAATGCTTCTTCGATAGCATTCTTTTTGTGAACCCCAATTATCTTTGCATTAATTAGTAGGTTTTCTTTTGCAGTTAAGTTTTCATAAAATCCTGGAACTTCAACTATAGAACCAATTCTGCTTAAAATATCTTTTTGATTTTGGAATAAGTTCTCTCCGAATATTTCAATCGTTCCACTTGTAGGTTTTATAAGACTAAGCAGCATACGAATGGTTGTTGTTTTACCAGCACCGTTGCGGCCTATGAAGCCATAAATCTCTCCTTGTTGAACATTAATATTTAAATTATCTACGGATTTTTGATTGCCATATACTTTAGTAAGGTTAGTCGTTTTTATAATTGTATTTATAGGAAACACCTGCTTTCTATAAGTTCTTACTTACATCATAAAAAGGAAGGCTTAACTGCATATTAATCATTTCTTAACTATTTCTTAAAAGTATTGTGTTTTGGAATAGAAAAGCCAAAAGTAGTTCGTTTCCATGGAGTACTTTCAACCCATATATGCCCACCATTTTTTTCAACGAGTGCTTTAGAAATAGAGAGTCCGAGACCGCTACCACCAAATGAAGAGTTTCTTGATTGTTCGCTTCGGTACATTCGCTCAAATACGTTTTGTAAATCATGTTTTGGAATACCAGGGCCTTGATCCCAAATATGAAGTTCGTATTCTGCATCAGCTTCTAGCAATTCGACTCCTATTGTTTTCCCATCCTTTCCGTAATAAATTGCATTTTTCATTAAATTACCGATAATCCGCATAATGCTTAGATGATCTGCGATGATAGGACAAGTAGACTCTGGTATGCGAATTTGCAGTTCGATGTTATGTTTTGAGAGCTCAGGTAAAAATTCAATCAAAACTTCTCTAGTAACTTCAGAAAAGTCGAGTTCTTCTTCTTTTAGTGGAAATTCATTAGCGTCTAGCTTCGCCATATTGAATATTTCATCAACTAGGTGCTTTAAGTTATTTGATTTCATATAGAGTATTTTAAGATATTCTTGTTTTTCTATTTCAGAAGCAGCAACTCCGTCTTTCAAAGCATCTATATATCCGATAATGGAGGTGAGTGGTGTTCGTATATCGTGGGAGATACTAGACAAAAGTTGTTTTCTGGATTCCTCGGATCTTTTGGCTTCAATCTGAACCTGCTCTAATTTAGCTATTAGCTCGTTTATTGAAAAAACGATATTATGTAATGAGTGGTCATTGCTTGTGAATAATCTCGTTTGTAAGTTTCCTTTTAGTACACGACTTAATTTAGTATCCATTGCTTTACGATGTTGAATGAATTGTATTCTTGAAAAGAAGAGATAAATTGTAATTAAGATAAGGATAATAAATAAAGACATTTTTAATCTTGGGCCCATTTGTATGTTTAAAATCCCGCAAATGATAAGTTGTAATGAAATAAGGAAGAGGGTTTTATCAGTCTTCAAGCTTTTCACCTACAAACTTATAACCAATTCCCCATATAGTCTGAATGAATTTTGGATTGGAAGGGTCAATTTCTATTTTCTTTCTAAGTTTTCGAATATGTACCATAACGGTATTGTCATCTTCTATATAATTATCGTCCCACACATTTCGGAAGAGCTGTGTTTTTGTAAATACTTGCCCTGGGTTTGAAGTAAAGAATTTTAACAGTTCCAATTCTTTTCCGGTTAAGCTAATTTCTTCTTTGTTTGTATGAACTGTGTATGTATTTAAATTGATAGTTAGTCCTTTAAAAGATAAAGTTGTTTTTTCTTGAGCAGTATTGTTACTTCCGAGAACTAAAAAACGCCGCATAAGAGCTTTTACTCGTGCAATTACTTCGTGAATGCTGAAAGGTTTCGTAATATAATCATCAGCACCAATGCTTAAACCTAAAATTTTATCAACTTCGTGATCTTTAGCTGTGAGCATTAATATAGGTACGTTAGTTTTATCTCTAAGTTTTTTACATACCTCGATTCCATCTATTTTGGGCATCATAAGATCTAATATAACGAGGTTATATTTATTTTGATTAAATAAATGCAAGGCTTCTTCGCCGTTGATTGCAGTGTCTACCATGTATAATTCTCGTTCTAAATATATTTTTAATAAATTTCGGATTTCTTTATCGTCGTCTGCTATAAGGATACGTATATCTTTCATATCTTCACCTGCTTCTAATAGAGTTTTATTGATAGTACAACAACTTTCTAATTATATACTAGTATTTGTTAAAATAAGGTTGCTAGTTTTGTTGGAGGAAAACGTCCACACAAGTTAAGTCTAGAGTTCAAATTAACTTGAATATATTTGGAAAAATAAATTAAAGAGAAGCAGAAGGTGTGCTCCGATAATGAAATCCTATAGAGACGTATCTAGCTAAAAGAGCATAAAAATATTAAATTGAAATTATTTATAAAAAGGTGTTGACGATTATACTTTAGAGGTGTAATATAGAACAAGTCGCCGATGACAATAACGTCGAAAGCGACAAACGAAATAAAAAACTTAGTTGACATTGAAAGATGAAAATGTTAACATAAGGAAGTCGCAAATGAGCGGCTAAGTAGTTCTTTGAAAACTGAACGAAACAAACAA
>NZ_JBNRIL010000012.1:0-7519 GCF_053557995.1 Bacillus sp. XB1 | reverse complement strand
AGCATCTAAAATAAAAATTGACGTTTCACGTTGTTTGTTTCGTTCAGTTTTCAAAGAACTACTTAGCCGCTCATTTGCGACTTCCTTATGTTAACACTTTCGTTATTTGATGTCAACTAAGTTTTTCATTTCGTTTGTCGCTTGCGACGTTATTGTCATCGGCGACTTGTTCTATATTACACCCCTGTAGATCAATCGTCAATACCTTTTATCTTTTTTATTTTATAAATCATAAAAGCTTTGCCTTCTCTTAATTTCTAATACATCCTTAGAACTTCTTAAACTTATGTATTCAAATTAACAATCTGCAGCCTACACTCTCTAACTTAATACTAATACTTTTCTAAAGAATGAATGTGAGACCAAGTAAATATATATTAAGGATAGTATTTTTTCTTTTAGTACGTTCTCCCTCCTGCTCATCTCTAGGGGGATTATAAATAAAACACTTCTCTTCTTTACCTTTAAAAAAGGGAAAGAAATCTAATACCCTTAGGAGGCGTTATGAAATGCATGTTAATAAAAAGATAATTTATGTATCCCATGATGCCCATTTCCACGGAGCACAGCTACTTTCTTTACATACTATTAAGGCTCTTAAAGAAAACTTTGATTACTCTGTTGCAATTATTTCTATTGGATCCGGTATTTTAATTCCCGATTTTCAAAAGTATGGTCCTGTTTATTGTCTCGAGCAAGGTTATCAAACAGAAGAAAAGGTCGAATTATTAATAAAGGATTTATTATCACAGAATTTTACCCTCGCCATATGTAGCACTGTCATAAGTGGCGATATCGTCGCATTACTAGCTAGACAAAATATAAAAGTTGTTTCATTAATACATGAATTACCGCATTTAATACAACAGTACTCTGCTGAAGGGAAAGCTAAAAACATCGCTGAATTTGCTTACAAAGTTGTCTTCCCTTCACAATACGTATATGAAAAATTTCGTACAATCACTGAATTGGATCCTCAAAAATGTCACATTCTCCCTCAAGGTTTGTTTAACCACAATCCTTATAAGAACAATATTGCAAAAGCTAGAAATGAGTTACGTAAGAAGCTTAACCTGCCTCTAGATAGCAAAATCATCTTGGGTGTAGGCTTCGCAGATTATCGGAAAGGGATAGATTTATTCTCACTTATCTCTTACTCAGTAAGAAAGACTCACAAGGATATTCATTTCATTTGGGTAGGGAGAACAAACGTTCAATTCCTGAATACACTGCCCCCTAAATATAAAGCACATTTCACATTAGTCGATCCTACTCCCGATATCGGATTATATAACGCTGGGGCTGACTTATACTTATTAACTTCAAGGGAAGATCCTTTTCCAAATGTTGTTTTAGAAGCATTAGATGCAAAACTTCCTGTTATAGGGTTTAAAAATGCTGGAGGTTTTGAAGATGTTGTTACAGAAAAAACTGGTGCCTTAGTAGACTTTTTAAATTTACCCAAAATGCTAGAAAAAATATATGAATTTATTCATGATGAGGGATTACGATTACAAAAGGGAAGCTTTGGCCAAGAACTTATCGAAAAAAACTTCAATTTTCTTAATTACATTTATCAATTACTAGATCTTCTCGAACATAATTACAAAAAGATAAGTGTAATCATACCGAACTATAATTATGAAAAATACTTACCTGATCGAATCGAATCAATATTAAACCAAACCTACCCTCTTTACGAACTAATTTTCTTAGACGATGCCTCCACTGATCATAGCGTATCAACTTTTAAAAAGCTGCTTTCAAAAGAAAATAAGACCCACCTGAAGGTTCAACAGATTATTAATGATAAAAACTCTGGTTCTGTATTTAAACAATGGATAAAAGGAGTCTCTGCAGCAACTGGTGATTATATTTGGATCGCAGAGGCCGATGACCTATGCGATAAGACATTTTTACAAGAGGTGATACAGGGGTTTTATATAAATAACAATATTACCTTAAGTTACACACAATCAAAACAAATAGATGAACAAGGAAATGTATTGGCTAATCATTATTTAAATTACACAAATGATATCGATAAAGAAAAATGGAAAGCCCCCTATTTTCGAAAAGGCGTCGAAGAAATACAAGATACGTTACTTATCAAAAACACTATACCTAATGTTTCAAGTGTAGTTTTTAAAAATATAGATATGAAGAAAACGGAAAAACAGTTAGAGAAGTTCAAAATAGCTGGCGACTGGTTCTTCTATGTTTCTCTTCTTACAGAGGGAGATATTTACTTCAATCCAGCCCCCTTAAACTATCATAGACGACATTTAAGTAGCGTAACGAGAACAGAAGATTCATACTCCCATTACAATGAAGTTGTGCAAATGCAAAATTTCATTAAAGAAAAATTTACTATCGACGACATTTCTAAAATGAAAATGTATACATATAGAAAGTATCTTAAAGCATACTTAAAAATTTAAACATGTGCTTTCTATGCCATCAATATCTCTTGTAAGTTACTACTATTACTCAAGGGAGGAATACTCTTTGAAAGACTTTATAGAGGAACATAAAGATTTAATTTCTCAAATCGCACACAGCTATAATGTAAATGCAAGTATCCATCCTGAGGATCATATCTTTCAGTTCATTGTCACTAATCCTGTCTTCCCATCAAAAAAAGAAGCGATAGATTACTACTTTAAAGATGGGAAAAACTCAGCACAAATACTCTTAAACTTAATTACTTCCCTTTATCCTCCTACAGGCAATCCAATTCAATTGTTAGAATTTGCATCCGGATACGGCTGCGTAACACGTCATTTATTAAATCTACAAACGAGTTTGAGTATAACCGCTTGCGATATACACGAAGAGGCCATTTCCTTTATTGAAAACAAATTAAATAATTCTTCTATATTATCTCATCCTGAGCCTGAACAGTTAAAATTGGACTCCTCTACATACGATATCGTTTTTTGTCTATCCTTTTTCTCTCATATGCCTGATACAACTTGGTTTCGTTGGCTGCAAACATTGTATAACGCTGTTTCACCTGGTGGTTTATTCATTTTCACAACCCATGGCTATCAAAGCAAAAAATACTTCGGGTTTCCAAATTTAAATGAAAAGGGCTATTGGTTTCTCTCTTCTAGTGAACAATTTGATTTAGATGTGAATCAATACGGACAAACGATAGTTAGCCCCTCTTACGTGTGTGACAAAATTAAATTATTACCCCATAACCCAATTATTAAAAAGTATACCGAAGGATTTTGGTGGGAACATCAAGACCTTTGGGTTATAGAAAAAGAAATAAAATAATAACCCACGCTCTGCTTATATACAAGTAGAGCGTGGGTTATTATTTTTTACTACATAAAAACTCTTCAATCCATAGCTTATTTAATCTAATCCCATGTTTAAAATCTATTTTAGGTTCCCAATTCAATTCTTGTTTTACCTTATCAATATTTAAAATGATTCTTTGAACGTTCTCTTGTTTTTGTTTGTAACAGATAAAATCCACTTTTCTTTCTGTTATTTTCTCTAATTCCACTATAATTCGTTTTAAAGAAAGACCTTTGCCACTCCCTATGTTGTATACGCAAGATTTCAATTGATTTAATTGTGCTAGTTGTATAGTAATTTCAACTAAATCATCGATATAAATATAATCTCTAATAATCTCCTCTGGATTCCCATATATATGAATCCTTTCATTACTGAGATGCTGGTACAAAAAACAATTTATCGCCCCAACTTTTTTTAAAGGGTTTTGGTATTTTCCATACGGATTAGAATATCTACATACAACATAATCTATTCCATATTTTTTCTTATAAAAATACAAATAATTCTCCAGCGAAACTTTTGTTATTCCATACGGGGAAAGTGGTCTTAATGGATGTTTCTCATCAATAGGCAAATATTCAGGTTCACCATAAACTGTACCTCCCGAAGAAGCTAATATAATTTTTTTAATACGAAATTCTTTAACACTTTCCATGAAATTAAGAAAAAATAGACTGCTATTAATATCGCCAAAAACGTCTTCAATTGAAGTTGCTACGTTAGACGTCGCAGCTAAATAAATAATAATATCTATATTCACTAAAGCCTTATATATATCCTCAACATTTTCTAAATCACCTTTAATAAATTCAACTTCACTTATAATATTTTGAGGAAAATTATTTATATGTCTGGAAAATACTTTTACATTTTGCCCCTGTTTCAATAAACCCAATGCGAGGTTGATACCAATGAAACTATTTCCACCTACTATTAAATAATTATTCTTCCTCATAATATCATCTCTCTAGTAATAAATTTTCCTATCGTCAAACTTAAAAATATACACAAATAAACTGGATCATTTTGATTATTCATCCTCTTATCATTGTATGTTTGTTATAAATTTTCATTATCTTTATTTTCTATTTTCATTTTAGAATAGCTTCCTTATTAAGGTTGACTGCAAAAACACTCATAATATTTACTCATCCCCATGAATATATTTAATAAACAATCCTCACTTGTTTAACCCATAAAAAAACTTCTAAATACACAAGGTTCTCAAAAAAGGAGTGCGAAACTCATGAAAAATATAAATCAAGAACTTTTAAATCATGTAATCCTACATAAAGATCGAATTCCCCATTACCATAAAGACTTTCCCCTTATACTATTTTGGAGTCATAGAAGCGGATGCACCTCATTAGCTAATTGGTTCTTTTTTCAAATTGGATTATTTACTGAAGCAAAGAAATACAATGACTTTATTCATTACTATGAGTTCTGGGTGTATAAAAACAGTACAAATTACATTCAACAATTACAAAATAGTCTTCTAGAGGCTAAAAAAAATGTTTGTAAACTTGTACGAAATCCTTATACAAGGGCTGTCAGCTCATTTTTATTACTTGCTGACAATCCATATGCTAGCCCACAATGGGAGAGCATCCGTCATTATTTTTATAATGATAAATATAGTAATCAAGGAATATCATTTAAACAATTTTTATATTACGTTCAGGCATTCGGTTCCAATTCCCTAGCATTAGATATACATTTTAGTCAACAATACGTCCCTGGTGAAGAAAACTTCATTCAATGCTATATTCCTTTAGAAGATTTTAATACACAAATCGCTAAGATAGAACACATGTACGATTTAACAAAATCTAATTTAGCACTTCTTACAAATTCAGATCATCATCGCGCTCACAAGATGATTTATGCAGGAAGCTATGCAGAACTTAGCATTACAGATCCAGGCTTTCCCCGATTTCCAACATACGAAAGCTTTTATGATAAAGAAACTATGGACTTAGTTACAGAAATATACGCACAGGATTTTGAAATGTACCCATACACGAAAGGGATATTTTAAGTCTATACATTTTCCCACGAATAAAAGCTGATACATCGCATAGCATAAAGTGAAACTTTAATTCGAGTGGGAGTTAATTATTCTCTTTCCCTAATCGTAATTTTAAGAGATACCTAACTTTCACCCATTTCCTTTGATTTCGCTGATTGTTGACGTGTATCATACTTTCCATACATAGATTGCATTTATTAACATAGGAGGGATATCGTGTGGAAATCAATTTGAAACACAATAATGGGTACTGCGTTATTTGCGAAAAGAAAGCTACATTTATAGAGCATAATGATTGGCTTAGAGATCATTATTTATGTTCTACATGTAACTCTATACCAAGGCAGCGAGCTTTAATCCATGCTTTACATACATTTTTTCCAAAATGGTATTCCTATAATATTCACGAATCCTCTCCTGGAGGAATTACGACTCAGCTACTATTAAAAAACTGTAAAAACTATACTTATTCTCAATACTTTAAAAATTATCCTCTTGGCCAATACTTTCAAGGTATTAGATGTGAGAACTTAGAAGACATGACTTTTGAAAATGAATCTTTTGATTTATTCATTACTCAAGACGTTTTTGAGCATGTAATGACGCCAAACAAAGCCTTTAAAGAAATAGAACGAGTATTAAAACCTGGCGGTGCTCATGTATTTACTGTCCCTTGGTATCATACACTCACAAAAACTGTGCAAAGAGCAAGAATGAATAAAGAGGTGATTGAATATATTGAAGAGCCCATTTATCATGGAAACCCTATTGATGAGAATGGATCTTTAGTAACGTTCGATTGGGGGCAGGATATGATTGAATATATTTATACACATGCAAACATGTATACAATTGTTTATTTACAAAAGGATAGATCACTAGGGCTAGATGCTGAATTTTTACATGTTTTTATTAGTAAAAAATGTGTAAAAAATTTCTAAATACTATATAATTCAGTGATTTAATAAATCACTAGTAACTTCCCACTACTTGAACTACGAATAACATAAGGGGGATATAACTTGAAAATAATCGCTTTTTACTTACCACAATTCCATCAAATTAAAGAAAATGATCGATGGTGGGGGAAAGGATTTACTGAATGGACAAATACTAAAAGTGCACGACCTTTATTTTCAGGACATTATCAACCTAGGGAACCTTATCAAGATTTTTATTATGACTTAACTACCCCCTCCGTAAGAAAGTGGCAAGCAAAAATCGCTAAAGCATACGGTATATATGGTTTTTGTTATTATCATTACTGGTTTAAGGGAAAAAGACTATTAGAAACCCCCTTTAATGAGGTACTAAAGATGAAAGAACCTGACTTCCCTTTTTGTCTTTCTTGGGCAAATGAACCATGGACAAAATCTTGGGATGGTCTCGATAAACATATATTAATGCCTCAAGACTACGGAGATATATCTGATTGGAAGGAACACTTTGATTATTTATTACAAGCTTTCCAAGATGAGAGATATATTTATATAGATGATAAACCCCTATTCATTATTTATCGTCCAGGACATATTCCTGATTGTGAAAAAATGCTTAATTACTGGAATGCATTAGCGCGAGAAAATGGTTTAAAAGGTATATACTTTGCTGAAACATTAAACAGTTTTCCACTACCTAATATAAATGGATTCGATGCTAGCATTCAGTTTGAACCTTTCTATACAATTGCCCATGATAGCTCTTCAGACATAAATAAGGTAATATATGATTCTGATATGCAATTAAATGTTTGGGACTACGATAAAGTATGGATGTATATATTACAACGATCGCTCCCAAAGAAAAAAACATTTCCTGGTGCTTTTGTTGATTGGGATAATACTGCACGACGTAAAAACGCGAATAGCAGCATCTTTGTAGGTTCTACCCCTGAAAAATTTACCATATATTTAAGCAAGCAAATTCATCGAACTTATTCTTTTTATAACAGCGAGTTTTTATTTATTAACGCATGGAATGAGTGGGCGGAAGGAACTTACTTAGAGCCAGATAAAAAATATGGATTTTCTTATTTAGAAGGGGTTAAAAATGCAATTGATAGAGGTATGAAAGCATACAAAAAAGACGAGTCATTCTGACTCGTCTTAAGCTTGCTTGGCGACGTCCTACTCTCACAGGGACAAGGTCCCAACTACCATCGGCGCTAGAGAG
>NZ_JBNRIL010000011.1:0-14813 GCF_053557995.1 Bacillus sp. XB1 | reverse complement strand
GCTCTCTAGCGCCGATGGTAGTTGGGACCTTGTCCCTGTGAGAGTAGGACGTCGCCAAGCAACTAAAAACACAAGTCATTTGACTTGTGTTTTTTTATTTCCCATGAAATAGATTTGGTTCCATTAATAAAAAATTTGAAATATAGTAAGGGATTTTTTGAGCAGAAATACTTAGAAATTGATAAATAAATGGATAATCTTCAGAACTATAACTGCCAAGTAAGTCATACCACCAATCTGTTTCATACCTAGAAATCATGCTTAAATTATAGAGCAATAAATAATGAATGAGGAGTTCAGGTAATATTGGCTTAGGATTTCTAGGATCAGTCGTAAGTGGCAAATAATAAGTATTAGTAAGATGTTCATAGTATAAAGGAGTACTATACATAGGATTCCATGATTGAATGGGCGCTGTAAAAAGTAAATTCGATTGATTAGTCTTCTCAGGTACGTGCTGTATTGATAAATGCTTACAAGATGTTTCAATGTAACGAGAAAATCTCTCTTTAGTCATATGTAATCGATCTAGTAGGTTGACTGAAAAGGAGAGCTCATTTTTAATTGTTGAATCGATTTTATATAAAGTTGATCCTTTTTGACTATAACGAAATAAATTTTGTAATTCTGGAATATTTCCCATTAATTCTAACATGTTAAATTTTTCTGCTTCTAAGTGTTTCATGTGAAACAGTTGTTCTGCAACATGAGTAAATAATCCGTTTTTTTGTACCTTCACCTCATCTTCTAAAAATTGATACCCTTGTTTTTTTCGTTTGCGAGTTGTAACGCCATGAGCTAAAACAGTAGTGGATTCAGGATAGTTAGGGTCAATAGTTAGTAGGCATGCTTTAAAAAGTTGACTAATTCCATAAAATAACAACATTGGTTGAATGGAAAATGGAGCTGTCTTATATAATTCATAATAATTTTTTCCGTGTTCTAAGTAATAAATAAAGGGATAACAATTTTCAAAACTTTTTTTTTCGGCATCCTGAATAGAGGATTTTTCGTAACAACGGGCAAGATAACGTTGTACGTTTTGAGATGAAAAAAAGAAACTTAACTGCTGCCAAGTACAAGATGTTTGATGCATATATTACGCTCCTTTTATTGTCTAAAAATTCTAACATATATATACGTCCTTGACAGTATTTTAACCAATTGATAAGCTACTAATAATAATTTCTGGTATCATAGGGGGAACAATTATGTGGGAATCTAAATTTGTTAAAGAAGGTTTGACTTTTGATGATGTATTACTTGTACCAGCTAGGTCAGATATATTACCAAGAGAAGTAAGTGTTAAAACAGTTTTATCTGAAAGCTTACAGCTAAACATCCCGTTAATTAGTGCAGGAATGGATACAGTAACAGAAGCTGACATGGCTATTGCAATGGCTCGCCAGGGTGGTTTAGGAATTATTCATAAGAATATGTCTATTGAGCAACAAGCAGAGCAAGTTGATAAAGTAAAGCGCTCTGAAAGCGGCGTTATTTCAGATCCTTTCTTCTTAACTCCAGAACATCAAGTATATGATGCAGAACATCTTATGGGAAAATATCGTATCTCAGGTGTACCGGTTGTAAATAATTTAGATGAGCGAAAATTAGTTGGTATTATTACAAACCGTGATATGCGCTTCATCCAAGACTACTCAATCAAAATTTCTGACGTAATGACAAAAGAACAATTAATTACAGCTCCAGTTGGTACTACACTGGAAGAAGCTGAAAAGATCCTACAAAAGTATAAAATTGAAAAACTCCCTCTTGTTGATAATAACGGTGTATTACAAGGGCTTATTACAATAAAAGATATTGAAAAAGTAATTGAATTCCCAAACTCTGCTAAAGATAAGCAAGGACGCTTATTAGTTGGAGCAGCAGTTGGTGTAACAGCGGATGCTATGCTTCGCATCGATGCATTGGTAAAAGCTAGTGTAGATGCAATTGTACTTGATACAGCACATGGGCATTCTAAAGGTGTTATTGATAAGGTAAAAGAAGTTCGTGCTAAATATCCATCACTAAATATTATCGCTGGAAATGTTGCTACTGCTGAAGCAACGAAAGCACTAATTGAAGCTGGTGCAAACGTAGTTAAAGTTGGTATTGGACCTGGTTCTATTTGTACAACACGCGTTGTAGCCGGTGTTGGTGTACCACAATTAACTGCGGTTTATGATTGTGCAACAGAAGCTCGTAAACACGGCATTCCAGTTATTGCTGATGGCGGTATTAAGTACTCTGGTGATATGGTGAAAGCCTTAGCGGCAGGAGCACATGTTGTTATGCTAGGTAGCATGTTTGCAGGTGTTGCAGAAAGCCCTGGAGAAACTGAAATTTACCAAGGTCGTCAATTTAAAGTGTATCGTGGTATGGGTTCTGTCGGTGCGATGGAAAAAGGAAGTAAAGATCGTTACTTCCAAGAAGGCAATAAAAAACTTGTCCCAGAAGGTATTGAAGGACGAGTACCATATAAAGGACCTTTAGCAGATACAGTTCACCAATTAGTTGGTGGCTTACGTGCAGGTATGGGATATTGCGGAGCACAGGATTTAGAATTCTTACGCGAAAACGCACAATTCATTCGTATGTCAGGTGCTGGCTTACGTGAAAGTCATCCTCATCACGTACAAATTACAAAAGAGGCTCCAAACTACTCATTATAATGTCTTATATACAAATAGACAGAGATTTGATATCTCTGTCTATTTTTTTTTGATTATGTTAGAATAACGGTTATGTGAGTACATAGATATTGGGGGTAGCAAAAGTGAAAGGTATGTTTTGCAAAAGATTCATTGCTTTGGTAACAGTGCTTACACTAGCTTGTAGCATTTTTATGCCATATAGCAATGCATCAGCTGAAACAGGAGCCGCTTTAAACATTGAAGCAGGTGCGGCAATTTTAGTAGAAGCGAATTCTGGGAAAATTTTATATCAAAAGAATGCAGATGAATTATTATCCATTGCTAGTATGACAAAGATGATGAGTGAATATTTAGTTCACGAAGCAGTGGATAAAGGAAAACTTAAGTGGGACCAGAAAATTAAGGTTTCTGAATATGCATATAAGGTTTCACAAGATGCTTCATTATCAAATGTTGCATTAGAAAATGGTGGCTCTTATACAGTAAAAGAGTTATACGAGGCAATGGCAATCTTTTCTGCAAATGGTGCAACAATTGCATTAGCAGAAGCAATTGCAGGTAAAGAAGTAGACTTCGTAAAAATGATGAATGATAAATCGAAAGAACTAGGGTTGAAAAATTATAAATTTGTCAATTCTACAGGTTTAACGAATAAAGATTTAAAGGGAATGCATCCTGAAGGAACAACAGCGGATGAAGAAAATAAAATGTCTGCAAAGGATGTTGCAACTTTAGCACAACATTTAATTAAAGATTATCCAAAAGTGTTAGATACAGCAAAAATCCCTAAAAAAGAATTCCGTCCAGAAAAAGAGAAGTTTGCAATGTCGAACTGGAACTGGATGTTAAAGGGCTTAGTTAAAGAATATGCTGGCGTAGACGGCCTAAAAACAGGCTCAACTCCAGAGGCAGGAGATTGCTTCACTGGTACGGTTGAAAGAAACGGAATGCGTTTTATTTCTGTAGTTATTAAAACAAGTTCTCATACAGCACGTTTTGATGAAACAAAGAAGCTATATGATTATGGATTTGCTAACTTTGAAGTAAAACAAATGTATAAAAAAGGTTCTTCAGTAAAAGGACAAGAAACAGTACGAGTAGAAAATGCGAAAGATAAAGATGTAGCAGTTCAAACGAAACAAGCTATTTCACTTCCAGTGCCAAAAGGAAGTAAAGATGTTTATAAAACGGAATTAAAAGAATCAAGCAAGGGACAAGAAGCACCTATTAAAAAGGGAGCTGCGCTTGGTCAAATGGTAATTACGCCAAAAGATACAAACGACCCTGGATTTTTAACTGGTAAGTCACTGCAAGTGGATCTTGTAACAACATCTGAAGTAGAAGAAGCAAACTGGTTTACTCGTGCTATGCGCGGAATTGGTTCATTCTTTAGTGGCATGTGGAATAGTGCTGTTGATACAGTAAAAGGTTGGTTTTAAAAGCTCCTCATGATAGGAGCTTTTTTTTATTCCTATTTTTCATACCGACTTTATGAAAAAGTAGTAGACAAGCATCTGATAGTTAGTGGTAGAATGTAAGAGTATTCTTAATTTTCGCCTTTAACGGGGGAAAGCAATTCACCTAGGGGGGTTTTTGTACATGACAAATGTAACAGGGACAGAACGTGTAAAACGTGGAATGGCAGAAATGCAAAAAGGCGGCGTTATTATGGACGTAGTTAACGCTGAACAAGCAAAAATTGCAGAAGAGGCAGGCGCAGTTGCCGTTATGGCATTAGAGCGTGTACCAGCAGATATTCGTGCAGCAGGTGGCGTTTCTCGTATGGCAGACCCAACAATTGTTGAAGAAGTTATGGGTGCGGTGTCAATTCCGGTTATGGCAAAATGCCGTATCGGTCACCTTGTAGAAGCACGTGTATTAGAATCATTAGGGGTAGACTATATCGATGAGAGTGAAGTATTAACTCCTGCTGATGAAGTATACCATTTAAATAAACGTGATTACACAGTTCCATTTGTATGTGGTTGCCGTGATATCGGAGAAGCTGCACGTCGTATTGCAGAAGGTGCATCTATGCTTCGTACAAAAGGTGAACCAGGAACAGGAAACATTGTAGAGGCAGTGCGTCATATGCGCCAAGTCAATGCAGAAATCCGTCAAGTTGCGAGTCTACGTGAAGATGAGTTAATGACATATGCAAAAAATACTGGCGCTCCTTACGAAGTATTACTTGAAATTAAACGTCTTGGTCGCTTACCAGTTGTAAACTTTGCGGCAGGTGGTGTAGCAACACCAGCAGATGCAGCATTAATGATGCAACTTGGTGCTGATGGGGTATTTGTTGGATCTGGTATCTTCAAATCAGAAAACCCAGAGAAATTTGCACGTGCAATCGTTGAAGCAACGACTCATTATGAAGATTACGAACTAATTGCAAGCCTTTCTAAAGGATTAGGTAATGCAATGAAGGGTGTCGAAATTTCAACGTTATTACCAGAACAACGCATGCAAGAGCGTGGATGGTAATTAAAGGAGAACTTTAAAATGGTGAAAATCGGTGTACTAGGTCTTCAAGGTGCAGTTCGTGAGCATGTAAAATCAGTTGAAGCAAGTGGTGCAGAAGCTGTTGTTGTAAAGCGTATAGAGCAACTTGAAGAGATTGATGGTCTTATTTTACCAGGCGGTGAAAGTACAACAATGCGCCGTCTTATTGATAAGTATGCTTTCATGGAACCACTTCGTACATTTGCAAAGTCTGGTAAACCAATGTTTGGTACATGTGCAGGGATGATTCTTCTTGCGAAAACACTTATTGGCTATGAAGAAGCACATATTGGTGCTATGGATATTACAGTTGAGCGCAATGCGTTCGGACGCCAAAAGGATAGTTTTGAAGCTGCGCTTTCAATTGAAGGCGTGGGTGAAGACTTCATTGGTGTATTTATCCGTGCGCCGTATGTTGTAGAAGTAGCTGATAATGTTGAAGTGCTTTCTAAGCATGGTGACCGAATGGTAGCGGTAAGACAAGATCAGTTTTTAGCTGCTTCATTCCATCCGGAATTAACAGATGATCATCGTGTGACAGCATACTTTGTTGAAATGGTAAAAGAAGCGAAAATGAAAAAAGTTGTATAAGTAACTTGCAACTTGTATAAGATTATAGTAAATTGATGGTAACAATTTTATAAAATAAGCGTGTTGATAGGAAATAGTAACAAATGTCGTTTCTTATAGAGAGTCGATGGTTGGTGGAAATCGATAGAAACAGTTTGCGAATCCATCCTGGAATGGAATGTGGAATATCTTTTGGATTAGTAAGCATTCCCGGTGAAGAGCCGTTATTTCTACTTGAGAGGAAAGCGGTAATGCTTTCAACTAGGGTGGCAACGCGGGTTAACTCCCGTCCCTTTATATAGGGACGGGAGTTTTTTGTGTTTTATAAAATAAAAGGAGGAGTATATAATGCTTGATATTAAATTTTTACGTACAAACTTTGAAGAAGTAAAAGCGAAATTACAGCATAGAGGCGAAGATTTAACTGATTTCGGCCGTTTTGAAGAACTTGATACGAGAAGAAGAGAACTACTTGTTCAGACAGAAGAATTAAAAAGTAAACGTAACGAAGTATCTCAACAAATTTCTGTATTAAAGCGCGAAAAGAAAGATGCAGAGGCTCTAATTTTAGAAATGCGTGAGGTTGGAGAAAAAGTAAAGGATCTTGATAACGAACTTCGTACAGTTGAAGAAGACTTAGAAAGATTAATGTTATCTATTCCAAATATCCCTCATGAATCTGCTCCAGTTGGTGAAACAGAGGATGATAATGTAGTAGCACGTACTTGGGGAGAAGTGAAAGAATTTACTTTTGAGCCAAAACCACATTGGGATCTTGCTACTGATTTAGGAATTTTAGATTTTGAACGCGCTGGGAAAGTAACAGGAAGCCGCTTCGTATTTTACAAAGGTGCTGGTGCAAGATTAGAGCGTGCTTTAATTAGCTTTATGCTTGATCTTCATACTGATGAGCATGGATATGAAGAAGTATTACCTCCATATATGGTAAACCGTGCAAGTATGACGGGAACAGGACAACTTCCAAAGTTTGAAGAAGATGCATTCCGTATTGAAAGTGAAGATTACTTCTTAATTCCAACAGCTGAAGTACCTGTAACGAATATGCATCGTGATGAGATTTTAAATAAAGAGCAATTGCCTATAAGATATGCTGCATTTAGCTCTTGCTTCCGTTCTGAAGCAGGTTCAGCTGGTCGTGATACACGTGGTTTAATTCGCCAGCATCAGTTCAATAAAGTAGAGCTTGTGAAGTTCGTAAAACCAGAAGATTCTTATGAAGAATTAGAAAAATTAACAAATGATGCAGAACGCGTGTTACAATTATTAGAGTTGCCATATCGCGTTATGAGCATGTGCACAGGCGATTTAGGATTTACAGCAGCGAAGAAATACGATATTGAAGTATGGATTCCAAGCTATGGCACATATCGTGAAATTTCTTCTTGTAGTAATTTTGAAGCTTTCCAAGCGAGACGTGCAAATATCCGTTTCCGCCGTGAGCCAAATGGAAAACCAGAACATGTTCATACATTAAATGGATCTGGTCTTGCAATCGGACGTACGGTTGCAGCTATTTTAGAGAACTACCAACAAGAAGATGGTACAATTATAATTCCAGAAGTTCTTCGCCCTTATATGGGAGGAAAAACAGTTATTAAGTAAATTTAAACATTCATCGGTATGAGTGATTGGTAATTATGAGCGTTGTCAGTACTGTAATGTAGGAAGGGGAAAGTAAAATTTTCCTTTCCTCATAATTTATTTTAGTAGGGTTGACTAACTGTTTTTCTTTTGATATTATATTTGATGTCAATATGGAGGTATACCCAAGTCTGGCTGAAGGGATCGGTCTTGAAAACCGACAGGCGGCGAGAGTCGCGCGGGGGTTCGAATCCCTCTACCTCCTCCAGATATAATTGACAACAGCGCATATAAGTGGAGATTGGAGAACTCGTTACCAACACGTAACGAGTTTTTATTTTAAAACCAATCATAAAGTATGGTGTAAGGTAATTTTGTCCTTATTACACACTCATATTCCGATGATTATCTTCATAGATATGAAAGGAGTCAACATGGATCTTATTATACAAACGTTTCCTTTAGATGGAAAAACTTTATATTATGTACAATGTCCTGTCTGTAAGAACAATAGAATTTTAAACAGTGGTGCAAACGTATCACGCATTATTAGTGATGATACATTCCGTAAACTTTGTGGTTGTACTTGTGATGTAAAACAAGCTACGAGTAAAGTAGAGGCGCCAAAACAAGTTAAAAAAGCAGCTGTAAAGAAAGCGGCGGCTCCAAAACGTACAGGTAAAGTATTAACGGCAGTAATTAACGGGAAAGAAATGACTGTTAAAGAGATTGCTGAAGCATACGATATTAGTACAAGTACTGTTCGTCAGCGCATTAACGCAGGAAAACCTGAGAGTGAAATTATTGCTCCAACAAAGAAGAAGTAATTTAATAGGAAAACCCGTGCATATGCACGGGTTTTTTATTTTACAAGTTTACGTGTTTGTTTTAAAAAATGGCCAATTTTTTTAATGATTGGTTCGATTGAATCACCATCTTTTAAAATATCGTACTCATTAATATTTAAGCGTAATACAGGGCATGAATTAAAGTTGTTAATCCAGTTTTCATAACGTCCATGCATTTCTTTCCAGTACTCAATTGGTGTTTGCTGTTCCATTGGGCGCCCGCGTTCTTGAATACGATCGACAATATCAT
This sequence comes from Bacillus sp. XB1, assembly GCF_053557995.1. Lineage (NCBI taxonomy): Bacteria > Bacillati > Bacillota > Bacilli > Caryophanales > Bacillaceae > Bacillus > Bacillus sp. XB1. The sequence continues at coordinate 6,381 of NZ_JBNRIL010000011.1, read as the reverse complement.
CGAAAGAACCTTCTAAGTAAATTAATAAGTCTGGATGAGGGAAGTAAGGAGTCATGACCATAGCGTCAAATAAACCTTTGTATGTTTCATAATCAGTTTCCGTCATTGTTCCTTTTTCATGATGCATCTTTGCGAAAATTCCAGTGTCTTCGTAAATGGAACGATCTTGAACAAAACCGCCACCATATTCAAAAATTCTTTTTTGTTCCTTAAATCGTTCTGCTAAAAAGTACACTTGTAGGTGGAAGCTCCAGCGAGTGAAGTCCGCATAGAACTTGTCCAAATATGGATTGGAATCTACTTTTTCAAATGATGTGCGATAACCTAAAGCATTAGCTAATGCAGTTGTCATAGTTGATTTACCCACACCTACCGTTCCGGCGATAGTGATTACTGCGTCATTGGGTATATCATATTTTTGCCTTAAATTCATTATTATTTCGACTCCTTTAAGAGAGTATTTTGAAGGGCAGATAGGATGACGTTTAAATCATCAGGATTTTTTACAAAATCCATATCGTCTCCATTAAATTTCAATACTGGTATTTCCGGATGATCTTTTTTAAAAGCATCCATTGCTGTTTCATAATCTTTTGTGAGCTGTAGTAAGTAATTTGGATCCATGTTTTTTTCAAATTCTCTTCCGCGCATGGCGATTCGTTTTTGCAATGTTTCTAGGCTAGCTGTTAAATAAACAATGACATTTGGCACAGGCATATCTTGTGTAAGGATACGATAAATTTGCATGTATTTGTCATATTGGGAGTCTTTTAATGTGCGGGATGCAAAAATTAAATTTTTAAAGATATGGTAATCCGCTACTACTGGTTTCCTTTGATTCAAATACTTTATGTTAATGTCTTCTAATTGTTTGTATCTATTACAAAGAAAGAACATCTCTGTTTGAAAACTCCATTCGTCGATGTCTTCATAGAACTTTCCTAAAAAGGGATTTTCATCAACAATCTCTTTTAGTAAGTGGAGTTGCATGTGAGTTGAAATTTCCTTCGCAAGTGAAGTTTTTCCAACACCAATTGGTCCTTCAACCGTGATAAATGGTACTCCGGTCACGCTGTTTCCTCCTTTCAATCAGTGATTTACCGTGACTACTAAAAACACAAAACAGAATTATTGTAGCACAAGAGGGAAGCGAGCGGGTTAATTTGATATAAAAAGTTAGAAAATAGATATATGTATTAATTAAATTTTATTTTGGTTGATGATGTTATAGTTGCTTTCAATGTAGTTTCCATTATTTTTAAAGCATGTATATTATCTTGGTCGTTGTTAGAGGCGATACAATCCTCTGGTACATACAATGTATAATTTCTCATATGAGCATCATTAGCTGTAAATAGAATACATATATTTCCGGCAACCCCTGTTAATATTAGATTTTCTATTTTTAAATAACCTAGTAATGAATTTAAAGGTGTTTCATAAAAAGCGGAATAATGTGGTTTAATAAAAATGTAATCATCAGAACTTGGAGCAATCTTATGGATTATGTTTTCGCTATATTCATTTGTACAATGAGTAATAAGTTGGTCGATATCAGATCTCCACAGTTGATAATGGTCATTAACGTAAATTATAGGACAGCCGAAGGATTTCATTTTTTTCTTTAATTGTAAAATAGGGTTTGTTATAATTTCACATTTTTTAGCTAGAATGGGTCCGTGGGAAAATTGAAAGTCATTAATCATATCGATAATGAGCAAGGCGGTATTTTTCATATGTAATCCCCTCTCTTTTTTCTTTTAGGGTGGATTGAATTTGTAAAAGTTATCCCCTGTGTAGTAAATGGAAATAAGTGTACTTTATTTGTAATGAAAGGACTATGTTATGGAACAAGATCAAGATATTTATTTTATGCAATTAGCGATAGAAGAAGCTAAAAAGGCAGAGGAAATACAGGAAGTACCAATTGGAGCAGTTATGGTGTTAGATGGTGAGGTAATTAGTGTTGCCCATAATTTAAGGGAAACTGAGCAGAGATCAATAGCTCATGCTGAGTTGCTAGCGATAGATGAGGCGTGTAAAAAATTAGGGACATGGCGTTTAGAAGATGCAACATTGTATGTAACATTAGAACCTTGTCCAATGTGTGCAGGTGGAATTGTTTTATCACGAGTGAAGCGAGTTGTATATGGTGCAAGTGATCCGAAGGGCGGATGTGCAGGGACATTGATGAATCTTTTAACGGATGAACGCTTCAATCATCAATGTGAAGTAGTATCTGGTGTACTAGAGGAAGAATGCGGTACGTTGTTAACAAGCTTTTTTAGAGAGCTTCGTAAAAAAAGAAAAGCAATAAAAAAATTAGAGAAGAATACTGGGAACTAACGTATTTGCATTTTATAAAGAAACAAGTTATACTGATAATGCCTTTAATGAAGGCAACCGAATATTGGTTTTAACTTTGCCGTGCTAAGCGGGGAGGTAGCGGTGCCCTATACTCGCAATCCGCTCTAGCGAGGCCGAATCCCCTCTCGAGGTTATGTTGCTGTAAGGTCTGCCTTAAGTAAGTGGTGTTGACGTTTGGGTCCTGCGCAACGGGACCCCGTGAACCTTGTCAGGTCCGGAAGGAAGCAGCAATAAGCGGGTCTTCTCGTGTGCCGCAGGAGTGCCTGAACCGAGCTAACTGCTTGAGTAACGCTTATGGTACGTAATCGACGGAGGGTGCACGGCAGTTATATATGTATACAAAACTCACCTTAATACAAAGGTGAGTTTTTTGTATAGAAAATAACTTTTGGAATCTATAAACAGAATGGGTTATAATAAATGAGATAATAACCTTTGAGGGAGGCCGTATTTTCGTGTCATACCAAGCGTTATACCGAACATGGAGACCGCAAAAGTTCGAAGATGTAGTCGGTCAAAAGCACGTGACAAAAACGTTGCAAAATGCCCTTCTTCAAGAGAAAGTTTCACATGCTTATTTATTTTCTGGCCCGAGGGGAACAGGAAAAACGACAATTGCAAAAGTATTTGCAAAAGCAATTAACTGTGAACATGCTCCGGTAGCTGAACCTTGTAATGAATGTCCTTCTTGTTTAGGAATTACACAAGGATCCATTTCAGATGTATTAGAAATTGATGCGGCTTCAAATAACGGTGTAGATGAAATTCGAGATATTAGAGATAAAGTAAAATATGCTCCAAGTGCTGTAGAATATAAAGTATACATTATTGATGAAGTTCACATGCTTTCTATGGGTGCATTCAATGCGCTTTTAAAAACCTTAGAAGAGCCGCCAGGACATGTTATCTTTATTTTGGCGACAACAGAACCTCATAAGATCCCGCCTACAATTATTTCACGTTGTCAGCGTTTTGAATTCCGAAAAATATCAGTGAATGATATTGTTGAGAGATTATCAACGGTCGTGACAAATGAAGGTACGCAAGTGGAAGATGAGGCATTACAAATTGTTGCGCGTGCTGCTGAAGGTGGTATGCGTGACGCACTTAGTCTTATTGATCAGGCTATATCTTATAGTGATGAGACCGTTACGACAGAAGATGTATTGGCCGTAACAGGATCTGTTTCTCAGCAATACTTAGGCAATTTAGTAGAATGCATACGTGAAAATGATGTATCAAGAGCATTGCAAATCATAGATGAAATGATGAGTAAAGGGAAGGATCCAGTTCGTTTTATGGAGGATTTCATTTACTATTATCGTGATATGCTTTTATATCAGACTTCACCGCAACTAGAACATATGTTGGAACGAGTAATTGTAGATGATCAATTCCGTAAGTTGAGTGAAGAAATGCAACCGGAAGTGATCTATGAGATTATTCATACCCTTAGTAAGGGACAACAGGAAATGAAGTGGACAAATCATCCGCGTATTTTCTTAGAAGTTGTTATGGTGCAATTGTGTCAACAGTTTATGATGCAAGCAAATGGTACAGATCGTTTGCAAGCAATTATGAACAGGATGCAGCAACTGGAGAAAGAGTTAGAGCAAGTTAAAAAGAACGGTGTGCCAGCTGGTGTACAACAGGAAGTAAGAGAGACACGTGCAACACCAAGACCGGTAAGAACAGGAAGTATGAAGATTCCTGTCGGACGTGTAAATGAAGTATTAAAACAAGCGAAGCGTCAAGATTTAGAACAATTAAAAGCTGTATGGGGTGAGTTGTTAGGAAGACTCAAATCATATAACAAAGTAGCGTTTGCTGTTTTACTAGAAAATAGCGAACCAGTGGCAGCTTCAGATGACACTTACGTTTTAGCATTTCAATATGAGATTCACTGTAAGATGGCGAGCGAAAATCGAGAAGCTATGGATACAGTAGAACAAGCTTTATTTGAATTGCTAAGTAAAAGGTTAAATATGATTGCCATTCCAAAAAGTGAATGGGGTAAAATCCGTGAAGACTTTTTACAACGTGAAGGTGGAGAGTCTGAAGAAAGCCCAGAGAAAAAGGGAGATCCTCTTATAGAAGACGCAGTGAAATTAGTAGGGCAAGAACTCATTGAAATAAAAGAGTAATAATAATTAGGAGGAATTAATTATGATGCGTGGCGGAATGGGAAATATGAATAACATGATGAAACAAATGCAAAAGATGCAAAAGGACATGGCGAAAGCACAAGAAGAGCTTGGTGAAAAAACAGTTGAAGGTACAGCTGGCGGCGGAATGATTACAGTTATCGCAAATGGTCACAAGCAAATTCTTGAGGTGAAGATTAAAGAAGAAGTTGTAGATCCAGAAGATATCGAAATGCTACAAGACTTAGTATTAGCTGCAACAAATGATGCACTTAAAAAGGCTGATGAGCTTTCAAACTCTACAATGGGTAAATTTACAAAAGGCTTAAACTTACCAGGTGGAATGTTCTAGGAGGATATTGATACATGCATTATCCAGAACCAATATCAAAACTAATCGATAGTTTTATGAAGTTGCCAGGTATCGGACCGAAAACAGCGGTTCGATTGGCATTTTTCGTATTAGATATGAAAGAAGATGATGTGTTAGGTTTCGCGAAAGCACTTGTAAATGCGAAGCGAGATTTAGCGTACTGTTCTGTATGCGGACATATTACTGATCGTGATCCTTGTTATATTTGTAATGATTCACATCGAGATCAATCAGTTGTTTGTGTCGTACAAGAACCGAAAGATGTAATCGCGATGGAAAAAATGAAAGAGTACCAAGGTGTATATCATGTGTTACGTGGTGCGATTTCTCCTATGGAGGGAATTGGACCGGAAGACATTAATATCCCGCAACTCTTAAAGCGACTACATGATGAAACGGTACAAGAAGTGATATTAGCAACAAACCCTAATATTGAAGGGGAAGCTACAGCGATGTATATCTCCCGCCTCTTAAAACCTACAGGCATTAAAGTAACTCGTATTGCACATGGTCTGCCAGTTGGTGGAGATTTAGAATATGCAGATGAAGTGACATTATCCAAAGCGTTAGAAGGTCGCAGAGAAGTATAAGAGGAGAAACGAAAATGTTCTTTCAAAAAAAGGGTAAATTGCGTAAAGAGTATGACGATAAGTTAATTGTACTTTTGGAAAAAGTGAAGAATGAGTGGTTACGTCAGAAGAGAATGGTCGAACAAAGTGTAGAACCGTCTCAAGATGTCATTTGTTCTTTGAAAATAGCAGAGGCGAAATATTTCTTTTTGTTGAAAGAAGCAAAGCGTCGTCCTGTAAAAATGGAACAATGGTAAAAGGTTCTGCTTTCTAAGCAGGCCTTTTTATTTTGTTTTTTAAATGCTGAGGTATTGTTTTATTTAGTTTATATAAAAGAGATGCTGCATATGATAACTGTTCTTTTTTATTGTCTTGTCCCATACAAATAGATGTATAGGTCATTCATAAGGAGGAAAAAATGAATTCTACAATTATTATTGTTGGCATTCTTACTTTAGTATTTATTTTTCTTGTTTTTGGTGTTGCCTCTAAGCCGTTACGTTTTATAGGTAAGGTGATTTTTCATGTTACTTTAGGAATAGCATTGCTTTTTATCGTAAATGTTGTAGGGACATATTTTGATTTTCATATCCCGATTAACATGGGGACAGCAGCAATAACGAGTTTGTTAGGCTTACCGGGTGTGGCAGCATTAGTGATTATTAAGCTTTATATCATGCCAAGATAAAATTATTTTGGCATTTTTTTAAAAAGTGTTGACTATTAAATGATTAATATGGTAAATTAATAAGCGTCGTCAGCAACGAAAGAAAAAAGCTGTTGACAGATTTAACGAGAAGTGTTAAATTATAAAAGTCGCTGAAACGCGATGTTGAACTTTGAAAACTAAACGAAACAAACAACGTGAAACGTCAATTTTTATTTTAGATGCTAGACAAACTAACTTTATTGGAGAGTTTGATCCTGG
>NZ_JBNRIL010000010.1:0-15869 GCF_053557995.1 Bacillus sp. XB1 | reverse complement strand
GGTCACACCCGTTCCCATACCGAACACGGAAGTTAAGCTCTCTAGCGCCGATGGTAGTTGGGACCTTGTCCCTGTGAGAGTAGGACGTCGCCAAGCTATTTATATTGTCGCGGGGTGGAGCAGCACGGTAGCTCGTCGGGCTCATAACCCGAAGGTCGCAGGTTCAAATCCTGTCCCCGCAACCAAATGGTCCCGTGGTGTAGTGGTTAACATGCCTGCCTGTCACGCAGGAGATCGCCGGTTCGACCCCGGTCGGGACCGCCATTTCATATAAAGAAAAGAACGAAACAAGTTGTTTCGTATTTTTTTATTTGTTTTAACAAAAAACTAATAAAGACAGTCAAACTATCCTTAGGACAACTCCTAAGGACTTTTTTATATATTCAAAACCTGTATAATAAAGAGCAGAGAACATTGTGAGTAAAGTAGGTGAAGTCTGTGAGTAAATATGAAGTAACAACAAAATCTTCTGAGGAAACACAAAGGTTATCAGAAAAACTAGGTGAGCTCGTAGAGGCACAAGATGTAATTATTTTAGAAGGAGATCTTGGAGCTGGTAAGACGACTTTTACAAAGGGACTAGCAAAAGGTCTTGGAGTGAAAAGAGTTGTAAATAGTCCTACCTTTAATATCATTAAAGAATATAAAGGTAGGTTACCGCTATATCATATGGACGTGTATCGCTTAGCAGAAAGTGAAGAGGACTTAGGCTTTGATGAATATTTCTACGGTGAAGGAATTACGGTAGTAGAATGGGCTCATTTAATAGAGGCATATTTACCAAATGAAAAGTTACAAATTAGTTTATTCCATGCTGGAGATGACACAAGAAAAATTATACTCGAGCCAATTGGAGATCGCTATATTAGATTATGTGAGGAGCTATTACAAGATGAAAGTACTAGCAATTGATACTTCAAATTACGTAATGGGTGTATCCCTTATTGAGGAAGGAAACGTAATTGGGGAAATCATTACAAATTTAACAAAAAACCATTCTGTACGTCTTATGCCAGCTGTAGAGAAACTGTTAAAAGAGTGTGGCGTAAAACCGAAGGAATTAACTAAAATCGTTGTAGCTGCTGGACCTGGATCCTATACAGGTGTTCGCATAGGCGTGACAGCGGCGAAAACATTAGCTTGGTCACTTCAAATACCAATTGTAGGTGTATCAAGTTTAGAGGTAGTAGCTGCAAACGGTGCTAACTTTAACGGGTTAATTTGTCCTTTATTTGATGGAAGACGTGGGCAAATTTATACTGGGTTATATACATATGAAGGAGAGCAGTTAACTTCAATAGAAGAAGACCGAATTATTCTTATTGTGGACTGGTTGCAAATGTTAAAAGATAAAGGACAGCCTGTTTTATTTATCGGTAACGATGTTAAATTGCATAAAGAAACAATTATAGAACATTTAGGTGATCAAGCTGTATTCGCTCCATTTACTAAAAATAACCCAAGACCAAGTGAGCTAGCATTCTTAGGATTACAAAAAGAAGAACAAGATGTGCATACGTTTGTTCCAAGCTATCTTCGTTTAGCTGAAGCTGAAACAAAGTGGTTAGAAAGTCAAAACAAGTAGGAGCTTGCAGAAGATGGATATGATATTTAGAAAGATGGAGCTTGATGATATTGCTCAAATTGTAGCTATTGAAGAAGCGTCTTTTTCAACTCCTTGGACTGCAGATGCCTTTCACCGTGAATTAACGATGAATGAACATGCACATTATATTGTGTTAGAAAAAGATGGTCGTGTAGTCGGGTATTGTGGATTGTGGATAATTATTGATGAATCACATATAACAAATATAGCTATTTTGCCAGAATACCGAGGTCAAAAGTTAGGAGATGCCCTATTGAAAGCAGTTATTTCTGAAGCGAAAGAACTAGGGGTAAAAACAATGACACTTGAAGTACGTGTATCAAATGAAGTAGCAAAGCAGTTATACAGAAAATACGGATTTCAAAATGGTGGGATTCGTAAACGATACTATGCAGACAATCAGGAAGATGGTCTCGTAATGTGGGTGAATATATAATGGAAAAAAATACGATTATACTTGGTATTGAAACAAGTTGTGATGAAACAGCAGTAGCAGTTGTTAAAAATGGAACGGAAATTATTGCGAATGTCGTTGCATCACAAATTGAAAGTCATAAACGTTTTGGCGGCGTTGTACCAGAGATTGCATCCCGTCATCATGTAGAAGAAATTACAGTTGTGTTAGAAGAAGCTTTAAAGGAAGCAAACATCACATTTGATGATATTGATGCAATTGCTGTAACAGAAGGTCCTGGTTTAGTAGGAGCACTTCTAATTGGAGTAAATGCAGCGAAGGCAGTAGCGTTTGCACATGATATTCCGTTAGTCGGTGTTCATCATATTGCTGGTCATATTTATGCGAACCGTTTAGTAAAAGAAGTTCAATTCCCGTTATTATCACTTGTTGTATCTGGTGGGCATACAGAACTTGTTTATATGAAAGAACATGGTTCATTCGAAGTAATTGGTGAAACACGAGACGATGCAGCTGGAGAAGCATATGATAAAGTAGCTCGTACGTTATCTATGCCATATCCAGGTGGTCCTCATATTGATCGCCTTGCACATGAAGGAGAACCGACAATTGATTTGCCTCGTGCATGGCTAGAACCGGATTCATATGATTTTAGCTTTAGTGGATTGAAATCAGCAGTTATCAACACTGTGCATAACGCAAAACAGCGCGGTATAGAAATTGCGCCAGAAGATTTAGCGGCAAGTTTCCAAGAAAGTGTAATAGATGTACTTGTAACGAAAGCAGCTCGTGCAGCAGAAGCTTATAATGTAAAGCAATTACTTCTTGCTGGTGGAGTAGCTGCTAATAAAGGACTTCGTGCGCGATTAGAAGAGGAATTTGCACAAAAAGAAAACATTGAATTAATTATTCCGCCGCTATCTTTATGCACAGATAATGCAGCGATGATTGCAGCGGCAGGGACAATTGCTTATGAACAAGGTAAGCGTGCAACATTAGCCTTAAATGCAAATCCAGGATTAGATATTGAAGCATAGTTATGCACATAATTAACCACAGGTTGTGGATAAAACCCATATTGTCTGTTGATAATGTGGGTTTTATTGTGTATATAAAATGTTGATAACTTTTTTGTTGATTGTGGATAATGTGGAAAAGTTATTTTAAGGTTTATTTTATAAAGGTGGATATGTGTATAAACTTGTGGATAAATAGGATGATGTCAGACCTTTAAATTTGTTTTTTTTCGGGAAATAAAAAGTAAGAAGATATCTCCGAAAAACATTTTGAAACATCCCCCTATTATAGAAGATGCTAATATTGTCAATTTTTGTCGTTAAATCGATATTTTGTGTCGAATTGTTAATATATATAGGGTTACAATAGATATATTTGAAAAATCGTTGGTATATTCTAAGTTACGATTGATATACTCAAAAATTGTTTCTGTATTAAAAGAAAAAAAGATGTCGCATAGTCAAAAATCCTGACTTATGAGACATCTTCCTTATTTAAATATGCTTATACATGCAGCTCTTCCCATTCTGCCATACAAGTTTCAAGTTGTTCTTGTAGCGTTTGCTTTTTAGTTGTAATTTCACTAGCTTTTTCATAATCTGCATATATTTCTGGTAAGCAAAGTTGATCTTCTAGCGTAGCAATTTCTTCTTCTAATTCTAATATACTTTGTTCTAGCTCTTCAATTTTTCTAGTGCGTTGACGCTCTAGTTTTTTACGCTCTTTTTCTTCTAAATAATTTAATTTCTCTTGTGCAACCACTTTTTGAACAGGAATGTCACTTTCTTGCTGTTCAAGTTCTGCACGTTCAATCATTTCATTTTTCTTTTCAACGTAGTAATCGTAATCCCCTAAATATTCCTGTGCACCTTCTGTTGATAACTCAACCACAGTCGTTGTTACACGGTTAATAAAGTAGCGGTCATGTGAGACGAATAGAAGAGTCCCTGGGTAATCAATTAAAGCATTCTCCAAAATCTCTTTACTATTTAAATCAAGGTGGTTCGTAGGCTCATCTAGAATTAACAAATTCGACTTTTGCATCATAAGTTTTGCAAGAGCTAATCGAGCTTTTTGTCCACCACTAAGAGAAGATACTGGTTTCAGTACATCATCTCCTGTGAATAAAAAATTCCCGAGTATAGTACGGATTTCTTTTTCAGGTTGCAGTGGATATTCATCCCATAATTCATTTAAAACCCGTTTAGAAGATGTTAAGTTTGCTTGTTCTTGATCATAATAACCAACAGATACATTTGATCCGAAAGAAACATCACCATTTAATAGTGGTAACTTATTCACAATAGACTTTAACAATGTGGATTTCCCAATTCCGTTTGGACCAACTAAAGCAACACTATCTCCGCGAGTTAAGCGCATAGTTACATGTTCAATTATAGGGTTCTCATCATAGCCGATGGTTGCATCATTTACTTGTAAAACATCATTTCCACTTTGCTTTTCAATATCGAAGTGGAATGATGCTGACTTAGAATCCCCTAATGGTCTCGTTAATAATTCCATTCTGTCTAGTTGTTTACGACGACTTTGAGCACGTTTCGTTGTAGAAGCGCGAGCTATATTCTTTTGAACGAAGTCCTCAAGTTTTGCGATTTCATCTTGTTGTTTTTCGTAACGTTTCATTTCTTGCTCATATAATGCTGATTTTAAGTCTAAATATTTACTGTAGTTACCAACAAATCGTCTGCTTTCTTTATTCGAAATTTCATATACTTGTGTAACGAGTTTGTCTAAGAAATAACGGTCATGTGAAACGATTAATATTGCGCCAGGATAACCTTGTAAATATTGCTCAAGCCACGTTAATGTTTCGATGTCTAAATGGTTTGTAGGCTCGTCCAAAATAAGTAAGTCTGGTTTTGTTAATAATAATTTCCCGAGAGCTAATCTTGTTTTTTGCCCGCCGCTTAAAGTAGAGATCGTCGTCTGGTGCGTTTCAACTGGGAAGCCAAGGCCGCTTAAAATGGAGCGAATATCCGCTTCATATTGATATCCACCTTGATCTTTATAATTGAGTTGCAATTGGTCATAATCAGCTAACAATCTTTCATATGTAGCTTCGTTTGAAAAGTTTTCTTCTTTTCCCATTTCTTGCTCAAGCCTTCGAAGTTTTGTCTCCATTTGCTGTAAGTGAGTAAAGACGGTTAGCATTTCATCCCAAATTGTTAAAGACGTTTCTAGTCCAGTATTTTGAGCTAAATATCCGATTGAGACATCTTTCGGTTTTATAATTTCGCCACCATCATGAGATAATTCACCAGCGATAATTTTTAATAATGTAGATTTGCCTGCTCCATTCCTTCCAACTAATGCGATACGATCTTTTGTTTGTATTTCCAATTTTATGTTTGCAAGAATCGTTTCTGCACCGTATAATTTCGAAAGCGCGTTTACTTGTAATAAAATCAATGTTTTCACCTCAAATAATTTCTTAACTTTGCCATGTTTATATTTCTCAATCATACTAAAAATAGTGTATAGTTTAAAATAAAGAGAGAATACTTCTTCTCTTTATTATACAAGGAATTTAATGAGTGCTAAACTTCTGTATTTGATTAAAGTATATGAATAAAGATAGGAAGAGAGGAGAGGTCATATGGATCAGCAAAAGATTCCACAAGCCACTGCTAAAAGATTGCCTCTATACTATCGATTTATCCAAAACTTATCTCTTTCTGGTAAGCAGCGTGTTTCATCGGCCGAATTGAGTGAGGCAGTAAAAGTAGATTCCGCAACAATACGAAGAGATTTTTCGTATTTTGGAGCGTTAGGGAAAAAGGGATATGGATATAACGTAAATTATTTATTATCATTTTTCCGCGAAACACTTGATCAAGATGATATAACACGTGTAGCACTTATTGGAGTAGGTAATTTAGGGACCGCTTTCTTACATTATAATTTCACGAAAAACAATAATACAAAAATTGAAATGGCATTTGATGTTAGTGAAGAGAAAGTTGGAACAGAAATCGGGGGCATTCCTGTATATCATTTAGATGAATTAGAAGAGAGATTATCAAATGATATACAAGTGGCAATATTAACAGTACCGGCTACAGTAGCACAAGCTGTAGCAGATAGATTAGCTGAAACGAGCGTGCATGGTATTTTGAATTTCACACCAGCGCGATTAAACGTATCAGAGAATATTAGAATTCATCATATTGACTTAGCTGTAGAGTTACAAACATTAGTTTACTTTTTGAAAAACTATCCACAATAAAACGCAGAGGAAGCGACCTCTGCGTTTTATTATTGTTTCTTCTTTGTGAATTTAATTAATATAAGGCGAAGTGCCAAATTAAAATCAATTGTTGCCATAACTGCAAATAGTATTGTCCACATATTCCAGATTGTATCTGTCACGTTCGTAATGGCGAAGCGTGTAAAGATACATCCAAGAAGGAAGTATAGTGCAGCCATGAACAATGGTGAGTTTCTCATACAAAAAATCCTCCGATAAAGCCTTGCATTTTTTCAGCTTCTTTAATCATTTCTTGAATTTGTTCATTGCTCATAAAAATTTGCCCAATAGCGACCAATGTATTCATCGCAACATGAGCTGCAATCGGAACGATAATCCGTTTCGTCTTCACATATAAGAAGGCGAATACGAGCCCCATAGCAGTGTATACCAATAAATGAGTAAAATCAAAATGAATTGCTGCAAATACAAGCGAACTAATGATAGCTGCGATAAAGAAGTTAAACTTCTTATAAAGCGTGCCGAATAGAATTTTTCTAAATACGATTTCTTCTAAGATAGGTCCAATTATAGATACAACAATAAGGAACCAAGGTATCGTTCTTGCGATGTCCATCAGTCTGTCTGTATTCTCAGATCCACGTGGAACCCCAAATACATACATTTCAATCATACCTGCAATGGATTGTGAGATGATTGCTAAGAAGAACCCGATGAAAATCCATCCAATAGTAGCTGGGACAGAAGAGCGCATTGGATCTAAATGCCTGTCACGAATATCTGTTCTAAGTAACCAAAGTACGATACATAATGCAACAAAGAAGCTAATAATTGCCCAGTGTCCCGTTATGATTTGTCCTTTTTCCTCAATGGTAAATCCTCTATTATCGTAGAGTCCTGTTTTTAGGAGAAGTGGTAATCCAACAACGCCGGATAACTGCATTAAAATGTATGTAACGATAATCCACCAGTATTGTTTCTTCAAATGGTTTAACCATCCTTTCTAACTATAGTGTATGAGATAAGTTAGGATAACATGTAAATATGCTACCTACGATATAAACCTCACTTGAATTATGTTTTTTTCGTAAATCCTTATTTGAAATTATAATAGAAGACAGGAGAAAGTTGTGTGTGTAGCGAAAACAACTTAGGGTGTCCTTTCATATTGTAACATACGAGCAGTGGAAACAACGATTCATATAGTAAAGGCAGTATTCTATATAGAAAGTTTATATAGTGATTTGCGAAAAAATTATGATTTTTTTACTTGCAAAAGAAATTGAGATTATTTATTATTATAAGTGTGTTAGCACTCGGGTGACTTGAGTGCTAATAAAAGAAATTTACATAACAAAATGAGGAGGTTATTGTTCATGCTAAAGCCATTAGGTGATCGCGTTGTAATTGAGCTTGTTCAAGCAGAAGAAAAAACAGCAAGTGGTATCGTATTACCAGATACTGCAAAAGAAAAACCACAAGAGGGTAAAGTTGTTGCAGTAGGTACTGGTCGAGTGCTTGAGAATGGTGAGCGTGTTGCTTTAGAGGTAGCAGCAGGTGATCTTATCATCTTCTCAAAATATGCAGGTACTGAAGTGAAATATGAAGGTACAGACTACTTGATTTTACGTGAAAGTGACATTTTAGCAGTTATCGGTTAATTATATAAATCTTAAAAAATCCAAGGGGGTCAATTATTATGGCAAAAGATATTAAATTTAGTGAAGAAGCACGTCGTTCGATGCTTCGCGGTGTCGACACTCTTGCAAATGCAGTAAAAGTAACGCTTGGACCAAAAGGTCGTAACGTTGTACTTGAGAAAAAATTTGGTTCACCACTTATTACAAATGATGGTGTAACAATCGCAAAAGAAATCGAATTAGAAGATGCATTCGAAAACATGGGTGCGAAATTAGTAGCAGAAGTTGCTAGCAAAACAAATGACGTAGCTGGTGACGGAACAACAACTGCAACTGTATTAGCGCAAGCTATGATTCGTGAAGGTCTTAAAAACGTAACAGCTGGTGCGAACCCAATGGGTCTTCGTAAAGGTATCGAAAAAGCTGTTACTGCTGCAATTGAAGAATTAAAAACGATTTCTAAACCAATCGAAGGTAAATCTTCTATCGCACAAGTAGCTGCTATTTCTGCTGCTGACGAAGAAGTAGGTCAATTAATCGCTGAAGCAATGGAGCGCGTTGGTAACGACGGCGTTATTACTTTAGAAGAATCTAAAGGCTTCACAACAGAATTAGACGTAGTAGAAGGTATGCAATTTGATCGTGGATATGCATCTCCTTACATGATTACTGATTCTGACAAAATGGAAGCAGTTCTTGATAACCCATACATCTTAATCACTGATAAAAAGATTTCTAACATTCAAGAAATCTTACCAGTATTAGAGCAAGTGGTACAACAAGGTAAACCACTTCTTATCATTGCTGAAGATGTAGAAGGCGAAGCGTTAGCTACATTAGTAGTGAACAAACTTCGTGGTACATTCAATGTAGTAGCTGTTAAAGCTCCTGGATTTGGTGACCGTCGTAAAGCAATGCTAGAAGATATCGCGATCTTAACTGGTGGCGAAGTAATCACTGAAGAATTAGGCCGTGACTTAAAATCTGCTACAGTTGAATCTTTAGGACGCGCTGGTAAAGTTGTTGTAACGAAAGAAAACACAACTGTAGTTGAAGGTGTAGGAAGCACAGAACAAATCGAAGCTCGCATCGGTCAAATCCGTGCGCAATTAGAAGAAACAACTTCTGAATTCGATCGTGAAAAATTACAAGAGCGTCTTGCAAAACTTGCAGGTGGCGTAGCGGTAATTAAAGTAGGTGCAGCAACTGAAACTGAGTTGAAAGAACGCAAACTTCGCATTGAAGATGCACTTAACTCAACTCGTGCAGCAGTAGAAGAAGGTATCGTTGCAGGTGGTGGTACTTCACTTATGAACGTATACACGAAAGTAGCTTCTATCGTAGCTGAAGGCGACGAAGCAACAGGTATCAACATCGTACTTCGCGCACTAGAAGAGCCAGTTCGTCAAATCGCAATCAACGCTGGTCTAGAAGGATCTGTAGTTGTAGAGCGTCTAAAAGGCGAAAAAGTAGGCGTTGGTTTCAACGCAGCTACTGGCGAATGGGTTAACATGCTTGAGTCTGGTATCGTAGATCCAGCTAAAGTAACTCGTTCTGCACTTCAAAACGCAGCATCTGTTGCAGCTATGTTCTTAACAACTGAAGCTGTAGTAGCTGACAAGCCAGAACCAAATGCACCAGCAATGCCTGACATGGGCGGCATGGGCATGGGCGGTATGGGCGGAATGATGTAATTCCGTTTGTCCTAAAAAACATCCATTTCTATATAGAAATGGATGTTTTTTTATGTTTTTTAGAAAAGGAAATGAATTTCTGTAGAATTTTGTCGCTTTCTCTCTTGACCATATTGATACTTCATTGTTAGAATCTAGGAAGATAATATAAAACGATCCTTCATATATCCTCAATGATATGGTTTGAGAGTCTCTACCGGGTTACCGTAAACAACCTGACTATGAAGGCAGTGTGTCTTATATTTATAAAGAGCGGAGACTATCTTTCTTTATAAAGCCAGACCCCTGCCTTTTCTTTGTTATGAGACTAGAGGCGGAGGACTGGCTTTTTTTATTATATTGGTAATGCTTTTCGCCAAATTGGTGAAAATATTTATATACGAGAACTAACGTTGGGGTGATTATTTTGAAGAAACAACACGATACAATTATCGTTTTAGATTTTGGAAGTCAATACAATCAGTTAATAGCACGTCGAATTCGTGAGTTCGGTGTATACAGTGAACTTCATCCACATACAATTACTGCGGAAGAAATTAAAGCAATGAATCCAAAAGGGATTATTTTCTCTGGTGGACCAAATAGCGTATACGGTGAAGGTGCATTACATTGTGATGAAAAAATCTTTGAACTAGGTTTACCAATCTTCGGTATTTGTTACGGTATGCAGCTTATGACGCAACACTTCGGTGGTAAAGTAGAGCGTGCAAATCACCGTGAGTACGGAAAAGCTGTTCTTAAAGTAGAGAACGAATCAAAATTATATGCGAACCTTCCAGAAGAGCAAGTTGTATGGATGAGCCATGGTGACTTAGTAACTGGTTTACCTGAAGGATTCGTAGTAGACGCAACAAGTGAGTCTTGTCCAATTGCTGGTATGAGCAATGAAGACAAAAACTTATACGGTGTACAATTCCACCCAGAAGTACGTCACTCTGAGTACGGTAACGATTTAATTAAAAACTTCGTATTCGGCGTATGTGGTTGTTCTGAAGGATGGAACATGGAGAACTTTATCGAAGTAGAATTAGAAAAGATTCGTGAAACTGTTGGAGACAAAAAAGTACTATGCGCACTTAGTGGCGGTGTAGACTCTTCTGTTGTAGCAGTATTAATTCATAAAGCAATCGGCGACCAATTAACATGTATTTTCGTTGATCACGGTTTACTTCGTAAAGGCGAAGCAGAAGGCGTTATGAAAACATTTAGCGAAGGCTTCCATATGAACGTTATTAAAGTAGATGCAAAAGATCGCTTCATGGACAAGTTAAAAGGTGTAGAAGATCCAGAACAAAAACGTAAAATCATCGGTAACGAATTCATTTACGTATTTGATGATGAAGCGTCAAAATTACAAGGTATGGACTTCTTAGCGCAAGGTACACTTTACACAGATATCGTTGAGAGTGGTACAGCAACTGCGCAAACAATTAAATCTCACCATAACGTTGGTGGACTTCCAGAAGACATGCAGTTCAAATTAATTGAGCCTTTAAACACGTTATTTAAAGACGAAGTACGTGTATTAGGATCTGAATTAGGAATTCCTGATGAAATCGTATGGCGTCAACCATTCCCAGGACCTGGTCTTGGTATTCGTGTATTAGGTGAAATCACAGAAGAGAAATTAGAAATCGTTCGTGAATCTGATGCGATTTTACGTGAAGAAATTATTAAAGCGGGCTTAGACCGCGAAATCTGGCAATACTTCACTGCACTTCCTGGTATGCGTAGCGTAGGTGTTATGGGTGACGAGCGTACTTACGATTACACAGTAGGTATCCGTGCAGTAACATCTATCGACGGTATGACAGCTGACTGGGCACGTATCCCTTGGGACGTATTAGAGAAAATCTCTGTACGTATCGTAAACGAAGTAAAACACGTTAACCGTATCGTGTATGATGTAACGAGTAAGCCACCAGCAACTATTGAGTGGGAATAGTATTTATAAAAAGGTCCATCTATTGCTTATGCATAGATGGATCTTTTTTATTTTGGCATTAATACGAACGAAACTATAAAAGTTTATGAAAATGTTCGTTTTTAAATTGACAAAACTACTTCGTCGAGTTAATATGATTATGTAATTCAAACGAAAAGTGAATATTATAGCCGTCGTATAATATCGGGGATATGGCCCGAAAGTTTCTACCTAGCTACCGTAAATGGCTTGACTACGAGGCGTTTGTATAAAGATGAGGGGAAACTTGTCTTTGTTTATAGAACGCTTCCATGTATATATGCAATGGAAGCCTTTTTTATTTCTCGGGATAAAAGAGGGCTAGGGTGAAATACGGCGAGTAATCATATAACGGGGGAAACATAGGATGAAACGCTATTTTCAGTTTGATGAGCTCGGTACGAATTATAAGACTGAGTTCATAGCAGGGTTAACGACATTTCTATCTATGGCTTACGTACTATTTGTCAATCCTGCTACGCTGTCGCTTGGAAATGTTAAAGGGTTACCAGCAGGTACAGGGATGGATCCAGGTGCAGTATTCGTTGCTACGGCATTAGCGGCAGCGATCGGTTCGTTAATTATGGGTATTTTCGCGAAGTATCCAATTGCTTTAGCGCCAGGTATGGGAATTAACGCGTTCTTTGCTTATACAGCAGTGTTAACGATGGGTATTCCGTGGCAAACGGCCATTGCCGGAACATTAATGTCAGGTATTATCTTTATTATTCTTACTGCTTCAGGTATTCGTGAAAAAATCATTAATGCAATTCCATCGGAGTTAAAGTTTGCAGTAGCAGCAGGTATTGGATTATTCATTGCTTTCCTTGGATTCCAAAATGCCGGAATTATCGTGAAAAACGATGCGGTTCTTGTTGGGTTGGGGGACTTAACAAAGGGCACAACGTTACTAGCAATCTTCGGGGTTGTTACTACGATCATCTTCATGATTAAGAAAGTTAATGGTGCAGTATTCTACGGTATGATTCTTACAGCGATCTTAGGAGTTGCAACAGGATTAATTGATACTCCGAAAGCTGTGGTGGGAGCAATACCGAGTCTAGAACCAACGTTCGGCGTGGCGTTAACGCACTTCGGAGATATTTTCACAGTTCAAATGGGGATTGTTATTATAACGTTCTTCTTTATCGATTTCTTTGATACAGCAGGTACGCTTGTAGCGGTTGCGAATCAAGCAGGATTAATGAAGAACAATAAATTACCACGTGCAGGAAAAGCGTTATTTGCAGATGCGATTGCAACTGTAATTGGTGCGATCTTGGGTACATCAACAACAACGTCTTACATTGAATCGTCTGCAGGGGTAGCAGCGGGAGGACGTTCTGGATTTACAGCAGTTGTAACAGCAGGATTCTTCTTACTGGCACTATTCTTCTCGCCATTATTAAGTGTTGTAACGCCAGCTGTAACGGCACCGGCTTTAATTATTGTAGGAATCTTGATGGTTTCTTCCTTAGGGGAAATTGATTGGAAAAAATTCGAGATTGCAGTACCAGCATTCTTTACAATTATCTCTATGCCACTTACGTATAGTATCGCAACTGGGATTGCCATTGGATTTATCTTCTATCCAATTACAATGGTTGTGAGTGGTCGTCGTAAAGAGGTTCATCCGATTATGTATGTTATGGGAGTTTTATTCGTACTATATTTCATTTATGTTCGTAAATAAAAGGGGTTTTTTAAAGGTCTAGACTTAAGGGGAGTCTAGACCTTTTTTGCGTCTTCAGAAAATCTTAAGGATTTCCGAGCGTTTTTCTTCAGAAGTTTTCCTATAATAGAAGTTAGGGATTAAAAAAGTGATGGGGGAGATATTGTGGCACACGAAACAATACTTGTCGTAGATGATGAAAAAGAAATTCGGAATTTAATTACAATCTATTTAAAGAATGAAGGATATAAAGTATTACAAGCAGGAGATGGAGAAGAAGGATTACGTCTATTGGAAGAAAATGAAGTACATCTAGTCGTATTAGATATTATGATGCCGAAAGTGGATGGTATTCATATGTGTATGAAGGTAAGGGAAGCGAAAGAAATGCCTATTATTATGCTTTCTGCGAAAACGCAAGATATGGATAAGATTTTAGGGTTAACAACGGGTGCAGATGATTATGTAACGAAACCATTTAATCCGTTAGAGTTAATCGCAAGAATTAAATCTCAGTTACGCCGTTATATGAAAATGAATGGTTTCGCTATACAAAATGAGGACGAGCTAGAAATTGGAGAGATGAAAATAAACATCTCGACCCATAAAGTTATTGTGGACGGAGAAGAAGTGAAACTGACCCCAAGGGAATTTTCAATTCTAGAATTACTAGCTCGTAATCCGGGTATGGTCTTTAGCGCGGAACAAATTTATGAAAAGGTTTGGAACGAAAGATCTTTCCAGTCTGATAATACGGTAATGGTGCATATTCGAAAAGTACGTGAAAAGATTGAGGAGAATCCAAGGAAACCTAGATATATAAAAACAGTATGGGGAGTGGGGTATAAGATTGAAAAAGATATTTAATCCGTTTACTTATATAAGGAAAATAAGAGAATTAATTGAGAAATTAGTAAAGAGCGTACGAAAGAGTATAAGGATTCAATTGATTACTACTTTTGCTGCTTGTGCGTTATTAGGAGTTTTGTCAGCGAAGGGAGCTGCGCCATTTTTTGAGAATGCGAATCGTCAAGCAACTATCGATTATCGGGCTGGTATGGAACAAATTAATCACCAAGCTCAAGGAGCGGCAAATAGTTCGGTTCATGAAAATAAATTAGAAGCTATATCAAATATGATCGAAATGGAGAACCAAAATTTAGAGCAAGGGTCTAGAGCTTTAAAGATATTGGTTACTGATGAAAGTGGTAAAGTTTTATATAAAACAAAGCAAGCGCAAGAAGAGCAAATCGATTTGCATAATACGATTCGTAATGCAGCATCATTTGCGATTAATTATACAGATGGTAGAAATGTATTTGAAAGTACAAGAAAAGAGTTTATATCTTTTTCACCTATTACTATTGAAGGAAAGAATTTGTACATGTTTGTTAGCGGAATTCCAGAGGGAGAGGTAATGTATGATACGAAAGAAGGGCCATTCCCGTTTTTAATTGGTGTTCTTGTATTCATTTTCTCTTTCTTCTATATAACAAAGAGAAAGATGAAGCAGATTGAAGCAATGGCGCAAGGTGTAAAGGAAATAGAAAGAGGCAACTTAGCGTACCGCATTGAGAAAAAAGGTGAAGATGAGATTGCAGCTTTAACTGAGAATATTAATAATATGGCAGAAGAGCTTATGAATAATATAGAAAAGGAACGTAAATTAGAGAAGCAAAAGAATGAGCTTATTACGAATGTATCTCACGATTTACGCACACCGCTGACTTCTATTATGGGCTACTTACGATTACTTCGAGATTCTAAATATGAAAATAAAGAACAACACGATGAGTATACGAGAATTGCTTTTGCAAAGTCGGAGCAGTTAAAAAATTTAATAGAAGATTTATTTGAGTATACGAAGTTAACAAATGAACAAGTTGTATTAGAAAAACAGGAAGTTTGTATGAATGAGCTACTCGAGCAATTAATAGAAGAGTTAGTACCGCAGGCGGAAGAACATGGACTTACGTTTGTTAAGAAGTTTCCTGAGGAACGTGCTTATGCATCGATTGATTCGGAAAAGATGGTTCGTGTATTTGATAATTTACTAATGAATGCGATTAAGTATAGTAAAGATGATGGAGAGATAAAAGTTTCTCTTCAAAGGCAGCGTAGGGATATACAAATTGTAATTGCGAATCATAGTGAAGAGTTTACGAGAGAAGAGTTAGCGAATTTGTTTGAACGTTTCTATAAGAAGGATCAATCTAGAAGTAGAGTAACGGAAGGCTCGGGACTCGGTTTAGCGATTGCGAAAAGTATTGTTGAGTTACAAGGTGGTAGTATTCGAGCGGAATATAGGGAAGGTACTATTCAATTTATCGTTTCGTTACCAACTATAGAAAAATAATAAATGAATAGAATGATATGTGATAAAAAAGGCTTATTTTAAAAGAAATAAGCCTTTTTATATTTTTTATAAAAACATATTGACGATTAGAGCTTAGAGGTGTAATATAGAACAAGTCGCCGATGACAATAGCGTCGTAAGCGACAAACGAAATAAAAAACTTAGTTGACATTGAAAGATAAAAATGTTAACATAAGGAAGTCGCAAATGAGCGACCAAGTAGTTCTTTGAAAACTGAACGAAACAAACAACGTGAAACGTCAATTTTTATTTTAGA
>NZ_JBNRIL010000009.1:0-48353 GCF_053557995.1 Bacillus sp. XB1 | reverse complement strand
GGATCAAACTCTCCAATAAAGTTAGTTTGTCTAGCATCTAAAATAAAAATTGACGTTTCACGTTGTTTGTTTCGTTCAGTTTTCAAAGAACTACTTTGTCGCTCAGAAGCGACTTTATCAATATAACATTTCGTTATACTTTCGTCAACAACTTTTTTCAATAAGTTGTTTTTCGTTTGTTTTGTTTGTTACCTTTCGTGGCAACGAATATAAATATACCAGTTTGATTATTAAAATGCAATAGTTTTTCTAATAAAATTTTTAACTTAGTAAAAAGTATAAAAACAGCACATTTCTTCTATATAAATATAAT
Source organism: Bacillus sp. XB1 (assembly GCF_053557995.1). Taxonomy (NCBI): domain Bacteria; kingdom Bacillati; phylum Bacillota; class Bacilli; order Caryophanales; family Bacillaceae; genus Bacillus; species Bacillus sp. XB1. The sequence continues at coordinate 48,040 of NZ_JBNRIL010000009.1, read as the reverse complement.
TTCTCGCACTATCAAGATTTACTATACCCACGCAACTCATGCTCAAATAAAAAAAGCTTTGGAGAAATCTCCAAAGCTTAGTCTTGTTTATGGCGCATAGCAGGGAATAATAATACATCACGAATAGATGGTGCATTTGTTAATAACATAACTAGACGATCAATACCGATTCCTAATCCACCCGTAGGAGGCATACCGTACTCAAGAGCTTCAATATAATCGTCATCCATCATGTGAGCTTCGTCATTACCTTGTTCGCGCTCTTTTAATTGCGCTTCAAAACGTTCTTTTTGATCGATTGGATCATTTAACTCAGTGAATGCATTTGCATGTTCACGCGCAACGATAAATAATTCGAAACGATCTGTAAATCTTGGATCTTCATCATTCTTTTTCGCAAGCGGCGAGATTTCTACCGGATGACCGTAAATAAATGTTGGTTGGATTAATTTATCTTCTACTTTTTGTTCGAAGAATTCATTTATAATATGACCAACTTCCATTGTATCTTTAATTTCTACATTATGTTCTTTTGCAAGTTCACGCGCTTCTTCTACACTCATCGGATTCCAGAAATCAGCTCCAGAGTATTGCTTAATCGCATCTACCATATGAAGACGTGTCCATTCTGGTTCTAGATTAATTTCATAATCACCATACTGGATTGTTGTTGTACCCAGTACTTTTTTCGCGATATGAGCAACCATATCTTCTGTTAACTTCATAATATCTTTATAATCAGCGTATGCTTCATATAATTCAATCATCGTAAACTCAGGATTATGACGAGTTGATACACCCTCATTACGGAATACACGGCCGATCTCATATACTTTTTCTAAACCACCCACAATAAGACGCTTTAAATGTAGCTCAATTGCGATACGCATATATAATTCCATATCTAACGCATTATGGTGTGTAGTGAAAGGACGCGCAGAAGCTCCACCTGCAATTGCATGCATCATAGGTGTTTCCACTTCAAGATAACCGTTGTCATCTAGGTATCTTCTCATCTCACGAATGATTTTACTACGAGTAACGAACGTTTCACGACTTTCCATACTTGTAATTAAGTCTAAGTAACGTTGACGGTAGCGTTGTTCAACATCTTTTAATCCATGGTATTTATCTGGTAATGGACGAAGAGATTTCGTTAATAGCGTAAAGCCTGTTGCTTTTACTGAAAGTTCTCCAACGTTTGTTTTGAACACTTTACCTTCAATACCTACTAAATCACCTAAATCTGCTGTTTTAAATAATTCGTACTCGTCATCTCCAACAGCATCTTTACGAACATAAATTTGAACTTGTCCATGTAAATCTTGAACATGTGCAAATCCAGCTTTCCCTTTTCCGCGTTTTGTCATAATACGACCAGCGATAGAAACAGCGATTTCCTTCTCCTCTAATTCCTCTTTAGAGAACTCTCCATATAGACTCACTAAGTCAGTTGTTGAATTTGTGCGTTCAAATCTTTTACCGAACGGGTCAATTCCTTGTTCACGTAAATTATGTAGCTTTTCACGACGAACAATCAATTGGTCGTTTAATTCTTCGTGGTTCATGTTATCCATGATATTGATATCACTCCAGCTCTATTTAATTTTACAATATATACAGTATAGCATTTTCTACTCAACTAGAAAAACTGCCAGCAACTAACTGGCAGCTCTTCTTTCTTTCACGTAATTATAGGAAGTGTATAGAAGAATGTCAATCTCCTATGTCCATTATTAACCAACGTAAATTGTTTGTTGTTTCGCTTCCACTTCTTCTACAAATGTACCTAACACATTCGCAAGGTCTTCCCGTGTGTTACAAGCATTAATACCATTACGTACACTCGCATTACCACGAACACCTTTTAAATACCAAGCTGCATGTTTTCTCATCTCTCTTACAGCGACACTTTCATTCTTTAAGTCGATAAGACGATCTAGATGCAACATACATACATCAATTTTCTCGCGCACTGTTGGTTCCGGCATTAATTCACCTGTCTCCAAATACTTTACCGTACGATAAATCATCCACGGATCTCCAAGAGCAGCACGACCAATCATAACACCATCTACACCAATTTCATCAAGCATACGCTTTGCATCTTGCGGCGTTGCGACATCACCATTTCCGATAACCGGGATATTTACAGATTGTTTTACTTGTTTAATAATATCCCAATCCGCTTTTCCTTCATACATTTGCACTCGTGTACGTCCGTGAACCGCCACAGCTTGGCCACCAGCACGCTCAACAGCCCTAGCATTTTCTATTGCGAAAATATGTTCTTCATCCCAACCGATACGCATTTTAACTGTAACCGGCTTTTCAACAGCATCTACAACCGCTGCTACCATTTCATATATTTTATTCGGGTCTAAAAGCCACCTTGCTCCAGCATCACATTTAACGATTTTCGGCACTGGACAACCCATATTAATATCAATTATGTCTGCTGTCGTATATTTATCTACATATTTCGCAGCATCTACAAGAGTTTCTTTCTCTCCACCAAAAATTTGTAAACTTAATGGCTTTTCTCTCTCGTCGATATATAACATATCTAATGTTCTTTTATTATTAAGCAATATTGCCTTATCACTTACCATTTCAGCACAAACTAAGCCGGCACCAAATTCTTTTACTGTTAAACGGAATGCAGAGTTACACACTCCCGCCATCGGTGCTAGTACAACCGGATTTTTCATCTCGATATTTGCAATCTTTAACAATCAATCTACTCCTTCCTGTACAATCACTTTGGCATTAATTCCTCTATCGAAACATTTAATGCCTTAGCAACTTCTACTACAAAATCTTGAGAAGGCGATCTATTCCCTCTCTCAACCTCACCTAAAACAGATACAGATACCCCTAGTGCTTTAGCAAAACCTTCTTGTGTGTAACCTTTTAGCTTTCGAAAAGCACGAATGCGTCTTCCCCATTTTTCTGCTTCCATACCGTTACTCCCTCTCGCCTTTTCATTTCTTCTACTTGTGAACATGAAATGTTTTGTTTTATGTCTTGATTAATTTCTAACAACGGAACGATAACAAAAGCTCTTTCAAACATCCGCGGATGCGGAACAATAAGATTCTCTGCTTCAATATTCTCTTGATTATAAAGTAAAATGTCAAGGTCGATAGTCCTCGGCCCCCACCTAATTTCCCTTTTTCTTCCTAGGTCATTTTCTACTTTTTGTGTTACTTTCAATAATTCTTGTGGTGATAAATTGGTAGAAATTTTTATAACTAAATTTAAAAAGCAACTTTGGTCAGTATAGCCAACTGGCTCAGTTTCATATACAGATGAAATATCATCAACCTGAATATAAGGATTTTTATTTAAAAACTGAATCGCTTCGGTTAGATACGTATAACGCTCTCCAATATTCGACCCTAATGCAATGTAAGCTATATTGTTCATGGACGTTCTCTCGTAATTTCTACTGCTACAGCACGATAATGACCCGGTATCGGTGGATCCGGCTTAATTACCTTAATTGTACAGCGCGAAATACTTTCATATTGTTTTAATATATCTGCAGCAATATTTTCAGCGATACTCTCCACAAGCTTATACTTTCTATCCTCAACAACTTTTCTACATAATTCGAAAAGCTCTCCATAATTGACCGAATGCTCTAAGTCATCACTTTCCCCTGCACGCTTTAAATCCAACTCCACCGTTAAGTCAACTTTAAATCTCTGACCTAATTTATTCTCCTCTGGGAACACGCCATGATAACCATAAAACTCCATATCATGGATATAAATTTTATCCAATTACCTTACCCCCTTACCAATCATCGCATCCATCATTTTAGCCATACGCGCCATTTCTTTCACATCATGGACACGAACAAACTCACAGCCCTTTTCAATACCAAGACAAACAGTAGCTCCCGTTCCCTCAAGGCGTTCCTCTACTGGCAAATCTAATACGTGCCCAATAAAGGACTTTCTCGAAGTACCTAAGAGAACCGGATAACCTAGCACATTTAACTGTTCTAAATTACGCATCGCCTCTAAGTTCTGCTCAGGTGTTTTAGCAAAACCGATACCTGGATCTAAAATAATATTCTCATCTCGCACACCAGCATTTTTAGCAATTTTAATACTGTCATACAAATCAGCAATCATATCCGCCATTAAATTACGATAATTCATGTTATCGCGGTTATGCATTAAAATGATGGGTACATCGTAATGAGCTGCGACTTCAGCAATTTTCGGCTCCGCCTTCGCTCCCCAAATATCATTAATAATATGAGCACCAGCCTCAATTGCTTGCTTTGCAACTTCAGCTTTATATGTATCGATAGATATAGGCAATTTTACTTCTTTTGAAACTGCTTGAATCATCGGGACAACTCGCTTTATTTCTTCTTCTACTGATACTTTAGCAAAACCCGGGCGAGTAGATTCGCCACCAATATCAATAATATGAGCACCTTCACCTTGCATTTCTTTTGCGTGACGTACCGCAGCATCTACCTCGTTGTAACTCCCACCATCAGAAAACGAATCTGGTGTTACATTTAAAATCCCCATAATTAATGTCTTTTCATTTAAATTCAATGTATATTCGCCGCAGCGTAAATCATAATCCCACTTCAAACTACACATCTCCTCTTCGTAATTCATTTCTGCTCCATAATTTCTCTCTTTGCATTCCATAAAGGTACATTAAACTTTTTGTAACCACTCCTACTTTACCCGGGAAATCCTGCGCTTCTATACGATAAAGCGGAACAATTTCTTGAATGGAGTTTGTTACGAAGACTTCATCCGCTGAAAGTAGCTCATCTTTTGTAAAGAAACCTTCCTTTACTTCTATATTTAATTCTTCAGCACTCTTTATAATAAACGCACGAGTGATACCATTTAAAATCCCTGTCTCTAACGAAGGTGTATATAAAACATCACCTTTCACAAAAAATAGATTGGAAACAATACCCTCTGCAACATAACCTGCTTCAGTAAGAAAAATACCTTCCTTACTCACAACATTTCCAATTTCACGCTTCCCTAAAATATTATTTAAATAATGATGAGACTTCAGACGAAATGTTCCTTCCGGTGTATTTCGCACTTGTTTTAGAATAACACCTTCTTTTTCCACTACATCTCCTGGAGCTGTTAAAGGTTTTATAAAAACAATAACCGAAGGCTCTTCATACATTTCCGTTTGTAATCCTATTTCATCTATACCCGCTGATACATTAAAACGTACATATGCATGCTTCAATTCATTCTTAGCGAGTAAATCTTTCAAAATAAGCATCACGTCATTTTTTGTCATTGTCCATTTAATTTGCAATGTATCCAGCGCTTCTATTAAACGGTCATAATGATCATCCAATAAGAAAGGATGACCATTATAAATACGAAACGTTTCAAAAACTCCAAGACCATATAAATAACCATGATCATAAGGAGAAATTTTCGCTTCACTTGCTTCTACATACTGACCATTTACGTAAATTAACATAACGTTGCACTTGGACTGTATTTACAAATGAAATTCTGTAACAACTCTTTCCCATGAGAAGTCATAATAGATTCCGGATGGAATTGCACACCCTCTATCGGCAATGTCTTATGACGAAGTGCCATAATTTCTCCTTCCTCTGTCCAAGATGTTACCTCTAAGCAATCGGGTAACGTCTCTTTCTTAACAATAAGGGAATGATAGCGCGTCGCAGTAAACGGATTAGGAATATCCGAAAAAATCGTCTTTCCATCATGATGCATAAGCGACGTTTTCCCATGCATTAATCGTTCTGCACGGACAACCTCTCCACCAAACACTTGTGCAATGGATTGATGCCCTAGACAAACTCCAAAAATCGGAATCTTTCCAGCAAAGTATTTAATAACTTCCATACTAATCCCCGCTTCATTAGGACTACATGGACCTGGAGAAATCATTAGAAAATCTGGTTTCATATTCTCAATATCTGAAATGGTCACTTCATTGTTACGTTTAACAACGAGCTCTTGTCCAAGTTCTCCAAGAAACTGCACTAAATTAAATGTAAAAGAATCATAATTATCAATCATTAATATCATTTCTCTCACCTAACCGTTTCTTCGCTACGTTCTTTTGCACGCCATAAAGCAATCGCCTTTTTTAACGACTCTTTATATTCATTTTCTGGATTTGAATCAATTACAATTCCCGCCCCTGCTTGTACATGAGCTTTTCCATCTTTAGCAAGAAGCGTTCTAATTACAATATTCAATTCTGTATCTCCAGAATAACCAATCCAACCGATTGAACCTGTATAAATCCCTCTTCGAACAGGTTCTAATTCCTCAATAATTTCCATCGTACGTATTTTCGGGGCACCAGTAATTGTTCCCCCAGGGAATACAGCCTTCACTAAATCAAAAGCATCTTTATCTTCTTCCACCTCACCACGCACATTAGAAACAATATGCATAACATGTGAGTATTTCTCAATTACCATAAATTCATCCACTTCTACAGTGCCATATTTACAAACACGTCCTAAATCATTTCTTTCTAAATCCACAAGCATTACATGCTCTGCTCTTTCTTTTTCGTTCTCAATTAATTCTCTTGCTAATTCTTCATCCTCTTGCTCATCCGCGCCTCTAGATCTCGTTCCAGCAATTGGTCTTGTACTTACTTCAGTTCCTTGTTTCTTAATTAACAACTCTGGCGATCCACTAACAATTTGAAAATCCCCAAGCTCCAGGTAACCCATATATGGAGATGGATTAATTTCACGAAGACTTGTATAAATTTCTAGTGGGTGTGTCTGTAACGTTCTTTCTTGTCTCGTCGACAAGTTTACTTGGAACACATCACCCGCCCCAATATATTCTTGAATACATTCAACTGCCTTCATAAAGCCGGCTTCAGTAAAAGCAACTGCTTCACTTTTCTTTTCAGGACTTTCAAAGGGCACAGTCACTTCAGGCGCTTCTGTCATCCAAAGACTCTTCCACTCATTTAGCCGTTCTTTTGCCTCTTCATATTTATCTACATAATGCGTAATAACCCATAACACTTGTTCTTTTTGATCATAGACAAATACGTCATCAAATAATAAAAAGAAGATGTCAGGTATATTAATATCATCTTCCGCAAGAGAAGGCAGCTTTTCAATATAACGGATACAGTCATAACTGAAATAGCCAATTGCACCACCTTGAAAAGGCGGATACTCTGGGTTATAGTCCGTCTTCCATTGTTCCATATATTCTTGCATTAAATCTAACGGATTCCCTCGTTTTATTGTTTCCTTACCACTTTCACTTATATGTAACGTTTCATCCTTCCCTCGGATTACCGCTACTGGGTTCAGCCCTACAATGTTATAACGACCGCCACGGCCGCTTTCTAACAAAATATGTTGCGATTTACCCTGAGAAAGAAATTTATATTGCTTAAAGAAATCTAACTGATATGGAATAGAAAGCGCTAAAGATTTTCTTCGTTGCATATCAACACCCCGTCTTCTTTTATCCCACCCTCTTAGATTAACCAGCTCAAACTACATAAGTTATTTATATAGAGATTGATTATACTCGAAGGCTAGTGAAAATAATTTAATTATACTACCTCTTATTTTACATGAAGTTTTCTAGTCATTCACTCTTTTCCTATTTCCAATCCCAAAAGAAAAAGCACCCTTTTTCAAGGATGCTTTTTCAATCGCGTTTAATTATGATTCAAATTGATAAAGTGGTGTACTTAAATAACGTTCACCGTTACTCGGGATAATAACAAGTACCTTTTTCCCTTTACCTAACTTTTTCGCAACTTCTGTTGCTGCATAAATAACTGCGCCTGAAGAGATACCAACTAAAATACCTTCCTCTTTAGCCACTCTTCTCGCATATTCAAATGCTTGCTCTGTTTTCACTTGAATAATTTCATCATATACTTCTACATCCAACGTCTCCGGAACAAATCCCGCCCCAATTCCTTGGATTTTATGTGGACCTGGTTTCCCACCAGATAATACTGGTGAATCTGCAGGTTCTACTGCATAAATTTTAATATCTTTATACGCTTCCTTCAGTACTTCACCAGCACCAGTAATCGTTCCACCTGTACCAATACCTGCAATAAACGCATCTAATTGGTCACCCATTTGTTCAATAATTTCTGGACCTGTTGTTAAACGGTGAATTTCTGGATTCGATTGGTTTTTGAACTGTTGTGGTATAAAGTAGCCATGCTCTTTTGCTAATTCAGTCGCTTTACGAATTGCTCCACCCATTCCTTCAGGCCCTGGAGTCAATACTAATTCCGCACCGTAAGCACGTAATAAATTACGACGCTCAATACTCATTGTTTCTGGCATTACTAAGATTGCATTATATCCTTTAGCAGCCGCTACCATCGCTAAACCAATTCCTGTGTTACCACTTGTCGGCTCAATGATTGTATCGCCCTCTTTTAATAATCCATTTTTTTCAGCATCTTCAATCATAGCTAATGCGATACGATCTTTAACGCTACTCCCCGGATTCATAAATTCTAATTTTAAGTATATATCTGCGCTGTCTGATTCTACGATGCGGTTCAACTTAACGATCGGCGTTTTCCCGATTAATTCTGAAACTGATTGTGCCATTCGCATTCCTGTCACTCCTAACACCGAGTATTTTTATTGGTTTTATCTATATTTAGATTTTGTCAGAAAATTCCCTGTTTGTCAATTCATTTGGAGGATTGCTCCTCTTAATTCCCTTATTACAAATTCTCGATTAAATTTGTAATATCTTCTTTAGAGAACTTGTATCGTTCATTACAGAAATGACAGTGAACTTCTGTCTCTTCCTCTTCTTCACGAACTTGCTCTAACTCTGTTTTACCTAAACTAATTAATACACTCTCAATACGCTCGCGTGAGCATGTGCAATTAAATTGAACATCCATTGTTTCTAATACTTTTACTTTATCTTCTCCAAGAACTGCATATAGTAGCTCTTCCGGAGAAAGTCCTTGTTCAATCAACGTTGATACAGGTGGAATCTTTTGTAAACGGTCTTCAATAAATGAAATCGTTTCATCTTGCGCACCCGGCATAATTTGAAGGATGAATCCACCTGCCGCTAATATGCTATCATCTCCATTTACAAGAACACCAACACCTACAGAAGAAGGCGTTTGTTCAGAAACTGCAAAATAATACGTAAAGTCTTCTCCTAATTCTCCTGAAACGATTGGAGATTGACCAATAAACGGCTCACGCATTCCAATATCTTTAATTACAGTTACAAACCCCTCTGTACCTACCGCTTGATATACACGTAACTTCCCTTGTTCTGTTCCTTCAAAATCAACATGCGGATTCGTTACATAACCACGTACATCTCCATTTGCATGAGCATCTACTAAGATAGGACCAATCGGACCGTTACCTTCTACCTTAATCGTTAACTTTTGCTCACCTTTTAACATTGCGCCCATCATTGTACCCGCAGTTAAAGAACGCCCTAGTGCCGCTGAAGCTGTTCTCCATGTATCATGACGTCTTTGCGCCTCACTTACTGTATTTGTTGTACGTACACTATACGCACGCACTTCTCCATCAAACGCTAACGCTTTTACTAAATAATCTTTCATACGTATTTATTCACCTTTCTCATGCTGTAAATTTGCATTACGTTCATATAACATGTATAAACCTTTTAACGTTAAAAATGGATCTACAATATCAATTACATTCGATTCTTCGGAAATTAATTTTGCTAATCCACCTGTTGCAATAACTTTAGGTTCTTGTCTAGCTTCTTCTTTCATACGCTTAACAATACCTTCCACTTGTCCAACATAACCATAAAGAATACCCGATTGCATCGCACTTACTGTATTTTTCCCAACTACACTGCTTGGTTTTGTAATTTCGATACGAGGAAGTTTTGCTGCTCTGCTATATAAAGCCTCTGCTGAAATCATAATTCCTGGCGTAATAACTCCACCCATATAATGCTTTTCTTCGTTAATATAACAATATGTAGTAGCCGTACCAAAATCAACAATAATAAGCGGACTTCCATATAAGTGGATTCCTGCTACTGCATTTACAATTCGGTCTGCGCCTACTTCACGCGGATTTTCATATTTAATATTTAGCCCTGTTTTTATCCCAGGCCCTACTACAAGCGGTTTAATTTTAAAATATTTTTCACACATGCGCTCTAAAGCAAACATAATTGGTGGTACGACTGAAGACACAATAATACCTTTCACATCTTCAAACGAAAGACCTTCATGCTCAAGCAATTGCTTTACAAGCATTCCATATTCATCTTCTGTCTTATGACGATCTGTTTCCATGCGCCAATGCTGACGAAGTTCCCCCTCTTCAAACACACCTAGTACAGCATTTGTGTTCCCTACATCCAATACAAAAATCATATTCTCACCACTTATCTTATTTAATCTATATTTGTGCAGTATGTATAAAACTTATAAAAACATCATATCACACATACTTATATAATCAGCTTTCCTATCCTCATCATTTTACAAAAAGATTGCTCTCTATTTCAATTTTTAATACTAGTTTTACTTAAATTACTTTATCCACTAAGTTCTCAATAGTAATTAACAAAGGTTTTAACAAACAAAAAAGGAGTGACGATAGTCACTCCTTCGTTTCTTACTTATCTTCTTTATCTTCATCGTCTTTCTTCATGTTGATGTTTACTTTCACATCATCTGAAGATGTTGGACGTTCTGGCAATCTGCCGTAATCACATAAATGATTGATTTGCTCAGCATCTAACGTTTCTACTTCAAGTAACGTTTTTGCAATAAGATCTAGCTTATCACGATTTTCAGTAAGAATGTCTTTTGCACGAGCATAACATTCTTTCATAATCGTTTGCATTTCTACATCGATATCGTGTGCAATTGCATCACTGTAGTTTTGCTCTGAATGGAAGTCTCTTCCTAAGAACACTTGACCACCTTGCGAACTACCAAATTGCATTGGTCCAAGCTTATCACTCATACCGAATTCTGTAACCATACGTCTTGCAATGCCCGTCGCACGTTGGAAGTCGTTGTGAGCACCTGTACTCACTTCACCAAATACAATCTCCTCAGCTACTCGACCACCAAGTAAACCAGTGATTTTATCAAGTAACTCTGGCTTTGTCATGAAGTAACGATCTTCTTTCGGAAGCATTACTGCATATCCACCAGCTTGACCACGAGGGACAATTGTTACTTTATGAACGACATCAGCTTCATCAAGAACAACACCAATTACAGTATGACCCGCTTCATGGAAAGCAACGATATTACGTTCTTTTTCAGAGATAACACGACTTTTCTTAGCCGGACCTGCAATAACGCGATCCGTTGCTTCATCAATGTCACTCATATCAATTTTCTTCTTATCTTGACGCGCAGCTACTAAAGCAGCTTCGTTTAATAAGTTTTCAAGATCAGCACCAGAGAATCCTGGCGTACGAGTTGCAATTGCTCTTAAGTTGATATTTTCATCAAGCGGTTTATTACGAGCATGCACCTTCAGTACAGCTTCACGGCCATTTACATCTGGACGATCTACTGTAATTTGACGGTCAAAACGACCTGGACGTAATAATGCTGGATCAAGAATATCAGGACGGTTTGTCGCAGCGATGATAATAATACCTTCGTTTGCACCGAATCCATCCATTTCAACAAGTAATTGGTTCAACGTTTGCTCACGCTCATCATGGCCACCACCAAGACCTGCGCCACGTTGACGCCCTACTGCATCAATTTCATCAATGAAAATGATACAAGGAGCATTTTTCTTTGCATTTTCAAATAAATCACGTACACGTGATGCACCGACACCCACAAACATCTCTACGAAGTCAGAACCACTGATAGAGAAGAATGGAACGCCAGCCTCACCTGCAACAGCACGTGCTAATAAAGTTTTACCTGTACCTGGAGGTCCAACTAATAGGACACCCTTTGGAATACGAGCACCAACTTCAGAGAACTTACGAGGGTCTTTCAAGAATTCAACTACCTCAACAAGTTCTTGTTTCTCTTCATCCGCACCAGCAACATCTCTGAAACGAACTTTTTTCTTTTCATCATTATATAACTTCGCCTTACTTTTCCCGAAGTTCATAACACGGCTACCACCGCCTTGAGCTTGGTTTAATAAGAAGAAGAATAAAATGAAGATGATGACAAATGGAATGATTGAAGTAAAGAATGTTACCCAAGCACTTGTTTCTTCTGCTGGTTGATACTTAACTTCGGCACCTTTCGCTTTATCATTAATTTTCTTTTGTAATTCCTCAGTATTTGGTGCATAAGTAACAAATTGTTCTCCTTGGCTAGAGTTATTAAATTGTCCTTTTACCTCAAATACACCATTTTTCGGTTGAAGTTGCACATTACGCACTTCACCGCTTTCTAGTTTAGTAATGAATTTGTCGTAGCTAACTGATGTCGTTTTTTGTGTCGAACCATTAAAATAGCTCACGATTCCAATTACTACTAAGAATATCAGTAAATAAAAGATGGTATTACGGAAGATACGATTCATTCCTAACCTCCTCTCACGGCATAAACACTATAGTAAATCGTAACATAGAAAAACTTTCCTATACAATTGTGAAGCCTATATTTAATTAATTTGAGTAAACGCTTGGTTTTAATACGCCTACATAAGGAAGATTACGGTACTGCTCTTTATAATCTAATCCATATCCTACTACAAATTCATGTGGAACAGTAAATCCAACATAATCCGCTTTCAGATCAACCTTACGGCCTGTTGGCTTATCTAATAATGTAACAATTTTTACAGACTTCGCTTTACGATATTTGAATAAGTCTACTAAGTAGCTTAGTGTAAGACCACTATCAATAATATCTTCGACGATTAAAATATCGCGACCTTCTACAGAAGTATCAAGATCTTTTAAAATTTTCACTTCGCCTGTTGAAACTGTAGAGTGACCGTAACTAGATACAGCCATAAAATCCATTTCAAGATATGTATCTGTTCTCTTTAATAAATCTGCCATGAATGGCATTGCGCCTTTTAATACACCAATTGCAAGAGGTACTGTGTTTTTATAATCCTCTGCAACAATTGCACCTAGTTCGCGCACCTTTTCTTGTATTTGCTCTTCAGAAATTAATACTTTTTCGATATCTTGATTCATCATTTCATTATCCTCCCGGAAGACTCCTTGCTTTTGTAGTGAATAATCATATATTTATCCTTCTTTGCCATCTCTTTCGAAATTGCAAATGCAGATCGCTTCAACAAGGGTACCCAAATAATGGTCCCACTTGCATCACAAACGACCGGCCATTCTTCTCTTTTTTCTTTCGGTACTTTTGCTTCGATAAAAATAGCTTTTATCTTTTTCGTGCCATTCATACCTTGTATTGACATGCGATCTCCATTTTCCCTAGAACGAATACGAAGTGGATATGATATATCATTATACTTAGCAACAAATACTGTTTCATTCATGTTACTTGGTATATCTTCGCTCACCTCTGTTACAAATTCATCCCCGTTCAATAGCGTAATGGTCCCGGGTACTGATAAATCTTGTAAAAAAGGAGAAACAATTTCTTGTTTAAATCTAAAGCTACACTCCTCGTATGTACGAACAATTTTCAAATCACCTGGAAAATCAAGTGAACCTGAAGGTTGTGTCCGCTTAAAAAACTCAATCACCTTGTCAATATGTATGGAAGAAAGAGAAGATGGAATCTTATATTCATAAAGATAGTTTAATATTAGTTGAATCCCTCTTCTTTGTAAAGGCATAGACATGGATTCAAAGGCAGGAATTGATAAGCTAATTTGTTTATCACTTTTTTTTGTAATTACTTTATTCATTTTCTCAAAAGCTAATTCCTGCAAATAAGCCTCATCCTCTTGCATCTGCACGCTAAATTTTTGGAATTTCTCATGCACTTGTGGATTTTCTTCTTTCAAATGAGGAAGGACATATTTACGTAATCGATTCCTTGTATATACTTCCTTTTTATTACTCGGATCTATACGTGGCATTAAATTTAGCTTATTACAGTAATCAACAATTTCTTCCTTCGTTACCCCAAGTAACGGCCTAATTAAATACCCATTATGAAAAGGACGCTTCACTGCAATTCCTGCATATCCTTTCGGAGTACTCCCTCTTACAAGACGCATTAAAATTGTCTCGACTTGATCATCTCCATGATGTCCAAGAGCAACATATCTTGCATCATATTTCTTCATTATTCTTTCCAAAAATGCATATCTGCATTCTCTAGCAGCAACCTGTGCATTCATTCCGTATTGCTGTTGATATTGTGATACATTAATCCTTATCGTTTCACAAATAATTCCCAGTTCTTCACAAAGGCCCTGCACAAACCGTAAATCCTCATGAGATTCATCACCTCTAAACATATGATCCACATGAGCTACTACAATTTCCAACTGTTTTTCCGCTCTTTTTTCTAATAAATAATATAAAAGCGCTAACGAGTCAGGACCACCAGAAACTCCCACAACAATCGTTGAATCATTCTTTAATACATCATGCTGCTTTACAAAGTCATCTACTTTTTCAACAAATGTATCTTTCAACTTCGTAATCACCTTTCATTAAACAAGAACAGCAACGTTAGTTGCCTTGTCTACAATGGTACAACTTTTACAAACATTGTGCAAAAAAAAGATATACAAAAATTACATTTTTATCTTACATCCTCCGTGTATATTCACAAAATTAATAACATTACCTTTTTCCACAAAAAAACCTAGGTATTCACCTAGGTTTTTAAAATCAAATTATAGATAAACATTCCACTTACATTTTACTGCGCCTGCATTCCTACAATCGGAATCGTAGCCCACTTCGGCATATTTTTCTTCACTTTTGCCACTACAATAGTCATATCATCATTTATATAACCATCACAAGAGCGAATCACTTCTTCCATAATGATATCAGCAATTTCTTGCGGGTCTTCGGTTTGCAATTCTTTAATTTTTCGTTTCATCCACAATTCATGATTCTCCACATGCTGCGCTCCCTCAAAAATCCCATCGCTCATCATAATAAGAATATCGCCCGTTTTTAATTGTTCACCCACCACATCAACTTCAACATCTTCAATGATTCCCATCGGCAAATTACTTGCTTCAATTTTCAAAATATTATTTGCGCGTTTAACAAAACTCGGCGTCGATCCAATCTTTAAAAACCTTGCACTCGCATCCCGCAAATCTACCATAGCTAAATCTAACGTCGTAAACATCTCTTCTGTCGTTCTCAAAGAAAGAATTGAATTGATAGACTTAATTGCTATTTCTTCATCAATGCCCGATTGGAGTATTTTTTGTAATAATTTCACCGTTTCCTTACTTTCCATATGAGCCCTTTGCCCATTCCCCATACCATCACTAATTGCAAGTGCATATTTACCAACACTTAAATCCATCATCGCATAAGAGTCACCCGAAACAAATCCACCGCCTTTTGCAGCTGTAGCCAATCCTGTATCAAGAGAATACGTCTTCGCCGAACCAAATGATATTAAACTATGGCCATTTGGATAAGAAGACTTTTCTTCATGTTTAACGACAATATTTTCTTTAAGGATATCCGAAAGCATCGGTGCAACTAACTTTTCACATTCACCATGTTCATTAGATGCAACTGGAATTAACATTTCAATATCAATACTTCCTCTATCTAAACAATAAATATCAACATGCTCTACTTCGACACCAAAATCACGGAATGCTTGCATAATCTGTTCTTCCTGCACTTGATGATTTTCACGCTCTCGTTGTATCTCCTTAGCAAAATCCTCCATAACCTTTGATACACCTAATAGTTGCTCCGCTACTATTCTACGATTTTCCTTCATTTGTTTTCGTAATTTTTGTCCCTCATAGAAGTGATCTAATTCACCCGCTACTAAATCCGTCACTTTTTTCCCTCTCACACAATGCTTGTCCCACTCACGAACTAATTTACGATTATGTTGCAGGGTTCCTTCTTCCGTTTCATTCATTATTTGTTTCATATAATCGTACGTTTTATCAAAATTCACTACCCAGCATTGATCCTTTTTAAAGCATGTTTGACATGTTTTCGCAGTAATTGTACTCAAAAACAAATCTGCTTCTGTCTCTTTATCTTCTTCCTCTACATACCCATATACAGAAAAGCTATTAGATAAAGCAGCAAATACATTTGCAAATTGGTTGATTTTATTTGCTGTAACATCACGCATCCTTCTTAAATATTGTTGTTGGTCTTGCGAATGCTCTTGTGTACCTGGCATAAATTTAGCAATACGATCCAAAACAAGCTTCGGTGTTAATAAGAAGATAACAATCGCTACACCTGACTCAATTAAAGTTGTTACAATATTTGTCTGTTTGTCCACATATAATGTAATTAAGCTTGTCCCAATTAATAAACCTAAACTAACACCTAAACGCTTCCCTTCTTTTAACAATCCACCAAGCAATCCAGAGAAAGCAAGAAGGCTAAGCTGAGACAAGCTAGACACATTTGCTAAACTTAATATTAGTCCTGTTACAACCCCTACTGTGGATCCTGTGGCAGCACCTGCAATAAATGCAAATACTAGCACTAAATACCTTGTAAAAATATGTTGAATAGAAGCATCATATACAAACCAATCTGTTGTACCCGTTAAAACAGATGCTAGTAATATAATCAAACAAACAATTTCTTCCGTCTCTAATGCCTGTTGTTTTCCTTTCCTTTCCACTAAAAGCGGGACGCTTTGTAAAAATATCATAGTTAATACGAAACTAAGCCCAGCCTCAATGGTACTAACGAGTAAATCGTACATGGTGACAGTTTGTTGCGCAAAATATACAACAACTAAGTGTGCGGTTAATGCGGAGATAAATACTTGAAATGGAACAAGTCCAACAGTTTTACGTGTAAATCGACTAAAGAAGATATTATAAATGAAGAAGGTAAAGATAGATGCAAAGGTAAAAAACAAATTATCTATCGATACCGAAAGAGCTCCTCCCATTAGAGCTAAAAATGCTAGCGGCATCTTATCCCGCTTCATAACATAAACAGCAGCAAAAAATGGCAGTGCAAACGGTAAAATATTTGTTAATATATATGCTCGTCCCAAAAGAAAACCAATAACAACAATAATAAATCCCCATCTAAAGAAAACTTGCTCAAATTTCATTCGCAACTTACTCGTCCACTTTATTCCTCCAAGCTGACTCTCATTCATTGCCAATGCACTTGTATTCATAGTATTCCTTCCTGCTTTAGGCATATTTTTAACACCACCTGCATAGTTTAATTACTGTCATTATAAAAGATGATTGTTGGTTTTTTTGTCAAAACAACAGTTTTCACTTTTATAATCGTTCGACTTTTTATTCGAAATAACTCTACAGATATACACGGTATGTAAGTTATTTTTGAGATTTTAATTAAATATTCAGAAAATATAGGGTGATTTTGTAGAAGTGTTGTATATCTTAATTTATTTAACAAAAAAAGATCATGCAAATTTGCATGATCTTTTTAGATGACCCGTACGGGATTCGAACCCGTGTTACCGCCGTGAAAGGGCGGTGTCTTAACCACTTGACCAACGGGCCGTTAAATTAAATATAGCGGCGGAGGGGATCGAACCCCCGACCTCACGGGTATGAACCGTACGCTCTAGCCAGCTGAGCTACACCGCCATGTCGTCTTATTTAACGGACAATTAGTATCTTACATCAGATACTAATTAAAGTCAACACATCTCAAAAACTTTTTTAAAAATATTTTTAACATATAAAAAAGCACCCTGAGCCATCACTCTGGGTACCTCTCTATATGTTAAAAACTAAACGTCCTTATTATCCGCGACGCGCGCCACGGCCACCACGTTTAGACTCTGTGTTACGCTTTAAAGAAGTTAAACGATCTTCGCTATCTTTTAAGAAGCGTGCCATCTTTTGCTCAAATGTTTCTTTCGGAGCTCGGTCGTTACCGCCACCGCGATTATCTCTGTTGAAAGAGCGATTATTACGTTGTGGACGTCCAGAACGTTGTTGATCACCACCGCGTTGGTATTCACCGCGTGGACGATCTCCTTCTGTTTTTTCACGTTCTTTCGCTTTTTTGATAGATAAACCAATCTTTCCATCTTTTTCAACATTAATAACTTTTACTTCTACTTGGTCGCCCACTTTTAAGTGATCGTTAATATCTTTTACATAGTTATCAGCAACTTCACTAATATGAACAAGACCCGTTAAGCCCTCTGGCAGCTCCACAAAAGCCCCAAAATTTGTAATACCTGTTACTTTACCCTGTAACTTGCTGCCTACCTCGATTGACATAAAAAAAATGCTCCTCCTTAGTGGTTAAAAAGTCAAATTTTACTTTATTATATATAATCCTAAAATATAGTGTCAATAAGACATACTCTACTTAGAAACAGGAAAAATTATCTCCCCTTTACCAGAGAAGAAATAATCCCTTCTAGCAATCTTTAATACGTACTCTTCATCATTTAACTTTTGAACTTCGTCTTTTAGACTTTTTTCTTTATTCGTTAATGAATCCAGTTCTTTTTTCATGTCCTTAACTTTTGCTTCTTTTGCTTTAATGGAACTGTTTTGTTGATAAAACGTTACACCAATACTCGCAATAATTGTAAAAGTAAAGACAAGAAAAACCGCTAAACGGCGATAAAGTCGCTTCCTGTTCTCATCCGTTTGTATTATATGCTCTTTAACAGGATTTGGACTCTGTTTTTCGATTGTTCTTTGTCTCAGTTCCCTCATTTCCGAGGTCCCCCTAACTTCTTTTTTATATGCTCCCATAGTTGGAAGATATGTCCCTTCAATTTTGCTATATATTGCAGGAACCCTATATGTTTCACTATAAAAAGTTTAACACGATTAGGGAGAAGTTTCCATATGAGCGAAGCAATAAATCGAACAGGCCAGAAAAAAACTTTCCATATGAAAAGTAATATCCAAATCACCATTTTCCATAACACATGTCCAATTGAAAGCAGTATACGAAATAAGAATAATATAAATGCAATAAATAGCTGCGCTATAATAATAACAGGTTTTATCATGAGTAGCTGTATAATTCGAACAAAAAAATATGTTGTTTGCATAAAAATATAGATGAGAAAATTTAACAGCTTCATGTATAGTGCCTTCAGTAAGCTTTGATATGCCGCAAAACCACATAATAATGCCAAAAACACATATATACGTAGCTCAGCTTCATTTACGAGAAGCAATACATAAAAGACGGATAATGCTTGGACAATCCAAAATAATATATCATGTATAAATACAAGCCAACGTTTACGTTCTTGGCGCTTTAAAAAACGTTGATATGTATCTAAAGACGCTCCAATCCAAGCACCCATTCCAATCATTGAAAGCATTGTATACAACTGAATTGTTAAGCTCATTTAAACAACTTACTAAAGAAACCTTTAGTTTTTTCCCCTTGATTTTCATCAATATACAGCATCTCATTAACTTTCCCTTTAATCGACACAATACCTTTTTCCACATCTAAATTTTTCATTTGTAAATTTTGACCACGAATTGTTAAAAAACCCATTACGGTCTCTAGTAAAAACTCTTCGCTATCAAAACTCTCTACCTGCTTCACACCGGTAATATCAATTATACGCCTGCCACGCATAATAATGTCATGCTCTACAGAAACATTTTGTTGATTAGAAGACGTAGGTGAGTAACCATTATTCACGTAAATCCCCCCATAGGTTTTTACTAGCTAATAGTAATGTATGAGGGGATAAATGATTTTAGAACAAGCCTTCTTCCGCTTTTACTTTTTCTTCACGAACTAAGCTATACATATTTGCTGCATCTTCTTTTTTAGTTGTTTCTTTTAATTCATTTATTTTCACAGTCACTATTTTTTGACCAAAACGAATTGTTAATTCGTCAGCTACTTTCACATCAGAACTTGCTTTTGCCACTTGACCATTAATAGATATTCTTCCTTGATCAGCTACTTCTTTCGCTAATGTTCTTCTTTTAATTAAACGTGATACTTTTAAAAACTTATCTAGACGCATATCAAATCCCCCTATTAACGCTCTGTCTGTTTCGCTTCTTCCCATAAAACATCTAACTGTTCTAATGATAAATCTTTCATCTCTTTATTCATTTCAGCTACTTTTGCCTCCATGTATAAAAAACGACCAGTAAATTTCTCATTAGTTGAACGTAACGCCTCTTCTGGATCTATTTTGTAATGACGAGCTATATTAACAAATGCAAATAGTAAATCACCAAACTCACCCAGCATCTTTTTCTCATCCATATTTGTAACCTCTTGTTGGAACTCTTGCCATTCTTCCAAAGCTTTCTCTATCATCGGTTGCACATCAACCCAATCAAATCCAACCTTACCAGCTTTCTTCTGAATTTCATAGGCGCGTAGTAACTGCGGCAAACTTTTGGGAACACCATTTAAAACAGATTCTTTCACGAATCCTTTTTCTTGTTTTTTAATTTCTTCCCAATTTGCAATCACTTCATCAGCGCTGTTTACATCCGTATTTCCAAACACATGCGGATGGCGACGAACCATTTTCTCAGATAGAGTTCGAATGATATCATCTATAGAGAACCAACCTTCATCTTCTCCGATTTGAGCATGAAGCATAACTTGTAATAATATATCACCTAATTCTTCTACTAAGTGATCATCATCCTCTTCATCGATTGCTTCCAACACTTCATAAGCTTCCTCAATTAAATATTTCTTTAATGATTGATGTGTTTGCTTTTTATCCCACGGACAACCATTTGGACCACGAAGTTCCGCAATAATTTCTCTAAGAACATCAAACTGTTGATACAAGGACGCACGCTCCTGAACTGGCGGCACGTACACACTCGTTAAATTATTCAATTCCGTTTCATGATCTAACATGTACAACGGTACCTTCTTTACTTGTTCAAATGAAGTTCCTGCAGCTGTTACGATATACACTTCATAATCATCTGGTAACATCTCCATTAATGTTAATTTCACATCAGATGCAACGAATGCATCATATACTTGGCAAAAGATTAAATGTTGACGCAGTTCTAATTGCCCTCTTTCAAATGATGTAGCATCAAGTAATTGGAATCCTTCAATCGGATCAATCTTTAGACTTGCAAACATAGGATCAAGGAAACTTTGTCCACCCTCAATTCGCACTTCAACATTTGAAACTTCTCCTTTTTCCAACAGTAGCTGAACTGTTCTTTCTGCTACAAGTGGATGCCCGGGAACAGCATAGATAATTTCTGTACCTTCAGCTTGTTCTAGCAATTTATTCGCAATTGTTTCATATACAATTTCAAACGTATCATGTGCTTCATATACAGCATCAAAAGACGTATATTGTACGCCTTCTTTCTCCAATTCTTCTATAACTGGATGTTCTTTCGTTCTAACAAACAGATGGTCTGCTTCTTTTATTTTTCGATATACACCCATCGTTAGCTGATCTAATTCACCAGCTCCTAAACCTAAAATAGTAATGATTCCACTCACAACCAGTCACCTCTATCCACTCTTCTTCAATGAACCTTCTTTTTTCTCTTGTTTCATAACGGTTCCTAATTCTTTTTTTGTAAATACACGTAATTTCAAAATAAAAAACATATATGTCAATCCGCCAATGGCTACACCTAACAACGCTTCAAGTGTCGCGCTTCCTCTATGTTCCGTATCAATTACTAATCCAGACATCTGTAACACACGTGTGAATATCATTAATACAAATCCCATACAGATACCACTAATTACTATCCCTAACATATTTCGCTTATTGATAAGTGACCCTGATACAGCTCTCGTAAGCAACAAAGTATTTAGTCCAGAGATTATAATTAACGCACATAAAGTCGCAAAGGCTGCACCTTTCACACCCAAATAAGGCATGAATATATAATTTAACGCTAACTTTAAGCAACCTCCAAATACAACAAATAATGCTGGCTTAAACGTTTGCCCCAATCCTTGTAAAATAGAAGCTGTCGTAATTGACAATGAACTAAATAAAATAGATAACGATAAAATAGATAAAACATCTGATCCATCACTGTTTTCAAACAACATAATATTCGTAGGTTGAATAATACAAGTTAGTCCAATAGCTGCTGCAAGTCCAATAACACATGTTATTTTCACTGCTAACTTTACCTTTTCTTGAATAAAGGAAAGATCTCCTCTTTCCTTCGCCGCTGTAATAATCGGAATAAGTGACAACGAGAAAGAAGTCGTCACAACAGTACCTAATTGCATTAGCGGAATACTTCTATCATAAACACCCTTTAATACCTTTGCATTTTCAGCCTGTTCTCCCACACCAATAAGTAAGCTGTAAAAGGACACTGAATCAGCCATCTGTATAAAAATAAGCACTAAATTACTAACACAAATCGCTAACCCCTGCCAAAAAAGGATTTTAACTATCTTCCTTTTACCCTTAATTCTCGCTGCACTTTTGAAGAATATAGAACGAAAATCTTGACGCATATACAATATAAGTACAATAATCCCAATAAGACCACCCGCAATTGAGCCTAACATAGCCCCTGCACCAACTGTATATAAATCAAATCCGTGAGCAATTAGGAATAGCGATAAAAATACAATAATAGAAACTCGAATTGTTTGTTCTATTACTTGCGAAACAGCCGTTGGCATCATATTATTAAATCCTTGAAAATACCCTCTTGCTACAGACAAAAATGGCATCAATAAGAATGAAAATGAAATAACACGTAGTAACTTATCTAAGTGTATATCGCCCATAGCTACCGCAATTGTTTCGGCCCCAAAAAACAATGTAAAGAAGCCTATAAAACCAATTCCTAATAAGAACCAAAAAGATACACAAATAATTTCTTCTGCTTCTTTTTGTTTTCCCCGCTCTAATCGTTCTGCAACCATTTTCGAAATGATAACAGGAAATCCATAAGTAGCTAAAATTAAACAAAATCCATAAAACGGGTAAATTTGTTGGTAAATATAAAACCCAATATCCCCCGCTATATTTTGATATGGAATACGGTAAAAAGCGCTTAATACTTTTGTAACGAAACTTGCAATCGTTAATATAATAGCCCCACGCCAAAAGGCTTGATACTTCTTCGCTTCCATACAAGAAAACTCCTTTTTCTATTCTCACCTCTCGTATTATATCATAAAGAAAAGAACAAACTCCCTTCCCAACACGGGTAATAATGAGTTCCTACACGTTAAAAATATTCAACGAAAAAAGGTAGCAAAGTGCTACCTTCATTCAATATACATATATCTCCAAATAATTGATTTCTCAAAAAGAAAGATCATAATTAGGAAAGATTGCTACTTCTAAAATCAATATACCCTTACTGTTCCATTTGTTTCGCTAAGAAACTGGCAGCAGTATTAACCGCTTTATGCTCGATCTCGCTTATAATAGCTTCTTTTGAAAAAATAATGACGGCTCCAATCGGATCTCCGTTTGCAACAATTGGTCCAACTGTATAAGAATGAACCTTTTCTGTTACACCATCAATAATGGAAATATCACTTTCATCCGTCATAATAACAGACTTTCGTTCTTCCATCGTTTTTTCAATTAAATCGCCAACACTTTTATTTAAGTATTCTTTTTTCGATACACCTGATACTGCGATGATAGAATCTCGATCACACACAAGCACATTATGTCCTAAGCTGTCATATAAAGCATCAGCATATTCTTTTGCAAAATCACCTAGCTCACTAATTGGAGAATACTTCTTTAAAATTACCTCTCCATCGCGATCAACAAATATTTCTAGTGGGTCTCCTTCTCGAATACGTAAAGTTCTACGAATTTCCTTCGGGATTACGACCCTGCCTAAATCATCAATTCGACGTACGATTCCAGTTGCTTTCATTCTAATGCTGCCTCACTTTCTACTGATGATCAAAGTGGTGAATTTACCTGTTCATGTAAAAATCACCAACTGTTAGATATAGTATTTTACACATTAGTTCTTCTATGCACGTCGAATTGTATTTTTTTATCTTATTTTAGGCATTTATTACTTCTTTTTTTACATCTGGTAAGCCTTTTAATAAATTTTCAGCAATCGTTAACCACTTCGATGTCTCTAAGCCATTTGTTTTCATAACAATTTTCAATTGTGATCCTTCCATTCCTAAACCAATCATACGTCCAAAACTATTTCCGAGCATGAATAATTTTCCACCATCAATATTTTGACTTGCTTGTTCAGAAAACAGGAATGTTACTTCAAATTTATTCTGCTTAATTAATTCAATTTGTTCTTTCATTGCCAACACTTTAATATTTGCAATTTGTAATAAATAACCAACTTCTTGTGGATAATCGCCAAATCTATCGATCATTTCTTCCTGCAATTCTTCAATATCCTCAATTGCAGAAACACCTCTAAATTGTTTATACATCATAATTTTTTGCTTACTATCTGAAATATAAGCATCTGGTAAGTATGCATCTACCTCTAAGTCAATTTCAACATTAACTATATTTTCAGCCCCATCTGTTCCTCTACGCTGTTCAATTGCATCTTTTAACATTTGAGAATATAGATCAAATCCGACAGAATCAATAAATCCATGCTGTTCTGCCCCTAACAAATTACCTGCTCCACGAATAGATAAATCTCTCATCGCAATTTTGAAACCAGATCCAAGTTCCGTGAACTCTTTAATTGCTTGTAGACGCTTCTCTGCAACCTCTGACAGCACTTTGTCACGTTTATATGCAAAGTATGCATATGCAACACGATTAGAACGTCCAACACGCCCACGAAGCTGATACAACTGTGATAATCCCATACGATCTGCATCAAATACAATTAACGTATTTACATTCGGAATATCTACACCCGTCTCAATAATTGTTGTACTTACAAGAACATCATGCTGTCCTTCTAAAAATGATAGCATAACAGACTCTAATTCGCTTTCGTTCATTTTCCCATGTGCGTACGTTACGCGGGCATCTGGAACTAACATCGAAATTTCATCTGCTTTTCTTTCAATATCCTCTACACGGTTATATAGGAAGTAAACTTGACCACCTCTTGCAAGCTCTCGCTCTATCGCCTCTCGCATTAACGCTGGATTATACTCGACTACATACGTTTGGACTGGGAAACGATTTTCTGGTGGTGTCTCAATAACAGATAAGTCGCGCACACCAAGCATAGACATATGAAGCGTCCGCGGAATCGGAGTTGCCGTTAATGTTAATACGTCAACATTCGCCTTCAATTGTTTAATTTTTTCTTTATGTGTCACACCAAATCTTTGTTCTTCATCAATAATAAGAAGCCCTAAATCTTTATAAGTAACATCTTTAGATAAAATACGATGTGTTCCGATTACAATATCTACTGTTCCATCCTTTAAGCCCTTAATTGTTTCATTTTGTTGTTTCCTCGTACGGAATCTACTTAATAAGCCTATATTGATTGGATAATCTTGAAAACGCTCTCGAATTGTTTCATAGTGTTGCTGCGCAAGAATCGTTGTCGGTACTAAAATTGCAACTTGTTTTTCATCCATAATCGCTTTAAATGCCGCACGAATAGCCACTTCAGTCTTCCCATACCCTACATCACCACAAAGGAGCCTATCCATCGGGCGTCCGCGTTCCATATCTTTTTTAATCTCGTCAATAGAACGTAACTGATCCTCTGTCTCTTGGTATGGGAAAGATGATTCGAACTCTTGTTGTTCTGCCGTATCTGGCGTATATGCATAGCCTTTTGAAGCTTCGCGCTCAGCATATAGTTTAATTAGGTCATCCGCAATGTCTTGTACAGATTTTTCAACTTTCGTTTTAACCTTTTTCCAATCATTCCCACCTAATTTGTAAACTTTCGGATCCTTACCTTCAGATCCTACATATTTTTGAACTTGATCAATTTGTTCAATTGGAACGTATAGCTTATCATTACCTTGATATTTAATATTTAAATAATCTTTATGAACACCATTAATCTCTAATGTCTCAATACCTAAAAATTTACCTATACCATGATTTACATGAACTACATAATCTCCAACTTTTAATTCCGAATAACTTTTAATACGTTCAGCATTCGATAGCTTTTGTTTACGTTGTGATTTTTTAACTTTCTTATGAAAAAGCTCCTTTTCAGTAATGACAACAAGCTTTTGCATCGGCATTTCAAATCCTGCATGTAAATCACCTACAGCAATTTGTAACCTTCCAGGCAATAAAATATCTGTACCTTCTACAATATCTGCCTCAATATCATAATCACTTAAAATATGTTGTAATTTTTTCACACGTTCATCATCTGTTCCGAGTACAACAGTCGTAAAATGCCCTTCATTCCATCTATCAATTTCTGTTTTTAACAAATTCATCTGTCCATGGAAATCTTGCATTGTTTTACATGTTACATTAACAATATTTTGCGGATGTGTGTGTGCGATATGACGCAAGAATAACGTTAAATATACAAAACTTCTTTTTTTATGATGAAGAAACCCCTCGAATGGGTGAGAGAAAGATAAATCTTGAATAATTGTTCCTTCACCAAGAAGTGATATATACCATTCCGCCTCTTCTGTTTCAAGATGTGATGCTGTTTCTTGAATACGGGAAATCTCATCTAAAATTACAACACCATCTTCTGGTAAATAATCTATCAGACTAGCAGGTTCTTTATAGAAAATAGATAAGTATTTAAACATCTGTTCTATACTTTGCCCGTTTTTCAACATCTCAATTTCATGACTTACCGTCTCAAGCACTTTAGTCTTTAGTTTATCATCAGAAAGTTTTTGCATCGTCTTAGTCAAGCCTTCTTCAAGATGCTGAATTCCTGATTTTAATTCTTCCTGTGAAAATAAAAACTCTGTTGCCGGACCAAACCTAACGTTTTCTTTTTTACCTTGAGAACGCTGTTCATCCACATCAAATAATCGAATAGAATCGACTTCTGTATCAAAGAATTCAATACGAAATGGTAGTTCTTCAGTTAAAGGATAAATATCTAATATTCCCCCACGCAAACTGAACTCCCCTGGAGCTTCTACCATCGACTTACGTTCATAGCCAATATGATGTAAAGTATGCAAGAGCGCATCTAAATCAATCTCTTGCCCTAGATTGATTTCAACTTGCTTTTGCTTCCACAATTCTTTTATTGGTAAAAATCTACGCAATCCTGCCACTGGCGCTACAATGATTCCATTCTCTCCCGCAGCCAAGCGATTTAACACTTCTATACGTTGCGCCTTCAATTCTGGACTTGCAACTCCAATTTCCGATGCTATCAGTTCATTCACTGGATATAACCACACATCTTTTTCACCAAGTAACGCCACTAAATCTTCATGTACTTTTTGTGCTTGGTATAAGTTATGTGTCACGATTAATTGTGATTTTTTTGTTTTTTTATATAAAGCCGCCATTAATAATGAACGAGAAGACGTTGCCATCCCTGATATAAGTTGTTCTTTTAACCCATCTTCTAACCCATTAATAACCGATTGTATCTCTTCATTTTTATAAAATTGCTCTAATAAACCTATCATCTTTAAAACTCCTCTCAACATAAAGAGCAAGTCATTCTATTTTATGCAAATATTTTGGAAAAGGAAAACAGAAAAATGCTTTGGACATGCCAAAGCGACAACATTTTATTGCAGAAATTTTTCATACTCATAATACTCAGGATAAGATGCGAGCGTTTCTTGACACGA
Organism: Bacillus sp. XB1; assembly: GCF_053557995.1. Classification (NCBI taxonomy): domain Bacteria; kingdom Bacillati; phylum Bacillota; class Bacilli; order Caryophanales; family Bacillaceae; genus Bacillus; species Bacillus sp. XB1. The sequence goes on along the minus strand of NZ_JBNRIL010000009.1, from coordinate 20,237 downwards.
TTCACAAATCGTTTTTATATATATATTTCCATTCTCATGAAAATGAATCATTTCTACTACTTCTTGCTCCGTTAGTTGAAATAAAACGTCGCTATATACTTTTTCTGCGTTAATGGAGCCTACATTACCTCCGCAGTGTCTGCAATAATAATACCCTTCCATACTAGCCTCCTAAAAATTCAATTACTACTAGTATGGGTAAAACAAAAGAGAAATATTCCCAATCTCATTTTTAACTATTGAAAGTATTCATGATTTGAAGAAAAGGCTTATTTAGCCACTCTTCACATGCATCCGCTGCTTTTTCAATAGAATGGTTAACATCCGGAATCTCTTCAGATGTAAAGCGTCCTAATACATAATCGACTACCTTCATTCCATTTTTCGGGCGATCAATTCCCATACGGATACGTTGAAATTCTTGTGTTCCTAAGTGCGAAATCGTTGACTTTACACCATTATGTCCACCAGCACTACCTTTCATGCGAAGACGCAATTTACCTACAGGAATGTCTAAATCGTCGTACATAACAACGAAGTCCTCAACATCAATTTTATAATAATCCATAAGTGGACGAATACTTTCCCCAGATAAATTCATGTATGTTAGCGGCTTTAATAAGATTACCTTTTCTCCATTAACAAACCCTGCACCAAATACACCTTTAAATTTTTGTTCATTCAAAGAAATGTTCCAACGCTTCGCAAGTTCATCAATGGCCATAAATCCAATATTATGCCTTGTTAATTCATATTCTCTACCTGGGTTCCCAAGTCCTACTATCAATTTCATTCTTGTACCACTACTTTCTTTTTTCGATACGAAAAGACGTAACCAATTTTGGTTACGTCTCATTCTATCCAATTAATTGAATAATACACTCACAGATTCTTCTTCGTATACACGAATGATTGCTTCTCCGATTAATGGAGCAACTGAAAGTTCATGTACTTTGTCGATTTTCTTCTCTTCTGGTAATACGATAGAGTTCGTTACAACTAACTCTTTAATGTTTGAATTTTGAATACGCTCAATTGCTGGACCAGATAATACTGGGTGTGTACAGCAAGCATATACTTCAGAAGCACCGTTCTCAACAAGAGCGTTTGCTGCTAATGTAATTGTACCAGCTGTATCAATGATGTCATCAATTAAAATCGCTGTTTTGCCTTCAATATTACCGATAATGTTCATTACCTCTGAAACGTTCGGGCGAGGACGACGCTTATCAATAATAGCGATTGGCGCTTTTAGACGATCTGCCATTTTTCTCGCACGAGTTACACCACCATGATCAGGAGACACGATTACGATATCTTTAAGACCTTTTGTTTCAAAGTAATCAGAAAGAATCGGTACACCCATTAAGTGGTCGATTGGGATATCAAAGAACCCTTGAATTTGTGGAGCATGTAAATCTAGAGTGATTACACGAGTTGCACCTGCTGTTTCAAGCAAGTTTGCTACAAGTTTCGATGTAATTGGTTCACGAGAACGCGCTTTACGGTCTTGACGCGCATAACCATAGTAAGGAATAACAATATTAATTGTTTTCGCAGATGCACGTTTTAATGCATCGATCATAATAAGTAATTCCATGATATGTTCGTTTACTGGGAAGCTTGTAGATTGAATAATGAATACATCGCAACCACGGATACTTTCTTCAATGTTAATTTGAACTTCTCCATCACTAAAACGATCAACAGAACATTTTCCTAGTCCTACTCCAATATGCTTTGCAATCTGCTCAGCAAGTTCCTTATTAGAGTTTAAAGAGAATACTTTCAAATTAGAATTTAGATATTGAGTCGACATCTAGATTAACCCTCCACATTATTATGATTTTTTCTTATTCAGCAATTGATCAACATAGTCTTCTTTGTTAACTTGACGTGCACGTGCTACCGATAATGCTTTTGATGGAACATTCTCTGTAATTGTAGAGCCTGCCGCCACATAAGCACCATCTTCAACTGTTACTGGAGCAACAAGGTTTGAATTACATCCAATAAATACCCCATTACCAATCACAGTTTTGAATTTATTCTTACCGTCATAGTTCACCGTAATTGAACCACAACCAAGATTCACGTCTTCTCCAACTTGTGCATCCCCGATATAACTCAAGTGTGAAGCTTTACTTCTATTACCAAAGACAGTTTTTTTGATTTCCACGAAGTTTCCAACGCGTACTTCGTCTCCAATAACTGAATCTGGGCGAATATGTGCAAATGGACCAACCGATACTTCTGTACCAAGCTTACTATCATGTACAGTAGATTGTCGAATTGTCGTACGATCTCCAATTTCACTATCGCGAATTACTGTATGCGGTCCAATTTCACAATCAGAACCAATTACAGTGTTCCCCTCAATAATTGTTCCTGGATGAAGAACTGTATCGCTACCGATAATTGCATCAGCAGAAATATAAGTGTTACTTGGATCAATAATTGTAACACCATTTACCATGTTCTTTCGGTTGATACGGTTTTTCATAATAATTTCCGCTTGCGATAGAGCGACTCTGTCGTTAACACCTAACGTTTCATCGAACTGCTCTGTTTGATAAGCTGATACGATATGACCTTCATTTTTTAAAATCTCAATAACATCTGGAAGGTAATATTCACCTTGCACGTTATCATTTGAAACTTTAGAAAGTGAAGCAAATAAAGCCTTATTATCAAAACAATACGTACCTGTATTGATTTCTTTAATAGCTAATTCTTTCTCATTTGCATCTTTATGCTCAACAATCTTTTCAACATGACCATTCTCATTACGAACAATACGGCCATATCCAGCAGGCTCTTCTATGTATGCTGTTAGCACCGTCGCCATTGCTCCTGCTTCTTTATGTTGCTGAAGTAATGCTTCCATTGTTTCAGCAGTTATTAGAGGCGTATCACCACAAATAACTAAAGTTGTTCCTTCTTCATTTGCAAGTACACTTGCAGCTTGATCTACAGCATGTGCTGTACCAAGTTGTTCTGCTTGTAATGCAAATTCACTTACGTTCCCTAGCTGTTCTTGTACCATTTCAGCACCATGTCCAACAACCGTTACAAGTTTCTGCAATCCTAATTGAGATACTTGATCGACTACGTGTTGTACCATAGGTTTTCCACATACAGGATGCAGCACTTTGTATAGCTTAGACTTCATACGTGTGCCTTTACCTGCAGCTAGAATCACTGCAAATCTGTTTGACATATAGACCCTCCATCGCAACCTATTTATCCATTAAAGATATTATCCTAAATCATCATATATTTCAAGAAACACATTTTAACTATTAAATTTTACCATAATTCTTATAAGATGTTTTACTCTTTAGTATCTTTTTTAAGAAATAAGCTATACTATTTAAAATGATTTTGAAAAAATTAGTAGTTTCTTCTTTTTATGTTAATAAATTATGAAGTTTCCAAATATAAAACAAAAAAAACAAACCCCTGTAAATGCTTACAGGAGTTTGCTACAAAATTATAAGGCTTTTTGTCAAAAGCCCTTTTCATTCGAATTTTACGAAGCACCTGCTTCTTCAAACTCAACCTCTTCTAACTCGCCTAAACGATGATACTCTGTTAAAACCGCATCTTGAATTTTAGAGCGTGTACCAGAATTAATTGGATGTGCAATGTCACGGAACTCTCCATCTGGAGTACGTTTACTTGGCATTGCTACAAATAATCCATTATTACCATCAATTACACGAATATCATGAACAACAAATTCATGGTCTAGAGTAATAGAGGCAATTGCTCTCATGCGGCCTTCTGTGTTTACGCGGCGTAATCTTACGTCAGTCACTTCCATCTTGTGTTCACCACCCTTTTCTAAATAAGCGATATATTTGTATAAATTCCACAAATTTTCTATTTTCCCTTTAATTTTTTAAAAATTTTTAAGATAAAAATTTTTAAAGTAGTTGAATATAGAGATTAGTGGAGGTTATCGCTTACAAAAGGTTACTTAACTAGGGCGATTACTTCAATTTCAACGGAAACATCTTTCGGTAATTTTGCTACTTGCACACAAGATCGAGCTGGTTTATGAGTAGAGAAATAAGAGCTATACACTTCATTCACAGCATTAAAATCATCCATGTCCTTTAAAAATACTGTTGTTTTTACGACTGTATCAAATGAAGCACCTGCTTCCTCTAATACCGCTTGTAAATTTTGAAATACTTGTTCTGTTTGTACTGTTACATCTCCTGTTACAAGCTCCCCATTTGCCATCAATGGAATTTGTCCTGAGCTATAGAACATGTTATTTACAATAATCCCCTGTGAATAAGGTCCAATTGCTTGTGGTGCCTTGCTTGTTTGAACAACTTTCATACTTTTCACCCTTTTATTATTTATTTTACTCTTTAAAAATAGTGTACGAAAGGCAGTTTGTCCATCTATTTTATAATCTATAAATAAAATAAAAAAGATAGAGCTATCTGCTCTATCTTTTATTCCGCCTCTACAAGCCCTTCATCAAATGGTGCAAGAGAATAATTCCCTTTTTCCACTTGAATCGTTTTTTCTTTCACATCAACTTCCGATAGACGAATTAATGATACAAAATTATTAATTAGTCGTTCTTCAATATCTGTAGATTCTACTAATACACCGATACCAACAACATTAGCCTTGAATTCTTCTAGCATACTCATCATACCTTGAATTGTTCCGCCAGCTTTCATGAAGTCATCAATAATTAAAACATTCGACCCTTCTGGAAGACTGCGTTTTGCTAACGTCATTGTTTGAATTCGTTTAGAAGAACCCGACACATAGTTAATACTAACAGTCGGACCTTCTGTTACCTTATTATCTTTCCTTGCAATTACAACTGGTACATCTAAGTAATTTGCCACTGCATAAGCAAGTGGAATCCCCTTCGTTGCCACCGTCATAACTGCATCAATTGGTTGCCTAGCAAAAACAGAAGCAAACAAACGACCTGCGCCATTAATATGGCGAGGATTACTCAATAAATCTGTCATGTATAAGTAACCGCCAGGCAAAATACGATCTGGGTTTTCAAATAAGCCACAAAGCTCATCAATAATTAGATCTGCCTCTTCTTCACTTATATACGGTATATATTTCACTCCTCCTGCTGCTCCTGGTATCGTTTGCAATGTGCCGACCCCTTGTTGTTCAAACGTTTGCTTAATAATAACTAAATCTTCACTAATGGAAGACTTAGCCGATTGATACCTTTCAGCAAAAAAAGTGAGAGATACTAGCTGACGAGGGTTTTGTAGCAAGTAATAAGTCATATCGACTAATCTTGTACTTCTTCTAATTTTCATACTCTCACCTCAAATCACGAATATTCTAAACAAATCATAACGTATTATACGTCTTTATTCAAGCGTTTCTCGCTCTCCTAATAAACGTACCGCATAGACTTGTTCACAAAATCCTTTTAATCCGTTATAAATGCGATGCATTCGTGAATCATGGTGTACAAGTCCAAATACAGTTGGACCACTTCCACTCATTAATACAGCATCCGCTCCAAATCGCTTCATCTGTGATTTAATACGGGCAACTTCAGGATGCATTCCAAATGTTACATCTTCTAAAACGTTACCAACAGTATCACAAATTCCTTTATAATCACCAGAATTTATGACATCAACCATTTTATCTACATTTGGATGTGTAACTCGATTTAACTTTAAATTTCCATACACATCAGCAGTAGATACACCTATATGTGGTTTCGCTAAAATAACCCAACAAGAAGGCGGAGTCTTTATATGTTCAATTTTCTCTCCTCTTCCAGTGGCAATTGCTGTGCCTCCGTATACACAGAACGATACATCTGATCCAATTTCTGCACCAAGCTCTGCTAACTCATCAATTGTAAGCCCTAAATTCCATAATTTATTAAGACCACGTAATGTCGCTGCTGCATCACTACTTCCACCTGCTAATCCAGCTGCTACTGGAATCGTTTTTTCAATAGTAATAGATACACCTTTTTTTACATTAAACTTCTCTTTTAATAATTTCGCTGCCTGATAAGCTAAATTTCGTTGGTCGTCTGGGACATACCGATTATGGGATAAAATTTCAATACGGTCTTCTGCTAATTCCGTTAGTTCTAGACGATCTGCTAAATCAATGGTTGTCATAATCATTTTCACTTCATGATATCCGTCTTGTCTTTTTCCCAGTACATCTAACGACAGATTAATCTTTGCTGGTGCTTTCACTAGTAGCTTCAATCTATTCACCCACTCTATGTACTCAATCTTTTATCGTTTATTTTACCATAAATTTATAGTAAGACGATGACACTTCCCTAATTATAACGAAAAGCATTCAGAATGAAACTACTTATGTAAAATGATGGCACCTTTTAGAGTACAAAAAGCCGAGGAATGTCTCCTCGGCTACCGTAGCATAGAAAGTATCTTACAACTACTGGTTTCGTTTCATTAATTGCTGTTCTGCAATTTCTATAGCACGTTTCACCATGTTACCAGCATCTTTCGCACGAATTCCGCCCCATCCTTCTTTCTGAACAACATCATAAAAGCCAAGCTCTTTTGCTAGCTCTTCTTTAAATTGGTTTGACATGACACCTCTTCGTCTACTCAATGCAGAGTCCCTCCTTATTTTGCTACGGTATAGTTAGTATGCAAAATAATATAGCTTTTCATTTATGGGAATATATGTAATGATATATGGATTATAAAATGACCTCATTATGAGGGTCTCCATAAAATGTTAACTCTACTGTCTCTGTTAAAACATCTGCATAACTATAAGATACACGTTGCAACGCATCTTCTTGTTGATCCAATTGTACAACAAAAACGGAACGGTATGTTTCTGCTAGTACACCTGATTGCTCCACAGTTTTTCTTCTTCCACTATTTGCTTTTAACATAAGTCGCTGTCCAAGATGGTGATCTAATTCGCTTTTAATTTCATCTAAACGTTTTGACATATACTTCGCTACACCTCGCTGTAATTTAGATTGAACACTTAAAGCACGATAATATCTATCCTAATTATTAACCGCGATTCACAGCTAATATCATCCTGCGTTTGAATAGATAGAAGAAATACTATATTGTAAAAGTATCATTACGTAGTCTTTACGTTCTTACCTCTTTTTATCCAAATTCATTTAAATCCTTCCATACAAAAAAGCAAGATACATATGTACCCTGCTTACTCTTCGTAATGTTGAAAAGGTAATCCCGTTCGTAAAATCCCTCTCGTTTCAATTCCACCTAGTCCCTTTTCACCAGTAATTGTATTACGTACGACATCCCATACATTGACTCTCTCCATAAATGAAGTAAAACTAATTTTACCAACTACATATACAGGATCTAGTGCATGAATATTAATTCTAGATGGTGAACTAGCGAAATTGGCCCCTGCACGAATTAGTGCCTCAAAATGTGATTGACATGCCCCAGCAAAAATAACAAGTTGATCCAATGATGGATATTTTTTTCGCACTTCACGAACAGCCTGTACAAAATGCCTTGAATGCCTATATGCCGCTAAATCTCCCTTCACTCCTTTTGATTTTGTATATGCATCATGCCCTGTAATAACGAGAATGTCTGGGCGAAAGTGATCTATTAAGTCTACTACTTTTTCATGCATCTCCGTTTCTTTACAATGAATACCTTGAACAGGAACGCCAATTTTATTATATAAATCTAAGCACTTGCGCAAATATAAAGGGTCTCCATCTATATGCAATACACGTCCCGGCATTTGAAAATAATTTACCTCACTTGTGTATCCACCAGTTGAAGTATGTTCATGCCTTTGTTTCATCAGTACATAATCTTGTTGAAACAAACGATACGTGCGCTCCATTGTTTCTTTCTCACGCTTCACCCTTTTTTTATGTTCTCTTTGATCTATACTAATTAAATCTTCAAGTGGCGCATCCGCCACCAGTCTAATTTCCTCTCCAAACAATATAGCTATCTCGCCTTTTATTTCTATAATACGAAAAAGAATATCCCTCTTATGAGAATATCGTTCCACTAATTCTCCAACATGTAAAACCATTCTCCTACCTCCAAACTCATTAGGCCATCTTACCTGTTTTTAAAGTATGAATTTAGAGAGAGAAAGGTGACAAAAGGGACAGTTCAACTTGAACTGTCCCTTTCATATTCTTATGATAATTTATGAAGAACTAATGCATTACTTAATGTTGCAAACTCTTCAATAGATAGCGTTTCGCCTCTTCGCTTTGGATCAATTCCTACTTCTGTTAAAATTCGATCCAATAACTCCTTATCTTTCGGGAAACCATTTAAATTATTTGATAAATTATTCATTAAAGTTTTACGGCGCTGTGCGAAACTTGCTCGTACTACTTCAAAGAAAAACGTTTCATCTGTCACCTCTACAACCGGTTTAGGACGCTTTAGAAGGCGGATAATTGCAGAATCAACGTTTGGCTGTGGTACAAACACTGTACGCGGTACAGTCATAACTGTTTCAACCTCTGTATAGTACTGAATGGCAATCGATAAAGAACCATACTCTTTCGTTCCAGGTTTAGCAGCTAAACGATCTCCAACTTCTTTTTGCATCATAACAACAAATCCACGAACTGGTAACTTTTCTTCAAGCAATTTAAATAAAATTGGCGTTGTAATATAGTACGGTAAGTTAGCTACTACCATTACATCTTGCCCTTCTTCAAATTGCTCATTAAATACTTCATGTACATCTGCTTTTAGTACATCTTTATTAATAACTGTAACATTACCATATGGCGCTAACGTCTCATCTAAAATTGGTAATAGTCTTTGATCAATTTCAAAAGCCACTACTTTTTTAGCACGCTTCGCTAATTGCTCTGTTAATGCACCAATACCTGGTCCAATTTCAATTGCACCACTTTCTGAACCAATTTCTGCATGATCGACAATACGATTTAATACATTTGTATCAATTAAAAAGTTTTGTCCTAAACTTTTTTTGAATGAAAATCCATACTTTTCAACAATGTCTTTTGTACGATTTGGCGTTGCGATATCCTTCATTTTTTTTCCTCCTGTATTACTTGCTTATAAGCTTCTGCAAATGATTCCTTTGAAACTTGAAACATCTGTAATCTTTTATGTAACTGTTTTGCATTTGTATAACCAATCTTTAATAGCTTACCCATTCTTTCTCTGCGGCTCTTTGCCATTTCTCCGCCCACTAAGCCTGCATCGACTAAATCACTCCAACTAATTTCACTTGTGTAAGCTTCCATTTCTTCATGTATATTCTCTAGAGCACGGCGAATCGACTCATTAGAAGCATGTTCAATCCCAACACCCTTTTTCCTTTTAGCAAGCGCTTCTTCCTTCGGTAAAAAAGCATGCTTACAGCCAGGAACCTTGTCAGAAATAATTTTTCGAATACGCTCTCCAGGATAATCCGGATCTGTGAAAATAATAACGCCCCTTTTTTGCTGCGCTAATTTAACTTGCTCAATAACATGATCACCGATTGCTGAACCGTTCGTTTCAATTGTATCCGCATCAACAGCACGCTTAATCGCAACTGTATCATCTTTACCTTCTACAACGATAATCTCTTTTATTTTCATGCTTGCCTCCACACTCATTTCGTCTCTACTTAGTAAAACAAAAAAATGACGACTTTTCCATTATTATTTTCCCCATTCTTATATTTTAAAAAATAGAATAGAAAAATCTTTGTTCTCTGTCCTTATTGTAACACTTCATCATTCACATTTATTTTCTTGATTACTTCTACTAGTTTTTCTCAAAATAAAAAAGAACAGGTTTCACCCGTTCTTTTTATTCAACTCCAAATAAAACTTTTGCATTTTTAGTTGTCATTTCTGCTACTTCCTCATAAGAAATTCCTTTTAAATTCGCAATTTCTTCTGCTACGAGTTTTACATAACTCGGTTCATTTCGTTTCCCGCGAAATGGATGCGGCGTTAAATAGGGACAATCCGTCTCTATTAACAATTTCTCTAATGGAATCTCCGTAGCAACTTCTTTCGGTTTCTTAGCGTTTTTAAATGTAACTGGTCCACCTAATGAAATTAAAAAGTTCATATCAACACATCGCTCTGCTACTTCTACGCTACCGCTAAAGCAATGCATAATGCCTCCTACTTCAGCTGCATTCTCTTCTTCTAGAATATCGACAATATCTTGAGTTGCATCGCGGTTATGTATAATAATCGGCAAATTTACTTTTTTCGCTAATGCAATTTGTTTACGAAATACTTCTTTCTGTATTTCTTTTGGAGACTTATCCCAGTGATAATCTAAGCCCATTTCTCCAAGTGCAACGACTTTAGGATGAGAAGCAAGTTCTTCTAACCAAGCTAAATGTTCTTCTGTCATGTCGATTGCATCAACTGGATGCCAGCCAACCGCAGCGTAAATAAAATCATAGGCTTCAGCTAATTCCATCGCCTTTTTTATCGTTACTTCATCAAAACCAACAACAACTGTATAAGTAACTCCCGCTTCTTTCATTCGGGCAATAACCTCTTGCAAATCTTCTTCGAATTGCTCTGCATTCAAATGTGAATGTGTATCAAACAACATAATACATAACTCCTTTTATATTGAAATCAAGTTTATTCTGCAAAAATAAGTTCTTTAATAACTTAACGATAACAATACTACAATCTTAATGCAAAATAGAGAGTGTAAAAAGAAAAAAGACGCTTCACACATGTTACACGTGAAACATCTCTTTTCTTGTCTTAATTACTTGATTTTTGTACCATTTGGTAGATTTTGGTCAATTGATGCTAATGACAATACGCCATTCTCTTCACCCGCTAAAATCATACCTTGCGATAATTCACCACGTAATTTTACAGGTTTTAAGTTTGTTACACAAATAACCTTTTTACCTTTTAAGTCTTCCGGCGAATAGAATTTTGCAATTCCAGAAACAACTTGACGCTTTTCTGTGCCTAAGTCTAGTTGAATTTTTAACAACTTGTCTGCTTTTTTCACAGGTTCAGCAGATAGTACTTCAGCTACGCGTAATTCTACTTTAAAGAAATCATCAATTGTAATTTCTTCTGCCTTCGGTTCTTCTTCTTTTTTCTCTTCTACTTTAGGAGCAGAGCTTTTCATTTGTTCTTTAATGTACTCTACTTCCACTTCCATTTCTAAACGAGGGAAAATTGGGTTTCCTTTTTCTACTTTTGTTCCAGCTGGAATGCAGCCAATTGTAGATAGACTTTCCCAAGATTTATGAGCTTCATCAGTAAGGCCAAGTTGAGCAAACATCTTGCTTGGTGCTACTGTTAAGAATGGCATAAGCATAATACCTGTTTGACGAAGTACTTCTGCTAAATGAGCCATTACAGAAGCTAACTTTTCACGATCATTCTCATCTTTTGCTAATACCCATGGTTGTGTTTCATCAATATATTTATTCGTACGACTAACTAGTTGCCAAATAGATCCTAACGCTACAGAGAACTCCATATTCTCCATTGCTTCTTCTACTTTTTTCAAAGTATCTTGTGCAAACGCTACTAACGTTTCATCAAATTCCGTCACATTTTCTTTAAATGCAGGGATTTCTCCGTTAAAATACTTATCAATCATAGCTACTGTACGATTTAATAAATTACCTAAGTCATTTGCTAAGTCGAAATTAATACGCTCCACAAATCCTTCTGGTGTGAATACACCATCAGATCCAAATGGAACTTCACGAAGTAGGTAATAACGTAATGCATCTAATCCGTAACGATCGATTAATGTAACTGGATCTACTACGTTTCCTTTTGACTTACTCATCTTTCCATCCTTCATTAAAATCCAGCCATGAGCAAAGACTTTCTTCGGAAGAGGTAAATCTAATGCCATTAAAATTATCGGCCAATAAATTGTATGGAAACGAACAATTTCTTTCCCAACTAAATGCACATCTGCAGGCCAGAATTTTTTATATTTCTCTTCATTTGCTGTTCCATAACCTAACGCTGTAATATAGTTAGATAATGCGTCAACCCATACGTAAATAACATGTTTTGGGTTACCAGGAACACGAACTCCCCAGTCAAATGAAGTACGAGAAACCGCTAAATCTTCTAATCCTGGTTTAATAAAATTATTAATCATTTCATTTTTACGAGACTCCGGCTGAATGAAATGTGGATTATCTTCATAGAACTTTAATAGTCTGTCGACATATTTACCCATTCTAAAGAAATAAGATTCTTCACGAACAAGTTCTACATCATGACCACTATCTGGGCTTTTTCCTCCAACTACTTTGTCGCCTTCCATAATTGGATCTACTAATTGATGCTCTGTATAGAACGTCTCATCTTGTACAGAATACCAACCTTCATATTCATCAAGATAAATGTCACCTTGATCTACTAATTGCTTAAAGATTTTTTCGACAACATCTTTATGACGATCTTCAGTTGTACGAATAAAATCATCATAAGAAATATCCATCTTCTCCCAAAGCTCTTTAATTCCTGCAACAATGTTATCAACATATGCCTGTGGCGTAATATTTAACTCTTCTGCTTTCTTTTGGATCTTCTGTCCATGCTCATCAGTTCCTGTTAAATAATGCACATTATAACCTTGCATACGCTTATATCGTGCCATCGCATCTCCTGCTACTGTCGTATAAGCATGTCCAATGTGTAATTTTCCACTTGGATAATAAATTGGGGTAGTAATATAAAAGGACTTATTTTCCTCTGTCATTGTTTTGGACCTCCCGAATAACCTCATATGTATTTATAAACAGTATATCAAAAACTCATATATAAAGTGAAACTTTAATCAGTAGGGTTTTGTTCCTCCCCACTAATTATTAGCCCACATTAATTGGGCTTTTACGAGCAGCCCAAATCTAACTTATCTTCTTTACGCCAACCTAATTTTAAATTTAGGTCTTAATGCTCGATATCTTTATCATCTATTGCTCATATTTCACAAAAATATACAATCTTCACTTTTAATTTATTATTTTTTCAGAAAATAATGTAAATAATTGTGGAATTTCCTCTCAATCTATTATATATAAGAAATAAGAAATCTATAAATCTTTTTAAAAAATATAGAATTTAAGAATTGACGGAAATGTAAATGATTGGTATCATATGTCCATAGGGTATTTTGTCGAAAAATGACGAATCTAAAAATAGACTCGAAACTTATAAACTATTTATTTAGGAGGAAAAAAATTATGAAATCTACTGGTATTGTTCGTAAAGTTGATGAATTAGGTCGTGTAGTAATTCCAATCGAATTACGCCGTACTTTAGGTATTGCAGAAAAGGACGCTCTTGAAATCTATGTTGATGACGAAAAAATCATCTTAAAGAAATATAAACCAAACATGACTTGCCAAGTAACTGGTGAAGTATCTGACGGTAACCTTTCTTTAGCTGAAGGTAAAATCATCTTAAGCAAAGAAGGCGCTGAGCAAATCTTAAACGAACTTCAAGATTATATCGAAACAGCAAAATAAGCTTCTCAATTATGAGAAGCTTATTTTTTATCGACATGATAGATTTGATATACATCTCTTTTCGACAAATCTCGATCTTTAGCGACTGTTTTAATCGCTTCTTTTGAATTCATACTTTTTTCATTTATATAATGTTCAATATGGTCATATACCGAAAGAGATTCCCACCATTGTTCTTCTGGAGCAGGTTCTTCTGTTGAACCAGCTACTAAAATACAAAACTCACCACGTACTTCATTTTGCTTCGTCCACTCAATTGCTTCTTCGATTGTCCCTCGAATAAATTCCTCAAATTTTTTAGTTAACTCTCGACATAATACAATCTCTCTATTTCCCAACACTTCCTGCATCGAAATTAAAGTATCGTCTAAACGATGAGGCGCTTCATAAAACATCATTGTAGTTTGTACATAACGAAGCTTTTCTAACTCCATCTTTCGTTCCTTTTTGTTTCTCTGCAAGAAACCATAGAAATAAAACTGCTTTGTTTCAAGACCGGATGCAATTAATGCTGTAAGGGCTGCATTTGCTCCAGGAAGCGGAATTACATGATATTGCTCAGCTACTGCCTCAACGACAATATCGTAACCTGGATCAGAAATACACGGCATACCAGCGTCGCTAACAAGTGCTACATTCTTTCCATCCTCTAATTTCTCTAATAGTTTCTTCCCACTTACTTCTTTATTGTGCTCATGATAACTCGTAACAGGTGTTTCAATTTCAAAATAATTACAAAGTTTTTTCGTTTGTCTCGTATCTTCAGCAGCAATTAAATCCACTTCTTTTAAAATTCGGATTGCACGAAATGTCATATCTTCTAGATTTCCAATAGGAGTTGGTACTAAATATAAAACTCCCTTTTCATTTTGTTGAAAGCTTTTTTGTTGCCACATAGCGTTCTCCTTTTTGCATATATGCCTCTTTTTGTTTTCTCGTTAATTGCTTAAAGTAATACTCCGCTTGCATAGCTGTACGCTTATCATCGTGGGTCTCTACATATTTTAAAACAACAGGAAGCCTGACGCGTGTATACTTAGCCCCTTTGCCGCTATTATGAGTCTGAATTCTCTTTTCTATATGGTTTGTATATCCAGCATAATAACTTCCATCAGAGCACTCTACCACATAAAAAAAGTGCTTATTCTTCTCCATATAAAATCGAACGTAGCTCCTTTGTATATTCGTTATTGTTCTCATATACAACGAGAGGCGGTAAAATTTTCAAATCTGCATTTCCATCCTTAATTCCTTCAATTAACAATGTATTTGCTTCTTTTCCAACCTTAGGATAAACAAATTGCACACGCTTTGGTTCAATTTTATATTTACGCATTAATGTGACAATGTCTAGTAATCGCCCTGGACGATGTACAAACGCTACTTTCCCACCTTGTTTTACTAACTGACTACTTACAGATACAACATCTTCTAATGTACACATAATTTCATGACGAGCTATCGCTAAATGTTCATTCATATTTTTCTCTGAAGTTTGAGGTGTTTGAAAATATGGTGGATTACATGTAACAACATCATATTGATGACGCCCAAGTTTCTCTGGCATATCTTTCAAATCTCCATGTATGAGGTGAATTCTTTCCTCCAACCCATTGTATTGAACACTTCTTACTCCCATATCATATAAGCGTTCTTGAATTTCCACCCCAGTAATATTTCCTTTTGTTCTTGTACTTAATAGAAGGGGAACAACCGCGTTACCTGTACACAAATCAAGTAAATTCCCCTTTTGAATTGGTACCCATGCAAAATCTGCAAGTAAAACGGCATCTAAAGAAAAATTAAATACTGATGGGCTTTGTATAATCTTCATGTCTTGTGCTAATAAGTAATCTAAACGTTCATCTTCATATAAATTCATATACTGCTCCTTTTCTTACCCTTAACCTACCCTATTTCATGTATAAAAAATTACCTTTCCAATTATAATTGGAAAGGTAATTTCACTTTTTATTTAAGAATGACAGACAGAATAAACAATCTCCCTCTTTACGTACACTTCCATAATGTAGATTGCAAATATGAAAACCTTCTTGATACAGTCTCGCTAAATTGTCATAGCCTTCACCAATATCTGTTTTCGGCTTCACTTCTTTACGTTTTTGAGTTTTTTGTTTTTCTTTATTCTGCACTTCTTCAAAACGGTGTCGCAAATTGTTATTTTCCATTTTTATATGCTGGTTTTCTTCCAACAACTCTGCAAGATGCTGTTTTAACTCTCCCAACTGTTTATATAAATGTCCAATTTGCTCTTCCATACTAGAAACCGATTCAAAAATATCTTTTTTCTCCACAAGCACCCACCTCATTAATCTGTGGTTTGACTCGAAACGACCCCTTTATTCACTAACTCATCTAACGTATATTCTACTATCCGTTCCTTGTCTACTAGTTCCACTTGAATTAATCTTTCTAAAATATTTAATCCGATAACACGGCCAGTACCATGCGGGGTTTGTATACGTTGATCTAAATCAGGAAGTTGTTCCTTTGCTGCCTCATATTCATCATTCTCATATTTTAAGCAACACATTAAGCGACCACATAAACCAGAGATTTTTGCAGGATTTAATGATAAATTTTGATCCTTTGCCATTTTAATGGATACAGGTTCAAAATCCCCTAAAAAAGTAGAACAACAAAGCATACGACCACATGGACCAATACCACCTAGCATCTTCGCTTCATCACGAACACCAATTTGTCTTAGTTCAATTCTTGTTCTAAAAATTGCGGCTAAGTCCTTCACTAGTTCGCGGAAATCGATCCGACCATCCGCAGTAAAATAGAAAATAATCTTATTACGATCGAATGTATACTCTACATCTACAAGTTTCATATCAAGATTATGCTCTACTACCTTTTGTTGACAGACTTGATATGCTTCTTTGGCAGCATGTTTGTTCTCTTCAACAATGGTACGATCATTTTCATTTGCAATACGAATAACCTTTTTTAGCGGTAATACAACGTCGTTTTCATCAACTTGTTTTTTGGTAATAACTACTTTTCCGTATTCAATACCTCTTACCGTTTCTACAATGACAAACTCATTTTCAGAGATATCGAACTGATTTGGATCAAAGTAATATACCTTTCCGGCCTTCTTAAAGCGAACACCTACTACATCATACAAAACGGTCATCCCTCCTGCAACCGCAACACTAACTGTTCGAACACAAGCTGCGCATTTACATTAGCGTTGATTCTATTTTTTGCCTCTAATATATTAAAGAGAGCTGATACAATGCGCTTCTGAGCATAGGAAAACGATTCAAACATCTCTTTCTGATCATGAAAAACAAGACGATCTTCTTCTCCAAGTTGAACATATAATAAATCCTTATAAATAAGGAGTAACATATCTAAACCTTGCTGTAATTGTTCTTTCTCTCCAAAGTGTTTTCCCCATTTTTCTTGTACAAAAAAAATAGAGGTTTTATCTTTTTCGAGCGCTTCACATAATTTTATCACTAAAGCTCGTGCTTGTGCAAACCATTCATCACTACATAAAGCTAAAGCTTCATCAAAACTATTTGTAAGTTGAGCAGCAAGTGTCGATAAAGATGCTGTAATCCCTTCATCCTGTAATCTTCTAATTAAAGATTCCGTAGGTAACGGTCTAAACGTAACAACTTGGCAACGAGATAAAATCGTATTTAAAATTTGATGACTTTGTTCAGTAAGTAAAATAGCAGTTGTATCACTACTTGGTTCTTCTAAAAATTTCAAAAGTGTATTTGCCGCATTTGCTGTCATACGATCTGCGTGCTCAATAATATATAATTTTTTATTTGCCTCTAATCCTGTTTTTGAAAACTCTTCTTGTAAATCATGAATTTGCTGCTTTTTAATAGATAATCCGTCTGGTTTTACAATATGTAAGTTAGGGTGGTTACCTGAATCAATTCGCTTACAGTTTGTACATACATGGCAGGGCTCTACCCCATTTCGCTCAGAACAGAGGAAACTCTTTGCCATTTGAATTGCTGTCGCAAACTTTCCTGTCCCTTTCCCTCCCTCTAACAAGTAAGCGTGGGATATACGCTCTTTTGCAATGCTATTCATCAACATTTTTACACCGATGGGTTGTATAGCAGAAAGCTGCTCCCACGTCTTCGTCATAATGCATACCTCACTTATTTCATTCTTTCCTTCTATTATAACAATTTATCTTCTATAATCTGAACAACTTCTTCTATAAGTTTTTCCATCGGCTGATCAGCATTTACCAATACAATACGATCCGAGAAACGTTCTACAACTTGTAAATACCCTTCGCGCACACGTTTATGGAAAGAGATATCTTCCATATCTAGTCGATTTACTTCACGTCCTGCATCTTTTTCAATCCGAGCCAAACCAACCTCAGGCTCAATGTCTAGATAAATTGTTAAACTAGGCATACAGTCCTCTGTTGCGAAACGATTTATTTCAAATACCTTATCCATACCCAATCCTCTTGCATAGCCTTGGTATGCTAAAGAGCTATCTATAAAACGATCACATAACACGAGGTAGTTCTCATTAAGTGCTGGCATAACTTTTTCTACTAAATGTTGTCTGCGCGCAGCAGCATAAAGAAGCGCTTCTGTACGTGCTTCCATCATCGTATATTCTTGTTTATGTAAAATCGTCCTAATGTCCTCAGAAATTGCAATACCGCCTGGTTCTCTTGTCGCCATTACCTTTTGTGCTTTTTTTTCAAAATATGGCAATAAGCTTTTAATTAACGTTGTTTTACCTGAACCTTCTGGGCCCTCAATTGTTACAAATAATCCCTTCATCCTAAAACCTACTTTCTATATCATACACTTTCATATATTTCGTATTACATTGAAAACGAGCCCCTGCTCTCTCTAAATACATAATTTGCCCTTTATGCTCTGAAGTAATTCTCTCTCCATACATAATCAATGGAATTCCAGGTGGATACGGAATCACCATTTCCGCCGCTATCATTCCAACAGCATCTTCTATAGATACTATCTTTGTTTCATATCCATCTAGTTGTTTATACGTATACGGTAAAAGAGAGAATTCACCTTTATAAGTATAACGAATAGATTCCCTCTTGTCCTTCACCTCATAATGTTGCAATGCTACTCGGATCATCTCTATAACCTTCATATATCCCCCATTTACTTGTAAGGGTAAAATAAATAGGACATTGTACGGATCAGCCATCTCTGTATATATACCGACCTTTTCAAATACAGACTGTAATTCGTACCCTGATAACTGACAACGAGTTTGTACGGTGACCTTTAACTCATCTTGCAACGGATATTCTAAAATGGCGATTTGAGGAATAGAACGTAATTGTTCCTTAAATTTTCGTAAGAACTCAACAATTTCACTGTGACCTTCTTCTTTTATACGCGCCATTGTAAAGCGTGCTATATCCAAGGAAGCCATAATTGGATACGATGGACTACTAGATTGTAGCATACTTAAATAAGTAGTAACCTTCTCTTCGTCTACTAAGTGACTATTTATATGTAAATAGGAACCCATTGTCATTGCGGGTAATGTTTTATGTGCAGAATGAACTACAATATCTGCACCATATGTTAATGCTGACTTCGGGAATGGTTCTCCCAAGCACAGATGTGCCCCATGTGCCTCATCTACCAAAACAGGTATTTTATGTGCATGTGCAAAAGCGATGCTTGCCTCTAGATCCATCCCCATACCATAATAATTAGGATGCGTTAAAATGAGCGCTTTCGCATTTGGATACTTTTCAATTGCTTTCTTAATAATTTCGTTACGAACTCCCACCGGTACGTTATAAGCTTCATCAATCCATGGATCTAAAAAAATGGGATTTGCTCCCGCAAGTTTTAAAGCATTAATAATTGATTTATGGCAATTTCTTTGTACAAGAACAATATCATGTTCCCCGCAACAAGACAAAATCATTGCTAAGTTCCCGACTGTTGAACCATTAATTAAAAAATAGCTCCTCTTTGTATTATAAACTTCAGCCAATAATTGTTGTGCCTCATCTATACATTCAAACGGACTATGCAAATCATCTAGTCCTGCTAACTCAGTTACATCAATAGATAGAATATCTTTAAACTCTCTTATTGCCTCCTGAGGGAAGTTTAAACCATTCTTATGACCTGGAACATGAAAAGATAACGGCCCTCTTTCTTTAAACTCTATTAACGCCTCATATAAAGGCATACGATTTTGATTCATCTACATCTCTTCCTTATTATTCATTCTCTATCTATTATACAGAACAAAAAAAATAATAGGCATATGCCTATTTAAAAATATGATACTTCTAATTTTCGAAGCTGCTTTAAATAATGTATATATTTCGGATCATCTGTCTCTGTATTCACCATATCCTTTTCACATTCATAGCATATTAAATTATTATAAACATATATACCTTCTTTTCTTTTCGTCTCACAAACAATACAAACTTCACTTTGTAATTTCATAACCTTCCCTCCCTATTTAAGTGAACCTATTTTATACTTCTAATCCTTAACAATTTACAGAAAAATATACACCCATCTTTTATATAATATGATTAACTCTTGGGCAACGTGTTTGTATTACCATTACTTCTTTCCCATTCTTTTTAACAATACAAAAAAACACAAGTCAAATGACTTGTGTTTTTAGTTGCTTGGCGACGTCCTACTCTCACAGGGACAAGGTCCCAACTACCATCGGCGCTAGAGAGC
>NZ_JBNRIL010000008.1:0-58503 GCF_053557995.1 Bacillus sp. XB1 | reverse complement strand
CTAAAATAAAAATTGACGTTTCACGTTGTTTGTTTCGTTCAGTTTTCAAAGAACTACTTGGTCGCTCATTTGCGACTTCCTTATGTTAACATTTTCGTTTTTCGATGTCAACTAAGTTTTTCAATTTCTTTTTGTCGTTTTCTGCGTTTCCGCATCAGCGACGGTTATTAATTTAACATATACAAACTATTAACGTCAACACTTTTTAATAAAAAATTCTTTTTCTTACATAACGAATACATTCTTCTGTGTTAGCTACTCTCCGGAATAAACAGAAAATGATTTTATATCTTTCTTCCATGGCTTTTTTTACAACTTCATGAATACGCTCATCTTCAAAATCAAATAAAAGTTCCTCTAATTCTCTCTTCAATATGTATTCCATTTCTTTTCTCTCTTCTTTTGTCAACATCAGCCCAAGCAAACAATCACCTCAATAATTCCTTACGCAACAATAAACGTTCCGCTCATTTTCAATTATCACAATCCTATCATCCATTATATCCACTACTTACGATATTAATCCTTTGTTCTCTTTTTTATATTTACAGCATATATGTAACTGAAAAGGATTGGACAAAGGGGCGTAATATTATGTTTTTCTTTTTTATTACGAGTAAGAGAAATTTTAAACACATTAGCTTAATAGTGATACTGTCCTTATTTACAGCATGGCTACTCTTTTTAAAAACATATTCACATGAATCTGCTTTTTCAACTGCTACAGGCCCTAAAGTAATTTACAAAGGAGACACCGCTAAAAAGCAAGTTGCATTTACGTTTGATATTAGTTGGGGAGACAAAAAAGCAATTCCAATCCTAGATACTCTTAAAGAAAGAGAAATTAAGAATGCAACATTCTTCCTTTCTGCTGCATGGGCCGAAAGACACCCCGATATTGTAGAGCGAATCATGAAAGACGGACACGAAATCGGTAGTATGGGGTACAATTACACATCCTACACTTCTCTAGAGACAAATGAAATAAGACGAGACCTTTTACGAGCACAAGATGTTTTTACGAAACTTGGTGTAAAACAAGTCAAGCTGTTACGTCCACCTAGTGGCGAATTTAACAAAGCAACCCTTAAAATCGCAGAATCACTTGGATACACCGTCGTGCATTGGAGTAATAATTCAAACGATTGGAAAAACCCAGGTGTAAATAACATCGTTTCCACTGTCTCTAATAATTTGAAAGGTGGAGATATCGTCTTATTACACGCATCCGATTCTGCCCTTCAAACAAATAGAGCTTTACCGCTGCTCCTGCAAAAAATAAAAAGTGATGGATATGAGCAAATATCCGTATCACAACTTATTTCCAACACAAGTACGAAAAGTGAAGATGTGAAGTAGCTTCTTCCCTACCACTCTTCACGCATAAAAAGCTCTACTACCTTTCAAGAAGGTGGTAGAGCTTTTTTAATCATACCATTTCCAGCATTATAACTGCTGGTGTATAAAATCTCTCTATTAAGCTGATTTACTTGTTTTTCCGATTAAACGATGTAATACAAGTAATTGATATGCATTACATAACAATAGCGGTATAACCATTAAATATAACCAATCTGTATCATTAATCCGAAGCGCCGGTACCCATTCAAGGATCGTTACAACAACCATAAAGAACAGAGCTGGCACAAATGCTTTTTTATTTGTTTCTTTGCTTTTTACATAAGCAACAATTGCTCCAAACACAAATAATATTCCAGCAACAAGTATGTTATTCCCTAACGAGACTTCCCCATTTGCAATAAGTACAGATCTTAAATACACAAAATCAAATAATACGAATGCAATAAAGAAGAGCTGGACTGCATTCCATAAAGAAGATGAGCGGAACATCCCTAGTCCAAAACGGTGGATTGTTAAATATGCAAAGAATCCCATTTGACTTATAACACTAAAAATAAATCCTACACCCATCAGCCAGAAAGATACTGCTAAAATCTCCTTACCGTCGAAATTTTGAAAAAATTTATTGTACTTGTCCCACTCCAAAACAAAACCAATAATAACTGTGCTAATTCCACCAAGAAACAACGTCGTTAAAAATAGTCGTACCCACTTGCGGCTATTCACAACACATCCCCCATTATCCTTATATTTCTAATTAAATTGTATCAATGACAATTTCAAAAAGCTAGCCATGTTCATGTATAAATTCCTTAAAGATATTTATATTAAAAAGAGAGAACTGTGCTGAAAGGAGTTCCAACTTATGAAACGGATGCTATTCATTTTCGTTTCTTCTTTTCTACTTATCGCACTTGCAGCATGCGCACAAGGAAAAGAAACGAAATCCGAACTAGATTACGATCAAACAAAGAAAATGATTGTTGATATTTTAAAAACAGATCAAGGTAAGAAAGCTATTCAAGATGTATTAACTGATGAAAAAATGAAACAAGCACTCATACTAGATGAAACAGTAGTAAAGAAAACGATTGAAGATGCCATGGTATCCGATAAAGGGCAACAATTCTGGGAAAAGCTCTTTAAAGATCCTGAGTTCTCATCGAAGTTCGCTAAAAGTATGGGGAAAGAACAAACCCAATTAATGAAAACCTTATTAAAAGACCCTGAATACCAAGCAGGCGTTATAGAAATTATGAAAAATCCTGAAGTAGAAAAAATGATGTTACAAACAATGAAGAGTAAAGAATACCGTCAATATCTACAACAAGTACTAACAGAAACTGCTGAAAGTCCACTCTTCCAAGCCAAGATGATTGATATCATTAGTAAAGGTGTGCAAAAAGCTGAAAAAGGCGGATCTGGTAAGAAAGAAGCAGGCGGTGACGGTGGTTCTCAAGGCGGGAAGAAGGAAGAATAGTAAAAAATAATAACTATAATAACGAGTGGACAATTTATACATTGTTCACTCGTTATTACTTTATCTTGCTATTAACAGACGAAATGGCCCCCTCTAGTTAAGCGAAAGGTTTACTAGCAACAAAAGCCTTATTGTTGTCAGTAACAGGTGAACCCCACTGATTAAAGTTTCACTTTATTTTTGTGTAACAGCTGTTCTATCAATTACTGTTTCAGCTATTTTACTATAAATAATGCCCGTTGTATGTGTATCTTCATATACTGAAGGAGCAAAGTCTTCTTTATTCCAATCGGGTTGTTGTAGCGGAATGCGACCAAGAACATTCGTTTGTAATTCGGTAGCTAACTTATCTCCCCCGCCTTTTCCAAATACATATTCTTTCTCACCAGTTACCTTACTTTCAAAATATGCCATATTCTCAACAACACCAAGAATACTATGTTCAGTGCGCAATGCCATCGCTCCAGCACGCGCTGCTACAAACGCAGCTGTTGGATGAGGCGTCGTTACAATAATCTCTTTGCAAGATGGCAACATTGAGTGCACATCTAACGCAACATCACCTGTGCCTGGTGGCAAATCTAGTACTAAATAATCTAAATCGCCCCATTCTACTTCTGTGAAGAAGTGGTTTAACATTTTCCCAAGCATAGGTCCTCTCCAAATAACTGGTGCATTATCCTCTACAAAGAAGCCCATTGAGATTACCTTTACACCTAAACGTTCCACCGGAATTATCTTGTCACCTCTTACGATAGGACGTTTTTCTATCCCCATCATGTCTGGCACACTAAAACCGTAAATGTCCGCATCAATAATACCAACTTTTTTTCCTAAACGAGCTAAAGCAACTGCAAGGTTAACGGAAACAGTTGATTTTCCCACGCCACCTTTTCCACTCGCTACTGCTAAGAATGTTGTTTTTGAATTAGGTGACAATAAAGATTCACTTTGCTCTTCTTCTTGTTCCGGTGCAAACTGAGCTAATTCCTCTTCTGTAAATTCTGCAAAACGAAGTCCAACTGTTGCTGCCCCAAGTTCTTTTACTAACTTTACAATTCCAGACTGCAACTGCATTTGTTCCGCTGTACCGGTTTTTACGATTGCAATTTTGACACTCACATGTTCCTTCTCTGGCTTGACTGTTACCTCTTTAATTGCACTTGTTTCTTTTAATGTTTTATGTAAAAACGGATCTACAATCCCTTCTAACGCTTCAACCACTTGCTCTTTCGTTATCATAATTAGCCCAGCCCCCTGTATGAAAAATAACGTAATGTTAATTGAATTTATCTCTGCTTATCCTTGAAATAAATGCGTTTACATTTCCAGTATAACATATTTTCCGAAAACTTCGTTAACGAGAGAAGCTCAAAAAAATCCTCCTTATTCTGGAGGATTTCCTTTTTCCGTGAAATAACGTAATATACCACGGTATATTGCAGCTGCTACCTTTTGCTGATATTTCTCCGAATTTAACATATACCTTTCGTTCACATTCGATAAAAAGCCAGCTTCAATTAAAGCACCTGGTGTTTTAGAATACTTTAATAAATATACATGCGAAATTGTCTTAGCAGAACGATTCGTGTTTTCTAAACTTGTTCTCAATTCAGCCTGTATAAATTTTGCAGCACGTTCATTTTCAATCGAAGAGCGGTAATAGAACGTTTGTGCGCCTTTCGATCCACTACTAGTTAAAGCATTTAAATGAATACTTGCAAAAAAGTCTACATCAGGTTTATTGATGATTTCTACACGTTTTTTTAAATCCTCTGCTTTACGTCTACTATATGACTTTGTATCTTTGTTAGCTAAATCATAATCTCCCTCACGCGTTAAAATAACTAGTGCACCTTGTTCTTGTAAATAGTCTTGTACCTTTTTTGTAATTTCAAGCGTAATATCCTTTTCTATAATATCCTTTCCACCAACAGCCCCTCCATCTGGTCCACCATGCCCAGCATCTAATACAATTACTTTCCCTGATAAGGGTAAATTCCAAGCTCGCCACGATTTTGTAATTTGAAATTCTTGTTTAACTAAAAAAAATAATACAACCGCAGCGAGTGCAAAAGAGATAATTCGAATTCTCTTCATACCTTTCCTCCTCCAGCTAGTCCCTCTAATTACTTATATGGGACAAGAGGAAAGTTTATGCTTGTCTTAATGAAGCTTTAATCGATATCTTCTTTCACCTTTTTCATACCCTTCTTGCCACCACAATCCTATAAACTGCTGACAAGATTCAAAAAGTAATTCCTCATCTTTCAACTTTATTTCTCGCATAGTCATACTCGTTAAAAATTGAAATAGCGTTTCAGTTAATTGTTGTTCTTCTTCTAAAGCTCTATATTTCACATCAAAAAACGATTCACCATAATAACCAAATTTACTGTATCTCGCTCCTAATAAATAAGATTCTATCCCTAATTCAATACAGTAATCTTCATACTGACGATGAAGCTCTTGCATTTGAAAGGCATCACGAATATTTGAACGCAATGTTTTTAATGATAATTCCCGCAACATCTTCCGCTCGTATTTTAACTGCTTTTCTTTTTGTTTTTCTTGTAAGCTGACAATGACATTCATAGTACTTATAAACCTCCCTAATACGTATTAGTCTAAACTTCTAAAGAAGAAGCATACGCGTGGCGGTAGCACTAAAATATTCCAAGCTATAAAAATTGCAAAAGAAGAATGAAACATAAAAAAACCCCAACCAAAATGGTTGGGGTTTGTAGTTCGCAAAAATTAACGTTTTGAGAACTGAGGTGCACGACGTGCGCCTTTAAGACCGTATTTTTTACGCTCTTTCATACGTGCGTCACGAGTTAATAGACCTGCACGTTTTAGTGTTAGACGGTATTCTGGATCAGCTTTTAATAAAGCGCGAGAAATACCGTGACGAATAGCACCAGCTTGACCAGTGTATCCACCACCATTTACGTTTACAAGTACATCGTAGTTACCTAAAGTTTCTGTTGCAACTAGAGGTTGTTTCACTACTTCACGTAATGCAGCAAATGGGATATAGTTTTCAAAATCACGACCGTTAATGATAACGCGTCCTTCGCCTGGAACTAGGCGTACGCGCGCTACTGAACTCTTACGACGTCCAGTGCCATAGTATTGAACCTGTGCCAAAGTAAGCCCTCCTTTAATTAATTATCCGCGAAGTTCGTAAACTTCTGGTTTTTGTGCTTGGTGTGGATGCTCTGCTCCAGCATACACGTTAAGTTTCTTAGAAACTTGACGGCCTAAGCGTCCTTTTGGAAGCATGCCTTTAATTGCAAGCTCTAACATTTGTACAGGGTAGTTTGTACGCATTTCAAGAGCTGTTCTTTGCTTAAGTCCACCTGGGTGGTTAGTGTGACGGTAGTAAATTTTATCGTTTAATTTATTACCTGTTAAATGAATTTTCTCAGCGTTAATAATAATTACATGATCACCCGTGTCAACGTGTGGTGTAAATGTAGGTTTGTTTTTACCACGTAAAATGGATGCTACTTCACTAGCAAGGCGACCTAAAGTTTGACCTTCAGCATCAACCACATACCATTTACGCTCAACTTCGTTAGCTTTTGCCATAAAAGTCGTACGCATGTGTTTCCCTCCTCGTTATCTTTTCCATAGAAAAAATCTATTGTTTATCTTAAACACGATTTCCTTCCGGGGCTAATCGTGGTTTTAGAAACAATACCATATGTTATGATATACTTTTGAGTTTCTAATGTCAAGCAAATGTTACACCAGGATTAGTTGTTATAGTTTACCTCCCATAAGTAAAGCCCATGACCTGGAGCCATCTTTCCAGCAAACTGACGATTTTGTTTCGCTAAAATCTCTGGAATGCTATCAGGATCAAGCTTTCCTTGCCCTACGCTAAGTAACGTACCAACAATAATTCTGACCATATTATATAAAAATCCATTACCTACAAAACGAAAAATTATTTCATCATTTTGTTCAATTAACTCGATTTCATAAATTGTTCGCACTTTATCTTTTTTGTCAGTTTTTGCCGAACAAAAAGAAGTGAAATCATGTGTTCCAATAAAATAAGGAATTGCTTTTCTTATAGAGTTGATTTCGAGCGGGTATGGATATTGATATACGTAATTTCTACGGAATACATCCGCAGTCTTTGATAATAATACACGATAACGATATTCTTTTTTCTCAACACCGTAACGTGCATGAAATTCTTCTGTTTTTTTCTCTACTTGCCTAATAACAATATCATCTGGCAACATTGTGTTTAAAGCATTAATCCATTGCCACTCTTCAAGAGACAAAGGAGTATCAAAGTGTATTACTTGTCCTTTTGCATGAACTGTAGAATCTGTTCTACCAGATGCCTGAACACGAACAAGTTCTCCCTTATGCAATTTCTGCAATGCTTTTTCTATCTCCTGTTGAACAGTACGATGGTTCGGCTGAATTTGATAACCACAAAAATGCATGCCATCATATGCAACCGTACATTTTATTCTATCCATTTCTCTATTCTCCATTACGATCGCACCCATGCCAAAATACAAGCTAAACAAAATAAGCTGACAATCGTTACTGTATCGCTTGTTTTCCAGCGTAGTTGCCTAAATTTAGTACGTCCTTCACCACTTTGATATCCACGAGCTTCCATCGCAATGGCTAAGTCCTCTGCACGCTTAAAAGCACTGATAAACAGAGGAACGAGCAGTGAAATAATAGCTTTCATTCTATCTTTTATCGGTCCCCCGGCAAAATCAATACCACGTGACGCTTGTGCTTTCATTATTTTACTCGTTTCATCCATTAATGTCGGGATAAAACGAAGAGAAATTGACATCATTAATGCGATTTCATGAACAGGAACCTTTATACGCTTCAACGGCTTTAATAACGTCTCCAAACCATCTGTAATTTCAATAGGTGTCGTCGTTAACGTTAATAATGTCGTCATTAAAATAATAACGAAGAATCGTACAGAAATGTATATCCCTTGCTCTAATCCTTTTTCATATATCGAAAACCAACCAAGCTGGAATAGTACATCCCCCTCCTTATTTGTAAAAATATGCAGGAAAAATGTAAAAAGAAAAATCCATAAAATTGGTTTTAAGCCCGAAAGTACATAACGAATCGGCACTTTTGCAAAAAATAAAGCAATGAGTGCATATAAAAATAAAAATCCATATGAAATCGCATTATTTGCTAAGAAAACAACAAATACATATAAAAAGACAATCAGCAGCTTCGTACGTGGATCAAGTTGATGAATAAGTGAATTCCCCGGGATATATCTCCCAATAATCAACTGCTGCATGATTCATGACCACCTTTTCGTAACACCTGCACAACTTCATGAGTAAGATCCTCTAAAGATAAGGTAGCCTTTGGAATTGAAATACCAAACTTCTCTTCAATTGCACGTTTATACTTTAATGACATAGGAAGATCCACACCAATTTTCTCTAGTTCATCGGCATGTGAAAATACTTCCTCTGCACTTCCTTGCAAAAAGACCGTTCCTTTATGCATAACTACAATCTGCTCCGCATACTGAGCAGCATCCTCCATATTATGCGTTACAAGGATAACTGTAAGCCCCTTTTCCTTGTGCAGCTTATAAAACATCTCCATAAGTTCGTTCTGCCCTTTTGGATCTAGTCCTGCTGTAGGTTCATCTAATACAAGCACTTCAGGTTCCATCGCCAGTACACCCGCTATAGCAACACGTCTCATTTGTCCACCACTTAATTCGAACGGAGAACGTGTTAACAGTTCCGGTTCTAGCCCTACAAGTTCAATTGCCTTTCTAGCCTTTTGCCTTGCTTCGTCTACAGATACTCCAAAATTAGTAGGGCCGAAACAAATATCTTTCTCCACAGTCTCTTCAAACAACTGATGTTCTGGGAATTGAAAGACAACCCCTACTTTTTTACGTAGTGGCTTTAACTTTTTTTCTTTCTTTCCTGCCGAAATCAAATGTTCACCAATTTGAACTGTACCATTTGTCGGCTGCAATAAACCATTTAAATGTTGAATCATCGTTGACTTACCTGAACCAGTATGACCAATAATGGCATAATAGCCCCCACTTGGAAACGACACATCTACATCATAAAGTGCGCGTCTTTCAAATGGAGTTTTATATTGATAACGATGCTCTACTTTTTGGAATGTAATCTCCAAAGTTCGTTCACCAAGCTTTCCATTGTAAGATGCGTATTTTGCAAGAGAATTTCATTTCTTTTTAATAATTCTGCTATTTTCACTGAAAACGGTACATCTAAGCCAATTTCTTGGAGCATATGAGAGGATTTGAAAATTTTTTCTGGAGTCCCTTCCTCTAATATTTCTCCCTTATTTAAAATAATGACACGATCTGACTGTGCCGCTTCTTCTAAATCGTGCGTAATCGATAACACGGTAATACCTTTTTGAGTAACAAGTTGTCTAACCGTTTCTACTACTTCACGTCTCCCTTGAGGGTCTAACATTGACGTTGCTTCATCTAATATTAAAATAGATGGTTGAAGTGCTAAAACGCCTGCTATTGCCACTCGCTGCTTTTGCCCACCAGATAAGGAATGAGGCTCATCATTAAGAAAATCTTCCATACGGACAAGTCGCAAGGCCTGTTCTAATCTTTCAATCATTTGTTCTCTTGGCATTCCGATATTCTCTAAGCCAAATACAACATCATCTTGCACTGTTGTTCCAACAAATTGATTATCTGGATTTTGAAATACCATTCCAATTTGTTTTCGAACATCCCATACCGTTTCCTCTGATAAAACCATTGTATCATTTACTGTAATAGTCCCTGCTTCTGGCAAAAACAAACCATTCAATAATTTTGCAAGTGTAGACTTTCCTGAACCGTTTTGTCCAATAATAGATACCCACTCTCCCTCATATAAGGAAAATGAAACATCTTTTAATGCATAAGTGGCTGCCCCAGGATATTGAAATGATATATTTTCTATCCGAAGTTTCTCTTTTTTCAATAGAAGGCACCCTTTCCTTCGCACAGTTAGCCTATTTTTATATTTAAAAAAAAGGGCCATGACCAGTTTCTTGAAAAGAACTGTCCTGCCCTTTTAATTATCATTATACTAACTCGATAATTACCATTGGTGCTGCGTCTCCGCGACGTGGACCAATTTTTGCAATACGAGTGTATCCGCCTTGGCGCTCAGCATAGCGTGGAGCTACATCAGCGAATAGTTTTTGAAGTGCATCTTGACCAGTCTCAGCGTTAGCTACTTCATTGCGAATGAAAGCTGCTGCTTGACGACGAGCATGAAGATCTCCGCGTTTACCTAAAGTGATCATTTTTTCCACTACAGAACGAAGTTCTTTTGCACGAGTTTCTGTCGTTTGGATGCGCTCGTTGATAATTAAATCAGTAGCTAAATCACGTAACATAGCTTTACGTTGCGCACTTGTACGGCCTAATTTTCTGTATGCCATTCGTAGTTCCCTCCTTTGTTGATGGGTTTAAATCCTCAGTCGTCTTTACGTAAACCTAAACCTAATTCCTCAAGTTTATGTTTAACTTCTTCTAAGGATTTACGTCCTAAGTTACGAACTTTCATCATATCTTCTTCTGTTTTGTTCGCAAGCTCTTGTACAGTATTAATTCCTGCACGTTTTAGGCAATTATAAGAACGAACAGAAAGGTCTAGTTCTTCGATAGTCATCTCAAGAACTTTCTCTTTTTGATCTTCTTCCTTCTCGACCATAATCTCAGCATTTTGTGCTTCATCAGTTAAACCAACAAAGATATTTAAATGCTCAGTTAAGATTTTGGCACCTAAAGAGATAGCTTCTTTTGGCCCGATGCTTCCATCCGTCCATACATCAAGCGTAAGCTTATCATAATTAGCCACTTGTCCGACACGTGTCTTTTCCACTTGGTAAGTCACACGTGATACTGGAGTATAAATAGAATCAATAGGAATTACTCCTATTGGTTGATCTTCGCTTTTATTTGCATCAGCTGGCGTATACCCACGGCCACGCTTTGCAGTTAAACGCACGCGGAAATGCGCATCTTTTGCTAACGTTGCAATGTGTAAATCTGGATTTAAGATTTCTACATCACTATCGTGAGTAATATCAGCAGCTGTGACAATACCTTCGCCCTGTACATCAATTTCCAACGTCTTCTCTTCTTCAGAGTAGATTTTAAGAGCTAACTTTTTCAAGTTTAAGATGATCGTCGTAACGTCTTCTACTACGCCCTCAACTGTTGAAAATTCATGTAATACGCCATCGATTTGGATAGCAGTAACAGCGGCACCAGGGAGTGAGGATAAAAGAATACGACGTAAGGAGTTACCCAAAGTAGTACCATATCCACGCTCAAGCGGTTCAATTACGAATTTACCATATTTAGCATCTTCGTTAAGTTCAACCGTTTCGATTTTCGGCTTTTCGATTTCAATCATTAACTAAACCCTCCTTCAAAACGTCGAAACCCCGGTTAAACAAAGGTATAACCCCTGTCTAACCGAAAGTCCCCCTTAGGCAGTTCCCGATTGTGCACAACAAGCGATGTTTCTGTACGAAATTTCTCGATAATGCATCATATCCATTATAGACAAAAGGGAAAATTCTATACAGAAAAATTACACACGACGACGTTTTGGTGGACGACATCCATTATGAGGAACTGGAGTAACATCTCTAATTGCTGTTACTTCTAGACCTGCAGCTTGAAGAGCACGAATTGCAGCTTCACGACCAGCACCAGGACCTTTAACAGTAACCTCTAAAGTTTTTAAACCGTGTTCCATTGCAGCTTTAGCAGCAGTTTCAGCAGCCATTTGCGCAGCGAATGGAGTAGATTTACGAGATCCACGGAAACCAAGTGCACCAGCACTAGACCAAGAAAGTGCGTTACCGTGAGTATCTGTAAGTGTTACGATTGTGTTGTTGAAAGTAGAACGAATATGAGCTATACCAGCTTCAATATTCTTTTTCACACGTTTTTTACGAGTGTTTGTTTTACGTGCCATTGTTAGTTCAACCTCCTTTACTTATTATTTCTTTTTATTTGCTACTGTACGACGTGGACCTTTACGTGTACGAGCATTGTTTTTAGAGTTTTGACCACGAACTGGTAAACCACGACGGTGACGAAGACCACGGTAAGAACCGATCTCCATTAGACGTTTGATGTTAAGAGATACTTCACGACGAAGGTCTCCCTCAACTTTAATACGATCGATGATATCACGGATACGTCCTAATTCGTCTTCCGTTAAATCACGAACTCGTGTTTCTTCAGAAATACCTGCTTCAGCAAGAATTTTTTCAGCAGTTGTGCGACCAATGCCGAATACGTAAGTTAAAGAAATAACAACGCGTTTGTCTCGAGGAATATCTACACCTGCGATACGTGCCATTACGAATGCACCTCCTTCTGATTAACCTTGTTTTTGTTTATGTTTAGGGTTTTCACAAATAACCATTACTTTTCCACGTCTACGAATAACTTTACATTTTTCGCAGATTGGTTTAACTGACGGTCTTACTTT
This sequence comes from Bacillus sp. XB1, assembly GCF_053557995.1. Lineage (NCBI taxonomy): Bacteria > Bacillati > Bacillota > Bacilli > Caryophanales > Bacillaceae > Bacillus > Bacillus sp. XB1. The sequence continues at coordinate 46,122 of NZ_JBNRIL010000008.1, read as the reverse complement.
CATGTCTCGAACCTCCTTAAAGATTACGGAGTGCTATATTATTTAAAACGGTACGTAATACGACCACGATTTAAATCGTACGGAGATAATTCTACCGTAACTTTGTCTCCTGGTAAAATACGAATGAAGTTCATACGGATTTTACCAGAAACGTGAGCCAATACGACATGCCCATTCTCTAATTCTACTTTGAACATAGCATTTGGCAACGTTTCAAGAACGGTACCTTCGACTTCAATTACATCATCTTTAGCCATTCAATAGTTCTCCCTTCTTCAAATCAGTAACATTTTACACTGCTCTGAAATCCCGGAGAGCCAGCTACTTATAAAGTGGTAAGGATTTCGTATCCTGCTTCTGTAAGAGCAATCGTGTGCTCAAAATGGGCACACCATTTACCATCTACCGTTACCACTGTCCAGTCATCAGATAGTGTTTTTACATATCGTCTTCCTTGATTCACCATCGGCTCAACACAGATGACCATTCCCGGCTTTAATCTAGGGCCTCTATTGGGTGGACCATAGTGCGGGATTTGAGGGTCCTCATGTAAGTCTTGCCCGATTCCGTGACCAACATACTCCCTAACGATCGAGAATCCATTCTCTTCAGCATGGGTTTGAACCGCATGTGAGATATTTGATAATCTCTCGCCTGGTTTTACTTGTTCTAGACCAAGATACAACGATTTTTCTGTGACATCAAGTAGCTTTTGAACAGATTCAGAAATGTTTCCAACTGGATACGTCCATGCAGAATCTCCATGGTACCCATTGTATTTCGCACCAATATCGATACTGATGATATCGCCCTCTTTGAGCTTGCGCTTCCCTGGAATTCCGTGTACAAGCTCTTCATTTACAGAAGCACATATGCTCCCCGGAAATCCGTTGTATCCTTTAAAAGATGGCGTAGCACCATATTTTTGAATCGTCTTTTCCGCTATTTGATCGAGCTCTTTCGTTGTAATTCCTGGAGTAATGTGCTGTTTCAACTCTTGATGAGTCAAAGCAACGATCCTGCCAGCTTCTCGCATGATTTCTATCTCGCGAGGAGTTTTGCAGATTATCATTACGCTAAGCCTCCGATGAGAACATCGATATCAGCAAATACTTTATTGATATCTTGCTCACCATTAATGCTTTGTAAGTAACCAAGCTCTTCGTAGAAATCAAGCAAAGGTTTTGTTTGCTTAATATTTACATCTAAACGATTTGCTACAGTTTCTTCATTGTCATCAGAGCGTTGATATAATTCGCCACCACATTTATCGCACACATCAGCTTTTGCTGGTGGATTGAATTCTAAGTGGTAAGTCGCACCGCACTCTTTACAAATGCGACGGCCTGTAAGGCGTTTTAATAACAACCCTGAATCCACATTAATGTTTAAAACATAGTCGATTTTTTTGCCAAGATCTTTCATAATTTCTTCAAGAGCTGATGCTTGTGCAACAGTTCGTGGGAAACCATCTAGTAAGAAACCTCTTACGCAGTCGTCTTGACTTAAACGTTCACGAACGATTCCGATTGTAACTTCATCTGGAACAAGTGCACCTTTATCAATAAAAGATTTTGCTTGTAGACCCATTTCAGTTTCAGCCTTCATAGCTGCACGGAACATGTCTCCTGTTGAAATGTGAGGGATGTTATACTTGGCAACAATCTGTTCGGCTTGTGTACCTTTACCAGCACCAGGAAGCCCCATTAAAATTAAGTTCATCCTTGTTCCCCCTCAGAGTACATGAGCATGTAGGGAAGACAATTCTTCCCACTTACTCACTGCTTGATAAACCCTTTGTAATGGCGTTTTACCAGTTGGCTTTCTAGCTGCTTCATTGTTTCTAAAGCAACGCCGACAACGATTAACATACTCGTTCCACCGATCTGTGCAGATGGAGGAAGATTTCCCAATTTCGTAAAGATAACTGGTAAGATTGCAATCGCTGCTAGGAAAATTGATCCTACAAAGGTCAAACGATACAAGATTTTTGTTAGATATTGTTCCGTATTCTTACCCGGACGAATACCTGGAACATATCCACCTTGCTTGTTTAGATTCTCTGACATTTGCTCTGGATTAACCTGAACAAATGCATAGAAATATGTGAAGGCTACAATGAGCGCAACATATATGATCATTCCCACTGGGTGAGAATAGTTAAAGTTTGCAATAATCCACTGCGATACATCATGTTTCGGGAAGAACTGTGCAATAGTCGGAGGCGTAATTAAGAATGAAACAGCAAAAATTACTGGAATAACACCAGCACTATTTACCTTAAGCGGTAAATGTGTGTTTTGTGCTCCAGCATAACCACCATTTCCTCCTGTTACACGCTTCGCATATTGAATTGGGATCTTTCTAACAGCCTGTTGAATGAAAATAACACCCACAATAACTGCTAGCACAGCTAGTAAAATCAATGCAACTTTAACGATACTCATGAACAATTGATCTCCGATATTTTGAAACTGTTGCTGATACACTTGAGATATAACACTTGGGATCGCTGCGGCAATACCGCCAAAGATAAGGATGGAAATACCATTACCTACACCTTTAGCTGTAATCTGTTCACCTAACCACATTAAAAATGCAGTACCAGCAGTCAGTACCGTAGCAATGTATAAATAAGTGCTCCAACCTGGATTCAAAATTAATTGTCCACCTACCATACCGTTAAAACCGATTGACATACCAAACCCCTGAATAAACGCAAGAACAATTGTAAAGTAACGCGTGAATTGCGTTAATTTACGACGGCCCATTTCACCTTGCTTCGACCATTCCGAAAATTTAGGAACAACATCCATCTGCAATAATTGCACGATGATGGATGCTGTAATATACGGCATGATTCCCATCGCAAAGATGGAGAAGTTTTTCAAGGCTCCACCGCCAAATGTATTTAGAATACCTAAAGCATTTAATTGATCTTGTGCCTTCAGTACGTCTCCATTTGTAAATGGCACGGGGATAAACGTGCCAATCCTGAATACGATTAACATCGCTAAAGTGAATAATATTTTACGTCTTATCTCAGCAACGCGCATAAAGTTGGAGATTGTACGAAACATTAGATCACCTCAACTGATCCGCCAGCTGCTTCAATTGCTTCTTTAGCACTTGAAGAGAACTTGTGCGCTTTAACAGTTAGTTTTTTCTCTACTGCTCCGCTTGCAAGAACTTTAACACCGTCGTTTAACTTGCTGATAACGCCAGTTTCCAGCAATAATTCAGGTGTTACTTCTGTACCATCTTCAAAACGATTTAACGTTGATAAGTTTACAATAGCAAACTCTTTACGGTTAATGTTTGTGAAGCCGCGTTTTGGTAAACGACGGAATAATGGAGTTTGACCACCTTCGAAGCCAAGACGAACACCGCCGCCAGAACGTGCGTTTTGTCCTTTATGACCTTTACCAGCAGTTTTACCGTTACCAGAACCGATACCACGACCGACACGGTTACGTACTTTACGAGAACCTTCTGCAGGTTTTAATTCATGAAGTTTCATTCCCAGGCACCTCCTTATATTAATGAGTTATCCTTAAGCTTCTTTTACAGTTACAAGGTGAGAAACTTTGTTGATCATACCAAGAATAGCAGGAGTTTCTTCCTTAACTACAGTTGAATTCAACTTTTTAAGACCTAAAGCTTCTACCGTCGCACGTTGATCTTGTGGACGACCAATTACACTACGAGTGAGGGTAATTTCTAACTTTTTCGCCATTTGTTTTCCCTCCTTAACCTAGTAGCTCTTCTACAGATTTACCGCGTAATTTTGCAACATCTTCAGCGCGCTTAAGTTCGCTTAATCCGTTCACAGTAGCGCGAATCATGTTGATTGGTGTGTTAGAACCAAGAGATTTCGAAAGAATATCTTGTACACCAGCTAATTCAAGGACCGCACGAACAGGTCCACCAGCAATAACACCAGTACCCTCAGCAGCAGGTTTTAAGAATACTTCACCAGCGCCAAAATGACCGTTGATTGTGTGTGGAATTGTTGTACCAACTAATGGTACAGCGATTAAGTTTTTCTTAGCGTCTTCGATAGCTTTACGGATTGCGTCTGGTACCTCTTGTGCTTTACCAGTACCGAATCCAACATGACCGTTTTTATCGCCAACTACAACTAGTGCAGCAAAGCGGAAACGACGACCACCCTTAACAACTTTCGCGACACGATTTATCGTAACTACACGTTCTTCAAGTTCTAATTTACTTGGGTCAATGCGATGCATCAATTTTCCCTCCTTTGACCATTAAAATTGTAATCCAGCCTCACGAGCAGCTTCAGCTAGAGCTTTAACACGGCCATGGTATAAGTAACCACCGCGATCAAATACTACTTCTTTAACGCCTTTCTCTACAGCACGCTTAGCAACTGATTCTCCAACTTTCGTAGCAGCTTCAATATTGCTAGTACCGTTAAGAGCAAGGTCTTTATCAAGAGTAGATGCACTTACTAACGTTACACCATTCACATCATCAATAACTTGAGCGTAAATATGTTGGTTAGAACGGAACACGTTTAAACGTGGACGCTCTGCAGTACCAGTAAGTTTAGCACGTACACGTGCATGTCTTTTCTTACGAGTCGCATTTTTATCAGCTTTAGTGATCATTCTTGTCACTCCTTTCTCTCACCTAACGGGTTTACTTAGCAGTTTTACCTTCTTTACGACGAACAACTTCGCCTTCGTAACGAATACCTTTACCTTTGTAAGGCTCAGGAGCACGTACAGCACGGATGTTAGCAGCGAATTCGCCAACACGTTGCTTGTCGATACCTTTAATTACGATCTTAGTTGGTGCAGGTACTTCAACTTCAAGACCTGCTTCCGGAGTCATTTCTACTGGATGAGAATAACCTACGCTTAATACAAGTTTATCACCTTGTTTTTGAGCACGGTAACCAACACCGACTAATTCAAGTCCGCGTGCGAAACCTTCAGTTACACCTTCAACCATGTTTCCGATTAAAGCACGAGTTGTACCGTGTAATGCACGGTGTTCCTTCTGTTCAGATGGACGCTCAACTGTTAATGTATTCTCTTCAATTTTGATAAGCATATCAGCATTGAAAGTACGAGTTAATTCACCTTTAGGGCCTTTTACTGTTACAGTATTGTCTTCTGCAACTGTAATAGTAACACCTGCAGGGATTTCAAGAATCTTTTTACCAATACGAGACATGTGGTCACACCTCCGTTCGTTTTAAATATATATTACCAAACGTATGCTACTACTTCTCCACCAGTTTGTAATTGACGAGCGTCTTTGTCTGTCATTACTCCCTTAGATGTAGAAACAAGAGCGATACCTAATCCGTTAAGTACACGTGGTACTTCGTCAGCTTTAGCGTAAACGCGTAAGCCAGGTTTACTGATACGTTTTAATCCAGTGATTACACGTTCATTGTTTGCACCATATTTCAGGAAAATACGAAGGATACCTTGTTTGTTATCCTCGATGTATTCTACATCACGAATGAAACCTTCACGTTTTAAAAGTTCAGCGATCTCTTTTTTGATTTTAGAAGCAGGAACCTCTAATTTCTCATGACGTACCATGTTCGCATTACGGATGCGAGTAAGCATGTCTGCAATTGGATCTGTCATCACCATGTGTTTTACCTCCTTCCCATTTGTGGGTTTTACCAACTAGCTTTTTTAACACCAGGAATTTGACCTTTATATGCAAGTTCACGGAAACAAATACGGCAAAGTTTAAATTTGCGGTATACAGAATGCGGACGACCGCAGCGTTCGCAACGTGTATACTCTTGTACTTTAAACTTAGGAGTACGCTTTTGTTTCGCTATCATAGATTTTTTAGCCACGTTTTCGCCTCCTCTACTTAGCGTTGGCTTCCATTATTTTTGGAATGGCATACCGAATTGTGTTAAAAGTTCACGAGCTTCTTCATCAGTTTTCGCTGTAGTAACGATTACGATGTCCATACCGCGGACTTTGCTTACTTTATCATAATCAATCTCAGGGAAAATAAGTTGCTCTTTAACACCTAATGTATAGTTTCCACGACCATCGAATGATTTCTTAGAAACACCACGGAAATCACGTACACGTGGTAAAGAAACTGATACTAATTTGTCGAAGAACTCATACATTTGCTCGCCGCGTAAAGTTACTTTCGCACCGATTGGCATACCTTCACGAAGACGGAAACCAGCGATTGATTTTTTAGCACGAGTTACAACAGGTTTTTGACCTGTGATTTGTGTTAATTCTTCTACTGCGTTGTCTAACGCTTTTGAGTTAGATACCGCGTCACCAACACCAGTGTTGATTACGATCTTTTCGATTTTTGGTACCTGCATTACAGATTTATAGTTAAACTTGCTCACTAGAGCAGGAGTAATTTCCTTTTGGAACTTCTCTTTAAGGCGATTCAATGAAGTGACCTCCTTTCTTAAGAAAATTATTTATCTAATAATTCACCAGATTTTTTTGCAATACGAACTTTTTTACCATCTTCTACTTTGAAGCCTACACGAGTAGGTTCACCTGTTTTCGGATCTAAAATCATAACGTTAGAAACGTGAATAGGTGCTTCTTTAGTAATAATTCCACCTTGTGGATTTAATTGAGATGGCTTAGAGTGCTTCTTAACGATATTGACACCCTCAACGATAACACGGTTTTGCTTTGGGAAAGCCACAAGGATAACGCCTTGTTTTCCTTTGTCTTTACCAGTGATTACCTGTACTTTATCACCTTTTTTTACATGCATCTTAATTCTGCACCTCCTTAGCAAGGCAATACCTTAAATTATAGAACTTCTGGAGCTAAAGAAACGATCTTCATGAAGTTGCTATCACGTAATTCACGAGCTACTGGTCCGAAGATACGAGTACCACGTGGGCTCTTATCGTCTTTAATGATAACCGCTGCGTTTTCATCAAATTTGATGTAAGAACCGTCCGGACGACGAGCTCCGCTCTTCGTACGTACCACTACTGCTTTAACAACGTCACCTTTTTTAACAACGCCACCTGGTGTTGCTTGTTTTACCGTAGCAACGATAATGTCACCAATGTTAGCATATTTACGACCAGAGCCGCCTAATACTTTAATTGTTAAAAGTTCACGTGCACCAGAGTTGTCAGCAACTTTCAAACGAGATTCTTGTTGGATCATGTTATGAAACCTCCCTTCGGACTAAAAATTCCGATTCGTCTATTTAGATAATAACCGCTTCTTCAACGATTTCAACTAAACGGAAACGCTTAGTAGCAGAAAGCGGGCGAGTTTCCATGATTTTAACGATATCGCCAAGTTTCGCTTGGTTTTGCTCATCATGGGCTTTGTACTTCTTAGAATACTTAACACGTTTTCCGTACAAGGAATGAGTTTTGTAAGTTTCAACTAAAACTGTAATCGTTTTGTCCATTTTGTCAGACACTACACGACCAGTATAAACTTTGCGTTGGTTACGTTCGCTCACTATGCAAACCTCCCCTCAATTTATCGATTAATTCCGATCTCTCTTTCACGAACTACAGTTTTCATACGAGCAATTGCTTTACGCACTTCACGAATGCGAGTTGGATTCTCTAATTGTCCTGTAGCAAGTTGGAAGCGAAGATTAAACAACTCTTCCTTTAAAGCTTTAACTTTTGTTTCGATTTCGGCAGTGGTTAATTCACGAATATCATTAGTTTTCATTAGATTCACCACCATTTTCTTCACGTTTTACGAATTTACATTTCACAGGTAACTTGTGAGCTGCAAGACGTAATGCTTCGCGTGCTACCTCTTCAGATACACCCGCGATTTCGAACATAATTTTCCCAGGTTTTACTACTGCTACCCAGCCTTCTGGTGCCCCTTTACCGGAACCCATACGTACTTCTAGAGGTTTTGCAGTGTAAGGTTTAGAAGGGAAAATTTTAATCCATACTTTACCGCCACGTTTCATGTAACGAGTCATTGCACGACGAGCAGCTTCGATTTGACGGTTTGTAATCCATGAAGCAGCTTGTGCTTGTAAACCGAATTCACCGAAAGCAATTTCAGTTCCACCTTTAGCACGACCACGCATTTTACCACGATGCTCTCTACGATATTTTACGCGTTTTGGCATTAACATATTATTTTCCTCCTTCCTCAGAAGCTTTCTTTTTTGTAGGAAGGACTTCTCCACGGTAGATCCATACTTTTACGCCTAATTTACCGTATGTTGTATCAGCTTCAACTGCTGCATAGTCAATATCAGCGCGAAGTGTATGAAGTGGAACAGTTCCTTCACTGTAAGATTCTGCACGAGCGATATCAGCTCCGCCAAGACGACCAGAAACCTGTGTTTTAATACCTTTAGCACCTGCACGCATAGCACGTTGAATAACTTGCTTTTGTGCACGACGGAATGATACACGGTTTTCTAATTGACGAGCGATGTTTTCGCCTACTAATTTAGCGTTAAGATCAGCTCTCTTAACTTCTAAAATGTTGATGTGTACACGCTTGCCTGTTAATTGGTTAAGAGCTTTACGAAGTGCTTCAACTTCAGTACCACCTTTACCAATTACCATACCAGGTTTTGCAGTGTGAATTGTAACATTTACACGATTTGCTGCACGTTCGATTTCTACTTTAGCAACAGCAGAATCTTTTAAGCGTACATTAATGTACTCACGGATTTTGATGTCTTCATGTAATAATGTAGCGTAATCTTTCTCAGCGAACCAACGAGATTCCCAGTCACGGATAACGCCGACACGAAGACCAATTGGATTAACCTTTTGACCCATCGATTATCCCTCCTTCTTTTCTGATACCACAACTGTGATGTGGCTTGTGCGTTTGTTAATTTGGCTTGCACGACCCATTGCACGTGGACGGAAACGTTTTAACGTTGGACCTTCGTCAACGAAAACTTTTTCAACAACTAGGTTGTTAATGTCCATCTCATAATTGTGCTCTGCATTTGCGATTGCAGATTTTAAAACTTTTTCTACAACTGGAGAAGCAGTTTTTGGTGTGTGGTTAAGGATAGCAATCGCTTCACCCACTTGCTTACCTCGGATTAAGTCTACTACTAAACGAACTTTACGAGGAGCAATACGAACTGTTCTCGCTACTGCTTTAGCTTGCATTGAAGTGCCTCCTCTCATTATCTTCTAGTTTTCTTATCGTCAGCAAGGTGACCTTTGTACGTACGAGTTGGTGCGAATTCACCTAACTTATGGCCAACCATATCCTCAGTGATGTACACAGGTACGTGTTTACGACCATCATATACAGCGATTGTGTGTCCGATGAACTGAGGGAAGATTGTTGAACGGCGAGACCAAGTTTTAACAACTTGTTTTTGCTCAGATGCAACTAATTTTTCCATTTTGCTCATTAAGTGATCATCGACAAATGGTCCTTTTTTTAAGCTACGAGCCATTTTGGTGCCTCCCTTCGTGATTGGCGTACGGTTCTAGAAATGAACCGTACTACAATCCCATTATTTTTTACGACGACGAACGATGAATTTGTCAGACGCTTTGTTTTTCTTACGAGTCTTGAATCCAAGAGTTGGTTTACCCCATGGAGACATTGGAGACTTACGTCCGATTGGAGAACGTCCTTCACCACCACCGTGTGGGTGATCAACCGGGTTCATTACAGAACCACGAACTGTTGGGCGTTTACCTAACCAGCGAGAGCGACCTGCTTTACCGATTTTGATAAGTTCGTGTTGTTCGTTACCTACTTGACCGATTGAAGCGCGACAAGCAGATAATACAAGACGTACTTCACCAGAAGTTAAACGTACAAGTACGTATTTACCTTCTTTACCAAGTACTTGAGCAGATGTACCAGCAGAACGAACTAATTGTCCGCCACGACCAGGCTTAAGCTCGATGTTATGAACAACAGTACCTACTGGAATGTTGATTAATGGTAATGCGTTACCGATTTTAATGTCAGCTTCTGGGCCAGACATAACTTCCATACCTACTTCTAAAGATTTAGGAGCAAGAATGTAACGTTTTTCACCGTCAACGTAGTTAATTAATGCGATATTCGCAGAGCGGTTTGGATCGTATTCGATCGTAGCAACGCGTCCTGGAATTCCATCTTTGTTACGCTTAAAGTCGATGATACGGTATTGACGCTTATGTCCGCCACCTTGATGACGTACAGTGATTTTACCTTGGTTATTACGACCAGCCTTCTTGCTTAAAGGAGCAAGTAATGACTTTTCGGGTCTATCAGTCGTGATTTCAGCGAAATCATTCGTAGTCATATTACGACGACCGTTAGTAGTTGGATTATACTTTTTGATTCCCATCTCAATTTCCCTCCTTCTTTAGTAAGAATTAAACGCCTTGGAAGATTTCGATTTCTTTGCTGTCAGCAGTTAGCTTAACGATTGCTTTACGACGACGGCTAGTAAAACCAGCGTGACGACCAACGCGTTTTGCTTTCGGCTTGTAGTTCATGATGTTCACTTTTTCTACTTTAACACCAAAGATCGCTTCAAGAGCATCTTTAACTTCTGTTTTATTAGATTTAACGTCCACATCGAACGTGTATTTTTTTTCAGCCATCATTTCCATAGAACGTTCAGTGATAACTGGGCGCTTAATGATATCACGAGGATCTCTCATTATGCAAGCACCTCCTCTACTTTTTCCACTGCCGCTTTTGTCATGATTAGCTTATCATGATGAAGCACGTCTAAAACGTTTACGCCATCAGCAGTGATTACTGTTACTCCAGGGATATTGCGAGCAGATAACTCTACAGATTCGTTTGCATCAGCAGTTACGATAAGAGCTTTCTTCTCAACAGTTAATCCTTTAAGTACTGCTAGCATATCTTTTGTTTTTGGTGCATTTAACACTAGGTCTTCAAGAACTACAATGTTGTTCTCAACTACTTTAGTAGCTAATGCAGATTTGATTGCTAAACGACGAACTTTCTTAGGAAGTTTGTACGCATAGCTTCTTGGTGTAGGTCCGAATACCGTACCACCACCACGCCATTGAGGAGAGCGGATAGACCCTTGACGAGCACGTCCAGTTCCTTTTTGACGCCATGGTTTACGACCACCACCGCGAACTTCAGAGCGAGTTTTTACTTTGTGTGTACCTTGACGTAAAGATGCACGTTGCATCATTACAGCTTCGAAAAGTACAGCTTCATTTGGTTCGATACCGAAAATAGCTTCAGCTAATTCGATTTCACCAACCTGTGAACCAGTTTGGTTATATACAGTAACTTTTGGCATTGGAATTCCTCCTTCCTATTGTGAATTATTTGCTAACCTTCACAGCGCCTTGAACAACTACAAGAGATTTCTTAGCACCTGGAACGTTACCTTTTACTAGTAATAAGTTGCGCTCAGTGTCAACTTGAACGATTTCTAAGTTTTGGATAGTAACTTGGTCTCCACCCATACGTCCAGCAAGTTTTTTGCCTTTGAATACACGGTTCGGAGCAACTGGGCCCATTGAACCTGGACGACGGTGATAGCGAGAACCATGAGACATAGGTCCGCGAGATTGTCCGTGGCGTTTGATAACACCTTGGAAACCTTTACCTTTAGAAATTCCTGTTACATCAACGATTTCACCTGTAGCGAATACGTCAACTTTTACCTCTTGACCAACCTCTAATCCGTCCACGTCTGCATCGCGGATTTCGCGAATGAAGCGCTTAGGAGTTGTAGATGCTTTAGCAGTGTGGCCTTGTTCAGGTTTGTTAGTTAACTTTTCACGTTTATCTTCAAATCCTAACTGGATTGCATTGTAGCCATCAGTTTCAGTTGTTTTCTTTTGAAGAACAACGTTTGGATTAGCAGCGATAACTGTTACTGGGATTAACTCACCGTTCTCAGCAAATACTTGAGTCATACCGATCTTTCTTCCTAAGATTCCTTTGGTCATGAGTTACACCTCCTACATTTTTAAGTTATATAAATTATAGTTTGATTTCGATATCTACACCAGATGGTAAGTCTAAACGCATTAATGAATCTACTGTTTGTGGAGTAGGACTCACGATGTCGATTAGACGTTTGTGCGTGCGCATTTCGAATTGCTCACGAGAATCTTTGTACTTATGAACAGCACGAAGAATTGTGTAAACAGTTTTTTCAGTTGGTAATGGGATCGGACCAGAAACTGTTGCCCCAGAACGCTTAGCTGTTTCTACAATTTTCTCAGCTGACTGATCAAGAATACGGTGATCGTAAGCTTTTAAACGGATACGAATTTTTTCTTTTGCCATTATTTTCCCTCCTTCGTTCGCCTATTTCTAAAATAGACCTTCTCCATGGAAATTTCCCCACACCATGCCATGGCAAAGCGGCCGGGTGTGTCAGCAACCTTCCACTTCATCGCAGTCAAAGACCAACATTGTCTATTATACAATGTTATTCGTCTAGATGCAAGCATCTTTTTGTTTGCATCTGCTTTTCTCTACTTTTGCTATTATACATGGCACTTTAAAGAATTTCAAGTTTTCATCTAACAGAATTCATTTTACAGTTTCTGGATTATCTTTTGTTGTTTTTATATTACTATAGAAGAAACTCGTCAAAACAAAAAAAACACTCTCTTCTCCCTTATATAAACGCAAACAAAAAACCTAAGGGAAAATCCCTTAGGTTTTTTTATATCAGTTAAGATTACTCAACGATAGTAGCAACTACACCGTAACCTACTGTACGTCCACCTTCACGAATAGAGAATTTAGTTCCCTCTTCGATAGCGATTGGAGCGATAAGTTCGATAGTCATTTCGATGTTGTCACCAGGCATTACCATTTCAGTACCTTCTGGTAATTGGATGATACCAGTTACGTCAGTTGTACGGAAGTAGAACTGAGGACGGTAGTTAGCGAAGAATGGAGTGTGACGTCCACCTTCTTCTTTAGATAATACGAAAACTTCAGCTTTGAATTTAGCGTGAGCTTTTACAGAACCGCTTTTTGCAAGTACTTGTCCACGTTGGATGTCTTCACGAGCAACCCCACGAAGTAAAGCACCGATGTTGTCTCCAGCTTGAGCTTGGTCAAGAAGTTTACGGAACATCTCTACACCAGTTACAGTTGTAGAAGCATTTTCTTCAGCAAGACCGATGATTTCTACTACGTCACCAACTTTAACGATACCGCGCTCAACACGACCAGTAGCAACTGTACCACGACCTGTGATAGAGAATACGTCCTCTACAGGCATTAAGAATGGTTTGTCAGTTTCACGTTCTGGAGTTGGGATGTAAGCATCAACTTCAGCCATTAATTCAATGATTTTTGCTTCCCAATCAGCTTCTCCTTGAAGAGCTTTAAGAGCAGAACCTTTGATTACAGGAATGTCGTCGCCTGGGAATCCGTATTCAGATAATAGGTCGCGAACTTCCATTTCTACTAATTCTAATAATTCTTCGTCATCTACCATGTCGCATTTGTTTAAGAATACAACGATGTAAGGAACACCTACTTGACGAGAAAGAAGGATGTGCTCACGTGTTTGAGGCATTGGGCCATCAGCAGCAGATACTACTAAGATACCGCCGTCCATTTGAGCAGCACCAGTGATCATGTTTTTAACATAGTCAGCGTGACCTGGGCAGTCAACGTGTGCATAGTGACGAGTTTCAGTTTCGTACTCAACGTGTGCAGTTGAGATTGTGATACCGCGCTCTCTTTCTTCTGGAGCAGCATCGATTTGATCGTATCCGCGTGCTTCAGCACCACCAGCTTTTGCAAGAACTGTAGTGATCGCAGCAGTTAATGTAGTTTTACCATGGTCAACGTGGCCGATTGTACCGATGTTAACATGGGGTTTAGAACGTTCGAATTTAGCTTTAGCCATTCTAAATTCCTCCTTAGTTTATATAGGTTATTTTATATTTAGACTAGAAAGTGAAACTTACGTCCCACTTTCTAAGCTTACATAAGTAGTTATACTTGAACAATCGATAAAAATCAATTATTCACCTTTATTTTTTTTGATAATTTCTTCAGAAACAGACTTTGGTACTTCTTCATAGTGGTCAAACACCATAGAGAATGTTCCGCGTCCTTGAGTGTTAGAACGTAATGACGTTGCATAACCGAACATTTCAGAAAGTGGAACCATAGCGCGAACAACTTGTGCGTTACCGCGAGCTTCCATACCTTCTACACGTCCACGACGAGATGTTACGTCACCCATAATGTCACCCATGTACTCTTCAGGAATTACAACTTCAACTTTCATCATTGGCTCAAGAATTACTGGGCTACATTTAGAAACCGCAGCTTTAAGTGCCATAGATGCAGCGATTTTGAACGCCATCTCAGATGAATCGACATCATGGTAAGATCCGTCAACTAATGCAGCTTTAATGTCAACTAGTGGATAACCAGCTAGTACACCATTTTTAAGTGCATCTTCAAGACCTGCTCCAACAGCTGGGATGTATTCACGAGGAACTACACCACCGACGATCTTGTTTTCGAATTCGAATCCTTTACCTTCTTCGTTAGGTTCAAACTCAATCCAAACGTGACCGAATTGTCCACGACCACCAGATTGACGAGCGAACTTACCTTCAACTTTCGCAGCAGCGCGGAAAGTCTCACGGTATGCTACCTGAGGAGCACCAACGTTTGCTTCCACTTTGAATTCACGACGCATACGGTCAACGATGATATCAAGGTGAAGTTCACCCATACCAGCGATGATAGTTTGGCCAGTTTCTTGGTCAGTGTGAGCACGGAATGTTGGATCTTCTTCAGAAAGCTTAGATAATGCTGTACCCATTTTATCTTGGTCAGCTTTAGATTTTGGTTCGATAGCTACAGAGATAACTGGCTCTGGGAATTCCATAGACTCAAGGATAACAAGGCTCTTCTCGTCACAAAGAGTATCACCAGTAGTAGTATCTTTTAAACCTACAGCAGCAGCGATATCACCAGCGTAAACTGTTGAAATCTCTTCACGGCTGTTAGCGTGCATTTGTAGGATACGACCTACACGCTCACGCTTACCTTTAGTTGAGTTTTTCACGTATGATCCAGAGTTTAACACACCAGAGTACACACGGAAGAACGTTAACTTACCAACATAAGGGTCAGTCATGATTTTGAATGCTAAAGCTGCGAATGGTTCTTCATCGCTAGACTTACGTTCTACTTCTTCATCTGTATCCGGTAGAGTACCTTTAATAGCAGGTACATCTAGTGGAGATGGAAGGTAGTCGATAACTGCGTCTAACAGAATTTGAACACCTTTGTTTTTGAATGCAGAACCACAGATTACTGGGAAGAATTCTACAGAAGTTGTAGCCTTACGGATACCAGCTTTAAGCTCTTCTACAGTGATTTCTTCACCTTCTAGGTACTTCATCATCATTTCTTCATCAAGCTCAGCTACCGCTTCAATAAGTTTTCCACGGTATTCTTCAGCTAATTCTTTGTGCTCTTCAGGAATTTCAACACGTTGAATGTCTGTTCCTAAATCGTTACCGTACATGTAAGCACACTCTTCAACAAGGTCAATGATACCATTGAACTCATCTTCAGCACCGATTGGTAACTGAATTGGATGTGCGTTTGCTTGTAAACGATCGTGGATTGTTCCTACAGAGTATAAGAAATCTGCACCGATCTTATCCATTTTGTTAACGAATACGATACGAGGTACGCCGTAAGTAGTAGCCTGACGCCAAACAGTTTCTGTTTGTGGTTCTACACCAGATTGCGCATCAAGTACTGCTACAGCGCCATCAAGTACGCGTAAAGAACGTTCTACTTCTACTGTGAAATCTACGTGTCCTGGAGTATCAATGATGTTTACACGATGACCTTTCCATTGTGCTGTAGTTGCAGCAGAAGTAATTGTGATACCACGCTCTTGCTCTTGCTCCATCCAGTCCATCTGAGATGCACCTTCGTGAGTTTCACCGATTTTATGAATACGTCCTGTGTAGTACAGAATACGCTCAGTTGCTGTTGTTTTACCAGCATCGATGTGAGCCATGATACCAATATTACGAGTGTTTTCTAAAGAGAACTCTCTTGCCATTTGGTGTCTTGCTCCTTCCATATATGGATTGGATTTTTTTATTTTAAGTAGCAAAAAAGCCACTTTATATTGTTACACATGTCAGTATGTCCAGTACTCTCATTATGTAAAACGAGCGCCCGATGAAAGGGAGAGGCATTCTCCCTCTCCACACTTCCATAAGCGACAAATAAAGCGGTTTATGCTTACATTTATTTTACGTTGAATCCTACCAACGGTAATGAGCAAATGCTTTGTTAGCTTCTGCCATTTTATGAGTGTCTTCACGTTTCTTAACAGATGCACCAGCGTTGTTAGCTGCATCTAAGATTTCGTTAGCAAGACGCTCTTCCATAGTTTTTTCACCACGAAGACGAGCGTAGTTTACTAACCAACGAAGACCTAAAGTTGTACGGCGTTCTGGACGAACCTCAACTGGAACTTGGTAGTTAGCACCACCAACACGACGAGCGCGTACTTCAAGAACAGGCATGATGTTCTTAAGAGCTTGCTCGAATACTTCCATTGGCTCTTTACCAGTACGTTCGTTTACGATATCGAACGCATTATAAAGAATTGTTTGAGATTTACCTTTTTTACCGTCAACCATCATTTTGTTGATAAGGCGTGTTACTAGCTTCGAATTGTACATTGGATCTGGTAACACGTCACGTTTCGCAACAGGTCCTTTACGAGGCATATTGAGTTCCTCCTTTCATTTTAAAGTTATTATTTTTTAGCAGGTTTTGGTCTCTTAGTACCATATTTAGAACGTCCTTGCATACGTTTGTCAACACCAGCTGTGTCAAGCGCACCACGAACGATGTGGTAACGTACCCCCGGTAAATCCTTTACACGACCACCGCGAATTAATACTACGCTATGCTCTTGTAGGTTATGACCGATACCTGGGATGTAAGCTGTAACCTCGATACCGTTTGTTAAACGTACACGAGCGTATTTACGTAACGCTGAGTTAGGTTTCTTTGGAGTCATTGTACCAACACGAGTACATACACCACGTTTTTGAGGTGCAGAGATATCAGTTGATTTTTTCTTTAAAGAGTTAAAACCTTTGTTTAACGCAGGTGATTTAGATTTCCATACTTTATCAGTACGACCATTTCTCACTAATTGGTTAATAGTAGGCATTTGATTATCCTCCCTTCGCATGTTTGTATGACCACATATCCAGGTGGTTCATTATTAGTTGAAAACAAAGTTTTTGCAAGGAAGAGCAAATGCTCTCTCCTCACAAAAACAGTTTTAACTTATTATTCCTATTGCTGAAGCTCCCACTTGAATCCCCGAAGCTTTACCAAGCTTACGAACTGATTCAACTTTTGTTATGGGCACGTTATATTGCATTGCAACACGAATGATAGCATGGGTTAACCGCATGTCAGCATCCTCTGCGATGACAACTTCTTTAACTGTACCATTTTTGATTGCCTCCAATGTGCGTTTATGACCAACGACTACATTTTCAGCAGTTGATACTTTTTGATAAGACATATAAATATCCTCCAAAGCATCGTTCAGGAGCAACCTTGATTATAGTAACATTTTGACTCATACAATGTCAACTAAGATTAATTGTTTTTATACAAAATTTATGCCGGAAAATTTTACTGTTCCACATAAACCTCATCGTTTTCTACATTCATGTCATCTTGTGTTGTTTTTACAAGATCCACTTTGCGATAACGATTCATACCTGTTCCAGCAGGAACAAGTTTACCGATAATAACATTTTCTTTTAATCCTAGAAGTTCATCGCGTTTACCCTTAATTGCTGCATCAGTTAAGACACGAGTTGTTTCTTGGAACGATGCTGCAGATAAGAATGAATCTGTTTCAAGTGAAGCTTTTGTAATACCAAGTAGAACAGGTCTAGCTGTTGCTGGTTGCTTACCTTGCAGTAAGACCTTAGCATTCGCATCAGTGAACTGATGGATATCTAGTAATGTTCCTGGTAATACATCTGTTTCACCTGCATCACTTACACGAACTTTACGTAACATTTGACGTACCATTACTTCTACGTGTTTGTCACCAATTTCTACCCCTTGCATACGGTATACTTTTTGAACTTCACGTAATAAGTATTCTTGAACCGCCGTAATGTCCGTTACTTTTAGTAATTCTTTCGGATCAATAGAACCTTCTGTTAACTCTTTACCGTGGCTAATTGGCTGTCCTGGAGTTACTTTCAGACGAGCACCGTAAGGAATAGCATACGTACGAGCTTCAACTTCACCCTGTACAACTACTTCTTGGCGATCTTTAACGTCGTTGATCGCTGCGATAACACCGTCGATTTCACTGATAACTGCCTGACCTTTCGGATTACGAGCTTCGAAGATCTCTTGGATACGAGGTAAACCTTGAGTGATATCATCTCCGGCAACCCCACCTGTATGGAATGTACGCATCGTTAACTGTGTACCTGGCTCACCGATAGATTGAGCTGCGATAATACCTACCGCTTCTCCTACTTCTACGTCTGTTCCAGTTGCTAAGTTACGACCGTAACACTTCTTACATACACCGTGGCGAGTGTTACACGTAAACGCTGAACGAATGTTTACAGTTTCAACACCCGAATTTTCAACGATATGAGCGATATCTTCAGTAATTAATTGATTTTCAGCAACTAATACTTCACCTGTTTCAGGATGTTTTACAGTTTTTCTTGCAAAACGTCCAACAAGACGATCATATAATGACTCGATAACTTCATTACCCTCTTTAATCGCACCGATTAATAAACCGCGATCTGTTCCACAATCATCTTCACGAACGATTACATCTTGTGCAACGTCAACAAGACGACGTGTTAAGTAACCAGAATCGGCAGTTTTAAGTGCTGTATCAGCAAGACCTTTACGCGCACCGTGCGTAGAGATGAAGTACTCAAGTACTGTTAAACCTTCACGGAAACTCGATTTGATTGGAAGTTCGATGATACGACCAGATGGATTGGCCATAAGACCACGCATACCAGCAAGCTGAGTAAAGTTAGATGCGTTACCACGGGCACCTGAGTCACTCATCATGAAGATTGGGTTGCGTTTATTCAAGGATTTCATCAGTTTTCCTTGGATAACATCTTTTGCATTACTCCAAATAGAGATAACGCGATCGTAACGTTCTTCTTCCGTGATTAAACCGCGACGGAATTGTTTAATTACATTATCTACTTTTGCTTGTGCTTCGTGGAGAATTTCATCTTTTTCGCCTAATACAAGAATGTCAGATACCCCAACTGTAATACCAGCTTTTGTAGAGTACTTGAATCCTAAGTTTTTCATACGGTCAAGCATGCGAGACGTTTCTGTAATTTGGAAACGTTTGAATACTTCCGCAATGATGTTACCAAGGATTTTCTTGCTAAATGGCGCCACTTCTTCGCGACTAGCAATAATTTCTTTAATGTTCGCACCTTTTTCAACGAAATATTTCGCTGGTGTTTCTTTTTCAAGGTTTGAATTTGTTGGTTCATTAATATAAGGGAACGACTCTGGCAAGATTTCGTTAAATATTAATTTACCAACTGTTGTTAATAGAAGCATACTCTTTTGCTCTTCAGTAAATGTTGCGTTGTTTACTGCACTTGCAGCTACTGCAACACGTGTATGAAGATGAACATATCCATTTTGATATGCAAGCAATGCTTCGTTTGCATCTTTGAAGACCATACCTTCACCGATTGCACCTTCACGCTCAAGTGTTAAGTAATAGTTACCTAATACCATATCCTGAGATGGAGTAACAACTGGTTTACCGTCTTTCGGGTTCAAGATGTTTTGTGCCGCTAACATAAGAAGACGAGCTTCAGCTTGAGCTTCTGATGATAAAGGTACGTGAACGGCCATTTGGTCACCGTCAAAGTCCGCGTTGTATGCAGTACATACAAGTGGGTGAAGACGGATTGCGCGACCTTCTACTAATGTAGGTTCAAACGCCTGGATACCAAGACGGTGAAGTGTTGGTGCGCGGTTTAGAAGTACTGGATGTTCTTTAATCACAGACTCTAAAACGTCCCAAACTTCAGGTTGTACACGCTCGATTTTACGTTTCGCACTCTTAATGTTATGTGCTAATCCTTTTTCAACTAACTCTTTCATTACGAAAGGTTTGAACAGTTCAAGCGCCATTTCTTTTGGTAATCCACATTGATACATCTTTAAGTTCGGTCCTACAACGATTACAGAACGACCAGAGTAGTCAACACGTTTACCTAATAAGTTTTGACGGAAACGTCCTTGTTTACCTTTAAGCATGTGAGATAGTGATTTTAATGGACGGTTACCTGGTCCAGTAACTGGACGGCCACGACGACCATTATCGATTAATGCGTCTACAGCTTCTTGTAACATACGTTTTTCGTTTTGAACGATGATGCTTGGTGCACCTAAGTCCAATAGACGTTTTAAACGATTGTTACGGTTAATTACACGACGGTATAAGTCGTTTAAGTCAGAAGTAGCAAAACGTCCACCGTCTAACTGTACCATTGGGCGTAGTTCTGGTGGAATTACTGGTAGAACATCTAAGATCATCCAAGACGGTTCATTTCCAGAGTTACGGAATGCTTCTAATACTTCTAGACGTTTAATAGCACGAGTACGGCGTTGTCCTTGTGCTGTTTTTAATTCTTCTTTTAAGAAGTCTACTTCTTTATCTAAATCGATGTCTTGTAGTAGCTTTTTAATTGCTTCTGCACCCATAGCAGCTTGGAATGTGCTACCATATCGATCACGATATGCACGGTATTCTTTTTCAGAAAGTAATTGCTTCTTATCAAGTGGTGTATCTCCACTTTCTGTTACAACATAAGAAGCGAAATAAATTACTTCTTCAAGCGCGCGAGGGGACATGTCTAAGACAAGTCCCATGCGGCTCGGGATACCTTTGAAATACCAAATATGAGATACAGGAGCAGCTAATTCAATATGACCCATACGTTCACGACGTACTTTTGCACGCGTTACTTCAACGCCACATCGATCACAAACTACACCTTTATAACGTACACGTTTGTATTTTCCGCAATGACATTCCCAGTCCTTTTGTGGTCCGAAAATACGCTCACAGAACAAGCCATCTTTTTCAGGCTTTAACGTACGATAGTTAATAGTTTCTGGTTTCTTAACTTCACCGTATGACCAAGAACGAATCTTGTCAGGTGAAGCAAGTCCAATCTTCATATATTCAAAGTTATTTACATCTATCAAGGGGCCTACCTCCCTTTTAGTCTACAGGTTATCCCAATTATTCCTTAGTTGTCTCAACTTCGACATTCAATTTATCTGCTGATTGATGATCATCGTCATCTTCTGTATCACGCATTTCAATTTCTGTATCGTCGCTAGACATCATTTTAACGTCCATACCTAAACTTTGCAGCTCTTTAATCAATACTTTGAATGATTCAGGAACGCCTGGTTCTGGAACATTTTCGCCTTTAACAATTGCTTCATAAGTCTTAACACGTCCAACAACATCATCAGACTTCACTGTTAAGATTTCTTGAAGAGTATAAGCAGCACCGTAAGCTTCAAGTGCCCAAACCTCCATCTCACCGAAACGCTGTCCACCGAACTGAGCTTTACCTCCAAGAGGTTGCTGCGTTACAAGTGAGTATGGTCCAGTAGAACGAGCATGAAGTTTATCGTCAACCATGTGCGCAAGTTTGATCATATACATGACACCAACAGATACGCGGTTATCGAATGGTTCACCAGTACGTCCGTCATACAGGATTGTTTTCGCGTCATTTGCCATACCAGCTTCTTCAATTGTGCCCCAAACATCTTCCTCACGAGCACCATCGAATACTGGTGTTGCAATGTGAATGCCAAGGTATCTTGCTGCCATACCAAGATGAAGCTCTAATACCTGACCGATATTCATACGAGATGGTACCCCTAATGGGTTTAACATGATATCGATTGGCGTACCGTCTGGTAAGTAAGGCATATCTTCTTCTGGTAAAATACGAGAAATAACACCTTTGTTACCGTGACGTCCGGCCATCTTGTCACCTTCAGAAATTTTACGTTTTTGAACGATATATGCACGTACAAGTTGATTCACGCCTGGTGGCAATTCATCGCCATCTTCACGGTTGAATACTTTTACGTCTAAGATAATACCGCCACCACCGTGTGGTACACGTAGTGATGTATCACGTACTTCACGCGCTTTTTCTCCAAAGATAGCATGTAATAGACGTTCTTCAGCTGTTAATTCTGTTACACCTTTAGGTGTTACTTTACCAACAAGTAAATCTCCATCTTTTACTTCAGCACCAACGCGAATGATACCGCGCTCGTCAAGGTTACGTAATGCGTCTTCCCCAACGTTTGGAATGTCACGTGTAATTTCTTCTGGTCCAAGCTTCGTATCACGAGCTTCTGATTCATATTCTTCAATATGAATAGAAGTGTACACATCATCTTTTACAAGGCGCTCACTCATGATGATCGCATCCTCGTAGTTATAACCGTCCCAAGTCATGAAGCCAACAAGCACGTTACGTCCAAGTGCTAGTTCACCTAATTCCATAGAAGGACCATCCGCAAGGATTTCACCTTTTACAACTTCATTTCCAACACTTACGATTGGACGTTGGTTGTAACAAGTTCCTTGGTTAGAACGAATGAATTTTTGCATTTTGTAGCGATCTAAGTCGCCTTTTACTGTTTGACCGTCAACTTCTACATAGCGACGTACCCAAACTTCACGTGCTTCTACGCGCTCAACAACACCAGGATGTTTACAGATTACTGCAGCACCTGAGTCTTTTGCTGATACGTACTCCATACCTGTACCTACAATCGGAGATTCCGGATTCATTAACGGAACCGCCTGACGTTGCATGTTCGCTCCCATAAGTGCGCGGTTAGAGTCATCGTTTTCTAAGAACGGAATACAAGCTGTCGCTGCCGACACTACTTGTTTTGGAGATACATCCATGTAGTCGATGCGTTCTCTATTTGTGACAATGTTTTCACCACGGAAACGAGCTACGATATCTTCACTTAGGAATTCACCTTCGTCAGATAATTTCATATTCGCTTGGGCTACAACATAATTATCTTCTTCATCTGCTGTTAAGTAATCAACATGCCCTGTTACAAGACCAGTTTCTGGGTCAACACGACGGTATGGTGTTTCAATGAAACCAAACTCATTTACTTTCGCGAACGAAGATAATGAGTTAATCAAACCGATGTTTGGTCCCTCTGGTGTTTCAATCGGACACATACGACCGTAGTGAGAGTAATGAACGTCACGCACTTCAAAGCCTGCGCGCTCACGCGTTAAACCACCAGGTCCTAATGCAGATAGTCTTCGTTTGTGAGTTAACTCTGCTAATGGGTTTGTTTGGTCCATAAACTGAGATAACTGAGAACTTCCGAAGAACTCTTTAATAGATGCAATAACAGGACGAATATTAATTAGTGCCTGTGGTGTAATCGCATTTGTATCTTGGATCGACATTCTCTCACGAACAACACGTTCCATACGAGAAAGACCGATACGGAATTGATTTTGTAATAGTTCTCCAACAGAACGCAGACGACGGTTTCCTAAATGGTCAATATCATCTGTATCCCCTACTTTGTATAGTAGGTTGAAGAAGTAACTGATAGAAGCAAGGATATCACCTGGTGTGATGTGTTTCACATCACGAGTAATGTTTGCATTACCAATTACATTAATTACGCGTTCGCCTTCCGACTCAGGAGCATAAATCTTAATAGATTGCAGCTCAACATCGCCTTCTACCACTCCACCCATTGGTTTCGCTGTTTTGAATCCAATGTTTTTCTCTAAGTAAGGTAAAATGCGATCAAGTGTACGACGATCTAAGATTGTTCCTTCTGCCGCTAAAATTTCACCAGTTTCTGGATCCACTAATGTTTCAGCTAAACGTTGATTAAACAATCTGTTTTTAATGTGTAACTTCTTGTTGATCTTATAGCGACCTACATTTGCTAAATCGTAGCGCTTTGGATCGAAGAAACGAGACACAAGTAAGCTCTTAGCGTTTTCTACTGTTGGTGGTTCACCAGGACGTAGACGCTCATAAATTTCAAGCAATGCTTTTTCTGTGCTATCTGTGTTGTCTTTTTCTAATGTGTTGCTTAAGTATTCGTTATCACCTAAAAGCTCGGTGATTTCTTGATCAGAGCCAAACCCTAATGCGCGTAACAAAACAGTTACAGGAAGTTTACGCGTACGGTCAATACGCACATATACAACATCCTTAGCATCTGTCTCATACTCTAACCAAGCTCCGCGGTTTGGAATTACAGTAGCAGTAAAACCACGTTTTCCGTTTTTATCCACTTTGCCACTATAGTATACGCTTGGAGAGCGAACTAACTGGGAAACGATAACACGTTCTGCACCGTTAATTACGAATGTTCCAGTCTCTGTCATGAGTGGGAAATCTCCCATGAACACATCTTGTTCTTTTACTTCACCAGTTTCCTTGTTGATTAGACGCACTTTTACACGAAGTGGTGCTGCATACGTCACATCACGCTCTTTGCATTCGTCTACAGAGTATTTAGGTTCACCTAAGCTGTAGTCGATAAATTCAAGCGATAGATTTCCCGTAAAGTCTTCAATCGGAGAAATGTCTTGGAACATTTCTCGCAAACCCTCATCAAGAAACCACTGATAAGAAGAGGTTTGAATTTCGATAAGATTTGGTAACTCTAATACTTCACTAATACGGGCATAACTTCTTCGTTGGCGGTGGCGTCCGTATTGAACTAGTTGACCTGTCAACTGCTTCACCCCTCAAATCATGAGTATTATAAATGCACAAAAAAATTTGTGCAAAATCACAAATAAATACAACTACTGCTATTAGCGTAGTCTCTTTCTCTTAAAGATAAATACGTTGAGTCTTTCTACCTGCTCAAAAAAGAAAAATGGCTTCTATAAGAAAACCATCATTCTGTTTCATAATCTGCTGATTTTACTATCTTTTCCAAGAGAAACAAAAATATACATCTTTCTCAACGCAGAAAATCATATATTGGCATTGTATAATGTTAACATAGCCAAAAATAACCGTCAACGTTTTTTTGATTTTATGATATAATATCCTTTTTTCTTTTCTACAACCTCAACTTCAGAAAATACTTCTTCTAGTTTTTTTAGCGCAGACGGTGCACCTTGTTTCTTTTGAATAACAATCCAAAGCTCTCCATCTGGAACTAAATACTCCACAGCTTTTTCTAAAATCTCATGTACGATATCTTTACCCGCACGAATTGGAGGGTTAGATAGAATAGCAGCATACTTACCATCTACATTTTCATAGACGCTACTTTGAAAAATACGTATATTCTCGATTTTGTTATTAGCGGCGTTTTCTTTCGCAAGCCCAAGTGCCCTCTCGTTCACATCCACCATGTGAACTTCACGACCTTGAAACTCTTTCGCTAACGACAAACCAATAGGACCGTATCCGCAACCTACGTCTAATATATCACCTTTAATATCTGGCATTTGAAACGCTTCAATTAAAAGACGGGAACCAAAGTCCACTTCGTTTTTCGAGAACACCCCATGGTCAGATAAGAAAGTGAATCGAGATCCACGAAGGGCAAACTCCCATCGCTTACGATCACTTTTACTAGAAGGGTCGTTAGAAAAATAATGGTCTGCCATATGGCCACCTCTTTTCTTTACAGTTAAAAAAAAAGCTCGCATGAGAGCGAGCTTTTTTAAAGCATCAAAAGTTAATTACTTAACTTCTACAGCAGCGCCAACTTCTTCAAGTTTAGCTTTGATTTCTTCAGCTTCTTCTTTAGCAGCAGCTTCTTTGATTACTTTTGGAGTGTTGTCAACTAATTCTTTAGCTTCTTTTAAGCCAAGACCAGTGATTTCACGAACAACTTTGATAACTTTGATTTTTTGTGCACCAGCGCTAGTTAGTTCCACATCAAATTCAGTTTTCTCAGCAGCAGCTTCTCCAGCGCCACCAGCAACAGCTACAGGAGCAGCAGCAGTTACGCCGAATTCTTCCTCGATAGCTTTTACTAAGTCGTTAAGTTCTAATACAGTCATAGATTTAACTGCTTCAATGATTTGTTCTTTAGTCATTGTAAATATCCTCCCTTAAATAGGTTTGTATTGTTTTATCGATAATACGTAATTATCTTTTAAAAAATTAAGCGCCTTGCTCTTCCTTTTGGTCTGCAACTGCTTTAGTAGCAAGTGCAAGGTTACGGATTGGAGCTTGAAGAACGCTAAGAAGCATAGAAAGTAAGCCTTCACGTGATGGAAGAGTAGCGATTGCTTTAACCTCATCAAGTGTTACAAGTTTACCTTCGATTACGCCCGCTTTAATTTCTAAAGCTTCATGATCTTTAGCGAAGTCGTTTAATACTTTCGCAGGAGCAACTACATCCTCGTTACTGAACGCGATTGCGTTTGGTCCTGTTAAGAATTCATTTAACTCAGCCATTTCAGCAGATTCTGCAGCACGACGAGTTAGAGAGTTTTTGTAAACTTTGAACTCAACGCCAGCTTCACGTAATTGCTTACGTAATTCTGTTGCTTCAGAAACTGTTAAACCACGGTAGTCAACAACGATTGTAGATTTACTAGCGCGAAGTTTGTCCGCGATTTCAGTTACAACTTGTTGTTTAGTTTCGATTACTTTGCTCATGTTATTACACCTCCTGTAGATTATATAGAAGATGTACCGAAAGTGCACTAAAAACCTCCATGCCCAACTTGTAGACATGGAGGCATATAGTCACAGAAAAAAGATTCCGCTTCGTATATTAACACCTAGGTAGGAAATTAAGTCTATTGACACCTACTGTCTACGGTACACTAATTAAATTCACAACATAAATGATTATATTAAAACTTCTTTATGAAGTCAACTTCCAAAATTTACGCTAATGTAGAAACGTCTACACGTACGCCAGGTCCCATTGTAGAAGCAACTGTTACATTCTTCATGTAAGTACCTTTTGCAGCAGCTGGCTTAACTTTTTGTAAAGTGTCAGCAATTGTTTTGAAGTTTTCTACTAATTTAGCATCTTCGAAAGATACTTTACCGATTGGAACGTGGATGTTACCAGCTTTATCAACGCGGTATTCAACTTTACCAGCTTTGATTTCGTTAACAGCTTTAGTTACATCGAAAGTAACTGTTCCAGTTTTAGGGTTTGGCATTAAACCTTTAGGTCCTAATACGCGACCAAGTTTACCAACTTCACCCATCATGTCAGGAGTTGCTACTACTACATCGAAATCGAACCAACCTTGTTGGATTTTACCGATGTAATCAGTATCGCCTACGAAGTCAGCTCCAGCAGCTTCAGCTTCTTTAGCTTTTTCACCTTTAGCAAATACTAATACACGTTGTACTTTACCAGTACCGTGTGGAAGAACAACTGCACCACGGATTTGTTGGTCAGCTTTCTTAGGGTCAACACCTAAACGGAATGCAGCTTCTACAGTTGCATCAAATTTAGCTGTGTTTGTTTTCTTTACTAATTCTACTGCTTCTGTTGCAGAGTAAGCAGCTGCACGATCAACAAGCTTTGCAGCTTCTACGTACTTTTTACCTCTTTTAGCCATTTTTATTTCCTCCTCGAATGTGGTTTTAGCGGAATAACCTCCCACGTTTACGCCTGTTTTCAGGTATAACCTGAGGATGAGCGCCATCCATTTATTTAAAAACGATAATCATTTACGATAATAAAGGTTGCGAATTGGAATTCCAGACCCGCAACCTTTTTTAAAAACAAATCGAATTAGTCTTCGATAACGATGCCCATACTGCGTGCAGTACCTTCAACCATACGCATTGCAGCTTCTACGCTAGCAGCGTTTAGGTCAGGCATTTTAGTTTCAGCGATTTCGCGTACTTTATCACGCTTAACAGTTGCCACTTTATTACGGTTTGGTTCACCAGAACCAGACTCAATACCAGCTACTTTCTTAAGAAGAACAGCAGCAGGAGGAGTTTTAGTAATGAAAGTGAATGAACGGTCCTCAAATACCGTAATTTCAACAGGGATGATAAGACCAGCTTGATCTGCTGTACGAGCGTTAAACTCTTTACAGAAGCCCATGATGTTAACACCTGCTTGTCCTAATGCTGGACCAACTGGTGGAGCTGGGTTAGCTTTACCTGCAGGAATTTGAAGCTTTACCATTTTAATTACCTTTTTAGCCACGAGACACACCTCCTTAAGTCCGTGATGTGGTCAATTGGACAGTGATTTGCCCTCCCACGTCATATTTTATCTGTAAGGATAAAATCTTTCAAAAAACGTCTCCGATAACGAAGACGTACTGACTTAAAAGATATTATCACTTTTTACAATTCATTTCAAGTTTCATTTTATAATTTTTCAATTTGATGGAAGTCAAGTTCAACTGGAGTCTCGCGACCAAACATATCCACAAGCACGCTAACCTTTTTCTTCTCCACATCAATTTCTTCAATAGCACCTGTATAATCTGCGAATGGCCCCTCATTTACACGTACTGTCTCATGAAGTTCAAAGTCGAAATCAACCACTTCGTTGTCCATTCCCATATGTTTCATAATGGTAACAACTTCCTCTTCTAATAGAGGTGATGGTTTAGATCCAGAACCAGAAGAACCAACGAACCCAGTTACACCCGGCGTGTTACGTACAACATACCAAGAGTCATCAGTCATGATTAATTCTACTAATACATAACCTGGGAACACTTTTCTTTTCATTAATTTTTCTTTTCCGTTTTTCATTTCTACTTCTACTTCTTCCGGGACAACAACACGGAAAATTTTATCTTGCATACCCATTGATTCTACACGTTTCTCTAGGTTTGCTTTTACTTTATTTTCATATCCAGAATAAGTATGGACAACATACCAACTTTTTTCCATTCATTTAGGACGAGCGTCCTTCCCTCCCTGACGTACATTTTTTTGCGCAAATGAAAAAACCCGTTCACCGGGCTTTTACACAGTTCTTATAAATAACATTATATCATGGATAAGTGCTTCTTATTCAAGAATTAACCAAGAATTAACCGAATTAAAGAAGAAATGCCCATATCAACTACTGCGAAGAAAATCGCAAAGAACACAACTGTAGCAACAACAGTCGCTGTTGAGCGGAGTAATTCATCTTTTTTAGGCCAACTTACTTTTTTCATTTCGCGACCTACATCGCCGAAAAAGTTCGTTAAACGCATCTGCGGGACCTCCAGTGTATTATTTCAATTATTTATTTTGTTTCCTTGTGAACTGTATGCTGATTGCATGTTTTACAAAACTTTTTTATTTCAAGTCGCTCTATTGAGCTCGTATCTTTCATAGTAGAGTAGTTTCGATTTTTACACTCTTCACATGAGAGTACAACTTTTTTCCTCATTAGTTACACCAACCTTGTAACATTATGTCCCTAAAAATGTATCATACAATAAAAGACAATGTCAATGACATGCATTTTGTACTCTCTACAAAAGAAAACAGGTGATTTATTTTACACCTGCAGCACTTGTTACTTCTTATGAATTTAAAGTTGTACTTTCTCTCATTTCCATATATCGTTCCAATTTCCTCTTTACTCTTTGTAAAGCGTTATCAATAGATTTCACATGCCTGTTTAACTGTTCTGAAATCTCTTGATAAGAACGACCATCTAAATATAAAGAAAGCACTTTTCTTTCTAAATCGCTTAATAATTCAGATATTTTTGATTCTATGTCTGTATATTCTTCCTGGCTAATGATCATCTCTTCAGGATCAGTCACCTTCGCTTCAGAAATAACATCCAATAACGTTCGATCAGATTCCTCATCGTAAATCGGCTTATCTAAAGACACATACGAATTTAAAGGAATATGTTTTTGTCTTGTTGCCGTTTTAATAGCGGTAATAATTTGTCGAGTGATACATAGTTCAGCAAATGCTTTGAATGAAGACAGCTTGTCCTCTTTATAATCACGAATTGCTTTAAACAACCCTATCATACCTTCTTGAACAATGTCTTCTCGATCGGCACCCACTAAAAAGTAAGATCTTGATTTCGCACGAACAAAGTTCTTATACTTGTGAATTAAATATTCTAGAGCGTCAGTATTACCTTTTCGAACTAACTCAACGATTGCCTCATCCTCTAAATCACGAAATGTAACGTCGCCTATACTTACGAAGCCTGCTTCCACCTTGATCCCTCCGACCGCTATTTATTTAGCAATATTATACAGTAAAAAGATAAAGAGCGTCAATGCTTCAACGCTCTCCTCTTCTTAATTTTTCTAATTTTTCTGTAATATCCTTACTAAATATCTTTCGCATGGCGGGCTGCTGTTCTTTCGTGTCTTTTGTACGCCTTCTTACTTGTTGTTCCATCGCTTGTACTTCCAACTCTAATTCACGCGCAGATTTTCGAAGGGCACCTTGCCCAAATATAACCCATTGTTCTGTATAATCAGAAGTCGCAACATATATTTGTGTATTTATATTTCTAAGCTCTATCGCAAGTTGCTCTATCTTTTCGTCTGCAGTTTGATTCTTTCGTGTGAATATTACTTCTACACGAGATTGTTTCATCTTTTTCTCAATACCATGGACTGTATAGGCATCAAAGACTATCATCACTTTTGTGCCTGTATAACCTTGATAATCCGCCATCTTATCAATAAGCGCATCTCTTGATGATTGTAAATCTACATCCCGCAGTTTCTTCAAATCTCCCCAAGCTCCGATAATGTTGTAGCCGTCAACGATTAAAATATCGTTCATTTTTTATTTACCAATTTCGTGACGTTTACGATATACCTCATACATTAACAAACTTGCGGCTACTGAAGCATTTAAGGATGTAACTTTACCAACCATCGGTAGAGTGATTAAGAAATCACACTTTTCACCAATAATACGACTCATACCTTTTCCTTCACTACCAATTACTAATCCAATCGGCATTGTACCATCTAAATTACGGTAATCCGTTTTCCCTTTGGCATCTGTACCAGCAATCCAAAGTCCACGCTCTTTTAATTCATCAATTGTACGAGATAAGTTTGTTACGCGCGCAACAGGAATGTATTCAATCGCTCCTGTTGATGCTTTCGCAACTGATGCGGTAAGTCCCACAGCTCTTCTCTTCGGAATAATAATTCCATGAGCTCCTGTTGCATCAGCAGTACGCATAATAGAACCTAGGTTATGCGGATCTTCAATCTCATCTAAAATCAAGAAGAACGGATCTTCATTACGTTTTTCTGCCACTTTGAATAAATCTTCTAACTCTGCATACTGATATGCAGCTACTTGAGCAATTACACCTTGATGATTACCCTCAACTAATTGATCTAACTTTTTCTTTGGTGCATGTTGTAAAATAATCTTATTTTCTTTCGCTAACGCTAGTACAATTTGTACTTGTCCTTTGGCAGCACCTTCTGCGATCCAAATTTTATTAATATCTCTCCCTGATCTTAACGCTTCAATTACAGGGTTACGTCCGATAATATATTCACTAGTCATGATGATGTGCCCCCTTCCTTTTCTTCTAAAACTGCAATTGCCTTATATACAATTTCGTCTAATCTTTCACGATTATTTAATAAATGATGATAACCAATTAGTGCTTCAAAGGCTGTACTATGTCGATATGTTTGTACATCCGTATTTTTCGGAACTGTACCTGAATTTGCATTACGCCCTCTTCTTAATACCGCCTCTTCTTCCTCTGTCAAAAATGCCGTCTCTAATAAATGATAAACAACTTTCGCCTGTGCTTTTGCTGAAACAAAGCTCGTCCCTAAGCGATGTAATTGATTAGGGCGAACTTTTCCTTTTTGAAGGAGGTGATAGCGGATATATTGTTCATATACCGCATCACCCATATACGCTAACGCCAAGCTGTTTAATTGCTTTGCATCAATCATCCTTATCCTCTTTTCCATCTTGTACCTTGAGCGGTATCTTCTAAAATAATATTACGTTCTTTTAAATCGTCACGAATTTGATCAGACAATGCGAAATCGCGATTTTTACGAGCTTCAATGCGCTTTTGGATAAGCTCTTCAATTTCTTCATCCAGTAATTCTTCTTTTGATAATTCTAATCCTAAAATATCAAATAACGTTTCCAGTTGTTTTACGTATGCTTCAATCACAACTTTAGATGTATGCTCTTCAAGTAAATATTGATTTGCATGATTTGCTACGTTGTATAATTCGGTAATTGCATTTGCAGTGTTAAAGTCATCATTCATTGCCTCTTCAAATGCAGTCTGGAATTTCTCTATTTCAGCTAACCATTTCTCATTATGGTCCGTTAAATCCGTACTACTCTCCATACGATGCTTTAAGTTTCCATAAGCTGTTTTAATTCTTTCCAGTCCATTATTCGTACTTTGTAATAACTCTTCACTAAAGTTAATCGGGTGACGATAGTGTACTGATAACATAAAGAATCTAATTAACTGCGGGTCGTATTGCTTAATAATATCGTGAACTAAAATAAAGTTACCCAGCGATTTAGACATCTTCTCATTGTTAATATTAATATATCCATTATGCATCCAGTAACGTGCAAACGTTTTTCCAGTCAATGCCTCTGACTGCGCAATTTCATTTTCATGATGCGGGAACGCCAAGTCTTGCCCACCAGCATGAATGTCAATTGTATCCCCTAAATACTTACGCGCCATTGCTGAGCATTCAATATGCCATCCTGGACGTCCTTGCCCCCAAGGGCTTTCCCAGAAGATTTCTCCTTCTTTCGCAGCTTTCCATAAAGCAAAATCAAGAGGGTCTTGTTTCTTTTCCCCTACCTCAATACGAGCACCGTGACGTAAATCTGCGATTGGTTGATGTGATAATTTACCGTAACCTTCGAATTCCTTCGTCTTAAAGTACACATCACCCTCTGATTCATATGCATACCCTTTATTCACAAGTTCTTGAATAAATTCAATAATGATATCCATATTTTCTGTTACACGAGGATGAACTGTTGCGTGTTTGCAACCTAGTGCTGTTACATCTTCAAAGTACGCTTCAACAAAACGATCAGCAATCGTTGGTACATCTTCACCTAATTCATTTGCCGCTTTAATTAATTTATCATCTACGTCCGTAAAGTTAGATACATATTGCACATCGTATCCTTTGTATTCTAAATAACGACGCACTGTATCGAATACCATAGGAGGTCTTGCATTCCCAATATGAATGTAGTTATAAACTGTAGGTCCGCATACATACATCTTTACCTTATTTTCTTCTAATGGAACAAACTCTTCTTTTTGACGTGTTAACGTATTATAAATGTGAATAGTCATTTTTATCCTTCCTTTCTACCTTTAATTCCAATTGTTTCTTCAATTTATCAAGTTCTACTTCCATAGCCTTTAATTTATCAAAAATCGGATCTGGAAGGTCAGAGTGATTTAATTCTTGACCAATCTTTACTCCATTTTGAATAACGACACGGCCAGGTATACCTACAACTGTAGAATGTGCAGGAACTTCTTTTAATACGACAGACCCTGCTCCGATTTTAGAATTCTCTCCCACAGTAATAGACCCAAGAACTTTAGCACCCGTCGCAATTAATACATTATCCTGAATTGTTGGGTGCCTCTTCCCTTTTTCTTTTCCTGTACCACCTAATGTAACCCCTTGATAAATCGTTACATTATCACCAATTTCACAAGTTTCTCCAATTACAACTCCCATTCCATGATCTATAAAAAAGCGTCGACCAATAGTTGCTCCTGGATGGATCTCAATGCCAGTAAAAAAGCGGCTCACTTGTGAAACAAAACGTGCAAGAAAGAAAAAATTTCTTTTATAAAAAGCATGTGCAATTCGATGGGCCCAAACTGCATGTAATCCAGAGTAAGTTAAAATGACTTCGAAATAACCTCTTGCCGCTGGATCCTGTTCAAAAACGACTTCAATATCTTCCCGAAGCCTCTTAAACATCGGTGTTCCCTCCCCTTTATGGGCTGCTTTTTTGTCGAACGAACTAACTCCCCTAACTCATCACTTCTCCCCTAATTCTTTATATAAGGAGATAAATTCTATATTCATACCTATTTACACGGTATAAAAAAAAGGCGTCTCTGTCATATTGACAGAGACGCCTTTTAAGCGCGGTTCCACTCTGTTTAGGCTTAAAAAAGCCTCAAACTCATCCATGATAACGGTGTACACCGCTCCTGCTTACTTTGCGGCCTAAGACATCCCACGAAGCAATTCGCTGTTCAGCAGAAGACTCGAAGGGGCATTTCAAAAATCCGCTTATAAACCACTCCCAGCCTAAAGGTGGTTCTCTCTGTAAAAAGCCTGATTTTCTACTTCTCCTTCTCGTCGCTTTTCCTTATTAGGTTTTAGGTATACTTATTATATTTCTAAACCTAGAAAATGTTAACCAATTACTTTTTGAAGACGATTTAAAACTTTTTCTTTTCCAAGAAGTGCAATAGCATTCGGAAGCTCTGGACCATGCGTTTGTCCTGTAGTTGCAACACGGATTGGCATAAATAAATTTTTACCTTTATGTCCTGTTTCCTTTTGAACTGCTTTAATCGCTGCCTTAATTGCTGCTGGCTCCATTGCTTCTAGAGCTTCTATTTGACCAGCAAATGCACGAAGTACTTCAGGTACTTGTTCACCATTTAATACTTCTTGTCCTTCTTCTTCATAATCAACATGATCTTTAAAGAACATTTCAGAAAGCTCTACAATTTCAGCTCCAAAACTCATTTGTTCATGGTATAAAGCAATTACATCACGAATCCAAGCTTGGTCTTGTTCGCTTAAAGTTTCTCCCACACGTCCAGCTTTCACTAAATGCGGTAAGCTTAACTCTACAACCGTATCTAAATCTTGCTTTTTCATATACTGGTTGTTCATCCATTTTAGTTTTTGAGAATCAAATAATGCAGGTGATTTTGATAAACGAGCTGCATCGAACATTTTGATAAACTCATCTTTAGAGAAGATTTCTTCTTCTCCTACCGGAGACCAACCTAGTAGTGCAATAAAGTTAAAGATTGCTTCTGGAAGATACCCAAGCTCTTTATATTGCTCAATAAATTGAATAATAGATTCATCACGCTTACTTAACTTTTTACGACTTTCATTAACAATTAGAGTCATATGACCGAATTGTGGAATATCCCAGCCGAAAGCTTCATAAATCATCATTTGTTTCGGTGTATTTGAAATATGATCATCACCACGAAGTACATGTGTAATTTCCATTAGATGATCATCTACTGCTACTGCAAAGTTATAAGTTGGAATTCCATCTTTTTTCACAATAACAAAATCACCGAAATCATTTGAATGGAACGCAACTTCATCTTTTACAATATCTTTGAATGTGTAGTCACGATCAGCTGGTACACGGAAACGAATACTTGGAATACGTCCCTCAGCTTCAAATTCTTTCACTTGTTCTTCAGTTAATTCACGGTGGTTACCTGCGTAACGAGGTGTTTCACCGCGAGCGATTTGTCCTTCACGCTCTGCTTCTAGCTCTTCTTCTGTCATATAACATTTATAAGCTAGACCACGCTCTAATAAATCTTCATATAATTTTTTATAAATATCTAAACGCTCTGTTTGGCGATATGGTCCAAATTCACCACCAACATCAACACCTTCATCCCAGTCCATACCGAGCCATTTCAAGTATTTTAATTGGCTTTCTTCTCCACCAGCCACGTTACGTTTTACATCAGTATCTTCAATACGAATAATAAATTTGCCATCTAAATGACGAGCAAATAAATAATTAAATAATGCCGTACGCGCATTTCCGATATGTAAGTGTCCTGTTGGACTTGGCGCGTAGCGTACTCTCACTTGCTTTTCCATAATTGGTACACCTTCCATCCTTAATGTCAACACATTCTATAATTGTACACCAAAAAAATGTGATTATCCATCTTACGAATTAAAAACCATCATTTTTTCTGTAATAAAACAACCGCTTGAGAAGCAATCCCTTCTTCTCTACCTGTAAATCCTAATTTTTCTGTTGTTGTTGCCTTTACATTAATGTTATCGATAGACGTTTCTAACAGTTCACTAATGCGCTTACGCATGCTCTCAATATGTGGTGCCATTTTTGGTTGTTGAGCAATAATTGTACAATCTAAATTTCCTAACTCGTAACCTTGTTCACGCACAAATTCCCAAACTTTTTGTAACAATACAGCTGAATCTGCATCTTTAAAAGCTGGGTCTGTATCAGGAAAGTGCTTTCCGATATCTCCTGCTGCAATCGCACCTAAACATGCATCAGCAATCGTATGTAACAATACATCTGCATCTGAATGACCAATTAATCCTTTCTCGTGTGGAATTGTAATTCCACCGATAATCAACGGGCGCCCTTCCGCAAATTCATGTACATCAAAACCTTGTCCAATTCGAAACATCCTTACTTCCTCCTTAAGCTAAACTACTGAGCTTTATGACTCTATATTATATCGCTATCCTTATAAAGAAAAGCCCGGCTGTTGCCGAGCTTTTCTTTATTAACACATCATCAACATTATTTCTTCTGAACACGTAGGAAACTTTCAGCAATTAATAGATCTTCCGGAGTCGTCACTTTAATATTATAGTAACTCCCCTCTACTACACCTACTTGCTTCCCAACACGTTCTACGAGACTTGCATCATCTGTGCCAAGAAAACAACTTTGCTTTGCGCTTCTATGAGCTTCTAGCAAAAGAGAAACAGAGAATCCTTGTGGTGTTTGTACAGCGTTAAGTTGAGATCGCTCTACCGTTTCTACAACAACACCCTGCTCTACTTTCTTAACAGTATCTTTTACTGGCACTGCACAAATGGAAGCTCCATATTTTTCTGCTGCAATTAATACATCGCGAATCACTTTATTCGTTACGAACGGGCGCGCCCCGTCATGCACAAGAACATATTCGACACCACTCGCATACTGAAGTGCGTTATATACGCTATCTTGTCTTTCGGCTCCACCCTGAATAAATTGTACGTGCTTTTCAATCTGGTACTTCTGCATTAACTCTTCAAAATACGGGCGTTCTTCTTCGTTAATTGCCATAATAATACTTTTGCACGCTTTATCTTTTTCAAAAGCACGCAATGTGTGCACAATAATTGGTACTTCATCTATAAGTAAAAATAACTTATTTTTACCAGCACCCATTCGTTTTCCTTGGCCCGCTGCCGGAATAATTAATGTATACATATTAATAATCCTCTACTTATAATGCTTTTTCTAGCAATTTACGTTTTGCAAAAATCATACGACCAGCCGATGTTTGTAATACGCTAGTAACAAGTACGTCAAGTTGTGAACCCACATACTCTCTACCATCTTCTACTACAATCATCGTACCATCATCTAAGTATGCAACACCTTGATTTTGTTCTTTACCATCTTTCACAACATAAACACTTAATTCTTCACCAGGGAGTACGACTGGTTTTATCGCATTAGCTAAATCATTAATGTTTAACACCGTAACCCCTTGTAATTCAGAAACTTTGTTTAAATTGAAATCGTTTGTTACTACAGTTCCACCAGTGATTTTTGCCAACTTTACAAGCTTGCTATCTACTTCTTGGATATCATCGAAATCGCCTTCATAAATTTCTACCGGAATCGGCATCTCCTTTTGAATACGATTTAAAATGTCTAGCCCTCTGCGGCCACGATTACGCTTTAAAGCATCTGAAGAATCGGCAATATGCTGAAGCTCTTCTAATACGAATTGCGGAATGACAATTGTTCCTTCTAAAAACTTTGTTTGGCAAATATCTGCAATACGTCCGTCAATAATTACACTCGTATCGAGAATTTTCCAATGAGTCGTAGATTTTTCTGCTTCGACCTCTACCTCTTCATTCTCACTATTGTTTTTCTTCTTACCTCCGCGTTGGGGTAATGTAAATAATCCTAGCAATTCATTCCTCTTTTTAAATCCTACTTGGAATCCTAAATATCCAAGTAAAAGGGTGAAGAACACTTGCAACACCGTACTAATAACTGGAATTGTAAATTCACGAATTGGTATCAAAATTAAATATGCAACAATAAGACCAGAGATTAATCCTAATGTACCAAATAAAACATCTGCTACAGGCGCCTTTACAAGAGCCTCTTCAATATGCTTAATAAGTTGAACAATATAATCTACAAGCCAAAATGTTGTTAAAAATAAAATAATTGCACCAATAATTGCACGAACATACGATCCTTCCAACAAAGGAACCGCACCGATATCTAATACATTAATAATTTTTGGGATTAAGTAAATCCCTAACGCTCCCCCGATCACTAAAAAGAAGAGCTGTACAATCCGTTTTAACATCCAACCACCTCCTACTCATTATTAACCATTGTTTCGCTAATCAAAACGCCGAATGCAAAAGCGGACGTGTTTTTTTGTAAATAGTTTTATTTACCAATATATCATATCATATACCAAAAATGTTCTAGTGTCGTTATATTATAGAATCAATGTAATATTCTTAATTGTGTCTACTCATATAGAGATGCTCTTGAATTCTTTTTAGACCTTCTCGTATTTTCTTCGCTCTCACTTCTCCAATTCCTTCCACATCATCCAATTCATTAATAGTTGCTCGGCAAACACCTTGCAATGTTTTAAATCGATTAATTAAATTCTCGATAATAAGTGGCGGAACACGAGAAATCTTGCTTGTGATTCGGTACCCTCTAGGTGTCACACTTTCTTCTAAGCTTGTTTGTCCTGGATAGCCAAGTAATTTAACTAAATCACTATCCTCTAAAAGTTGTGTATTTGCAAGATCTTGTAACTTTTTCAAGATTTGATGATGGTCTTGTGTTTTCTCCTGGTGATAATCTTTAATTAACAATGCTGCCTCTGCCTCTAAATCAGCTAGTAATTCTGTAAGCTGTAAACGAATTAACCTACCTTCTGTTCCTAACTCATGAATATAGCTCAATATTTCATTTTTTATACGCAGCACCATTTCAACACTATGTAAAACGTGAACCACCTCGGACATTGTAACGACCTCTTCAAATTCTAGAATACCCAAATTCGTAATGCCGTCATTCCATACAGCCTTATATTTTTCTAGCGTTTGAATTGCTTGATTTGCTTTTGTTAAAATGACACCTATATCTTTTAATGTATAACGTAAGTTCCCTTGATATAGCGTAATTACATTACGTCTTTGTGAAATGGCCACAACAAGGCTGCCCGTCTGCTTTGCTACACGCTCTGCTGTTCGGTGACGCATACCTGTTTCAATAGAATCAATAGATGAATCCGGAACTAACTGTGCGTTTGCAATTAAAATTTTACTTCCAGTTTCATTTAAAATAAGTGCTCCATCCATTTTTGCTAATTCATATAAACTAGCAGGAGAGAATGCGCAATTAATATGAAAACCACCATCAACAATGCTTTTAATCTGCTCATTATACCCAAGAACAATTAGTCCCCCTGTTTGTGCACGAAGTACATTATCTATCCCTTCGCGCAGTGGTGTTCCCGGGGCCACGAGCTGTAAAATATTAATTATACTTTTGACACGTTGCTTATTTTCTTCCATAGCCTAGCCTCCTAATGTCAAACGAAGCGCTTCTCCTAAATTAGAAACACCTACAACCTCAATCCCCTCTGGAATTGTCCACCCCCCTAAATTTTTTCTAGGAATGATAGCACGTTGAAATCCTAATTTAGCTGCTTCTTGTACACGTTGTTCGATTCTTGATACTCTTCTTATTTCTCCAGTTAATCCAACTTCTCCTATTACCGCATCAGTTGGTGCCGTAGATTTATCTCTAAAACTTGAAGCTATACTTAAGGCAACAGCTAAATCAATTGCCGGTTCATCTAATTTCAAACCACCAGCTACTTTTAAATACGCATCTTGATTTTGTAATAGTAAACCTGTTCTTTTCTCTAGTACCGCCATAATAAGCGAGACACGATTATGATCAATTCCTGTCGCCATTCTTCGAGGATTTCCAAAACTAGTAGGGGAAATTAATGCCTGTATTTCTACTAAAACTGGTCTTGTTCCTTCCATTGAGGCAACTACTGTTGAACCTGCAACTCCAACTGGTCTTTCCTCAAGGAAAATTTCAGAAGGATTTAAGACTTCTGCAAGGCCAAGTTCTTTCATTTCAAAGATACCCATTTCATTCGTAGAACCAAAACGATTCTTTACAGCTCGTAAAATACGATATGTATGGTGTCGATCTCCTTCAAAGTAAAGAACTGCATCGACCATATGTTCTAGCATACGCGGTCCCGCAATTGCACCTTCTTTTGTCACATGCCCTACGATGAAAATTGGGATTCCCTTTGTTTTTGCAAGTTTCATTAATTCTGCTGTACATTCACGTACTTGCGCCACACTACCAGGAGCTGATGTCACTTCAGGTAAATGTATCGTTTGAATAGAATCAATAACAACAAAAGCAGGATTCATCTCTTCAATATGTGCTGCAATACGCTGTAAATCTGTCTCTGATACAACAAATAGATTACTACCATTTACATGTAAACGATCTGCACGAAGTTTAATCTGCTTTGCTGACTCCTCACCTGATATATACAATACATCATATGAAGCATCTGCTAATTGCGAGGAAATCTGTAATAATAACGTTGATTTTCCAATCCCAGGGTCCCCACCAATAAGTACTAAAGATCCATCTACAATTCCGCCACCTAGTACACGGTTAAACTCCTGAAATTTTGTTTCAATACGTGCCTCAGACTTTGTTTCTACTTCTGTAAGACGTCTTGGTTTTGTTACTTCTGTTTGAATTGCATTTGCATAATTTAGGCGTCTGGATGATACAACGGGTTCCATCTCTTCAACAAGCGAATTCCATTGACCACACCCTGGACATTTACCCATATATTTTGGTGATTGATAACCACACTCTTGACATGTGAATTTTGTTTTCTTTTTAGCCATATCTTTTTATATTTCACTTCGCTTTCATCTATAAACATTTGACCTTCTCGTACAAGAAAGAGGGCTATCTCGTAGCCCTCTTAGTTTGTCTATACTTATTTTACCTTTTCAGCACTATGAATGACAAATGTTTCCCCTTCTACATCAAAGATAACTTTTTGTCCTTTCTCAATAGCACCTTTTAAAAGTTCTTCCGATAGTCTATCTTCTACATGCTTCTGAATTGCTCTACGTAGTGGACGAGCACCATATTCACGATCAAACCCTTTATCAGCAATAGCTGCAATCGCCCCTTCTGTTAATTGCAATTCAATTTCTTGTTCTTTTAAGCGATTCACTAACTGATTTACCATAAGAGTCACAATTTCTTGAATATGTTTTTTCTCAAGCATATGGAATACGATAATTTCATCAATACGGTTTAAGAATTCTGGACGAAATGCCTTTTTCAGCTCATCCATTACTTTACCTTTCATATCCGAATAATCACGGCTTTCATCTTGTACGTTAAATCCA
The DNA here is from genome assembly GCF_053557995.1 of Bacillus sp. XB1. NCBI lineage: Bacteria > Bacillati > Bacillota > Bacilli > Caryophanales > Bacillaceae > Bacillus > Bacillus sp. XB1. The sequence continues at coordinate 4,584 of NZ_JBNRIL010000008.1, read as the reverse complement.
AGATGTTTGTTACGTTTTAACGCCTCAGCACCAACGTTAGACGTCATAATAACAATCGTATTACGGAAGTCAACTGTACGTCCTTTAGAATCAGTTAAACGACCATCTTCCAATACCTGTAGTAAAATATTAAATACATCAGGATGCGCCTTCTCTACTTCATCTAATAGGACAACTGAATACGGCTTACGACGAACCTTCTCTGTTAATTGTCCGCCTTCTTCATACCCAACATATCCTGGAGGAGAACCAACTAAGCGAGAAGTTGAATGTTTCTCCATATACTCAGACATATCAATGCGAATCATTGCATCCTCATCACCGAACATAGATTCTGCTAACGCTCTTGCTAATTCTGTTTTACCTACACCTGTTGGTCCTAAGAAAATAAATGAACCAATTGGACGTTTCGGATCTTTCAGTCCTGCTCTTGCACGACGAACAGCTTTCGCTACAGCCACTACCGCTTCATCCTGGCCGATGACACGATCATGAAGAATGGATTCTAAGTTTAATAATTTATCAGTCTCTGTTTGTGCAAGTTTAGAAACAGGGATACGTGTCCATGTAGAAACGACATTTGCAATATCTTCTACCGTAACCTCTGAATTTTCTTTTCCTTGTTGTTCTTTCCACTGACGCTTTGTATCTTCCAATTTCTCACGTAAGCGTTGTTCCATATCACGTAAGGAAGCAGCCTTTTCAAACTCTTGACTTTGTACAGCCGCATCTTTTTCTTTTCGAATTTCCTCAAGCTTCACTTCAAGCTCTTTTAAGTTTGGTGGTGTTGTATAAGAACGTAAGCGAACCTTTGAAGCAGCTTCATCAATTAAATCAATTGCTTTATCTGGTAAGAAACGATCCGTAATATAACGATCGGAAAGTTTCACAGCTGCATCAATTGCATCATCTGTAATAGACACACGGTGATGGGCCTCATAACGATCGCGTAAACCTTTCAAGATTTGAGTTGATTCTTCTAGACTCGGCTCATCAACATGAATTGGCTGGAAACGTCTCTCTAAAGCTGCATCCTTTTCAATATATTTACGATACTCATCTAAAGTTGTCGCACCAATACATTGTAATTCTCCGCGTGCTAAAGATGGTTTTAAAATATTTGATGCATCGATTGCACCTTCTGCTCCACCTGCACCGATTAGTGTATGAAGTTCATCAATAAATAGAATAATATTCCCTGCTTGACGTATTTCATCCATTACTTTCTTTAAACGATCTTCAAACTCACCACGATATTTCGTCCCAGCTACCACTGTTCCCATATCTAGTGTCATAACACGCTTATCTCTTAACGTTTCAGGAACTTCATTATTTACGATTTGCTGTGCTAACCCTTCAGCAATTGCTGTTTTACCTACACCAGGCTCTCCAATTAACACTGGATTGTTTTTTGTTCTACGGCTTAACACTTCAATTACACGTTGAATTTCTTTACTACGTCCAATAACAGGATCCAAACGATTCTCACGTGCAACAACTGTTAAGTCGCGCGCTAAACTGTCTAGTGTCGGTGTATTTGCATTTGTCGATGAACCACCTTGGTGACCTGAACTTGCTTCGTTACTTCCAAGAAGTTGTAACACTTGTTGTCTTGCTTTGTTGAGGCTGACGCCTAAATTATTTAAAACACGTGCCGCTACACCTTCACCTTCACGGATTAAGCCAAGTAAAATATGTTCTGTTCCAACGTAAGAATGTCCTAGCTTACGCGCTTCATCCATAGACAATTCAATAACTTTTTTAGCACGAGGTGTATAATGTACAGTTTGAGAAGCTTCTGTTCCACGTCCAATTAACGCTTCTACCTCTTTTTGCACTTTCTCCGGGCTCAATCCAAGAGCAATTAACGCTTTTGCTGCAATTCCTTCACCTTCGCGTACAAGCCCAAGTAAAATATGTTCTGTTCCAATGTTATTATGCCCAATGCGAATTGCTTCCTCTTGAGATAAAGCTAATACTTTCTGTGCTCTTTCTGTAAATCTTCCAAACATCATAGAAATCGCCTCCTACTTGCGCTTAGTTTTTTTCAATACGTAATCGCTCACGGATTAAGGTTGCTCTTCGATAATCTCTTTCTTCTGGTCCTAAAGGTCCTCCTGCGTATTGTTGTAAAATACCAGGTTGCGTAAGAACCATTAGCTCAGTCAAAATATTTCTCGATATACCTTTTATATATCCTAGATCAATACCAAGTCGTACATCCGATAAGCAAGTTGCCGCTTCTGCAGATTGAATTAAACGACTATTTGCTAGTATACCGTAAGAACGATAAACCTTATCTTCAAGCTCAATACTCGAATTTTGTACAATTAATTCTCTGGCCAATTTTTCTTGTTGTATAATTTGCTGCATGACACTCTTTAAATCTGCAATAATATCTTCTTCGGATTTCCCTAGCGTCATTTGATTTGATACTTGAAATATATTACCTAACGCTTCGCTACCTTCACCGTATATTCCTCTTACTACTAAACCTAATTTTTGAATTACTTGTATAATACGGCTAATTCTTTTTGTTAAAACCAGCCCTGGTAAATGAATCATTACAGAAGCTCTTAATCCTGTACCAACGTTAGTAGGACAACTCGTAATATATCCAAGTGATTCATCAAAAGCATATTCAACCTCTTTCTCAATCCAATTATCTATTTGATTGGCGCTTTGAAGCGCCTTTGATAACTGTAGTCCTGGAAATAGGCACTGAATCCTAATGTGGTCTTCCTCATTAAGCATCACACTAATGTGTTCGCTTTCTGATAACAGACATGCTCCATATTCAGTCCCTGCTAGATTTGGACTAATTAAATGCTTTTCGACTAAAACTCTCCTTTGAAGAGGCGTTAATTCATTCATTTTTAATAGTCCAAACTTCCCAAAGGGCTCTACCGCTTTATTTATAAATTTCTTTTTAAATAATTCTTGAACCTTTTGAGCTTCCTCTTCGTTTTGCATAGTAGAAAATTGATATTGCTTAAAATTACGAGCCAAACGAATTCGACTACTTAAAACAATATCAGAATCAGGGCCATCCCCCTTCATCCATGGACTAATCGCTTCATTCATAATTTTGTCCAGTGACATAGAACTACTCCCCCTCTCTATGCTCACTAAGCTGAGTTTCAAGCCCTCGAATTTCATCTCTTACCTCAGCAGCTTTCTCAAACTCCTCATTCTGTACATATTGTTTCAGAATAAGTTTTAGTTCATCTAATTCTTTCTTTAAGTGGATATTTCCTTCCATTCGTTCCGGAATTTTTCCACAATGTTCTGTATGTCCACCATGAAGTCGTTTTAACAATGGGTTTAAGTGTCCTTTAAATGTATCGTAACAAGAAGCACAACCAAGGCGTCCCACCTTTGTAAAATGTTCGTATGTCATCTTACAACCTGGACATCTTATTGTATTTGTATTTGAAAACCCGTTTTTTCCTTCTCCAAACATTGTTGATTCACCGTGTAATAAACCAGCAAATACATCATGAAATGAAAAGTTAGACTGTGATGATTGAAAGAAAGACGTATAGCCACTTTGCTCTGCACATTGCTCACAAAGATGAACTTCCGCCTTCTTCTCGTTGATTACTTTTGTATAATGTAAAGTTGCTGGTCTTATATTACAGTTTTGACAAGTCATCAATATCCCCACCTTTACAACAGGAACGATCTACCTCATGATACTTTTCATACATTACTAGATTGTCCTCTTTCCTTAATCCATTTAGATAAAAGTACATGCTCTTTTTCAAAACTTCTACAATATTTAACTGCCCTATCTTAATTATCATTCTTTTACAAAAGCTGTATTTATTTATATTTCAGTGTTCTTAACATTGCGCATAATATTCGAGCCCTAAGTTCATCTCGAGAAGGAATATCCATTGATAATACAGAACGATCTAGTACACTTAACATTAGTTTTGCTTCACGGCCTGTTATGATTCCCTCTTCTAATAAACGTATAATCATACTCTCTGCATTCCCTTGTGCAACGCTATGATCAATCATATGAAGCATTTGATCAATAATGTCTATATCATCATGCAGTTTGACTTTTATAATGCGAATGTAACCTCCTCCACCACGTTTACTTTCTACTATAAATCCTCTTTCTAATGTAAAACGGGTATTGATTACATAATTGATTTGAGATGGTACGCACTCGAATCGATCCGCAATCTCATTTCTTTTGATTTCAATCACATTATTATTACTTAAGTCAATAACTTGCTTTAGATATTGCTCAATGATATCAGATATATTTCTCATTTATCCGCCACCTTTATTGACTTTGACTATCTTTGACTTTAATTATATACGTATTAATAAAATTTGCAACTCTTTTGCTTATTCACTATCCTAGCCACATTCCCCTGCATTTAATCAAAATAGTAATTATTTAAGCACATTTTTTTAATTACTATGGATTATAAAAGAAAACACGAAAAAACACGAGTCATTTGACTCGTGTTTAGTTGCTTGGCGACGTCCTACTCTCACAGGGACAAGGTCCCAACTACCATCGGCGCTAGAGAGCTTAACTTCCGTGTTCGGTATGGGAACGGG
>NZ_JBNRIL010000007.1:96329-96802 GCF_053557995.1 Bacillus sp. XB1 | reverse complement strand
AAGATGATCAGGTTGATAGGTTCGAGGTGGAAGCATGGTGACATGTGGAGCTGACGAATACTAATAGATCGAGGACTTAACCATATAATATGTAGCGATGTTATCTAGTTTTGAAGGAATATGCATTAAAATTTCTTCTTGACATTTCGAAAGAAATGTTTATAATGATAAAAGTCTGGTAATGATGGCAGAGAGGTCACACCCGTTCCCATACCGAACACGGAAGTTAAGCTCTCTAGCGCCGATGGTAGTTGGGACCTTGTCCCTGTGAGAGTAGGACGTTGCCAGGCTAATATTATTCCGCAGTAGCTCAGTGGTAGAGCTATCGGCTGTTAACCGATCGGTCGTAGGTTCGAGTCCTACCTGCGGAGCCATTATGCTTCCATAGCTCAGCTGGTAGAGCACTTCCATGGTAAGGAAGAGGTCACCGGTTCAAGCCCGGTTGGAAGCTTGGGAATAGGTTTAAAACTTTT
>NZ_JBNRIL010000007.1:5000-96192 GCF_053557995.1 Bacillus sp. XB1 | reverse complement strand
ACGGGTCACCACTTTTGGAGGATTAGCTCAGCTGGGAGAGCACCTGCCTTACAAGCAGGGGGTCGGCGGTTCGATCCCGTCATCCTCCACCATATATATTTAAAATGTCGGAGGGGTAGCGAAGTGGCTAAACGCGGCGGACTGTAAATCCGCTCCTTCGGGTTCGGCAGTTCGAATCTGCCCCCCTCCACCATTTTCTTTAAAATAACCTGAGAGGGTTTATTTTTTTGAAAAGATAACCATACTAGTAAATATTAATGGGCTATAGCCAAGCGGTAAGGCAACGGACTTTGACTCCGTCATGCGCTGGTTCGAATCCAGCTAGCCCAGCCATTTACGAGCCATTAGCTCAGTTGGTAGAGCATCTGACTTTTAATCAGAGGGTCGAAGGTTCGAGTCCTTCATGGCTCATCATTTTTGCGGAAGTAGTTCAGTGGTAGAATACAACCTTGCCAAGGTTGGGGTCGCGGGTTCGAATCCCGTCTTCCGCTTAATTAATAAGGGGCCTTAGCTCAGCTGGGAGAGCGCCTGCCTTGCACGCAGGAGGTCAGCGGTTCGATCCCGCTAGGCTCCATCTAAATAAAAAAGCTTACATCATATGATGTAAGCTTTTTTTGTTTTTAAAAAGACAACTTTTATACTTGTCGTTTAAAATGAAGAAAACGTAAAAATAAGGGATGGGGAGATAATTGTGAAAGTTGTTATTGCATCTGATTCATATAAAGAAAGCCTAAAAGCTATAGAAGTATGTGGAGCTATTGAAAGAGGTTTTAGAGCAATTTTTCCTAATGCAGAGTATGTGAAAATACCAATTGGAGATGGAGGAGAAGGGACGGTTGAATCACTTGTTGATGCTACAGGGGGGAGAATTATATCAATTAGTGTGACAGGACCGCTTAGAGAAGGTATACAAGCTTTTTATGGCATTTCTAAAGATAAAAAGACAGCGTTTATTGAAATGGCAGCAGCATCAGGATTACAGCACGTTCCAGTTGAAAAGCGCAACCCACTTATTACAACGACAAAAGGAACAGGAGAACTTATATTACATGCGCTAGATCAAGGAGTGGAGTACATAATTTTAGGACTTGGAGGAAGTGCTACAAATGATGGTGGGGCAGGTATGTTAGCAGCTTTAGGAGTAAGATTTATAAATGACAAGGGTGAAGTAATAGATCCATCTGGAGGCACATTACATTCGATTGTTGCTATTGATTTTTCACGAATGGACCCCCGCTTAAAGGGGGTAAAGATAGAAGCGGCATGTGATGTGGATAATCCATTAGTCGGAATGCAGGGAGCATCTTTCATATTTGGGAGACAAAAGGGTGCAAATGTAGGGATGATGAAAGAGCTAGATGAGAATTTACAACATTATGCGAATATGCTTAAACGATATGTATCTTTTGATGTATCTGAAATACCTGGTGCAGGGGCAGCGGGAGGAATGGGAGCGGCTGTTATTTCAGTGTTAAAGGGAGACTTGCGGAGGGGCATTGAAATTGTATTAGATTATACAAATTTCGATAAACATATAGAAGATGCAAATCTCATTATAACTGGTGAAGGTAGAATAGATAAACAAACTGCATATGGAAAGGCTCCTGTGGGTGTTGCGGGGCGTGCAAAACGTTTTTCTGTGCCTGTAATTGCTCTTGGAGGGTCTGTATCATCTGATTATTCAGCTGTGTACGAGAAAGGAATAGATGCGGTATTTAGTATTACAACGAGACCGATGACACTAGAAGAAGCATATAAAGTAGCAGAAGAAAATATTGAAATGACAACAAAAAATATTGCAATAGTATGGAAAATAGCATCAGAAAAACACTTCTAAATGTAGGAGTGTTTTATTATTATTATTTAATAATAGTGATTGCGATTGTTTCATTAAGTTAACTTTATACATAGAATAGTCTTGAAATTTGGTTTTCAGTATGAATATAAGTGAATAAATTGTATATCCATACAGAAAAATGTCGAGTTGAGTCAGACTATATAAAAGATTTAAAATATTTAGTGAAGGCATAAAAGGGGGATACTATCTATGAAAAAAGAAATCTCAGTTATTGGAGTTCCAATGGATTTAGGACAGATGCGTCGTGGAGTTGATATGGGACCTAGCGCGATCCGTTATGCAGGGGTAATTGAAAGAATTGAAGAAATTGGATATGACGTTAAAGATATGGGAGATATATGTATAGAGAGAGAAAAAGAGATAGATGAAAATACAAAATTAAGAAACCTTACACAAGTTGCAACTGTATGTAATGAATTAGCAAGTAAGGTGGATCATATTATAGAAGAAGGTCGTTTTCCACTTGTATTAGGTGGTGACCATAGTATTGCTATCGGTACATTAGCTGGTGTAGCAAAACATTATAAAAACTTAGGCGTTATTTGGTATGATGCACACGGTGATTTAAATACAGAGGAAACTTCACCATCTGGAAATATTCATGGTATGTCACTTGCAGCAAGTTTAGGTTATGGACATTCTTCACTTGTAGATTTATACGGAGCATATCCAAAGGTGAAAAAAGAGAATGTCGTAATTATCGGTGCGCGTGCATTGGATGAAGGAGAAAAAGATTTCATTCGCAATGAAGGTATTAAAGTGTTCTCAATGCATGAAATTGATCGTATGGGGATGACGGCTGTTATGGAAGAAACAATCGCATATTTATCTCATACTGATGGTGTACACTTATCATTAGATTTAGACGGTCTTGATCCTCATGATGCACCAGGTGTTGGAACGCCTGTAATTGGCGGTCTATCTTATCGTGAAAGTCATTTGGCGATGGAAATGTTAGCAGAAGCTGATATTATCACATCTGCTGAATTTGTTGAGGTAAATACGATTTTAGATGAGAGAAATAGAACGGCAACAACAGCAGTTGCTTTAATGGGTTCTTTATTCGGTGAAAAACTAAAATAAATGTAAGAAAAGCAACTGAGAAGTTGCTTTTTTTATTTGAAAATAGGCGTATAATAATGATTTATATTATACTGTACAATAAAAATGTTTGACATCTTACCAATTTGAGCTAAAGGGGGTTGTTTGTAATTGTCGTTTGTTTCATGTATGGTATAATTAACTAGTTGTTGGAAATACATACAGATAGAGCATAAAACAATATTTCAATATATGGATAGAATTGCTCGTAAGTAGGAGGAAGGGATAGCATGCCTTTTGAAGATACGACCATTTTGAAATATCTTAGTACGGCATTAGATATTGCCATTGTATGGTTTATTATATATAAGCTAATTCTTATAATCCGAGGGACGAAAGCTGTTCAACTTTTAAAAGGGATTACAGTTATTATCGTCGTTAAGATGATCAGTATTTTCCTTGAATTGCGTACGCTATCTTGGCTAACTGAACAAGTATTAACGTGGGGATTTTTAGCCGTTATTATTATCTTTCAGCCAGAATTGCGAAGAGCACTTGAGCAGCTAGGGCGCGGAAGTTTATTTTCGCGTGTTGGAACGCATGAGGATGATGAACCTGAAATGGTTGCAACAGCGATAGCAAAAGCAACCGAATATATGGGGAAACGTAGAATTGGTGCATTAATTACTTTGTCAAAAGAGACCGGTATGGGTGATTATGTGGAAACGGGTATTCCGCTGAATGCAAACGTATCATCGGAATTACTTATTAATATTTTTATTCCAAATACACCTCTTCATGACGGAGCGGTAATTATGCAAGGAAGTACAATTAAAGCAGCAGCATGCTATCTTCCATTATCAGAAAGTCCGTTTATTTCTAAAGAATTAGGAACTAGACATCGTGCTGCAATGGGAGTTAGTGAAGTTACTGATAGTATTACAGTAGTTGTGTCTGAAGAAACTGGTCAAATTTCTTTAACGAAAAATGGTAAGTTGCATCGTGATTTGAAGACAGAACAGCTGAAGGATATGTTATTAGCTGAATTTAGTGGAAACGAAAAAACGACTTCTTCGTCTTTATGGAATTGGAGGAGAAAGCGTCATGGATAAGTTAATGGAGAATCATTGGTTTTTAAAAGGGATCTCATTACTATTGGCGTGTATGCTTTTTATGTCAGCGACGTTAACTGAAAAAAATACGACATCAGGTATATTACCTTTTGCAAATGATACGAAAGAAACATTAACTAATTATGCTATTAATCTTAAGTATGATGAGGAGAAATATATTGTAAGTGGTATTCCGGCAGAGGGCGTTAAAGTAAAATTAGAAGGCCCAAAAGCATCAGTTGCTACAGCAAAAGCAAAAAAACAATTTGACATACCGGTTGATTTGCGAGATAGTCCAAAAGGAACTTATGAGATTTCTTTAAAAACGAACGGGCTTCCAGATGATGTGAAAGGAACAGTTCAGCCATCAACAATTAAAGTTACTCTTCATGAAAAGGCGAGAAAATATGTTCATGTAGATCTGAAATTATCAAATGAGGATCAGATGCCAGCGGGGGCTACTCTAGAAAAATCAAGCCTTAAACCGGATACTGTTGAGGTAGTTGGGACGAAAGAAGAAATTGAAAGCATTTCATCTGCCAAAGCGTATGTTGATTTAAAAGGTGTTAATAAAACTGTTACAAAAACGCCCGAAGTTACATTATACAATAAAGAAGGAAAACGTTTAAATGTAAGAACAAGTCCATCTAAGATTAGTGTAACGTTGAATGTGGCAACGCAAAATACAGCCAATAATACTGAAAAAACTGTTCCTGTAACGTATACGAAGAAGGGGAGTTTAGCAGAAGGATTGGCGGTTACAAATATCAGTGTTGAACCGAGAGAAGTAACGATAGCTGGTCCAAAAGATATTTTGGATAATATACAATCGCTAGAGGGGGTCGAAGTAGATCTTAGTCAATTGACAGAGTCTACAACATTCGATGCCTCTGTTTTATTACCCAAGGGTGTAACAAGTGCCAAACCGAATCAAGTGAAGGTTTCGGTGGGAGTGCAAAAAACAAAACAAACGAAAACAAAAACGATTGATGGTATCCCAATCCAGAAAAATGGACTTTCTAAAGATGTTACTGCTCAGCTACTTTCGCCGCAAGATGGAAAGATAAGTGTTGATATTTCAGGAGAAGCAAGTATAGTAGATAAAATAACAGCTGCTCAAATAACAGCGGTAATTAATCTGCAAAATGTATCTCCAGGAACGAAAGATATTTCAATTCAAGTGAGTGGTCCTGGTAATATTTCAATAGAGCCAAAACAAAAAAGTGCTAAAGTTACTATTGTGAAGAAAGAAAAACCAGATAAAGAAGTACAGGGTAACGGTCAACAACCGGATTCAAACACCGATCAAGAAAATCAAAATGAGAAACCAAAAAATCCTGAACCTGATTCAGAAAAAGAACAGGAAAAGAATCAAAACCAAAATCAAAATCAAAATCAAGATAAAGATAAAGAAACGAGTCAAGAACCAACAGTAGATAATCACAATCAAAAAGAGCAAGAAAAAGGAGCGAATCATAATGGGTAAATATTTTGGTACAGATGGAGTACGCGGAGTTGCAAATAAGGAGTTAACACCTGAATTAGCTTTCAAAATTGGACGTTTTGGTGGTTATGTATTAACAAAAGATACAGATCGTCCAAAAGTAATTATTGGTCGTGATACACGTGTATCTGGCCATATGTTAGAAGGAGCTTTAGTAGCAGGGCTATTATCAACTGGAGCAGAAGTAATGCGCCTTGGCGTTATTTCTACACCGGGCGTTGCTTATTTAACAAAAGCACTAGACGCACAAGCGGGTGTTATGATTTCTGCATCTCATAATCCAGTACAAGATAACGGTATTAAATTCTTTGGTTCAGACGGCTTTAAATTAACAGATGAGCAAGAAGCTGAGATTGAAGCTTTATTAGACAAAGAAGTTGATGAACTACCACGTCCGACAGGTACTAATCTTGGACAAGTGAGTGATTACTTTGAAGGTGGACAAAAATATTTACAGTACATTAAACAAACTGTTGAAGAAGATTTCTCTGGCCTACATATCGCTTTAGATTGTGCACATGGTGCAACTTCTTCTCTTGCTCCATACTTATTTGCAGACCTAGAAGCTGATATTTCAACGATGGGAACTTCTCCAAATGGTATGAATATTAATGAGGGTGTAGGATCTACACATCCAGAAGGCTTAGCTGAATTGGTAAAAGAAAAAGGTGCGGATATCGGACTTGCTTTTGATGGCGATGGCGACCGTTTAATTGCTGTAGACGAAAAAGGAAACATCGTTGACGGTGATCAAATTATGTTCATTTGTGCGAAGTACATGAAAGAAACTGGTCAATTAAAACATAATACAGTTGTTTCAACTGTTATGAGTAACTTAGGTTTCTACAAAGCACTTGAAGCAAATAATATTACAAGTGATAAAACAGCAGTTGGTGACCGCTACGTAATGGAAGAAATGAAGCGCGGAGGTTACAACCTAGGTGGAGAACAATCAGGCCATATTATCTTACTTGATTACATTACAACTGGTGATGGAATGTTAAGTGCACTTCAACTTGTAAACATCATGAAAATGACGAAAAAGCCATTATCTGAGCTTGCAGGGGAAATGACGAAATTCCCACAATTGCTAGTAAACGTTCGTGTAACAGATAAAAAATTAGCATTAGAAAATGAAAAAATTAAAGAAATTATTCGTGTTGTAGAGGAAGAAATGAACGGTGATGGCCGTATTCTTGTTCGCCCATCTGGAACAGAGCCACTTATTCGTGTAATGGCAGAAGCACCAACACAAGAAGTTTGTGATGCATATGTACATCGCATTGTAGAAGTTGTGAAAGCCGAAGTTGGCGCTGAATAATTAGCTGAATTTATATGAAAAAGGAGCACAAAAAGTGCTCCTTTTTCATATGTTTTATAGACGATGAAAAAAATTTCATTGACGGTTTATCCATGTTTGTTATAAGATGGTCTTGTTCTTTTTCTCAAAGGAAATATTGTAAATTATAAAAGCGCCAGAACTACAAATAGTGTAGTTGACGAGGTGGGGTTTATCGAGATTTCGGCGGATGACTCCCGGTTGTTCATCACAACCGCAAGCTTTTACTTAAATCATTAAGGTGACTTAGTGGACAAAGGTGAAAGTGTGATGAGAGAAGAGGAACGGATGAAAACTAGCTGTATAAGTATATACGGACTTAAACCCAATCGAGAGGAAGGTGAAAGCCGTTACAAGCTTACAGGGCTAGCAATATGTAATCCGTTTTTTAGTATAAATAAAAATGGTATCGGACTATGTCGTTACATGTTCGCAGAGCAGTGTAAGCATTTGTAACGGCGACTAAACATGTGTGGAATCGTAGGATTTATTGGAGAGCAAGATGCAAAGGAAATTTTATTAAAAGGTTTAGAAAAGCTAGAATATCGTGGATATGATTCAGCAGGTATTGCAGTACAAGCAGAGAACGGTGTTGTTGTATACAAAGAAAAAGGCCGTATCGCAAAACTTCGTGAAATCGTAGATGAGAACGTAGCAGCAAGCGTAGGTATCGGACACACACGCTGGGCTACACACGGTGTTCCAAGTAAAGTAAACGCGCATCCGCATCAAAGTACATCAAAACGCTTTACATTAGTTCATAACGGTGTAATTGAAAACTATGAATTAGTGAAAAAGGAATATTTACAAGATGTAACGTTCGTAAGTGAAACAGATACAGAGGTTATCGTACAGCTTATGGAACAACAAGTGAGCACAGGATTAAGTGTAGAAGAAGCGTTCCGTAATACGCTATCTCTTTTACATGGCTCTTATGCAATCGGATTACTTGATGCTGAAAATCCAAACATGATTTATGTTGCTAAAAACAAAAGCCCGCTATTAGTAGGTGTTGGTGACAACTTTAATGTTGTGGCAAGCGACGCTATGGCGATGTTACAAGTTACAGATCAATTCATTGAGTTAATGGATAAAGAAATCGTAATCGTAACGAAAGAAAGTATTACAATTAAAAACTTACAAGGTGAAACGATTGAACGTGCACCGTTTACAGCGGAATTAGACGCAAGTGATATTGAAAAAGGAACATATCCTCATTTCATGCTTAAAGAAATCGATGAGCAACCACTTGTAATCCGTAATATAATTCAAAAGTATCAAGATGAAAATGGCGAAATTGAATTAAATCAAGACATCCGCAATGCGATTTTAGATAGCGATCGTATTTACATCATTGCATGTGGAACGAGTTATCATGCAGGTCTTGTTGGAAAACAATTTATCGAGAAGTTTGCAAAAATGCCAGTTGAAGTACACGTGGCAAGTGAATTCTCTTACAACATGCCATTATTAACAAAAAGACCATTCTTCATTTACATTTCACAAAGTGGTGAAACAGCTGATAGCCGTGCAGTACTTGTACAAACAAATGAAATGGGTCATAAAGCATTAACAATTACAAACGTGCCTGGTTCTACGCTTTCTCGTGAGGCTGATTATACACTTCCGTTATACGCTGGACCAGAAATTGCAGTTGCATCAACGAAAGCTTACACAGCACAGCTTGCAGTACTTTCAATTTTAGCGGCTGATATTGCTAAAGCAAAAGGTGAAGTTCTTGATTTCGATTTAACACACGAACTAGGACTTGTAGCAAATGCAATGATAGAACTTTGTGATCAAAAAGAAGAAATGGACGCATTAGCAAAACAATTTTTAGCAACAACGCGTAACTGTTTCTTCATCGGACGTAGCGTAGACTTCTACGTAGGATTAGAAGGTGCGTTAAAACTAAAAGAAATCTCTTACATCCAAGCAGAAGGATTCGCTGGAGGAGAGTTAAAACACGGTACAATCGCTTTAATTGAAAATGGTACACCAGTTATCGCACTTGCTACACAAGAGCACGTAAACCTTGGAATTCGTGGTAACGTGAAAGAAGTAGTAGCACGCGGAGCTAACCCATGTATCATCTCAATGAAAGGCTTAGAAATGGAAGGTGACAGCTTCGTATTACCAGCTGTACACGAAGCGCTAGCACCGCTAGTAGCAGTTATTCCATTACAACTTATCTCATACTACGCAGCACTTCACCGCGAGTGTGACGTTGATAAGCCACGTAACTTAGCTAAGTCTGTTACTGTTGAGTAGGAGATTGGTAGGTTAATAAATATAGTTATGCGTTTGAAATAAATTTTGATAGTTTATAAAAAAGTCTGATCGTTTATAATAAATTAAAACTAAGAAAAGAACTCTGTAAAAATCATTTTACAGAGTTCTTTTAGTTATTTATTGTTTTACATAACAAATTGTTACTTGTTCGTCTATGTGGAAAATCTGTAATGCTTTACCATCTAAATTTTTAACCTCATATGATGAATAAATAGGTCGTTCCAATTTCACTTCTTGACCATTTTGAGTTCCTTTTTCCACCATTAGCGTTAACTGATGGGAAGAAACGTCTGCTTGGTATGTTCCTGTTAAGTAATTATCTTTATTTGGATAAGAACCATTTGCATATGTTTCAAATGTCTTATCTGCTTTTAGGACTAACGTAGTTTTGACTCCGTCTCCGTAATCAATACCCCAATTACCTACAAGCTCTGTACCGTCTTTATAGTTGTTCTGTACATTCTTAAACTTAGCCGAACCCTCGTCTGGTGTATCAATTTTTCCTTTGAATATACCAGTTTTATCTTGGGTACTGTATGTTTTAACTGTATTACCACTAGATAAACTCGGTGAGTTAGAAGAACTAGTACCACTTGTTGTAGAAGTAGTTGTTGAACTACTCTTAGCTTCCGCTTTTAACTTATCAAATACAGGTTTCCAAATGCGTTTTGCTTCATCTAATTTATTGTTTGCTTTATCTATGATTGCATCATCCGTATCTTTAAGTGTTTTAGAGTAATCAAATAACTTCGATACTTCTTTGAAAGATTCTTTTAACTTTTGAACAGCTTTTACAATTTCCTTATGATCTTCCTTGTATTTTCCTGGTGCATCTATACGCTCTATTTTATTAAATACTTTATCTAAGTCTTTAATACTATCTCGTACCTCTTCATTTGACTTACTTCCCTTTTTATTATCCCTCACAGAAGCATCATAGTAATCTAGACGTCTTAATAAGTCTTCTTCAATGTCTACCATAAGTTGTGGGTAATCCTCAGGTAAAACCATAATCATCTTAACATCTTTACTTTCTTCTTTTGAGTTAGTTGATTTTTCCTTTGTTTCAGATGATTTACCTTCTGTCTTAGTTTCTTTACTTTCTTGTTTACCAGATTCAGCATTTGTTTTTTCTTTTTCTCCAAATAAATTAGTTACACTACAAGCTGACATAGAAACTACTAATCCGGATGCTAGTAAAATTTTACCTGTACTCTTTTTGAAATTCTTCATATGATTTTTCAATTCTCCCTCTAAAAACATAAAATAGATGTGCTTTAGCCCCTTTAAAACTAAAAAACATACCCCTTCTATATTTATTTTATAATACCTTTCTATGTATAATATTTTACAATTAATTACAGATTCGGTCAAAATTTATCTTAGTTTAACGATGTTCACAAAAAAGATACGAAGCTTTATTCTTCAAGTAAAGATTCTAAGTGAGTTTTGATTAAAATTTTTTTATAAAAATCTCATACTTAGTTAAAAAGAGTAATTCTATTTTGATCAATCGTTTTTTCAAAATGAATTTTTTTGTTGTTAAATAAAGATTTGTGACTTCATTTTTATCAAATTTTATTCCAAACCAACATATAGTTATAGCTTTAAAATAAATTTACAAATTTGCACCCCTTTAGATATTTTATCTAAAGGGGTATTTTTGTGTCGAAAAAGAACATCTAAAATTGATAAGCGGAAAGAGCCCTATAGATTAAAGTTTTACTTTATCGGAGTCACTTTTATTTATCTGAATTTTCCGTTACTATTTTAAGTATCCGTGAACAATTTCCTTTATTACGACAAGAAGAGACGGTAGATTCATGGACATTACAAGGGGGCTTATTATATGAAAGTGAAAGCAAAAACATATTTAAGTATAGAAGAGATTATTTCATTACCAACCGTATCAAGTACAAACATAAGTGATGATGGTAAAAACGTAGCATTTGTTAAGAAGACGGCTGATTGGAAAGACAATACATATAGGAATCATGTATGGATATATGAAAAAGATAAGAAGCAGAGTTACCCATTATCAAATGGTGATATAGATAGTACACACCCATTATGGTCTCCAGATGCTAGGTGTATCGCATATCTTAGTCCAGTTGGTGACGGGGGAAATCAGATATTTGTTAAGTCACTAGATGATTATAGAGAGGTTCAAATTACTGATGAGAAAGAAGGAGTCAGTACATTCAAATGGGGTCCTACTGGCAAGGGGCTTTATTATGTTACGCAGTCAAAAGAATGTGAAGAGATAAAGAAACGTAAGGAGCTATATGGAGATTTTCAACATATAGGTAAGGAACACCAGAATGATTGTTTATATTACATTGAAATAGAAAAGGTGATACAAAGTGATACAGATGAACACGAGAACAGAGTTGTTTATCAATTAACGGATGGTAAGGACTTTCATATCCATGAATTTGATATTTCAAATGATGGTAAAAAGGTTGTATTTATAACGACACCAAGCTCAAATATGGCAGATTATATAAATGGAGATCTATACATACTCCATATTAAAGCTGGAGAGCTACAAAAGCTGAATGTGGATAAGTTGTTGGGAGGGAGTGTTTGCTTTTCTCCTGACGGCAGTAAAATATGTTACACAGCAAGCATAAGAGAGAAGGATTACTATAGAAACCATATACAAGATAGTACGTTAGAGATATATGATATGAATACTGGAGAGGTAATTCAGCCTCTAACAAACTTTGATAGTACAGTTATGCCATTACAGTGGACAGCTAAAGGAATTTTAATTAGATGGCAGGATAAAACGAATTATCGTATTGGATTACTAGCTGAAGATGGCACTGTGGAAGCATTAAGCGACAAGATAGATGGCTTTATAATGGATGCCTCTATAACAAAGGATGGAAATCATATAACCTATAATAAGGCTATAACAAATGAAACCTTTGAAATCTATTTAGACGATAAAAAAATAACGGATGAAAATAGCTTTTTCAAAGGGAAACTTAAAAGTAACAGGGAAATCATCTCATGGAAAAGTAGTGATGGTCTTGAAATAGAAGGTGTTTTATCAGCGCCAGTAGAGTTTGACACTAATAAAAAATATCCTTTATTAGTAGTAATTCACGGTGGTCCGGCTTGGGCATCTTTTCCGATATTTTCAGACTGCTTCAATGAGAAATATCCGATTGAACAGTTTGTTGAAAAAGGCTTTATCGTTTTAGAGCCAAATTACAGAGGAAGTTCAGGTTATGGTAATGAATTTTTAAAAGCTAACTATAGAAAACAGGGGATTGCTGACTACGACGATGTTATATCAGGAGTTGATAAACTAGTTGATCAAGGGATAGTAGATAAAGATAGAGTAGGAGTTATGGGATGGAGCAACGGTGGATATGTATCAGCTTTCTGTTCTACATTTAGTAGCAGGTTTAAAGCTATTTCAGTTGGCGGTGGAATAACTAACTGGAGTACCCATTATGTAAATACAGATATACCTTACTTTATTAGAATGTATTTAGGAAATACTCCATGGAATGATCCAGATATATATACGAAGACATCACCTATGACGTATATTAAATCAGCTTGTACGCCTACCTTAATTCAACATGGGGAAAAGGATGCAAGAATTCCGATTACAAATGCATATGATCTATATCAAGGATTAATGGATATGGAAGTTGATACAGAATTAATTATATTTAAAGGAATGGCATATAGTTCTGACCAACCAGGAGTTCATGTGGCTATTATGAAGCAGAACTTGATGTGGTTTTCACACTATATGCTTGAAGAGAGTATGGAGGGTTTTAGGACTTTGTAATAGATGTTTGTACAAGACATATGATTGAAACGGTCTTCATATTGAGATGATTTATTATAAAATATATACTTAAACTACTATCAGTACATACATCAGGGAGGACTAATATGACAGGAAATAAAAATGACTTACTAGTAGAAAAACGTGAAGAGTTATTGAAAGTATTGCAAGCTCGTTTTGAGAAAAACATGAACCGCCATGAAGGTCTTGAATGGGGTAAAGTTGAAGCGAAGCTGACTACTAATAATGAAAAATTGTGGTCACTTAACGAAATGGAAGTAACTGGTGGTGAGCCGGATGTTATTGGTTATGATGAAGAAAAGGACGAATATACTTTCTATGATTGTTCAAAGGAGAGTCCTAAAGGCCGCAGAAGTCTTTGTTATGATCTTGAAGCGTTAGAATCAAGAAAAAAGCATAAACCAGAAAATAACGCTATTGATGTGGCGGCCGCTATGGGTATTGAGTTATTAACGGAAGAACAATATCGAGAGTTACAAAAACTTGGAGATTTTGATATGAAATCATCGAGTTGGGTACAAACACCTTCAGATATTAGAGAGCTTGGTGGTGCTCTATTTTGCGATTATCGCTTTGGACATGTTTTCGTGTACCACAATGGAGCAGACTCTTACTATGCTGCCAGAGGTTTTCGTGGTTCGTTAAAAGTTTAAATTAGGATAAATAAGAAAAAGAGCCTATATTCAGGCTCTTTTTCTTATTTATATTTTAAAAGTAAATTGTTACTACGCAGTTTTACTTAATTTATATATTCCGTGGTTGTTTTTACGGAAAAGTTTAGGGAAAACATAGCCATCTAATCCAATACGTCCAGCGTTCTGCCCTGCAACTAAAATGAACATAGTCGAAATAAGCAGGTTTGGGTTTACACTAACAGTTCCGCTTAATAAAAATGAAAGATTCATTATGATTCCGAAAAATGCAGCTGTTTTTGTTAATCCGCCTAAAATCAAACCTAGACCTACTAAAATTTCTCCCCATTGAACTAAAAAGCTAAATAGGTCTGCGTTTGAAAGGACAAAATGTTGAAGAAAATCTGCCCACCAACTTTGTACTGCAGGATGGTCACCTGATGCTTGAGCAATAGCACCCTTTAGAAAACCGCTTGCGTCAAAAGATTGTCCGAAGACTTTGCCTATCCCAGCAGCGAGCCATGTATATCCTATGTAAAGCCGTAAAAGTAATAATATGAAAGTAGCACGTTTATCAGTTCTTAAAAAATTGATAACCATTGAAATCCCTCCAATATTGTATTTACACGTTTATTATATATCTAATGTGAAAAGATTCACAATAGATATAATGTGAACAAATTTATGATTTTTCATTTGTGAAATTGTACAAAGCATTTTGAAGTTTATTTTTGGAAGGTGAAGAATAAATGTGGTCTGGGAGCTATCTATTGTAGTAGAGAGCTCCCAGAGTAAATAGATTCATTTAGTTTTTTTAGTGTATCTGCGCATTACGTATTATTTCTCTGGCTTTATATAAGGAACAATTTGCGCAGTCACCCCTACAGAAGCACCACGAATAAAGTCTTGGTTTTCTAACGCCTTAAAGTTTTCCGTTCTCCCAGTTAGCATAACCCCTAAAATTTTCACTTGATCAAATGGTTTGTCCTTGTTTGATTTTAAAAACTTCTGGATATCTTTATCATGACCATCGTCATCGTATTGGTTAAGTGAATCAACGAACTCTTTATAGGCTTCTCCAGGTGACTTGTCTGGATTAAATCCATAAACGGGCATACCAGCAGGCCCTTTGCTTTCATCTCTAATTGGTGAGGTCATGTATAACCATACAATGTTTAAGTTGTCTGGAATCTTCTCTTTAATTTCTTGTAGTGTGTAGGGCTGGTTGAAAGAAATAGCAACTTCGGCAACATAGTTATTCATTTGTGAAACTTCCCCTAATTCATTTTGGACACCATCAAAATATTCCTTAATAGCGGGATTATAAAATGTTGCAAATTTTTTCTTTGTTTGTTTATCATACTCATAGAACTCTGTATCGGACCAATAAAATCCGGGTGTTAATTCATTGGTATCAATGTTGATACGGAGCCAACCATAGGAACTTGTTAAAGTGTTCCATGGGACTACATAACCATTAATATTTTTAGATCGATTTGATATAATATTGCCGCCAAACATAGTTGAATTACTTGTAACTTGAGAATCGATTTGCACATTAGGTTCGGCAATTGCATTATGTAAAAAGAGACTTTCGTGAAGCTTTGTCGAACTTTTCGCCGCAAAGTAATTGCCAACTTTATAAATTATAGGTATAAGCATGATTACAACGATAATTGAGGTAATGATGATTTTAAGTAACTGTTTTCTTTGAGCTTTTTTTAATGCATCTTTTAAAGAAGTATCCATTAAGGTTTTCCTCCTACTGTAGAATGAATTGTTTTACGTGCACGATGTAATTTTTGTTTTACGCTGTTCACTTGAATATCTAGTATTAGAGCGATTTCTTCATATGAAAAGTTGTAATAGTATTTTAAAAAGAAGGCTTCTTTATATTCTGGTTTTATATCTTTTAATAAATAGAAAATCTCATCTTTATTTAAAACAGCGTCTAATTCTCGGTCTGTATATTGTAATTTTGAATAAATATCTTCAGTTAAATAGATGTTCTGTTGCTCTTTTTTTCTCTTTAAGTCAATGTATTCATTTAATGCCACCCTAAAAAACCATGGTCGTATGTTACTCTCGGTTAGGTGATCTAGCAACGTATATACTTTATAGAAAGTATTTTGGATGATGTCTTCTGCATCTTCTTTTATAGCCCCTTTCGCTAGTAGTAGTTTGAACACTTCCTCCCCTAGATTGATAAGATAGGAGGTAAATATATTTTCTTTTCCCATCACTTTTCCTCCCTACACTTATACAACGAATAGGTAATGATAAATGTATACACTTAAATTTAAATTAGTTATTAACTATGGTTTATAGTACACGATACTTTATAAATAGGAGTGGTTATTTTATCTTTTGAAATATTAAATCTTTAGTGCTAAAATAAAATTTGGAGATATATGGAGAGGAGACAAAGACTCAATATGTGGATGAACTTGTAATGATTAGAAACTACTAGATAGATAAATTTTGCTCTCATAAGCGAGGGTTTATTTAGTTATCTGTAAATCATTCAAGGAATGCATATTTGGCTTGTACATCCCTTTTATAAGGATAGGTGCCTATTTTATGTATCTGTCTTTTTTGTGGGAAAGTTTATATCTCTTATATAAAATATGCGTCCTTTAAACTTGGAGGAGTATATGATGAACCAATTAAAAAATAAAGTAGCAGTTATTACAGGGGTAAGTCGTCTAGATGGTATAGGGGCAGCGATTTGTAAAGAATTAGCTGAATCAGGATACGATATATTTTTTACGTATTGGACAGCTTACGATAAAGAGATGCCTTGGGGCGTTGATAAAAATGAACAAATACAATTAAAAGAAGAGTTACTAAAAAACGGTGTTAAAGTATCAAGTATGGAGTTAGATTTAACTCAGAATGATGCACCAAAAGAGCTTATAAATAAAGTTACTGAACAATTAGGGTACCCTCATATATTAATTAATAATGCAGCATATTCTACGAATAATGATTTCTCTACGTTGACTGCTGAAGAATTAGATAAGCATTATATGGTAAATGTTCGTGCGACTACATTGCTCAGTAGTCAATTTTCCCGGGGATTTGATAAGAAATCTGGTGGTAGAATTGTTAATATTACTTCGGGGCAATTTCAAGGTCCTATGGCAGGAGAACTAGCTTATGCGACAACGAAGGGAGCTATTGATGCTCTTACTAGTACGTTGTCAGCAGAGGTAGCTCATTTAGGAATAACAGTGAATGCAATTAATCCAGGACCAACCGATACAGGATGGATGACTGAAGAGATAAAACAAGGGTTAAAGCCGATGTTTCCTTTTGGCAGAATTGGTGAGCCAAGGGATGCAGCTAGACTCATTAAATTTTTAGTAAGTGAAGAGGCCGAGTGGATTACTGGGCAAGTTATTCATTCAGAAGGTGGATTTAAAAGATAAAAAAGAAGGCATCTCACCAGGGTGAGATGCCTTCTTTTTTAATCTTTCTTCAATCTTCGTGCAACACCATTCCCTAAAGACTGTAATCCTTGAACGAGGATAATTAAAATAAAGACGGTTGCATACATTACTTCAGGCTCGTAGCGTAAATGTCCGAAGCGGTATGCTAAATCCCCTAGCCCGCCAGCACCTACAAGGCCAGCCATTGCTGTTGCGCCGATTAAGCCGATCGTTGCGATTGTTAATCCGAGTACAAGGGAGGAACGAGCTTCTTTCACCATGACGTGCCAAATGATTTTTATAGTAGAGACTCCCATCGCTTGGTAGGCTTCAATGACACCGCGATCGACTTCTAGTAAAGCTGTCTCCATTAAACGTGCGATATAAGGGGCTGTGAAGACGACAAGCGGTACGATAACACCTTGCACGCCAATGGACGTTCCCATTAGAAATTTTGTAAAAGGTAAAATAAAGAATAATAGAATGATAAATGGAAGAGAGCGAATGATATTAATAATTGTATTAAGAATAGGATAGATGATTTTATTTTCACGCTGCCCACCAGGTCTCGTTAAAACAAGTGTGACGCCAAGTGGTAATGCAATAAGGATCGAGATGAGTAATGAGATAGATGTCATTTGAAAGGTTTGGATTGTGGCTTCCCATATGACTTTACCCCATTCATCCAAAAAGGACTTGTTTCCCATAATCTGTTCTACCTCCTTCTACGATGATTCCTTGCTCTTGTAAAAATGATAAAGCATGGTGGATTTCATTTTGTTCCCCTTGCATATGAACGACTAGTTTCCCATATGCTTCATGTTTTAACTGCGTAATATTACCGGATAAAATATTCGGATACACTTGGAAACGTTTTGTGGCAACGGCTAAGGCAGGTTCCCCTGAAGTAGTGCCAATAAATGAAAGTGTTACAATTTCTCCAGTACTTTGTAGTTCTTTCTGTACCTCTTTTGGAATTTTCGCTGCAAATGCGCTATTTACAAATTTCTTCGTGGTTACATGTTGTGGGTTTGTGAAAATATCTTTTACAGTCCCACTTTCGACTACAGATCCATGTTCCATAACAGCAACGCGGTCACATATACGCTGGATGACATTCATTTCATGTGTAATGAGTAAAATCGTAATTCCGATTTCTTCGTTAATCTTTAATAACAAATCAAGGATAGAATCGGTTGTTTCGGGATCTAATGCGCTCGTTGCTTCATCACTTAATAACACTTCAGGTTCATGTGATAGCGCACGAGCAATTGCAACACGCTGTTTTTGACCACCAGAAAGTTCGCTTGGATACGCATCTTTTCGATTAAAAAGATCGACAATGCGTAAATACTTTTCTACTCTTTTTTCAATTTCTGCTTTTGGAATGCCAGCAAGCCGTAACGGTAATGCGATATTTTCATAAACGGTAACAGTTTTAAGTAAATTGAATCCTTGGAAGATTATTCCGATTTTTTGTCTCGCTTTTGCTAGTTCTTTTGTCGATAACGTTGTTAAGTCTTGTTCGTTTACAATGATATTTCCTGTCGTTGGTTTTTCTAATAAATTTACACATCGAATCAATGTACTTTTACCAGCGCCACTATATCCAATGATTCCAAATACCTCGCCTTTTTCTACTTTAAGGGAAGTAGACTTAAGAGCCTCAACATTCCCTTTTTTTGTTGTAAATACTTTGGATATGTTTTTTAATTCAATCATTATCGTCAGCTCCTACCAAGATGGTAAAACTGAACCATCAAATTTTTTCTCGATAAACTCTTTTACTTCCTTAGACTGATAAGCTTTCTTTAATTTATTTACAACGGCATCATCTTTATTTTCAGTACGAACAACGACCCAGTTCACATATGGTGAATCTTTTCCTTCGCGGAAGATAGAATCTTTCGCTGGACTTAATTTTGCACCTAATGCAAAGTTTGTGTTAATTGCAGCTGCTTTCACTTCACTTAGTTGCGTTGGTAATTGAGATGCCTCTAATTCGACAATCTTTAATTTTTTTGGATTTTCAATTACATCTTTTGCAGTCGCTTTTTCTGTAGCCTTTGGATCAACTTTTAAAACCCCTGCTTTTTCAAATAATTTTAAAGCTCGAAGTTCATTCGTTGGGTCATTTGGTACAGCAATTGCGTCGCCCTCTTTTAAGTCTTTTACATCTTTTATATCTTTAGAATATACGCCCATAGGGAATGTTACTGTTGAAAATACTTCAGCTAATTTCATATTGCGTTCAGCTTTAAATACATCTAAATACGATTTCGTTTGGTAGCTATTTACATCAAGGCTTTTTTCATCTAAAGATACGTTTGGCGCTACATAATCATTAAATACTTTTATATCAATTTCGAGACCATCTTTTGCTGCAACTTCTTTTACCTTTTCAAAAATTTGTTCATGTGGTCCACCTGTTACACCGACAGTAATCTTTTTCTCGTCTAATGCTTTTACCTCTTTATCTGAACTCACGCTACATGCGCCTAATAATAATACTGCTCCGCTTACAATGCTTAATAATACCTTTTTCATCTATAAATCCCCCTTCATATACGTTCCAAAATAAAAAGCACCTCCCAAAAATAAGAGAGGTGCCGAATAGACGAAATAGATTCCTCTCTTATCTTCCAAAACGAAAACTCGTTTTGCAGGAATTAGCACCTTAGCTTATACGTCATAAGCTCGGTTGCCGGGCATCATCGGGCCAGTCCCTCCGCCACTCTTGATAAGAGTATGTGTATGTAGTTTTGAATATGGTACTAATAGTAAATCGTATAAAAAGAATTGTTAATGATATTTTCTGAATATATTTTATTTTAAGATAATCGAAACATTCCCCTTTTTATGTCCTTTTTCTACATATATATGAGCTTCAGCAATTTCTTCTAATCGGTAAGTTCTATCAATAACAGGTTTTAGCTTTCCTGTTTCAGCTAGTTGTTTTAGTAGGTTCATATCTTCTTTACTGACCTTTGCCATCATTCCGTTCACAGATACATATTTTCCATTAGGCATTAATGCATCTGTACAAAGAGACTTTTTATATTTTCCAACTGCATCAAATATAATATCGTAGTGCTCGCCCTGCTTAGTAAAATCTTCTTTCATATAATCAATTACGTTGTCTGCCCCTAAAGCTGTTACTAATTCGAAATTCGAACTACTACAAATGGCTGTGACAGTCGCCCCGAAGTATTTAGCAAGTTGTATGGCAGCTGTCCCTACTGACCCAGAGGCGCCGTATATAAGTACTCGTTGCCCTTTTTTTATCTGTCCTTTTCTAAGGAAGTGCAATGCTGAAGTTCCGCCGAAAGGAATAACGGCAGCTTCTTCATATGTCACATTGGTAGGTTTTAATGCTATTAATCCACTTTCATGCACGCATGTGTATTCCGCATAACCACCAAGGTTTAGTTCTGTTAATGCAAAAACTTGATCTCCTTTTTTAAATTGTGTTACATCTGTTCCAATGTCTTCGATTTCACCGGATAACTCTACGCCAAGTATAGGTTTTCTCGGTTTTCTGAAACCTAATATGATCCGCATAGGAATCCAAAATAAGAGGGGGCTATTAAAGCCACGTATTCTACAATCTCCAGTCGATACACTTGTTGCGTGAATTTTAACTAATACTTCATTTTTTTTAGGTTTAGGCTTTTCTACATTTTGAAGCTGGAGAACATTAGGTGGTCCGTACTTTGTACAAATAATCGCTTTCATAATGACCTCCTGAAATGAGTTGTTATTATTTACATCATATTTAAACTTTTTCTCAAACATGTTGTTATATAGGAAATAAATTTAAAGATAAATATTACGAATTATATAGATTTCATAGGAAAAGAGATGATATTATTTTTGGGAAGGAGGGGACGTTATGAAAAAACTTATTTTAATTTCAAGTTTAGTACTTGCAGTCGGTCTAGGAGTAGGGTGTAGTAATGAGAAAACAAAAAAGACTGACGAACCGAAAAAAGAAGCTGTGCAGAAAGAAAAGGAATTAACAGCGAAGGATGTTTTTAATAAAGCGAATGAAGCTTTTAAAAACGAAGAAAATGTAACGATGACATATGATGTGGGAATAAAGGCTGAAGGAACAGAGATGAATGTAATAAAGGCTAAAATGCAACTAGAGCCGAAGAAAAGAAATTCTCGTTCTGAAATGAATGTTTCTGGTACAGAGGTTGTTGTTTATGATGTGGGTGGCAAAATTGCTGGTCAGTTAAAAAATCCTAATACGGGTGAAATTATGTCTGTACCAGAGGAACAATTGAATGCTAACGGAATGAACGCGACTCAAGGAATGGTAGATAATTTAGAGATTCCATCGGAAATTTTAAATAAAGTGAAGATGGAGAAAATTGGAGATAATTATAAGCTGAAGTTTGCATTAAAAGGGCAAGAGACAGAGAGTATGCTAGCTAGTATGGATGAAAAGCAGAAACAAATGCTACAAGGCCAAAATGCAAAGATAGAAGAAATAGATGGGGAATATATTATTACAAAAGATTTTAAATATGAATCAGCAAAGATAGATATGGTTATGAGTAGCAATGGTGAGGATAAAGCGCACATTATTACGGATGCAAAGTTTACATCGTATGATAAATTTGATCCAATACAATTGCCAGCAGCAAAGTAATCACTGTCAAGAGAGGTACCTGAAAGAAAGGGTATCTCTTTTTGTTGCTAATAAGGAGAGTGTCCTTTGAAAAAAAGAAAGATAGCAGCGGTCATTGTCGCATATACGGTTTTGCTTGCAACGTCTGTACATACGTATAAAAAACAAATTGATCATCCTATTATGAGTGATGTAGGTAAATTGCTTCCGACAAAAATAAAACGTGTTGAAAGTGCTACGGAAGAGCACTCGTTAATAAAATTAGTGCGAGATGCAAAAGTTTCAGGAGAGAAAATTTCCATTGCAGGCATGCAACATAGCCAAGGAGGACAGACATATTATCCGAATGGCACGATGCTCGATATGAAAGGATATAATAAAATATTAGAATTTGATCCAGAGAAGAAGCGGATTACAGTTCAAAGTGGTGTCACCTGGAATGATATTCAGAAGAAAATAAATCCTTATGGCCTTGCGGTACAGGTCATGCAGTCTCAAAATATTTTTACTGTTGGCGGTTCATTAAGTGTAAATGTACACGGGCGTGATATTCGTCATGAGGCACTGATTGATACAGTAGATTCATTTAGATTGTTAATGGCAGATGGCACGGTACGTAATGTAAGTAGAGAAGAAAATGCAGAGTTATTTCCATATGTCATTGGGGGTTACGGTTTATTTGGAGTTATTTTAGATGTGACGCTGAAGTTAACAGATGATGAATTATATGAAATGCACACGAGAATGATAGATTATAAAGAATACGCATCTTATTTCAAAGAGAAAGTGAAAAGAGATGAGAATGTTCGTATGCACTTAGCGCGTATTTCTGTTGCTCCAAATTCATTTTTAAAAGAGATGTATGTGACAGATTATACTTTGGCACAAAATCAAAATATGAGAGAAGAGTACAGTGAATTAAAGGAAGAAAATATTATAGCTGCACCGAAATTTTTACTTGGGTTATCACGTTATAGTGATTGGGGAAAGAATACATTTTGGGATATACAAAGAGGTTATTTTGAACGTACAGATGGAAAGTATGAGACGCGTAATAATGTTATGAGATCAGATAGTGCTTTTATGGAATATGAAAATCCAAATAGGACCGAAGTGTTACAAGAATACTTTGTGCCTATAGATGCTTTCACAGAGTATATAGATGATTTACGTAACGTATTAAATGAAGATGAGTTTAATTTACTCAACATTACGATTCGTTACGTGGAAAAGAATGAAAATGCAGTTTTGTCCTATGCGAAAGATGATATGTTTGCGCTGGTTCTTTTGATTAACCAGGGACGCTCAGAGAGTGAGATAAAGAAAACAGAGGATGTCATTCGAAAGATGATTGATGTTACTTTAAAGCATAATGGTAGTTACTATTTGCCGTATTATTCTTATCCAACGAAAGAGCAGTTAAAGAGGGCATATCCTCGCATTGAAGAATTTCTCAAGAAAAAGAAGGAAATAGATTCAGAAGAGAGATTTGTGAATTTATTTTATAGGGAGTATACGAAATGACATATAGAAGATTTGTGGCTTCGCAAAGTATCATCATGATGGCAGGAAGTATGGTATTTCCTTTTTATATATTATTGCTTCGAAACGTTGGAAATAGCTTCTCGCAATTTGGCTGGGCGTATGGCTTATTTGCTTTAACATCAGCACTTGTATATCCACTAGTGGGAAAGGTATCTGATCAAGTAGGGGATAAAAAATTATTAATCATATACGCTTGGTCCATGGCAATCTTAATGCTTTGCTTTCCAATTGCCACGGAAGTTTGGCATGTGTATATTCTTCAAATTGTAATGGGCGTTTTAGGTGCTGTGCAGCGTAATACTGAGAAGACTTCGTTAGCACGAAAGGTTGCGCAGGAAAAGGCTGGTTATGAGATTGGAAAATACCATGTGTGGACATCCATTGGCGGAGCAGTAGCGGTTATTGCCACGGGATATTTAGTAGATTTCTTTACGATTGGTACAATTTTTTATATTGCATCTATTCTATATGTAGTGAGCGGGATTGTATTAAGTAGTAAAAAAATATAACTATTCCTATTTTCACCTTAATAACCTTTATTTGTTATACTAAAAGGGAATACAAAAGAAAAGGGGACAGTGCCTTTGATGAAATTTGTAGTTTTAGCTATTCTTACTTTGTTTTTGATTCCATGGACAAGAAGTAGTAGTAAGCTTCGAGCAGTGGATAAGAAGGGAGATAAGAAGGTTGTAAAGGGTAAGAAATCATCTATTTTAGTTATTCCTGTTTTATTTTGGATAGGTATTGCAATCTATGAATACTTTTGGCTAATTGATGATCGAGTAGATTCGATTCTTACTCATTATTCTGTTGCAGTAGCAATTTTAATTGGGCTTGTTTTATTTTCACAAGATCAAATAGGGAAATTAGAAGGTACATTAAAAGGACTTCTAATGTTTATTTTACTCGCAAGTTACGGCTACTTTGGTTATTTGCACGATATAGTAATCTCGCAAAAGAAATATGATTCTGTTGTTAAGGTAGAGAAAGATATTTCAGAGCCATTTACTGAAAATGACCAGCCGTTTACAGTGCCGCCAAAGACAGCGGAGAATAAGATGAAAAAAGTATTTGGTGATATTCCAAAAGTAGCTTATTTTGAGCTAGGAGAATTAACGCCACAAATGGTAAACGGCGAGGCTTTATATGTAGCGCCGATTGAAGTTTCAGGATTTTTTAAAGCGCGTAAAGCTGAGACAATTCCAGGGTACGTAACGATGTCAGGTACGAATCCTGATGCGGAAGCGAAACTGCACCTCGGTTATAAAATGAAATATGTGCCAAGCATGTTTTTTGGTAATAATTTAGAGCGTGTGGTAAGGCAAGCAGAACCAAATTTAATCTTTAAAGGAAAACCTAAATTTGAGGTTGATGATAAAGGAAAACCATATTATACAATGACGTATGGTGAATTTATTTCAGGAAGATCTGGATTTGAGGTAGAAGGTGTTGTCGTAGTAGATGCACAAACAGGTGAAGTGAAAAGATATGATAAAGGAAAGGCACCTAAATTTGTTGATGGTGTATTAAATCATGAGACTGCATCTACGTTAAATACGTACTTTGGCAAATATATTCACGGATTTTGGAATACGAAATTCTCGCAAACAGATATGAAAATTCCGACTGAGTGGGGAACGAAAGAAGGCGTGACCCCGATCTTTGGTAAAGATGGAACACTGTATTATTTTACAGACTTTACTTCTCCAAAAGAAGGAGTAGATTCAGCTCTAGGCTATTCATTAGTAGATGCACGCACAGGCAAGCTATATTACTATAATGGAAAAGAAGTAAAGGGGATTATGGATGGTTCAGCAGCTACAGAAGTAGTAGATAATTCCTTTAAGAGAGAGAAATGGCATGGGACAATGCCTGTCATTTATAACGTATACGGTAAACCAGCTTGGATTATTCCGGTTGTTGATGACGGAGGCCTAGTACGTGCGCATACAGTTGTATATGCTGCTAATGCAAAAATATTTGCGACAGGTTCTTCGCAGAAAGAAGCGCTTGAGAATTATAAAAACGTAATGAGCGGTAATGGTGATACATTTAGACCAACCTCAACAGGAAAAGAAGCGCAAAAAGAAGGTATTGTACAACGTGTATATAAAGAAAAATCTGGTGAAAATACAATCGTGTACGTACTTTTAGAGAATGAACAAAAGGTATTTATGATACCAGTGAAGAAATTCCCATATGCTATGTTTACAGAAGTAGGAGATCCAATTCAAATTACATATTTAGATACGGGAGAGACGATGGCCTCGGTATCTAAATTTACGAATAGCAATGTGAAAAAGTAAAGCGGTAGAATTTCTATCGCTTTTTTTACATTATGAAAGAGGAAAATGCACTGTACTTGACGTATGTTTATGATGTAACTATAATTGTTACGATTCAGTGTGTATAGGAAAGGGTGAATTGAAAAAGTGAATGAAGTTAATCACGAAATATATAAACCTGTAAAGGCAAACAGGTTGTGGATGATTCTTGTATTAGGGACACTTACGGCGATTGGGCCATTATCTATTGATATGTATTTGCCTTCATTACCGAAGTTAACGGATGACTTGCAAACAGGTGCATCCCTAGCGCAGCTTACATTAACAGCTTGTTTGCTTGGGTTGTCAGTAGGGCAATTATTTGTTGGCTCAATTAGTGATATTTACGGAAGACGCAAACCACTTATTATTGCTCTTATTATTTATGTTGCTTCTTCTTTACTTTGTGCTGTTGCGCCATCTATTTGGACATTAGTATTATTGCGCTTCCTACAAGGAGCTTCAGGATCAGCCGGGATTGTTATATCACGTGCGATGGTAAGAGATATGTACTCAGGTTCTGAAATGACGAAGTTTTTCTCACTGCTTATGTTAGTAAACGGAGCAGCACCTATTTTGGCACCGATTATTGGGGGGCAATTGTTACAGTTTACAACGTGGCGCGGTGTTTTCATCGTTCTTGGAGCAATTAGCGTATTCATGTTAATCTCAGCTACTTTTGTATTGCGTGAAACATTACCTCCTGAAGAAAGAGAAACAGGTGGTTTGTCAGGGACTTTGGCGACGTACGGAAAATTGTTAAAGGACCGTCTATTTATGGGATATGCATTGTCACAAGGATTAGTAACAGCGGCAATGTTTGCATACATTTCGGGCTCACCATTTGTGTTGCAGAACATATACGGAGCATCACCACAGCAATTTAGTTTATTCTTTGCGATTAATGGCATCGGTATTATTATTGCTAGTCAGGTAACGGGTCGTTTAGCGGGGAAAGTGAATGAGAAGACATTATTTGTTGCGGGTATTATTATCGCAGCTGTTGGTGGCCTATCTTTACTACTGACAATCGTACTAGGAATAGGTTTAATTGGTGTTTTATGTTCGTTATTCCTTGTCGTATCAAGTGTCGGGGTTGTATCAACAACTGGGTTCTCATTAGCGATGAGAAATCAGAAACAAGCTGCAGGAACAGCATCAGCTTTATTAGGTTTATTACAGTTTATTTCAGGAGCTCTTGTTGCTCCGCTAGTAGGTATCGGTGGAAGTAATACAGCATTACCGATGGGTATTGTTATTGCGCTTTGTGAAGTAGGAGCAGTGTTATGTTATCTATTTATGGCCAGAAGAAGTGAGAAACAGTTTGAACTGCAGCAAAAACAAAATCTAGAGGCTTAACAAAAAAGAACTGATTCAAAGGGAATGTTTGAATCAGTTCTTTTTTCATTTCTTTGAAATACCTCATACAGTTTTGTAAGGTGATGTAGTAAAGCATTGCAAAAGTTATTTGTATAAAGTGACGATACTGTGACAAACATGTTGGTATATATATTACGGTGTCGTCTTAAGTGTAAAAAGTAGGATGTTCTCGGTATAATAACAAGTGGAGATAAAAGAAACTATAATGAGTAATAGTTGTAGATAAAAGGAGAAGAAGAGATGAAGAAGGTTTTGGGTATTGCCGTAATGGGAGGAATGCTCCTTCTAGCAGGATGTAATGGAAATAAAGATACGAAAGAACCGAAAGAAAAGGTAGAGCAATCTACAGAACAAACAGAAGAGATGAAAGAATACCGTGCAGTACATGAAAAATACGATATGAAAATGAATAAAGAAATTAATAAAGCACTGCAGTTATTTGAAGTAGCAAAAGAAAAGGGCGGTAAGGAAATAACGACTGCTACATATAAAGAAGATGTGCAAAAGGTAACAACGAGCATGTTAGAAGATATTGATCATATACGTAAAGAAATTCGTGTTCCGAAGTCGAAAGAGCAAGAACATGAAGTATATGTTGGTTTCTTGAATGAATCGGAGCAAGCAATGAAAAAATTACAGAAGTTAGCTAAAGAAGAAGATTCATCGTTGATTCGTGATATAGAAATTAATTTTGCAACAGCATCGACATACTATAAACGTTTTCAAGCAGAAACGAAAAAATAACCTTGCCTGTGCAAGGTTATTTTTTCTTATTACCATCTCCGTCTTCATCTTCATCTTCATCCTCGGATACTAATACCTTCTGCTCTTCGTGAAATTCGGAAATAGTTTGCCCGGTAATATTATCGAAAGGAGTATAAAAAAGTAATACGTTTCTTTTTAATAAAGAGTTTATAGAAGCCGATGATGACAAGTATAACGATTGTTAAGGGTAATCCTATAGTAGCAAGAAGTAAGGGGTCCATCTTATAACTCCTTTAACATCATTTCTTTTTATTATAAGCTGAAAAATGTAATTTCGATAAATGGATTAAAAACTGATTTTTCTAAATATACCCAATTTGATTGACTTTTCATTTTTTCAGAATTATAATTCGAAATATACAATTTGAACCAAATAATAATATAGCAATTTACTTATCCAGAGAGGTAGAGGGACTGGCCCTATGACACCTCAGCAGCGGGTTCTGTAGTAGGAACACCGTGCTAATTCCAGCAAGCAAGTCTTGAAAGATAAGTGATGGGCCTTTGTTTATTAAGCCTTGATCTTATTTTTTAAGATCAAGGCTTTTTGTATTCTAAAAAGAGAAAAGGGAGTAATGGAAAAAGTACGTTCATAAAACTAAGTAAATATATGTGTTTAGGGGGTTATTGAAGTGTATGTAATTAAAAAATTATCAGTTATGGTGTTCACGCTATGGGTTATTACGACGGTGACATTTCTAATTATGCATATTATTCCGGGGGATCCATTTTCATCAGATGCAAAAATCTTTCCTGAAGAAGTGATCCAAAACATGAGAGCGAAGTATCACCTTGATGAACCGTTGTGGAATCAATATGTGGCTTATTTAGACGGTGTAGTTCATTTTGATTTTGGTGAATCTGTTCAATCAACCGGGCAAGGTGTATCAGAAATTATAACAACTGGCTTTGGTCCATCAGCAATTATTGGTCTACAAGCACTTGTTATTTCGTTGTTAGTCGGAATTGCTGCAGGTACATTTGCTGCTCTATATCATGGGAAAGTAATTGACTATAGTGTGAGTTTGCTCGCAATTCTAGGTATTTCTATTCCAAGTTTTATTTTAGCACCACTATTTATACAAGTATTCGCTATTCAATTCGAGCTTTTACCAGTAGCCTCTTGGGGAACATTCGAACATACAGTATTGCCATCCTTTGCGTTAGCGTTAGGGCCAATCGCAGTGATTACAAGGTTTGTTCGTTCTAATATGATCGAAGTACTGCAGAGTGATTATATTAAGTTAGCAAGAGCAAAAGGCATACCAATTAAGAAGATTATTATAAGACACGCTCTTCGAAATGCGATTGTTCCAGTACTTACATTTGTTGGACCGTTAATGGCTGGACTCTTAACGGGGACTTTCGTTATTGAAAAAATCTTTTCAATTCCTGGCCTAGGAAAATATTTTGTAGATAGTATTTTTAACCGAGACTATCCGGTGATTATGGGAACAACAATTTTCTATAGTGCATTATTAATTACTTGTATTTTCATTACAGATATTATTCACCGTATTGTTGATCCACGTATTCGTTCTATTACGTAAGGAGGGGGATGTTTAGATGGGGGCTTATGAAATTAATGACCAGTTATTAACAAATGAAGAGAAAAAAGAATTAACGATAAATAAAAATCAGCAAACGATTAGCAGAAAGAAAGAAGTGTTTCGTAAGTTTATATCGAATCCAATCGCAGTTTTAGGAACAGTGACGTTATTGCTAATTATTGTTTTCTCGCTTATTGGCGAAAGTTTAACTTCATTTACTGCGAGTGAACAAGTAAAAGAGGCAACAAATTTACCGCCGAGTAGTGAACATTGGTTTGGAACAGATGATCTAGGGAGAGATATTTGGGCACGTACTTGGGCTGGTGGGAAGATTTCACTAACAGTTGGATTAGTAGCAGCTGCCCTCGATATAGGGCTCGGTGTACTGATTGGTGGATTTAGTGGATATGTGAGAGGGCGTAATCGCCTTGGAACGTTAATTGATGAGTGGATTATAAGAGGAATTGAAGTATTATACGGCATCCCATATTTATTAATTGTTATTTTACTATTAATTGTTATGAAACCAGGTCTTTTCACCATTATTATCGCCCTTGCATTAACGGGATGGATTGGAATGGCTCGTCTCATTCGAGCACAAGTATTGTCTTTAAAACAACGAGAGTTTGTTATTGCAGCAGAGCGATTAGGTACATCACATATGAAAATTATATATGGGCATTTAATTCCGAATTTAACAGGGATTATTATCGTCAATTTATCATTTACAATTCCAGCAGCTATTTTTTCAGAATCATTTTTAAGCTTTATAGGACTTGGGGTACAATCACCAGCGGCAAGTTGGGGGACGATGACGAATGATGCACTCGGGACATTATTGAGCGGAGAATGGTGGCAGCTATTTTTCCCAGCAATCATGATTGCACTCATTATGTTCGCATTTAATGCAATTGGTGATGGTTTGCAAGATGCAATTGATCCAAAAATCGTCAAACGGAATCGAAAGGAGAAAAAACATGGGACAAATCTTATCTTTAGAAAACGTAACGTTAGCCGTTGAAAAAGAGGATAGTAAGCAAGCAATTGTGAAACATGTTTCCTTTTCTATTAACGAAGGTGAAATAGTTGCACTTGTAGGAGAAAGTGGTTCAGGAAAAAGTGTTACAGCACAATCCATTATCGGCTTGAATCAAGAATTAATTCATATCGATGATGGAAATGTATCTTTCCAATCAAAGGAATTAACGAATTTACAAGAATCAGAATGGAATCAAATTCGCGGAAAAGATATTTCCTTTATATTTCAAGATCCGCTTTCATCTTTAAACCCAACGATGAAGGTAGGCAAACAAATTACAGAAGTAATTTTGCAACATGGGAAAAAGTCGAAAAGAGAGGCAAAGGGAATTGCGATTAACTTGTTAACAGATTTAGGGATACATGAAGCAGAGAAACGCTTTGAACAGTACCCACATCAATTAAGCGGGGGGATGAGGCAACGTATTTGTTTAGCAATTGCGTTTGCTTGTCATCCAAAGCTTGTAATTGCAGACGAGCCGACAACAGCGTTAGATGTAACGATTCAGAAACAAATTATGGGGCTATTAAAAGAAAGAAAAGAAAAACAAAATACGAGTATTTTATTAATTACACATGATTTGGCACTTGTACGTGAGGTAGCTGATCGAGTAGTTGTTATGTACGGGGGACGTGTTGTTGAAAAAGGAACGATACAGGAGGTAATAGGTTCTCCTAAACATCCATATACGAAAAGCTTATTACAAGCCATTCCGAATATGGATGTTTCCGAAAAGGTATTACGTGCTATAGAAGGAACGACACCTTCCATTGAAACATTAAATAGCTTTGGTTGTCCTTTTGTAAATCGTTGTCCAGTAGCCATAAAAGAATGTATTCATCGTTTCCCAGAGAGAACAACGTATTCTAAGGAGCATAGTTCACATTGCTGGCAGCATGTTCTGGAGCATAATAAAGCGAAATCAAAAGAGAAGGTGAATGCCTCATGACGACAGATTTAATTACTGTAAAGCAAGTAACGAAAACATATGGAAGTAAAAGTAAAGAAATCACAGCGTTAAAAGATATATCACTTTCTATCCCGAAAGGAACAACACTTGGCATTATTGGTGAAAGTGGTTCAGGAAAAACAACACTTGGAAAGCTCATAGCAGGGATTGAGAGTCCAACGTTTGGTGAAATTGATTATAACGGTCAAGTTGTTCACATGCTGAAGTCAGCTCATAAGCGAGATTTTTTACAGAAAGTACAGTTCATTTTTCAAGATTCTACAGCTGCATTAAATCCGCGCTGGAAAATACGCGATAGCGTAACGGAGGGTTATATTTCATTCGGTTTAGGTGATAAAGGATTGAAGGATAAAGTAGCGGGTGATGCCCTGGAGCGTGTTGGATTAGATAGAAGATATATTGATCGATATCCGCATGAATTTAGCGGAGGACAACGTCAACGTATCGCTATTGCAAGAGCGTTATTGTGTGAGCCAGAAGTATTGATTCTTGATGAACCAATTTCAGCATTAGACGTTTCATTGCAAATTCAAATTGTACATCTGCTGCAAAAAATCCAAAAAGAACAAGGTTATACATATTTATTCATCGCTCACGATTTACCGATGGTTCACTATTTATGTGAAAAAGTAGCTGTCTTATACAAAGGAGAACTTGTTGAATTTGGAAATACGGACGAAGTATTCCGTAATCCACAACATTCTTATACAAAAACATTATTAGCATCAACACCAAAAATTTCAGGTTAAAGGAGAATGTAGGATGAAGAAGTTTTTACTGTTTGTCATTATGACTGTTTTAGCAATTACTTCTGTTGCTTGCGGTAAGAAAGAAACGCCAAAGGCGAGTGCTGGTAAGGGAGAAGGAGATCGATTAGTAACGAATATTAGTAGTGATCCATATACACTTGATTCTGCTATTGCAACAGATAGCACGTCAGGTTATATAATTGGGCAGTTGTTTTCAAGTTTATATACGCAAGATAGTGATGGGAAATATCAAAATGAATTAGCGGAGAAAGAAGAAGTAAATGCTGATGGAACTGAATATACAATTCATTTGAAGAAAGATATTAAATGGTCAGATGGTTCGCCTATTACAGCAAATGATTTTGAATTTGCATGGAAGCGATTATTAAATCCAAAAACGGGTTCTATGAATGCGACAGAAATGTATTTTATTAAAGGGGCAGAGGCGTATAATACTGGGAAAGGTGAAGAGGGGCAAGTTGGTATTCAAGTTGTTGATCCTCAAACATTAAAGGTAACCCTTGAACACCCAGTTGCTTCTATTAAACAAAAACTAGCAAGCTCACTATTTATTCCATTAGCTAAAAAGTCGATTGATGATAATAATAAATTAAAAACAGATCCAAAAGAGTTAATTACGAATGGGCCATTCACGTTAAAAGAGTGGAAGCATAACCAGGCTATTACAGTACAAAAAAATAAAGAATTCTATGATAAAAAGGTAACTCTAAAAGAAATTGAGTTTCGTATTATTCCAGACTCTAAAACAGCGTATCAATTATTTAAATCCAAAGAATTAGATTTACTAAGTGGTTTACCACAAGAGATGATCGAAAAAGAAAAAGGAAATAAAGAATATAAGCGTGTTGCAGGTTTCTCTTCGTATATTTATTCGTTTAACGTAGAAAAAGAGCCGTTTACAAATGCGAAGGTACGTAAAGCATTTTCATTAGCGGTTGATCGTAAATTTATCGTTGAAAAATTGTATAAAAATAATGCGCAAGAAGCATATGCATTCGTTCCAGAAGGAGCAAAAACACAAAGTGGCCGTGATTTCCGTAAAGAAAAAGGTGATTACGTTAAATTTGATCCAGCAGAAGCGAAAAAGTTATTAGAAGAAGGCATGAAAGAACAAGGCTGGTCTACATTACCTGAAGTAACATTAAAATTCACTACAGATACACAACATAAAAAAGTAGCAGAAGCAATGCAAGAAATGTTTAAGAAAAATCTTGGCGTAGATATTAAATTAGAAAATAAAGAGTGGAAGAGTTACATCGACACATACAAGCAAAGTGATTTCCAATTAGCTTATATGGGATGGGGCGGCTCTTTATTAGATCCAATTACTAAACTAGATTTATATGCAGGTGATGGTCCGAATAACTATGCAAAGTGGCATAATAAAGAATTTGACGCTTTAATAAAAGAAGCAAAAGTTGAACAAAACGAGGATAAGCGCTTTGAATTATTACATAAAGCGGAAGATATTATGTTTACAGATTCACCATTAATCCCAATTATTTTCCCAAGTGCCTCATATTTACAAAAATCATCAGTATCTGGTGTCCAATTCATTATTGGTTCTAGTCCAGAATTAAGATACGCAAAAATTAAAAAATAAAGAAGTAGGCAACCGCCTACTTCTTTATTTTATTTCTCTTTTGTATTCTTTTTTCGTTCCATCAGAGAAGACAACTTCTAAATCAAATTTTTGATAGTCTTTATCAAGTTTGAACACGTTCACTACTTGATCGATTACTTCTTGGTCAGCAGTATTTTTATCAAATTTTAATTCTTGTAAGAGTGGGCTTAATTTTGTGATAGCCTCGTCTCCTGTTAATTTTACATCTGCTTTATGATCTTCAATTTTTGCTTCCATTTTCTTATCAGCTGCTACATTTTTATAGTCTGCTTCGTAGTCTTTCTTTGTATCTTGGTAGTCTGCCTTTAAATCGAATTCATTGAAGTTTAGTTTTAAATCTGCAGGAGCCTCATTTTTTGCTTCTTCAGTCGTCTTTTTATTAGAAGTTGTGTCTTCTTTTGCAGGAGCTTTACATCCTGTTAATGCAGGTACTAGCATAAGAGCTAATAAAACTGATAGTAGAATTCTCATTATAAATTCCTCCTTATGTAAATTCGTTCTATACAAGTTTTTCCCAAAAACATGTAATTATGTATGTGTTGAAAATAAATTATTATTCTGTAGTTGCAAGGGCTAATCCGCAATTTAAATCAAAAAAGATTTGTATGTATATGGTAAATTGAAGTTGTGAGGAGGGGCTAAAATGCATGAAGAATATAAAGAGATAATAAAAAAATCAATTGAATATATAGAGAATCACTTACATGAGGAGCTTACAACAGAAAGAGTGGCATCTCACAGTGCAGTATCGATGTACCATTTTCATCGCATCTTTCAAAGATATGTTGGGATGAGTGTAACAGATTATATTCGAAAGAGAAGGTTAACTCATGCTGCGCAAGTTTTAGTGTCAACGGAGAGAGCTGTTATTGATATTGCAGTGCAATACGGTTTTTCCTCACAAGAGGCATTTACGAGAGCTTTTAAAAGAATGTTTCAATTGCCACCAAAGAAATATCGAAAGTACTTTCAGTCATTTTATATAGAAAGAGAGGGTGTTTCAATGCAAAAAGGTATACCGAAAGGATGGATCTTAAGTGGAAGTCATCCTGCTGAATATGAGATGGGTTTAGATTATGAAGTTGTCCATCAGGGGAAAGTATCTGCATACATAAAAGCAAAAGAGAATGTTACGCACGGAGGATTTTCAACATTAATGCAAATGTTCCGAGCGGATAAATATGTAGGAAAGAGATTACGTTTTACAGCATTTATTAAGAGTGAAAATGTAAGAGATTGGGCAGGATTGTGGATGCGAGTAGATGGAAAAGATACAGAACCGCTCGCTATGGATAATATGCAAAATCGCCCCATTAAAAATACGAATAACTGGCAATCGTACTCGGTTGTATTAGATATAAAAGAAGAAGCACTTGGTATTGCATTTGGTGTTTTATTATCAGGAGAAGGTTGTGTGTGGCTAGATAGTATTCGATTTGATGAAGTAGATGAAAAAATTCCTTCAACAGATTTGGCAGAGAACTTTTATGAAACACTTTTAGAAGAGCCGGTGAATCTACAATTTGAAGAAGTAGAAAAATAAAAAACAAGGAGAAAAGATATGCTCAAATATGTAAAACTAATAAGTATTAGTTTAGTAATATCGTCTTGTATTATGGGAGTTAATTATTTAGTTAGCTATCTTTGGTCAGGGCATATACCTTCTTTGACGTGGAGAACATATTTGATGTTTGTGTTTATATGTATGATGAGTTTTGGTTCAATGCAAAAAGAAGGAAAAGAGGATTATTGACAATAGTCTTCTTCGCCTTTCTTTCATTAACACAAATGGTTGTAACTGTTTTTGGAGATGCAGGTATGATTTTCAATATCATCTCACTATCGTTACAACTTGTAAGTTTGGGTGTAATTGTACCACATGAAATGCTTTCTAAAACATACCAAACAATCAGTGAATTATTTCCTGCAATATATGCAGGAAATGGCTATTATACAATAATATTTGGAGGAGTTAGTTTAGAAAGAAATATTATTTCATTATTAGTTATTGTATTGGTTATACAATTAGTAGCAGGTATGATTTTAGCTATAAAAGGAATGGCAAAGGGAAGAGGAAGCTCTGTAGTTAAAGTTGTATAAAAGTAAAAAGGTATCCTTCATGGGATACCTTTTACTTTTGTTACTTTGCAACTTCTGTCCACTTGTAGTTAAACTCACCACCGAAGTCAGTTGTTACAAGTCCTTTAATGAAAGAGCGTTGTAAGTAAGAACGACCTTGTTGGTATAAAGGAGCGACAGCGCCGTCTTGTAATAGAATTTTTTCAGCTTGCTTCATTGCTTCAAAGCGTGCTTTTTCATCGCCAGCTAAATCTGTTTTCACTTTATGAATTAGCTCATCGTACTCTTTGTTAGAGTATTTATCGAAGTTATAAGCACTATCTGTTGTAAATAGATCTAAGAATGTAATTGGATCAGCGAAGTCAGGGCCCCAGCCGTCAATACCAATTTCATAGTCACCACTTAATAGTAGTTTTAGCTGTTGTTTACGTGGTTGTGGTTTTAAATTCACTGTTAATCCGTCTAAGTTCTTTTCTAATTCACCTTTTAAATATTCACCAGTCTTTTTAGCTAAAGCATTGTCACTTGTTAATAGTTCGATTGTTACTTTGTCAGTACCAAGTTCTTGTTTTGCTTTTTTCCAGTTTTCTTTCGCTGTTTTCACATCATCCTTGACTAGATTTCCATTTTCTTTACGGAAGTCGTTGCCTTCTGGGCTCTTTGCGAATTTCGCAGGAACCATTCCTTCAGCTGGAACAGCGCCGTTATTTAAAATTGTTTCTACGTAAGCTTTTTTATTCATTGCGCCGTTAATAGCAAGGCGTGCATGTTGATTTTTTAATGTTTCATTTTTTTGATTTAATCGTAAGAATTGAATGCCGACTTCAGCGCGTTCCTTGAAGTTTGGATCGCTCTTATATTTATCAACAAACTCTGCAGTTAAAGCAACACGATCAATTTGTCCTGAATCATATAAGTTCACTTCTGTAGACTTATCTTTAACGACATTGAAGTTGATTTCTTCTAATTTTACCGTTTTAGCATCCCAATAGTTAGGGTTTTTCTTCAATTGGAAGCTTTGTTCATGTTTCCAGTTCTCTAATGTGAAAGCACCGTTGTAAATTAAATGATTTGTTTCCAAACCATATTTATCACCTTGAGATTTTAAGTACTCTTCATTAATTGGTAAGAATGTTGAGAATGTCGTTAAGCTTAAGAAGTAGGGAACAGGACGGTCTAGTTGCACTTCTAACGTTTTGTCATCAACAGCTTTGACCCCTAGTTGATCAATTGGCAATTGTTTTTGGTTTATTTGTTTCGCATTCTTTATATCGAAGAATAAGAATGCGTATTCAGCTGCTGTATCAGGATTTACGGCACGTTGCCAAGCGAAGGCAAAGTCCTTTGCTGTAACAGGAGTACCGTTTGACCATTTTGAATCACGCAGATGGAATGTATATTTTGTTTTATCGGGACTAATGTCAACCGACTCAGCGACACCAGGAACCGGTTTATTATCTTCTCCCATTGCATATAACCCTTCAAAAACATTGCGCATTACGTTCATGGATTCCCCATCCGTTGCTTTTGCAACATCCATTGTTGGAATTTCTGAAGCGAATGATAAGTTAATTGCCTGTTTATCAGGTGCTTTATCGTTTGCTTTCGCTCCGCTTGCATTATCCTTATTTCCCCCGCAAGCAGTTAGTAATAGACTTGCCCCTAAAACAGATGCAACAACAGGTATAACTTTTTTCTTCATTGTTCGTTCCTCCCTAAATGTGTTGTTCGTAACGTCATAATGTCCATGTCTTGAAGTAGCTATAGAAGGAGATAAAACCTATTATAAATATTTGTTTATAGGTAATCAGGTGTTCTATATGTATATACATGTTGATCTATAATCTATCGTTATATGTTTCAACGTAGTAGACATTATATTTTGATGGTGAAATATTTCGTTTCTTTGATTATTTAGAATATTAACACTGGAAAGAACTATATGTCAATAATAAAAATAGATTGTTAATTTCTTAGAATAATATATTGAAAAAGCGATTTTCATGTGTGAGAGAACCTATTTTTAATATATTTTGCTAAAAAAACAATTGGTGTGGGCTAATAATAAGTGGGGATGAAGAAACCCCCACTTATTAAAGTTTCACTTTATTTTTCAATTTTTGCCCACTTGAAGTTTAATTGCCCTGCAAAGTCTACTTGCACAATTCCTTTCACATAAGAACGTTCTAAATAAGATTCGCCTTTTTGGTAAAGAGGAGCGATAACAGAGTCTTTAAATAATATTTTCTCGGATGCTAGTAATGCTTCCCAGCGAGCTTTTTCATCACCAGCTAAAGTTGTTTTCACTTTTGCTATTGTTTCATCGAATTCCTTATTAGAGTAATGATCTAAGTTATAAGGGTTATTCGTTGTAAATAGCTCAAGGAATGTAATTGGATCCGCAAAGTCAGGGCTCCAGCCA
Source organism: Bacillus sp. XB1 (assembly GCF_053557995.1). Classification (NCBI taxonomy): domain Bacteria; kingdom Bacillati; phylum Bacillota; class Bacilli; order Caryophanales; family Bacillaceae; genus Bacillus; species Bacillus sp. XB1. Next base: position 58,044 of record NZ_JBNRIL010000007.1, on the reverse strand, counting down.
TCAATTCCGATTTCGTAGTCACCTTTTAATAAAAGCGAAACTTGTTGCTTACGCGGTTGCGGTTTTATATTTACTGTTAATCCATCTAGATTCTTTTCTAGTTGTCCTTTTAAGAATTCACCAGTTTTCTTATCAAGGTCAGCATCACTCGTTAATAATTCTAATGTTATCTTTTCAGAACCAAGCTCTTGTTTAGCTTTTTTCCATAACTCTTGTGCAGATTTTGTATCAACTTTTGTTAAATCGCCATTTGCAGTACGGAAGTCTTTTCCTTCAGGTCCTTTTGCAAAGTTTTTTGGAACGAGACCAAATGTTGGTGTAGATCCATCATTTAATAACGTATTTACAAAGGATTTTCTATCAATTGTTTGATCAATTGCTTGGCGTGCAGAAACGTTTTGAAGCACTTTGTTTTGTTGATTCATACGTAAAAATTGTACGCCTACGTTTGGACGTTCTTTAAAGTTAGCATCCTTTTTATATTTATCGACGAAGTCAGATGTTAGTTTTATACGATCTAATTGTTTTGACTCGAATAAATTTACTTCTGTTGATTTTTCTTTTACGATGTTAAAATTGATTTCTTCTAGTTTGACAGTATCTTTATCCCAATAGGTAGGGTTTTTCTTGAATTTAAAGCTTTGTTCGTGCTTCCAATCGCTTAGTGTAAAAGCTCCGTTGTACAAGATTGTATTATCTTCTAAAGCGTACTTATCACCTTGTGCTTTAAAGAATTCCTCGTTAATTGGTAGAAATGTTGGGAACGCTGTTAAGCTAATAAAATACGGAACAGGACGCTCCAATTCTACCTCAAACGTATGGTCATCAACTGCTTTTACACCAAGTTGGTCGGCTGGAAGTTCTTTGTTGTTAATTTTTGTTGCGTTTTTAATATCAAAGAATAGAAATGCATATTCAGAGGCTGTTGCTGGATCTACGGCTCTTTGCCAAGCGAACACAAAATCTTTAGCTGTAACAGGAGTGCCGTTTGACCATTTTGAATCTCGCAAATGGAATGTGTATTTCGTTTTATCGCCACTTACTTCATGAGATTTTGCAACACCAGGAACAGGTTTGTTACCTTCACCAAGATTATACAAACCTTCAAATACGTTTCTCATTACTTGACCAGAATCAGTATCTGTAGCACGAGCCGTATCCATTGTTCGTATTTCAGTAGGTGAAGATAAGTTTAAAACCTGTTTACTAGGTGCCTCGTCTTTTGCATTTGCTCCGCTTGCTTCGTTTTTATAACTACCGCAACCAGTTAATAAAATACTTACTCCTACAACTGATGCAATACCGGGTACAAACTTCTTTTTCATTTGATTTTCCTCCTAAATAATTAAGTTTGGATGATGATGAGGGAAATGAAAAATAAAAAATCCCTCTTTTCATATTGAGAAAGAGGGATTTTTACGTACAAGTTATGCACCCGTATATAAACGAAGTCCCTCATTCTATCTTTCAAGCATAAAGCTTGCAGGAAGTGGCACAGTATTCAAAATGAACCTGTTGCCGAGGTTTCAAAGGGCCAGTCCCTCCACCTCTCTTGATACAATGAGTAAACGAATAAATTTTATTAATTTTTGTGTTTCTTTGATAATTCAAAATCTTACACCTTGAATAATGAAGTGTCAACTAAATGAAATATAGTTTAAATTTTCAGTTTTATTAAATGGAAAAATCACTGCATAGGGCAGTGGTTTTTCTACTAGAAGTTAAAGTTATCTGGATCTGGACCAACGCGACGATCTTCATTTAAAGCTTGAATTGCTTTCATATCATCAGCACTTAATTCAAAGTCGAAGATGTTTGCATTTTCAATAATGCGATGTTCTTTAATTGATTTGGGAATTGTTACAACTTCGTTTTGTAAATCCCAGCGTAAAATAATTTGCGCAGTTGATTTATTATATTTTGTCGCAATTTCTTGTAACGTTGGATTATCTAGTTGTTGTCCTTGCATTAATGGTGACCAAGCTTCAAGCTGAATATTATGTTCTTTACAGAATGCATGTAACTCTTCTTGTGCTAAACGTGGGTGGTATTCCACTTGGTTGACCATTGGCTTAATTTCAGCAATTTCAAATACGTCTTGTAAGTGGTGAATGTGGAAATTACTCACACCGATAGCGCGAACACGGCCATCTTTATAAAGTTTTTCTAATGCTTTCCATGATTCGGTATATTTCCCTTTTACAGGCCAATGTACTAAATATAAATCTAAATATTCTAGACCTAATTTCTCTAATGTAGTTTCAAATGCTTGAAGTGTTGTTTCATATCCTTGATCGCTATTCCATACTTTTGAGGTAATAAATAATTCTTCGCGTGAAACACCGGATTCACGAATCGCTTGTCCAACGCCTTCTTCATTTTGATAGATTGCTGCAGTATCGATGCTGCGGTAGCCATTTTTAATTGCTGCTTTTACAGAATCAATTACTTCTGAACCATCTTCTACTTTAAAAACACCTAAACCAAACCAAGGCATTTTTACACCGTTATGTAATGTTGTATAGTCTTTTAAACTTGTTAAAATCATATTATTTCCCCCTAGCTTTTTTGTTTGTTGCTTCTACTGCTTTTTGAATTGCCTCTGAAAAATTATATTCGTATAAAGTTTTGAGACCCTCAGCTGTGGAACCACCTGGCGTTGTTACTTGTTCGCGGAGGTTAGCTGGATTTTGCGTTTGTTCGAGCATAGAAGCAGAGCCAGAAATCATTTGAATGACAAGATGTTTTGCGGTTTCTTCATCGACTCCATAACTTTTTGTTGTTTCAATTAAGCTTTCAGCAAAGTAATAAAGGAAGGCTGGTGCACTTCCAGTAACTGCAGTAAGCTGATGAACTTCTTCCTCAGTACAAAGTTGCGAAGTACCAATACCTTTTAAAAGCAGTTGCAGGGTTTCTTGATGCATCTCATTTACTGATTGTCCCATTGTATATAAGGAGATAGATTTTCCAATTTCAGCAGCTGTATTAGGCATAATCCAAGCAACAGGCGTGCCCTTTGGGAGTCTAGCTTCTAAATAAGATGGTCCAATGCCAGCTGCGACTGTTACGACTAGTTGATTTGATATTAACGGAGATAGCTCAGCTAATAACTCTTCATGAGCAGAAGGTGGCATTGCTAAAACAACCGTATCAACAGATGTAACATGCTGTTTCCAATCTGTTGCAGTAGACACATTATATCGATGTTGTAACTGTTTTAGCTTTTCTACGTTGCTTCGATTAGAGACGATAATTTCTTCGATGTACTCTTTGCTTGTTTTAAGTAATCCGGAAAATATAGCTTCTGCCATACGACCGGCACCAATAAATAAAATTCGATGTTTAGTTAGCATATTCTTTATTCCTTTCTAGTAGAGATATGTTATAAAAACGATATCATCTTTAAGAGAATGTTGTAAAAAGAAAAGACTTACCGTAGATGGAATGGATAATGAGAAGGCGGAAATTCATGCTAATATTAACTGTTATTAATCTCTTTATATGTGTAGCTGGTTTGCTAGAGTGGAAGAACAATTATAGGGGGCAAGAACATACAAATAATTATATCTAGAAAATAATTAGAATTGAAAAACCCCTGAAGCATATATGCTTCAGGGGTTTACTAATAGAATATAAGATTATGCTTTTGTCATACCAAGTAATACAGCGCCGCCGATAATTAAAACACTACCTAGTGCAATAAAGATCAATTGACGTTTTGTTTTCTTTTCACCTAAGAATACAATCGCACCGAATGTTGAGATAACGATTCCAGTTTGAGATAATGGGAAGCTTGTTGCTACTCCAACACGTGGTAATGAAAGAAGTAAGAATAAGTTTCCAGTTCCCCATAGTAAACCAGACAAAGCATTACGGATTGCATATTTGTTAAACGGTTTATGTTTAGACGTCAGTACAACCGCACCAACAAACATACCAACTGCTTGTGGTAAAATAGCAGACCAACCATCAATATTATACCAACGAATAATAATTACATATACAAGATAGCCGAAAGTAGAAACAATTAAAGTAAGAAGTCCTTTTTTCAATTGTCCAGGTGGCTGAGCATTTTCTTTATCATCTAATGATGTGAATACAACACCAACTACAATTAATAGGATTGCAATCGTTCCCAGAATGATCGTTGTAGTAGTAGTCCACTCACGGAAAGCGATAACCCCAAAGATAGAAGTTGCAACAAGTTGCATACCAGTAGAAATCGTTACAGTAGTTGAAACACCTAGTTTTTCAACTGTTTTTAATTGGTTTACTTGTCCTAAAGCCCAGAATAAACCTGAAATAAAACCAACAATTAAGATTGTCATTGTTAAAGCTGGTTGAGTAAATACATACATAATTGTTGCGAAGAATAGAGCACCGATTGTCATACCTACCGTTTGGCTATATGCACCACCGCCCATTTTTACGCTTACTAATAAGATGTTTCCCCATGCAATTGCAGGAAGAAGCGCTAATAAAATGTCCATTACAAGACTCCCTTCGGTTTGCTATACCAATATAGTTACATATCGTTCTAACGATCGGTAATGCCCCACTAATAGAGTAGAAGATTACCGATCGCTAAAACAGGATGAAGAATTCACAATATAAATGCGTTTTCATTTCTTCATTTTTTGAAACACCTCCATATAATAACAGGAAATTGCCTATTTTAGAAAGTGAATTCAAATAAAATGTATATTTAAATAAGAGGTAAAATTCAGTTATTTCCCATTGGTATATTTTATTTCCTAAGAAATAAAGAAGCAGCTTCGACAAAAGCTGCTTTAAGAGTTAGTAATTCTTTTATTAATAAGTTGAATACATAGTAGAAATACGAGTGACATACCGATAGTAATAACTACAAGTGTCCAGGCGAGTTGCATATTACTTGCATCAATAGCCATGTAAATTGCAGTTGGGATTGTCTGTGTTTTACCAGGAATGTTCCCAGCAAACATGAGTGTAGCACCAAACTCACCGAGCGCGCGGACAAAGCTCAAAATCATCCCGCTTAGTAAGGCAGGAAATGCGAGTGGAAGTGTAACGTGCAGAAAAACTTGATATTCACTTGCGCCAAGGTCACGAGCACTTTCTTCAATTTGTACATTTGCGATAGAAAATCCCGTTTTCGCTGATTGGTACATAAGCGGAAATGCAACAACTGTAGAAGCGATAATCGCAGCAGTAGATGTGAACATAATAGACTGCTGAAATAATGATTCAACCCACTTTCCGATCGGGCTGTTGTTTCCAAAGATGATAATGAGAAAGAAGCCGATAACAGTTGGTGGAAGTACCATTGGTAATAAAAATATGGTTTCTAATAGTACTTTATATCGCCATGAGGAGCGAGCTAGTGCTCGCCCGACAATTGTCCCTAAAATTGTAACGAGAATAGTGGCGCACGCAGCTACTCTTAAAGATAGAAAGACAGGCGATAAAATAGCATCAATGCTCATAGTGATTACGACAGAACTGTAAATCCATATTTCTTAAAGATAGATTGTGCATCTTTTGACTGCAAATACTCATAAAATGAAGTCGCCTCTTTCTTATGTTTAGATTCCTTTATAACACCTAAAGGATAGTGGATTGGCTCATGAGAAGTAGCTGCTGCTGTCTCACCAATCTTTACTTTATCCGAAATGAGAGCATCTGTTTTGTATACGATGCCAGCATCGACATTCCCTGTTTCTACATATGTTAACACTTGGCGAACATCTTTTGTAAATACGACTTTATTTTGAACATCATTCCAAAGGTTTTCGTGTGTTAGAGAAGCCTTTGCATATTTGCCAGCAGGTACAGATTCAGGTGTACCAAGTGCAATTTTTTTGATTTTCTCATCTTTTAAATCTTGAAATTTTGTAAGTGAACTATCTTTAGGGATGACTAGAACTAGTTCATTTCCAAGAAGATTTTTCCCTTCTTTTTCACTAATGAATCCTTTTTTTACAAGGGTTTGGAATTTATCTCCTGCTGCAGAGAAGAATAAATCAGCAGGTGCACCTTGTTCAATTTGTTGTTGAAGTGCTCCAGAAGCACCGAAGTTAAAAGAAAGTTTGATATTTGGCTCTTTTTCTTTATATTGTTTTTCGATTTCTTTTAATGCATCTTGTAAGCTTGCAGCAGCTGAGATAGTCAGTTCAACTGTTTTATCCTCTTTAGCAGCTGACTTTGTATGCTTTTCCCCACTTGTACAAGCAGCACTAAATATAAGAAGGAAAGAAAGTATAAGTGCCCCGATGGAACGTAATGTAAATTTATTCATAAAAAAATCCCCTTTCGTTTTGATACATCTAATTATAACTAATTATATCTAAATATAACTAGTTATAATTGAATGTAATTTGAACATATATCTATTTTTAAAAAATAGGAGAAATATTCTTTTCTTTGTTACAATGAAAGGAGAAAGTGAGGAATCGTCTATGGATCATCATTCCTACACAACGGAAGAAGTAGCAAAGCGATTAAAAGTATCAAAATTAACTGTATACGACTTAATTAAAAAAGGAGAACTTCCTTCTTATAGAGTTGGTAGACAGATGCGCATTGATGCAGCAGATTTAGAACAATATATAAAGCAAATGAAAACAGGGAAAATACAAGGTACTCCTGTAAAGAGCGAAGATAGTAGAGGCTTGGATACATGTATTATTAGCGGACAAGAACTAACGTTAGATATGTTGGCAAAACGTATAGAAAATCGCCTGCCAAGTTCAAATATATTAAGGGCATATCAAGGTAGTTTAACGAGTTTAATAAAAATGTATCAAGGAGAAGGAAGTATCGTTAGTCTTCATTTGTTTGATGGAGAAACGGGTACATATAATGTTCCTTACGTAAAACGTATTTTAGTTGGACAACCATGTACTATGATTAATTTATTAGCAAGGAACGTTGGGTTTTATGTGCAAAAGGGAAATCCTAAAAATATAAAAACATGGGCCGATTTATCTCAATCATCTATACGATTTGTAAATCGAGAAAAAGGTTCTGGTATTAGGGTGTTAGTCGATGAACAATTGCGCATTCAAAAGTTAAATAAAGAACGTATTAGTGGATATGAATGGGAAGAATCGAATCATCTTGGTGTTGCCACGCAAGTTGCAAATGGAAAAGCTGATGTAGGAGTAGGTTCAGAAAAGTTTTCGCAAATTGTAAATGTGGACTTTATTCCAATCATGAAAGAACAGTATGATTTAGTAATTTTGAAGAATAAAGAAAATGAAGAGTTGATTGAAGTTGTAAAAGACATTCTGCAATCGGAAGAATTTCATAATGAATTAAATGCGATTGGCGGATATGATATTACGAAAACAGGTCAAATTGTATGTGAAACAAACTAAAAAGCTGCTTGTCTATAAGACGAGCAGCTTTTTCTATATATAAAGGGGGTTGGGGAAACAAAGTGTTAAACAAGACCTTGAGCAAGTGTATAAATGAAAGCCGTAAGAAGAGTAGCTCCACTTGCAAGTCCGATAAAGTCTGATTTGTTGAAAGTAATGTTGTTCATTATAAACTCTCCTTATTTGTTTAATGTAGTTGCAACAGCTTTTGCATCGACAAGTGCGGATAGCACCATGCTCATTGTATTTAAAAATTTATTTGATTTCATATTGTTCATCATGCGTATCCGCTCCTTTTCGAATTGTTGTTGCCCTGCTTATGTCTTAATTATAGGAAATATGGCTACTTGCAACTATCGAATTAGCTTACGAAAGACTTACACTTTTGTAAGAAAAAAAGACATTCATGTAAGAATGTCTTTCACAGCATATTGATATGATGATGGTCTTCAATTGTTTTTAAAAAACTACGCATTGAATTCGTCATATAGCTATCTTTACGGCGTATGAAAACCGTTGAAATACTGCCGTATTTTTCAGGGATTGCATGACAATGTACCTTACCTGCTTTAGAAAGATGATGGACAGCAGACTGTGGTACGAGTGTAATTCCGAGGCCGAGTGCAACGCTGTTTAATATTGTCTCTAATATATTGAATTCCATAATTCTTTTTGGTAGCAAACCTTCATCTTTAAGCCAACGTTCTAGTTTGGAGCGGTATCCACATCCTTGGTTAAAAACGAGTAGAGGCGTTGTTGTAAATTCTTCTATATGAAAGGCTTTATTTTGTGTTATAAGCATTAATTTCTCTGTACTAACATCGTATTGTTCGATTAGTGGATGTTTAATAGGACCTGATATAAAGGCGCCATCCAATTGATGATCAAGTACTTCTCTAATTAATTCTTCTGTTAGACCCGCTTGTAATGATAAATCGACATTTGGATAGCTTTTATAGTAAGAAGATAAAATGGTAGGCAGTGTACTTACTGTTTCGACTGTACCGATTTTTAATATACCGGAGGGTGTTTCGCTATCTAAAAATACTTGTTTTAGTTCGTCGACATCTTGCAAAATTTTACTAACATAAACGAGCATTTTTCTTCCTTCAGCTGTTAAAGTCATTCCTCGTTTATGGCGGTAAAAGAGTGGGGTTTTTAATTCGTTTTCTAGTTGTTTAATACGTGTAGTTACATTTGATTGTACATAATTTAATTCCTTTGCTGCGCTACTTACACTACCCTGATCGGCAACGCTTTTAAAGATTTGTAAGTCTCGTAATTCCATTTTGTAATCCCCCTTGATGTTAACTATCATTATAAATGATAGTTAACATCATTTTGAATCATTTTACGTGATATATTTTTTCTTTTACAATTCTCTTTGTGCAAATAGAAAGAAACGGGGGATTGCGGTGAGAAGAGGTCAAATGATAATAGGGGCTGTAGCGTGTTTAATTGCGAGTATGTCATGGGGAGCGATGTTTCCAGTTGCTGATCATGCGCTAGAATACATAGATCCATTTTATTTTTCGCTTATTCGCTATGGAGCAGTGGCGATAATGCTGATTGTATTGTTGTTAGTGAAAGAAGGAAAACAGGCATTTCGTTTAGAGGGAAGAGGAAAGTTACTCGTCTTTTTTGGAACGATGGCATTTACAGTATATAATGTCCTCATATTTTTAGGGCAAATGTTGATGGGTAAGTCGGGTGTAATGGTAGCTTCCATTATGGAAGCACTTATGCCGATGATTTCTATTTGTATTTTATGGGGATATAAGCATATAAAACCGAAGAAGTATATGATAACGAGTATGGTTATTGCTTTTGTAGGAGCTGTGTTTGTTATTACAAAAGGTGACATGAGTTTCTTTGTAACATTGAAAGATAATATGTTCCCATTAGCATTTATATTTATTGGTGTTATAGGCTGGGTTATTTATACGATGGGTGGTCAAACGTGTAGTGATTGGTCAACATTACGTTATTCTACGTTGACGTGTGTATTCGGTACGACTGTTACAGGAATTATAACGGTAATTATTACGTGGCTTGGATATGTTTCAGTTCCTAGTATGGGAACGATTTCTATTGTGAAATATGATTTGTTATTTATGATGACATTGCCAGGTATTGTAGCGCTACTTGCTTGGAACTACGGTGTGAAAATTTTATCATCCATTAATGGGATTTTATTTATTAATTTTGTACCAATTACGACTTTAGCTATTATGATGATGCAAGGGTATCAAATCACAATGTTTGATATTATAGGGACTGTACTTGTTATTGCAGCACTTATTCGCAATAACGTTTGCCAGAGAAAAGAAGAAAATATAAATAAGAGAGTTTTACAAGAAGAACAATTACGTCAAGCTGTTTAATAGGCAAATGGAGGATTTCACATGTTAGAAAGTTTATTGTTTTTCTTCGCCGTCGGAGTTGGCTGTGAGCTTGCAGCAATTAATCGAAATGGTCGTAAAAAGATAAAACAACAAGCTGAGCTGATACAGCTTTTAAAAGAGTTGAAAGAAAGAAAAAATTAAAAAGACGACCGGGCATAGATGGTCGTCTTTTTCTATATAAAGGGGAAAGGGGACACAAAGTTATACAAGCATAGCAGCGTAAATAAAAGCAGTAAGAAGAAGAGAGCCGCTAGCTAATCCTAAAAAGTCTAATTTGTTAAAAGTGATGTTATTCATAATACATTCTCCTTACTTGTTTAATGTAGAAGCAACAGCTTTTGCATCGAAAAGAGCCGATAATACCATGCCCATTGTATGTAAGAAATTGTTCGTTTTCATTTTGTTCATCATATTAATCGACTCCTTTTCGAATAATTGTTGCCCTGTTTCTGACTTAATTGTATGAAATATAGTAAGAAGTAACTATCGAATTAGCTTACAAGAAAATTACACTTTTGTAAGAATTGAAATTTAACAATTCATACTTATTTTTATTACCAACTCCTAAAACTTAGTGTTATAATTGTTGTAAGAATATGATTATACTTCGGATGTTTAGAAAGGAACGAAATAAATGTATAAACCAATTACATTTTTGTTGAAATATATATTTAAAACAGCTGGGAAAGTAGAAGTGCAAGGAAGAGAAAAGCTACCAGAAGGTGGTCCGTATGTTGTTGCGTGTACACATACAAGTTTTATGGATGTATTAATGTTAGCTACAGGGATGTACCCAACTCAAATTCATTACATGGCAAAAAAAGAATTATTTGAAGGGAAATTCAAAAATTGGTTCTTTAAAAATGTAAATGCATTCCCTGTAGATCGCGCGAATCCGGGACCGAGTACACTTAAAATTCCATCACGTTTATTAAAAGAAGGAAAGGTAGTAGGGATTTTTCCGAGTGGAACGAGATCAGCGGAAGATGTTTCATTAAAAGCGGGTGCTGTGACAATTGCGATGCGTTCTAATGTACCTTTAGTGCCGGCAGCTTATGTTGGTCCATCAAGTGTAAAAGAATTAATAAAGGGGAAAAAGGCAAAATTGATTTTTGGAGATCCGATTCAAATTGAGGCTGGAGAACAAATAGATCGAAAAACCGCTATGAAAATGATGACAGATCAATTAAATGAGAAGTTTGAGGAGTTAAAAGAAGCTTTGCAATCAAATCAAAAATAAGAAAAGACGACCGGGCATAGACGGTCGTCTTTTCTATTACTATTTATAATAAAGGGGAAAGGGGACACAAAGTTATACAAGCGTAGCGGCGTAAATAAAAGCAGTAAGAAGAAGCGAGCCACTAGCTAGTCCTAAAAAATCTAATTTGTTAAAAGTGATGTTATTCATAATATATTCTCCTTACTTGTTTAATGTAGAAGCAACAGCTTTTGCGTCGATAAGAGCGGAAAATACCATGCCCATTGTATGCAAGAAATTGTTCGTTTTCATTTTGTTCATCATATTAATCCGCTCCTTTTCGAATAGTTGTTACCTTGTTTCTGACTTAATTGTATGAAATGTTGCGGAAAGTCACTATCGAATTAGCTTACAGAAAAATTACACTTTTGTAAGAGAAACAAATGAAGGTGTAATGATAAGAAGATTTGACATATGTTCATGAGATTCATTAACTTAAAGATAGAGGTGAGTGCATGGCTAATATTAAAGATATCGCAAAGATGGCGGGAGTTTCAGTTACGACTGTTTCGAGAGTGTTGAATGATCACCCATATGTAAGTGAAGAAAAAAGGAAAGCGGTTATAGAGATAGTTGAGAAATTGAATTACTCGCAAAACGCAAATGCTGTTCATTTATCAAAAGGAAAGACGAATATTGTTGGTGTGATTTTACCGTATATTAATCATCCGTGTTTTGATGCGATGGTGAGCGGAATGATGGAGATTGCGTTAACTCATAATTACAGAGTGTTACTTTGCCAAACGAATTATAATAAAAAAGAAGAAATGAAAAGTTTACATATGTTAAAAACAAAACAATTGGATGGTCTTATTATTTGTTCACGTGCAAATGATTGGGAAACGATAGAACCGTATGCTTCTTACGGCACAATAATTGCTTGTGAAGATAATGATATTTCAAACATCTCAAGTGTATATACGAATCATTCAGCGGCCTTTCAATTAGGAATGGATTATTTGATTGAGAAAGGTTATAAAAAAATTGGCTATTGTACGGGAAGAAAATTAGGGCCGAGTAGTCAAAAGCGTTTTGATGTTTATAAACAGCAATTGCAATCTATAGATGAAGAGGTTAACGAAGAATGGGTTTTTACAGAATGTTTTACACTAGAAGATGGTGTAAAAGTGGCTCATAAGTTAAAAGAGATGCAGGATCTTCCTGGAGCATTAATAGTAGCAGGTGATGAAGTTGCGATTGGGGTTATGACAGAGGTTGAAAAATTAGGGATTCAAGTTCCTGAGGATTTAGCGATTATTGGCTTTGATAATCAACCTATCTCGCAAGTGTTACAATTGACAACTATTGATCAAAATTTAAAGGAGATAGGGAAAACTGCTTTTGAAATGTTGCATAGAAAAGTGAATGACGAGAGTTCTAAACAAGAAAAGCTGGAAATTCCATACGAACTTGTGGAACGCTCTACAGTTTAATCTTAATCCGTTATGTGTATAATCGCATAACGGATTATTTTTTTGAAATATCTTTGACAGGAAACGCGTTTCATACTTTATAAAGGAGTTAAACCGGTCTGTAATATCCATGGATTCTTTTCAAGTGTTAAAGCAGTGAATAGAATTTGGAGGAATATGCATGAATGAACTTTTATCGAGTATGAAAAAGTATGTAGATGATGATGAAAAGATTTTGGTTTTTGTGGTAGGGATCTTTGAGAAGGATAATTTCATGTTATGTTATCAACATGGAATTTTTGTTGCCACTACTAGACGCCTCCTGTTTTACGGGAAATTTCCTTACTATCCTTCAACATTTAAAGAGTACTCATATGTGCATATAGATAGCATAGATTTTCATCCGTACTTTGAGTTTACTTGTAATCATGAAACCATTCGCGCTAAGTATATTCAGAAAGGGAATGTGGAGCAATTTGTCCGTGCAGTTAGAGCAAATATGAATAATTAATCAACCCTCTGTTTAAACATAATATTTCAATTTTTAAGAGGGAAAATGCGGAATAAAAACCACTTCTAAACCTCTAGGAGATAGTGATACAATGTCAAATGGGGGGAGGGTATGAACTATGGTTAATCAACGTATAAAGGAAATAACACTAATTACAATTGGTTCATTATTATTCGCAATTGGTATTAATTACTTTGCAATTCCAAACCGTTTATCGGAAGGTGGAATTATTGGTTTAACGGTTGTTACGTACTACTTATTTGATTGGTCACCAGGGATTGTGAATTTTGCTATAAATGCAATTTTACTAGCTATTGGTTATAAATTTTTTGATAAGAAAACAATGATTTATACAATTTTAGGGATTGTAGAAACATCTTTGTTTTTATACGTTACAGAACATATTGAGTATCATGTAAATAGTGATACATTATTAGCAGCTTTATTTGCTGGTTTATTTGTGGGTATTGGATTAGGCTGTATGTTCAAAGCCGGAGGTACATCGGGAGGGTCAGCAATCTTAGCTCGGTTAGCAAATCAATATTTAGGTTGGAGCGTAGGTAAAGGCGTACTAATTATTGATATTGTTGTAATTGCTGGTTCTGTATTTATAATAGGGCAAGAAAAGGCAATGTATACACTTGTAGCTGTGTTCATCGGAGCGAAGGTGATTGATTTCATTGTAGAAGGAATGGATACAAAAACGGCTGTTACGATTATTTCGAATCAACCAGATTTAATTCGTGAAGCTATTACGAAAAATATGACACGCGGTGTTACTGTATTAGAAGGGCGCGGCGGATATACTGGTAAAAATAAAGAAGTTTTATATGTTGTTATTAATAAACAAGAGCTTGTTAAGTTAAAACAAGTTATTAGCCGGGTAGATGAAGATGCTTTCGTTGTTATACATGATGTACGTGATGTACTTGGCGGTGGCTTTAAAGCAAGCTAAAAGGTGAACGAGTAAATTCGTTCACCTTTTTTAATTCTTACAAAAATGTAAGTGTAATGTAATGAGATTCAATAGTAGATTTTATTCCCCCTTTTTAAAATGGATGTATATATATCCTGCAGAGGAGGAATGTTTATTATGAAGAAAAAAATGATCACTACTATAATAGCGATGATAGTGATAGTAGTAATGTTACTGCCTACGAAACTTGGACCGGTTATCGATAAATATAATCCATTTTATAAGACGAAAGAATACTATACGGTTGTGAATACAATTGGTCAGCATATTGGTGATGAGTGGTATGAATATGAATTTATTGCATTCGATGAACGTGGTAGAGAGCAGAAAATAAAGAAAACGGTTAAGCATATGTTAAAGAGAGATGAAGCATTAAAGGTTTTTGCGAAAGGACGTTACGGTGAATCGATTGAAGAGATTGAGGTTGCAAATATTCCTATAAATGCGAAGAGTAAACTTTTAACGATGAGATAGTGAAATATACCCCCAGCTATTTTTTGTCGAAAATAAAAATACTAGGTAAGGGTATTTTAGGGGTTAGCAAAAAAGCCTTAGTCCATATAGACTAAGGCTTTTTTATTATATAAAGGGGAAGGGGGTACATTGTAGTAGCATGGGTGAAAGGTATAAGAAGAGTAGCTACTAGCAATGCAATTTGGTTATGTGATTGTTCTTCTTATTTGGCTTACTTTCTAACTTTATTGTACGAAATATAAGTAAGGGAAACTATCGAATTACATTACACATAACTTACAAACATGTAAGTCTTCTGTAATGTAATTCGATAGTTAAAAGATAGTAATTTTCATATAGTGTAACTAGAAAGTCTTAATGTATTACTTTCTGTTTGTAATGAAGAATGAAAAACCAACTAATTTTTAATAATCCTCATCTGAATAAAGATGAGGATCCTTTTTTAAACCTTACAACATTGTAAGGTTTACGTAAGTTAATTCGATAGTAAATTTGTCATATTTTTTGCATAATAGATACAGATAGAAAAATAATTAGGGATCTAGTAAGAAGGGAGAAAAATGGGATGCGTAAAGAAGAAGTAGTGAAGTTACCAATTAAAGATTTCTGTAGCTACTTTACTGTTGCCGTAGTGTGTATTGGATTATTTGATATCATAACAAACTTAATTGTTAAATAATATAGATGCTAAAACAAGAAAGGAAGTCCTTTCTTGTTTTTTTTATGGGGGCATAAAGATGAAATGGATTGATAGTCATATACATGTTGATCAATATAAGGATGAAGAGAAGAACAGATTACTGAAAGAGGTGGAAAATAGTAATGAAATAAAGGGGCTTATTGCTGTATCTATGAATTATCAATCTTGTAAGGAAACGTTATCTTTAGCTAAGAAGTATTCCTTTATATATCCAGCGATAGGGTTTCATCCAGAGCAACAGATTCATAAAGAAGAGTGTGAACAGATTTATAAACTTATTGAACAGAACGCAGAGGAAATTGTTGCGATTGGTGAAGTAGGTTTGCCCTATTATTTGAGGAAAGAAGATGAAAGCATTGCTGTAGATCCATACATAGCTGTATTGAAAAAATTTATAGAACTAGCTAGTAAGTATAATTTGCCGATTATATTACACGCAGTTTATGAAGATGCTGACATTGTATGTGATTTGCTAGAGAAATATAAAGTTTCACGTGCACACTTCCATTGGTTTAAAGGAAGTGATGAAACAATGAAACGGATGATGAAGAATGGTTATTATATTTCGATTACACCGGATGTTTTACATAAGGAGAAGATTAGAAAAATTGTTTCGTATTATCCGCTTGAATATATGATGGTAGAAACAGATGGACCGTGGGAATTTCAAGAGGGTGTTATAACGCACCCGAGAATGATTCGAGATGTATTAAAGGAAATTAGTGTTATAAAAAACATATCTGTTGATCAGGTTGCAGAAACAATATATGAAAATACCATTCGATTTTACCCCGCTATTTGCCGGGGATTAAGACCCTGACTGATTAAGGTTTCGCTTTATTTGAAAGGATAGGAGAGGTACTCTTATTCTTTTTATTATGGATATTTTTTCTAATTTTTTCTATAATTTATGATATGTTTAATTTGATGAAGGAAGTAGGGGAGAAAATGGGGAAAGCACATAAAAAAATAGCTATTACAATGATGATCGGTGCACTTTCAGTTGCAGCGTTTGGTTGTGAAGCGGAAAAGAAGGCTATAAATCCCAACGCAACGCAAGAAAGTAAAGAAGAACAAATTGATCCAGTAGTTGAAAAACAGATGAAAGAAACTGAGAAAAACGGGAATTCGGTTGGAAACAGTTCTAATAAAGGGAAGATGGCAGAGAGTAATGGATGGGTTTACTATGCGGTAAATGGTGATAAAAATACAGGAGGCATTTATCGTACGAAAGATCAATTTCAGACTTCGGAACGTGTAGTGGAAGGTGTAAATGCTTCTTACATAAATATAAAAAACAAAGCTTTATATTTTATTCATACGGATGAAGAGAAGAATGCGGGATTATCTTCTTTAATGAAGTATGATATATCAAATAAAAAGTTAGATACGTTAAAAGCGGATACAAATTATGTTTATATAAAAGATCAAACTTTATTTTATCCGAAAAAATATTCTGAGCATGGTGGTTTTGATATTGTAGGGATCGCAAAAATCAATTTGAAGACGGGACAGGAAGAAGAAGCGGCATTTAAAAATTCTGGTTGGTCTCGAACGATAGATGATAGTATTCTACATTGGAATAAAAATCGTGGAACACAAATGACAAAAGATAATAAAACTTGGTCAAAAGAAAATTATGCAACAATATCTAGTGCTACGTATAATAATGAAAAATTATATGCTGTTGTCGACTTTTCGTTACCTTTTGAAACAAATGAAGCTGAGCATGGCATATATGAAATAGACGTTCAACAAAATAATGAAAAGTTATTGGTAAAGGATGCCTTGCAGATGAATGTGAAAGGGGATACTTTTTATTATTTAAAAAAGGATGGAGTATATAAGAAGAAAATAAATGGTGGAAATGAAAAGGTAATTTATAATAAAGCGGTTGAACCAACTAAATCCTATTTATATTTTGTAGCAGGAGATATGTATCTCTATACGGATAATGGAACTATCATGAATTTGGATACAAAGAAATCAAATGAAGTAAAAGATAAGAAGCTAGCAGATAACGTTATGTTACAGAAAGTATGGAATGCACAGAAGGAACTGACTAATGTTCAAATGGCTGCACTAACAGGAAACCCAAAACGAGTAGGGGATTTTTCATACGGGGAATTAGTGAACCCTATTTATAATAAGAAAGATAATTTAGAGACTACGCTATCTACGTACTTCTCAAAATCATTTATTGCACAGTATATGAAGAGTAAATATATTAAAGAGTTAAATGGAAAAATGCACTATGCTATTGGAGATCCAGGGTCAAAAGCAGCAACTAAATTTACAAAAATTATTTCTGCCGAGTTAAAGGATGGGAAAATAAAAGCGCAGGTAGAAACGTATAATGACTATGATAATGTAACGGAAAAAGTAGAAGTTGAATTTATTTATGAAAATAATCAATGGGTTATTAATAACATGCCACGTTTTGGTTTAAGTTAAAAAAACCACCAAGCAGAATGCTCGGTGGTTTTGTATTAGGATTCTAATTTTCTCGCACGTTTTAATAATAAAAGAAAGACAATGATAACGAACCCCAGTATAAGGAAGAAGCCATATTGCTTTATATAATCAATTATGTCATTCGCACTGGTTGGTTTTTCAACGTGAATGCCGTCTTTATTCGTCGTAATATGAATATCTTTCATTTTTACTTCATTCTTTTCCTTTTGTAAATCAATCCATTCTATATTTGGAATACTTTCTAGATCTTTTAACACTTCTTTTAATGGTTTCACACCTAAGTAAGGATGATAAAATGCCCCAATAATCCCATCGGATAATTTAGAAACAGATAGAGCACGTTCTTTCATTTTAGCGATAGTTTGTGGCGTATCTTCTTCAATAAATCCGACTGTTTCAGGCAATAGTTTCATTCCATGTAAAAATGACGGAGTACTTGTATAATATGGTGAGTGCATGGATTTCCAAGTTGTATCATTTAACTGTAGTTGTCCTACATAAGTTGAAAAGTACCTTGATAATATTTCATATCCTTTTTGAGACATCGTGTAATGAGGTGCTTCAAAGGCAACAGGATATAGTTTAGCATCTACAAGTTCTTGAATTCCTTTTTCAATATGATTTTTCGTATATTTTTCCTCGAATTCTTCCCCTTTTTTTACATATTGGTTATATGCCTCTATATTTGGAAAGTCATCTTTTGTCTTCGGTTTTTCATGCTTCGGTTGGCGAATTGGTTGATCTGTTTTGACATCCCAAAATTCAAAGCCCTCACCTGTTTCACTGTCATAAAATTGGTGAGTATAACCATGCATAATAATTGCTGCACCATCATCTTGCATAGAGCGTAAAAGATCAACTAGTTCTGGTTTATCTTTTAAATGTATTATCTTTCCTGTATCTGGATCTTTATATACCGGAATAACAGTAATCATGTAAGGCATCTTTTTCTCTTTTAGTAATTTAGCAATTTCTTTCAATTGATTTATATCTGCTGCTGGGTGAACATCCTCAAGACGTAAATAAGCTTCAACTTTATTTTTCGTTGGTTTTTGGCTGAAATAAGAAAATAACATTTCACCGACGTAATGAGACATCCAGTCAAAGAGGTTAGGTGTTGCGACATAATAAGATATTTCATGCTGAACGATTAGTGGGTTAGTGTTATTTGAGCTTAAAGCGTTAGCAAGCACAGTTCCATTCGTATCAAATGATTGAATTAATCGTTCCTCTTCTAAGGTATTTTTTAGCTTCTTTTCTGGATATTCAATTTTATTAACTCGTATATCGTCACTCTTCAATGTAATGAAAGAAAAACGCTTAGATAATTGTTCAACATTTTGTCCTAATACTAATACAGGGCCGGAGAAGTTTTCTAGAAATTGTTTCGTTTCATCAGAAAACGCTTCTTTTGTTTCACCGATATAAACAATATGTGTATAGGAGGATACGTTATTAATTGAAGTTGCTTCTTTTAAGTTTTTTACGGTTATATCATTTGTAAAATGTCCTAATTGAGTATTAAGGATTTGGACATTATTTGAAACTTTATCGTCTTGTGTACTATACAAAACAAGTACTTTTGGTTTTGATGATGTTTGTGCAGAGGTGTAGGTAGGGATGAGTAGTAAAATGCTGAACAAGAGTGTTAGGCATTTTTTCATTTTGTACGCTCCTATTCTATATATAGAGTTTAGTTTACAATTATATACAAAAAATGCGTTATAGTCTATGAAAGTTACATTTTTGCACGTATTTACCAGCTGTTTTTTCACAAAATCGGTCTAAAGCATGATGATAATACGTATAGTTATTTGCTATGATAAAAGAGTAATAGAATGTAGGTAATTGTAAAGGGAAGGCTGAAAGGGGACAAATTTCAGCGGAGAAAGAGGTAGAGGTAGTGAAGAAATTCTTTGTAGGATTTTTAGTTGTTCTTGGAGTATATTTATATTTCCAAGGAAAGTCTGAAGGAATGGATAAGCTAGTGAATGGAACAAGCTATGTTGATTCAGAAGAAGCAAAACAGATGAAACAAATCATTATAGAGGAAGCGAAGAAAGTAAATCTTCCGGAATGGATACCTCTTGCAATTGCCGAGCATGAAAGTCGATTAAATCCAAGAAGTGTTGGAGATAATGGAACTTCATTTGGATTGTTTCAACTACACCGCGGCGGCGGGCTTGCACCAGAACATTTAACTGATGATGAGCTGAAAGATCCACGTACAAATGCGCAAATTGCAATGCCGCATTTAATGAAAGGATATAAGCGTGGGGTGCAAAAAGGTTTGACTGATTTTGCATTACTGAAATATATAGCGAATACATCTGGATGGCCAGGGAATTTAGGGCCAGAGTGGACGGATAATAACATGAAGTATAACATCGGATTAGAAGATGTGTACTATCGAAATAAAGGTGTAATAAAGTGAAACTTTAATCAGTGGGGGAGTCTGTTCATCCCCCGCTGATTATTAGTCTTCACCAATCGGGCTTTTACGAGCAGTTAATCTTCCGCCTAACTTCTAGCGTTTTCCGGATTTTGAGGTGGAAGTTTTACTGCTCGTTAATGCGGGGTAAAAGAGTAGGTTTTCTATACCTACTCTGTTTTTTTATGAATAATTTCATCCTTTTCTTTCGTGAAATACTGCGTGAGTTGTATTTTCACCTCTTCTAGTTTTGTAGAAACTTGCGGTATTTTATATCCTACATACAATGGTGAAACGACAAATCTAGGTACAACTTTACAAATGATTTTTCCATTTAAGTAATAGAAGAATAAGTTATAACTACTGCATCCTTTATGGAAATCTATCAGTATGTAACGTACAGTTTGCTGAATGTAATTTGCCATTTCATCTATATATGAAATATTATCAATGATTATATTGAATTCAGTGAAGCCAATAATGGGATGCTCTGAAATATTAAGCTCAATGCGTTCATTTTTTTGAACAATTACTCCTTGGAAATTTTCTTCTTCAATATTTTCAAGATAATTTACATATTTCATTCCGATAATTTGCATGTGTGCATGATGCAAACTTCCACCTGAAAATGGACCGTGATTTTTGTATAAAATTACAGATGCAAATTCTTCGTTCTTCTGTAAGTGTAACCAATGTTGAATAGAAAATTGCATTAATTTTCGCATATGTTCTTCTGTATATGTTGCGATATGATCTTCGCAATTATCCGTTTCAATCAGCACCGTTTGAAATGTATCTTGTAATGTAGGAAATTTATTTTTTAACCAAATAATAGAACCATCAGTTGCTAAAATATCCGTTAAATGTTCTTTATCGCAAAATGGACATGCAGCGCTTCTATTCCGAATACTTTCTGGTTTTTGTTTACCGATATCGTTTAAAAAATATAGTTGTTGTGTATCCATTTGTATATATGCCCCTTTAAAATATGTGTAAAAATCCCGCTTAATACATTCGGGAAAAGGAGAAGGAAATCCTCTAAAGACAATATGGAAAAAATAAAAGACAAGATATCCTCATTACGATAGGGTACCTTGTCTTTTATTTTTTCTCTAATAGTGTGTATGGATAATATAGAACATTTTCATTATTTTTCTTTTTTCTATTTTTTATTGTGTATAAAGTGATTGCTGTGCTTGCAATTATAATAATGGCTTTCTTCATATTCATATACCCCTTTTTATTGTTGGTTTAATTCTTGGCTAACTGCTTTTGCATCGACTAAAGCGTGTAAAATCATTTTCACCATGTTCATCATATTTCTTCACTCCTTTTTATAGTTCATTTAGTTCTTTTACAACTGCTTGTCCGTTCACTAATACCTCAAAGATTGCTTTTACGATTTCTTTCATCATGTTTGTTTCCTCCTTGTGTTTGTCACTCTTGTTTTACATCTTTATTGTATAGGGAGGCATCTTTTCGTACTATCGCTTTCCATTACGTGAACATAACAGTTTTGTAAGATTTGATGTCACTTATTGAAATGTTTAGTCTATCTTCATTATTTTCAGAAAAATTACTATTCAAACATGAAATTGGAAAGTATAATAAAGAAGTAAGTATTAAATTCCGTACGAAAGGGGTGAATGAGATGAAACGTTCTTTAGCTACGCGTGCCAAATTTTTAGATTTTATCTATTTTTGTCGTGCGATTTTTCATGATGTAGTTGTTAACGGGATACGTATGCCCTTTTTTAACAATTGCATAGTGACTATTGAACGATAGAAATCTCTTCACCCATTTTTAATAAACGTGTGAAAAGGGAGCTATTTGGCTTCCTTTTTCTATGCCGAAAACCATGGGGAATGTTTCTTTCTCATGGTTTTTTATATTGAAAGGAGTACGGAAAATGACTATTTGTAGTGTAAATAATGTAACGAAATCTTTTGGTGGAAACATCATATTTGAAAATATATCGCTTGAAATAAAGAATGGTGAACGTGTTGGGTTAGTTGGTCGTAACGGTAGTGGGAAGACAACAATCTTTGGGCTTCTAACGGGAATGGAGAGTTTGGATGCAGGAGCCATTCATATGAAGAAAGGTACACGTATTGGTCATGTCGCACAAATTCCGAAGTTTGATGAGGCCATGACTGTATATGATGTATTGAGTTCCGCTTTTAAAGTAGAAAAGGAATTAGAAAAAGAAATGCATGCTCTAGAAAAAAATATGGCGGAGGAGCAGGAACAATCTGCTTTGCAAAAGCTAATGGAGAGGTACGGAGTAATTCAAGAAAAATTTGCATTTCTCGGTGGTTATGAAATAGAGGCAAATATAATGAAGGTAGCAAATGGCTTACAAGTCACAAACTTATTTCCAAGAGTATTTACGGAATTAAGTGGAGGAGAACAGACGAAAATAAGCCTTGCATATATGCTATTGCAGAAACCAGATTTACTTCTATTAGATGAACCAACAAATCATTTAGATTTGTTTGCAGTTGAATGGTTAGAGAAATTTTTAAAAGAATATAATGGAACAGTTATGGTTATTTCACACGATCGCTATTTCCTTGATGAAGTTGTAACGAAAATTTTGGATTTGGAAGATGGAGAGATTCACGTGTACCATACGAATTATTCTCAGTTCGTTGAGGAGAAGGAAGAAAGGTTACTTCAAGAGTTTCAAGCTTATCAAGAGCAGCAAAAGAAAATAAAGAAAATGAAAGAAGCAATTAAGCGCCTACGTGAATGGGCAAATCAAGCGAATCCTCCGAATGAAGGATTGCATAAAAGAGCGAGGAATATGGAACGTGCGTTAGAGCGTATAGAGAAATTAAAGAGACCGATTTTAGAAAGAAAACAGATGGGTCTTCAGTTTGAAGGGCAAGAGAGAAGCGGAAAAGATGTTGTTGTAATGAAAGAAGTGAGTAAAGGTTTTGCTGGCCGATCTTTATTTGAACAAGCGAATTTACATGTTCGTTTTCAAGAGCGTGCTGCTATCGTTGGTCGTAATGGTACAGGGAAGACTACATTATTAAAACTACTATTAGAAGAAATAAATCCAGACGTTGGTGAAATTCGAATTGGTAGTAGTGTCAAAATTGGTTATTTATCACAACATGCATATGAAAATATGAAGAGTAATGTATTGGAAGCATTCAGAGAGAATGTGGCTGTAACAGAGGGAGAAGCAAGACATATATTAGCTAAGTTTTTGTTTTATGGTCCAGCAGTATTTAAGAAAGTAACGCAACTTAGTGGTGGAGAAAAAATGAGATTAAGACTTGCGCAACTTATGTATCAAGACATCAATTTTCTAATTTTAGATGAGCCGACAAACCATCTTGATATTGAATCAAGGGAAGTTTTAGAGGAAGCTCTTGAGCAATATAACGGGACGATTTTAGCTGTTTCACACGATCGATATTTTTTAAATAAGTTATTTGAAAAGACGTACTGGATTGATAGATGCAAATTATTTGAGTTTGCAGGAAACTATGCATGGGCTCGTCAAAAGTGGGAGGAAAAGCTTGAGAAGCAAGTAATAAAGCAGAAACGCCAAGGGAGAAAAAGTGTTGAAACGGTTCCTGTAAAAGAGAAAGAAGCTAGGAATCTTGAAGAGATTGAAAATGAGTTAATGCATGTAGAAGAAGATATATATGCAATAGAATGTGGAATGGAACATGTAGCTGATGTTGAAAAACTTGAAAAATTATATGAGGAAAAAACGAAGAAAGAGTTGTTACGAGCAGATTTATATAATGAATTAGAGAATATTGTGGAGTAATGAGTAGAAAGCCACTTCCTTTCAGTTTTGCTGGAGGAAGTGGCTTTCTTCATAATGATATTTTGCTTTAAAGGTTAAATGAAGCGATGTGTTTCACGTGAAACAGTAACTTAGATAAATCCGTGTTCCTCAATTTGCATAGCTTGTGAAACATATGAAAATAATAAGGTGAAAAATAAATGTCATTAGTGGTTTTTGGATAGGAGTAATTACAAAAACAAAGGCTAATTATTTCCCGAGAGATAAAGTGAGGGCCTTTACGGGCACCCCGACCCAGACCTAATTTCTTTTGCTTTCGCTGAATTTTGAGGTGGGGGTCTTACTGCACGGCAAATAGCGGGATAAATATGTGTAACAGAGACTAGTGAATGGAAACGAAAAGAGAGCAAAGTTACAGCTTTACGCGCTGAACTCTGCTCTCTTTTTGCGTGGCATCTTCTCTCGTTGAAATTATAATAGCGATCCCGAGCATAATAAAAAAAGCTAAAAAGAGGACGAACTTTGGGAAGAACGGGAATAGTAATAGCGCTCCGACTATCATAATTGTTAATAATACGTAGTGCAGGACGTATTGGAATAGGTTGTCCATATTTTCGCCCCCTTTTTGGTAATTGGTTATTAGTATTCTATGTTTCATGCTGAAGGAATAGAAGTAGATTTTTAAGTTTTAATACGAATTATAGCTGAGTTTTCTTAAAGTATAAATGTAGAGTGGTAATTTTGGAAAAATTCTCAAAATATTTATTTAGAAAGAATTGACAAAACATAATGAACGATATAAGCTAATAACCATAAAGTCTACCGGAAAGGTCGGAATAAGATTGTTACCCCTCAAAAACATCTATTTTTTTCTGATTAAAACCGACTTTTCCGATTGGCTATAAATGTGCTGTGGGAGGCATACATAAGCTAATAAGTTCAAAGGGTATAACTATTAAACAGTTAGGGTGGGGACAATGAAGAAAAAGACAAAAAAATGGGCTGGTGTATTTTCAGTATTACTGAGTAGTTCGCTTGTGTTATCTGCTTGTGGGGGACAGGAGGATACGGCTTCTACAGAGCCGGTTAAGCAGCAGGATTTAAAAAATGTGAAAATTGAAAAGATTGCTGCGACAGATAAAACGAAAGTGCCAGACAAAGCGAAGAATAGAAAAGATACGTTAGTAGTTGGTATTAGTAAGCCAGGCGGCGTATTTTTACCATACTTTCAACAAAATGGTTGGGATGGAAACGTAACTTCAGTTATTTTTGCATCTCTCGTATCAACCGATAAACAAGGGAAACCAATTCCAGAATTAGCTGAGAAGTGGGACGTTTCTTCTGATCAGTTAACATATACATTCCATTTACGTAAAAATTTGAAATTTAGTGATGGATCGCCATTAACGGCGGATGATGTAGCTTTCACATTGACGCTTTTACATGATAAGGCATATGAAGGTGAAGTAGATATCTCTCAATATGCCGTTAAAGGTGGTAAAGAATATAAAGAAGGAAAAGCAACTTCAATTGAAGGTATTCAAGTTGTTGATCCACAAACAATTAAAATTACAACTGAAAAAGTGAATTCACAAGCTATATTTGTTTTAGGAGGTACAGTACTATCAAAAGCTTATTATGGAAAAGATTATAAGCAAAATACAAGCTTAGATTACTTAAAAGATTTATATGGAAAGCCATTAGCTGCGGGTCCATATAAATTTGAAAAGTATATTCCAGGTCAAGAAGTTCGTTTTGTTGCTAACGAAAATTATTATGCGGGTAAACCAAAAATTCAAAACTTTATTTATAAAATTACTTCTGGTGATACGAAGCTTCAGTTATTCCAAACAGGAGAAGTTGACCATACTGGCTTAGGTACCGGTGATGAGGTTCTTGAACAGGTTAAGGCTTTAGAATTCGCAAATATCCAAATCGAAACAGCGCCGTCATTTAGTTATATTTATATGAATAATAATAAGCCTTACTTAAAGGATAAAAAGGTTCGCCAAGCACTTATTTACGGATTAGACCGCAAAAAATATGTTGATACAGCGTTAAAAGGATACGGTACAGTAGCCAATGTACCAATTCATCCAACTTCTTGGGCTTATACGGAAGAAGGAGTTAATAAATACGAATACGATAAAGGAAAAGCGAAAAAATTATTAGATGAAGCAGGGTGGAAAGTTGGTTCGGATGGAATTCGTGAAAAAGATGGTCAAAAATTAAAACTTTCTTATTTCGGTCCAAGTTCGGCTAAAGATAGTGATTTATTAATTCCGATTGCGAAAGAGAATTATAAAGAAATAGGTGTAGAGTTTAATCCTGAATTTATGGACTTTAATACGATGCTTTCTAAGGTAAACAAAGGAGATTATGATTTAGCTTCCGTTTCGACACCGATTACAAGTGACCCGAGTGAAACAGCTGGTGAATATTTGTCTACTGCAAATGAAACTAGTCTTGGTTATAAGAATGCAAAAGTAGATGAGCTAATTCAAAAAGGTATTGAAACTGTAGATATCGAAAAGCGTAAACCTATTTATAAAGAATTGTATAAAGAATTAAGTGATGATCCACCAGTAATTCTATTAAACTACCGTAGAACAATTACTGGTTATAACGGGAATATAAAAGGAATTGATCCTGAAAAGTACAACAGTATTAGTGCAAACTTACCAGTATTATCATTTGAAAAATAACGATAAGAATGTATAAGTAGAAGACATTTTTTCATTCGGTTAGTAATGTGCCGCTTTGAAAAAATGTTCTTCTATTTTAAGCATAAGATTGGAGAGAAAAAGGGTGAAAACATATATTGTTCGTAGGTTGTTACAAATGATTCCTACACTGCTTGGTACATCAATTATTATCTTCGTCCTGTTCGCACTTCTTCCTGGGGATTATATTGATTCAAACCCGAAAATTACACCGGAAAGAGCAGCTGAACTGAGGGAATTATATGGGTTGAACAAACCGATTGTTGAGCGTTATTTTCATTGGTTAGGTAATGCATTGCAAGGGGACTTTGGCTTCTCGCTTCAATATCAAGAGCCTGTAACGTCATTATTAAATAAATTTATTTGGAATTCTTTTAGTGTAGCAATTATTGCATTGTTTTTTATTTGGCTAATTGCACTTATTATCGGTGTATTCTCGGCGACGAAGCAACATTCTTTATTCGATAAACTTGTAACAATCGGTGTTTTTGCAGCAATGTCATTCCCTTCATTCTTTATCGGCTTGTTTTTAATTAAGGTGTTTGCGGTTGACTTTAAGTTATTACCGATAGGTGGAATGATTGATGTTGGCAGTAATTCAACAGGATTTGCTTACGTGATAGAAGTTGCAAAACATATGATTTTACCAGTATTTATTTTGACGCTTCTCGGGGTTGGCTCGCTAACTCGGTATTTTAGAACAAGTATGTTAGAGGTTGTAAGACAAGATTACATACGAACAGCAAGAGCGAAAGGTTTGAAGGAGAAGACGGTTATTTATAAGCATGCATTAAAAAATGCAATATTACCAGCAATTACGTTATTAGCATTTGAATTACCGGGATTGTTTTCTGGGGCAATTATTATTGAACAAATTTTTAACTGGCCAGGGATTGGTAATATTCAATTAGAAGCATTAAATTTTCGTGACTATACAGTATTGATGGCATTTACGATGTTTCTTTCTTGTTTAACAATCGTTTCAAACTTTTTAGCAGATATCGTATATGCAGTTGTTGATCCAAGAATTCGGTTGAAGTAAGGGGGGAAAGAAATGGAGACTGTTACAGTAATTACAGAAAAAAAAGAAAAAAAGAGCAGAAGCGAATCATCACCATGGCGACAAGCTTTTAAAAAGATAAAGAAAAATAAGATGGCACTTGTAGGGTTTTATGCATTAATTTTTATGTTTTTATTTTGTTTTATCGGTCCGTTCTTTTCTCCATATGCATCAGGGAAAATACAAGTTGCGCTCATTAACAAACCACCTAGTGTTTCTCATTGGCTTGGTACAGATCAATTAGGAAGAGATATTTTAACAAGGCTTATGCAGGCGGGACGTATTTCATTAACCATTGGTTTAGCTTCAATGGTTTTATCGGTTATACTTGGAGCTTTATTAGGAGCGATTGCAGGTTTTTATCGTGGTATTGTGGACAATATTATTATGCGGCTTGCAGATATTTTAATGTCAATGCCAGGATTACCGCTACTTATTATAATGGGTGCGATTTTATCAGAGTGGAAAGTACCGTCTGATTATCGTTTGTATGTCATTATGATTATTTTAAGTCTAGTAGGTTGGCCAGGGCTTGCACGCCTTGTAAGAGGGCAAATTTTATCACTTAGGGAGCAAGCATTTATGCAAGCTGCGGATGTGTTAGGAATAAAAGATTACCGGAAAATTATATATCACTTAATACCTAATGTTTTACCCATTTTAATTGTTGTATCCACATTAGGTGTTGCAGGTTCTATTTTGGGAGAATCCGCACTAAGTTACTTAGGTCTTGGAGTCGTTCCACCTACACCATCATGGGGGAACATGATTAGCGCAGCTAACTCATTAATCGATTTCCAAAAGCGTCCATGGTTATGGATTCCGCCCGGTTTTGCAATCTTTATAACAGTTGTATCAATTAATTTACTTGGTGATGCACTTCGTGATGCGTTAGATCCAAAGATGAGACGGTAGGTGAGAAGATATGAGTAAAGCGGTAGTAGAGCTGAAAGACTTACAAACACATTTTCAAACTGACGAGGGGACAGTAAAGGCTGTGAACCATGTTAGCTTTGCGGTTCGAGAAGGGGAAACAGTTTGTGTAGTAGGAGAATCAGGTTGCGGAAAGAGTGTAACAGCTTTATCTATTATGGGGCTTATTGCTGAATCTGGTAGTGTAGTGGGTGGAGACATTTTATATGAAGGAAAAAGTCTTTTAGGAATGAAAGAGAAAGAACTTCGTAGTTTACGAGGCAATGATATTGCAATGATTTTCCAAGAACCGATGACATCGCTAAACCCCGTCTTCACTGTAGGGGAGCAAATTGTAGAAACGTTAAGAGAGCATGAATTACTTAGTAAAAATGAAGCATATAAGAAGGCAATTGAGTTAATTCGTAAAGTTGGCATAGCCCGCGCTGATGAAATCGTCCATTCTTATCCGCATGAACTGAGCGGTGGGATGTTACAACGTATTATGATTGCTGTTGCGCTTAGTTGTAATCCTAAGTTATTAATTGCAGATGAACCAACAACAGCTCTTGATGTTACCATTCAGGCTCAAATATTGGATCTACTAAGACAAGTGAAAGAAGAATTTAAAACGTCGATTTTATTAATTACACATGACTTAGGTGTCGTAGCGGAAATGGCTGATTATGTTGTCGTTATGTATGGCGGGAAAGTTATTGAAGAAGCCCCAGTACTAGAGATATTCCAAAATCCAAAACATCCTTATACGAAAGGATTATTGAAATCAAAACCAGTAATGGGAAAACGAATAGATAAACTATATTCTATTCCAGGGCAAGTTCCGAATT
Source organism: Bacillus sp. XB1 (assembly GCF_053557995.1). NCBI lineage: Bacteria > Bacillati > Bacillota > Bacilli > Caryophanales > Bacillaceae > Bacillus > Bacillus sp. XB1. The sequence goes on along the minus strand of NZ_JBNRIL010000007.1, from coordinate 28,731 downwards.
TAGTTGGTTTAGGTGAATTTTGTTACTTTAGTGGGCGTTGTGAGCATTGTATGGAAATATGTGAAAAAGAAGCCCCAAATCTAAATGTAAATGATGAAAATCATAAAGTAGCTTGCTGGTTATATGAGGAGCGTGCGGAACAATGAGTGAACCATTATTAGAGGTGAAAAACCTAAAGGCATATTTTCCAATTAAGGGTGGCGTATTTAGTAGAACAATTGGGCATGTAAAAGCAGTTGATGGAGTAAGTTTTACTATTAATAAAGGTGAAGTGTTTGGTCTCGTTGGTGAATCAGGGAGCGGGAAAACAACAATAGGAAAAACAATTTTACGCCTCGTTCAAAAAACGGAGGGAGAAGTGAAGTTTAAAGGGAAAGATGTTCATTCTTTATCCAAGGATGAATTAAGAAAACATCGCCCTAATATGCAGCTCGTTTTCCAAGATCCATTTAGCTCATTAAATCCGAGAATGAGAATTGGAGAAGCGCTTGGAGAGCCAATGTTGGCCCACGGATTAGCAACGAAAGAAAATGTGCGTGAAAAGGTAATTGAAGTATTGGAGTTATGTGGATTAGCTCCTTATCATATTGACCGGTATCCCCATGAGTTTTCTGGTGGACAACGTCAGCGTATCGTAATCGCAAGAGCTATGGTATTAAATCCAGAATTCATTGTAGCTGATGAACCTGTAGCGGCACTAGATGTATCTATCCAAGCACAAATTATTAATTTATTTAGTGAGTTACAGGAGAAAAGGGGATTATCTTATTTATTCATTTCGCATGATTTAAGTGTAGTAGAACATTTATGTACGAAAATCGGAATTATGTATTTAGGTACGATTGTGGAGACAGCACCGCGTGATGAGTTGTTTACCAATCCGCTACATCCTTATACGAAAGCATTGTTATCAGCTGTTCCAATACCAGATCCAACAGTGAAGCGAGAACGAATTATACTAGAAGGGGATATTCCAAGTCCAGCAAATCCACCTTCGGGCTGTCGTTTTCATACACGTTGCCCATTTGCAACGGATGTTTGTAAAAAAACAGTACCAGAATTCCGTAATGTTGGTGTAGAGCATTTTGTTGCTTGTCATCACGTATAAAAAAGGACTCTTTCAAATTGAAAGAGTCCTTTTTTTATTTACTAGATGAAGTTTGTTTCAATACAAATTGCTCGATTGCGTGAGCAACACCATGTTCATTGTTTGTTAGTGTTACAACATCACATAGCTTTTTTACATCTTCTTCAGCGTTGCCCATTGCAACAGATAAGCCCGCTACTTCTAACATCGGTACATCATTAAAATTATCACCAATAGCAACTGTATCTTCAATAGGGATATTAAAATGAGCTGCCATCTGCTGTATCCCGTTTCCTTTATGTCCATTCTTATCCATAATTTCTAAGTTAGTAGGAGCCGATGCTGTAACCATAATATCAGCATCCTCTTGTAATATACTTAATAGCTGTGCGCGATGCGCTGCATTAAACGTTAAAATGAAGAATTTAGATATTTCTAGTTCTTGGTTATTTACAACATCTTCTATTTTTTTGAAATCAGTAATTAGGTTCGATTTCTTTTGCTTTTCTGTAATTCGTTCAAGTTCCTCTAATGTAACATCAAGCGCATGCTTATTTTCTTCGAATGCTTGCATCACTTGATCTTGCCATGTATATGGAGAATAAACTCCTTTATTTGTATATAGCTTATATGGGAAACCTTCAGATTCTAGTAATTTTGCAAGTTTGTACACTTTGTCGTTTTGTATACAACGCGAGTTAATTACTTTTCCATCCACATAAACAATAGCCCCATTGCTTGCTCCGACTGGAAGAGATAATTTATATTCTTCCAATAGCTTTAAAGCATCCTCTTTCGCACGACCAGAACAGATCATTACAATATGACCGGCTTCTTGTGCAGTTTGGATTGCTTGTAGGTTTTCTTTGGAGATTTCAAGATTAGATGATAGTAGTGTACCATCCATATCTAATGCGATTAATTTCAAAATGACCACCTCTTTGTTTTTATTATACATAGTTATATAGAGGAAACATATAAACTTATCTTGGAAAGACGGTATTTTATCTCATATTAAAAGTAAGTAAAGATTAGATAGGTTTAGTGGCGCTAAATAAACAATTTGTAACAAAAATAGAGAGGAATATGACTACATTTCACTTTATGACTGTAATGTTACACGAATGTTACGAACGTGAACTTAGTGAAAAACGCATTAAATAAAGGTTTTTGAGGGTTATTATAAAAAAACGTAAAAAAAGTGTAATAAATTTTACGTAATTATATTGCAACGTAATAATAGTTATGTTACATTAATGTTACAAACGTTACGTTATCAAATTTAATGTAACGTTAACATAAAAACTATGAAATAAACATTTCTTAGAAATTACATATAGATAACTTATAAAAAGGGAGGATAAATGATATGAAAGAGCAAGTATTACAAGTAACAAAAGGTGACTTCGTAGGATCAGCAAGTGGAGCAGTAGTATTAACAGCGTTAATCGTATTTCTATCAAGCGTATTAGTATAATAGAAGCTTTGTAACAAAAGAAAAAGAAGGGAGAATGAAAGATATGAAAGAGCAAGTATTACAAGTAACAAAAGGTGACTTCGTAGGATCAGCAAGTGGAGCGGTAGTATTAACAGCATTAATCGTATTTTTATCAAGCGTATTAGTATAATAGAAGTTTTGTAATAAAAGAAAAAGAGAGGAGAATGAAAGATATGAAAGAGCAAGTATTACAAGTAACAAAAGGTGACTTCGTAGGATCAGCAAGTGGAGCAGTAGTATTAACAGCGTTAATCGTATTTCTATCAAGCGTATTAGTATAATGGAAGCTTTGTAACAAAAGAAAAAAAGGAGGATAAATGATATGAAAGAGCAAGTATTACAAGTAACAAAAGGTGATTTCGTAGGATCAGCAAGTGGAGCGGTAGTATTAACAGCATTAATCGTATTTTTATCAAGTGTATTAGTATAATAGAAGTTTTAAATTAAACAAAAAAGGAAGGAGAATGAGGGATATGAACAGTGAACAAGTGTTTCAAGTAACAAAAACAGATTTATTAGGATCCTTAGGTGGAGCGGTAATATTAACATCATTTATTCTATTCCTTGCAAATGTATTAGTATGAGATATATAAATACAATCATTCAAAAAAAATAAAGACTCTAACGTATTAGTAAGTAGTTAATATGTTGGAGTCTTTTTTATATTCTTCTTATATACCCTCAAGTATTAAAGTTACCTCATTATCCAGCATTCATGGCTAATTAAACGCTGCGGTTGAAACTTGATTCAACGAATAATCAAAAATCCACTGAATAAAATCCCGCTTTATTTCAAAGAGAAAAAAGTCGAATTTTATATGTAAGAAAAAAAGAGGAATTTGACAGAAAAGATAGAAAATTTTAAAGGTCAGAATTTGTTAGCTTGCTAACTAATTTCTATTAATTAATGTTGGAAGCGTTTTCGGTTGGTTTTAAGTATGGACCATTTAATCTATTTACAGGGGGATGAAGATATTATGAAACAAAAATCTATGGATACGCTAGCTGCACAAATGGAGGACTTTTTTCCAGTACGTGATGTAGATCATTTGGAATTTTACGTAGGGAATGCAAAGCAATCGAGTTATTATCTTGCGAGAGCGTTCGGATTCAAAATTGTAGCTTACTCTGGATTAGAAACTGGAAACCGTGAAAAGGTATCTTATGTTCTTGTGCAAAAAAATATGCGTTTCGTTGTGTCTGGAGCTTTAAGTAGTGAAAATCGTATTGCAGAGTTTGTAAAGACTCATGGTGATGGCGTGAAGGATGTGGCACTACTTGTTGATGATGTTGATAAAGCATACTCAGAAGCAGTGAAACGTGGTGCTGTCGCAATTGCTCCACCGCAGGAATTAACAGATGAGGACGGTACATTGAAAAAAGCAGTTATTGGTACGTATGGTGATACAATTCATACGCTTGTAGAGCGTAAAAATTATAAAGGGGCATTTATGCCAGGATTCCAAAAGGTAGAATTTAATATTCCATTTGAGGAGTCTGGTTTAATTGCTGTTGATCATGTAGTTGGTAATGTTGAAAAAATGGAAGAGTGGGTTAGTTATTACGAGAATGTTATGGGCTTTAAACAAATGATTCATTTTGATGATGACGATATTAGTACAGAGTATTCGGCGTTAATGTCAAAAGTTATGACGAATGGAAGTCGTATTAAGTTTCCTATTAACGAACCAGCAGACGGAAAGAGAAAGTCACAAATTCAAGAGTATCTAGAATTCTATAATGGAGCTGGTGTACAACATCTTGCTTTATTAACAAGTGATATTGTTAAAACAGTTGAAGCGCTTCGTGCAAATGGGGTGGAGTTTTTAGATACACCTGATACTTATTACGATGAGCTAACTGCACGAGTTGGAAAAATCGATGAAGAAATTGATAAGTTAAAAGAATTAAAGATCTTAGTAGATCGTGATGATGAAGGTTACTTACTACAAATCTTTACGAAACCAATTGTAGATCGTCCGACTTTATTTATTGAAATCATTCAACGTAAAGGTTCTCGTGGATTTGGTGAAGGAAACTTTAAAGCGTTATTCGAATCAATTGAAAGAGAACAAGAGCGTCGCGGAAACTTATAAGATTTGTATCCACCAGCAAAAGTCCCTTTGCTGGTGGAAATTTCATTTTTATAAGGAGGAATCAGGATGAAATTTGTTACATTTTGTCTTCCTTCAAAAGAACTACGGGCTGGATGGCTTGAAGGTGACAAAGTAATAGATATGAATCTTGCTAGTGAAGGGAAAATCCCTTCTTCTATGATGGATTTTTTAGAGAAAGCGGATGAGTATGTAGAAGTAGTGCGGAATATTAAGAATCCAAATAAGGGTATATATGCTTTAGAAGAAGTACAATTGACAGCTGCTCTTCCTAATCCGAGTAGTATTCGAGATTTTTACGCATTTGAACAACATGTAAAAACAGCTCGTGGACGAAGAGGATTAGATGTTGTGCCTGAATGGTATGATATTCCGGTTTTTTATTTTACTAATCATCGTGCTGTAATTGGTTCCGGTGATTTTGTAATTGGTCCGAAAAAGTCTAAAAAGCTTGATTATGAGTTGGAGATTGCTTGCGTAATAGGAAGAGAAGGGCGAAATATTTCTCGAGAGCAAGCAGAGGAATATATTTTTGGTTATTGTATTATGAACGACTGGAGTGCGAGAGACTTACAAGCAACAGAAATGAAAGTAGGTCTCGGTCCAGCGAAAGGAAAAGACTTTGCAACTTCATTAGGAGCACATCTCGTTACGAAAGAGGAATTAGACGTTTATCGTAATGGTGATCGATATAATTTAGAAATGACTGCTCATGTAAATGGAAAACTATTATCAAAAGGAAACTTCCAAGATATTTACTATACATTTGCTGAAATGATTGAACGTGCTTCAGAGGACGTTACGTTATATCCAGGAGATGTGATTGGTTCTGGGACAGTAGGAACAGGATGTATTTTAGAACTGGGTACAGAAGAGTGGCTACAAGATGGAGATGTTGTAGAACTGTCGATTACTGGTTTAGGTACACTACGTAATACGATCAAAAAAGAAAAGGAAGCGGGTGATGGGCATGTTTTATCGTCACATGGGAGAACTACCTCATAAACGACATGTACAATTTCGTAAAAAAGATGGGTCGCTTTATCGTGAACAGGTAATGGGAACAAAAGGTTTTTCTGGTACGCAGTCTATTTTGTATCATCATTATATGCCAACAGAAGTAGGTCATTCTGCATTATCGCATTCTTGTCAGTTGCAGTATGAAGAGGATGTTGCTCTTTCTCATCGCCACTTTCGAACGAAAGAAAGTAAAAAAAGTGGTGATGCAATAAGTGGACGGAATTTCATACTTGGAAATGAAGATTTATTAATTGGAGTAGTGAGTCCAACAGAAAAAATGGATTATTTCTATCGTAATGGTGATGGCGATGAAATGTTATTTGTTCATTATGGAACAGGGAAAATTGAAACGATGTTTGGAACGATTCACTATAGAAAAGGCGACTATGTAACGATTCCAATTGGAACGATTTATCGTGTTATTCCAGATGAAGGAGAGACTAAGTTTCTTGTTGTAGAGGCAAATAGCCAAATTACAACGCCGCGTCGTTATCGAAATGAATACGGACAATTGTTAGAGCATAGTCCGTTTTGTGAAAGAGATCTTCGTGGTCCAGAAAAATTAGAGACATATGATGAAAAAGGCGAGTTTGTCGTAATGACAAAATCAAGAGGCTATATGCATAAACATGTTTTAGGACACCACCCGTTAGATGTTGTTGGATGGGATGGCTATTTATATCCGTGGGTATTTAATGTAGAGGATTTTGAACCAATTACAGGGCGCATTCATCAGCCACCGCCAGTACATCAAACATTTGAAGGACATAATTTTGTTATTTGCTCTTTCGTACCACGTTTATACGATTATCATCCAGAGTCAATTCCAGCACCATATTATCATAGTAATGTTAATAGTGATGAAGTTCTTTACTATGTAGAAGGAAACTTTATGAGTCGCAAAGGTGTGGAAGAAGGTTCTATTACACTTCATCCGAGCGGGATTCCCCATGGACCGCATCCGGGGAAAACAGAGGCAAGTATAGGGAAGAAAGAGACGCTTGAATTAGCTGTTATGATAGACACATTCCGTCCGCTTCGTATTGTAAAACAAGCACATGAAACAGAAGATGAAAAGTATATGTATAGCTGGATTGAACAAGGTTCATATACTGTGAAATAAGTAAAAAAGGCATGCTCTCAATAAGGGGACATGCCTTTTTTACGGAATCGACATGTATAATAATATCAAAAAAATAATGGAAAGATATATAGAAAGAATAATAAGGATCGTGCATATTCAGAAGAATTTCTACTTGTTTCGACAAAAGTATTGACTAGGAAAAGCGTAATGAGTAAAATAAAAAAGCGAATTAAAAATTTTCAGAAAATTTAAAACTTGGAGGAGTGAAAGATGAAGCAAATTTTTCAAAAGAAGCCAATTGCAAAGTTAATGCATGAAAGTAAGCAAAAAACGTTAGCAAGAACATTGGGTGCGCTAGATTTAACTATGCTTGGAATCGGAGCAATTGTTGGAACTGGTATTTTTGTTCTAACGGGTGTTGTGGCAGCGAAACATTCTGGGCCAGCTATTATATTATCATTTGCGATTGCCGCGTTAGCTTGTGCCTTTGCTGCATTTTGTTATGCTGAATTTGCTTCTTCAGTTCCTGTCTCGGGCAGTGTGTATACGTATACATACGCGACGATGGGGGAAGTGTTCGCATTTTTAATTGGCTGGGACTTAATGCTTGAATATTTACTTGCTACATCTGCTGTAGCAAACGGTTGGTCTGCATATTTTCAATCTTTATTAAAGGGGTTTGGAATTCACATTCCGACTATTCTCTCCTCGGCTCCTGGTACAGGAAAGGGTGGAATAATTGATTTACCTGCAGTTCTAATTATTTTAGTGATGACAGTTCTTTTATCTAGGGGTGTTCGTGAAAGTGCACGAGTAAATAACATTATGGTATTTATTAAAATAGCAGTTGTTCTTATTTTTATCTTTGCTGGTTTTAATTATGTGAAACCTGAAAACTGGACGCCCTTTATGCCATTTGGTTTAGATGGTGTAATGGCTGGAGCGGCTACAGTATTCTTCGCATTTATAGGATTTGATGCAGTTTCAACAGCGGCAGAAGAAGTGAAACGTCCGCAACGTGATTTACCAATTGGTATTATTGCATCGTTATTAATTTGTACAGTTCTTTATATCGTTGTTTCGCTTATTTTGACAGGGATTGTTCCATACGGCCAGCTAAATATATCAGATCCAGTTGCTTTTGCACTTCAATTTATTGGACAAGATGGTTTAGCGGGGGTAATTTCAGTAGGAGCAATTACAGGAATTACAACAGTAATGCTAGTTATGATGTATGGGCAAGTTCGTGTTTCTTATGCGATGAGCCGAGATGGTTTACTGCCGAAGCGTCTTGCTAAAGTTCATCCGAAATTTAAAACGCCATTTTTAAATACATGGACAACGGGGATTATTGCGGCACTGATTTCAGGATTAATAGATTTAAATGTTTTAGCACATCTTGTAAATATGGGGACATTGTCAGCATTTGCACTCGTAGCTGTTGCGGTAATCGTAATGAGAAGAACTCATCCAGACTTACCAAGGGCATTTAAGGCTCCGCTTGTACCATTTTTACCAGCATTAACAGTGATTTTCTGTTTATACTTAATGCTTCAATTATCGGGGACAGCGTGGATTAGTTTTGGGATATGGATGGTTATTGGTATAGCGGTTTACTTCTTATATAGCCGAAAACATAGTGCTTTAAATAATAGTAAAAAAGATGAAGATGTTGCAAATTTATAAGCGAAAAAATCCATTCTAATTCTGTTAGAATGGATTTTTTTATTTGAAAATTTACATTTTTCTGAACTTGTTATAAGATAATTGTTGGCTAACTAAAGGGGTGGAATGATGAAAAATACGTGGCGTGAGTTAAGGGAGATGGACCGTAACGTATGGATTCGATTTATTGGAGAGACGTTAAATGGAATTGCAATGATGATGTTAATGCCTTTTTTTGCATTATATTTAAAAGATAAGGTAGATTCGTTGTTGGAAGTTGGGGTTATTATGGCGCTTTCTCCAATTGCTGCAAGCTTTGGATCACTTATAGGAGGGAGAATTGCTGACATATATGGAAGAAAGCCTATTATGATATTTTCTATGGCAAGTAATGCATTATTAATGCTCGGTTTTCTATTTATAGAAGGATTTATTCCATATGCAATTTTATCTATTTTTTTAGGGTTGAGTAATTCTTTATTTCATCCAGCTGCATCAGCTATGGTCGCAGATGTAACGGCACCAGAAAAAAGAACAGAGGCATATGGTTTATTACGAATGGGACACAATATAGGTGCTGCGATTGGTCCGATAATGGGAGCATCAGTAGTTGTGTTGTCAAAGAACCTTGTGTTTATTATTGCCTCTTCTACAATGCTATTTTATGCGTTACTTGTATTACTTCTTATTCAAGAGACGATGCCAAAAAGGACAGATAGGGAAGAACATAAAGAAAAGGAATCTGGGGCAGTTTGGAAAATTGTAATGCGAGATAAGGCATTAATGATTTACTTATTAGCAGGTATTATTATTTCGATGGGGTTTTCTCAAACGGAAGGCATGTTGCCACTACATTTTGATAATGAAATGAAGCGTATTTTTGGAACGAATAATCCATATCCATATTTAATGGCGTTAAACGGATTATTAGTTGTTTTATTCCAGTTTCAAATTTCAAAATGGGCTACGGATAAACCAGTCGGGAAGACGATGTTATATGGTGCATGTTTATTCGGGATTGGATTATTTTTTATAGGGTGGTTACCGAAGTGGTTTGGAGAATTTAATACAAATGCTACAATTATTTTAATAACACTACTGTTCGTTTATGCTATATATACGTTAGGTGAAATGATTATGTCGCCTGTACAGATGACATTTGTAGCAAATTTGGCCCCTGAGCATTTGAGAGGGACTTATATGGGAGCTGCAAGTTTGCAGTGGATTACAGGAAGCGCATTTGGTCCACTTTTGGGAGGTTTTTTATTAGATCGATTACTTGGTCACTTTCTATTTACAATTTTAGCTGTAGGATGTGTAGTTGCAGGTATTGTATATGTTTCTTTAGATCGCCTTGTGGAGCAAAGGCAAAAAGAAACACTAACCAAACAATCTTCTTAGTGAATAGGTGACATACACAAAAAAGGGGATTTCTACATATTTTAGGTACATAACTAGATTAGATTGCCATTTTATTTTGTGTAGCTATATAGAAAATGAAATGAAAAACCAATAAGTGATGTTATTTAATTATTTATGGAAGTTACATTTTATTTCAAATAGGAACTACCTATTTTTATAAAAAGTGCTAAAATAGAAAAATGAAAACAATTGGTTAGGGTGATTTCATTGACGAAAATTAAATTAGGTTTATTATATGGTGGAAAATCAGCTGAGCATCAAGTTTCGCTACAGACGGCTCTTGCTGCTATTAAAGCGTTAAATCAAGATAAATTCGAGATTCATCCAATTTATATTACAGAACAAGGTCAATGGGTACGCGGTGAGCGTATTGAAGGCGAAGTAACAGATGTTGAAGCTTTAAAAATGAGCGGTGCAGAAAATGCGATTTCTCCGTTATCATTAAGTACAGAAATTATCCCATCTGCAGCTTCTGAGGAGAATGCTATTGACGTTATTTTCCCATTACTACATGGACCAAACGGTGAAGATGGAACGGTTCAAGGACTATTAGAATTAATGAATATCCCTTATGTAGGAAATGGTGTTCTAGCATCATCTGCTGGTATGGATAAAGTTGTTATGAAAAACATCTTTGCAGAGGCTGGTTTAAAACAAGCAAAATATGCATCCTTCATTCGTAGTGCATGGGAAAAAAATCGTGAGGAAGCTTATTCTAAAGTAGAAGATAAGTTAGGATATCCTTGCTTCGTAAAACCAGCGAACCTTGGTTCAAGTGTTGGTATTAATAAGTGTAAAAATCGTGAAGAACTTGAGGATGCATTTGTAGAGGCATTCCAATTTGATCGCAAAATTATTGTAGAAGAAAATATTGTAGGTCGTGAAGTAGAAGTTGGGGTACTAGGTAATGATGAGCCGAAATGTTCAGTTGTAGGTGAAATCGTTCCGAAAAAGGACTTCTATGATTATAAGTCGAAATATATCGATGGTGATACGGCGCTAATTATTCCAGCTGAAATGACAGAAGAAGAATCTAATGTAATTAAGCGTGATGCAATTATTGCATTCCAATCATTAGACGGTGCAGGTTTAACGCGAGCTGATTTCTTCTTAACGAAAGATGGAGAAGTGTATATTAACGAAGTAAACACAATGCCAGGATTTACACCGTTCAGTATGTTCCCTCTATTATGGCAACATACTGGGTTACCGTATCCAGAATTAATCGAAGAGCTAATTCGTTTAGCGATTGAACGTCACGAAGAAAAACAAAAAATTAAATATACAATCTAACAAAAAAGGAGGAAGCACTATTCGTAGGAATAGTGCTTCCTCTATGTAAGGAGCGTTTCTATATGATAAAGCGAATGTTAAAGCAAGTGGAACAGATGGTAAATGGTACTGGATTAGCAGAGCAATATGAGGGAATTACTATTCAAGGCGTGTCTATTGATACAAGAAAAATTGAAAAAGGAAACTTATATGTTCCGATTCAAGGGGAGCGCTTTGATGGACATGCTTTTGTAGATAAAGCTGTTGAAAATGGAGCTGTGGCTACATTATGGATGAAAGATGTAGCGAATCCACCTGAGAATCTTCCGGTTATTTTTGTGGAAGACACGCTATCGGCATTGCAAATGTTAGCGAAAAACTATCGCGATCAATTGGATGTTAAAGTTGTAGGTGTAACGGGTAGTAACGGTAAGACATCTACGAAAGATATTGTAACAAGTCTTCTTGCGACTAAATTCAAAGTGCAAAAAACAGAAGGGAACTTCAATAACCATATCGGATTACCTCTTACCATTTTAAACTTAGAAGAAAATACAGAAGTAGCAGTATTAGAGATGGGTATGTCAAGCCGAGGCGAAATTGAATTCTTATCTAAGTTAGCTCGTCCTAATGCAGCTATCATTACGAATATTGGTGAGGCACATTTAATGGATTTAGGGTCTCGTGAGGCAATTGCTGAAGCGAAATTAGAAATTGTTACAGGGTTACAAGAAGGTGGCGTGTTCGTATATAACGGAGATGAGCCTTTATTAACGAATCGTGTTCCTGAAATGAATTTAGCAGCAGAAACGGTTACGTTTGGTGATGCAAGAGCAAACGATTATTATCCAACGACTGTAACATTACAAGCAACTGGGACACATTTCAAAATGAATAGAGATGAAAATATTTCATTCTACTTACCTGTGTTAGGAAAACATAATGTGTATAATACACTTGCTTCAATGGCAATTGCGAAACATTTTGGTGTAACGTGGGAAGAGATGAAAGAAGGTTTAGTAACACTTCAAATGACGGGCATGCGTATGGAAATTGTGAAAACAAATAGTGGTTTAACAATTATCAACGATGCTTATAATGCAAGTCCGACGGCTATGGAAGCAGCATTCCATTTAATGAATGGTTTAGATGGTTTTGCTAAAAAAATCGTTGTGCTCGGTGATATGTTAGAACTTGGAGATCAAGAAGTACAGTTCCATTATGAGGTAGGAAAATTAATCGATCCAGCAAAAATCTCGTATGTATTCACATACGGTAGATTAGGGGCTCAAATTGCTGAAGGAGCGAAAATTAATTTCCCTAATGAACGTGTAAAGGCGTATGATAATAAAGAAGAGTTAGTAAAAGATTTACAAGCAGTAGTCGATGTGAAAGATGTTGTATTAATAAAAGCATCTCGCGGTATGAAATTAGAAGAAGTAATTACGATGTTGAAATAATTGGTGTATATAAATAGGGATGATAGTTACGAAAATAGAAGAAACTTATAATAAGCGCTTACAGTAAATATAAAAAAATAAAAGTGAAGAAAAAAACTCTGAATATGAAAATAAGGTAACAGTTGGGTTTGCTTTTTACACATACAAAACTTATAATTGATAAAGTGTAATAACGTTTAGAAGTATTTTCGTGAAGAATATACGCCCGTTTATATACGTGAGCATTCAGGAAAAGGGCTTTTCCGCAAATTCGGAAAACGCCTTTTTTTAAATGATAAGTATAGGATAGAAAAGGAGAAGTAACATTGACAACATTTCGAGAATTAGGATTAAGTGATTCTTTACTGCAATCTGTTGAAAGTATGGGCTTTGAAGAGGCTACACCAATTCAAGCTGAAACAATTCCACATGCATTGCAAGGTAAAGATATTATTGGGCAAGCGCAAACAGGTACAGGGAAAACAGCAGCATTCGGATTACCACTACTAGATAAAGTGGATACACATAAAGAATCGGTTCAAGGTATTGTTATCGCGCCAACGCGTGAATTAGCAATTCAAGTTGGAGAAGAATTATACAAAATTGGTAAGCATAAACGTGTTCGTATTTTACCAATTTATGGTGGTCAAGATATTAACCGCCAAATTCGTGCTCTAAAAAAACACCCACACATTATTGTTGGTACGCCGGGTCGTATTTTAGATCATATTAACCGTAAAACACTTCGTCTGCAAAACGTAGAGACAGTTGTTCTTGACGAAGCGGATGAAATGTTAAACATGGGCTTCATTGAAGACATTGAAGCAATTTTAACAGATGTGCCAGAAACACATCAAACATTACTATTCTCAGCGACAATGCCGGATCCAATCCGCCGTATTGCTGAGCGTTTCATGACTGAGCCTCAACACATTAAAGTAAAAGCAAAAGAAGTAACAATGCCAAACATTCAGCAGTTCTATTTAGAAGTGCAAGAAAAGAAAAAGTTTGACGTGTTAACACGCTTATTAGATATTCAATCTCCAGAGCTTGCAATCGTATTCGGTCGTACAAAGCGTCGTGTTGATGAATTATCAGAAGCATTAAACTTACGTGGTTATGCTGCAGAAGGTATTCACGGTGATTTAACTCAGGCGAAACGTATGTCTGTATTACGTAAATTTAAAGAAGGTTCTATTGAAGTTCTTGTTGCAACAGACGTTGCTGCACGTGGTCTTGATATTTCAGGCGTAACGCACGTATATAACTTCGATATTCCACAAGATCCAGAATCATACGTTCACCGTATCGGTCGTACTGGTCGTGCAGGTAAAAAAGGTATTGCAATGCTATTTGTAACACCACGTGAATCAGGACAATTAAAAAATATCGAGCGTACAACAAAACGTAAAATGGACCGCATGGATGCACCGACACTTGACGAGGCATTAGAAGGTCAACAACGTTTAATCGCTGAAAAGCTTCAAAGCACAATTGAAAATGAAAACTTAGCATACTACAAGCGTATTGCAGAAGAAATGTTAGAAGAAAATGACTCTGTAACAGTAGTAGCTGCTGCTTTAAAAATGATGACTAAAGAGCCGGATACAACTCCGATCGCTTTAACATCAGAACCACCTGTTGTTTCAAGAGGCGGCGGTTCTAAAAAACGCGGCGGTAACGGAGGCGGATACCGTGATGGTAACCGTAATCGTAGTCGTGATGCACGCGGCGGTGGCGATGGACGTAATCGTGACCGTAACCGTGATGGACGTAATCGTGACGGAAACCGTGATCGCAATCGTGATGGTAACCGCGATCGTAATCGTGATGGTGGTAGTCGTGGTCGTAGAGGTGAAGGCCAAGGGCGCCCTGGTTCTTCAAATGGACGCGGCGAAAGAAAACATCATAGCCGTCCACAAGCTTAATAAAAAAAAGAGAATGCCCTTTGCGGGCATTCTCTTTTTTTTATTTCTATAATTGTGCATACTACATAATAGTTATGATAGAAAAGGGGCTGTTATATGCTTGTAAGGCTTGGTTACGTTGCGATGAGTGTACATTTGAAGAATGCATCTCCATCTCAAACGATGACGTATGCACAGTTTCAGAAATTAGATGATCGTGCTGCTGCAATTCGTAAACTTGAAAGAATTGCTAATTCCAATTTAGAAAATTGTTTACGTTTATTAAAGCATAATAAAGGGCATGACATATCTTTCTTTCGGCTCAGTTCAAAGCTCATTCCTTTAGCGAATCATGAGGAATTGCTAGAGTGGAACTATATTCGTCCTTTAAAAGAAAATTTAAAAAAACTAGGTGAATATGCAGTTCATATGAATATGAGAATTGATTTCCATCCAGATCATTTTGTTGTACTAAATTCACCTGAGGAGAGTGTTTTTAAACAATCTGTAAAAACATTGCAGATGCACAAAAAATTATTAAAAGGTATGGGGATTGAACATAAGCAACGATGTGTACTGCATGTTGGAGGAGGATATAAAGATAAAGAACTTGCATTAGAGCGCTTTATAGAGAATTGGTCGAATGTCCCAAGGGGTATTCAAGAAATGATTATATTAGAAAATGATGATACAACCTTTACGTTAGAGGAAACATTATATTTAGGAGAAAAATTAGATATTCCCGTCGTATTTGACTTGCATCACCATATGATGAATAATGAGCAAGAAGATTGGTATGAAGACTGGGCACGTGTCGTTCATACGTGGGAAACGTCTTTGTTGCCGGTTAAAATGCATATCTCTAGCCCTAGAGAGGGAAAAGATCCAAGAGCTCATGCAGATTATATTAATGTAGAGGCATTTTTATCTTTTTTAAGAAGGATAAAGGGAAGTGTTCCGCAAATTGATTGTATGATTGAGGCGAAGATGAAGGATGAGTCTTTATTTCAATTAATGAGAGATTTAAGTGAACAAGTAGATGTAGAAATTATCGATGGTGCAAGCTTTTATATTAAATAAGCTTTGCACCATCGTTTTTTTTGGTTAAAAAAGGGGTTAAAATGCCACCGGTTATTAAACCTGTTAAATGACTGATCGGATTGGCAGAAGGGTTAAAGAAAGTAAATAGCAGTAATAGAAGAATCATAATTGAGAAAATGGCAATTTCTTTTGGTTTTGAAGAGCGGTATCGATTGTACAATAAAAATAACTGTGCACCTAATAGTCCGAAAATACCACCTGATGCACCTGCGTGAATATATTCAAGCGGCATAATAATATAAGAAGAAATATTTCCAGAAATTCCAGAGAGAAAAAATAGAATAAAAAAAGAAAAGTGTCCGAGTTGTTTTTCGATAGAAGAACCAAGAGCAAACAAAAAAATACTATTAGAAAGAAAATGTTGTAAGTCTACGTGTACGAGAAGAGAAGTTATGACACGCCACCATTCTCCTTTAGCGATATATTCATTAGAGGCTGCCAGTGGCAAGAGAAAAAAGTCGCCTAATATCATCATGACTAAATGAATAAGAAGTAAGGTAAGAATAGTCGGTTGTAAAGAAATATGAGTGGATCTTATTAGCATACGGTTACTTTCACCCCTTTTGCATCAGAAAGATTCTCTGTTATTCTTATCAATATGAAAGAAGAAAGTTAAATAGAAGAAGGGGATTTCGAAATGATTATAGGGATTGGTATCGATATTATTGAATTAAATCGTATTGAAAAAATGCTAGATGGAAAGCTTAAATTTATGGAACGTATTTTAACGGAAAATGAACGTAATGTTGCTATGGAGCTGAAAGGAAGTCGCCTTACAGAGTTTGTAGCTGGAAGGTTTGCAGCGAAAGAGGCGTATTCAAAAGCTGTAGGTACTGGTATCGGAAAAGAAGTGAGTTTTTTAGATATTGAAGTGAAAAATGATGAAAGAGGTAAGCCAATTCTGATTACAAGTACAGAGTATATTGTTCATTTATCAATTAGTCATAGTAAGGAATTTGCTGTTGCTCAAGTTGTTTTAGAAAGCTCGTCACGCTAGTCTGCATATTTTATATCTTTGTCTCATATATTTGAGGTAGCGATAAGGAAGGTACATCTTCCATTCATTTATAGGGGCAAAGGGGCTGAATTGATGAAAAGGCGTCTGTTTTTAGTTCTTGTCGGTTTGTTGACCGTTTTTGTGTTGGCGGGTTGTATGGAAAAGAAGCAAGATGATGTCGTGAGAGATTTAGAATCAAAAGTAAAAGGGATGAAAAGTTATCAAGCTGAGGCAAAATTATCTATTAAAACAGGCAATGAGCCTCAAGAGTATAACGTAGAGATTTGGCATAAGGAACCGTCTTTTTATCGTGTGAATTTAAAAAATGCAAAAAAAGATCAGAGCCAAATTATTTTGAGAAATGAAGAAGGTGTATTTGTATTAACGCCAGCACTTAATAAGAGCTTCCGTTTTCAAAGTGATTGGCCGCAAAATAGTAGCCAGGCTTATTTATATGAATCACTTGTAAGAGATATTTTGCAGGACAAGAAAAACCTTACTTTTGAGAAAACAGATAAGTATTATATTTTTAAAACAAAAACAAACTATCAACATCAAAATATGTTGCCGAGACAAGAGATTACATTGAATAAGAGCGACTTGACTCCAGTTTCAGTGAAGTTAATGGATAATGATCAAAATGTTCTTGTGAAAGTAGATTTCTCTAAAGTGAAATTCGATGCGAAATTTGATAAAGGTGCATTTGATACGAAACAAAATATGTCTAGAGCACAGGTAGATGTTCAAACAACAGCGAAAGAAGACAAACCGTTTGCTATTTTGTATCCACTTGATACACCACAAGGTATGACTCTGCAAGATGAAAAAGAGTTGAAGACAGACAGTGGCAAGCGTGCGATACTCACATACACTGGAAATAAGAAATCCTTTACTTTAATACAAGAAAAGGCAAAAGTTGCAGAGGCATCATCAGCGGTAAGTGTAAGTGGAGAACCAGTTGATCTTGGGTTTACGATTGGTGCATTAACGAAAGACTCTGTAACGTGGTCGCATAACGGAGTAGAATATATGCTCGTGTCTAAAGGTTTAGAGCCGAAGGAGCTGTTAATGGTTGCTCGTTCAGTTACAGCGAAGCAGGTGAAGTAAACTTCTTAGACGTGGTGATATATGTGCACCACGTCTTTTCTTAGTTTGAAGGTGGATTTCATAAAAGAAGCATATAAAAGAATAAGCTTCGCATATCGTGTATAAGGAAGTGTATTTATGGAAGAAGCACCATTTTACCGTGACACTTGGGTGGAAGTGGATTTAGATGCCATTTATAACAACGTTACACATATTAAAGAGTTCATCCCAAGTAATGTAGAGATTTTTGCTGTAGTTAAAGCAAACGCATATGGGCACGATTATGTACCGGTGGCTAAAACGGCATTAGAAGCAGGTGCAACAAGGTTAGCTGTTGCTTTTTTAGATGAAGCTTTAGTGCTTCGGAGGGCTGGTATTACTGAACCGATTTTAGTGTTAGGTCCCTCGCCGCCGCGTGATGTAAATGTAGCTGCTGAAAATGATGTAGCGCTAACTGTTTTTCAAAAAGAATGGGTGGAAGAAGCAATTAAACTTTGGGATGGTTCATCTGTAATGAAATTCCATATTAACTTTGATAGTGGTATGGGGAGAATTGGAATACGTGAAAGAAAAGAGCTAAAAGAATTTTTAAAGAGTTTAGAGGGTGCACCGTTTTTAGAGTTAGAAGGAGTATACACGCATTTTGCAACGGCAGATGAGGTTGAGACTTCGTATTTTGATAAGCAATATAACACGTTCTTGGAGCAGTTAAGTTGGTTGAAAGAATTCGGAGTGGATCCTAAGTTTGTTCATACAGCTAATAGTGCTGCGACGTTACGTTTTCAAGGGATTACATTTAATGCAGTGCGAATTGGGATTGCAATGTATGGATTATCTCCTTCTGTAGAAATACGTCCTTTTTTACCATTTGAATTAGAACCGGCGCTATCACTTCATACGAAAGTCGCTCATATTAAACAGGTAATTAAAGGTGATGGAATTAGTTATAACGTCACCTATCGAACGAAAACTGAAGAATGGATTGCGACTGTAGCGATTGGCTATGCAGATGGGTGGCTTAGAAGGTTACAAGGATTTGAAGTGCTTATAAATGGTAAAAGGGTACCGATTGTAGGGCGAGTAACAATGGATCAGTTCATGATTCATCTTCCTTGTGAAGTGCCACTTGGTACGAAAGTTACGCTTATTGGAAGGCAAGGAGATGAGTATATTAGCGCTACAGAGGTTGCGGAATACTCAGGGACTATTAATTATGAAATTATTGCAACAATCAGTTTCCGTGTGCCAAGAATATTTATACGGAATGGTAAGGTTGTAGAGATAATTAATTACTTGAACAATATATAGAAGGTAGTATGATTGCTTCTTGTCATTGGAGTGACTGTTCATTGCTGGATAATAAGCTCTTTTTGATGAGAAGCTTTTTACTTATAATCATTTTTTATATAAGTTGCACGTAAGTTTTGAAGAGGGGTTCTATTGTTTTGAGTTAGTTATGAGATAAAAAATTTAAGAAGATGAATGTTTTGTTTGTGAATTGGAAAACATAAGCAAGGAATAAGGAAGTCTTTGCAACAGGCTCCATACAATGGTATTATTACAATAGGTGTCATATATATATTTGGGTGTGTAGTTGACGGTGGAGGTGTATTTTTGTGTCCGAATCAAGTGTAACTACTGAAATCGTGGTTCGGTTGCCAAAGCAAATGGTAACGGAATTGGACGGAATTGGAAAACAAGAGAATAAGAATCGCCATGAACTAATTTGCCAGGCAACACAATTGTTATTGCGTCAACATAAGACGAAGAAACGCTACCAACATGAATCAATGCGACGTGGGTACATTGAAATGGGAAAAATTAATCTTGGTATTGCATCTGAAGCTTTCTTAGCAGAGTATGAAGCAGCTCATACAGTAGAACGCTTAGTTAGCGGGGGGTAATATTTTGATTGTAAAACGCGGCGACGTGTATTTTGCAGACCTTTCCCCAGTTGTTGGTTCTGAGCAAGGAGGCGTTCGTCCGGTTCTTGTCATTCAAAATGACATCGGAAATCGTTTTAGTCCAACGGTGATTGTAGCGGCTATTACTGCACAGATTCAAAAAGCGAAATTACCCACTCATGTGGAAATTGATGCGAAAAAGTATGGTTTTGAGAGAGATTCTGTTATTTTACTTGAGCAGATTCGAACAATCGATAAGCAACGCTTAACGGACAAAATCACTCATTTGGATGAAGTGATGATGAGTCGTGTAGATGAAGCGTTACAAATTAGTTTAGGACTAATAGATTTTTAAATCGGCAGTTTAAGTTGCTCTCTTTGAAGGGCAACTTTTTTTATTATAGAGGAGGTTACGGTTGTATATGGAAATGGTAGATAATCGACAAGCGTTAATGAAAATGTTAGTGAAAGAATTAGGCTTTACCGAAAAGCAAGTTCGTCATGTTATTCAATTAACAGAAGAAGGTAACACAGTTCCATTTATTGCTCGTTACCGAAAAGAATGGACAGGCTCTTTAGATGAGGTGCAAATTCGTACGATTTTAGAGAGATGGCAATATATGATGCAACTTGAAGATAGGAAGGAAGAAGTTCTTCGTCTTATTGATGAGAAGGGGAAACTGACAGAAGAGCTACGACAGCAAATTGTTAAAGCTACAAAGTTGCAAGAAGTAGAAGATCTATATCGTCCATATAAAGAGAAAAGAAGAACGAAAGCGACAATCGCTAAAGAAAGAGGATTAGAACCATTAGCTGAATGGTTATTGTTATATAAGAAAGAAGATCCGGCTAAAAAGGCAGTGGAATTTATTAATATAGAGAAAGAAGTGCAATCTGCAGAAGAAGCTTTACAAGGTGCACAAGACATTATTGCAGAAATGGTTTCAGATGAAGCTGCGTATCGTAGTTGGATTCGAAATGTTACTTTTAGAAAAGGTGTTATGTCTTCGTCCGTGAAAGATGAAGAAAAAGATGAAAAGAATATATATGAAATGTATTACAGTTATGAAGAACCATTGCAAAAAGTAGTACCACATCGTGTATTAGCAATGAATCGTGGCGAGAAAGAAGATATATTGAGAGTTGCTGTTGTTCCGCCAGTAGATGAGATAGTAACTTTCTTAAATAAGAAAGTAATTCGTGATAACGATTCGAAAAGTGCACATTATGTACAATTAGCGATTGAAGATGGTTATAAACGATTAATTCAATCTTCAATCGAAAGAGAAATTCGTAAAGAATTAACAGAAACAGCTGAAGAACAAGCGATACATATTTTCTCTGAGAACTTACGTAACTTATTATTACAACCTCCGATGAAAGGGAAAGTCGTGCTAGCGGTAGATCCGGCATATAGAACTGGTTGTAAATTGTCTGTAGTAGATGATACGGGGAAAGTACTACATATCGATGTTATTTATCCGCATCCACCTGTTCGTAAATATGATGATGCAAAAACGAAAGTTCTTTCTATTATAGATAAATATCAAGTTGAAATGATTGCAATTGGTAACGGGACAGCATCTAGAGAAACAGAAGAGTTTATAGTAGATGTATTACAAAGTGTGAACCGAGATGTCTTTTATATTATTGTAAATGAAGCGGGTGCTAGTGTATATTCAGCTTCTGATTTAGCTCGTGAGGAATTCCCAAATTTACAAGTTGAAGAGAGAAGTGCCGTTTCTATTGGAAGACGTCTGCAAGATCCACTTGCTGAACTTGTGAAAATTGATCCTAAATCAGTTGGGGTTGGACAATACCAACATGATGTATCTCAAAAGAGACTGAATGAGTCATTAACATTTGTAGTAGAAACAGCTGTTAACCAAGTTGGGGTTAATGTAAATACGGCTTCGGTTGCATTGTTACAATATGTTTCAGGTTTATCGAAAACTGTTGCGAAAAATATTGTGGCAAAGAGAGAAGAAGATGGGAAATTCACAAAGCGCACGGAATTAAAGAAAATCCCGCGTTTAGGTGCAAAGACGTATGAACAATGTATAGGTTTCTTACGTATACTAGAAGGAGCGAATCCATTAGATCGAACAGGTATTCATCCGGAGCAATATAAAAATGTTGAATTGTTATTGAAGAGTCTAGGGTTATCGATAGATGACGTAGGACAACCGCAATTACAAAAGAGATTGGAAGAAGTAGAGATTTCTAAGTTATCTCAAGAAACAGGAGTTGGGGAGCCGACGTTAGTTGATATTATAGATGCGCTTATTAGTCCAGAAAGAGATATGAGGGATGAGTTGCCTAAACCACTTCTGAAAAAAGGGATTTTGAAATTAGAAGATTTAAAACGTGGTATGGAACTAGAAGGAACAGTTCGTAACGTTGTTGATTTTGGTGCTTTTGTTGATGTTGGCGTAAAGCAAGATGGTTTAGTACATATTTCTAAACTTAGCAAACAGTTTGTAAAGCATCCGTTAGATGTTGTGTCAGTAGGGCAAATTGTAAAAGTATGGGTAGATGATATTGATACAAAAAAAGGACGCGTTGCACTATCTATGTTGCCGATTGAATAGTAAGAGAAGAGAGCAGACGAAACTGCTCTTTTTTTATGGAATAAAAAGTGTAATGGATTATGAGCTTTGATGTATTTTGCTATAATAAAACCAGCATTCATTTAATAATTTAATTTGATACCGGTTTTTTTCGAAATATGCACGTTGCATTTGTTTTTTTAGCCACGTAGGCATAGGAATCCCTCCTTGTTTAATCCTGCTCTCAAAAATCTAAAATGCTATTGATGAGAGGTTGGTGAGTGGATTTCTATTCATGTTTTGTTTTTAGAAACCACGTTTCTTACATGAGGATGGGTATATGTACTATTTAATATATGTATAAGAAGGGAGAAAAGTGTAAAAATATTTTTTTGTTTAGGAGGAATGAGAGTGGATGAGCAAGAAATTCAGCGACTAGTGGAAGAAGTGTCACTACAATACTTTGAGGTACCGTTCTTACATAAAGCAGTGTTTAATAATAGATTACGTACAACTGGTGGGCGTTATTTATTAAAGAGTCATAATATCGAACTGAATTATCGATATTACGAAGTGTATGGTGAAGAAGAGTTAGTCGGGATTATTAAACATGAGCTTTGTCATTATCACTTACATATTGCAGGAAGAGGGTATAAGCACAGGGACAGGGAATTTCGTGAGTTGTTAAAGAAAGTTGATGCACCACGTTTTTGTAAACAAATGATTAATGAAGAGAAGGAAAAAAAGATTTATAAGTATGAATGTATGGAGTGTTCACTTCAATATGTAAGAAGGCGTCAAATAAATACAAAAAGATATGTCTGTGGAAAGTGTAAAGGGAAACTCAAACCGATATCGAAAACATCTTGACAGTAAAAACGCAATCCAGTATATTATAAACATGTCACGTTTGAACAAGATGTTGTTAAAAACTTCTTGACTTACAGAGAGAATTTTTATAAGATACAAATTGTCTTCATTATTCCGCAGTAGCTCAGTGGTAGAGCTATCGGCTGTTAACCGATCGGTCGTAGGTTCGAGTCCTACCTGCGGAGCCATACAGAGAAGTACCCAAGTGGCTCAAGGGGCTCCCCTGCTAAGGGAGTAGATCGCTAACGCGGTGCGAGGGTTCGAATCCCTTCTTCTCTGCCATACATATTGGCCCGTTGGTCAAGTGGTTAAGACACCGCCCTTTCACGGCGGTAACACGGGTTCGAATCCCGTACGGGTCACCACTTTTGGAGGATTAGCTCAGCTGGGAGAGCACCTGCCTTACAAGCAGGGGGTCGGCGGTTCGATCCCGTCATCCTCCACCATATAATTTTATATGAATAGTATTGTCGCGGGGTGGAGCAGCACGGTAGCTCGTCGGGCTCATAACCCGAAGGTCGCAGGTTCAAATCCTGTCCCCGCAACCAAATGGTCCCGTGGTGTAGTGGTTAACATGCCTGCCTGTCACGCAGGAGATCGCCGGTTCGACCCCGGTCGGGACCGCCATTTTAACTTCTGCTATATAGCAGTTGTTTTTTATTGGACATTATGGTACAATAACATTTGTCTTTGAAAAGAAGATAATTATTTCGATG
>NZ_JBNRIL010000006.1:17773-200701 GCF_053557995.1 Bacillus sp. XB1 | reverse complement strand
GCCAGGATCAAACTCTCCAATAAAGTTAGTTTGTCTAGCATCTAAAATAAAAATTGACGTTTCACGTTGTTTGTTTCGTTCAGTTTTCAAAGAACTTGTCCGCCGCTTCAGAAGCGACTTCATCATATTAACATCTTCATTTTTCGATGTCAACTAAGTTTTAAAATTTCTTTTTTGTCGTTTTCTGCGTTTCCGCATCAGCGACGTTTATTAATATACCATCACACTTTTTAAATAACAAGTGTTTTTTTATAAAAATAAAAAAAATTATCTATCCTACTTTCTTCTATAGAAATAACTATTATCCTCTCTACTAAAAATAGTTATTCTGATTGTATACTACTACACTTCATTCAACTAAATTAAATTTCACAATACCTTCCCAAATTTTCATTCTCTTCTATATTAAGGTTTATAATAATTATCCTTCTATAAAATAACTATACAAATTAGCCGTAAGAAAAAATCCCATCTACATTAAACAGCCACTCGCGCGCATTATCCCCTTCCTTCTCATTCGAAAATTCCCCCCTACAAATTAACAACATTCCAATCCTAATATAAACTCAAGGGCATTGTTAGAATTTTTTTACATTTAATTAATGAAAAATATCCATTTTTTGTTATATAGTAAGAAAGGACGCACTCAACTATAAATAAACCAATGGAGGAATTATTTTATGGATAGGTTAACAAAGTTTTCATTAAAAAACCGAGCTGCCATTATCATCATGATCTTTCTCATTTCCATACTCGGTGTTTATTCCGGCTCTAAATTACCTATGGAATTTTTACCAAGTATCGACAATCCGGCAATTACCGTCACAACCTTATCTCAAGGACTCGACGCTGAAACGATGACAAAGGATGTAACTGATCCTCTCGAAAAACAATTTCGCAATTTAGAACACGTCGACACCATTACTTCTTCTACATACGAGGGATTATCACGTATCGACATTACGTATACATCAAAAGCAAACATGAAAGATGCAGCACGCGAAGTCGAAAAAGCCGTCAATACAATTAAATTACCTAAAGATGTAACCAAGCCCGTAGTTAGTCAATTAAACACTTCTATGATTCCACTCGCTCAAATTACTATCCAGAAACAAAACGGTTTTTCAAAAGCAGATGAAAAACAAATTGAAAAAGAAATCGTACCACAACTCGAAAACATTGATGGTGTTGCCAACGTTATGTTTTTCGGAAAATCCACCTCTGAATTATCTATCGTACTTGATCCGAACCAATTAAAAAACAAAAACGTAACATCACAGCAGGTACTAACTGTTTTACAAGGAAAAGAAACTTCTACTCCAGCTGGGGCAATTACTGTTAATCAGGAAGAATACAACCTCCGCGTCATTGGGGACATAAAAAATGTAAATGACATTAAAAACATCACTGTGGCACCCCAAGTGAAATTGCAAGACATTGCTCAAATTGAAATTAAACAACACTACGATACAATTTCACATATAAACGGAGAAGAAGGCACAGGATTAATCATCATGAAAGAACCGAGTAAAAATGCAGTTGCCATTGGAAAAGAGATTGATAAAAAAGTTAAAGAGATAGATAAGGAATATAAAGATCAATTTTCTATTAAACTTTTGGCTTCAACCCATGAACAAGTTGAAAATGCTGTTACTAGCATGGGAAAAGAAGTAATACTTGGAGCAATCGCTGCAACTCTAATTATCTTAATCTTTTTACGTAACTTCCGAACAACACTCATCGCTGTTGTCAGTATTCCATTATCTATTTTATTAACACTCTTTTTACTACATCAATCTAACATTACACTTAACATTTTAACCCTCGGTGGTTTAGCTGTTGCGGTTGGGCGTCTCGTCGATGATAGTATCGTTGTCATCGAGAATATTTTCCGCCGTTTACAAAAAGATTCTTTCTCTAAAGATATCATTCTCGATGCAACGAAAGAAGTCGCAGTCGCAATTACTTCTTCTACTTTAACAACGGTCGCTGTTTTTTTACCTATCGGCCTCGTATCAGGAGCAATCGGAAAATTAATGTTACCTATGGTATTAGCAGTTGTATATTCTATACTATCATCCTTAATCGTTGCACTAACAGTTGTTCCACTTATGGCTTTTTTACTACTCAAAAAAACAAAGCATCGAAAGCCAAGTTCTTCATCACGATATGTCGCTACATTAAAGTGGGCTCTTTCTCATAAATTCATTATTCTACTTACTTCATTTTTATTATTTGTAGGATCAATTGCGGCCTATATATTACTACCGAAAGCAAACATAAAATCTGAAGACGACACAATGTTATCTATTAACATGACATTTCCAGCCGATTATAATGCTGAATCTCAAAAACAAAAAGCATTTGATTTTGAAAAGAAATTACTTTCTAATTCGGATATAACAGACGTTATTTTACGAATGGGATCTAGCGCAGAAGATGCACAATGGGGGCAAACAACTAAAAATAACCTCGCTAGTATATTCGTAGTCTTTAAAAAAGGTTCTGATATTGATCAATATATTAAAGAGTTAAAAAAGGAAAATAAAACTTTTGAGCCTGCTGAACTTGATTATATAAAAACAAGTTATTCAAGCTCTGGCGGCGGCAATAACTTACAATTTAACGTAACAGCTACTAACGAAGCGGATTTAAAAGAGGCGGCTACTATCGTTGAAACAAAACTAAAAAGCATGGATGATCTTTCTAAAGTAAAAACAAATTTAGAAGACTCTAAGAAAGAATGGCAAATTCATATTGATCAAACAAAGGCTGAACAACTAGGTTTAACACCAGAAATAGCTGCGCAACAAGTAGCATTCCTTATGAAGAAATCACCTATTGGCGAAATTACAATTAATAATGAAAAAACTACTATTATGATAGAACACAAAAAAGAAAACATTAATAAACAAGAAGATATTTTAAATACAAACATACTATCACCTATTAATGGCCCAATACCTTTAAAAGACATCGCAACTATTTCAGAAAAACAAACGCAAACAGAAATTTTCCATAAAGACGGAAAAGAAACAATCCAAATTACAGCCGAAGCTTCAAATGAAGATTTGAGTAAAGTAAACACAGCAGTAAATAAAGCGATAACTGACTTAGATTTACCTAGTGGTGCAAAAGTAAATATCGCAGGAGCTACTGAATCTATGCAAGAGAATTTTACAGATTTATTCAAAATTATGGGGATTGCAATAGGGATTGTATATTTAATTATGGTTATCACCTTCGGGCAAGCACGTGCTCCTTTTGCAATCCTATTCTCTTTACCGTTAGCTGCTGTCGGCGGTATTTTAGGATTAATCATTTCAGGAACACCTGTTGATGTAAATTCCTTAATCGGCGCATTAATGTTAATCGGGATTGTTGTTACAAATGCTATTGTATTAATAGAAAGAGTCCAACAAAATCGGGAACACGGAATGGAAACAAGAGAAGCCTTACTTGAAGCAGGTTCTACTAGACTACGCCCAATTATTATGACAGCTATTACAACAATCGTTGCTATGCTCCCACTTCTATTTGGCCAATCCCAAGCAGGGAGTATGGTATCAAAAAGTTTAGCCGTCGTTGTCATCGGTGGTTTGGCAGTCTCAACTCTTCTTACATTAGTAGTTGTTCCAGTTATGTATGAACTATTAGATAAAATCGGGAGAAAAAGACGCTCCCGTAGAAAAATAAGCACTTCTACAGAAACACCTGATATTTAAAAGAAAAGGGTTATCTTCACGAATGAAGATAACCCTTTTTTTCTACCTACTCATATAATCCATCATTTTTTCCGCATACCGTTCTAGAGATTCACTAGAATCCACAATCTAAATTACATCTGTTCGTCTATATAATTAATCACAAATTCAACAATCGTTACGCCCTTTCCTTCTATAATTAAAATACAAAAGAACCCCCTATTTATAAGTAGAGAGTTCTTCTTTATAATTTATGCCGCTTTTACCTTTTTCGTCGTTTTACTTTTTCTTTTCGTTCCTGTAAAGCGCTTGTGTAATATAGATGCTACTAAGCGTGAAATAACATTGAATAGTAATACCATAATAATTAATACAGCTGCAGATTTTGTCGCAATTAACTTCGCATCCGGGATAATTCCTTCAGAATTTAACTTCCAAATGTGAACCGCTAACGTTTCAGCTGGTCTAAATGGATTTAAAGGATGAGCAGGACTTGAGAAGTCCGCTGCTGAATTTAAAATCGGAGATGTTAAACCCGCTGTATAAATTAATGCCGCTGCTTCACCAAATATACGACCCGCAGCTAAAATAACACCTGTAATGATTTGTGGTAATGACGACGGAATAATAATACGAGTGATCGTTTGCCACTTCGTTGCACCTAGCCCAAGACTTGCCTCTTTCACATTAGAAGGAACTTCTGAAATCGCATTTTCACAAACACGCGTTAAGCCCGGTAAGTTTAAAATAGTTAAAGCAAGGGCACCACCCATTACTGTATATCCCCAACCAGTCATTGTAACAAACACTAACAAACCGAATAAACCAACAACAATAGAAGGTAAAGATGCCATTGTCTCGATACATAAACGAACAAAGTTTAAAAAACGTCCTTGCTTTGCATACTCTGCTAAATATATTCCAGCACCTAATCCAAGAGGAATAGATATAATAAGCGTTATAACAAGCATATAGAAGGAATTGAATAACTGCGGACCAATCCCACCACCAGCTCTTGTATTGCTTGGTTCTCCAAACAAGAAATTAGGATCCCAAAAACCCCATCCCTTTTGTAAAATCTCAAACACTAAGAACACTAGCAAAGCTACAACTAAAGCTGCAATCGTATAAAAGATACCTGTCCAAACTTTATTTACCGTTCTTGCATTCATTATTATCGCTCACCTCTTTGCCCAATCGCTCGAATTACTAAAATAAACAGGAATGAAATAACAAGTAAAATCATTGCTAAAGTCCATAGCGCATTGTTCCAAGCAGTTCCGTTTAATGTATTTGTCATGTCCATTGTTAAAATACCAGTTAACGTCGCTGTCGGACTGTATATTCCTTCTGGTAATTTAATCGTATTCCCGATTACCATTTGAACCGCTAGCGCTTCGCCAAAAGCACGCGCTAGACCTAAAACAACACCTGTTAAAATCCCTTTCTTCGCAGCAGGAACAATTACTCGGCTAATCGCTTGCCATTTCGTTGACCCTAGACCATAAGAAGCTTCTAAATAATCAAATGGAACAGAACGTATTGCATCAGAAGCTATACTAGCAATAGTTGGCAAAATCATAATACTTAATACAACAATACCCGCAATTAAACTAAAGCCCACTCCCCCAAACGAATCACGTAATAGTGGCACTAAAATCGTAACCCCTAATAATCCGTATACAACCGAGGGAATACCAACTAATAATTCTAAAACAGGCTTCAATACTTTATTTCCAAACTTTGGCGAAATTAAATTCATGAATATAGCAAGAGCTATAGCAATTGGCGCACTAATAATGACCGCACCTAACGAAACCACCGTTGAACCTACAATGAAAATTAAAGCCCCGAAGGATCCTTGATCAGCATTTGGATTCCATTTTGTCGATGTTAACATCTCAGTAAATGAGATACCACTTTGTGTAAAAGATTGAATACCTTTACCACAAATAAACGCAATAATAGCTAATGTAATTAAAACAATAAAAATACCACAAAACGTAACAAGTGATCTTCCTATATATTCACTTTTTACGTAATTAATTTGTTTTTTCCCCTTCATCACAGGACAGACCCCACTTCATAAATTGAAATGAACAGGACTGGCCTTGCAGCCAGCCCCATAAATTTTATTACTTATTTAATTTAGACATTGGAATATAACCCATATCTTCTACTTGCTTTTCAAAATCTTTACCTTTTACATAGTCAATGTAAGCTTTTGTTGCTTCTTTTGCCTCACCTTTTGTTACCATGTACTCGTAAGACCAAAATGGATATTTACCAGACGCAATGTTTTCAACTTTCGGTTCAGCACCATCAATTTTTACTGTTTGTAGCGCACCTTTTTTCTCGCCGACCATGTAAGACATCGCTAAATAACTTACTGAACCTGGAGTAGAGTTAATTGCTTGTTCTACTGCACCGTTAGAATCTTGTGTAGTACCAGTTCCATCATTGATTTTCGCGTCTTTCATAATTGTTTTTTCAAATGTAGCACGTGTACCAGAAGAAGCTGGACGATTAATCACGTTGATTTTTTCATCTTTCCCGCCTACTTCTTTCCAGTTTGTTACTTTTCCAGTGAAGATATCTTGTACTTGTTGTACTGTTAAGTTATCAACTTTTACATCTTTATTTACGACAAGTGCGAATGCAATACCCGCTACCTTGTTATCTACTAATTCTTTCGCCTTATTAGCATCTTTTATTTTATCTGCAGATGGAACATCTGAGTTACCAATTTGGACTGCACCAGAAGCTACTTGGTTAATTCCAGTTCCACTACCGCCACCTTGCACTTGAATAGAAACGTTTGAATTTTTCTCCATAAATTTCTTTCCGGCTTCCTCTGCAAGAGGTTGAAGTGCTGTAGAGCCTGCAGCTGCTATCGTACCTGACAATTCTTGTTTTGCATTATCGTTTCCTTTAGCATCTTTACCTGATGTCTCTTCTGCTTTTCCACATCCCACTAATGAACCCGCTACCACTAAAGCTGCTAAAGAAAATTTAATACCCTTTTTCATAACCATGTCTTGTACCCCCATTTGGATTATCACTTTTCACATTTGTCTACTTCTTTCGAACACAAATTCATTGTAGGACAATAATATTATGTAAGTGTTAAGCAATTTTTAATTTTAAGTAAATGACGATAATAATCCTTAAAAACTAGGAATCCCAACATTTATAGTTAAAGAACCCAACAAAATCCACACCATTTAAGCTGTAATGTAAATTTATTCTTAACAATGTAAATCCAATGTAAATGTTTTTCTCTCTTTTTCCCTTTTAATTAAAGTTACATTTACAATTACGCTGTATTTTGTAACTTTTACATGCCTAATTGATGCACATAAAAAAGAATTTCAGTAATATTTTTTAGTACAACTAAATAAATTGGAACAATTCTAAAATTAAATGAATATTTTTAAAGTACCAATTGACAGCATCATCCAATGTAGTCTACTATATTACTAACAAAAAGTTTACCTAAGGAAACTTTTTAAACTCAAACTAAAAATATAGAGATGAGGTAACTTTTATGGTATCGGCTAATATAAAACCACTTTCCGAATTTAAAATAGGAGAGTTTGTACAAATTGAGAAGATACAATTAGAAGGAACTATGAAACGACGCTTATTAGATTTGGGATTTATCCCAGGGGCGACGATTAAAGTATTGCAACGCAGTCCACTTGGAGATCCGGTCGCTTATCAAGTGAGCAACACAACTATTGCACTGCGTAAAGAAGAAAGCTCCCTTATTTTCGGGGTATTAATAGGAGATGATTTCAGATGAGCAAACATCGTATCGCTTTAGCTGGTAACCCGAATACAGGGAAAAGTACATTATTTAATACTTTAACAGGCTTAAAACAACATACTGGAAACTGGACGGGAAAAACTGTTTTAAAAGCTGAAGGAGAATATGAACATAACGGAAGTAATTATACATTAATAGATTTACCGGGAACTTACTCACTATACTCAAATTCCGCAGACGAAGAAGTAGCGAGGGATTATATTATATTTGAAAAACCAGAAGTAACTGTAGTTGTTATAGACGCAACTGCTATGGAAAGAAATTTAAATTTAGCACTCCAGGTGATGGAGATGACAAATAATGTAGTCATTTGCATTAACTTAATTGATGAAGCCGAGAAAAAAGGGATTGTTATCGATGAAAAGAAATTAGCAAAATCACTTGGTGTACCTGTCGTTAAAATTTCAGCACGTAACCGAGTAGGTATTGGTCATTTGCTAAATGTTATTGCAAGAGTAGCAAATAAAAAACTAATTCCAACACCAATTAAAATTACTTACAGCGAAAAAATCGAAAATATGATTCAGAAATTAGAACCACAAATTTATAAAGTGTTCGGTGATACGTATCCAGCACGTTGGATTGCGTTACGTATATTAGATGGAGATAAAAATTTCTTAACTACACTTCAAAAACACCATAATGAACCACTTGTAAGGGAGGTCGTAATTAATGGAATCTCACTCAGCCAGTAAAGCTCTTCCATTAGACTATATTATTCAACATGCACAAACACTTTCAAAAGAAGATATACGAGATGATATAGTCGGAGATATTTACCGAACATCTGCAAGCATATGTAAAGAATCTGTCCAATATACAAATACTGATAAATTATATCGTTCCGAAAAACTAGATAAAATTTTCACATCTCCAATCTGGGGATTCCCAATTATGCTCGGTATTTTATCTATTATTTTTTATCTTACAATTGCAGGCGCTAACGTACCATCTGATATGATTGCCGAATTCTTCGGATGGGCCGAAGGATATTTAACATCTTGGTTCCAAGCAGCGCATGCACCTGAATGGTTACATGGCATTTTAATACTTGGTTTGTTCCGTGGTATCGGTGCTGTTATTAGCGTTATGTTACCACCTATGGCAATCTTTTTCCCTATGTTCGCGCTATTAGAAAACTACGGATACTTACCACGTGTCGCGTTTAATATGGACCGCTTATTCAAACGATCCGGCGCACACGGGAAACAATCTTTAACAATGGCAATGGGATTTGGTTGTAATGCAGCAGCCATTATGTCAACACGTATCATTGAATCACCACGTGAACGTATGCTAGCAATTTTAACGAACAACTTCGTTCCTTGTAACGGTCGCTGGCCTATGTTAATTTTAATGGCTTCACTATTTATGGCTGCTGGTTATACAGGCAGTATGCAAACATTGGTTACTGCTGGTGTTGTAGTTGGAATGGTTGTAATTGGTGTTATTATGACATTAACCGTTTCTTGGGTACTATCAAAAACAGCCTTAAAAGGGGTTCCAACTCACTACACACTTGAGTTACCTCCGTACCGCAAGCCAAAAGTTTGGAATACAATTGTTCGCGCAACACTCGATAAATCAATCTATGTTTTAAAACGAGCTATAGTTGTTGCTGCCCCTGCGGCTGCATTAACTTGGTTACTTGCTAACATTTTTATCGGTGACACAAGCTTACTTATGTATTTTGTAAACTTCCTAGATCCATTTGCTAAAATGTTAGGACTTGACGGGTTTATTCTAGCTGCATTCATTCTTGGACTACCCGCTAATGAAATTGTAATCCCAATTTTATTAATGTCTTACTTATCAACTGGGGCTTTAACTGAAATAGATGATTTTAATCAAATTAAAAATCTATTCCTAGAAAATGGTTGGACTTGGTTAACAGCGTTAAACACAATGTTGTTCTCACTTCTTCATTTCCCGTGCGGAACAACACTTGTTAATATATACAAAGAAACAAAAAGTGCAAAATGGACATTCTTATCGTTTGCAATCCCTACCGTTATCGCCATTGTTGTTACATTCCTCTCTACACAATTGGTACATTGGTTAGGGCTTGTATAAAGCAAAGCATACATAGAAGGTATCCCCCTTCACATATGCTTTGCACGAAAGAAACCTGAAATTATTCAGGTTTCTTTTTTTGCACATCAGTATTCCACGGCTGTGCTCCATACGTTGTGAGTTTTTTATGAATAAAATATATAGTTCCTGGAAGAACTGCCATTAATATCGTGCAACTAATTCCTAATCCAGTAAACAACTTTCATCACCTTATTTCACTCTTTTCGGTAAAGCTGAACCTGAATGTTCAATTGTTGGATGAACATGAACAGTAATTTCAGCATTACTAAAGTAATTTTCGCCTTGATCCCAATTCTTACTTACCTTTTTCCACTCTTTATAATTATGTCGCTTATACACTTCCCCTAACTCTAGTACATCTACCTTATATTTTTTTTGAACAAGTTTAATTGATTTTTGAATACGCTTCTCCATTTCTTCCGATATATCCTTCTCTAAACGCTTTTCACTCAAAACCTTTTTATGATCACTAAAATGCAACTCAGCCAATGTGCCTTCCAGAGATAAATGAATATCAAACTTTGGTTTTGTAGCATTCGTTGTGGATACTTTAATTTTTCGACGTAACTTATGAATTTCATATGTAATAAGTTGATTCTTTTTACGGATGGTAAAAAAACCTCCAATTTTTTTACCTATTATATAATTCATCCCTACTGTTTCTTCCCCACTCAAATTGCCTACACACTTATTATCCTTTCCACGAAACAATGCTGCACCGTTCATTTGTACCCCTTGTTTTGTTAGTTCAAGAATAGGTAATACAAAACTTCGGTTAGAGATCATCTTTTCCTGTACCTCACCAATTCTTGCAGCCTCAATCATTTGGGCATTTTTCGGAGGGTGTTCAGCTAACATATCAATATACTGCGCCGGTAAATTTTCAGGCTTGGCACTTTGTTTTAAAATAGCTTCGGCATTTTTATTAGAAACGAACAAACGAATATTTCTTCTCATCTCATGATCGCGAATATATACATCTAACGTATTTTGTAAAATGTATGGATGTGAAAGTAATTCTTCAGAGAAAATAATCACCTGTATATGAGGGAAAAATAACGTACGACTAATTTTTTTAGCGATTATTCTTATTTGTTCAAATACACTATCTGCTTTTGCACTAACATTAATATAATTTTCGCTATCCCCACCCCCTTGTCCACCCTGTTGAGACAATTTACTGGGGAGTACCATCTGATAGGTCCCTTTCATAATTGGATTCGCTTTCTTTTCCTTCACGATATCGTAAGCCGCTCCTACTACAAATCCTCTTTCTTCTATCTCTTCTAACTCAGAACACCCACTCATAAATCCAGTTAAAGCCATAACCATTATAATTTTAAGAAGGTGTTTCATTTCCACCATTCCTTCTTTTTATTTTATATACAATTAAAACGAGCAAAGGTGCTAACACAACACACCCCATATCTATCCAAGCTAAATAAGTCCCATAACTTGATAAAGCATTCAAACTACTAGGTATCATATTCGCCATAAAAATAATTGGGGCACTTACGAAAATAAAAATATGTTTCTTCACTTTCGGAAACATAGCACAAAACAATAAAGATGCAACGTCATAATACATTGCTGTCGTGTTATAAATAGTAATAATCCAAGTCGTAAAAAAAATCGCATCAAACCTTTCTAAAAATCCTCCACCAATTTCAATTTCTTTCCCTAATTCAATTGTTGGATATGTCAATCCACGTGTTGTCATATAAGTAAAAACACTAATACAAGTTACATAAATTAAAATGTATGACAGCACGTTTACCATCACCGCTTTCGCAACTGCCATTGGCGCTTTTTTCGCTGTCTTATCATTCAGCAAAACCGCATAAAATAACGCTACTTCAAATCCAATAAACGTAAAAATAGAATTTTTAACTCCAACAGCATATTGACTTACTTTCGTTTGAAAAGCTGGTAGTAAATTATTTATTTCCATTAAATTTATATTCAATAAAGAAAGAAGTACTATCGCAATTAAAACAATAGGCAAGAATAAAACATTTAACCTTAATAAGGCTGCTCTTGATCCTGCTATTCCATAAATAACAACTAATAAGAAGAAAAAAGACAGTAGTTGTATTGGTGTATCACTAAATAAATACGTTTGAGAAATAACTGAAATCATTCGCGATTCATACGCTGTCAAAGCAGCAAACGTTAATACTAAAATGCTACTAATTGTGTATGCAACAGGCTTCGTCAAATGCGCACTCGTATATTGAACAAAATTTTGTTTCGGAAATAAGATAGCCACTCTCGTCACAAACCAGCCTAAAACTGCACAGATCAATCCACCCAAAAGCAAAATAATCCAACCGTCCGAAAATAAAGTTTGGTTAGCAATATCTCTTGGCATAGACAATGCCCCTATACCAATAATGGTCGATGATACCGCAAACCCAATTTCCCGAGATCCAATCTCTTCATCGCCATACTCAAATGGTTTCAATTATTTTCGCTCCTTTGGACGTATTGTAGAATCTTTTGTTTGTAAGTACTCCGGTCTATCTTTCAACATCGCTTTTGGTATGCGAATAAATTCTTCTTTCCAATCTTTATAAAATGCAGGAGCAATTGGAGTTGTATACGGTATACCAACACTTGTTAAATTTGTAATATGAACAGCAAGTGCAATCAGAGCTAGAATGATTCCATACAACCCAAAAGCAGTTGCAGCTAATACAAAGACGAAAAGTAAAATCCGGAACGTAATCGTAATACTATATACAGGAAGCGAGAACGTAGCAATCGCAGTAACTGCAATAATAATAACTAAAAACGGATTTACAATCCCTGCATTTACCGCAGCTTCTCCAATTACAAGACCTCCTACAATCCCTATCGTTTGTCCCATTGGTTTGGGCAATCGGATTCCAGCTTCTCGTATTAATTCCATAGTCAAGGCCATCATTAACGTTTCAATATATGCTGGGAACGGAACACCTTCCCTCGCACCTGCAATTGAATAAGCCAGTTTAGAAGGAATAAGTCCTTGATGATAAGATACAAGTGCTACATACATAGCTGGTAACAAAACCGCAATTATGCCTGAACCCATACGTAAAAATCTTAATAACGTTCCAATCACCCAGCGCTCGTAATGATCTTCTACAGATTGAAAAATATCAACAAACACAAGTGGTGCAATAAGAGCAAACGGGGATCCGTCTACTAAAATGGCCGCCTTCCCTTTCGCTAATGAGGCTATAATATTATCAGGCCTCTCTGTATTCAAAAACTGTGGAAATGGGGATAAATTATTATCCTGAATTAATTGTTCAATCGTACCTGTTTCCAAAACGACATCTGTCACTATTGATTGAAGACGGCGATCTAACTCTTTTACAATGTGAGGATTAATAATATCTTCTATATATACTAGGGTTACTTCTTTCTGCGATCGCTTCCCCATAATATAAGATTGGAACCTCAACTTTGGATCGCGTAAGCTGCGTCGGATTAACATTTTATTCACATTAATATCTTCATTTAATCCAACTCTCGGTCCACGTATTAAATCTTCTGTCACTGGTGGTTCTAAACTTCGCTTCTCCCAAGCCCTACTATTAATAATGATAGCGGTTTGAATATTATCAATTAATATAACTGTATCTCCCGCTAAAATCGCATTTATAATATCCGGAAATGTTGTCTTCTTACCCACTTCCGCAATAGAAATAAAACGATCCAATAACGTCTGAACGACAGCCGCTTCATTTTGCACTTCTTCATATTGAAGAGTACGAACTACATATTTATAAACATTATCCTTGTCTGTTAACCCACATAAAAATACAACCGCACAACGTGTAAAACTCCCAGCAAGAGCAACTTCTCTAATTGTTAAATCATTAGGTGAACCTAACTCATCCCTAATTTCTTTCATAACTTCAAATAAGTTACCTTCAAGCTCTAACAATTTCCCCACCTAACTTCCTTTTCAACAAGTTTTTAGTTAGATTCCGCTAATTGAAGAAAATATATACAAAAAAGAGCTATCTCTTTTCAAAGATAGCTCTAATAAAGTAAAACTTTAATCAACCCTCACCAATCGGGCTTTTACAGGCAGCAGGGCCCCCACCTAACTTCTTTGCTTCCGCTGAATTTTGAGGTGGGGGTCTTACTGCTTGTTAATGCGGGATAAACGAATTACTTTTCCACTATTATAGTGTTTTTCTTTATAAATACACCTTTTGTAAATCCACTGACTCCAAACATCACAATTATATTAATTAGCAATGCGACTATACCTACATTCAAATCTTTTATA
Source organism: Bacillus sp. XB1 (assembly GCF_053557995.1). Lineage (NCBI taxonomy): Bacteria > Bacillati > Bacillota > Bacilli > Caryophanales > Bacillaceae > Bacillus > Bacillus sp. XB1. Next base: position 186,789 of record NZ_JBNRIL010000006.1, on the reverse strand, counting down.
TACTGCGGGAAACTCGGAAACATCGTGGCTATAGTTGAACCAGATAAGGTAATATATGCGACCACTAATAGCCCAACTCCCATTCCTGCAATAGCTCCTTGCTTCGTAATAATTTGACGTGGAAACAAACTACATACAAGTGCAGGGAAAAGTTGTGTAACGATACTGTATCCCATTAATAGAAGCGCTCCTATCGTTTCTCCTCCTTTAAATGTAAATAAAACTGCCACGAGCGTTACTACAGGCACAAATAATTTTGCCATCTTAGCAACTTGTCTATCTGAAGCAGCTGGAACTATCGTTCGATAAATATTTTTCGCTAACAATGTAGAAGCCGCCATAACAAGCATCGAACCCGGAACCAATGCCGTTAATACTCCCGCACTACCAATAATTCCAATAAACCAAGGGTCAAACGTTTGAAGAGCAAGTCTGAACAATGAAAGGTCTACATCCCCTCCTTTTAATCCCGGAACCTGTAATATAGCAGCAAATCCTGCAAAAAATACGAAAAGTAAAACTAAAGAATACAATGGCATAATTGCTGCATTTTTACGAAATACTTTTTCATTTTTTGCAGAAAAAGCAGAAGCAAATGTATGAGGCCACATATAGAAACCGAGGGCCGTTAATATAATAGTAGAAACAAACCAAGAAATACTCATTCCTTCTTCAGGTAAAGATAAAAATCCCGGTTTCGCTGCCTCTACAGCCTCAAACATCGGCTGAAATCCTCCATAATAATGATACGGTAAATATATACCTAAAAACATAACGATAAACAGTATCATAATATCCTTCAAAGCGGCCGTCCAAGCCGAACCATGTATACCTGAAACCATTACATATATAGTTATAACAATAGCACCAATCCAAACCGCAACAACAGGTGACACCCTTCCGTAAGAAGCTTCTGAAACGATAATTCCCAGTCCTTTTAACTGTAAAACAAGATATGGGATGATGGAAACAACACCAACAATTGAAACAATAATCCCAAGCGCTTTACTTCTATATTTCTTCGCAAAAAAATCCGACTGTGAAACAAGGTTATGCTCTTTCGCATACTTCCAAATCGGTGGCAATAAAAAATACGATAAAAGATAAGCTAAAGCGCCATAGCCTAAAATATAAAAGGTAGGTGCTCCTTTACTATACGCCCAGCCACTTCCTCCCAAAAATGTAAACGTCGTATAAATTTCACCTGCCATAAGGAGAAAAACAAAAATAGTGCCAAACCCTCTTCCCCCAACTGACCATTGCTCTAAATTCATATCTTTTCCATGTTGTGCCCGAATCCCTAAAAATAGTGCGAGAAACAAAAATAAAATAATGATAAGTAATGCAGTCATTTTACATCCTCCTTATTAGCAGGATCAAACACGTACACAAGCCCCATACAAAAAGATGTAATAAACACTGATAATAATACCCAAAATAATAAAAATGGCATCCCTAATACGTAAGGAGTAACTGAATTCGCAAATATTGGCCCAACTACTAAACAAAGAACTGGGATAAGCGCTAGAATGTGTATTTTCTTCATCTCATTCTCCTTTACTTATAAATTTCATAATGGCTGATACAAAGACTTCCACTCCAATCGGTAATGCATCTTCGTCAATCGTAAAACGAGGGTGATGGTGAGGATATATAATACCTTTCTCTTTATTTCCCGCTCCGATAAAAAAGAATGTCCCCGGTGCCTTTTGTAAAAACGCTGAAAAATCTTCTCCAGCCATCGTCGGCTGTAAACGAACAACTCTATCCCTTCCATAAAGTTGTAAGGCCGTTTGTTCAATAAGCTCTGTAGCTTCATAGTCATTTACAACTGGTCGATACCCATATTCATATGAAAATGTATATTTCGCTCCGTAAGATTCCGTAATATGCTTCACAATCCGCTCAATCTTCTTCTCTGTTTCACCTCGTAATTCATGTCTTAAACTTCTCACTGTCCCTTCAATCTCGGCTTGCTCTGGTATTACATTATGAGTTGTCCCCGCATGAAATTGCGTAACAGATATTACGAGAGAATCTAATGGATTCGTGAGGCGAGATACAATTTGCTGAAGTTGCGAAACGACTTGTGTTCCGATTGCAATACTATCCACCGTTTCATGAGGGATTCCAGCATGTCCACCTTTTCCCTCTATCTTAATTTTAAAAACATCCGGTGCAGCCATTGCAGGACCATAAATAACACCTATTTTCCCAACCTCTAACGACGCCCAAAGGTGAGCACCAATAATATAATCCACACCTTCCATTACACCTGCAGCAACCATCTCCTCTGCACCACCAGGAAAATTCTCTTCAGCATGTTGGAATAGAAAACGAATCTCCCCTTTAATCTTCTCTCTTTCTTCTACTAACTTATATACAACCCCAAGTAATATCGCTATATGTCCATCATGACCACATGCATGCATTACACCTTTATATGTAGAAATAAAATCAAACTCATTTTCTTCATGAATAGGAAGAGCATCCATATCGGCGCGAATCGCAACTGTTTTGCCCGGATGTTTACCTACTAACTTTGCCATCACACTATATTTAGTCGGTCGTGACACTTCTAAACATGGAAATTTCCGAAGTATATCGAACACAAACTGCGATGTTTTTTCTTCTTGAAAAGATAACTCTGGATACTTATGAAAATGCCTTCTCCACTCAACTAACTGATTTTTTAACAAAACAAGTTCCTTTGCAACATCCATTTCTCTTCTCCCCTTCTTCACCAAGTTAAATGTTATTATAACGTGAATTGTTAACTTTTAAAAGAATGTTCTGAATTTTCAGTGATGATAAACTAAAAAGAAAAAGCCATCCAAAAGATGACTTTTTCATTATTATAAAATAGTAATTGCTTGTTTTCCCATTTGCTCCCAAGCTTTCTCAAATTCTGCTCGCGGAACAGCCAAACGTGGATTATTTTTAAGAGGATCATTTACATATACAAAGTTTTGATCATATCCAATTACTACTGCACTATGCTCATAATATGTAATTTTCACTTCGCCTGAACTCGTATTCCATGTTTCAAAACTACTTTCAGCTAGCGGCTTAAACGTCGTATTAATAATGACCCATACCGGAGAGCCTGAACTAATTACTTTATATATATCTTGCATGTCTCTACCTGTTAAATTAATTACTTTTTCAGGAACATATTTTTCTGCTAAATCAAAGATTGGTTTATTGTACACACCATATCCAGGCTCTGCCTTTGTATAAATATTTCCCACAAATCCCTCGTAAGGATTTCCACGCAAACCATTTTGTTCAAATGGAACACGATGAATTTCGCTAGCAAGTTGCATCTTATCTACTTGTACACCTTTATATTGCAGCAACATAGCTAAACTTGTCACTTCACATCCTCGAGGTAATTCTGGTAATTGTTTAATAAACGGAACATCTTCAATCATAGCTGCTTCTTTCATTTCAGATAGAAATTCTAGGCGTAGAACTTGCGCCTTTTGCATGATTTTATCTTTCCCTATAAAAAACGCAGCAGCAATTATAATCCCAAAAACAAAAAGATATTTTAACTTTTTCATTATAAACAAAACTCCATTAATTATTATTTTACAGACACAACTCTTATCATTGTACCCTTCTTCTTACTAGTTTGCTAGAAAGATCATGTGAATTATCGCTCATAGAATGAATTATAAAAATTCTAATTATTTTTAATAAAAAGAAAAATAAATATACATTTCCAGAATATTTTGCTAAAATCAAAATTGTTAACATAGTGAAGATATCACCATGTTAACAAACATTCTTAGAGTATTTAGTCATAGTTCGTTTTTTTACATACTCCATTCATTTCATAGCAAATAAACCGAGTGTGTGTTGCATCCCCCACTAATGATTAAAAACTCAGAATAAAACGAAGTTCACACATTCAAGAAAATACGGGGTGAGGGCATATGAATCAACAAATTGAACAAACAGATTTAAAACGAACAATGAAAAGTAGACACCTATTTATGATTGCACTCGGCGGTGTTATCGGAACCGGGCTATTTATGGGATCTGGTCAAATTGTCCATAATGCCGGACCTGGTGGTGCTATTCTTGCATTTTTAGTCGGTGGATTTGTTATGTATTTAACGATGTTATGTCTTGGTGAATTATCCGTTGCTATGCCAGAAGCAGGTTCATTCCAAAGTTATGCAAGCAAATTCATTTCACCTGGTTTTGGATTTGTTATCGGTTGGATGTATTGGTTAAATTGGGCTGTTACAGTTGGCGTAGAGTTAACAACTGTAAGTATTTTAATGAAACGCTGGTTTCCAGACGTTTCTTCATGGATTTGGTGCGTTACATTTGCAGCGGCACTCTTCCTCGTAAACGCTTTATCAGCAAAAGCATATGCAGAAGCAGAGTTTTGGTTCGCAAGTGTAAAAGTCGCAACAATTGTTATTTTCATCGTACTTGGCGGCGCTGTTATGTTCGGTCTACTAGACTTTAATGGAAAGCCAGCTCCAATGCTTCATAATTTCACTGAAAATGGCGGGCTATTTCCAAATGGTGCATTAGCTGTTCTTCTTACGATGATTACAGTAAATTACTCCTTCCAAGGAACAGAATTAATTGGAATCGCTTCAGGCGAAAGTGAAAATCCTGAAAAAACAATTCCAAAAGCAATTAAAAACACAATTTGGCGAACTCTCTTCTTCTTCGTCTTAGCGATATCAGTTGTTGTAGGTTTACTCCCATGGCAAGAGGCTAATCTAGTCGAAAGTCCCTTTGTACTTGTATTTGATGTAGCCGGTGTCCCATATGCAGCAGACATTATGAACTTTGTTATTATTACAGCTGTATTATCCGTTGCTAACTCTGGTCTATACGCAAATTCTCGTATGCTGTGGGCGATGGCAAAACAAGGAATGGCAAGTCCAGCATTTACGAAATTAACTAAAAAAGGTGTACCGCTAAATGCATTAATTTTCAGCCTAATTTTCGCCAGCCTGTCCTTACTAACAAGTGTATTTGCGGCAGATACTGTCTTTCTAGTTTTAACATCTATTGCAGCAATGGCTGCCGTTGTAGTTTGGATGTCAATCGCCGCTTCACAGTTTTTCTTCCGTAGAAATTTCGTGAAAAATGGTGGCGACATAAATGATTTAAAATATCGTACACCGCTCTATCCACTCGTTCCAATCGTAGCGTTCTCGCTCAATTTCATTACATTTGTTAGTTTGGCTTTCATTCCAGATCAAAGAATTGCTCTTTATTGCGGCATTCCATTTATGATTATTTGTTACATTTTATACCAAGTTAAATATAAAAAAATTGTCACACTTGAACAGCCACGAACTGTCACACGAGAAATAAACTAAATATACAAAATATTCAGCTATCTTTCTTATCATAAGATAGCTTTTTTCTATTTCTTGGATATCCTGGTATAACTTTATTTATCTTAAAATTTTCACAATCACGTTTTTCTCTGGAAAATAGTTTACAATGTAATCAAGTTACAAATGATATTCACCTTAAAAAGTGTGCATTTGTGTCTATTTTTTAACAATATATCAAAAACTATTGCCTTCTATAAATTAATAGGTTTATATTGTTTTATTGGCATAGTTTCAATCCAAGGAGAAAGGAGATTTTCAATCGTGCAACTAAAGAAAGCGTTTTGGAAGTTGGCTTCGCTTCTTCCGTTATCATTACTTCTGTTCCTCGGTGGCTGTGATAAAAAACTCGCAGTATTAAATCCGCAAGGACCTGTTGCAAAAGCACAGTATGATTTAATTGTTTGGTCATTCTTGCTTATGTCATTAATTATCGCAATTGTATTCATTCTGTTTACAGTCATCTTGATTCGTTATCGTGAAAAACCAGAGAATATGGACTATGAGCCACCTGAACAACACGGTAACACATTACTAGAAATTATTTGGACGCTTGTTCCTGTTATTATCGTTATCGCATTATCGATTCCAACAGTAAAAGCAACTTATGCTTCGGAAGAGGTTCCGAAAGAGTCCAAACATATTAAACCAGTTGAAATTTATGTTACATCTGCAAACTGGAAATGGTTATTCAGTTACCCAGAGGAAAAAATTGAAACCGTTAACTATTTAAACATCCCAGCTGGTGTACCAATTCAATTCAAACTGACTTCTGTCGGCCCAATGAATGCTTTCTGGGTACCAGAACTTGGTGGTATGAAGTACACAATGGATGGCATGATTATGGATCTTTATTTACAAGCTGATAAGCCAGGTTCTTACCTAGGCCGTAGTGCGAACTTCTCTGGTGAAGGATTCACACACATGGAGTTCGAAGTTGAAGCAAAAACTAAAGAGAAATATGACAAGTGGGTTAAAGAAGTACAAGAAACTGCTCCTAAACTAACAGAAGCTAAGTACAACGAAATTGTTAAACCTGGTGTAGTTGGTCGTATGACATTCTCTAGTCACCACTTAAGTTATGTAGATCCAAAATCACTTGAATATTGTGATTACAACTACTACAAAAACAAAAAATAATAGCTATTATTCCAACAGATTGGAGTGAACACAGTGAAGCTTGATGAATTCTTTGTCACAGGTGACCCGATTATTTACGGTGCAGACGCTTCTATCGTTCTTGTGACATTAGCAATCATTTTCGTACTAACAAAGTATAAAAAATGGAAATGGCTTTGGGACGAATGGTTAACAACTGTTGACCATAAAAAAATCGGAGCTATGTATATTATTTCTGCGGTTATCATGTTATTCCGTGGTGGTATGGATGGTTTAATGATCCGTGCACAATTAACATTCCCAGAAACAACTTATTTAAACGCTGAACACTATAACGGGATCTTTACAACACATGGTACAGTAATGATTCTTTTCATGGCAATGCCATTCGTTATGGGATTAATGAACCTTGTAGTACCATTACAAATTGGTGCTCGTGACGTTGCATATCCGTTCTTAAATGCTTTAAGTTTCTGGTTATTCTTTGTCGGAGCAATGTTATTCAACATCGCTTTCGTAATTGGTGGTTCTCCAGACGCTGGGTGGACTTCTTACTTCCCAATGGCAGGTACAGAGTTTACTTCGGGCGTAGGAAATAACTACTACGCAATTGCATTACAGATTTCAGGTCTCGGTACGCTAATGACCGGTATTAACTTCCTTGTTACTATCTTAAAAATGCGTACACCTGGTATGACTTTAATGAGAATGCCAATGTTTACTTGGTCAATCTTAATTACAACAATTATCATTATTTTCGCTTTCCCAGTATTAACAGTTGCTCTTGCATTAATGACATTTGACCGTCTATTCGATGCTCACTTCTTTACGATGGCGAGCGGCGGTATGCCGATGTTATGGGCCAACCTGTTCTGGGTATGGGGTCACCCTGAAGTATATATCGTTATTTTACCGGCATTCGGTATTTTCTCTGAAATCATTAGTACATTCTCACGTAAGCGTCTATTCGGTTACAGTGCGATGGTATACTCAATGGTTGCAATTTCTTTACTAAGTTTCGTCGTATGGCTTCACCACTTCTTCACGATGGGTGCAGGTCCAGCGGTTAACTCATTCTTCTCGATTTCGACAATGGCGATTTCGATTCCAACCGGGGTTAAGATCTTTAACTGGTTGTTTACACTGTATAAAGGACGTATTCGTTTTACAGTTCCAATGCTTTGGTCATTGGCATTTATTCCAAACTTCGTAGTCGGTGGGGTTACAGGGGTTATGCTTGGAATGGCAGCAGCTGATTATCAATACCATAACAGCTACTTCCTAATCGCTCACTTCCACTACGTATTAATCGCAGGTACAGTATTCGCTATGCTTGCTGGATTCACATTCTGGTATCCAAAAATGACTGGTCATATGTTAAATGAACGCCTAGGTAAATGGACATTCTGGATCTTTATGAGCGGATTCAACATCTGTTTCTTCCCAATGTACTTCTTAGGTTTAGACGGTATGACTCGTCGTATGTACACTTACTCTGAAAGTCTTGGATGGGGATGGCTAAACCAAATCGCATCTGTTGGTGCGGTAATGATGGGTATCGGCTTCCTACTTCTTTGCTACAACGTAATTTGGAGTGCACGTCACGGTGAACGTGACACAACTGGAGATCCATGGGATGGTCGTACACTTGAATGGGCAACTCACTCTCCTGTACAACATTACAACTTCGCGAAGCTTCCTGAAATTAAAGAAGCTGATGCTTTCTGGTACATGAAAAAACGCGGAGAAACAGTTACACCAGCAGCAGAAGATATCAAACCAATTCACATGCCAAGTAACTCTGGTGTGCCTATTATTGCGTCTGGATTCTTCGGTCTTGCAGGTTTCGCATTAGTATTTAGCTGGTTCTGGCTTGCAGCAATCGGTGGAGTTGGTATTTTAGCTTGCTTAATCTATCGTTCATTCGATTATGATGAAGGTTACTATATCAGTGTTGATGAAATTAAAAAAACAGAACATATAGCATGAGAGGTGAAATGACATGGCGGCTTTAGATAAAAGCTTACCTTTGGAATATCAATCCGAACAAAGCAGATTGAATATCCTAGGATTCTGGATTTTTCTTGGGGCTGAAATTATGCTGTTCGCAACACTTTTCGCCTCTTATCTAGTCCTTGCTGGTCGTACGGCAGATGGCCCAACACCAGCGCAACTGTTTGAACTTAAAACGCTTTTAATTCAAACATTACTACTTTTAACAAGTAGTTTCACATGTGGTATCGTAATTCATGAAATGCGTAAGCATAACCAAAAAGCGATGCTTGGATGGTTCGTCCTTACATTACTTTTAGGTGCAGGTTTCCTATTCTTTGAGATCGAAGAGTTCATTATGTACATTGGTGAAGGCGCAACAATTCAAACAAGTGCTTTCTTATCTGGATTCTTCGTTCTTCTTGGAACGCACGGAGCTCACGTAACAGGCGGTATCATTTGGGCAACTTGTGTTATTATCCAAATTTTAAAACGAGGTTTAACACCAGTTACAGCTCGTAAAGTATTCATTATCAGCTTATACTGGCATTTCCTTGATCTAGTTTGGGTCTTTATTTACACACTAGTTTACTTGAACGGGATGGTGGCGTAAATGGCTCAAAACAACAATCAAGCAAACGGGCATGCGCATAGCGGATTCCCTTGGTCACACGTTTTCGGATTTATTTTATCGCTTGCATTAACGTTTCTAGCGTTATACGTGGCACTTTACACAACATTGCCACTTTCAACAGTCTTAACAACTATTATCATAATGGCTGTTGCGCAAGCATTGTTACAATTAATTATGTTCATGCATTTAAAAGAAGGAGAAGGAAGAGTTCAAATTCTTACAATGATATACAGTTTCTTCGTTGCAACTGCAACAGTTGGTTTAACTGTATGGATCTTCTTCTCAATGTAATGTACATGAAAAAGACTGCTGAGATTCCTCAGCAGTCTTTTTTTTATCCCCTCCCCTATTACATCCACATTACGGAATTAACAACAGAATCATGAAAAATATACTTATTATGACAAATGTTAAGAAAAATCTTTCTTTATGAAATCGAATCCATATGCGTTGCTTTTCTACCTATTATATGGCTAAATAGGTACTATATTTATTTGAAGGGAGAGAACGCAATGGAACATCATACTTCTGTTCTATCACTTATGGTTGTCGTTGCAATCGCGTTTTTCGTTCCCCTTTTGTTACAACGCTTTAAATTAAAAGCACTTCCTGTTGTCGTTGCAGAAATTATTGCAGGAATCTTTGTAGGTAAAAGTGGGTTTAATATTATTGAGCCAGATATATGGCTTCAAGTTTTATCAACATTAGGATTTATCTTCCTCATGTTCTTAAGCGGTTTAGAAATTGATTTTTCTATCTTTAAACAAAAAGGGAAAAAAAATACGACAAACGAGCCAAATACATTTCAAGTAGCAAGCATTATCTTCTTATTTATTTTCATCTTATCTTATGCCCTATCATTACTATTCGTATGGCTAGGATTTGTAGATAATGCAATGTTCATGACTTTAATTATTTCAACTATTTCTTTAGGTGTTGTTGTACCAACATTAAAAGAAAACAACCTAGGAAAAACTGCAATCGGACAAATCATTTTATTAGTTGCTGTTATCGCAGACTTAGTTACAATGATTTTACTCGCTGTTTTCGTCGGATTAAATTCCGAAAGCGGTCAAAGTATGTGGCTCTTACTTATTCTATTCGGTGCCGGTATTGTCATTTACTTTATTGCAAAACGCTTTAAAAACATTCCATACTTAGATAGTTTAAAAGCTGGTAGTGTACAAATTGATACACGAGCTGTTTTTGCACTCATTTTAATCTTAGTTGGGTTATCGGAATCTGTTGGAGCAGAAAATATTTTAGGTGCCTTCTTAGCAGGTGTACTTGTATCGTTATTATCACCAAATGAAGATATGGTGGAAAAACTTGATTCTATCGGCTATGGTTTCTTCATCCCTATTTTCTTCGTAATGGTTGGTGTAAATCTAGAGGTGTGGTCTATTTTCAAAGAACCTTCTAGCATGCTAATGATTCCAATCTTAATTGTAGGACTCTTTATTTCGAAACTCTTACCATCACTCGTCTTAAGAAAATGGTATCCACGTAATATCGTACTTGGAAGTGCAATCTTATTAACATCGACACTTTCTTTAGTTATTGCGGCTGCACAAATTGGTGAAAAACTGGAGATCATCAGTCCAAGTTTATCTGCCTCTCTTATTTTAAGCGCAGTTATTACTTGTATTTTTGCACCTATATTGTTTAAAAAAATGTTCCCAAAAGTAGAAACACCAAAACCAAAAGTAGCTATTATTGGCGCGAGCAGAATTACCCTTCCGTTATCACTAGATTTAAAACGAGAAGATTATGACGTAACGCTATATATGATGCGTCAAAACAAAATAAATGATGAAGAAGCGAAATCACATGACTTCCCTATCGTGAAATTAGATGACATCACAATCGCATCATTAACTGAACAAACAGCATTTGATGCAGATCGCGTCGTTGTTGCAACAAGCGATGATGAACAAAACTTATTATTGGCAGAACATGCAAAAGAGCTAGGTGTTGAACATGTTATTGCAAGTGTAGAAGATCCACTTCTACAAGAAAAAGCAACGCAAGAACATATCGCTGTATTCTCAACAATTAACTCTACACGTATTTTATTACGTGCACTTATTGATAAACCTAGTCTCGTTCGCTTAATTACAACAGCAAACGAAACAGTACGTGAAGTTGAACTGCGCAGCAATAAATATAACGGCGTTGCGCTTCGCCGCCTCCCGTTTTTAGGTGATGTACTTGTCATTCAAATCTACCGCGGTAACAAAGCATTAATACCACATGGTGATACAAGACTACAACACGGTGACACATTACTTGTAACAGGTTCAAAAGAACATATCGATACACTAAAAAACATATTAGAGTAAAAAAATGCCCCTCACATAATTGAGGGGCATTTTTTTAACTTCATATGGTAAAATGTTACTATCACATATTATGAGGATGGATCACATTATGTCTATTGTAACTTTAGCTCTTTTATTATTAGCAGAAATACTCGTTGCCATTATTCTCATCGGTGTTAGTATTGAGATTTGTAGTTACGGATGGAAAAAATCGAATGGAATAAAATATTCTTGCCTCCTACTTTCACTCCTTCTCGGAACTGCTAGCATACTCGGACTTCTCGCCGCACCTGCTTATTTCTTTATACAATTAACAGAAAAGGCCTTATAAGAAAGGATGTTAATATGATTATCGTGAAAAATATTGAGGGATCTGAAACTTACGTATTACGTCAAAAAATTTTACGCCCCAATCAAACATTAGCAGATTGTAAATATCCTTCCGATTATGAAACAGACACCTTCCACTTAGGCGCATTTATAAACGATGAACTAATTAGTATCGCTTCCTTCTCAAAAGAAATATACCCTGACCTACCAGCCGGTATTCATTATCGTCTACGAGGAATGGCCACATTACCTGAGTTTCGAAACAACCACGCTGGAAGCTCCTTAATTCAGAATGCAGAACAAATCTTACAAGAGCGTCAAGCAAATATGTTATGGTGTAATGGCCGAATTACTGTAACTGACTATTACAAGCGATTAGGCTTTCAGGAGCATGGTGAAATTTTTGAAATTGAACCAATTGGCCTTCATAAAGTTTTGTATAAAAAAATATAAGAAAAGCTTTCCTCAATACGGGAAAGCCTTTCTTATATTTCAATCTTCTCTTTTTATTTTTTTCATATATATGTATATAAACAAACTAGGAACTAAAAAACAAGCAAACATAATAAGTCCTGTCATACTAATTTCCTTTATCGAAATATCTGGTGTTACAACGATACAAATAGCTAAAATCCCAATAATAATACCCACCGGAATGAATAATAGCTTCATAAAATAACGACGCGACACTCCGCCCGTATGCTCATACACTTCCACTGAATTTTTCAGATTTAAAAAGTTAATAATTATTATCCCGCCCATAAATACCATTAATAAATCCGAAACACTTTCATATCCTGCCCCTTGCAAGACATAGCGGTAAAAGACGATAGCTAGTATGACGATATTTTGTAAGATGAAAGCTAATCTAATATGTTTTAACCCTTCAATCATTAAACGTTCATCTTTCACGATTTTCATCCTACCACTCCTTTTCCTCCCAAAATAAATCATTCAACGTTTTATCTACTGCATAACAAATTTTTAAACATAAATCTAAAGATGGATTGTATTTCCCCTTCTCAATTAAACTAATCGTTTGCCTTGTAACGCCTACTTTTTCTGCTAATTGTTGCTGTGTTAAATCTAACTGAACACGCGCGACTTTTATTTTACTTACAGCCATTCATGTTCCTCCTCTATCTATATTGTAACATATATATTCCATTACGTAATTTATATTTTACGAAACCAATTAAGTTTTCACCTTATCTGAATTGGTGTGGGCTAATACACAGTGAGGACATCCCCTACTGCCTATAGTTTCACTTTATTATACACAAAAAGGGAGCCTCCCATAAGAAGGCCCTCTCCTATATTTATATTATAAGAATAAATGACATCCAAATAAGAATGCAAATAAGTATAGTAATGGATGTACTTCCATCCCTTTACCCTTCACAATTTTCAAGACTGGATATACTAAAAATCCAATTGCGATTCCATTTGCAATACTAGATGTTAACGGAATACCTATAAAAATTAAAAATGCTGGTAACGCATCTTCAAATTCATTCCAATTAATATCTCGAATGCTTTGCGCCATTAAACTACCTACTATAATTAATGAAGGAGCTGTAATAGCGGCTACACTTGATAGAGAAGCAATAACAGGACTAAAAAATGCCGTTATAATTGTTAGACCAACAACTACAATCCCTGTTAATCCAGTTTTACCACCTGCAGCAATACCTGCTGATGATTCAATCGTCGCTGCTGTTGGGCTTGTTCCAAAGATAGAACCTGTAGTCCCGCCAATTGCATCTGCAATAAACGCTTTACCAAAACGCTTCTCTGTATTGTCTGTAATTAAACCTGCTTGTTTAATTAAACCGAGTAATGCACCTGTTGTATCGAATAAAAGTACAAGTAAAAATGAAAATACAACGCCGTATAATCCGTATTCAATTACATCTGAAAAGGCATTGATTGGGTTTGAAACGATGATACCCTCTGGTAAATGAGGCATCGCCACAATTTTATCAGCAAACTTCAATTGCCCTGTAAAGAAGGCAATAATTCCTGTCACAATCATACTAATAAATAATGCACCGCTCACACGCAATGTCATTAATACCGCCGCTAATATTAAACCAATTAAAGTTAAAATAACAGCTGGAGAATGAAAATCACCAATCGTAACTAAATTAGACGGATGATCCACGATAATTCCAGAAAGGCGCAATCCAATAAAAGCAATAAATAGTCCAATTCCACCTGCAATTGCATGCTTTAAACTATCAGGAATTGCTAAAATTAACTTTTGCCTAAACGAAGTAAAAGATAATAAAAGAAAAATAATCCCCGTTACAAATACAGCTGAAAAGGCAACTACATATGTAATCCCTTCTGCCTTCTGTACAACAGAATAAGCAAAATATGCATTCATTCCCATAGCTGGAGCAATAACAATCGGGTAATTCGCGAAAATCGCCATACCTACTGTTCCAACAACGGTTGCAATAATTGTTGCTGTAAACGCTTGGTCAAATGGTACACCTGCATCAGATAATATTTTTGGATTGATGACAAGAATATACGCAAATGTAAAAAAAGTTGTGATGCCAGCTAAAAACTCTTGCTTCACAGAAGTGTTATATTTTTGTAATTGAAACATGCTTATGTACCCTTCCTACACCTGAATTATTATCACACATTCTTTTTCTTACTAGTATGTGAGAAAATATAATACTTAATCTTAACAATCAATAAAAAGAAGAGTCAATATATTCCCTAATAGTTCGAATTTTAAGTTTAAGTCTGACAAGTACAGATGTAGTACAGTTCATTATGATTATTTTTGTAGCATAACAGATAGAAATGTTTTATAATTTGAAATAGTTAAATATTTAGTAAACGCATTCAAATATCGTTCACTCTACAAGGGGGATTCTTCTTATGCAGCACACAAACAAATCTGGAACTTTAAATCGTGGTTTAAAAGAACGACATATTACTTTAATGTCACTGGGCTCAGCTATTGGCGTTGGGCTATTTTTAGGATCCGCTTCCGCCATTAAACTAGCAGGTCCTTCTATTTTGCTAGGCTATATGATTGCCGGTCTCGTTATTTTTTTCATTATGCGAGCGCTTGGGGAAATGGCAATTGAACAACCTGTTGCTGGTTCTTTTAGTAAATATGCATATGATTATATTGGACCACTCGCTGGTTATATTACTGGTTGGAATTACTGGTTCTTATGGGTTGTTACTTGCATGGCTGAAATTACAGCAGCTGGCATTTACATGCAGTACTGGTTCCCTGATATCCCGCGCTGGACTTGGGCGTTACTTGCTCTATTATTAATGAGCGCTTTTAACTTCTTATCGGTAAAAGTATTTGGAGAACTTGAGTTTTGGTTTGCTCTCATTAAAATTGTCACAATTATCTGTATGATAGTAGTCGGAGCTGGTATTATTTTATTCGGATTCGGAAACGGTGGTATCGCTACTGGTATTTCAAATCTTTGGTCACATGGTGGCTGGTTCCCAAATGGATTTTCTGGGTTACTACTCTCCATGCAGATGGTACTATTCGCTTATTTAGGCGTTGAATTAATCGGTGTTACAGCTGGTGAGGCTCAAAATCCGAAGAAAACACTCGCAAAGGCAATTGATAACGTATTTTGGAGAATTCTACTCTTTTACGTTGGGGCATTATTCGTTATGATGGCAATTTATCCATGGAACGAACTTGGTGAGAAAGGCAGTCCATTCGTATTAACATTCCAGCAAATTGGTATCGCAAAAGCAGCAGGTATTATTAACTTTGTCGTATTAACAGCAGCTCTTTCTTCTTGTAACGGTGGTTTATTTAGTACAGGCCGTATGCTATATACATTAGCTCAGCAGAAAAAAGCTCCTGAAAGATTTGGTCGTTTAAATAAAAACGGTATTCCAAGCCAAGGAATTGTAGCAACTGCTATCGTTTTACTCATTGGTGTTATATTAAACTATCTCGTACCTGCAAAGGTATTTACATGGCTTACTAGCATTTCAACTTTTGGTGCAATTTGGACTTGGGGCATTATATTAGTCGCTCAAATTAAATTCCGTAAAAGCTTGCCTACTCAAAATAAACAAAAGTTATCATATAAAATGCCTTTATACCCATTAAGCTCATATTTCTCACTTGCCTTCCTTGCACTAGTCTTATGTATAATGGTGTATTCAGAAGATACACGAATTGCATTGATTGTCGGCCCAATTTGGCTTATCGGCTTAGCAATCGTATATTACATGAAAGGGTTTCATAAGATTGATGAAACACCTAACTCAAAAATTAGTTAAGCAAAACATCCCTTCCTTATTACTTGGAAGGGATGTTTTTATATCTATATAAATATTTCTCAACAAAATTCACGGTATTTTTACAATTTTTTAATATTTTTTATGTTTTCCGTCTTTATTTTTACAGAAAAATAAATTACATTATTAAAGCACATATATTTATTATTAGGGGGATTCTTCTATGAAGAATAAAAAATGGATTACATTTTCTTTAGCAACAGCAATTACACTAAGTATAGGGACCTCGTTCATACCGTCTACTTATGCCGAAAGCTCTGTAGACCCAGCTCCTGAAATCGCTGCAAAAGTTGTAAATCAAAACAATGGGAAGAAAGTATTATTTGATAATACACACGGTCAAACTGCTGGGACAGCTGACTGGGTTATTGACGGCGGCTTTTCTGACTTCGGAAACGGCATTGCAAAAAACGGATATCACGTAAAGGAACTTCGTAAATCAACACCTATTACGTACGAAGATTTAAAAGATTACAATGTATTTATCGTTCCAGAAGCTAATATTCCTTACAAAAAATCTGAGCAGGATGCTATGTTACAATATGTAAAAAATGGTGGTAGTATCTTCTTTATTGCTGATCATTACAATGCAGATCGTAATAAAAATCGCTGGGACTCTTCTGAAGTATTTAATGGATATAGACGCGGTGCTTGGGATAATCCAGCAAAAGGAATGTCTAATGAAGAAGCAAATTCACAAGCTATGCAAGGAGTAGAAAGCTCTGATTGGCTCTCTGACAACTTCGGTATTCGCTTCCGCTACAATGCACTTGGTGATGTTTCAGCGAAAACAATTGTATCACCTGAACAATCTTTCGGAATTACAAAAGGTGTTTCGTCTGTAGCAATGCATGCTGGTTCTACTCTAGCAATTACAAACCCAAAACTAGCAAAAGGACTTGTTTACCTTCCAGAAAATCCATCAAAATGGAATAACGCTGTTGATAGTGGCGTTTATAATGGCGGTGGTATTGCAGAAGGCCCATATGCTGCAATTGCAAAAGTAGGACTTGGAAAAGCTGCCTTTATTGGTGACTCTTCTCCTGTTGAAGATGCTACGCCAAAGTACGTTCGTGAAGATTCTGGCCAAACAAAGAAAACTTACGATGGTTATAAAGAAGAAAACGATGCTATCTTATTAGAAAACATCGTAAATTGGTTATCAAATAAAGAGACATTTACAAGTTTAGATCAAGTAAATGGTTTACAACTTGATTCACCTACAGCTCTACAGACATTTGAACAGCCAAGCTTATCAACAGAACCACAACCTGAACCTTGGGGTGCACCAAATGCAGGTTATCAATGGTTTAATACAAATACTTTCAAACCAGGTTCATACGGTTATAATGGTGCGGTAACAACAAGCGACTACGTCGTTACACACCCTAGCATTCTACCAAACAATGAAATTTTCCAAATGAAGATTCAAGTAAACAACTTACTACCTAATACAACTTATAACAACTATTCTTTAGGTATCTTCACTACTGGAGGAACACAAGTGGCTAAAGTACAAAATGCAAACGGCACTTGGCCATCTACTTTTGGATATAGCAGTGCATTTTCTTTCACAACAAACAGCTTAGGCTCTGCTGAGAAAGTTGTAAATGTACAGATTGATTCAAATACAATTGGACAAGCAACGCTTCGTCTACGCCAAAATACAACAACGAAATATAATGAAACTGTAACAATTAATAAGAAATAATAAAAAAGGCAATCCATACATGGATTGCCTTCTTCTCACTTCTCTTCCTTCGAGAAAAACATTCTTGAAATAACGATACCTATACTACCGACGATTAGGAATAACACTGCCCTAATCATCATCGATACCTCTGGTAAGTCAAGTAAGAATAACTTCCCTACCGTTACGACTAAAACGACTAAACCAGCATATAATATTTCATTCATATTTCTATTTCTTCCAAACCAAACCGCAAATAATGCATATACCATCCATAATAACGATACTGATACACTAATTACGCTTCCATCTGTAGATAAAACTTCACCGATTCTCGTAATTGTAATAAATACAATTATCATAAACCAATAGAGCACTATAGAATACATATATTTGCCGAAGCTCGCTAATACTTCTTTCGCTTCTCTCATGCAATAATAGAACGTTCCTATTAAAATAAGATGAGCAACAAAGCCTGCCGAAATAAATTGATCAAACGGGCTAAAAATAGTCTGTATCATTCCAATTGCGTAAACCGTCGCACTAACATACAATTTTATCTGTTGTTTTACTTTAATAGAAGTGACCATGCCGAGGAAACCTTGTAATAATAGTACAATCGCTGCATTCACTAAACTATACTCATATAAAATTGCTAAACTAAATGCTCCCATTGCGAAACCAAATAAGAGATTTGTAAATGTAGAATGTCTATTTTTCCTATATTCAAATACGAACATAGCGGCATGCACGATTGCACTAATAATTAATCCCCATGTTGTAAAATCAGGTATTTTTGAAATAGCTAGTATAAAGAACACTGCATTTGCACTAAATATCGCCAAACGTGGTTCTAGTATAAAACTTCTCTCCGTAAACATATGCCAAAATAATAGTAAATGAATCAAACCATATACAATCGTTAACTGTATTTGCAAGTTCTCTACTAACATTGACATAACAGCAAAGAAAACGAAAAGGACAATGGCAGCAACAGCGTAAGAAATCATATATAAGTATTTATAACGATTTTTCAACGCATACCATAATAAACTAAGTGTTAATACTGTCTCATATCCAAAGAAAATATAAGGATTAGGAGTCGTACTATTTAACAAGAATGGTACGAAGAACGCTCCGACCGCTACGAAAATAGTGAGATATTCCGATTGATATCTTTTCGCTAAATAAATACCTAAAATAACCCATGCAATATTACAGAGAAACGCGACACTTGCCGGAATAAATCCATATAAATAATGTGCTGCAAACGTTGTTAGAACAATCCCGGTAATACTTCCTCCAGCTAATACTAACCCTAACGCCTGCCGCTCTCTTTTAATTTGAATATCTCCTATATAATACAATCCGATAGATAATACGATACCAAACACAATTCGTATCGCTGGTGTTAATAAGCCAGCATCTACCCCTGCTTTAAATAACCAGATCACTCCAAGCAACATAATACCGACAAATACACGCGGTAACCATGTTTGACAAAACTTAATAATATTAAATGGCTCTGGTTTAAAAGCAGATATATCTACTTGTTTTACCTCACGTTCTTGCAAAGGCTCTTTTATCTTAACTATTTCTTCTTTTGGCTTTTCCTCCATTACCGTTTCAATATATTCTTTCTTGTTCTTACTAACATGTTGCTGAGCGTTTTCTACTTCTATTTCCCTTTGCTTCACTTTTAATTCAGCAAGTGCTTCTTGAATTGTTTCAATTGCCGTTTCGAGTGCTTCTATTTTCTTATCCAAATCCTTCTTCATACGCTCCCCCCTCATTTGTAACTCTCATTAAACCTATATATTACCAATTATCTTTATCATACTCTTAGTCTATTCATTTTCAATAGTATTTTTTCCAAAAAAGAAAGGCGTCTTCCAAAATCGGAAAACACCTTTTTACTCAGTTATTCTTATTTAAAACAATGCTAACGATGAAACCAAGACACATGCCTACAATAGCTGGAACAATCCACCCAACACCTTCTGTATAAAACGGAATGTATTTTAATGCTGACGTCCACTGATTCATCATTACATTTTTATTTAAAATATCAATTGCACTAAATATCGCTACAACCAAAACAGTTACTGCATATACGTATGCATACTTTCCAATATACTTATGGAATAACCCTAGAATAATAAGAGTTAATGCAATTGGATAAATAAATCCAAGAATTGGAACTGATACTTTTAAAATTTGCGTTAATCCTAAATTAGCTAAGATCATACTAACAACGCTTACTATAAATGCCCACACTTTATAAGATACTTTCGGAAATGCACTCGCAAAAAATTGACTACAAGACGTAACAAGTCCAATTGAAACACATAAACATGCGATAGTAAAAATAAGACCTAATAAAACGACTCCGCCCTGCCCAAATAATGTAGTCATAACTTGCGCTAACACTTTCGCACCGTTATCGAATGTTCCTAATGAGCCACTAATTGCCCCCACATATCCAAGGATGACATAAATAATCGATAATAATAATCCTGCCACAATGCCAGCAATACTCATATATTTCGCTAAACTTTTATCATCTTCAATATCTTTTGCACGTAATGCATTTGCAATAACAATTCCAAAGATTAAAGCAGCTAACGCATCCATTGTTAAATATCCATCTAAAAACCCTTGAAACATAGGAGCTTGTCCATAGTTCCCTATTGGTTCTTTCATATTTCCTACCGGTGTAAACATACTCTTTATAAAAATAAGTGCAATCATACATAATAATAACGGCGTCAATACTTTTCCAAACAATCCCATTAATTTAGATGGAGATAAACTTAACCAGTAAACAATACTAAAGAAAATAACTGTGTAAAACAACAATAGTCCGCTTCCTGCTTCAGGGAATAACTGACCTGGCCCCATTTCAAAAGCTAAACTTCCCGCACGTGGTATACCAAGCCCAGGTCCAATAAATACATACACGATACATGGAAAAATAATTGCAAATGAAGAATGAACCCTACCCGCTAACGTTTGAAAACTTCCTGCTTTTGCAATAGAGATAACACCTAATATAGGAAGACCTGTTGCTGATATAATAAACCCTACTAATGAAATCCAAACATGTTCTCCTGCTTCATACCCAAGGAAAGGTGGAAATATAAGATTCCCTGCTCCAAAGAACATAGAGAATAACATAAGGCTAATAAGTAAAATTTCTTTTTTCTGTAACAATTTCATTTCTTTCTCCTTCTTTAATTTCATCTTTTATGAAATCAATTTCACATATAAAAAAGTACAATAACCCGCTTCCTTACAAAGAAAACATAGTCCATAGTCTATCACAAAAGAAACACCCATTCTATAGCTATTCCTCTTTTCCAATTTCTTCTGAAAAATCAACCTTTATTGACTTATAATAGTTAATAAGGTAAAATATTAAATGTACAAAATTATTAACTTTGTTTTTGTTTGTGTCAGGAGGAAAATAACATGGAATCAGCGATACAACTAGAAAGAGAACAACAAAGAAAAAAGAAACATCCTCCAGGTTTATACTTACTCTTCTTTACAGAAATGTGGGAAAGATTTAGTTACTATGGATTACGAGGATTATTAACATTATATTTAACGACAGCTTTAGTAAGCGGTGGTCTTGGGTTTAGTCCCGCATGGGCACTCTCTATTTACGGATTTTATACTGGAGCCTGTTATTTCACACCAATGATTGGTGGATACTTAACAGACCGTTTTCTAGGTAGACGAAAAGCAATCACAATTGGTGGTATAACAATGGCAATCGGTAACCTTACACTATTTGCCTTGCAAAACCAATTAGGTCTATACCTCGGATTAGCGCTTATTATTATAGGTAACGGATTCTTCAAACCGAACATCTCTACACTGGTTGGAGAATTATACGAAGAGAACGATCCAAAACGTGATAGTGCATTTACCATTTTCTATATGGGTATTAACGTCGGGTCATTTTTAGCTCCACTCGTTTGCGGATTTTTATCAGAAAATTTATTCAAAACAACAGTTGATGGCGTTGTACATTACGGATTCCGTTACGGTTTCTTAGCCGCTTCAATCGGAATGATCATTGGACAAATTTTATTTACAACACTATCAAATCGCTTCCTTGGTAATATCGGTAAAAAACCAACTCGCGATTTACAAACAGCTGCTGGACAACCATCAGTAGGAGATACACCGTTAACCAAAAAAGAAAAACAACGTACCGCAGTTATTGTCATTTTAACATGCTTCGTTGTCTTCTTCTGGGCTGGCTTTGAACAAGCTGGTAGCTCATTAACATTATATACAAACAAATTTGTAGACCGCTCTGTGTTCGGATGGGAAGTTCCAACATCTTGGTTCCAATCGGTCAATCCATTATTTATTATTTTACTTGCTCCAGTCATTTCTGCATTATGGGCAAAACTTGCAACTCGCAAGCAGGGTGATTTAAAAATCCCAACTAAAATGGGACTTGGTATGATCTTACTCGGTATCGGTTATATCATTCTCGTTATCGCTACATTAAAAACAGGTAGTGATGAACATAACATTACAGAAAAAGCAAACTTACTGTTTATCGTCTTTACGTATCTTTTCCATACGTTAGGTGAGCTATTCTTATCACCTGTCGGACTATCAATGGTTAGTTCGCTTGCTCCGGTAAAATTAGCATCTTTATTAATGGGTGTATGGCTAGCAAGTTCAGGTATCGCCAACATTTTAGGCGGACAACTTGCAAGCTTCACAACTTCACTTGGATACGCTGAAGTATTCACAGTTATTGGCGCTGTGGCAATTGTATTAGGCTGTGTTTTATTATTAATTTCTAAGAAATTAGTGAAATGGATGGATTAAAAAAGATGAGGAATTTCTCCTCATCTTTTTTATGCTGTTTTACCTTTTTCTATTGCTTGTTCGTACAGCTCTTTATGTTCTTTATATTCACTTGGTACGAAACTCTTATAGAAGAATGAGAACCAGCTGTCTCCTTTTTTATACCCTTCTTCTCGAATTTCCGCTGCTTTTTTATTCGATTTAAATCCTTCAGTAAACCACTTCTTTAACAATTCATTTCGTTCATACTTAGCAGGAACTTTTAAATCATAGTTTTCAAATGCATACTTATAGCCAGCCTTTTCTACTGCCTTTTTTGTAGACTTATAGCCTTTTTCATACGCTGTTTCATATGCCTTCACGTATACTTCTTTCTCTCTATTTTCAGGATTCTTTTCAGCTAGTTCTTTCCCTGTCTTTTCCCCTAATTCAGCTTGCTCTTTTTCAATTTTTTCGGTTCTTTCTTTATTCCCTACTTTGAACCCGTCTGCAAAGTTTACCTTAAACTCTGGAGCAACTTGACTATCGTCCTTCGTCTCTTGTGCTAAACCTTGTTCTTTTCCTTTTTCAAAATGCGTTTTCTTCTGCTCTTCTAAAGACCATGCGGCTGCATAAGTCGCTTTAAACGCTTGTTTATATGCATCAGATTTTCCAGCTACATGCACTTCTGCATCATTTTTTCCTGCTTTAAAATCAGTTTCTCCATTCTTTTGACCTTCAAGTTGACCTTTTTCCATATCAGCTTGGCGCTGCGCTTCCTCTTGCTTACGTGCCTCTTCAGCTTTTCTTTGTTCCTCGGCTACACGTTGTTTCTCTTCTTCAGCTTTACGCTGTGCTTCTGCAGCACGTTGTTTTTCAGCCTCAGTATTGCGCTGTGCTTCTGCTTGTCTCTCAGCTTCTACAGCACTATTATTATTCTGACTAGGAGCTGGGCTCGTTGCGCCACTACTAGAAGCTGGTTTATTGTGATAATGATATTCCCCGTACTGTAATCCCCACTTCTCACAATTTGTACGACACGTATGTCCGCCATTAGCATCTGTACGCCCTGGATGCGCATAAGCTGAAATTGGAGCTACCAATAACGCTATACTCGTTGTTAAAAGAAGTTTCTTCACCTGTTGTCTCACTCTTGTTCCTCCCAAAATATAGAATTCTAACTTTATTATACATAAATAGAAGAATAATTAAATGCAAACCGAAATATTCTATTATTTCTCAACATTAGTAAAAAAGAAGGGGAACTCTTTAAAGAGTTCCCCTTCTTTTTTACTTCTTCGCCTTCGTTCCTACTAAATCACCAGCAACAACATAACGCTTAGAATTGTCCTTTACAGATACACATGTAATAAGCGTTATCTCATCTTTCCCATGATCCTCTACAACTTCCCACTTATCAGGAGTCACTTCAGATACACCAGTAACCGCATACTCATATTCATTTTCATTGTCATACAAATAAATTTTATCGCCTTTTTTCAAAGAAGCTATATCACTAAATAAAACACCTTTTTTAGACATATTATGTCCTGCTAATGCGTAATTTCCTTTTCCCATAACTTGATTCTCTTTTACTGTCGCTGCACCTGATAATAAGTTTTTTTCAGTAGAAGCTTTTAAAACAGGCAGTTCTACTGAAACACTTGGAATCGAAATACGACCAATTACTTGTTTCTTATCTAATGATGCATTCGCTACTTCCGCCAAGTCTGGTTGATTAATTTTGGAAGCATCTACAAATTCCGTCTCATGCTTTTCATAATCCATCTTTTGAACAGCCTGCACATTTTCAGTCTGTTTCTTTTCAGCCTGATATCCATCATAAAATGGCTTTCCAATTAACACGCCACCTACAACAAATAGCAGAATTGCTACTATACTATAAATTCTTTGCTTATTCATACACTGTTCCTTTCCCTTACAAAATCTTACTCTATATAAAATGATAAAATAATATCGCTATATGTACAAGTATTAGCTGAAAAGAAACCTTCTTGCCGGTGCAAGAAGGTTTCTTTTTAAGCTAATTTATTTCTGTATAGTGATACGTGAAATACTGTCATTTGAATAAAGAAAATAGAAAATAGAATATATAATGGGTATCCAGGAAGATATTCATTAATAATAGGTGAAAAAGTTAAAAATCCAACTGCACAAGGTAAGACAAACCATAACGATACAAATGTTGTTCTACAAGCTTTATCCGTAATCGCTTTTTCACGTTCATCTTCTAGTGGAAATAATAATGGATACATCCAAAAAGATAAATTCTTATATTTTTTCTTTTGAATTCTATAAAAAATTGTAACTATAATTGCTCCAATAAATAATAAAATGAATGGTACTCCATTAAACCATACTTCAAACGGGAATTTCTCGTTTTTAATTATATCTGCTAACTCTGTAATAACACTATAAAATTCAACAAATGTCCAACATGCTAGTGCAGTATAGAGTACATTTATAATATAAGAAAAAACAATTCTATTCATCCTTTTCCCCCTCCTTATTTAAAACAAACACATCTTCCATCTTTAACTGAAACACATCACAAATCGTAAGTGCCAATAACAACGAAGGAACGTAATCCCCTTTTTCAATTGCTGCAATTGTTTGTCTCGTTACTCCAACCTTTTCTGCTAATACGCTTTGCGTAAAGTTAAAACGAGCTCTTAATTCTTTTACTCTGTTTAAAATGGTCAAATTTACCACCTCTCACCATTATTGTATGCTATCCTTAACAAAATGTAAACTCAACTTAACATTATTATTATAAAAAAATCCAACTCTACGTATTGTAAAGTTGGATTACATATTAATTTAAAATTTTAACTTTAACTGTTCTTCTACCCCAGTCATTAGCTTGAGCTGAATTTGGCATTAATAAATCAATGATATGCCCTTTTATTGCACTACCAGTATCTCCAGCAATTGCTGTTCCATATCCTTCTACATATACAGTAGAACCTAATGGGATAACAGATGGATCTACAGCAATTAATTTCATGTTTGGATTTGCAGTTAAATTATGTCCTAACTTAGATTTTACAGTTTCACCCGGTTTATAGCCATTTTCAGATGGATCAGCTGTATAAGCGGTTGCTGTTACGTAAAATTCTTTTCCACCTTGAGTTGGTTTCGTATCAGGCTTAGACTGTGTTTCTGTATTTTTTGCTACAGGTTCAGCTGGTTTACTAGCTTTTTCCTGCTTTTGCTTTTCAGCAATTTCTGCTTGTGCTTTCGCTAAAGCTTCTTGCTCTGCTTTTGCAGCTGCTTCTGCTTTTGCACGCTCTTCCGCTGCGATTCTTGCTGCTTCTTGCTCACGAGCAATCGTTTCTTGTACTGTCTTCATATTTGATTCAATTTTAGCTTTTTCTTCCGCTGCTAAATTAAGTTGACTTGCAACTTCATTATATTTAGCTTGAACTGTTTGTAAGTTATCTTGACGCTTTTTCAAGTTATCTTGCAGTTCAGCTTGCGCTTTTGCTAATTTTTGTTTGTCTACTACTAAAGATGCTTCTTTTTCGTCAATTGTTTTCTTATCTTCTTCAATTTGACGAAGATCTTGTTCTTGTAGACGTAAAATTTCTTTATCAGCTTCTAGAATAGTAGAAACTGCGTTCATACGTTGTAAGAAGTCTGCAAAGTTTTTTGACTCTACTACAACTTCTACTACTAAACTTGTATTTGAACTGTTTTGAACAGAAACCATACGTTTTCTCATAATATCTTTACGAGCAAGGACTTTATCCTCCAAAACGACAATTTCTTGCTTTTTTTGCTCAATCTGCTTATGTGTTTCATCGATTTTACGTTGAATAGCAGCTTGATCCTCTTTATTTTTTGCAATTGTATTATTTAAATTATGTAGTTCGTTTTCAATACCTTTAATTTCTTTACTAACAGCTTGCTTCTCTTGCTCTTTCTTTTGCATTTCTGCATCGTTTTGTTGCAATTGCTGTTGCATGTTGTTAAGTTTCTCGTCGTTTGACTCTGCTTTAACAGCGACTGTACTAGAAAGACCGATAATTCCTGCTAATACTAGACAGCTGATTCGCTTAAAATAGTTCATAATCCGACTCCCTTCTTATACAGTTATACATGATTTATTTTACAGTTTGTTTACAAAACGATTAAATACAGTTTATTTTTCGTGACGAAAAAAAGAGAATTATGAATAAAATGTAATAGATTCTTAAATATTTAACAATTCCTATATTTAAAAAATACAAAAGATGCTAAAATCCAAATATAGAGAAAATATAACTTTCGAAGGCGGTTGAAATAAATACATGTTTACTCAAAAAAAATCACTCCAACATACAATTGCTCAATTAGAAGAGCGTATACAAGAATTAGAAGCAGAATTAAAACAAAAAGATATTGAAAAGCAAGAGACTATTTCTACTATCCACGATCGTGTACAAAGCGTTGTACAAGAGCATCAACTTGTAAATAACCAACACAATACACTTCAAAATTTAGTTCAACAGTTAAGTTCATGTTTCGAAAATGTTTCAACACGTACGACACATTCCAATGAGTTAAATAATGAAATGTTACAAAAGGAACAAAGCTTAATTCAGTCTATTGCAGAAATTATTGACTGCTCTAATGAAGGAAAAGAATCCGTTCACCGCTTACTTATTGTAATTAATAAATTAGGTGAACAATCTCAACGCACGTCTAATAGTATGAATCATCTAAGCGAACGCTCAAAGGAAATCGAGCAAATTGTAGAAGTCATTCAAAACATTGCAGCACAAACAAATTTACTTGCATTAAATGCGAGTATTGAAGCCGCGCGTGCTGGAGAGCACGGTAAAGGATTCGCTGTCGTTGCCAATGAAGTAAGAAAACTAGCGGAAAGTACAGCAGAAAGTACAAAAAACATCGGCAACTTAACGAAAAAAATTCAAGAAGAAATTGAAAAAGCATATGATAACACAAAAGATAATTTACATTTAGTCGATGAAGGTGTAGAAATGAGCGCCGATACAAATGCTAGAATTGAAAATATTTTAGTTATGATTCAAACGTTACAAAATGGTGCTACAAATGTTATTAAGGCTATCGAAAACCAAAAGTCTTGTAATGATGACATATTACGAGAATTTGCTAACACACAACAAATGTTCCAAAAATTAAATACTACTATTATGAATCATATTCATGATGCTGAAAAAGTCGATGTTCAATTGTCTAAAAGTCTTCAAGGAACAGTGACTTCTTAATTAAAAATAAAAATCCCTTATACTGCTATAAGGGATTTTTATTTTATTTCGAATATTTATTTCTTTTCAATATTCATCCATATCTTTGTTATAATGGAAAAGTTGTTTCTTTCAACTAATAAACAAGGAGGTTATTATGGAACAATTTTACTACGTTTTAAAATATTTAATTCTCGGTCTGTTCCAAGGATTAACAGAACCAATTCCGATTTCTTCAAGTGGTCATCTCGTTTTAGCACAACATTTGCTAGGACTAAAAATAGAAGGGTTTAGCTTCGAACTACTTGTTAATTCAGCTTCATTATTAGCTGTATTACTTATTTATAGAAATGATTTAATTCGTCTAACAAAGAATGGTCTCTCTTATATATTTACAAGAGCAGAAGACGCAAAATCAGATTTCTTCTTTATTATTTATCTTGTTATTGCAACCATTCCAGCAGGTGTTATTGGTGTTTTATTTAAAGATTACATCGATCAGTACTTAAAAGGTGTGAAGATGGTTGGGGTTTCCCTTCTTATTACTGCTGTCGGCCTTTGGATTATTAGAAATTTACGCGGTCGTAAAAATGATGGCGACCTTTCTATGAAAGATGCAATCATCGTCGGATTAGCACAAGCTTGCGCACTGATTCCCGGAATAAGCCGATCTGGTGCCACAATCGTAGCAGCAATGTTACTTGGTATGAAGCAAGAAACAGCTCTTCGCTTCTCATTCTTACTATACATTCCTGTTAGCTTAGGTGGCTTATTGTTAAGCATTACAGACATTGCAAATGACCCAAATCTAGACACATTATTCGTACCATATGTCGTTGCATTCATCGCAACATTTATCATGACGTATATTTCACTAAAATGGTTTATGAACATTATGGCAAAAGGAAATTTAAAATATTTCTCTTTCTATTGTATTATCGTAGGTGTACTTACTCTTATTTTCTTATAAAGTAAAACTTACAAATTAAAAGCGAGTCATCTAGTGTAATAGAATGACTCGCTTTTTTATACCTTTATTAAGTTAAAACCTATTATTTACTTATAATTTTCAGAATAGTATAATATTTATCGAATTCACTATTACAGTAATTCTATCTTTCCTACTATTATCGTAAAAGAGGTGTTTATATGTTTATAGTTACTAAACTCATTCACATTAAGTACGAATATGAAAATGAGCTACTTTATGGGCTTAAACAATATTATCCTTCCCCCGGAACGAACGGTTGTATTAACATAGAGTTTTCACCTGTTCATCGTACAAATGATAAGGCAGAGTATATGATTCGTATGTTATGGAAAACACAACAAGATTACCATACATGGCTTTCTCAAAAAGAAGGCAATGAAACTTTGAAGCACAAAATACAAGGCTATATCCTTTCTTCCAAATCAAATGCTACCTATGTGCATTAATCCTTCTCTTTTTATTCCTTACGAGGGCCAAAATGATAAAGTTAAATTAATCAGCCCTCATCAATTGGGCTGTTCACAAATAACGAGATAAGGACCCTCTTACTTTTCATACTGTAAGAGGGCTTCTCTTATGCATACACTTTCTTCTCTTGACAATACAAACGAATAACATGTTTATTTTGTTGAAATACATCATGCGTCAGCCGAATAATAATAAAGTTTCGTTTTGTTTGATCATCATGAACAAAAATCTGTTCTCCCTCCTGAAAACGCCATGCACTTTCAAAAGTCGTAATATGATCCCCACTTACAGAAAAAAGTTCATATCGCATCTCTTGTACCCTCTCTCAACTTATATAATCACAATATCCTTATATTAAATTTATTATAACTTAATCCCTATCAAATTAGTAATTTTTTCTATTTAGAAAGGTTTTAACTTTGTATTTAAATATTTTTAGCGCTATAATGATAAACGAATTTTTATTGAAAGGAGTTTTACTTTGACTGCATATTTATTTCCAGTGAAAACAGCATTTATTTTATTTCCTTTTTTAGCAATGTTTCTTTTAATCCCTTTTTTAATATTTAATTATCGAAAATACGGTTATTTAAATAAATGGCGCTCATTTATTTTATACTCATTATTACTTTACTTATTAAATGCCTATTTTCTTGTTATTTTGCCGTTGCCACAAACGTTTGATACTTGTAGCCTACAACCGGCTAATACACAACACATGCAACTCGCACCATTTTATTTCATACAAGAGATTAGTAGTCATACATCGGCAGTTTTAACGAAACCAGCTACTTATTTCTACTTATTAAAAGAGTCTGCGTTTTTACAAGTTGCCTTTAACGTTCTATTAACTGTTCCATTCGGTATTTACTTACGTTATTATTTCCGACGTAGTTTCTTACAAACAATTTGCATTTCCTTTTTCCTTTCACTATTTTTCGAGCTAACACAAGTGACTGGATTATACGGTATATACAATTGTGCATACCGATTATTTGATATCGATGATTTGTTTTTAAATACATTAGGTGGCGTAATTGGTTTTATCATTGCACCAATATTTACGTACTTCCTTCCGAAGACAAACGAGTTAGATAGTCATATTGATTTGGAAACGAAACCAGTCGGATTCATTCGTCGCCTTATCGCGATGCAAATTGATTGGATTTTCTTATCTATCGTCGTACCTGTCGTTAAAAACAAAGGAAATTCTTTCTTCGTTTCTAATATGCAATCTTACACCAATATGTATGAACTCATTTTCATTACGTGTTCAATCCTTATTTACTTTATTATTATTCCATACTTTACTAACGGAAAAACAATTGGGAAAGCATTGCTTCGCATTCACGTGAAAGGAAAATCAAATCGTATTACATTAAAAGAACTATTTATTCGCTACGGTATATTTTATTTTGCATTAGGTGGAATCAATTATATTCTTTCTAGTAGCTCTATTTTAAATCACACAGAGCCTTTAGTATTACTCGTTACATTATTATTCCTATTCATCATTAACGGCCTATTTATTATTCATGTTTTACTGCATGTATTTAGCCGTGATAAACTACTATTTTATGAACATATTAGTCATACAAGAAATGCAATTACACTAAAAAAAGGTGACAAATAATTATTTGTCACCTTTTTCATATACATAATGTGAAACTTTAATTAGCCCTCACCAACCGGGCGGTTATCTCCCACCGAATTTTGCGACGAGAGTGTTACTGCCCGACAAATAGCGGGATAAATAACTTTTCTGCATAAGGATTAAAAAACATTCCAAGTTCATCTAGAGATTTCCTCACCTGTAAAAACGAATGAAATTCTGGATATATATATTGTAATTGCTCATATGATAATGTATGCATTTTCCCCCAATGTGGACGCCCTTCATACTTTAGAAAAATCTTTTCCACTTCGCCAAAGTAAGCAGCATATTTCATACCTTTATACATATGAACAGCGATATATGCTGAATCTCTTCCATAGGCCGGACTAAGCCATATATCATCCCCTTTCACATAACGGCATTCGATTGGGAAGTGCACCTTATACTTTTTCTTTTCAATAAGATTTGAGATTTCTTCTACAACCGTCCTCATATACTTTGAAGGAATGCTATACTCCATTTCATAAAATGGCACCGTACGTGATGTAGCAAATACTTCATAGCTCGGGCCAATTATTTTTGTGTTTGGTACAGCTTTAGCTGATAACCGACTCACGCCTTTACTTATAGAAGGAAACCATTTACATCCTTTAGATAGTAAAGAGAACATCCTATTTTCAAGTAACTCCACCTTTAGTTTATGCCATTTCAAATCACTGCCTTTATTCGTTGTTTCGTTCGTAAGTTTCACTTGTACTTCATCAGAATAAGGAAAAACGAAAAATTCAAAATGACGATGCTTCTTATATTCTTCTAGTTTGTTCATTACAGTGGATAATGACTGTTTTTCACTTTCATAAACGAGTGAATACGCTGGAATAACCTTCAATTTTATCTTTACAATGATACCTAACATTCCAAGTGACAACTGAAACGCTCTCCAATATTCTACGTTCTCAGCTTCCGAACAAACTATACTCTCACCATTAGATAGAACTGCCGTAATCTCTATAACTTGTGTTGATAAACTCCCAAAGGTAATACCTGTTCCATGAGTCCCCGTACTAATCGCTCCTGCAATAGATTGCGAATCAATATCCCCTAAATTTTCTTGCGCATAACCTTTTTCCTCAAGTAACTTCCCTAAATCATATAACTTTGTTCCTGCCCATACTTCAGCAACCATCTTCTCTGCATCAATATTCACAATACCCTTCAATTCATCTAAAGAAACTAAAACTTCTTCCGTTTGCACAAGGGGGGTAAACGAGTGTCCTGAACCGACAACACGAATTTTCTTTCCCTTTTTTCGCGCAAGCCCCACAACTTCTACTACATCTTGTATACTTTCTGGATACATCGTATAATGCGGCGTTCCTTCTACATTCCCTGTCCAATTTCTCCACTTTTGTCCCTTTATAGAAAGCATTGGCCATCCCCCCGATATGTTGAATACTCCCCGACAATCTCTCCTTTTTTAACACGATACAAAAAAGGAAAGCGTTCACATAATTCACCAGCCTTACTATGACGAAACAAAATGGTCTCTCCTATATCCACTCGTTCCTCGCCGTTATAAAAAATTGGCGTTTGTACCTCGCCAGCACCTTCTAAAGCTAATAATTTTGCACCCTTCGGTCTCCAAACTTCAGGCTCTTTATCTTTTCCAACTGCTCCTGAAGCAATATATCCACCACCTAGGCAAGTGTAAATAAACGGGACTGGTTTACGTACAACTGGTAAGGCAAATCCGACCGCTGGATGAAATTTCACCTCTTTATAATAATCAAACAGCTTCGGAGAATAAAAAGCAGAACCTATTGTAATCTCTGAAACTGAATTATCTTTCTCGGTTGTTTTTATGCTTCCTGTTCCGCCTCCATTTACAAACCTTAGCTCAATACCAATGTTTTGTATTGCTTTTACAATATGTTCTCTTCTTTCTTTAACTTCTAGCACTGATTTCTGCTTTAAATACGAAATCACTTTACTTTTCAACCATTGATTCGGTATATAATCGCCCACCCCGGCAATTTGAGCTTCATATCCCATTACACCATCTAACATTAAATATGATGACCTTCTCACCTTTTCTACTACTTTCAACGCATCCTGCACATTTTTTACTGGGGACCTTTGTACACCAAAATGAAATTGAAAGAAGCGACTACTCATATCAATATCCAAACAAACACGAAAACATCCTTTAGATTGCTCAGCAATGTTTTCTAAATACACAATATGCTCTTCACAATCCACCATACAAGTTATAATGAAACCTTTCTTTGTTAACAAACTAATTTCATACAGAGCTCTTTCATCGTAAGCAGGATATCCAAGCAATAAATCATTAAATCCTTGTTCTATTAAAAATAAAATCTCTCTAGGTGAAAAGCACATAATACCTTGAAATCGATCATTTGCAGCTAGTATCTTTTGCATAATCGGAACAGAGCGTAACGATTTACTCGCTATACGAATCTTTTTATTTCCACTTAACTCTATAATCGATTGAATATTTCTATCTAAAGCCACTTCATCCAAAAATGCACACGGTAATGGAACTTCTTTAAAAATTCCTCGATCCACATTTTTCTCTCCTCTTCTCAATATGTCTTATACATATTGGAAAGAAAGTGTGATTTTCCTGTTTGCAAATAAAAAAAGTTTCTTCTTTACGAAGAAACTTTTTGAAACTACTTCATAGAAATAGTCGCCTCTACTGGATAATGATCAGAGTAATCATTATACGTATATTTTTGGAACCATGATGTAACAGTCCATTGTGGAGATTGCGGCTGTAACACCTTATTCTCTATATACGATGGGTTCGCATGGTCTTTACTTGCAATAATATAATCTAAATACTCAGCAGGACTATCAGGGAAATTATATTTTGCAATACTGTTTGTCGTTGCGTCCCAAGTCGCTGTATGTCCAGTATAAGATGGTACAGAAGCGTTCAATGTTTTAAACATAGATGCATACTCTGAGTCATTCTTGTTCTCTGCATTTATTTTATTTACGTTCATATCACCACCAATTAACACATACTCATTATTTGGTATATTTTTATTTTTAATAAAGTCTTGAATTTCTTTTAATTGGTCTGTACGTACAGATGCAGGTGAAGTTTTTCCGCACATACTATCTTCCGCTTGCAAATGCGTACCAATTACATGAACAAAGTGATCATTTTTCTTAATTTTCGTGTATACAAATCCTTTATTCGATAAATTATCTGGCCCGCATCCTTTTGCAAATACATATTGAATCTTTTCAGCGATTGGCCATTTGCTCACAATCGCAACGCCACCATCTTCAGGAGTTGAAGATGAATAGTTTCCTAACGTTTTATCCCATTCACTTCCACTACTACGACCTAATACTGCTGTTTGATTTGGATATTCTTTCTTCAAATTCCCTAATAAACGATCTGATGCGCTATTATCAAACACTTCATTTAATATAACTACGTCTTGATTCTTTATATAATCTGCCGCCCCGATTAAATCAGCACGCTCAGTTTGTCCCCAGTTCGGATATAAGTTTGTTGATAGCATATATACATTATGCGTCATCACTTTTAATGTATCGTTTTGATTTGTAGACGCTTCTGCTTGAGCTGACGTTCCGCTATATAAAGCTCCTAGACCAACACCTAAGCTAAGTACACCTTTTAGCAATTTACCTTTCACGTTTCATACCTCCATGTATTGTATAGTGATAAAAAGGCCAAATACTCTATTCTGAGATTTGACCTTTTTTAAATACTTAACGATTTCCGTACGTATCAAACCAAAGCTGAATATATCCAGCAGTAACACGTTGTGCATCCATTAAACGCTTACCTGTCATTGGTGTAACTTCAGCGCGCCATTTATCTGCATATTCTTGTGATACAGCAGCTCTCACGAACCAATCTTTCGTATTATCATTTACAATGCCAGCGTAATCTTGTTTCGCAACTACTGCCGCTCCATGAATCCAATCTTCTGGATTCGTACCTTTCCAGTTCCAATATCCATTTCCATCCGTTACTTTATAGTTATCTTTTATCGTATCTACAAAGTTTTCATATTTAGAATGGAACCCTTGTGGATACGAAAGGTTCGTAAAGTTTGCTGCATGCATCGGTTGGTTTACATCCCCTAGATAATGAAGAGATAATCCTAAATAGAAGAATGCTTGTTTCATATCTTTATTTTTGTAAGACTCACCAGCTAATTTAAAATACTTAGCTCCAGTTTCCTTTGCCTGCTTTGCATACGGAATATAAGTTTTCCCATTGTCAGGGTCATAGAAATGTGAAGCAAATGTGCTATTATCATAGTAAGGATTTTCATAGTCAGCAGCATAAATACCGTTCTCTAACTCCGTACGCCATTCATTTAATAGTGCAACTCGATCTTGTTTTACAAGTGTTGTATTACGAGACATAATATCAATTGCACGGTTTACAATCCATAAATGAGAATTCACGCCTTCTTTATGTTTATCTTCAGCAGACCAGCGCGGAATAACTCCAAATCTCTGTCCCCCATCATTTTCATGAGCAAATGCAACACTTTGTAATGGAGCAACTAATGTAATAGCTGCCGCTAAAGCAAGTACTTTCTTTTTCATATAAAATCCTCCATTTTATAATTGAATTATTGTAAACATTTTGTTAGGATCCTATGATGTCGTCCGGTTAACCTATGACTAGAATATCCCACCTTTCACGAAATTTCTATCAATAAATTAAAATATGCAAATGTTCATATCATTATAACTTTATACACAGTGAATATAATGAATGAATACACTTTCATTTTAATAAACTATTATTAAGGCTTGTCTAAACTAATGTAAAAAAAGAGTAAAGCATCTGAATGCTTTACTCTTTTTTTCTATTCGATAATATACTTGGCAATTGTACATTAACTGCTAACTTATGAATAAATCCAAACACTAATCCAATCCCAATAAATATGTATAAGATTGTAAATATCTTTCCGAAATCAGTTTGCGGACTAAAATTCCCATCACCGACAGTCGTCAACGTGACCACACTAAAATATAAAGCGTCAATAGGACGTAATTCTTCAACTGTACTATAAAAAATCGTACCCGATATTAAAGTCAAAATTGTTAATACGAATAATACTTGAAATTCTTTATCTTTCCACGCTCGTAAACAGGCTCTTAACATTCGCTTTAAAGTTAACAAAAATGAAAGCATTAGATTCTCCCTTCCAAACAAAAATACATTTAGTCAAAGGAAAGTCTATCACCTTTCAGTATAGAAAAAAAGTAGCCCTCTTCTATTTCTAGAAAAGGGCTACTCTATTCGATTCTATCTTATTTAGGTGAAACAAGAATTTTCACTTGTGTTTTATCTTTTACAAGTGCTTCAAATCCTTCTTCAACAACTTGATCGACTGTAATTTTTTTCGTAATTAATTTCTCTGCTTGAATTTGACCAGAGCTAATTAATTTAATAACAGCTGGGAAGATGTGACGGTATCCTAAAATACCAATAACTTCTTTTTCTTTTAATACTAAGTTATTTGGAGTAATTGTTGCGTCTTTTTCCCATACACTAACAATTACAGTTTGTCCTTCGAAGCTTGTACTTTCAATCGCTTGTCGTAGTACAACTTCAACACCTGTTACTTCAAAGCTAACATTTACACCTAAACCATTTGTTAAGTTACGGATTTCAGCTAACACATCTTGAGTTGCTGGATTTAATACATAATCCGCACCTGCTAATTTCGCTAACTCTTGACGTTCTTTAGAAAGTTCAACTGCAATAACAGGAGTCGCTCCTGCTGCTTTAGCTGCTTGGATAACAAGAAGTCCAATTGGACCGCAACCAAATACTGCTACAGCTTCCCCTTCTTTTAATTTACTTTGACGTACTGCATGAACTGCTACTGCTGCTGGTTCTACAAGCGCACCTTGTTCATACGTCATTTCATCTGGAATGTGATGAACCATATCTTCTGGTACTACTGTATATTCAGAGAAACCGCCGCCTTCTCCGCCAAGACCGTGGAAAACAAGTTGTTCACAAACATTGTAATGTCCATGTTTACAAGCTTCACATTTACCACAAGAATAAATTGGTTCTACAACAACGCGGTCTCCCACTTTATGAGATGTAACTCCTTCACCAATCTCTATTACCTCACCACTAAACTCATGACCTAAAATAACAGGTGCTTTCACATGTGTTAATGGATGTTCTTCTGTTGGAATAAAAATAGGCCCTGCTAAATATTCATGCAAGTCTGTCCCACAAATACCACACCATTTAACTTTGATTTTCACTGTTCCTGGTTTTACTGTTGGTTCTGGTACTTCTTCTACTCGTACATCACGTTGATTATGCCAAAGTAGTGCTTTCATTTTATACATCCCTCTCTATGTATATACTTAACCTGGTGAAGTTTACAATTCTATTATAATACTTCTATCCATATATTTCAAAAAAACAATCGCATCTCTACTAATTTTTTACAAATAACGTTCAATATTTTGTCACTTTGTACTTTTTTCCACATCTGTTAATTCAATTTCATTGCAGGTGAAATTAGCATTATGCCATAATAGCATAGGAGAGGTGAATATCGCTTGAAATATTTTATTTACTTTATCGTTATCGTGGCATTTTTAGATACATTTTCACAATTACCTATTATGAGTACTTTCGCTCAAAGCCTTGGAGGAACCCCTCTTATTATCGGGCTAGTTGTCGGTATGTACTCATTCGCTAATATGATCGGTAATATTATTGCTGGAGCAGCTGTCGATAAATTTGGTGCAAAAAAAACCCTTTATATAAGCATGGGAATTACGAGTTTCATAGTCTTGTTATACACCGTTGTTCAAAGTGGTGAACAACTATTAGTTGTTCGCTTTATGCATGGATTTAGTGATGGCTTTTTAATTCCTGCTGCCTTTACATTTTTATCAAAACAAACAACTGCAAAAAAACAAGGAAAAGCAATGGCTCTATCTGGTGCTGCTGTTGGAACAGCGGCAATCGTAGGACCTGCTTTCAGCGGTATTATGAAAGCAACAGCTGGCGTAGAATGGGTCTTCATTACTATTTCTATTTTAATGGCTCTTGGTACGATCGTATCTCTATTCTTCTTACCAAATAACGTATCAAGAAAAGATACATCAAGAACGCAAATGATGAACAAAGAAGATATGGTTGAACTTTTAAAATCAGAACCGTTATTACAAGCATATATTGGTGCTTTCACATTAATGTTTTCACAAGGAATTGTCACTTATATGTTACCAGTAAAAGTTGAGGCATTGGCGCTTAAAGCATCCACAACAGGCATGATGTTAAGTGTATTTGGTATAACTGCTATCCTCTTCTTCTTGCTTCCAACAAATCGTATTTACGATCGATTTAATCGTTCGAAACTAATGCTAATCGGAATTGCAGTTATGGCATTCGCATTATCTTTACTCGGATTATTTGCTACAAAAGGTATGCTCTTTATCGTAATGATGATTTATGGAATTGGATTCGCAATCCTCTTCCCGTCTATTAACGCTTTACTCGTTGAAAATACTACAGACGATAATCGTGGAAAGGCATTCGGATTATTTTATGCCTTCTTCTCATTAGGAGTTGTTGCTGGCTCCTTTACAGTCGGTGCAATCGGAGCATCACCTAGCATCAGCTTCATTATCGGGACAGCATTTTTATTAACATTTGCTGGGATGATTTATGTAAGAAGCAAAGTAAAAAAGACAATGATGGGATAATCCATCGTTGTCTTTTTTAAAATGCATATTGATATAATCCGTAATATAATGGAAGCGTTGGAATAATGCCAATTAATTTAAATATAAAAGGTAACGGCTCATCTCGCTCTTCATATAAACGAAAAACAAAAACTGCAGTTAAAGTCCAAATGACGCTAAACAAGAAGATACATTTCCAAACAATTGAGGTTAATATTTGTATATCAAATACAAAACCAAAGAGCCCTATCCACGTAATAATAGAAACTACAAAGTCAAACTTTTGAATTGGTGTTTGAAACATGCCCCTTACTAACGAAATAATAGCTAACATTGCTACAATAACTAAATATATTTTCCAAAGCATTATGATAATCTCCTATTCAATTCAACTTTTAACTTTCAATAAGCCGTATTTAATAAACAATATAGCATTATATTTTTCATAGAAATAATACAATGGATAACAAAATAAGAAGAAAATAAGTACAGTTGGTACATCATCTATAATAGAAAAATATTTTACTAGTAATTCCTTAATACTCTCTCCAATTATAATAAACAGTGGAATGATACAAATTGCTGCTAATATTAAGCACGGTGTGATTCTCATTTCTTTTAACTTCACCTTGCAGTGTGGACATCTGAATGAAAAAGGATGCGGGAGATCAATAATATGTTGCGCAGTAATCTCTCCTTCACACTGTGGACATTCAATTATTTCTTTCATTTAACTCAACTCCTTTCTATCTACAAAAAGAGCACTATCCAATAGCGCTCTTTTACTGCCGAATATATTACTTTTGTGTGTAACCAAGTAACAATGTAAATAAATTAAACTGTAAAGGCAATACTACATTTCTTCTTTTACAAAAAAGGTGTATAAATACCGACGATACTTCGACAATTTCCTCGGAAATATTTCCTTTCCCCACATAATTTGATACACTACACATGAATAAAAACTTGTATTACATAAGCTAAAATAATAACTTACTGTACAAATTAAAAAGCACACTCTTCATATGAAGAATGTGCTTTTATGTTATTAGCGTTTAATCCAAACAGCGCCTGCCGATTTATCTTCTGCCTGTCCAACAACTTGGAATTTAAGTCCAAGGTTTGGAACTTTTCTTCCTGCGTCTGCAATTTGCTTGTTACTATATACTTTTGAATCATCAAAAGTTGTAACACCTTGTAATCCAGAATAGTTAAACTGACCACGTGTTAATGAATTTACACTCCATGCTGGTGTTTTATCAAATGAAAATGCAGCATCTGCAATTTGCATGCCCGTATTACCGTATGCTGGTTTCCCGTTTAAATTACCAACTAGCGCTTCTGGATGAGAGTCAACAACACCAAGGAATCCTTCACCTGGATGCATCCCAACCCAGTTATCTTTAAAGCTATCATCTGCATACCAAACGACAAGACCTGTATTGTACACTGGACCTTTTCCTGCTTTTAATCCATTATCTGATCCCGCATAGTTTCTCCATTCTAAGTAGTAATAATGAGCTTTCTTCTCTGTCCCATCAGAAACAACAAAACCATTTAAATTCATTTTAGAATTTCCTTCTGCATCATCAGAAAATACAACTTGTCCATCAACAGTTACATTTACATTATCCATCGCAAAACCTTTATATGTTACAGCCGGATCTGTAATATAGTCGAATTGTAGTTTCACTTTTTTGCCTTTAAATTGACTTAAATCATATGATTTATCAATCCATTTCCCATCTGTTGTATCTTTATCTCCTTGGACTACTTTTTCTCCAAGTCTATCAATTAACGTCTTCGTTCCATCTTCTGTTACTGCATGTACTTCGACGAAATCGCACTCTGCTTCTAACTCATAATTTGCTTTATAATCGAATTTTGCATTTGTTCCCTTTGTTAAATCAAAGAATGGTGTCTCTAACGTTGTATGCATATCATCGCCTCTTGTACTATAATATGCATGCTTTCCAAACTCCGGTTTAATCGTTTCAACACTTTTACCTGGTAAGTTAACACGTACAACGCCTGGACGATTTGATTTCGTAACACTTTGATCAATATAGGTAGGAACTCCCACACCACTCTTAATTTTATCGTAATCTACTTCTAATATTTTTGCCCAGTTGCCACCCATATTCTTTTGTAAGAAGTCTTTATTTTGTGGTGAAAAACTAGTCGGCTCTGTTCCTGCGATTTTCCCTGTCCAACTACCTCCACTCATTAATGACCAAGCTTCGACTGGTGAACCATTTCCAGTATATTTCGTGTCATATTCATCTGGTAATCCAAGATCATGTCCAAATTCATGTGCAAACACACCTACAGCTCCATCTTCTGGTTCAATTGTGTAATCATGTGCTGCTACTTTACCACCAAAGTAATCTACCTTTGATTTCGTACCTTCAATCGCTACTGGATCTACTGCTAATTTTGAACGATGTGACCAGATCGCATCATCACCTAATTTACCGCCACCAGCTTCTTGACCAACACCAGCATGGATTACCATTAAATGATCAATTACACCGTCAGGTTCATTTTGATTCCCGTCCCCGTTTGTATCATATCTATCAAATTGATCAAACTGGGATAAATCTAGTCCTTTCTCAGCAGCTGCATGCAAAGCTTCTTTCACTAAATCACGTGCACCTTTCGGACCTTTATTATCGTGCCCACTGCTACCATCAGCTCCATAATCAGATGCTTTTCCTGGAACAGTTAGCCACTCCGTTACATATCCATCTGTCGTATAACTACCACCAGACTGCTCTTCATAGTATTGTTTAAACGTTTTTACTTTTGAACCATCAAATAAAGTATACGGCTCATTACCGAACAACATCTTTTGATAATGTTCTCTACTAAAGTCTTTCGAATACATATAACCTGGTGTTTGATCAATATTATTATGTTTATAATCACTAAATTCAACGAGTAGCACTAATACTTTATCTGATCGAACAGATCCCTTATATGGAGCTTGCTTTGCTTTTGAAGTTGGAACTTGCCCATTCAATTGATTTTTATTTGGTTCTGGCTTTTGCTCAAGGCTAACATTTTTTTCAGCCTTTTTTACATTTTCCTTTTCTTCCATCTTTTTCTCTTTTACTTTTTTTGTGAAATCAGACGTTTCTTGTGAGTGAGCATCTGGAAGAATTTCTTTATTCGCCTGATCTCCTTGTTTCTTTTCAATATATTGCTCAACAGCTTTTTTCGTCTCTTCTTTAGAAGATGATGGATTAATTGTTCCTCTTTCTTTCAGTGCTTCCGCTAAACGATCTTCTTGAATTAAATTGTAATCAATTGGTGTTGTAGATACATTATCTTTCTTTTTTGCTGCCGTTTCTGCATATGCTAACGGAGCACTCATTACAGATGTACATCCGATAATTGCCGCAATTGCTAATGATGACAACACTTTAAATGGTGCTTTTCTCCTCATTCCATTTCTCCCCTTTTATAAAACTTAAAATTCAGATAAATCGGTGCGTTTTTGTCGAAATCTCTGTTTACTACCCTCCCTATATAAAAAGACATAATTCTATAAACATTAAGCTTTTTGTTATAGAATCATGCCCTCCAGTTTTCTGGTCAGACCCTCTATCTTTTTATCCCTTGGTTCAATTAATAATCAGTGGGGGGATGAACAAAGCCCCCACTGATTAAAGTTTCACTTTATGTCGAAATATGAAAAATAAAGAGTTATGTGATATATATTAAATATCTTATATAACAAATTTAAAAGACAATATGCAAAATTGCATGAAAATTCTTTTAAATAAAAAAAAGAATCCTAGTCAATTAAACTAGGATTCTTGCTTTTCTATTATTTCTCTTGTGTTTTTTCCCAATCAGCTAAGAATTTCTCAATTCCTTGATCTGTTAATGGGTGCTTCACTAATGAAGCAATTACGTTTGCTGGGATTGTTGCAATATGTGCACCGTTTAATGCTGCGTCAGTTACGTGAACACTGTGACGTACAGATGCTGCAATGATTTCTGTTTCGATGCCATGAATTGCAAAGATTTCTGCGATTTGACGAATTAAGTCCATACCGTTATGACCGATATCGTCTAAGCGACCTAAGAATGGTGAAACGTATGTTGCACCAGCACGAGCTGCAAGTAATGCTTGAACTGCTGAGAACACTAATGTAACGTTTGTACGAATTCCTAAATCAGAGAACGCTTTTACTGCTTTTAAACCTTCTGTTGTCATTGGAACTTTTACTACAACGTTTGGAGCAATCTTCGCTAGTTCTTTTCCTTCTTCAATCATCTTATCAGCTTCTAAGCTAATTACTTCTGCACTTACAGGTCCTTCTACAACGTTGCAAATTTCACGAATGCGTTCGTGGAAGTCTACGCCTTCTTTTGCTACAAGTGATGGATTTGTTGTTACTCCAGCTAATACACCTAATTCATTTGCCTCTTTAATTTCGTTAACGTTTGCTGTATCAATAAAGAATTTCATTTGTTGTTCTTCCTTCCTAATTTTCATTTTATATTTATTTATTTTTCTTAATAAGCTCTAATTCAATCGGAATAGATTTGTCCACTTTTTTACCTTGTGTTATCTCTTTTGCTGTTTGCATCGCCTTCTCCCCGATTAATTCCGGTTTTTGAGCAACTGTTGCAGCCATACGCCCATCGTTAACCGCTTTCACTGCATCGTCTGTTGCATCAAATCCAACAACGACTACATCTGTTTTTCCAGCAGACTTCAATGCTTCAAGTGCACCTAATGCCATCTCATCGTTATGCGCAAACACGGCTTTAATATCACCATTTGCTTGCAAAATGTTTTCCATAACAGATAATCCTTTCGCTCTATCAAAATCAGCTGCTTGTTTTGCAACTACTTTTAAAGACTTATCGGCTACGTTATGGAATCCTTTCCCACGTTCACGAGCAGCGGAAGATCCAGGGATTCCTTCTAACTCAGCAACGTTTGCTCCTTCGCCAACTAATTCACGAATGTAATCACTAGCCATTTGACCACCTTCGATATTGTTAGAAGCAATGTGAGAAACAACCTTACCTGAATTCGCAACGCGGTCTACTGTAATAACAGGAACATTTGCTGCATTTGCCGCACTTACTGCTGAAGCAACAGCATCTGAATCGGTCGGATTAATAACAACTACATCGACACCCTTTTGAATTAAATCTTCAACATCGTTCGTTTGCTTTGCTGCATCATTTTGTGCATCAACAGCAATTAATTCAATGCCACTATCTTTCGCTTTCTTTTCTGCACCCTTTTT
This sequence comes from Bacillus sp. XB1, assembly GCF_053557995.1. Lineage (NCBI taxonomy): Bacteria > Bacillati > Bacillota > Bacilli > Caryophanales > Bacillaceae > Bacillus > Bacillus sp. XB1. The sequence goes on along the minus strand of NZ_JBNRIL010000006.1, from coordinate 142,869 downwards.
CAAAGTTACAAAAAAGGGATTATTTAAAGTTGAAACAGAGAATCCAACTTTAATAGTTTTATTTCGACCTTTATCGCTAGAATCCTTTGCCCATTCTGGCGGTTCCATTGAACAACCAGCAGTAATGACCATAATACATGCAACGAGTATAAGTAACCATTTCTTCATGAACTGTCCCTCCATTACGCTTCTTTTCTGCGATCAATTAATACAGCTAGTAAGATTACAAGTCCTTTTACAACTTGTTGGAAGAAAGAAGATACACCTAATAAATTTAAACCGTTATTTAATACACCGATAATAAGTACACCGATGAATGTACCAACAATCCATCCTCTTCCCCCAGAAAGACTTGTTCCACCTAATACAACTGCTGCAATTGCATCTAATTCATAAGAAGTACCTGCAGTCGGCTGTGCAGAATCTAATCGTGATGTTAAGACAATACCTGCAAGCGCTGCCAAAATTCCGGAAAGACCGTAAATCATTACTTTAATTCTCGTAACATTAATACCTGATAGTGCTGCTGCTTCTTCATTTCCACCAATTGCAAATGTACGGCGACCAAATGTCGTTTTCTTCAAAATAAAGTACAGTACTGCGAAAGCGATCATCATTGTAACAGCTGGTACCGGAATACCAAGAAAATAACCGCGGCCAAACATTTGGAACATTAAATGATCACCAAGACCAGTGATCGGACGTCCGTCCATATAAACAAGCGTCAACCCACGAAAAATAGTCATTGTTGCCAAAGTTGCAATAAATGGAGCTACTTTTCCTTTCGCAATGATGATACCGTTTACAATTCCCATTACAAGACCTGCTAATAATCCAACTGCCATTGCAAGGAACGGATCCATGCCACTTGCCATCATTCCAGCAACAAGTGCACTTGATAATGCTAAAATAGAACCTACCGATAAGTCAATACCCCCTGTTAAAATTACGAAGGTCATTCCGAATGCAATAAGCGCATTAATCGATACTTGACGCAGTATATTAAATAAATTTGGAATTTCAATAAACGCTGGATTTAAAGCTGTAATTACGACGATAATTAATACTAAACCGATTAAAGAACCGAGTTGTTGTAATACATTCCCCTTCTTAGTCATCCTTACTCTCCCCCTGTAGCTAGTGCCATAATAGACTCTTGTGATGCCTCATCTTTCCCTAAAATTCCGCCTACTTTTCCTTCATGAATAACAAGAACACGATCACTCATCCCTAAAACTTCTGGAAGCTCAGATGATACCATAATAACGGCATCTCCTTGCTCCGTAAGCTTATTCATAATAGAGTAAATTTCTTTTTTCGCTCCAACATCAACACCCCTTGTTGGTTCATCTAAAATGAGTAACTGCGGATGAATGCCTAGCCATTTTGCGATTACAACCTTTTGCTGATTTCCACCAGAAAGAGATTTCACTGCCTGCTCTCCGCTAGATGCTTTCACATTAAGAAGTTTCATCATATCCGCCGTAAACTGTTGTTCTAGCTCGTTGCTTAGAACACTTCCCTTTGAAAGACTTTCTAAATTTGGTAAAGCTAAATTTTCTCGAATTGAAAAATCTAACACTAATCCTTCAGACTTTCTATCTTCTGTAATGAAAGCAATTCTTTGTCTAATTGCATCTATTGGACTATCAATCTTTACTTCTTGTCCATTTATAAAAATTTGTCCAGAGTCTAAAGGTTCATAACCAAATATCGCTTTCATAATATCAGTGCGACCAGCCCCCATCAAACCAGCTACACCAAGGATTTCACCTTTCCTCACTTGAAACGAAACATTTTCAAATTTCCCTTTCTTCGTTCCGTTACGCATTTCAAAAATGACATCACCAATTTGACTATTTCGCTCTGGGTAACGTTCACCAATGCTGCGCCCCACCATCATACTCACTACTTCATCAAATGATGTTTCTGGAATTAATCTCTTTCCGACGAATTCTCCATCACGCAAAATCGTAATAGCATCACATATTGAGAAAATCTCTTCCATACGATGCGAAATGTACACGAATGAAACACCTTCTTTACGTAACTTATTGATTACTGTAAAGAGCGTTTCGATTTCACGATCCGTCAGTGCCGCAGTAGGTTCATCCATAATAATAACGCTCGCGTTTGTCATTAATGCTTTCGCAATTTCGATAATTTGCTGTTGTCCAACCGATAATTCCTCTGCTAACATAGCGCCTCTTACATGCAACCCTAACTCCGCTAGTTGCTGCTGCGCAATCGCATTCATTTGTCGAGTGCGTAAAATACCTGTTTTCCCATACATTAACTCTTTACCGAGAAACATATTTTCAGCTACTGTTAAATTCGGCAATATGTTTAGTTCTTGATGTATAAATGCGATGCCGTACTCTTCAGCTTCTTTCGCATTTTTAAAGGTGCGCTCTTGCCCATCAATTGTGATTGTCCCACCATCTTTTTTGTATACACCTGTTAAAATCTTCATGAGCGTTGATTTACCCGCTCCATTTTCCCCCATCAATGCATGGACTTCTCCTGTTTCAATCATAAACTGTGCATTCTTCAAAACAGGATTTCCATTGAACGCCTTTGAAATGTTTTTCATTTCAATATGCATTCCCATCACTTCCCTTTATTAAAAAATCACGCCCGCATGTAAAATTACATTTGCATAAGGCGTAGCCTCGCCTGTACGAATAATCGCCTTCGCTTTCTTTGTATGCTCTTTAAATTGCTCATGAGATACATACTCAAATGCTGGCTCTATTAATTTCTGCTCTATTTCTTTATTTACTTCCGCATTATTTATAATGACTTCTTCTGCTAACGTCACTTTTTCGATTGCCATATCATCAGCTACCACTTGCAATACATCTAAAAAGCTAGGTTTTCCAATTTCAACAGCTAAATCAATTCTTTTTACTCCGTCAGGAATTGGTAAACCGCAATCAGCAATTACAATCGTATCCGTATGCCCAAGTAAAGCAAGGATTGATGCAATCTCACTGTTTAATACGCCGTGCTTCTTCATCCAACAATCACCTGCACTTCACGTACTTTATCTCTCGTTGGCATGCCGCCTTGCGCCCCAAGTTTCGTTACAGAAAGACCACCGGCAATATTCGCGAAACGAATTGCTTTTTGAAGTGTCTCTCCTTCAGAAAGTGCAACTGCTAACGCACCATTAAATGTATCACCAGCTCCAGTTGTATCCACTACATCAACAGCAATGCTAGGAACATGCACAATCTCCGTACCATTATGGAAACGAACACCGTTAGAACCTTCTGTCATCAATAATTTATTTGGATACTTCGCCAATAAATCTTCAATTGGTGAGATGAAATCATCTAATACGATGCGGCACTCATGTTCATTTGGCGTAATATAAGTTGCCTTTTCTAAAATGTCTTCTGATAAAACTTGTGCTGGCGCTGGATTTAACATAACAGGAATATTATGTTCCTCACAAATAGCCAATACATATTTTACTGTTTCAAGTGGAATTTCTAGTTGAAGAACAACCATATCCGCTTTTACAAGAAGATCTTTGGAGCGATCTACAACTGACTTATTTACAAGAGCATTTGCCCCTTGTACGACAACAATACTGTTATCTTCTTCTGCTAAAACGATATGAGCAATTCCTGTCGTTCTATCTGTAACCGGTACCACATAATCGATAAAAATGCGTTCGTTCTCTAGATTTTTTCTAACTACTGTTCCATAATCATCATTTCCTACCGCTCCAACCATTGCTACATTTGCTCCTAATCTAGCTGCAGCAACTGCTTGGTTTGCTCCTTTCCCTCCTGGAATTGTATGAAACGCTTCACCAATTACTGTTTCTCCTGCTTTCGGCCGTTTTTTTGAAACAGCCACTAAGTCCATTGAAATGCTCCCTACTACTGCAATATTTGGCATCTGTTTCATCTCCTTACTTCGTTGTATTTCGTTCTATAATTTCAATCGGCAAACGATAATGTTTCTCTTCTAATGTATTTCCTTCCATTTGCTCTAACAACAACTCTGTTGCAATTTTCCCCATTTCATATATCGGTTGTGCAACTGTTGTAATAGATGGATACATCATTTCCGTTAAAGAAATGCCATCAAATCCGATAATTTGTAAATCATTTGGAATGACAATCCCCTTTTGAAGTGCAGCCTTTACAATACCGATCGCAATTAAATCATTCCCAGCAACAATACCATCAATATGCGGGTATTCTTCTAATAATTCCATCGCTACAAGCTCACTATTTGCTGGATCAAACGTACTCTCTGCAATCATATACGAAAGATTATTTTGCGTAATAACGTCTACAAAACCTTCAAAGCGTTCATTTGCAGTACTCACATCACGTGGACCGCGAATATGTGCAATATGTTTACATCCTTTATCTAGTAACAACTTTGTCGCAGCCTGACTTCCTGCATAGTTATCTGCATATACAGTAGGAATACGCTCATTAAACATACGGTCAATCGCAACAACTGGAACAGATACATTCATGTAATTAACACTATTTTGTGGATTCGTTGCTACAATAAATCCATCTACATTATTTTGTCTAAGCACATCAATATATTGTTTCTCTTTTTCTAAACTTTCATCAGAGTTACAAAGGACAACTGTGTAACCTTGTTTATGTGCTACATCTTCTACGGCACGTGCAACTTCCGGAAAGAATGGATTCACGATATTTGGAACAACTAAGCCAATTAAACGAGACTTTTTATTATACAGTGAACGCGCTACTGTACTAGGCTTATAATCTAACATCTCAATTGCACGTTCTACCTTTTTTAATGTATCTTCGTGAACATATCCATTTTTATTTAGAACTCTGGAAACGGTCGCAACAGATACTCCCGCTAATTTCGCAACGTCTTTGATCGTACTCATTCTCTTTTCTCCTCATTTCATGTAACCGTTTACATAAAATAATATAACGTATTTCTAAAAATACGTCAATCATTTCTCACTAAAAAGCTTTTAAGGTTATACTCAAAAAAGCACCGCCATAAGGCGATGCTTCTTCATTACGAGTATGATACAGTTTTTTCTTTTTCTTCTACAACAGGCTCTTTAGCATCTTTTTTACGATCTGATAATTTAATTTTTTGTAAGAAAATCGTAAAGATAGCACCTACTACGATAAATACTAATCCTGTTAAGAATACAGTATGAAGCGAGTCTACTAAAGAGTTTTTCAAAATAGGTACAATACTGTTAGCGAACGCTTCTGGCATTTGTTTTAATGCCTCTGGGCTAAATAGCATCGAATATAAACCTTGTGGATCTGTGTGAATCATATCTTTAAATTTCGTTACCATTTGTCCCGCTTCTTTCGGGAATGTATCTAATACAGGTACTAAATTCTTTGTTAATGTCGTACCTGAAGTGTTATTCATAATTGATCCTAAAATTGTAATACCAAATGTACCACCGATTTGTCGGAAGAACTGACTTGATGATGTTACAACACCAAGGTCTTTTTTCGGGAAGCTTTCTTGTAACGCTAATGTTAATGTCGGCATTACAAGACCCATTCCTAAACCGATAACCATCATATAAGAAGTAGCTGTAAGCTTCGTTGTGTGCATATCCATCGTTGTTAATAACCAGAAACCACCGGCCATAATAAGCATACCTGCGATAATTTGTGGTTTTACACCAACTTTTAATACAAGTTGCCCACCGATAATACTCATCACAATCATTGTAATCATCATTGGAGTCATAATTGTTCCTGATTCAGCAGCACTTACTCCTACAATACCTTGCATGAAGAATGGTACGAACATAATCGCGCCGAACATTCCAATACTCATAAAGAATCCAATCGCATTCAGTATTGTAAATGTGCGATTTTTAAAGAAATGCATTGGTAAAATTGGCTCTTCAGCTTTCGTTTCAACGATAACAAAGCTAACGATACCAATTACAGCTAGTGCAAATAAACCGATAATTTGCCAAGAATCCCATGCATAATCTTTTCCGCCAAACGTTAGCGCAAGTAATAAACTTACAACACCGAGAATCATCGTAAAGATTCCAGCGATATCAATTTTAATTGGTCCTGTTTGTTTATGCGATTTTAATCCCATTGCAATAAAGATTGTTGCTAAAATACCAACCGGTAAGTTAATGTAGAATACCCATCTCCAGTTCACTGCATCTACAATCCAACCACCAACTTGTGGTCCAATTACAGAAGCAAGGCCGTATAACGCACCAAAAATACCTTGCCATTTTGCACGTTCTTTCCCCGTGAACATATCTCCAATAATAATCATAGCCATTGGCATCATAATACCGCCACCAAGACCTTGAATACCACGGAAAATAATTAATTCTGTCATACCATTTGCCATACCACATAACGCCGAACCAATCATGAAAATAACTAGCCCTGTTATATATACGTTACGACGACCAAGTAAATCCGCTAATTTACCTGCAATTGGTACAACTGTCGTTGATGTTAACATATAAGCTGTTGTTAACCATGTCATTAAACTTAATCCACCTAGGTCACCGACGATACGTGGCATTGCTGTACCAACAATTGTTCCATCTAATGCAGCAAATAGCATCGCGATAATTAAACCGATTAACAACAACTTTCTATTTTGATTTTCTTGTTGCTCCATGTAATCTCCTCAATTCCTCTTAGTTATTCTCTTTTTTCTCTTGTGTCCCGCAAATAATGGTTTCTAACTTCTCAAAGAGACGTAATAAATCTTCTCTTTCTTGCAACTCTAAATGTGAAAAGTATTTTGCAATATGCTCGTTACGAGCTGTCATTGCCTCTTCTACTCTAGCTTTCCCCTTTTTTGTTAACTCGATGATGACAACGCGACGGTCATCTTTGTCGTGATAGCGTTCTACAAGTTCTTGATCGATTAGACGATCAATCATCACTGTAATCGCGCTAGGCTTCACATACATCTTTTTCGCTAATGTTGTCGCTCTTGAAGCCCCATAATGATCTAAAATCTTTAAAATATAAAACTGCGGTGGTGTAAGTCCTGTCGCTTGCATTTGTTCTAATAACTCCGTCTGCATTTTCTTTCCAATCGAAAAGGCAAGAGCTTGAATTTTATCGATATGCGTCATATCATTTGGCATGTTATCCACCTCTTATTTAAACAATAAAATATTTAATGTATTTAAATATTAATCCCACGAACAAAATCCGTCAATACTTTTATTCATAAAAACGTTTACATTTTTGTCACAAAGTTGTATAATTTTCGACGAAGTTAATATTGACAGTCACGGAGAAACGGAGTACACGGCTATGAATCATAAAAGAGGAAACTTTTTTATATTTCATGGCCTTTTTATGTTCTCTGTCTTAAAACGCTTCGAATTAATTAGGGGAGGATTTTCATTTTATGTTTTTCACACAATTATTTAAACCTGCGCCCCATGCGGAACGCTTACCAGCTGATCGCGTTGATAGCGAATACCGTAAATTACGTTTACAAGTATTCTTAGGTATCTTCATCGGTTATGCAGGTTACTACTTTGTTCGAAAAAACTTTTCACTAGCAATGCCATACTTAATCGAGCAAGGCTTTAGTAAAGGGGAACTTGGGGTTATCCTTTCAGCAGTTTCTATCGCTTACGGATTAAGTAAATTTCTTATGGGTATCGTATCCGATCGTTGTAATCCTCGCTACTTTTTAGCAGCTGGGCTATTTTTATCAGGTATCATTAATATTATTTTCGGCTCATTTTCTTTCATTACAACGAGCATTATACTTATGTTTGTACTTCAGTTTTTAAATGGATGGGTACAAGGTATGGGATGGCCTCCTTGTGGTCGTACGATGGTTCACTGGTTCTCTATTAGCGAACGTGGTACAAAAATGTCTATTTGGAACGTCGCTCATAATGTTGGCGGAGCGCTTATGCCTTCACTTGTAACATTAGGCTTATACTTCTTCGCAGATGACTGGAAAAGTATTTTTTACTTCCCAGGTATTCTTTCAATTTTAGTTGGTATTTATGTATTAATTACGATGAAAGATACGCCTCAATCTTGTGGGTTACCTTCTATTGAAGAACATACTGGGGAATATCCACCAGATGAAAAAGTAAAAGATCGCGAACGCGAGCTTTCAGTAAAGGAAATTTTATTTAAATACGTATTAAACAATAAGTTTTTATGGTACATCGCTATTGCGAACGTTTTCGTATATTTCGTACGTTACGGAGTTGTAGACTGGGCTCCTACTTATTTAGTAGAAGAAAAAAGCTTTACTCATAGTAGCTCACGTACTGCTTACGCTCTATATGAATGGGCTGGTATTCCAGGTACACTTCTTTGCGGATGGATGAGTGATAAACTATTTAAAGGACGTCGTGCACCTGCTGGTATTTTATTTATGGTCGGTGTATTTATCGCAGTTCTTGTTTACTGGTTAAACCCTCCTGGTAATCCAATGGTTGATAGTATCGCACTTGTCGCAATTGGATTTTTAATTTACGGACCGGTTATGTTAATTGGTCTACACGCTCTAGATTTAGCACCAAAGAAAGCTGCTGGAACTGCAGCAGGCTTAACTGGATTCTTCGGTTACTTAGGCGGAGCCGCTTTCGCTAGTGCAGCTATGGGCTTTATCGTGGATGCATTCGGATGGGATGGCGGATTCATCTTATTACTTGCATCTTGTGTACTTGCAATGTTCTTCCTTGCTCTTACTTTAAATACAGGGTCAGTAAAACAAAAGCAAGCTTAAATAATATATAACAAGCATAAAAATAGCTCTTAGCATTTACATACATGCTAAGAGCTATTTTTTATTTTCATTGCTGTTCCTACTAATGATAACAACCAATTCCTTCCCTACTATAAGATTAAAAGATTTGATGAAACACCTTTATTAAAACAGCTAACGTAACAGATGCAGCAAATCCCCCTAAACAAATAAGACTGACACCTTGGCTATATGACAAATTTTGAAATGATTTCATTGCTTCCATCCTCCCTATCTCCCCTTTGATACTTTTATTTTACCAATGGGAAAAATTTCATAACATCGATTTCTCTAACAACTAACTTACAAATTTGTAAGTTAACATCTTTTCAACTTATATATCTAGTATTTCCACAAATAAGAGTCATTTATACATAAAAAAAGACCTCAGTTATACTAAGGTCTTCGTTACATTCTATTTCATTTTACAATCATCACTGGACATTTCACACGCTTTGCTATTTTATGACTTACACTTCCCAGCACCATTTCTTGCAGTGTATTGAGCCCTCTACTTCCAGCAATGACAAGATCTATATCTCCTGTATTTACATATTGAACAATTGTATCTCCAGGATCACCATGTAATATCGTAATTGTATAAGAAATGTTCTCTTTCTTTAATAAACCTTCAATCTCTTTTAATTTATCTTTTCGACTAGCCGATATTGTTTCTAAATCTGTTTGACCTTGTATAATATCTGATTTTGCCGTTCTATTATCTACTACGTACACAACTTCAACATTTGTTTCTTCGCTACATTTCGCAATATAGGTTGCATGCTCCGCTGCTCGAAGTGCATGTTCAGAACCGTCACATGCTAATATAATTTGTTTGTACATATGCTGAATCCCCTTTTCGTTATCCTATTCGTATTATATAATAAAGCCCCCTAAAAAGGAGGCTTTTAACTAGCAATTCTTTTATTATAAGTAGCTAAATTTGCAACAAGTTTTGAACTACGTTCATTTAATCCTGTTATAGTTACTTTCACACCACTTTGTTCATACTTCATGATAACTTTATCAATTGATGCCACTGCCGAATCATCCCATACGTGCGCATGAGTAAAGTTCATTTCGATTTCTTTTACATCTTCATTAAATGAAAAATTATTTATAAAGTCGGCTGTAGATGCAAAAAAAAGTTGACCGTGAATTTCGTATATTTTCTTATTTTCAATATATAAATGTTTCACGTGAATCTTTGCCATATTGAATGCAAATAAAACCGCACTAATTACTGTTCCGATAATTACACCTAATGCTAAATTATGTGTAATTAGGACAATCACAACTGTTACGATCATAACAAATGCGTTTCCTTTTGGTACTTTATGAATTGTTGTTACAGAGTTCCAATCAAACGTTCCGATTGAAACCATAATCATAACTGCAACTAAAGCTGCCATCGGAATATGAACGACATAATCTCCTAAAACAAATAGTAATACGATTAAAAATCCGCCCGCTACAAATGTTGATAGGCGACCTCGTCCACCTGATTTAATATTAATAACAGATTGACCGATCATTGCACAACCTGCCATTCCTCCGAAGAAACCAGCAACAATGTTTGCGATCCCTTGACCGCGTGCCTCTTTATGCTTATTACTTTCCGTATGCGTCATATCATCTAAAACTGAAGCTGTTAATAATGATTCTAGTAAACCGATAATTGCAAGCATAACTGCATACGGTAAAATAATCCCTAATGTCTCAACTGTAAAAGGCACGTCAGGAATGCTAAAGAATGGTAATTCTTTCGGCAAGCTTCCCATATCCCCTACTGTTTTCAACTGTAATCCGCTCATAAGTGCAATACTCGTCACAATAATAATGGAAATCAGTGTAGACGGGACAGCCGTCGTAACACGTGGAAATACATATATAATTACAAGACCTAATGCGACAAGTGCATACATTTTCCAATTTGCATTTTTAAAATGCGGTAATTGCGCTGTAAAAACTAAAATTCCAAGGGCATTTAAAAAACCACTCATAACTGACTTAGGGACAAACTTCATAAATGAACTCAGTTTGAACACGCCAAAAATAATTTGGACAATACCTGTTAATATTGTTGTAGCAAATAAATATTGCAAACCATGATCTTTAACGAGCGTCACCATTAATAATGCCATTGCACCTGTTGCAGCTGAAATCATCCCAGTTCTTCCGCCAACAAATGAAATGGTAACTGCAATACAAAAGGCTGCGTATAGTCCAACGGTCGGATCCACACCAGCGATAACAGAGAAGGCTATCGCTTCAGGAATTAATGCTAAAGCAACGACAATTCCTGATAACACGTCCCCTCTCAAATTAGAAAACCAATCATTTTTTATCGTTTGAAACAAAATACCACTCCTCTACTCCTTTATCATTTGATTTTCTCCATAAGAAAATCAGCCGACTGCACGAAAGCTATTATATAACGAGTAGAAGATTTTTTACTATGTAAAAGTTTCCTAAAGAAAAAGACGCTATATCAGTAGCGTCTTTGCTCATTTCATTAATGTCCACCGTGTCCTTGACCACTTTCCTGAACAATTTCTAACCTCTCATCTAGTATTCCTTGTGTTTCAAATGAAATATCACTCGTACTTCCTAATAAGAAGCCATGATTATATGGTCCAAGTGTTGGATCATCTTTAAACTTCGGCTGAATGCTTGCAAGGAAGTCATACACTGGTTGTGAAGCTTTCCCTTCTTCTAACAAGACAACAGGTGCGTGTTTACCCATATGTGAAAAAGGTGCCCCAGCAACTGCTAAATCTGGTGTTTTGCTTGAAACAAATGATAAACCGTGACCAGGTTTTGTGAATCCCCAGCCAAATTTTGTTTTTTCATCTTTAAATTTCGCAAACGCAACCGAATTTTCTGTTGGAGTCTCTCCACTAATACGCGTTACTTTCCCGTATTTGCTCAGCTCTTTTTCCACTTCTTTTGAAACAATTTTTTCTGGCCCTAATACATATATATTTGCTTTGTCTTTTCTCATTTTTAATGCCTCTATTGTCGCTTCTGGCACTTTATTCTTTTCTGTATAGAGTAGTGGTTCCGGCATATGAGAAATCCAATTTACAGCGGGTGTTGTATATAAACGGCCTTCTTCTGCAGACGAACCAATAATAACACTATTTGGGTAGCTTCCTGTTATATCGGCATACTCCTTATCAACATCCTTCGCAAATATAGCTGGGTCCGTTTCTTTTATTTGTTTTACTTTATAACCTTTTAATTGTTCAAGCGCGCTAGTACCTACATCTCCCATCACCATAATTTGTGTTCCGTCTTTCGTTCCGATTGGATTTAATCGTTTTATTTCTTTTAACGTCATTTCCGGTATCTTTTCTTTTTCTATAAATAAAATCGGCCCGTTATTCGGATGATGAATAAGGTCTGCACTCGCAATACCTAATTGCCACTCGCTTGCTGGTACTAAAATAACAGCACCTGGCTGGTTCTCCTTATGAGTTGCTGGCCATATCGTTTGCGAAGTTAATACTGCCATTTTTAGGGGGTCATTTGTATTTAACCTCGTCACATTTTTTAGACTTGTCGTTAATAAATCATTAGATGCACCTTCGTTCATTTCTTTTGGCGCCGTTACCTCCTGATTCATTTTCATTTCCTTTTGCTCTGTTTTCTTCTCTTTTGTAGATTCATGGTTTTTATGGTCTGTATTCGTTTGTCCGCATGCAGCAAGACCAACTGCTGTAATTATTGTTATCCCAAAAATTCGGGTCATTTTTTTCACTATACCGCCTCCGTATTAATCATTTTTGAGCCAATATGATTACCTAAAATGTAATTTCAACTCCACAATAACAAGCAATTCTGAAGAAATTATGCAGACGCATCATAATCTGCACCATTTCTTCATGATTTTGCATTACACTTTAAGTAACGATTATAAATATGGAGGGCTCTCTATGATTGATATACTGCTCGTAGACGATGAACCGAGAATGCTTGAATTATTAACGCTTTATCTTACCCCAATTGGATATAACTGCGTATGTGCGACTTCAGGAGAAGAAGCTATTTTACATATAGAAAATCGAAACTTTAAATTTGTTTTACTCGATATTATGATGCCAAAGATGGACGGATGGGAAACGTGCAAAAAAATCCGATCTTTTAGTAACATTCCTATTATTATGGTTACAGCTCGTGATCAAACAGTAGATGTCGTTCAAGGATTAAAACTTGGAGCCGATGATTACGTAACGAAACCTTTCCATGAAGAAGAACTTTTCGCAAGAATTGAAGCCGTTTTAAGACGTACAAATGAACATAAACAAATCCAATATCACGGTATTGTATGGGATGAAACAAAACACTTCGTTTCTGTCCATAGTGAAGAACTCCTTCTCACACCAATTGAATTTTCTTTACTCGGATTATTTTTACGCCATGTGAACTACGTACTAAACCGTGATCAGCTCATCGAACGAATTTGGGGATTAAACACAAATACAGAAGATCGCACAGTCGATTCGCATATTCGTAATTTACGTGATAAATTGCGAAAAGCAAATTTCCCTATTGATCATCATTTAAAAACCGTGTATGGAGTAGGTTATCGATGGGTTGATACTGAACAGTAAGGGGCAAAACGATGAAACGAATTTCAATTCAATTCGGATTTTATTTTTTAATTGTTACACTTTTAATTGAAAGTGTTCTCTTTATTTTGCTCTATTATAGTCTCGTAAACACTAGAGTAAATGAAGAAATGACAGCTTTATTAAAGCGAGGAAATAGTCATCGAGATGTACTTGAAAAATATTACGATGAGCAAACCATCTCTCACGTAGCATTAATGGAATCTGAAGCTGAAACAACTGTCGTTATTACAAATACAAATAAAGAAGTGCTAGCTAAATCTAACGAAATAAACACGACTATAAAAAATCACATTAGTAGCATGCAGACTCGAACAGACCATAACGGAGCGATTATAGAAAATCATTGGAAAACATCTAATTATATATGTACAGTTAGTCCTATCATAGTAGCTGGAAAACATGAAGGGTATGTGTATATGTTTCTTGGAACAAAATCCATTGAAAAGTTGGTAAATGGATTAACGAAACAATTCATTATTGCTGGCGCCATCACGTTTCTACTCACAGTCATCACAATTTTCCTATTATCACGTTTATTAACAAAACCATTGTTACACATGAAACATGCAACTGAAAAAATGAGTAAAGGCGATTTGTCCGTTTCATTAACGACTACTCGAAATGATGAAATTGGTGAACTAGCATCATCTATTCAAACGCTCGCAAATGATTTACATTATATGAGAACAGAGCGAAGTGAATTTCTAGCAAGTGTTGCTCACGAATTACGAACACCATTAACATACGTAAGAGGTTACGCTGACATTGCTTTAAAAGAGACCACATCTCCTGAGCAACGTTTGCGATATTTATCTATTATAAAAGATGAGTCTGATTACATTACAAACTTAGTTCAAGATTTATTTTCACTTGCACAAATGGAACAACATAACTTTTCTATTCAAGTAAAGGAAGTACATTTACACACCTTCCTTACTCGCATAGCCGAAAAAGTTAACGCTATGTATAAAGAAAGGTACATTAAAGTTTCTTTCTCTTGTCCTCCTACACTGGTAGTAAACTTAGATGAACAGCGATTTGAACAAGTTATAATAAACATTTTAAATAACGCTTATAGGCATTCAAAAGAACATTCTCATATAAACATTTCTGTTACAGAAGAACATAGACGTATTTTCATTACAATTGAAGATGAAGGCGAAGGTATTCCGCCTGAAGACCTCCCTCACATTTTCGATCGTTTTTATCGAGTTGATAAAGCGAGAACACGAGCTACAGGCGGAACTGGTTTAGGACTATCTATCGTAAAAGAAATTGTAGAACTACACGGCGGAAATATTACTGTAACGAGCGAAGTCGATTATGGGTCTTGCTTTATAATTTCATTACCATCCATAAAGAAACACGACTATCATCAATAGTCGTGTTTTTTATCACTTTACTTTATAATATAAATTTACAAATTGCCCAAAACGTTTCGTATCCGTTAAAGTTAAATTAATTTCCGGGTTCTTGTCTTGAAATAACGGAACTCCAGAACCTAATATGTGAGGTGTAATCGTAACAACATATTCATCAATTAGATTATTCTTAAAGAACTCTCTTAAGAGACTCCCTCCACCGACCATCCATATTTTAGATCCTTCTTGTGCTTTTAACCTTTTTGTAAACTCCACTACATCTTCATTTACAAACTCCACGTGTTCGTTTGAACCTTTTTCTGAGTTAGAAAAAACATAACATTTTTTATCTAAATACGGGAATGGTTCTATATGCTCTACTACATAATCATACGTTCTTTTTCCCATAATTATTGTATCAATAGTTTCGTACATTTCTGTATAACCGTTATCTCCCTCTCCTTCGGTTTCCATTAACCACTGTAAATCATCATCTTCTTTCGCAATATATCCATCTAAGCTCGCCGCAATAAATAAAACTATTTCACGTGACATATTTTTTCCTCCTTATACCTCATCTTGATAACATTATGATGTAAACAATATACTAACAATAAAACACGACAATTTATGTCATGTTTAAAAAGAAAAAAGGTGATACATTTGTCAAAAGCTAAACGCTTATTAGATATTCTTATATTTGCTTCTGCGAAAAAAGCATTTACAGCTCAAGAAATAGCCGATGAATTTAATATTTCTGTTCGTACTGTCCATAGATACATTTTAGATTTAAGTGATATGGGATTACCCATTTACGCTGAACAAGGTCGCAACGGAGGATATAAAGTATTAACGAATAGAGTAATTCCACCTATTTTATTTACCGAAGAAGAAGCAGTCTCTATCTTTTTTGCCTTTCAATCTTTAAGCTACTACAGAGACTTGCCTTTTAACACAGAAATAAATTCCGTTACACATAAACTATATAGCTCCCTACAACATGATGCGAAAGCTAAAGTTGACAAAATACGTTCTTATATCGCCTTTTGGAATCCGAAAAGAACAATTGAGACACCACTTTTAAACGAAGTGTTAACAGCGGCTATTGAAAATAAAAATTTACACTTTCAATACGAATCTAAATCAAGGATCAAAACAAAACACGTTCATCCTATCGGTGTATATGCGCATGATGGTTTATGGTATTTACCTGCTTATGATTTTAATGTAGAAAAAACATTACTGTATCGCGTCGATCGTATTCTTTCTATATTATCAACGGAAGAAAATGAAGATACATTCATGAATTTAGAAGAGTGGTTTGCCTCTAACTCTCACGTAGTACATAATCCTACTCAGTTACATGTTTTACTGTCAACAGAAGGCGTACGCCAATGTAAAAGCGTGCCTTACCTTGAAGAATTCGTTGTAACAAACGAAAACGGGACAGGATATATACATTCAACAATTGATAAAGGAGAAATCAATTTTATTACCCCTTTATTTTATAGACTCGGAAAAGATGCAAAAGTTTTAGAACCGATAGAATTGATAGATGGTTTACGTATGCGTGCGAAAGAAGTTTTACATATGTATGAAGACTAAAAAGGCGTAAGAGAAATTCTCTTACGCCTTTTTAGTGTGCAGTATTTTCTCTATCTCTTCTTTTAACAACGTCTTTATTTCTTCCAAATTATGATTCTTCTTTTGTCCCGGTTGTACCATATAAAACTCAGCAAACGAACGCTCTTTATATCTTGGTACGACATGCATATGATAATGTGTTAACTCGTTAAATACTCCACCATTTTGACAAACTGTAACTCCGTCAGGTTTATATACTATCTTAATCGCTTTTGCAATAAGCTTAGAAGCATCCATAACGGATTTTGCTACAACATCATTTAATTCATCTACTTCTACAACATGTTGCTTTGGCACAATTAAAGTATGTCCTGGGTAGAAAGGCGCATGATCTAAAAAGCAAGTTACATAGTCATCTTTATATATTTTATATATTTTTTCCTCTTCGTTTGCTAATTTACAACCTAAACATTCCATCATACTTTCTTCCTTTATTAAAAACATAAAAACGTGAGAGCCGTATTCTCACGTTTTTATGTTTCATTTTATTAGTTCAATTGTTTCCGTAACCTTTATACTATCTTTTACAGATTGAACAATCGTACAATTTTTCACTGCAAGTTGCAGCGCCTTGTCCAGCTGCTCTTCTGTAATATTTTGCGCTTTAATTTTATAGTGCAAATGAACACTTTCAACTGGCTTCGATAACGCTTCACTTCTACCAATTTCAGTTTCGATTGTAAACGTATCGTATGGAATACGTTTCTTTTCTAAAATCGTTCGAAAGACAATTGCACTACACCCTGCGATAGAAGAAACGAGTAATTGTAACGGTGAATAACCGTTTTCTTTTCCAATCGCTAATTGACCATACAATAAATCTGCTTCTATATCATCGTGTTTGATTGTTAGTTTCATTTGTTTTTTCCATCTCCACTTTCATCGGTTTCTGCCGTTTCTTACTAATATAATAATATATATAGCAGAAAATGATAAATGGAATACCACAGTATAACGCCATTCTTTGTTCAGGAATAAACGCTAAACTAATAACAACGATGCTATTTGTAATTAAAGCTAAAATTGGAACAATCGGGTATAGTGGTGTTCTATACTTTAAGTCCTCTAACTTTCCCCCGCCTTTTATATACTGACTTCTAAAGCGAAGTTGCGATAGAGCAATAATGATCCAACTTGAAACAGCCGATAAACCAGCTATCGATAATAAATACATGTATACTGTATCTTCTGCAAGGAAACTTGTGAATAGAGATAATCCAGCTACCGCAATCGTTACGACTAGCGCTGTAATTGGAATACCACGCTTATTTACTTTCTGGAAGGAAGTTGGTGCCATTCCCTCATTTGCAAGTGACCATAGTATACGCGTCGCTGCATATAATCCAGAGTTCGCTACAGATAATAACGCAGTAATAATAACGAAGTTCATAATATCAGCTGCGTATGGAATACCAATTTTATCAAATACGACTACGAATGGACTTTCAATTACACCTGCTTCTTTCCAAGAAATTAATCCTACTAAAATTGTCATTGTTAAAATGAAGAATAACATAATGCGCCATACTGTATTACGGATCGCACGTGGAATTGTTTTTTCTGGATTTTCACTTTCTCCCGCTGCAATTCCGATTAACTCTGTTCCTTGAAATGAGAAGTTAACTGTAATCATTGTAAGTAGTACGGCAGCTAGTCCATTCGGGAAAAGTCCACCATCGCTTACAAAGTTAGAGAAAAGAGGTGCTGCTTCTTTTCCGTCATATGATATAAATCCTAATAATGCACTACCACCAAGAACAACAAATGCAAGGATTGTAATTACTTTAATACTAGAAAACCAAAATTCTAATTCAGCATAACTTTTTGCCGAAATTGCGTTTGAAGCATATAAAATAACACCGAATACAAGGCACCATACCCAAACATCAACATTTGGAAACCATCTTTTCATCATTAAACCGATTGACGTTAATTCTAGCCCCACTGTTACTGCCCAGCCAAGCCAGTATAACCAGCCAATCATAAAGCCCGTTCCTGGTCCAATAAACTTCGTTGCATACTTTTGGAAAGATCCTGAAACCGGCATAGCTACCGTTAACTCTCCAAGACAAAGCATTGTTAAATACATAATAAATCCGCCTACTAAATATGAAAGGATGGCTCCCCCTGGTCCAGCCTGATTAATAGTGTAACCTGAACCTAAGAAAAAACCAGTTCCGATTACACCACCAAGTGCGATCATAAATAAATGTCTACTCTTCATCGTGCGATGTAATTTCTCATTCGTTGGTTGCTGCATCTAAATCCTCCCCCTACCAATACCCCTATATCTTGTTAAAATTTTCTGATAATAAAAATATACACGAAAGCGATTACATTTTCTATATAAAATTAAAACTTTTCTGATAAAATAATATAAAAATCGAATTATTGCAAGATTTAGATTCTATTTAGAGGAAAATAAGGAGAAACAAGGAAAAAACTCTTACATATATTGTAAGAGTCAACGAAGTTCTAATCTTCTCGATAAAATTGATAAACTATAATTTACGATAAAGTACATACAAGCTACTAATATAAATGTTGGAATCATGTAATTCACATTTTGCCCGCTAATAATTTGAGCATTATGCATAAGCTCAGGGAGTGATATAACAACCGCTAGCGACGTATCCTTCAGCAATGAAATAAATTGACTGACAAGCGGCGGAACCATTCTCCTTAATGCTTGTGGCAAAATAATATGCCAAAGCGCTTGCACATAAGTTAATCCCGAAGATCTTGCGGCTTCAACCTGCCCTTTTTCAATAGACAATAAACCACTTCTAACAATTTCAGATATCATTGCTGCCTCAAATATTGTTAAAGCAACAATTGCAGCTGTTATAATTTCTAATTTCAAGCCTGCTTCTGGAAGTGCAAAATACGTGAAAAATATAATTAACAGTAGTGGTAAGTTTCGAATCACTTCAACTATAACTCCTAATATTTGTGAGACGACAGGTATTTTCGTGTAGCGCAATATACCGATTACACTTCCAATAATAAAACTAAGTACAATTGCTATGAGCGCTACCTCTAATGTTATAAGTAATCCTTTTAATAAAAATAGAATATGATCTCCTGTAATTGCTCCCTTGAAATCCATTTACACCGCCTCCTTTGCCAAGCGTTTTTCTAAATAACGCACTAGCATACTGAGCGGAATTGTTAATATTAAATAAAACATCCCGACAAATATATAAACATCAAACGTAACAAACGTCTTCGTTGAAATTAAATCTCCTTGATACATTAAATCAGCACCAGCAATGATTCCAAGTATTGAGGAGTTTTTAACTAAATTGAGAAACTGGTTTCCTAAAGGGGGAATTACAATTTTCACAGCTTGTGGTAAGACAACATAATACATCGCCTGCACATACGTTAGCCCTGAAGAGCGAGCAGCTTCCATTTGCCCTTTCGCAACTGATAAAATACCAGCGCGAATTACTTCTGCAATAAAAGCTGCCGTATATACCGTAAGCGTAACTGTTCCTGCTACAAAACCATTTAAAGTAATTCCTATTACAGGTAAAGCAAAATAGAATATAAATGCAATTAATACGAGTGGAATATTTCTTACAAACTCCACAAAAGCTGATCCTATCCAATTTAAAATACGAATAGGTGCAATACGCATTACTGCCAAAATTACTCCTAAAATAAAACTACCTATCAATGCAATTACACTAGATATAACTGTATATTTAAATCCTTCTAAATACATATCAATGTTATTCGTTAATATAGAAAAATCAGGCACATATTCTCCCCTCTTTCTTTACAAGAAGAGGATGAGTACTCTCATCCTCTCACTTTTACTATCTACTTTTCTGGTTTTTGTCCAATCCATTTCTCATATAATTTGTCATACTCTCCGCTTGCTTTCATGTCTTTAATTAAAGTATTAATCTCTTTCGTTAAATCATCTGCCCCTTTTTGCACTGCAATTCCATACGGTTCATCTGTGAAAATTTTTCCTACTACTTCATAATTAGAATCTTGTTTTGCCATTCCGTAAAGGATCGCATTATCTGTCGTTAACACATCACCTTTACCTGCCTTTAACGCTGTAAATGCCTCACTATAATTTTCAAACTCTAATACAGTCGCTTCTGGTGACTTTTGACGAATGTTATTTGTAGATGTTGATCCTTTTACAGCTAATACTTTAACGCCTTGTTTTATATCATCGACACTCTTAATATTGCTTCCTTTTTTCACAAGTAACGATTGTCCTGCTTTAAAATATACATCTGAAAAATCCACTTCTTTTTTGCGTTCTTCCGTAATTGTCATTGTTGCAATAATTGCATCAATATCACCATTTTTCAGCATTGGAATACGTGTTTTAGACGTTACTTCTTTCAGCTCTAGCTTCTTTTCATCTCCAAGAATCTTTTTCGCAAGTGCCTTCGCGACATCAACATCGAATCCTTCTACCTGCCCTGTTGAAGGATTTTTTAATCCAAATAAATTCGTATCATTCTTCACCCCAACTACTAATTTCCCTCGTTTCTTAATTTGCTCAACAGCCCCGCCTTGCTTCGTATTTGTTTCCTTTGCCTCATCTTTCTTACTTCCGCAACCAGCAACAACAAGCACGAATAAACATGAAAATACGATTAAAGTAAATAATTTTTTCATTTTAAGCATGGAATTCCTCCTCTAATGATTTAGCACCCGACTTAAAAATAAACGAGCTCTTTCTTGTTCAGGGTTTGCAAAAAAGTGCGCCGGTGTTGTATCTTCAATAATTTGACCATCATCCATAAATAAGATCCTATCTGCTACCTCTCTAGCAAATCCCATTTCATGTGTAACGACAACCATTGTCATCCCTTCTTTAGCCAGGGCCTTCATAACATCAAGTACCTCTCCAATCATCTCTGGATCAAGAGCAGACGTAGGCTCATCAAACAGCATAATTTCCGGCTGCATCGCAAGTCCTCTAGCAATTGCTACCCTTTGTTGTTGTCCTCCGGATAATTGATGCGGATATACATTAGCCTTCTCTGGGATTCCTACTTTCTCTAAATAAAGCATTGCTGTTTTCTCTGCTTCTTCTTTGGAAACTTTATTTACTTTAATCGGTGCTAATGTAATATTTTGCAGAACTGTTTTATGTGGGTATAAATAAAAATGTTGAAAGACCATCCCAATATTTCGCCGCAATTCATTCATGTCCGTTTTTTTATTGTGTACCTCTGTATTTTGTACAATTAATTCTCCATCTGTAATTGCCTCTAATTGATTTATACATCGAAGCAATGTACTTTTTCCTGATCCTGAAGGCCCGACAACTACCACCACTTCACCTTTTTTCACTTGCACATTAATATTTTTCAAAACTTGAAAGTTACCATAATATTTATTTACATTACGAAATTCTATCAACATACTCCCCCTTCCCCTAACAATGCATGTACATTCTTTTTATATTCAAAAATAGTCCCAAAAATAACTTTTAGCTTCAATTTGTCCATAAAAAAAAGCAAAGAGTTTCCCCTTTGCTTCTTCATTTCTATTCTGTTAAGATACTTCTTCTTTCTTATCTTTCCCGTATTCATGCTCCCAAAAATCAGCATTTTTAATTCCTAATGGCCCTGGATCGAATACTGGATCTTTTCCTTCTTTTTTCTGTTTTTCATAATCCTTTAATGCGACTAATGCAGGTTTTTGTAATAGTAAAATCGCAATGATATTTACCCATGCCATAATTCCTACCCCAATGTCGCCTAAAGCCCAAGCCGTTGCTGCTGTTTTTATACATCCATAGAATACAGCTCCTAAAAATACAAACTTTAGTACCATAGACATCCAAGGACGGTCTTTATCACGATTTAAGTACGCAATATTCGTTTCTGCAATGTAGTAATACGCCATAATTGTTGTAAACGCGAAGAATAATAACGAGATTGCAACGAAACCGTTTCCAAATCCAGGGAAAACAGATTCTACCGCCGCCTGTGTATATCCTGGTCCTGGCTGAGCACCATTTAGTTTATTAACGATAAAGTTTTTTCCGCTTGCATCAAATACGTTATACATGCCTGTAATAATCATCATAAATGCTGTTGCTGAACAAACAAATAATGTATCAATGTAAACGGAAAATGCTTGCACTAAACCTTGCTTAGCTGGATGTGATACTTCGGCTGCTGCTGCTGCGTGTGGTCCAGTCCCTTGTCCTGCTTCATTGGAATAAATACCACGTTTTACCCCCCAAGAGATTGCTAAACCGATAATACCACCGAAAGCAGCTTCTAATGCAAATGCACTTCTTATAATTAACATAAATGCTTCTGGCAATTTTTCAATATTCATAGCAACAATGACGCAAGCTACTAAAATATAGCCTATTGCCATAAAAGGTACGACAACTTGCGCTACGTTAACAATTCGCTTTACTCCACCGAAAATGATAAGAGCTAATACAACAACTAATATAGCCCCTGATGCGGTAGTATTAATACCAAAAGCCGTTTCTAAACTTACAGCAATACTATTTGCTTGTACGCCTGGTAGTAAAAGTCCTGTTGCAAGAATTGTCGCTGCAACGAATACTAAAGCATACCATTTAACTCCTAGACCTTTTTCGATGTAATAAGCAGGTCCACCACGAAACTGCCCTTGATGTTTCGTCTTATATATTTGCGCGAGTGTTGATTCTACATAAGCTGATCCTGCCCCTAAAAAGGCTACTGCCCACATCCAAAATACAGCTCCTGGTCCACCGAATGCAACCGCTGTTGCTACCCCAGCGATATTCCCTGTCCCAACACGTCCTGATAACGAAAGTGCTAACGCTTGGAATGAAGAAACACCAGCCTCTGATTTTTCTCCTTGAAATGTCAGCTTCACCATTTCTCCTACGTGCCTTACTTGTAAAAACTTCGTTCGAATAGAAAAATATAAACCTACTCCTAAACATAAATAAACAAGTGCTGGACTCCAAACAATATTATTTAACCAATTTACGAAAGTTTCCAACATTCCCCCTCCTTCTTTATAAAGAATATTCAGAATATATATAAAATTATAAGTGCATACCGAATCTAGGACAATATTATTTTAATAAAGTAAACATATTTTTGTATAAAAAAACAAAGTATATATTTGTTTTATATACTTTGTTTTGAACTAAATGTATTATATATTCACAATTGCTTCTCTTTTAATAATTCTTTCGTATAGCTCTTCTGATAATTTCAAGAAGTTATCAGGCATATCTTTCCCTTTAAACTTCTTCTGAAGCGTTCCATATAAACCTATATCACGTAAACGTAAAAATAGTGGCAACGATTCATACCAACTATCCGCCAGCCTGTGCTCATACTCATATCCTTTTCGTAACACTTGTAACTGTTTACGAGCAAAATCTGTCTTCTCTTCTGCTGTCCACGGTGTAAATAGAACAGAGTAATAAAGAACCATCGCTAAATCATGTATAAAGTAATTATAAGCTGCATCATCAAAATCAAAGATTGTTAACTCTTTACCATCATAATGAAAATTACCTGGATGAATATCCCCGTGCATAAGGCCGAACGTTTCTCTTTCAATTGAAAGAGCCTTTATCTCATCCATTAATACCGCAGCGATTTTTTTCACTTGATCATCTTCTAGTTCATTAACAATCCCACTCTCGTCTTCTTCCCACGTATCACGATAGTCTGTTTTAGGATATTCCATTGTAAGGCGATGCAGTTGCCCAATCGCTTTTCCCCATGCTTCAAAGAGAGGCTCGCCCCAATAAGGCGATTCCTCTCCTTTTACTTGCTCACCTTTTGCATATGTAAATAAGGAAGCGAAAAAGAAAGTTTCATCCTCTGCTACGATTTCTTCTACGAGATTTCGAGACGTTGAATAAAGAGGTCCTGCTACCTTTGCCCCATTCTCCGCAACATATCGTAAAAAATCTAGTTCGGCCTCTACCTCTTGTTTAGAACGATGAGAAGAATGTGTTAAACGTAATACGTAATCTTCATCATTATCACCCTTCGCCTTAAAAATATAATTCTCAAAATCTCCAAGTGGCTTTTCTTCCACTGTTACATGAAACAAATTCGCTGCTCTTTTTAAAATCTCTTTTGTAAAAACACGTTCTACAGCTATTTCCATATATATCCCTCCTATATATCTTCTTAATTCGACACAAATGTTAGAAGTACTGCTATGAAATTGAATAATGCACAAAAGACAATGTAACGTAACCTTCAATCCTCTTTTTTTAAAATAATTCAAGCATAAATTTCTCACAAACGACAAAAATTAACAGAAACAATTGCACTTTAAGAGAGGTGGAAATTATGACAGAGCAAAAAGAACAACAAGAGAGTAAAAACCAAAAGCATATGTTTCCATCACTTCCGGAGAACATTAATTACATTGAAAATAAACTTTCTCATTCTGATGATATAAAAAAATTAGATCTCCCTTTTCAAAACGGAAAAGGAGCAATCTTATATATCGAATCTTTAGCAGATCCAAATCTAATTCATCAGTTAGTCCTTGAGCCATTATTAACGCGATCAGATTTATCTTTAGATAAAGCTTTTTCTACGTTAAATATGAAAAAAGAAACGAATTTAAATTATGGGATACAACTTTTATTACAAGGTAAATCCTTATATTTTCATGAACACGTCGACAGTTTTTGTATTTTCGAAACAACCTTATCTTTAAAGAGAGATATAGCAGAGCCTGATAATGAAGGAGTTGTGCGCGGTCCACATACTGGTTTTGTAGAGGATCTAGCAACTAATTTAACCTCTATTCGTAAACTCATTAAGAGTCCAAATTTAGTTGTTAAGTATTTTACACTCGGTGAAGAAATGCACACGAAAGTGGCAATTACTTATATGCAAAATATAGCGAATGACGATTTAGTTATAGAAGTGAAAAGAAGATTGGAAACCATTAAAACGGATGCACTTATGCCACCAGGATACATACAAGAATTTATAGAGGATACGTCTTTCTCCCCATTTCCGCAGCAATTAAATACAGAGCGTCCAGATAGAACTGTTGCTAATTTAATGGAAGGGCGTGTTGCTATTTTATCTGATGGAGATCCAACAGCACTCATCGTTCCTGTTACGTTATTTGCTTTCTATCAATCACCAGATGATTATAATAACCGTTGGATTGTCGGTTCTTTCGTCCGAATGATTCGCTTAGTAAGTTTTTTAATTGCCTTTCTCTTACCAGCTTTATATATTGCAACTGTTGCTTTTCATCCTGATGTGTTACCGCTCGAACTTGTGTATACGATTAAAGCTTCATTAGAGAAAGTACCGCTTCCTCCTATTTTTGAAGCTCTCTTAATGGAGTTAATTTTCGAGTTATTACGAGAAGCTGGTATTCGCTTGCCGAGCCGCGTTGGACAAACAATCGGTATTGTAGGTGGTTTAGTAATTGGGGATGCAATTGTAAAAGCTGGACTCGTTTCTTACACAATGATCATCGTTGTAGCTTTAACTGCAATCTCATCTTTTCTCGTTCCATCAAACGATATGAGTTCAGCAGTTCGGATTCTTCGTTTTCCATTAATGCTCCTTGCTGCCATATTCGGATATGTAGGAATATCATTCGGTCTCATTATAACTTTCGTTCACTTATGTCAGCTTCATTCATTTCATACACCATATCTTTCTCCTGTTGCCCCGATGCGGATTAAAGATATGAAAGATTCTTTCATAAGACTACCAATTTGGTCATTTTGGGAAAGACCACATGATCCAAAACCGAAAAAAATGCAGCGCCAACATGTAACGAGAGAGGATGAGGACGGTGACAAACACGCAAAGTAAAATTTCACTTGTTCAATTTACCTTTTTCGTTATTCAATGCCAAATTGGGGTCGGTATACTATCTCTACCTAACCGGCTTCATCCGATAGCAAAAGGTGGTGGTTGGATTTCTGCGCTCATTGCGGGGCTTGCCATTCAACTTATTATTTTACTTATGTGGCTTTTCTTAAAACGATTTCCTGATGCAGATATGTATAAAAGTGTTTGTATGCTATTTGGTAATAAGTTAGGAAAACTATTGGGCTTTTCTTATGTTTTTTATTTTACCCTTATCGGTATGACGGTTATGTTGAATGCTTGTAACGTCATTAAAGTATGGGTTTTACACGCAACTCCGTGGTCTGCAATTCTCATATTATGTACAGTAGCTTGTTGTTATGTAGCTTATAACACATTTAAAGTCATCGTACGATTTTATGTCATGGCCTCTATTCTCATTATTCCAATGGCCCTTTTAATTGCCCTAGGGCTTTCACGAGCTGATTTCTCTTATATTTTTCCTATTACAGAAGCCGGATGGTGGAATATAATTCAAGCATCCAAGGAAACAATTACAGCCATGTATGGTTTTGAAATTATTCTTATCGCTTTTCCAAAAGTAAATGGGAGTTCTATTGCAAAACTGAAGGCCATTTCTATCGCCAATGGATTTGTAACTCTTTTTTATACTTTTACCGTTTGGATTTGCTTTATCGTATTTAGTCCAAAGCAAATTGAGCTTATTCCAGAGCCAGTTGCTTACTTATTACGCTCCTTGCATATTGGAATTATAGATCGAACGGACCTAATCTTCATCCCAATTTGGATGATAACAGTTGTCGCTTCTATTGCTAGTTATTACTGCGCTGCTTCAATCGGAATTGGACATATATTCAACCTTGCTAATCATAAAAAGGCTGTTCCAATCGTTGGTATTATTGCTTTTAGTGTAGCCTTATTTATAGATACACCTGAAGAATTAAAAGTAATTTCAACTTTCACTGATAAGTTCACCTATATTTTCATCGTTGTTCTCCCTCTTTTATTTCTACTTTATTCAATAATAAGAAAGAAGAAAGGAGAACAGTATGTTCCCAAAAAGAGTTAAATTACTTTTAATATTATGTGCTAGTTCCCTCCTTTCTGGCTGTTGGGATCAAGAACCATTAAGGGAGGCAAGTTTAGCTTATAGCGTTGGAGCTGATATTACGGAAGAGAATAAACTCCAGCAAACAATCGAGCTCGTAAAAAGTTCAAGCGGAGAGCAATCTTCATTTGAGAATGAAATATATTCAGCAACCGGGCATAACATAATGGATACAGGCGATGCCCTAAAAAAAAATGTGACTGGGAATATTCGCTATTTTAAATATGGTGTTCAATTACTCGGAACCAAAATTCTAAAAAAGGGTATACTCCCCTATTTAGATGTCAGCTTTCGAGATCCAACAAACCCAACTGCTTTAGTAAAACTTATTGCAGTAGATGGTGAATCATCGGAGATACTCGAAAAAAAGAAAATAGGAAATTTACTAATTGGAGATTTTCTAAAGAAAAAAGTGAAAAGCTTAGAAGATATGAGTGTATTTCCAAAAGAAACTTTAGAAACAGCTGCTACAAAAATGTTAGATCCCGGTAAAGACTTTACCCTTCCTTCTATAAAAATAAAAGGAAAAGAAGTAGTTACAAACGGGTTAGCTTTATTTAACAATGATAAATTAACTGGGCATTTACCTTTGCAACAATCTGTTTTATTCGTATTATTAACCGGAAAAATGGGAACAAGTGCCCGTATAACCCAAAAACTGACTAGTGATGAATCTGAGAAGACATCTGATTATTTAACAATGGAAATTAGTAATCGAAAATTAAAACGCGACTTAAAAATAACAACAGATAAAAAAGGAAATGTTTATGCTCACATTAAGCTCCAATTAAAAGTTATAGCACTTGAATCTCCGAGAGATAATATGTATACAATGGACGATAGAGAAAAACTAAATAAAGAACTTTCTAAACAACTCACGAAAGAAGCGAAAAAAATAACACGAAAACTACAAAAAGCAAATTGTGATGCTTTCGGTATTGGAAGACATCTTATCGCTTATCATCCTAACTTATGGAAGAAAAAAAATTGGAATAAAGATTATGCAAAAGTAAAATTCAAACCTGAAGTAGAAGTAAGCATTTTGTATAGTGGTGTCTTAAAATAAAAAGGTTGTATGCCGCTCGGGCATACAACCTTTTTATTTCGTATATCGATACACAATTGATTCATATGGTCTTAAGTTAAGTTTTGCAATATCCTTGCTGGCATCTTTATAATTCGACAGTAGTACTTCTTGTTTCATTCCATCTAACTGAACGTGCGCTGGTACTGAATACGTTATTTCTTCTCCATAGAAGTTATTTATAACAAGTAGTACTTCACTTTCTGTAGTACGAGTATATGCCCAAATTTTAGGATCATTTTTATCCAAAATAGCATATTCTCCTTCTGTAATTACATCATACGTTTTTCTAAGCTCTATTAACTTTTTATAATGATAAAATACGGACTCTTTATCTTCTAATGCCTTCTCTACGTTTATTTCTTTAAAATTTTCAGCCGCTGAAATCCAAGGTGTACTTGTTGTAAAACCACTGTTCATCTCTTCATTCCACTGCATCGGAGTGCGAGAGTTGTCACGAGATTTTTGCTTTAAAATCCCTATAATCTCTTCTTTTGATAGCCCTTCTTTTAGCTTTATATCGTATATATTTAACGATTCTACATCACGATATTGCTCGATGGACTCAAATTTAGGATTCGTCATACCGATTTCTTCCCCTTGATAAATATAAGGCGTTCCTTGCAGCATGTGCATGGCTGTCGCTAACATTTTTGCAGATTTGTTTCGGTACTTTCCATCATCACCAAAGCGTGACACGATGCGAGGCTGGTCATGATTACACCAAAATAACGCATTCCATCCTCCGCCCTTTTGCATTTCAATTTGCCAGTTAGACATAATCTCTTTTAATTTAATAAAATCAAACTCTGCTTTCGTCCACTTATCACCATTCGGATAATCTACTTTTAAATGATGGAAACTAAACGTCATGCTTAATTCATTACGCTCAGGATTAGAATATTTAATACAATTATCAATTGTCGTAGATGACATTTCTCCAACTGTAATGACATCTTTTCCTGCAAAAACATTTCGGTTCATCTCTTGTAAATATTCATGAACACGCGGGCCATCTGTATAATACTTGCGTCCATCACTTGTCGCAGTACTACCTTCATCGTTTAAAAAGCATTGGTCTTTTGAAATTAAGTTAATGACATCTAATCGGAATCCCGTTACCCCTTTATCCAGCCAAAAGCGCATCATATCATATACTTCTTCACGCAGTTTTTCATTTTCCCAATTTAAATCAGCTTGTGTTTCATCAAATAGATGTAAATAATATTGCTCCGTCTTCTCATCATATTTCCAAGCAGATCCACCAAACTTAGACTGCCAATTATTTTTTTCATCACGCCAAATATAGTAATTACGATATGGACTATTTTTATCTTCCTTCGCTTCTTTAAACCACTTATGTTCAGTCGAACTATGATTTACAACAATATCAAGCATAATTTCAATGTTACGTACTTTCGCTTCTGCTAAAAGTTCTTCAAACTCTTCCATCGTTCCGTAAGATGGATCAATGCTGTAATAATCACTTACATCATATCCATTATCATTTTGTGGTGATTGGTATATCGGTGTTAACCAAATATAATCCACTCCGAGTTCTTTTAAATAATCTAGTTTCTCTGTAACCCCTTTTATATCACCGGTTTCTCTATTGTAATAACTATTAAAGCTCTTCGGATAAATTTGATATACTACACTTTTATGCCAATCCTTCATGTTTAACTTCCTCCTACTTCTGTTTCACTCTTTTTGCAAATAACCATGTTAAAGTAAATGGGATTACAACTGCAATAATCATTCCGACAATAAACATCGGAATCGATTTCGGAATGATAGAAATAAATGCTGGCAATCCCCCAATTCCGATAGCAGGTGCTAATACACCATTTAATGTAATGAATATCGCTGCCACAGCAGACCCTATAATCGCTGCATAAAACGGGAACTTATTTCGTAAATTCACACCAAACATCGCTGGTTCTGTAATACCGAAGTATGCTGAAATGGCTGATGTTGATGCCATACTTCTATCATTTTGATTTTTAGAAATCCAGAACATCGCAAGTGCCGCACTACCTTGCGCAATGTTAGAAAGAGCAATCATCGGCCAAATAAATGTACCGCCATGTTGTGCAATCAATTGTAAATCAATTGCAATAAACATATGATGCATACCTGTAATTACAAGTGGTGCATATAACGCTCCAAATAATACTGCTCCAACTACTGGTACTGTTTCATATACACCTACTAATCCTACTGTTAATAAATCTCCAATATGACGTGTAACCGGACCAATAATTCCTAATGCTAACACACCTGTCACAACGATTGTTGTAATTGGTACAACTAATAATTGAATTGCATTTGGTACATGTTTCTTTAAGAAAATTTCTACTTTACTTAACACAAATGCAGCTACTAAAACCGGCAAGATTTGACCTTGATACCCTACCTTTTCAATTTGGAACAGTCCTAAAATATCGAAGTACTCAATCTTTTGTCCGTCTAAACCAGTCGCTGCTTTTCCATAGTCCCAAGCGTTTAATAAGGCCGGGTGCACAAGCATTAATCCCATAACAATCCCTAGTATTGGACTACCACCAAAACGCTTCGTTGCTGACCACCCGACAAGTGCTGGTAAGAATACGAATGCTGTATTGGCCATCATATTAATTAAATCCCAAAGCCCGCCTAAGTTCGGATAAACATCTAATAAATTTTTCCCATCAAAAAATAAGTCCTTTGCGCCTAATAGATTGTTAATACCCATTAGTAAACCAGCCGTTACGATCGCTGGTAATATCGGCATAAATACATCTGAAAATATTTTTACAAACTTTTGAGCTGGATTTAACTTCTGATTTCCAGAGTCTTTTACGTCAGCTACAGTCGATTCTTTCATACCCGCAAGCGTTATCAATTCAGCGTAAACACGATCTACATCTCCTGGACCAATTACAACTTGAAATATACCAGCGTTATGAAACGCTCCTTTCACTAATGAAACAGACTGTAATTTATCATTATCTATTTTACTTTCATCTTTTAAAGCGATACGGAGCCTCGTCACACAATGTGCAGCTTGTTCAATATTGTCTTTCCCACCAATATACTGCAACACTTCCTCTGCTGTTTTACGATAGTCTTTCCCCATATTCCCGTCCCTCTTTTCTTTTTTTGATACCGTTTACAATTACATATTAACTCGTATATACAAGTTAGTCAACACTCGTATATACGAGTTTGTGTTTTTTTTATAAAAAAAAGAGATGAAACAATATTTTGTTCCACCTCTTTACTTCCTGCGTGCCACATCCGAAAAGTGAAAAATATCTAAACGGTGGCGTGATTCTGTATATTCAAACTGACTTCCATCATACAAATGTGTAAAGTTTTTCACAACGACAACATAGTCTGTTCCATTTAAATCTAAATACTTTCTGTCATCCTCTGTACATGGCTGTACTTCAATTACCCTCTGCGAATAACTAATATGTAGCCCAAGCTCTTTCTCGATGTATTTATAAATCGATGCAGTTGCAATTTCTTTCGTTAATCCTGGAACAAACTCAGATACAAAATGATTTATATCTAAAATTACTTTTTCTCCATCAATATTTCGTACACGTTTAATATGGTCAATCTCTGTTTTTTCTTTTACATTTAATAATTTTGCAATTTCTTTTGTGGCTTTTTCTTTGTCCATTTCCACAACTTCTGTAATACAATGACGTCCTAAACGTTCATTTTCTTCTTGAAAACTTACAATACCGCCAAAATTAAATTCAATATTTTTTCGCTTTAAAACAAAAACACCTTTTCCATGAATTTTTTGCACATATCCACGCTCTTGCAGTAAATCTACAGCTTTTCTCACCGTGCCTCGGCTTGCCTCATACTGCTTCATTAATTCTGTTTCTGATGGGATTTTGCATCCCTCTTTTAATTGTTTATTATCAATAGATTTACTGATTTCTGTATAAATTTGTTCATACTTACTCATCATCTACAATAGCCCCTTGTCACCTTCTAATTCTATATGTATTATAACATGCTTCACTCTTCTGCCAATCTCTCACTTATTTTCCAGTACAAGAAAAATATAGGTAAATATTTAATCTTTAAAACGTATTTTTATAAAAATTTTTATATTTTTCTTTTCATTCAAAAAAACATGTAGTATACTAACTTCAAAATCAGAGGAGAAAGGGAGCAAAGAACTATGCTTACTTATACAACAACTGTAGTTACATTTGCACAAAAACATCATCATCATCATACGTAACCCTTGAAACCTAGCGGAAAAATTACGCGTAGGTACAAGGGTTATTCCCGTTGTACCTACGCTTTGGCAAAAGAGCCATGTAGGTATTTTTTTATCTACATGGCTCTTTTTTTATTGTCAAAAAGCTAGTAAAAAATGATGTTTAAGCAAAACTTACTACAAAGGAGTTAACAAAAATGGAAACGAAAAAATGGGGATTATGGGTTTTAACAGCATTTGTTATCGGGAATATGGTTGGCGGTGGCGTATTTATGCTTCCAGCAAATTTAGCACAAGTATCAGGTCCAATGGGTTCTACACTCGCATGGAGTATTACAGGCCTTGGCGTATTTATGATTGCACTTGTATTTGGAAATTTAGCGATTCGTAAACCAGAATTAAAAGCTGGACCACAAAGCTATGCTCAAGCGATGTTTCCTTCAAAAAAAGCTGGTAAAGTTGCAGGATATAGTATGGCATGGGGATATTGGGCTGCTAACTGGGCTGCAACAGCATCTGTTATTATTTCCTTTGCTGGATATTTATCAACATTCTTTCCAGTTTTACAAAGTAAGCAAATTCTTTTTTCAATAAACGGATTTTCACTAGAACTCGGAAAAGGGTTAACTTTCCTTGTATGTAGCCTTATGCTATGGGGAATTCAATATATTCTTTCTCAAAATATTGATCGAGCTGGAAATATGAATCTACTTGCTACTATTGCAAAAATTATCGGATTTACAATGTTTATTGTAATTACATTATTCATTTTCAATGCTTCTAATTTCGGAGACGGTCAAACCTTTATGAATGAAGCAGGACAATCTATCTCGTTAGGTGGCCAAATCAATTCAGCTGCTATTGCAACACTCTGGGCATTTATCGGTATTGAATCAGCAGTTATGCTTTCTAATCGTGCAAAATCACAGCGCGATGTAAAAAAAGCTACGATTTTCGGATTAATTATCGCTCTTCTTATTTACATGTCAATTACTTTACTTACAATGGGAGCTCTTCCGCAAGATGCTTTAAAAGAGTCTCAAAAACCATTAGTAGACGCATTAAATTTAGCAATTGGAAATAAAGGTGCATATATAATGGCTTTACTCGCTCTTATATCTTTATTTGGATCTACAGTTGGCTGGATTGTTGTTAGTTCAGAAGTACCTTACCAGGCAGCAAAAAATGGACTTTTCCCTAAGTTTTTCGGGAAAACAAATAAAAAAGGTAGTCCTTCAAAATCACTATTGATTACAAATATAATGACGCAAATTTTCTTATTTTCAACGATTTCTGGTACTGTTTCAGAAGCGTATAGTTTCGCTATCGTCGTAGCAACATTAGCCTATTTAATTCCATACCTTGTTTCTACCTTGTACCAATTAAAATTAGTTATTACAGGAGAAACGTATGATATACTGCCCGGATCTCGAGTAAAAGATGGAATCATTACGACATTAGCGTTGGTATACTCTATTTGGGTTATCAAAACGGGAACTGCTGATTTAAAAACATTCTTCTTAGGAATTGGATTGTTCGTATTAGGTCTTATTCTTTATCCAGTACTAATGAAAGACTCACAAAAAACGGATTAAATAAAGAGAAGCTGCTGGCTTCTCTTTTTTATTAAAAATCTGTAATTAACTTTTCTTTTAGCTCTCCTACAGATAAAGGTTTCGCATAATAAAATCCCTGTACATAATCACAGCTCATTGATTGTAACAAACTCTCTTGCTCTACTGTTTCTACTCCTTCAGCAACTACTGCTAAATTTAAACTATGAGCAATTTCAATAACGGATTTTACAATCGTTCGTTCTGGTTGTGCGTGATCATAATGAAATTCACGAATAAAATTACGATCAATTTTTACAATATCCAGTGGTAGTTGTTTTAAATAATATAAGGAAGAATAGCCAGTTCCGAAATCATCCAAAGCAATTAAAACACCCATATTTCTTAATTCTTGTAATGTAGCAATAATATAATCAAAATGGCGGACTGCTATGCTTTCCGTTATTTCTAATATTAAACGGTTCGGAGGAAAACCAGTTCTCTTTAAAATGCTACGTACAGAGAAAATAAAACGTTTCTGCATTAATTGTTGTATAGATAAATTCACTGATAACTTTAGTCCTTCTTGATAATTGGGCAATGTTTTAAACAATCGGCACGATTTTTCTAATACCCAGTCTCCTAGCTTTATAATAAGTCCAGACTCTTCAGCTACCGGGATAAATTCGTTTGGTGAAATAGGTCCGTCTTCTGTCATACAGCGTACTAGAGCTTCTATACCAGAATATCTCTTCGTTTTCAAATCAATAATAGGCTGCAATACTACATCTAACTCTTCATCACGAATTGCCTTTTGCAAAGCAAACTCAACTTTCATTCTACGATTTATTTTCGCGCGTAGCTCATCTGTAAAGAAACATGCAGCATTTCTCCCCTGTTCTTTTGCACTATACATAGCTAAGTCGGAGTTTTTCAATAATGTTTCCACGTCTTGTCCGTCTTGTGGATAAGAACAAAGTCCTAGACTAGCTGAAATATATACTTCATGGCCTTCAAGAATAAATGGTGCCTGGAAACATGACAACACAGATGTCGCTAACTGCCTCATATCATCTTGTCTATGATTTTTTGTTAACAGCACAAATTCGTCGCCACCTAGCCTAGCCAGAACATCTTTCTCTCCTAGTACATAATGCAACCTTGAAGCGACTTCGCTTAAAAGTAAGTCCCCTATCATATGACCTAACGTATCATTTACTAATTTAAAACGGTCCAAATCAAAGTAAATCATACCAAATTCTTTTTTATCTGCAATCAATTTATTAACGGTCGTTATTAATTGCAAACGGTTCGGCAAACTCGTTAAAGCATCATGATAGGCAAGTTCCCTATAACGACTTTCACTTAGCCGCAACCTCTGTTCCGCTTCTTTTCTACTACTAATATCATTTCGTATTGCGATAAACTGGTAAGGCTCTCCTTTTTCATTTAAAAATGGAACAATTGTTGTTTTGACCCAATAATATGTACCATCTTTTGCTCGATTCCGAATCTCACCTGTCCATACTTTCCCATTCAAAATACGTTTCCATAAGTTTTGAAAAAAGGTTTTCGGATGATGACCTGAATTTAAAATACGGTGATCTTTTCCAATTAATTCTTCTCTTTTGTATTTAGAGATTTCACAAAATTTATCATTTACATATGTAATAAGACCTTTTCGATCTGTAATTGCAACAATTGAAGACTCATCTAATGCTAACTTTAAATCTCGCAACGAAGAGTCATATAATGCATGACCTCTCTGTTCTAGCATGCGCATCTCTCCTTGCTTCTATCTGACTAAAACACAACCTGTTTCTCTTCATAGAAATAGAGATATTTCATTTTCTAATACTAGCCCTTTACATAAATTATCTTTTTAAATAAACCGATTAAAATAACATAATATTATTTGTAATAAAAAGCAATATTATACCGTTTCAATTATAACTGGTAGCTTCCCATATCTCTAATTACTTCGCGCCTTATTATACCGCAATCCTTTTAAGTAGCTCTATGCAAGCCTTGTTTCCAACTAATACCACTCATATCTGATCTCTTTGTTTTTAATAACGAAATAGAAATTAGATCATACTACATAACTATTCACAAATAATAATATGAAAATCTACATTAATGTGCATGTTTTTGAATTACAATAACAAAATATTAACATATTTCCACCTTAACTTTGGAATTATTTTATAAATAAATACTGTATTAAACTAAAAAAGAGGATAGCCTCTTTTTTAGTTTAATACGAATATGGTATTTGCTGATAACCTGGGTATGGCATTGGATACGTTACAGGGTATGGTGATGGATAAGCTACTGGATATGGAGCCGGATAATATCCTCCACTTGTTGCACCTGTTAATGCACCAGCTGTCAGTCCGCCTAACACTCCTCCTGCAAAGCTTCCAGGGAAAAATCCGCCTCCCCATGAACTACCACCACCCCAGCCCCATCCGCCTCCGTGATGATGATGGTGATCATAGTGATTGTGTCCTCCATGGTGATGATGTCCACCATGATTGTGTCCTCCATGATGATGATTTCGATAGTACAATCCATTATTTTCTATATAATTCATGTTTCTCCGCTCCTTTTCGATTTTTTCATTTTCATATGCGTTAAGAGTGGGATAAAAAATGGGATAGTACACTGTATGTAGGACAAATGCGGAAAGTATAGGTGATATGTCTATATTTTGTAAAAAAAGCAAAACACCTTATAATAAAGATGTCATATTACATCTTCTATTTAAGAAGTCTATATTGAAAAAAGATTAGGGGAATTATATAGAAATGAAGAAGCCTATCGTTCAATTACTATTAATATTTACAATTGTATCTATCGTTCTGTTCCTATTAAATACATCGTATATTTCGTTATATACATTTGTCGGTGCTCTATGGTCCATCACAATTGTCGGAATTTCATTCGTTATTTTTATAGAAAATAGATCTCCACAAAGTACGTTAGCATGGTTTTTAGTATTAGCACTTCTTCCTATTATAGGTGTGCTTTTATACGCTATTTTCGGACGCAGCCGCTGGAGAAGAAAAAAACATCTCCATCGTTCAGAAGAACAAAGAAAATTATTCCGTGAAATATTAGAAGGAAGAAGACTAGAGTTATTACTCACAGTCCCACTAAATGAACGTTCCATACATTTAACAGAAGTCATACAAAAATTTGGAGGTGGTCCTGCCGCAGATAAAACAACTACAAAACTTTTAACAAACGGAGATCAAACAT
Organism: Bacillus sp. XB1; assembly: GCF_053557995.1. Lineage (NCBI taxonomy): Bacteria > Bacillati > Bacillota > Bacilli > Caryophanales > Bacillaceae > Bacillus > Bacillus sp. XB1. Next base: position 105,391 of record NZ_JBNRIL010000006.1, on the reverse strand, counting down.
TTTCAGAAATTTTGCGAGCTATAGAGCAGGCAAAGCATCATATACATATTCAATACTACATTTATAAATCTGATGAAATTGGTACAAAAGTTCGAGATGCTTTAATACAAAAAGCAAAAGATGGTGTTATTGTACGCTTCCTTTATGATGGCCTTGGAAGTAATACGTTACGACGACGATTTTTGCAACCTATGAAAGAAGCTGGGATTGAAATTGTAGAATTTGACCCTATTTTTTCAGCTTGGTTACTTGAAACTGTCAATTATCGTAACCATCGAAAAATTGTTATTGTAGATGGAAAAATTGGTTTTACCGGAGGACTCAATGTCGGTGATGAATATCTTGGCCGTTCCAAGAAATTTCCTGTTTGGCGTGATAGTCATTTAAAAATAGAAGGAAAAGCATTATATAAATTACAAGCAATCTTTCTAGAAGACTGGCTCTATGCCTCTAGTGGTTTAAATACTTATTCCTGGGATCAATTCATGAATAGACAATACTTCCCAGGTAAAGAGATTTCAAATGCAGAAGGTGCTGTTCAAATCGTAGCAAGCGGACCAAGCTCCGATGATAAAAGTATTCGTAATACATTATTAGCTGTTATGGGCTCTGCAAAAAAATCCATTTGGATCGCTACACCCTACTTTATTCCAGATCAAGAAACTTTAACATTATTACGCTTAAGTGCAATTGCCGGAATAGATGTACGGATTTTATATCCAGGTAAAAGTGATAGCATCATTAGTGATCAAGCATCTCAATCCTATTTCACTCCGCTTTTAAAAGCTGGTGCTTCTATTTACAGTTATAAAGATGGTTTTATGCATGCAAAAATTGTACTCGTTGATGATACAATTGCAACTATTGGAACAGCGAACATGGATGTACGTAGCTTTGAATTGAATTACGAAATTATTAGCGTGCTTTATGAATCAAAAACAGTTCACGACATTAAACGTGATTTTGAAGAAGATTTTAAACATTCAACTGAAATTAAATGGAACTCTTTCCAAAAAAGAAGTATAAAAAAACGCATATTGGAGTCTTTCATGAGGCTCATTTCTCCTTTACTGTAGGCAATCAACTTCATCTTGATTGCTTTTTCTTTTCCCTTTATCCTCCTTCCTTTTCTTTGCATACCATATTAAAACAAGTTATCATAAGATGTATTACTTTATGAAAATAATGTTAGGTGGGAAATACATGTTAGAACAATTTCATATACATGCTGATTTAAAACAACAGCTTTCTACGATTCATGAAAAGAATAAACAAGAAGCTGGTGAAAATGCACATTTAATCGGAACGAAAATATATAAAGCGTCTGATAATAGCATTATTGAAGATGCGATTACAGCACTTCTTCTTGGCAAGAATATTCTATTAAAAGGACCGACTGGTAGTGGTAAAACAGTACTAGCGGAAACTCTTTCTTCTTTATTCCAAAAACCAATGCATAGCATTAACTGCTCTGTCGACTTAGATGTAGAGGGTATTTTAGGATACAACACACTACAAACGAAAGATGGTGCATCTGAAGTTTCATTCGTTAACGGTCCTCTTATGAAAGCAATGAAGAACGGTCACTTCCTATATATTGACGAAATCAATATGGCAAAACCTGAAACGTTACCACTTCTTCACGGCGCATTAGATTACCGTAAAATGATTACAAACCCATTTACACAAGAAGTTGTATACGGTGATGACGAATACCGTGTAATTGCTGCGATTAACGAAGGTTACGTTGGAACAAGTGAACTAAATGAAGCGTTAAAAAACCGTTTCGTTATTATTGAAGTTCCTTACATTCAAGGTGATACATTAAAAGAACTATTATTAGCAGAATCAAAATTAAATGATGTTGCAACAATTGAAAAGTTTGTTGCATTTGCAAGCGACCTTATGCCTTTAGCTCGCGATGGACGTGTAAGTGAAGAAGCAGCAAGTATTCGTGGTATTATCGACGCATGTGATTTAGGTGTATATATTCCTGTTATGCGAGCGATTGAACGAAGCATAATTGCAAAACTTAATGATGAAACAGAACAAATGACTGTCCGTGAATTAGCAGAAAGTTATTTCTTTGAGGGATAATTTATGAGACAAATTTTTAGTGACAAAAAAATTGATGCGTCGCTGTTTCTACAAATGGAAAACTTAATGTATGCCCTTCTAAAAGAAGACGATGCCTATCTTGAATATGGCTATAAAGCATACTACGACGAAATTGAAAAGAAAGTTGTCATTAGTCACTTTTGGGATGATCGAAAAGAAGAAGATACAGTAATCGGATTAAAAAGCGAAGTGTTCTTAAAAGCACTTGGTAATAAACATTACTCGGACATGACTTTAATTCGTTCTTATGCGATTGAATTGCAAGAATCGCCCCTAAAAAAGTTTTTAACACAATTATTTGTTCTATTAGAAGATTTACGCGTTGAGGAAATCGTAAAGAACTTACGTCCTGGCACGAAGCATGTTTTTAAACGTCGAAAAGAAATGTACCGCAATTATTTCGGCTCTCAAAATGAAATAAACCGTGTTCGTAATTATCACGGTGATCGTCTATTTTGCCTATGCTATCTTTCATTAACTAGCGATAAATACGAAATGTTTAATAATGAATATTTTGAGCAAATTGAAGCGATTTTACATGAAACATTCCAAGCACGTAATACAGAAGATATTATGTATATCGTTGAGAAAATTCGCTATCGCTTAGAGGCGCTTCTTGAAAGCGATATGCTTAACAACTATTTCGGACATGCTCCACTTTACTTATCTGTCCTTGCAGACGAAAAGAACTGTCGCGTCGAAGATTTAGCAAATGATGATACGCAGCTTATAGATGACGATGAAAATAAAAACAAAATGGATGAAAGTTTCTCCACATGGCATCGTGAAAATAAAAATAACGAAAACGAGAACTTTTTACGCTTTGAATTAGAAAGCGGAACAAAAACTAATATGATGGGTGATACTGCCCGTGAATCAGAAGATGGCGACCAAGCACTTGGTTCTGTACAAGGTACCTCACAAAAAAGTACACAATCCAACTTTGATGGCGCTGATACAGAAGAAGCAAGGGCTTCACACGCTTCTAGCCAGCACGACGGTGCATACGGTAAGTATAATGTAGGTGCTTCTCATACATTTAAAGAAGCTCGCAAACCAAACTCAGATGAGAAAAAAGATTACCAAGCTATCAAATCAGTCGTCAATAAAGATGTAAAAGAATTAAAGAAAATTATCGAAAAAACAATTGAAAATAAAACGAATGCGAATAGTGATAAATATTACGGAAGACTTCGTAAGAAATTCCTTCGTATTTATACCGAAAAACAACCGCGTATGTTTTATAAAAAAGGACAAGAGTCACAAGAACTCGATGTTGCATTCCAACTATTAGTTGACTGTTCTGGTTCTATGTATAACAAAATGGAAGAAACGAAGAAGAGTGTTGTACTATTCCATGAAGCTTTAAAGTCTTTAAAAATCCCGCACGCTATTAGCGGATTTTGGGAAGATGCCTCTAGCGCTAAACCTGAAGATAAGCCGAACGTTATCCATGAAGTTGTAAATTATAAAAACTCAACGTTGCCAAACGTTGGTCCAGAAATTATGCAACTTCGTGAAGAAGAAGATAACCGCGACGGATATATTATTCGTATCGTTTCTGAAAAACTTGCCAAAAGACCTGAGAAACATAAATTCTTACTAGTCTTCACAGACGGTGAGCCTTCTGCGCTAGACTATCAACAAGACGGAATTTTAGATACGCATGAAGCTGTTAAACTCGCGCGTAAAAGTGGTATGGAAGTAATCGGTATCTTCATCGAAGAAGGCGAAGCGAAAGAAGCAACTTATCAATTGATGAAAAACATTTATAACCATCACTTCTTAGTTGCAAATCATGCTGAAGATTTACGATTGAAGATTAAACCATTGCTGAAAAAACTATTACTGAAGACGATTGAATAGAAAATAGGAGCCTTGTGGCTCCTGTTTTTTCGTTCAATTACTTTGTTTCTGGTTGAAACTTGTATGGAATGGCTACTTCTAATAAAGATTCAAATCCTCCGTCATAGTATGGGAAACGCTCATTCGCAATTGTTCGATCTACCCACTCTATTGCAGAAATTTCACCTTCATCTTCCGCAATAAGTTCCCCTTTTACTACATTCGCTCGGAATGTAAAAAATAGTGCATGATTCCCTGATTCTTCAAAGAATTTTTCATTGATCGCAACAAGCCCCCCAGCCAAGGCGGTTAAACCTGTCTCTTCTTTCACTTCTCTTATTAGTGCTTCCTCTAATATTTCACCTTTTTCCACAGCCCCACCTGGCAATGACCAAACGTTTTGTTCTACATTATGTACCATTAATATTTTATCTGTTTCTTCGTCATGTATTAGTGCGTATACGACATCAACTCTTTGCATAAGACTTCTCTCCTCCCAAAAATAATGAAGAGCCGATTCCTAAGAATCGACTCTTCCTATTAATTCATCACTAACTCAGCTGTGAGCTTTTTTTTTAACTTAGCCAGCATGTCAGTTGTCATTTTGTCTAAATCGTATTCTGCTTTAAAGCCCCACTCTTTCATTGCTGCAGTTGCGTCAATAGAGTTTGGCCAGCTATCAGCGATTGTTTGACGAGCTGAATCTACTGCATAATCCATTGTAAACGTCGGAATGTGTTTACGAATTGACGCTGCAATTTGCTCTGGCTCGAAGCTCATTGCTGTAATGTTAAATGCATTTCTATGCACTAGCTTACTTGGATCAGCTTCCATTAATGAAATGATCGCTTGTAAAGCATCAGGCATATACATCATGTCCATGTACGTTCCTTCAGCAATGTATGAGGTGTATGCACCTTTTTTAATCGCCTCATAATAAATTTCAACTGCATAATCAGTCGTTCCGCCTCCTGGAGGAGCTACGTAAGAAATTAAACCTGGGAAACGGACACCGCGCGTATCTACGCCAAATTTTTGATGATAATAATCACATAGTAATTCTCCTGCCACTTTGTTTACCCCATACATCGTAGTAGGACGCTGAATTGTATCTTGCGGTGTATTATCTTTTGGCGTCGATGGACCGAATGCACCGATAGAACTTGGCGTGAAGAACTTACAGTTTAATTCACGAGCTGCTTCTAATGCATTTACAAGTCCGCCCATATTTAAGTTCCATGCGAATAACGGATTTTTTTCTGCTGTTGCTGAAAGTAAAGCTGCTAAATGAATAATTGTATCTACTTCATTACGCTTTGCGATATCATGTAGTTTTTGTCCATCTGTTACATCTAACGTTTCAAATGGACCAGACGTTACTACTTCACTATCTGTTTCACGAATATCTGTTGCAATAACATTTGATGCGCCGTATACATCACGAAGTTTCATTACTAGTTCAGAACCAATTTGCCCTAAAGAACCGGTTACTAGAATTTTTTTCATTTTCCCCACTCCTCATTTGCAAGCTATTCAAAAGATGTCGTTACTTAAATGATGCCCATTTCTTTTCCTACTTTTTCATACTTAAGAATTGCTTCATCTAACATTTCTTTCGTATGAGCTGCTGTAGGCATATTACGAACGCGCCCTGTTCCTTTTGCTACAGTTGGGAACACGATAGATTTTGCGTATACACCTTCTTCATTTAGACGTTTACTAAATTCTTGTGTTAATACTTCGTCCCCAATGATACAAGGTGTAATTGGCGTTTCACTTTCCCCAATGTTAAAGCCAAGTTCTTTTAATCCTTGTTTTAAGTAGCGACCATTTTCCCATAAGCGATCGTGTAACTCTGTGCTTTCCATTAAGATTTCAATTGATCTCATGCAAGCTGCTGCATCAGCTGGTGTTAATGCTGTAGAGAATAAGAATGGACGTGAACGAACTTTTAACCAGTCAATTAAATTTTGTTTCCCTGCTACATATCCACCAATTACCCCAATTGCTTTTGATAATGTACCAATTTGGAAATCAACTTTATCAGAAAGACCGAAGTGCTTTACAGTTCCTGCACCTTTTCCAAGTACACCTGAACCGTGTGCATCATCTACGTATGTCATTAAATCTAACTCTTCTGCAATCTCAACAATTTCTGGTAGTTTTGCAACATCTCCATCCATTGAAAAGACACCGTCTGTAATTACCATTAATTTATTGTAAAGACCTGATTCTTTCGCCGCAATTGCTTTTTGGCGTAAATCTTCCATATCCGAATGTTTATAAACAATAATTTTTGCTTTTGATAGACGACTACCATCAATAATAGAAGCATGGTTTAATTCGTCTGAAAGAATTGCATCATTTTTATCCATAACGGCTGAAATCGCTGCCATATTACAGTTAAATCCTGATTGATAAGCAATTGCTGCTTCTGTATGTTTAAACTTTGCAATTGTTTCTTCTAACTTAATATGCAAATCTAAAGTACCGTTAATTGTACGAACAGCCCCTGCTCCAACACCGTACTTATGAATAGCACCAATTGCTGCTTCTTGCAAACGACTATCTGTTGCTAATCCAAGATAGTTGTTTGAAGATAAGTTAATATATTCTTTTCCGCCAATTGTAATGATCGGTCCATTTGAACTCTCAAGCGGATCAATTACGTTATAAAGCCCCTTTGATTTTAAATCCTCTAAATTTTCTTCTAAAAATTTCGCAAGTGTTTTACTAGACATCGTGAAGCCTCCCATCGTTCATGTAAGCGGATTATTGTCTTAATAGTTCTAATAATCCCTCTACTAGCTTAACACGTTTTCAGAATTTATTATAGAAAAATAGTTTAAAGTAACCGCTTACAATTTTAGATTATATATGATTCATTACAATAAATCTATTATTTACTTTTCATATTTGATAGAATTAAAAAAATATTTCGGGAGGTTTCAAACATGGCATTTACAGAATCTGATGTATACAATAACACAGCATTTTTCGAACAATATATGAAACGAAGATACCGAGAAAATAGCCCAAATGAATCCATTGAAAAACCAATATTCTTTCAGCTCATTGGTCATGTACGAGGAAAACAAATTCTCGATTTAGGCTGTGGTGATGCTAAGTTTGGCGCGGAATTATTAGAAAAGGGATGCTACTCTTACACCGGCATTGAAGGCTCCGAACTTATGTATGAAAAAGCTAAAAAACAAATAGAAAATAAAAATGGAACTGTTCATTTTTTAAACCTCAAAGATTATACCTACCCCTCTTCCACTTTTGATTTAGTAACATCTAGACTCGCCTTACATTATATTGAACATCTTGATACCATTTTTCAAAATGTGTTTCAAACTTTAAAAACAAATGGCACCTTTACCTTTAGCGTTCAACATCCCGTTATTACTTCTTCGTTTGAAAGCTTACAAACAAGTGGTAAAAGAACGAGTTGGCTCGTCGATGATTACTTTAAACTAGGCAAACGGGTTGAACCATGGATTGACCAAGAAGTTATTAAATATCATCGTACAACGGAAGATTATTTTACATTATTACAGCAAGCCGGATTTACCATTACATCATTAAAAGAAGCTACACCAAATCCAACCTATTTTCAAGATGAAGAAGAGTATAAACGTCGCTTACGTATTCCTCTCTTCCTCTTATTTTCTTGTACCAAATAAAAAAACGATGAATCACTCATCGTTTTTTTATCTCATTGCCTGAGCAACTTCTTTAACTACACGTCTTCCTCTTCCGTGAGGTATACAAAGCGGTGTTCCAAATAACGGATCCGTACTAATTTGACACTCCATTCGGAATACATCACGTACTAGTTTCTCATCTACCACTTCTTCAGGTTTACCTTGTGCATATATTTTTTTATCTTGAATGGCTACAATGTTATCTGCATAGCGACATGCTAAATTTAAATCGTGTAATACCATAACAATTGTTCTTTGTTCTGTTTCATTTAATTCGAATAATAAATCTAGCACTTCAATTTGGTGAGTCATATCTAAATATGTAGTAGGCTCATCCAGTAAAATAATATCTGTATCTTGTGCAAGCGTCATTGCAATCCAAGCACGTTGTCGTTGTCCACCTGAAAGAGCATGCACATCACGCTCAGCAAATTCTGTCATACCTGTTGCTGCAAGTGCCTTCTGTACCATTTCCTCATCTTTTTCTGACCACTGTTTCAGCCATGTTTGATATGGATAGCGTCCTTGTTTTACAAGTTGCAATACTGTAAGCCCTTCAGGTGCTTGCGGTCCTTGCGGTAAAATTGCCATTTGACGAGCAATTTGCTTCGTTTGCATACTTTGAATAGCTTGATTATCTAACAAAATGTCACCAGTTGTTGGCTTTAATAATCTAGCTAGTGAACGTAATAAAGTTGATTTCCCGCAACCGTTGGAACCGATAAAGATTGTAATTTCACCTTTTGGAATTTCTAAATTCAACTCATCGATAATAATTGTTTCACCATAAGACAGCGTCAAACGTTTCGTCTCCAATGCTTTTTGCATATTCATCTCCCTTTATGAATTCCGACTTTTATAAAGTAAATAAATAAAATAAGGTGCACCAATTGCTGATGTAAATACCCCTGCTGGAATTTCAAGTGGTGTGAAAACTGTACGCCCAATTAAATCTGCAGCAAGTACTAGAATTGCACCAACAATAGCTGCAACTGGGAGTAATGCACCGTATAAAGAACCAACTAGCCTTCGTGAAATATGAGGTGCCATTAAACCGACAAATCCAATTCCTCCGGCGAAGGCAACTGCTCCCCCAATTAAAGCCGTACTAAGTAATAACATGAATACGCGTGACTTCGTTAAAGGAACACCAAGTCCTACCGCAATATCATCCCCTAGCTCTTGCGCATTTAAATGTCTAGCAGCTATAAATGATATTACCGTTAAAATGAGAACCCACGGTGCAAGCACCATAACGTTTTGCCATGAAGAACCATAAACAGTACCTGTAATCCATACATTCGCTTGACTCGCTTGATAAATTGGTGCTAACAACATAAACAAAGTCGTTGCCGCTTTCGTTAATGCCCAAAACCCCACACCAATTAAAACAAGACTAATCGGCGATAACCCGTCATTTCTCCATGCAAATAAATATACAAAAAGCGCCACAATCGTTGCCCCAACAAAGGCTGCTAACGGCATATAATGAATACTTACAGTTAGCGCATTATTTTTATCACTAAATATAGCTAAAAACAATACAACTGCAACACTTGCCCCGCCCGTAATCCCGATGATATCCGGAGAAGCAAGTGGATTTCGAACGAGACCTTGTAAAATACATCCTGCTACAGCAAGCGCAATTCCTACGAGGATGGCAATTAAAATACGTGGCATACGAAACTTATTCACAACCATATTTGACATCGCATCGCCATTTCCAGTAATTGCTTGCCATACGTCATAAGGAGCAATTTTCATGTCTCCCATACCTGCACTCGCAAAGAATAATCCTATTAAAACAACTAGTAAACTTAACAAGACGAGACAAGCTCGTTTATACATTAAAAACGAGAGCTCACCTTTTCCTATACGAAACGGAATATACTTCTTCATTTGCTAAGCCCTCTCTTACGTGCAATATAAATAAAGAATGGAGCTCCAATAAATGCTGTCATAACTCCTACTGGTACTTCTTGTGGCATAATGACATATCTTGCTGCTATATCAGCCAATATTAGTAGTATTGCACCTAACAATCCGCTATAAGGCACTCTCCATCTGTGGTCAACTCCAACAAGAAATCTAGCAAAATGCGGAGTAATAATTCCAATAAATCCAATTGGGCCAGCAACCGCAACCGAACCACCAGACAACAGTACAATAATAAGTAACACGAATGATTTCATTAAAATTGTTCGTTGTCCAAGTCCTTTCGCGACGTCTTCTCCCATCATCAATGTATTTACTTTCCCTGCCATCATAAGAGATGCAATCCATCCTATTAATAAATATGGGAATACAGATTGTAAAATTTCTAACTTTCTCCCTTGCACAGATCCAGCAAGCCAAAATAATACCTCTTCAAGTGCTTTTTCATTTAACACAAGTAATCCTTGTGTTAATGATGAAAATAACGCACTAATTGCGACCCCTGCTAACGTTAACTTAAGAGGAGTAGTTCCTTCTTTTCCTAAAGAACTAGAAGCAAATACAAGTACAGCTGCAACCGCCGCTCCTAAAAAGGCAATCCATGTGAAAGCTGATAATGATGTTACTGAAAAGATTACAATTGCTACAACTATGAAGAACGCAGCACCTGAATTTAATCCAATAAAATCTGGAGAAGCAAGTGGATTCTTAGTTAACGTTTGCATAAGACAACCAGCAATGGCTAAACTAGCACCAACACTAGCTGCAATTAACGCCCTAGGCAGACGTACATTTTGAATAATAATATGTTCATTGGAACCGTTAAAATGGAAAAAAGCATCCAATGCTAGTTTCCAACTCGTATTTGTATACCCGAAAATAATACTTCCCCAAATACAAATAACGACTGCAATGATTCCAACAAATAATCCAATCCATTTTGCTCGATTTGTTTTTAATAACATGCAGCGTTTCCCCTTCAATGTATAATGATACGTTGTTAGTGTATTTCAACTTAATTCTCATTGTCAACGGAAATGAGAATTATTTTCACCCATATGTATTGACAATCAAAAGATAAAGGCTTAATATCATGCTTGCTATTGAAAAATATTCTCAACATGTAGGGGGTACATAATGAATTTCATGCGGAAGAAATCGTTTACAGTATTTGTATTTTTACTAGCATTTTCAATACTTTTAAGCGCTTGTGGAAAATCAAATAACAAAGAAGAATCTACAAAAGAAGATAATAAAAAAGAAGTGGTTACTGTAGAACATGCAATGGGTAAAACAGAAGTTCCTGCTAATCCAAAACGTGTAGTTATCTTAACAAATGAAGGAACTGAAGCTTTACTTGAATTAGGTGTGAAACCAGTTGGTGCTGTAAAGTCTTGGACTGGTGACCCATGGTATCCACATATTAAGGATAAAATGAAAGATGTAAAAGTTGTTGGTGATGAAGGACAAGTTAACGTTGAAACAATTGCTTCTTTAAAACCAGACTTAATTATCGGTAATAAAATGCGCCACGAAAAAGTGTACGAACAACTAAAAGCAATTGCACCTACTGTGTTCTCAGAAACATTACGTGGTGAATGGAAAGATAACTTCAAATTTTATGCAAAAGCATTAAATAAAGAAAAAGAAGGTCAAAAAGTTGTAGCTGATTACGAATCACGTATAAAAGATTTAAAAGGCAAACTTGGCGATAAAGTAAACCAAGAAATCTCTATGGTTCGTTTCATGCCTGGTGATGTTCGTATTTATCATGGCGATACATTCTCTGGTGTTATTTTAAAAGAACTTGGATTTAAACGTCCTGGAGATCAAAATAAAGATGATTTTGCAGAGCGTAACGTATCTAAAGAGCGTATTTCTGCTATGGATGGTGACGTATTATTCTACTTCACATTCGATAAAGGAAATGAGAAAAAAGGATCTGAACTAGAAAAAGAGTATATAAACGATCCTCTATTTAAAAATTTAAATGCAGTAAAAAATGGTAAAGCATACAAAGTTGATGACGTTATTTGGAATACAGCTGGTGGCGTAATGGCCGCTAACCTACTATTAGATGACATCGAAAAACGCTTTGTTAAATAATATTTCCTTAACCAGCTCCCTTCTGTGGAGCTGGTTATTTTTCAATTCACTTAAATGTCACATTATTTCGTTTTGTATTTTTATTCCCAATATGTTATATTGAGAAAGTAAATAGAATATATTTTCTTTATATCAGAATAAATGTTTTAATCTAAATTTTCTGATTAATCACTATTTTATTTTCTTTTAGAATTCAATTATTACATTTGAAAACGCTTATCATCTCGTTTTCAGGGCAAAATACAGTAACGGTCGAAGAAAAATAGAACTTTTTTAGAAATTTTCTTTCTATTTCCATATAATTCTATTGACTTCTAAATATTTTGTAAATTAAAATGATTACATAAATATCCGTTATACAGGATTAGGGGGAAACAAAAATGGATGCAGCTTTAAAATTAGACAAAGCTGGAGAGCAACAATCACCAAAAAAACATCCACCAGGGTTATACTTGTTGTTCTTTACAGAAGCATGGGAAAGATTTAGTTATTACGGAATGCGTGGCTTATTAGTTCTTTATTTAACAACGAGCTTAGTAAGCGGCGGTTTAGGATTTGATAAAGCAGTTGCAGTTCAAATTTACGGTATTTTCACAATGTTAGTATACTTCACACCTATTATTGGTGGTTGGTTAACTGACCATTTCATTACGAAGCGACATGCCATTACTATTGGTGGTATCATCATGGCAATTGGTAACTTTGTATTATTCTCAATGAACACAAAAACTGGACTTTTCTTAGGATTAGGATTATTAGTTATTGGTAACGGATTCTTCAAACCAAACATTTCGACTTTATTAGGTCAATTATATAGCGACAACGATTCTCGTCGTGATAGTGCCTTCACTATCTTCTACATGGGGATTAACTTAGGAGCTCTTATCGCTCCATTCATTTGCGGTTACTTCGCAGATTATAGATACGGTTTCTTAACAGCTTGTATCGGTATGATTATTGGGCAGCTTGCCTTTAATTTCTTAGCACCTCGTTACTTAGGGTCTATCGGAACAACTGTTGTAGGTAAACAATCTAAAGAAAAAAATGCAAAAGCAATTGAGAAAAAACCTTTAACAACACAAGAGAAAAAACGTACTGCTGCAATTTTAATTTTAACTTGTTTCGTAGTATTCTTCTGGGCAGGATTTGAGCAAGCTGGTAGTTCTTTAACACTTTACACAGATAAGTTCGTAGATCGTACAATTGGTGGATTTACAATTCCAACACCTTGGTTCCAATCTGTAAACCCACTATTCATTATCTTACTAGCATTACCTGTTTCTGCGTTATGGATTAAGCTTTCAAAAACAAAAAATGGCGATTTGAAAATCCCAACAAAAATGGCATTAGGCATGATTTTACTAGGGATTGGATATTTAGTTCTAACTTTAGCTGTTTTAAAAACTGGTAGCGATGAAGGTAACATTACAATGAAAGCAAACTTACTATTCATTGTATTCACTTACATGTTCCACACAATCGGTGAGTTATTCTTATCACCAATCGGATTATCTATGGTAAGTGCAATTGCTCCTGTTAAATTAGCATCATTATTAATGGGTGTATGGTTAGCTGGTACTGGCTTCGCAAACTTATTAGCAGGACAATTAGCCGCTTTCACTCAATCTTTAGGATATTTAGAAGTATTCGCAAGCATCGGTATTATCGTAATTGTACTGGGATTAGTACTTCTTATGTTCTCTAAGAAAATTGCACATATGATGGAATAACAAAAAGACGCTTCTAAAATTAGAAGCGTCTTTTTTATTACTTCTCCTCTAAAGCTGTCACGTCCACATGAACGCTCTCACCAGGATTAGATACATCATACACTTGAGCACTCCCCTTCTGCTCATCACAGCTCTCAATCCATACTGGTACGCCCTCATATGTAACGTCAATTCTACTTGAAGAAGATAAGATTTGTTTCACACGTTTCACATCCATACTACTATCCCTCCTTTTGCTTACTACACTCCTTTTTATTTTTTCTTTTCCTTTTAGAATATATTCCGTCAGGCAGCATGTTGATTGATAGTCATTTCTTCCTAACATGCTAATATTTACTCTCTCGCTACCTTTCTGACAAATAAAAAAAGACGTATATTCTACACGTCTTTTTCCATAATATTCAAATTTTAAGAAAATAATGTTTTTACTACCGCACTTACTTTATCATTATGGATTTGATAATACACTTCTAATCCTCGTCTTTCAAAGCGTACTACTTTATTTTGCTTTAACTTCGTTAAATGTTGTGAAACAGTTGATTGTGGAATTTCTAATACTTCCTGTAGCTGTGTTACATTACATGTTCCTCTTTGCATAAGTTCCATTACTAGACGTAGACGAAGTGGGTGAGCTAACGCTCTTAACATTTGTACATCTTCTTCTGAAATACGACATTCGAATTGATTTTGGCTCATAAAGTTCCCCTCATTTTCGTTTTTATTTGCGTTTTTATGTTCTTTTTATTTATTTATATATCTGTTCTTATATTTCCTGTTACGACATAACTTTATCAACCTATAAAGCCGAAAATTTTTTCCATCTTTATCAGCAAAAATTCAGGAAAAAATCCTTGCTGATTTTGAATATTATACTATATGATATAACGAAAAAGCAAAATAATGGCCTACGAATACTTTGCTTGCAAACGTTGTTTTATCAGGCTTTTTGTTATATTTTCACCTCATTGAAATGCACAGTAACGGTATTGTAAAATACCGTCTATAATTGATAACCTATCGTAATGTAGTTGAACTATAATTAACCTCTTTGTTACGCTAAAAGGAATTTTCAGTAAAAAGAGATGATGTGATATTAAAAATTTGTTTCTTATTTTTTATTCGTATTGCAAGCGGTTGGATTGTTGTGCAAAACTTCCTATTAAATCCACTCACCGTTCCCCCCACTAGATCAAACAGGACAGATAATTGCATATATCAAACTTTATACTTAATATAAAAGACTTCATCTAATATACACCTATAAAGAACATGCCATCTGAATAAGCAAAATAATATGCACATAGTTTATACAGCGCACTTAAATTCATTTGAGTGTGTTTTTTGTCTACTTTATGAACAAAGCTTTTCTTTTAACACTATTATGGAATAATTATACTTTTTTACGTTGACAATAGTGTTGAAGGAGAATATACTAAGCATGTAAGTTGATTGTGAATTGTTTCACAAATAATGTGAATTTCTTCACATATAATAGATAGGAGTTGTCATTATTATGAGTACTTGGACACAAATTTATGACCCGTTAAACAATATTTGGTTATCTGCACTAATCGCAGCACTTCCAATCTTTTGTTTCATCATTTGTTTAATGGGATTCAAAATGAAAAGTTACATGGCTGGTCTTTATAGTGTGATTGTCGCTATTATCCTTGCAATATTTGTTTATAAAATGCCAGCAACAGTAGCTGTAGCATCTGCCGGATTCGGTGTTTTATCTGGATTTTATCCAATTTGTACTATCGTTATCGCCGCAATTTTCCTTTACAAATTAACTGTTAAAACAGAGCAATTCAATATTATTCGCGATAGTATTTCAAGCATTACAAATGATCAACGTTTACAAGTATTATTAATCGCTTATTCTTTCGGTGCTTTCTTAGAAGGCGCAGCTGGTCTAGGGGTTCCAGTTGCTATTACAGCTGCACTACTTGTAGGTATGGGCTTTAATCCATTAAAAGCAGCAGGTATTTGTTTAGTAGCTAATATTGCTGGTGGTGCTATGGGTGCTATGGGTATTCCAGTTACAGTACCAGCACAATTAACTCAACTTGACGCATTAACTATTGGTCGTCAAACTGTTCTTATTTTACCTTTCATTAGTGTTATCTTACCTTTCTTACTTGTTTCAATGGTCGATGGAATTAAAGGTATTAAAGAAACTTGGCAAGGTATTCTTGTAAGTGGTGTTTCTTTCGCTATTACTCAATTCGCTGTAACTTACTTCTTAGGCGCAGAACTTACTAATATTTTTGCAGCCGTTGTAAGTATGATTGCTCTTGCATTATTCTTACGTGTTTGGCAACCAAAATCTTCTACTAAAGAAGAAAAACAAGAAACTAAAGTATCACATACATTCAATCAAATTTTATATGCTTGGTCTCCATTCGTATTCTTAACTGCATTTGTAACAATCTTTAACTTAAAACCGATTAAAGCTTTATTTGCTCCAGATGGTGCGTTAGCAAACTTAGTATTTAACATTCAGTTCCCTGGTCTTCATAATGCTGTTATGAAAACTACACCAATTACAAAAGCTGATACACCTTTCGCAGCTGTTTTCAAATTTGATGTATTCTCTTCTACAACTACTGCGATTGTACTAGCAATTATCGTTTCACTTATCGTTTACCGCGTAAAAGGTAAAATGGTTAAAGAATTAATGATTGAAACAATGAAAGAATTAAAAGCCCCAGTATATACAATTTGTAGCGTTATCGCATTAGCTTACGTAGAGAACTACTCTGGTATGTCATCTACACTTGGACTTGCATTCTCTTCTACTGGTAATGCATTCCCAATTCTTTCTCCAATCTTAGGATGGATTGGCGTATTCATTACAGGTTCAGTAGTTTCAAGTGGTTCTTTATTCGCACCACTTCAAGCAGTAACAGCAGACCAGTTAAACATCGTCCCTTCTACACTCGTTGCCTTAAACGTAGTAGGTGGTACAATGGCAAAAATGGTTTCACCACAATCTGTAGCAGTTGCTTGTGCCGCAGTTGGACTAGTTGGTAAAGAATCTGCTCTATTTAAAACAGCAATGAAATACAGTTTAATCTTCTTAGCTGTTATTAGCTTACTTCAATTAAACGCTGTATTTAATATCTTTTAAAAATAAAACACCGATCCAAATGGATCGGTGTTTTTCACATTACATTTTTTTATTTTTTAATAAAGAAGCTCCAGCAATTTCAGGGTGAGTCATTTCGAATGGATCTAAAATAATATCCAATTCCTCTTCTGTCAGTACACCATGCTCTAAACATAACTCCCTAACAGATTTTCCTGTTTCAATCGCTTCACGTGCAATACGAGATGCTGCTTCATAACCAATATGAGGATTAACTGCTGTAATAATTCCAACACTTTTCTCAACATATTGCTTCAGCAATTCTTCATTTGCTGTAATTCCTTCAATACAATATTCACGGAATACACGGAATCCATTATTCATAATACTTATAGATTGAATTAAATTAAATACAAGCACAGGCTCCATTACGTTTAACTCTAATTGTCCTGCTTCTGATGCTAAGCAAATTGTATGATCGTTTCCGATTACTTGGAATGCGACTTGGTTAATCACTTCTGCCATAACTGGATTTACTTTACCTGGCATAATCGATGAACCCGGCTGACGTGCTGGCAATTGAATTTCAGCCAACCCAACACGTGGCCCAGACGCCATAATACGAAGATCGTTTGCAATTTTAGACATGTTCATCATACATACTTTAAGTGCTGCAGATACTTCTGTGTATGCATCTGTATTTTGCGTTGCATCAACTAAATGCTCTGCACCAACAAGTGGGAACCCACTAAACGTTCTTAAATGTTTTACCACCTGTTCAATATACGTAGGATTTGCATTTAATCCTGTACCAACAGCTGTCGCCCCCATATTCACTTCATATAAATGTTGACGAGACTGTTTAATTCTTTTTATATCACGCGCAAGCACTCGGCTATACGCTTCAAATTCTTGTCCAAGGCGAATTGGAACTGCATCTTGTAAATGTGTGCGTCCCATTTTAATAACGTGATCAAACTCTTTTGCTTTTTTACGAAAAGCAGAATGAAGTTCTTCCATTGTAATAAGAAGCTTTTCTAACATCATAAGAGTTGCAATATGAATTCCTGTCGGAAACGCATCGTTCGTTGATTGGGCCATGTTCACATGAGTGTTTGGGCTAATTTTCGCATACGCCCCTTTTTCATATCCCATACGTTCTAACGCTCTATTCGCAATTACTTCATTTGTATTCATATTAATAGAAGTTCCGGCTCCGCCTTGAATAGGGTCTACGATAAATTGATCCTGAAACTTTCCATCAACAATTTCTTGCGCTGCTTCTGCAATTTCATGTCCAATGTCTTTAGCTAAGTAACCAGTATCTATATTCGCAAGCGCCGCCGCTTTTTTCACAATTGCCATTGCTGTAATGAGTGATGGATGAATGCGATATCCTGTAATTGGGAAGTTTTCTACGGCACGTAATGTTTGTACACCATAATAAGCTGCACTTGGTACTTCTTTTTCACCTAAAAAATCTTTTTCTATACGTATATCCTTCGTTGCTATCATTTTTATCACCTATACTTTTTCATTCTAAATCCTTATCCAAAAAATCCGCCCTCGAAAAACACGAGTATCATTCAGAAGAATTTTTCAGTATCCACCTTCACTATATAGTACCTTTTTTGAAAGCGCAAACATTTATTTTTCTGTATATCCTTTTTATTAAAGTTTATAGAAAATCATTCTCCTACTTTCCTTATTTCCACTCGTTTAATTTGATGCATATCCTTTTCAAGGACTTTAAAATAAAAACCGTGTTTCTCAATAATATCTCCTTCAGCAACGATTTGTTTTTGTACCATAATCCAGCCACCAATTGTATCTACATCATCAGCAATTAAATGTATGCCAAGCAAATCATTTACTTCACTAATAAGCACTTTTCCCTCTACGATTTTATAGCCTTCACTTACATGCTCTATAGGTGGATTCTCATCTTCATCGTATTCATCTCGAATTTCTCCAACAATTTCTTCTAAAATATCTTCTAGTGTAACAATCCCTGCTGTACCACCATATTCATCATACAATACAGCTAATGGAATGTGTTTTCTTTGCATTTGTAATAGTAAATCATGAATTGGAATATTTTCTAGCACTTCAATAACTGGCCTTGTATATGGCATAATCGAGCACTCCTCGTCCCGACTACCATCCATATAACGAATAAATAAATCTTTTACATTAACCATCCCAATAATTTCATCTTTATCTTCACCAAATACAGGATATCTCGTGTACTTTTCTTGCGCGATTACTTTAATATGTGTTTCAAATGGTTCGTCCTCATATAAGCCTACAACTTCCGTACGAGGTACCATAATTTCTTTTGCTACTCTATTATCAAATTCAAAAATATTATTTACATATTTAAATTCCCTTTGGTTAATCTCTCCGCTCTCATAGCTCTCAGATAAGATTAACCTTAATTCTTCTTCTGAATGAGCTACTTCATGTTCAGAAGCTGGATTTAATCCAAATAAACCAGTTACAACCCTCGCTGAACCATTCAAAGCCCAAATAAACGGATACATAACTCGGTAAAAATAAATAAGTGGCTTCGATAACAATAAGCTAACTTGTTCTGCTTTTTGTATAGCAAAGGTCTTTGGAGCAAGTTCCCCAATGACAACATGTAAAAATGTAATTACTGCAAAGGCAATAATAAATGAAACTGTACTGGAAATTGCAGGTGAGAATTGCAATTTTAAAAACAACGGCTCGAGTAAATGTTTAATGGTTGGTTCCCCTAACCACCCGAGCCCTAAAGCAGTAATTGTAATACCTAGCTGACAGGCCGATAAATATTCATCTAAATTTGTAGTTACCTTTTTAGCGGCCAGTGCACCTCGTCTTTTTTCGCTAACGAGTTGATCAATACGACTGCTACGTACCTTAATAATTGCAAATTCAACAGCCACAAAAAATGCTGTTAACCCAATAAGAATGACTACCATCAATAATTTTAAAATATCCACATATGCTCTTTAGCTTTCTTAGCTAAAGTTACACCTCCTTTTAAAAAGAAGTTTCACTTTAGTTTCTTCAATTATTGGAAAGCAACTCTATATAAAATCCACCAATTTTCAAACCTCATACAATTCTAAAGGTAAACCATCAGGGTCTTGGAAAAAGACGAATTTCTTCCCCGTTATTTCATCAATACGGATCGGTTCGGTCTCAACACCACATTGATTTAAATGCTTCACTGCTTCTTCTATATTTGTAACAGCAAATGCTAAATGTCTAAGACCGGCTGCTTCTGGAAAACTTTTGCGCTCAGGTGGATTTGGAAATGAAAATAATTCGATTTGATACTCTTCTCCTACACATAAATCTAATTTATAAGAATCTCGTTCCTTTCTATATACTTCATTCATTTCTTTAAACCCTAATATTCTAGTATAAAAATACTTTGACGTCTCATAATTCGAACAAATAATTGCAACGTGATGCACTCTACATATATTCATACTCTCTCTATTCCTTTCTTTACCAAAGATGCATATTCTCCCTTGAAATGAAAAACATATATAGCAGAATATCTCTTTTAGGGGGCTTACCATGAAATTCATTACTTTTTTCGTCGGATTAATTGTTGTTTTCTTGCTCGCTTATATTGCTAGCAATAATAAGAAGCATATTAAATTTAAACCAATTTTTATCATGCTTATTATACAGTTAATTTTAACCTATTTACTATTAAATACAGAAATCGGCCTCATACTTATTAGAATCATTTCCAGTTTGTTTACAAAGCTACTCGAGTATGCTGCTAATGGAATAAATTTCGTATTTGGTGGTCTTGCAAATAAAGGTGAAATGCCATTTTTCCTTACTGTATTATTACCAATCGTCTTTATTTCTGTTTTAATTGGTATATTACAACATTTCAAAATACTACCATTTTTCATTCGTTGGATCGGGTACTTTCTTAGTAAAATAAATGGTCTTGGGAAATTAGAATCTTACAACGCTATCGCTTCTGCCATTGTCGGCCAATCAGAAGTTTTTATTACAGTGAAAAAGCAATTAGCTCAAATTCCAAAACACCGTCTTTATACACTTTGTGCCTCCGCTATGTCAACCGTATCTATGTCTATCGTAGGTGCCTATATGACAATGATTGAACCTAAGTATGTAGTAACTGCACTCGTTCTCAATTTATTTAGCGGTTTTATTATCGTACTCATCATTAACCCTTACGACGTTAAAGATGACGAAGATATTTTAGAAATCAAAGGTGAAAAACAAAGCTTTTTTGAAATGCTTGGAGAATATATTCTTGATGGTTTTCGTGTAGCCATTGTTGTCGGCGCTATGCTCATCGGATTTGTCGCATTAATTAGTTGTATTAATGACTTGTTCCTCATTATATTCGGTATTACGTTCCAACAATTAATTGGCTACGTATTTGCACCTATCGCATTCCTTATCGGTGTACCAAGCTCTGAAATTGTAGCAGCTGGTAGCATTATGGCAACGAAGCTTGTAACGAATGAATTTGTCGCAATGATGGACCTTAGTAAAATTTCTAATAGCCTTTCTCCCCGTACAGTTGGTATTATTTCTGTTTTCCTTGTATCTTTTGCCAATTTTTCTTCCATTGGTATTATTTCAGGTGCGGTAAAAGGACTAAACGAAGAACAAGGAAACGTTGTTGCGAGGTTTGGCCTTAAATTACTATATGGAGCTACTCTCGTTAGTATTTTATCTGCAATTATCGTAAGCATTATGTTGTAATTAGGTAAAATTTTATCATTTTCTTATCCCTATCTTTTGTATACAATAACGAATAGGTGTCTTATAAAGTGAAACTTTAATCAGAGTGGGGCTATCCCCACTCTGATTATTAGCCTTCATCAATCGGGTATTTACGGGCAGTTATCTCCCACCTAACTTCATTGTATTCACTGGACTTTGAGGTGGGCGTTTTACTGCTCGTTAATACCGGATAAATAATCAAGACATCTATTTTTTATACATGTACAATCGCTTTTATTTAGCGTAAAATATTTTTTATGTGTTTGAATACACTTCTAAATGTATACACTTTGATAGTTTTAAAGGAGAAAAAATGATGAAATCCGACACGAACAACGATACGCGAGCCAAAAAAGGACGCTCAAAGAAAAAACGCCTACTTTGGTTCCTTCTTATTCCATTACTAATTGTAGCACTTGGAGCAGGAGGCTACTCCTTCCATATATACAGTAAAGCAAAGTCCGTCTTAAATAATGCTTATGCTGAACTAGGTCGAGGAGAAAAGTCCAGTAAACGTGAAAAAGCTGTTAAACCTATGACCGACAACATTTCCGTACTAATTATGGGTGTTGATGAAAGTGATATTAGGGAAAAAGATTATGGAAAAGCAACTCGAACAGATGCGTTATTACTTGCAACAATTAATAAAAACGATAAATCCGTTAAACTTGTAAGCATTCCACGTGACTCACGCGTCTACATTAAATCACGTGATAAATACGATAAAATCACACATGCGCACGTATTCGGTGGTGTAGACAGCACAATTGATACGGTAGAGAACTTTTTAGATGTTCCAGTTGATTATTATGTAAAATTCAATTTTAAATCCTTTATTAAAATTGTTGATTCTCTTGGTGGCATTACTGTGGACGTTCCAGTTGAATTCACAGAGCAAAATAGTAAAGATGAAGCAGATGCAATTCATCTAAAAAAAGGACGTCAACATTTAAATGGAGAAGAGGCACTGGCACTAGCTAGAACTCGTCACATCGATAGTGATTATATGCGTGGCCAACGACAACAGCTTGTATTAGAGGCCATTGCTGAAAAGGCACTATCTCTTAATTCCATTAATAAAATCGGTGGCCTACTAGACGCTGTCGATAAAGACTTAAAAACCAATTTAACTTTTGATGATATGATGACAATTACAAAAAATTCAATGGATTCAAATTTAAAGATGGAAAAAATGCAAGTAGAAGGTACAGATAAATATATAGGTGGTATTTATTATTACGTGCCAAATGAAAAAAGCGTCGATACTATTTCAACTACCCTTCAAAAACATCTCGGTGTTACGAATAAAAATGAACATAAAAAATTATAATAAAAAGGCTGCTAGATCATTCTAGACAGCCTTTTTATTATATTTTTCAACATATTTTTCATACACATTGTGACAAGAAGTGACAATTATTACAGCGATGTAACATTTTTTATGAAAACATTACACACACAGTGAAAATAATAGTATACTAGTACGTACATAATGTTATTTTCATCATTTTTATACAAAAAATGTAATACATATATTTATACATAAATTTCTGGGGGGAAATAAATGAAGCTAAGTAAAATACTGATTGGTTCTGCAATTGCTGGGGGCATATTACTTTGTGTAGGCGGTGTTGGGGGATATCAATATGTATCCAAATTAAATAATCAATTAGATACTACTGCATTACCAAATACTACATTTGAAGGTATTTCTCTCGATGGAAAAAATAAGAAAGATATTCAAGCAATTATTAATCAAAGGGTAACTGAATTAGATCAAAAATCCCTTACCTACATATTCCAAAACGATAAACAAACTTACACATGGAAAGATTTAGGGGTAAATTATAAAGAGAAAGATATTATTGACAAAATCTTCAAAGAACAAGAAGGAAACGTAATGAATCGTTACAAAATGCGCAAGCAAGCTGAAAACGGTGAATTAAAACGTGACTATAAATTAACACCACAATTAAATGCAACAGCTTATGAAACCTTTATAAAAGATAAATATAATGAAACATTAAAAAATCCTGTTAATGCAGAATTAAGCATTGAAGGCTCAACAGTAAATGTTAGTCAAAGCCAAAACGGAGAAAAAATTGATAAAGGAAAACTAAACAGTTTAACAAACGAAGCTATTACTACTGGTAAATCAGATGTTACATTACCAGTTACATTCATAAAACCAGAACGTTCTACAGAAGATATACAGAAAATGGGTATTAAAGAAGTCATTGCTGAATATTCTACTCCAATGGCTGGCCGTAACGGAAATCAATCATTTAACGTAAATAAGTCAGCTAATACTTTAAGTGGGGTTATTGTCGCACCTGATGAAACATTTAGTTTTAACGGCCGCGTTGGCGTAACTGATGCTGCACATGGTTACAAATCTGCAGCAGTATATTCACAAGGTAAAGTAATACAAAGTGCAGGCGGAGGAGTTTGCCAAGTCAGTAGTACTTTATACAGCGCAGCTTTAAGGGCTGATTTAGGAATTGTTTCTCGAAGCAATCATTCTATGCCAGTAAATTATTTACCACTTGGGCAAGATGCAGCAGTAGCAGATTATGGTCCAGATTTAAAATTTAAAAATAATACAGGCAATCATATTTATATTCAAGCATTTTCAAATGGAGGTAGTATTACTACACGCATTTTCGGTACAAATACTGGTAAAAATGTTGAAGTTTCTTCTCAAGTAATTAGTAGGACTAGTGATAAAATCACAGCGGTTACGTATAAAAAAGTAACACAAAACGGGGAAGTAATATCAAATGGACAAATTTCAAAAAGCGTATATAAAAGCGCTCCAAAAGAATAGATAATATCAACCAAATAGCATAAAGAAAAAGGCGTGAGTAAATCACACCTTTTTCTTTTGCAGTAATAGTAAAAAAGTTTCAAGATGATCTTTCGTTTCTTCTAAAGACCACATACGGTTTCCTTGCTTCGCAGCTAATACACACGCCTCTTCCCACGCGTTCTTTTTCTTCATATTTATTAATTCATCACGTAATTTCAAAACAATTTCTTCGTCTTCTTGTTCAATAAACTCTTCCATCACGCTTACTATTTCATCCTCATGAATACTTAACGTACAGTACGATTTAAGAAAGTATTGTAATGTCGTATACATAATGTACTCCCCCTTCTTATTTATCAGATGGATAAGAAGTAATAATCTTAAACCCTAATTCCCCTGACTTATCTCTTGCTAAAACAGTAACAGTTTTTACCAATTTGTCTTTTACACTCATATTTTTCTTTATTACCGTTTTTCCAACAGGGAATGAATGAGTTGTATTTATTACGAGACGAGCCTCTTTAGAATTTTTTAACCAATCTTGAATTTCCTTGTCATGTTGCTTCAAGCTATCTTTTACAGCTTTCGTCGCTGTTTCTTTATCATAGTATGTACTTGCGGCTGACACTTTATCTGTCTTCAAGCGATTCTTCAAATCCTCTTCTGACTTGCCTACATGTCTTTCAATCGTATGACCATTTTTAGGTGGTCCTTCCATTTCATCTAAAATATTATCACTAATTTTTTCTACCGATGTAGCTTGATTACCTGTCTGTTTCTCTGTTTTTTGTTCTTTTCCTGCACATCCACTTAAGATTAGCACTAATGCCAATAAACTACTGAAGAAAAGACTGCTTATTCGTTTCATCATATCACCTCTTCCATGATTATTATCGCAACTTCACTAAAAGTCAATTTCACAACGAAAAAATCTATCAGTTTTCATTTTTTTCATCTATTTTTCCATATTTACCCGCGCAATTTCATCAACCCTCTATTTTTCGTCTTTCATAATATATACCCCCTATATTTTATAATTATTTCCCGAATAAAATCACCAATAATATAATTATAAAACTCTTTTACACAAAGGTTTTTATACTGTTTTTCAAAACGATTTAAAATACCCCTGTTTTTATATACCTAATACCCATATAAGGTATCAATACCCCTTCTTATCAACGTTTTTCTACATTATGTAAATTTTCCCTTGCCTATACAATCGAAATATGGTGTAATGCAAAAAAAGATAAAGGATTTTAAACAATGGCTGAAACGATTCAAAATTTCTTAACAGAATACTATTCAATCGCAATTCCACTTAGTATCTTAATTAACATCATCATTAGTCTTTTAGGTGTTATTCCTAGCATCTTTTTAACCGCCATTAATATACAGCTCTTCGGTGTAACAAATGGCACAATCATTTCGATCGCAGGTGAGGCCTTAGGGGCTATTATCTCGTTTTATATTTACCGCCTGGGCCTTCAAAAGTTCACTCACGATAAAGTAAATAAGTACCCAAAGGTAGAGCGTCTTCTTTATGTAGAAGGTAGAGAGGCCTTTCTACTCGTTCTATCGTTTCGATTGATACCTTTCATCCCATCAAGTATCGTGACTTTATTTGCAGCTCTAGGGAAAATGTCATTACTCTCCTTCAGTATTGCCAGTACAATAGGTAAAATACCGGCCTTATTGATTGAAGTATATTCGGCATACCAAGTCATGAACGGAACAAATGAAGCGAAGTGGGTTGTAACAATCGCAGGCGTTATTGGATTGTTTTATTTGTGGAAAAAATGGAGAAAAAAATAAAGAAGGAGCCTATGCTCCTTCTTTATTTTTGAGGTATTTTATTACTAGCTCTTCCTTAAAGCCTTAGTTTACACCAACAGCACTAAATGATTGCTTAACTGCTGCTACTTCAGCAGAATTTGCACCATATAAGTCTGCAGCAGCTTGTACTGCACCAGCACGAGCTTGACTAAATGTAGTAGATTGCGTGAAATACTGTGTATTTGCACGGTAGTAAATCGCACCTAATTTATCTTTACCGATACCAGTTACAGTTACACCATAATGCGTACCACCATTTGCTAATAAATAAGCTTGTTTATTAATAATGCCGCTGTTTGTATGAACACCACCGTTATCACTTGAACCAGTGTAACGCTTAGAATAATGGTCTGGATCACCATACTTCGTAGGATCACTCATAGAGCGAAGTGCGTCTCCTGCTTTACCAGGTGTGTAAATATCTTCACCAATCTCCCAATCCGGGTTACGGTTATCATAGAATTCTACTAAAGTACCAAAGATATCAGAAATCGCTTCATTTAAAGCCCCAGATTCATTTTGATAAATTAGATTTGAACTATTTTCCGTAACAGCATGCGTTAACTCGTGACCAATTACATCAATTCCACCAGATAATGAAGTAAACGTTACACCATCACCATCTCCGTATACCATCTGTGATCCGTTCCAGAATGCATTGTTATAATTACTTCCGTAATGAACTGTCGATTTTAACGGTGCTCCTGCATCATTAATAGAATTTCTATTAAACGTAGCTTTATAGTAATCATATGTTTTACCTGCATAGTAATGAGCATCTACTGCTGCTGCATCATACGCTGCATTGAAAACATTATCTGCATCTGCCCATAATGTTCCTGGTAATGTTGAACGGTTTTTCGCATCATATGTGAAAATCGTTGCCCCGCGTGTATTATCTTGTAAGTAGTAAGATGATCCAGATAACGTTGTATTAAGCGACTTCGTATCTCCTAATACACCTTTACCAGTTCCTACTTTATTCGTTCCTGTTACAGGCTTTACAACAGCTTTCGCATCCTGTTTAGGAGCCTCTTGCTTAACTGGTGACTTATCATCATTCGTCACATGATCAATTGTATTAAACTTATTTAATACTTTACCGCTGTCTGCCTCAATGAAATAGTAGTAGTTTCCTGGGCTTGGATCTAAGAAGTTTAGATTTACAACATATGCATATGTTGTTTCCTCACCGTTTTGATATACATATAAGTCCGCTTTTGGTTCTACTTCATATTTCGGTGTTACCCCTAAATCTTGCTGCGCGATTTCAATTGCTTTTGCGCCTTCAATCTTATTTTTATTTTTCAACTTTTCCTTTTTATCTAAATCAGGTGCAACTGTTCCAGACAATACTTTTAAAGAACCGTCTTTACTTACGTGAGCTACTTGAGTAGAACCCCATACAGGCACTCCTTCGTAAACTTGTTGCATACGTACTACTGTTGAATCAGTTACAGCATCTTTCTTCACTTGTTTCACTTTGAAAGAATCTTGTGCACTCTTTTCCCCTAGCTTGTAATCACCTTTTGCTGCGTTTAAGTAATCAAACACAACAGATTCTGCTTTCTTGCCAGTTGCTTCAGTTAGATCACCAGAAATAAACTCAGGTGACTGCACCGTCTCATTGTACTTCTTCGTAGAGAGCACATTTTTAGAATCCGCAAATGCAGAGCCTGTCCCTCCAAACGTTGTAACTGCCATTCCTGTCGCTAACACTAACGCTAAACTTTTCTTTTTCATGAACCTTCCCCCTAATAAAAATTTTTTTGAAAAAGAGTAGTTTCATATTAGCATTATGTTTCCACTATTAATATACTAAAAATTCAAATAATTTTTTTCTCAAGTTTTGTAGAATTTTGAGGAACAAATATTGAAAAACCCTTTCCGATTGGAAAGGGGGGGGAGATTATAAATTAACTTGTTCAACAGTTTTAGCTTGTTGACCAACAATATCAGGTTTACTGCTATATTGTTGTATTCCTCCAGCAACTGTAAGAGTCACTATAAACGCCAATACTCCAAATACCATCTTTTTCATTTTTATTCCTCCTTATTATCATTCATTAAATCAATAACTAACCTATAGTATCGATTACTTTCTTCAAATCTAGATAAACTCGAAAAATGTTCTGCTAGTTCAACGTATACTTTCTTTAATTCTATTTTATTTCCTGCAGATTTATACAACGGGATAGCCTCATTTTCCAAAAATGCTTTATAATCTTTTGCTTCTTCAAAATATTTATATCTAAGCATTAAAAGCAAATATAATTTTGCATTAAATCTCTCTTCCTGTTTTGCTGCATCAATTCCCTTATCAATTAATGTCCTTGCCTCTTCCAACTCTTCTAATTTAATGCATACTAATGCCATTTCGTATATTGTATCTAAATAGTTTAAATCTATTTGTTTTTGAAGTTGTAGACTATCTAAATAATATTTTTTCGCTTGCTGATATTTGCCTTTTTTATAATAGATACTTCCCATATTACTTAAAGTAATAGCTAATAGTACATCCTTATCAGCAAAAGATGTGGCCTCTCTCAATATACTCTCATACATTTTTAAAGCTTCTTCATACTGACCTTTTTCTGTATAACTTACCGCAATAAGGATTTGGCAATTAATTATGTTTCTAAACTTATATTCACTACGAAATCCTTCTAATGCCATATTTACAAAATGAATTGCAAGATGATGAATATCTAAATGAGTATATGCAAGCGCTATATTATAATACAAGCCTGTTTCATGATACCCTTGTTCTTTGGCCATTACTTCTGTTTTTAATAAGTAATCTAGCCCATCCTTCCATCTATACTGTAAACAGCACAATAATCCTCTACTATACATGTATAACAACTTCTGAAATGGAGAATATTTTTTATATACCTTCTTCAACTTATCTAATTCTTCTTCGAGTGCAGAAATATCCCTTTTCATAATTAAATAACGTGTATACAGCAGTTTATAATAATTTATAATTTCAAAATCCAACACATGCTTCATTTCACCTTGCAACTCTTCATATATACGTTCTACTTGTTGCTTGTCTAAATGAACTAGTGCATTCAACCATTCATCCAGCTTCCCCTTCACATCTTCTTCTACATCCCTCAAATCCGTCACGGCAATTTCTAATCTTGCGCAGAGCAATTGTAGAATTTCTTCTGATGCTTCAATCTTTCCATTTTCAATCTTACTTAAGTATGAGACAGAACAAATGCCCTGACATAATTCTTCTTGTGTCATTTTTTGCTGTAGCCGTTTATAAAAGACTTGTTTGCCTATTTTTTCTAATGTTTGTTGCATTGTCCTCCTCCATTCTCATTACCCCCATTACTCTAATAATACATAAAATCTGGAGAAATATAAATTGATAAATATAAATTTTCTAAAAAATATGCATAATTTCATTTTTTTCTCTCTTGACTTCACATCAATATCTCTTCTTTGCTACGAATGGTGAAAAATTGGTATACTATAACCAAATTATGGAGGTGTTCTCGCGATGACTCATTATAAAGACGATAGTTATGCCTTACATACAGACCTATATCAAATCAACATGGCTTATACATATTGGAAAGATGGTATTCATAATCGCCGTTCTGTTTTTGATTTATATTTTCGAAAGCTTCCATTTGAGAACGGCTACGCTGTTTTTGCTGGCCTTGAGAAAATTGTAGAGTACATAGAAAATTTCAGTTTTACTGAAAGCGATATCGCTTATTTAGCAGAATTACAATTTGAAGAAGAATTCCTTCATTATTTACAAAATATGAAATTCACTGGGACGATTCGCAGTATGCAAGAGGGCGAAGTTGTATTTAATAACGAACCTTTATTACGTGTTGATGCACCACTTGGTGAAGCACAAATTATTGAGACTGCCCTCTTAAATATTGTGAATTACCAAACATTAATTGCCACAAAAGCAGCACGTATGAAACATGCTGCAAGTAATGATGAGCTTTTAGAGTTCGGCACAAGACGTGCCCATGAGTTCGATGCTGCCCTTTGGGGGACGCGTGCTGCCTTTATTGGTGGTTTCTCCTCTACAAGCAACGTTCGTGCTGGGAAACGCTTTGGGATTCCTGTAGCTGGCACACACGCTCACTCTTTCGTTCAAGCATATCGCGATGAATACGTCGCGTTTAAAAAATACGCTGAAACTCATAAAAAGTGCGTCTTTCTCGTTGATACATATGACACATTGAAATCTGGTGTTCCAAATGCGATTCGTGTTGCAAAAGAATTTGGGGATCGTATTGATTTCTATGGCATACGTCTTGATAGTGGTGATATGGCTTATTTATCGAAAAAGGCACGAAAACTATTAGATGAAGCAGGGTTTACAAATACAAAAATTATCGCTTCTAGCGATTTAGATGAATACACAATTATGCACCTTAAATCTCAAGGAGCAAAAATTGACGTATGGGGCGTTGGGACAAAATTAATTACGTCCTTTGAGCAACCTGCATTGGGGGCTGTTTACAAACTAGTTGCGATTGAAGATACTGACGGAAAATTAAATGATACGATTAAAATTTCATCTAACCCTGAAAAAATTACCACTCCAGGACTGAAACGAATTTATCGTATTATCAATCGGGTAAACGATCATGCAGAAGGCGATTATATTGCATTAGATTCTGAAGAACCTGGAAAAGAAGAGCGCTTAAAAATGTTCCATCCAGTTCACACATATATAAGTAAATTCGTAACAAACTTTGAAGCCCGTGAACTGCATAAAGATATTTTCGTTAACGGTGAAAGAACATATGAACTACCAAGTATATTAGATATTCAAAAATATAATGAACAGAGTCTCTCTCTATTTTGGGAAGAATATATGCGAACTTTAAATCCTGAAGAATACCCTGTCGATTTAAGCCAAGAGTGCTGGGATCATAAAATGAATTACATTCAAACAGTTCGAGAACAAGTCGAAAAAAACATACAAAAGTAAACAGAGAAGTTTCCCCTTCTCTGTTTTTTCAATACTATATGGATATTTGTAAAAAATATATTAAAAGAATAAGACGAATGTATTTTATTTTTAAATTTTAATATAACGCTATTTAAAAGCAAAATAATATTTGGTATTATTTTATTGAGTCAATTTCAACAAAATCACCAATAAAAAAGAGGACGCGGGTCGCGTCCTCTTTTTTATAAATCTTTCACTCTTAATACACGCATTGCATTTAACACTGCAAGTAGTGTCACACCAACATCTGAGAAAACAGCTTCCCACATTGTTGCAATACCAAAAGCACCAAGTAATAAAACGATCCCTTTTACACCTAGAGCAAAGATGATATTTTGCCACACTATACTTCTTGTACGTTTTGCAATTTTTACAGCTGTCGCAATTTTTGAAGGCTCATCAGTCATAATAACGATGTCTGCCGCTTCAATTGCTGCATCTGATCCTAAACCACCCATCGCAATACCAACGTCTGCACGGGCTAATACTGGTGTATCGTTAATACCGTCACCAACGAAGGCAATTTTTTCTTTTCCATGCTTCGCTGCATCAATTTTTTCAATCTCTTCTACTTTTTGTTGTGGTAGTAATTCCGCATGAACTTCATCTAAGCCTAATTCTTTACCGACAGCTTCACCAACTGGTTTTGCATCACCAGTTAACATTACTGTCTTTTTAATACCTAGTTCTTTTAACTTTTGAATCGCTTGTTTCGAATCCTCTTTTACCTCATCAGAGATAACAATATAACCTGCATATCTTCCATCTACAGCAACGTGAACTAATGTACCTACTGTTTCTGGTTGCTTAAATTCAATATTT
This sequence comes from Bacillus sp. XB1, assembly GCF_053557995.1. NCBI lineage: Bacteria > Bacillati > Bacillota > Bacilli > Caryophanales > Bacillaceae > Bacillus > Bacillus sp. XB1. Next base: position 73,620 of record NZ_JBNRIL010000006.1, on the reverse strand, counting down.
TCTTTTCTCATTAATTTTGCATTACCTGCAAAAATTTCTTTTCCTTGTACTTTTACGACTGTACCGTGACCAGAAATTTCGTTATAATCATCGATTATTTTTTCATCAATTGATTTTCCATATGCCTTTCGAATAGATTGGGCAATTGGATGGTTAGAATATACTTCAGCAAATGCCGCATACTCTAATAACTCTTCACTTGTAGTACCTTCGCTCGGTTCCATTTTTGTAACTTTGAAAACACCTTTTGTTAATGTTCCTGTTTTGTCAAAAACAATATATTTTACATCATTTAAAGCTTCTAAATAGTTACTACCTTTTACTAACACACCACTTTTAGATGCACCACCGATACCTCCAAAGAATCCAAGAGGAATGGATACAACTAACGCACATGGACAAGAGATTACTAAGAACACTAAAGCTCTATAAATCCACTCAGAGAATGTAGCTCCTTCTAAAATAAGTGGTGGAATAAACGCCATGATCGCCGCTGTAATAACTACAACTGGAGTGTAGTAACGTGCAAACTTCGTAATAAAGTTTTCCGTTGGTGCTTTTTTACTGCTTGCATTTTGAACTAAATCTAAAATTTTTGATACAGTGGATTCACCGAATTCTTTTGTAACTTCAATTGTTAACACACCATTTTGGTTCACAAAGCCACTTAATACATCATTTCCAACTTCTACTTCACGTGGTACAGATTCACCTGTTAATGCTGAAGTATCTACCATTGATGTTCCTTCAATTACTTTTCCGTCTAACGGCACTTTCTCACCTGGCTTAACGATAATATAATCGCCAATTTTTACATCTTCTGGTGATACTTGCTTCGTTTCATTTCCAATCTTTACATTCGCATAATCAGGACGAATATCCATTAATGAAGTAATTGATTTTCGGGAGCGGTTTACCGCAATACTTTGGAATAGTTCTCCTACTTGATAAAATAGCATTACTGCTACAGCTTCAGAATATTGTTGAATTGCAAAAGCTCCTACAGTTGCAATTGCCATTAAGAAGTTTTCATCAAATACTTGGCCACGAGTTATGTTTCTTATCGCTCTCCAAACGATATCTCCACCTATTAATAAATAAGCAAGGACGAATAACGGAATTGTTACCATTTGTGGTAAGCCCGCTAATGCAGCAATTGCTGTCAAAATTCCGCCGACCACTAATCTCCCTACCATCTTTTTCACATTTGCTTCACCATGATCGTGACTATGTCCGTGGTCATGACCGTTCTTCTCTTCACGAACAACTTTCACATCTGGTTCTAACTTTTGAACGACATTTGTTATATTTGCTACAGTCGCTTCTAGTTCTCTTTTATTCGCAACTTCTACTCGTAATTTCTTCGATACGAAATCAACAGTTGCTTCTGAGACAGCTGGCATTTCCTTCACTTTATTTTCAATTTTCATTGCACAGTTCGCGCAATCTAAACCTTCTAATATAAATACTTCTTTAGCAATTTTATTTTTTTGTTCTTCTTGAACTTTAATATGCGGTTCTAATTTTGTAACGAGTTGTTTTGCTTCCGTAACAACTTCGTTTTCTTTATTTTGTGCTGTTTCTAAGATCATTGTCTTTGTTGCGAAGTTTACAGAACAAGAATTTACTCCTTCTATATTCCCAACACCTTTTTCAATTTTCATTGCACAGTTCGCACAATCTAAACCTTCTAACATCAGTTTCTTTTTCACCAATGCTTCAGCCATCGTTCTCCCTCCTCGCGTTCTTTTATTCTTCTTCGTTTACGTGTTCAAACGCTTGCTCGAAGATATGAATTACGTGCTGGTCAGCTAACGAATAATAAACAACCTTTCCTTCTTTACGATTCTTCACAAGTTTCGCTTGCTTTAACACACGAAGCTGATGCGAAATAGATGATTGTGTCATTCCTAATAAATAAGCTAAATCACAAACGCACATTTCAGCTTCAAATAGCGCATGTAATATTCTCGTACGTGTACGGTCACCTAATACTTTAAATAGTTCTGCTACTTTACTTAAACTTTCATCAGTTGGAATTGTTTGTTTTACTTGCTCTACAACTTCTTCATGAATTATCGTTTGAGAACATGTCTCTTGTGGTGTTTCTACTTTATTTCCAGCCATTATAGCTCACCTCTTTAATTGAACATATGAACAATCATTCATATATCTTATACTCTTATTATATGAGCGCCCACTCATATGTGTCAATGAAATCTGAATTTTTTTTATGAACATTCCGTTCACATTTTAATAAGTCGTATACATATTTTCCGCACTCTCTATATTCTCATACAAAAAAGGATGCACAATTCGCACACCCCTTTTTACTTACTTTTCATTTTTCACCGCATCCACAATTAAAGAAACAAACCCTAAATGATTATCCCGATTTCTATGGTCAAAACGTTTCGAACGATAAATAAATCCATCTTTCTCATTCCAATCATTATAGTGAAACTTACCATTCTCATCACAGTATTCTAAGAGCCTTACTTGAAAACCTGCTGATTCAAACATGGACGTGATTGTTTTATAGCTATGAACAATTTTATGACTTGCTGCAGGATGATCTAATGGACCAGGTCCACCTACTTGTACCCCTTGCTGATATTCTTCATCTGGAAAAAATGCATCTGGTACTGCACAACGAATATATCCATTCTCCATTAAAAACTCATAACAAATTTTTGCAGCTTCAATTCCTTCTTCATATGATAAATGCTCCCATACATGTTCTGCCAAAATTGCTGATAAAGAATTAGGTTGAAATTTATAAAGCCAAGTTTCTCTCCTTAATAAATTTAATTCTTCTTCATTCGTATGTAACCAACCAGGGTTATTATTATAACCCTCTGCTCCAACAACAACTTTTGTTTCTTCCATTTCGCTCCCACCCTTTTTTCATATTCCGACAGAAAAATTCGACAAAATAATATACATTCCCTTTATTTCAACAAAAGAAAAAGCCTTGTGCGCTCCCTAGACGCACAAGGCTTACTGTGTTTATATCCCTTTAATTAGCTTGTTCTAAATTATCCTGCGAACTTCCATCGTCTTTTAAATGACTATGTTTTTTCGAATAAACAAAGTATACAACTACTCCGATTGCTAACCAAGCACCGAAGTACATCCATGTTTTTAATGGTAGGTTTACCATTAAGAATAGACAACATGCAATTGAAATAATCGGCAAGATCGGTACAAGTGGTACCATAAATCCACGTTGTAATTTTGGATGTGTTTTACGAAGAATAATAACTGACACACCAACCATCGCAAATGTTAACAACGCTCCAATATTCGCTAAATTCGACAATTCTTTCAAATCGATAAATCCAGCAATTAAAGCACTACCAATTCCTGTTAACCAAACTGTAAATGTTGGTGCTTCTGTCTTTTTATTAATTTTCGCGAAAGATTCTGGCAATAAACCGTCACGGCTCATAGCGAAGAATACACGTGTCGTTGCATAAATGTAAGCAAAAATTACTGCCATAATACCAATTACAGCTCCAATTGCGATTATACCAGCTACTTTATCTTGTCCTACAACTTCTAACACATACGCCATCGCTTCCGGTACATCTAGCTCTTTATATGAAACCATACCCGTCATAACGAGACAAACTACAACATAAATGATTGTACAAATGACTAACGAAGCGATAATACCAATCGGTAGATCACGTTGCGGATTTTTTACTTCTTCAGCAGAAGTTGCTAATGCATCAAATCCTAAGAAAGCAAAGAATACTGCTGCTCCCCCCGCGAAAACTCCACTTAAACCATACGGTGCAAATGGTATCCAGTTTTCTGGTTTCACGTAGAATACACCAACTGCAATGAATAAAACAACGATACCAATTTTAATTAATACCATTATGTTATTCACTCGTTTACTTTCTTTCGTACCTCTTGATAATAACCAAGTTATAACTAATGTAACGATAACTGCTGGTAAATTCACTATACCACCTTGAGACGGAATCGTTAGCAGTGCTTTTGGAATTTCAAGCCCTAATCCACTCACTAAGTTATGGAAGTAACCAGTCCATCCGCCAGCTACTGCGGCAGTCGTTACAACATATACGGATAGTAATGTCCATCCCATTAAATGAGCTACAAACTCGCCAATTGTTGCATATGAGTATGTGTACACACTACCTGAAACAGGAAGTGTAGAAGCAACCTCTGCGTAACATAATGCTGCAAATCCACAAACGATGGCTGCAATCATGAATGAAAAAATAACTGCTGGACCAGCATCTCTTGCTGCTACTAATCCAGTTAATACTAGAACTCCTGTACCAATTATCGCACCAATCCCTAGCATTGTTAGGTCAAATGCCCCTAGCGTTTTCGTCAAAGTTTTACTTTTACTTTCCCCTAACAATTGCGTAACGGATTTCTTTTTAAATAGGTTGGCCACGATGTATGCCCCCTTTTGCCAAGAAGAGCTAAGAGATCTTCACTCTTAGCTCTTATCATGTTGTTTTATATATTGTTCGATTTTGTTTTGTATAATGCTTCTATTAGCAAGATACTGTTTCTGCTTCTAATAATTCTTTAGCACCTTTGTACTCTACACCGTGAGCTTCTGCAACTGCTTCAAATGTTACATAGCCATCTAATGTGTTAATACCTTTTAGTAATGCAGTGTTGCCTAGGCAAGCTTCTTTGTAGCCTTTGTTAGCAATTTGTACTGCATATGGTACTGTTACGTTTGTTAATGCAAGAGTTGATGTACGTGGAACCGCACCTGGCATGTTTGCAACTGCATAATGAACAACGCCGTGTTTTTCATAAGTTGGGTTATCATGAGTTGTAATACGATCAGTTGTTTCGAAAATACCACCTTGGTCAATCGCGATATCTACAACAACAGAACCTGGTTCCATTGATTTAATCATTTCTTCTGTTACAAGTTTTGGAGCTTTTGCACCTGGGATTAATACTGCACCGATTACAAGATCAGACTCTTTAACAGCTTCTGCAATATTGTAAGGATTAGACATTAAAGTTTTTACTTGGTTTCCGAAAATGTCATCTAATTGACGAAGACGTTCTGCGCTTAAGTCGATGATTGTTACATCCGCACCTAGTCCAACTGCAATTTTAGCAGCATTTGTACCAGCTTGTCCACCACCGATGATTGTTACTTTACCACGTTTAACCCCTGGAACACCTGCAAGTAAGATACCTTTACCGCCTTTGTTCTTCTCAAGGAATTGTGCACCAATTTGTGCAGCCATACGACCAGCTACTTCACTCATAGGTGCAAGTAATGGTAATGAACGATTTTCTAATTGTACTGTTTCATATGCAATAGAAACAACTTTTTTCTCGATTAAAGCTTTTGTTAATTCTGGCTCTGGAGCTAAGTGTAAGTATGTGAATAAGATTAAGCCTTCACTGAAGTGTTTGTATTCGCTTTCAATTGGTTCTTTAACTTTCATAACCATTTCCATGTTCCAAGCTTCTTCAGCTGTATCAACAATTTTTGCTCCCGCTTCCACATACTGAGCGTCTGTGAAACCAGATCCTAAACCTGCACCCTTTTGAATGAATACTTCGTGATTGTTACGAATTAAATGTACAACACCTGCTGGTGTCATTGCCACACGGTTTTCGTTGTTTTTAATTTCTGCTGGTACCCCAATACGCATAATGAAATGCCCCCTTATAATTAACAGAAAAAAGAGATTCTTTTTTCTTTTTGTAATAATTAATAACTTATGTCCTTATTCTAGCATAACTTAAAAGTTATGAAAACGCTAACATACCATTTTTATAAAGTTTATATATTTAGAATAGTGTAAATATATAAAACATTGATTCTATTGGGGGTTTCGTGACATTTCATTATCTATCACTCTATTTTTATTATACCTCTTCAAAATAAACAGTAACCTTTTATTATTTGACAATAATTTAACATTGTAAGAAACCTAAGCGATAACGTATACATATACAGTTATTATTTTACTCAATACTTTAGAGATATATTCTTTTCAAAAAAAATAGCTGCTAGCATTTAGCTAGCAGCTGGGTAACTTATAAATAACTTAGAAAATAAATCATCTGTCGTTTCAGTAATTTTATCAAACAGATCACTTTCTTCCGCTTCTTGCTCTTTTAACATCTTAATTGTTTCACGTGCATCTTCAGGGTAATCGGTTATGATACCATCTACGTTCAACTTATAATATGCCTTTAAATTTTCCATATCATTTACTGTCCATACGTAAATTGGTTTGTTTAACTTCCTTGCTTCTTTTACTAATTTCTTATTTAACATATATTCTTCTGCTACGTAAAAGTCAGCCTTCACATTCTTTAAGTTAGCTCTACTTGCATACAATATATACCCTACTTTTATATCTGGATTTGCACGCTTAAACTCTTTAATAAGTGGATAGTGTAACGTTTGAATTACACATTGCTTCTCAAATTCATTATCTTTAATCGTTTTTAAGACTTTGTTTACAAAATCTTTTTCGCCCCCATGAAGCTTCACTTCTATATTAAGTTTGATTTTGCCATTTGCTAGCTTAATGATTTCATCAAGTGTACTTATTTGTCCTGAAAGTCCATCTTGACTAAGGGTAAGCTGCCTTAACTCAGCCATCGTTAAATCTGACACATGCACATTGGCATTTGCGAGACGTTTCAGCTTCAAATCATGTATAACCGCTAGTTCACCGTCTTTCGTTTGTAATACATCTATTTCAGCGTAGTCTGCTTTTGCATCAATAGCACCTTGCACAGCTTCTTTCGTATTTTCTACACCTTTTGATATATACCCGCGGTGCGCCATAATAATCGGTTCTTTATATGAATTTGAAATAAACGTTACAATGAAAGCAACGACCATTCCGGCAGTAATAATTCCTACAATGTATACGCCAATGAATTTCCAACGATGTTTTTGGAAGAAACATTTATCTGCTTTCGTTTTCGAATAATCTAATCCTTCTTCTAATAAAACATCCTCAACCGGTACCTTTTGTAAGTATAATCGCGTAATCGCCATAATATAAAATGGCGTCACGATAAAGCTGAATAAATACAATGTGCTCGTTAAAAATACAGAAATCGTTGATTCAGCTAATAATGCAAATGTTCCTTTCGGGTTTGTAAATTCATAAACACCCCATAGGCACAATAAATATATTCCCAAAAACACGACATATACAATTCCAATTGAAATAAAAAATCCTACTAAAAAGAATAGTACTTTAAAAAAGCTTTCCTTTACTAAAGTTGCACTTTTACGTGCTGCCACGCGAAATGGTTTTTGCTCTAAAACAACAATGGGTAGAACGAAAATCCATCGAAGATTCAAATACGCGACTACAGCAAAGAACGTGTAATAACCAACTTGTCCCATCGTTGTCTTAAACAGTTCTCCTGTAATAAAGTTAGGAATTTGAATTTGCGGGATTAATGCCGTTTCATATCCCATATTTAAAAGAGGCAACAATACGACAGCATATAAAATAAATCCTGGTAAGCAATATGTGAAAAGAGTAGGTAAATACGTTACCGTTTTATATAAAATCGGACGTAATTTCACCTTCTGTCTTTTATGAGCGAAATACGAAATAATAATAAGCACTGCAAATTCTGTAAAGATAAGAAACAGTGCTAACAATGATAAAATTACGATTGCTAAGATGCCATAAGGCGTCTTTAAAAACGCTAATAATTCATCATTTGTCGCATTTGCATAACCAGCAAAATACAATAACTTATTAAAAATGATTCCAAATAGTGGAACAAACACAATCGCTGCTAATAATTTATAAGCAAGTTGAAAAGTTAATACATTCCAAAAAGCAAATTTAACTGTTTGAAAGGAATGTCTCATTACTCCTGGTATAGATAGTTTTTTACGGTGTTGCATATATTCCTCCAAATTCTAAAACGGTATTTGAGATGGATTCCATATTTCAAGTTCTAATCCATCTTTTTAATAATAATATATTCCGCTTAACATGAACACTCTTATACATATAATGAAAAAAGTGATGGCTACTTCCCATCACTTTTTCATTTATTCTATTTTTTCTCTAGGCCTTGTCCAAATGCTTTCAAAAAGCTAAAACCGAATGTAATAGCTCTATTGATATCTGGATCTTTTAATACTTTAAAGAAATCCATTACTTTTGTTTTTTTACCACTATTTAATTCATCTGTTGCAAATTGCAATCCTGTAACTAAACTTGACGTAATTTGCTTCGTTATTTCTGGATCAACTGAAGATAACGCTTCTCCTGCCCCCATCATATTGTTGAGTGCATTTTTAACTGGTTCACGATTTAATTGCTCCACAGCGATTTTTGAAACATCTTCCTTCGCAGCAAGTAAACTAATTGCTGCATCTAATATACCAGCCTTCTGCAACTGTGCTAAAAGCTGCATCGTTTCTTCTACTGCTTCACGATTATTAGATAACTCATTTAGAAGTTCATCTGCTACTTGCTGTTTCTGTTCTTCCTCTGTTACAACTTTCTTTTTAATTACAGTAATTTCTTTCGCCACTATCTCCGCCCCCTAGTCCACAAGTGATACGTATTGTTTTCTTTGCCATTTTTGCTGGATTTCAACACCATTTTGCGGATTACGCTTTTTATCTCTCGGGTTTGAAGATGGTAACGGACGATTCCCTTTTTCACGTAGTACACGCATCTTTACCATCGTTTGTTTATACGCTGGTGTACACGTATAAAGATCTGTCGCCGTTCCAGTTAAAATATTGATTGCCTCTTCATTTACCGTTGCATGCATCGGTAAATATAGCTCTTTCCCCGTTACACGATCTGTAACAAGTGCCTGTACTTTAATTTTCCCAAATGGTGATGCTAATTCTACAAGACCACCATCTTTCACATTGCGCTCTAGGGCAAGTTCAGGCGAGATTTCAACGAACACTTCAGATACTTTAGATAAAATACCAGCCGATTTATTCGTCATATTTCCTTCATGGAAATGTTCTAACATACGACCATTATTTAAAAGTAAATCATACTCATCTGGTGCTACAACTGGTGGTACCCATTCATCTAATGATAAACGAGCGAGTTTATCTGGGAAGTTAAATCCGTCTACATATAATAGCGGTGTATCGCTACCATCATGACTACCCCAACATAAACTATTCCATCCTTCTAGACGGTCGTACGTTGCTTGAGAGTATAACGGTGCAAGTGACGCGATTTCGTCCATAATTTCACTTGGACTTTCATAATTCCAATCCCCACCTAGTGCACGAGCAACTTTTTGTAAAATCCACCAGTCTGGTTTTGAATCACCAAGCGGCTTCAATACTTCATATAATCTTTGAATGCGGCGCTCTGTATTTGTAAACGTTCCTTCTTTTTCTAAGCTTGGTGCCGCTGGTAAAATAACATCAGCAAAACGAGCTGTTTTCGATAAGAACATATCTTGAACAACAAGGAAATCTAAATTCGCTAAAATATGTTGTACATGGTTGGCATTCGAATCTACTAAAGCCATTTCTTCACCCATAACATACATACCACGCAGTTTTCCTTCATCTGCCGCAAGTAACATTGCAATATTATTTAAGCCTGGTGCTTTCGGAATTGTAGTACCGTATGCTTTTTCAAATTTCGCACGGAGCGCATCATCTGAAACCGCTTGGTAACCTGGAAGCCAGTTTGGTAATGTTGCCATATCACAAGCGCCTTGTACGTTATTATGTCCGCGTAATGGGTATGCTCCTGCACCAGGACGACGATAGTTACCCGTAACAAGCAATAGATTTGAAATTGCTGCTGAAGTTGTACTTCCTCCAGTATTTTGAGTTACACCCATTCCCCAAAGTACACAAGTACCATCTGCTTCATATACCATACGAGCCATTTCTTTCAGATTTTCTTTCGAAATCCCCGTGATTTCTTCTGTATAATCAAGCGTATACTTTTCTACCATTTTGCTATATTCATCAAAATTCTTCACATTTTCAGCTATGAACTTTTTATCGTGCCAATCTTGATCAATAATATATTTCGTAATACCAGCGAGCCATACGTAATCAGTTCCTTGGCGCGGATGAATGAATAAATCCGCACGCTCTGCCATTTCATGTTTACGAAGGTCTGCCACAATTAATTTTTGGTCATGTAATTTATGTGCACGTTTTACACGCGTTGCAAGTACAGGATGTCCTTCTGTTGGATTTGCTCCAACGATAATGACAAGGCCTGCTTCCGCAATATCTTTCACTGTTCCAGCGTCCCCGCCCATACCGACAGTTTTAAATAAACCGTCTGTTGCTGGAGATTGACAATAACGGGAACAGTTGTCTACATTATTCGTTCCATATATTTGACGGGCTAGTTTTTGCATAAGATAATTTTCTTCATTCGTTACTTTCGAAGAAGAAATAAATCCAAATGCATCACTTCCATATTCTGATTTAATATGCTGCATATTGGATGCAACAACTTCAAGAGCCTCTTCCCATGAAGCTTCAACAAACATATCTCCTTGGCGAATTAATGGCTTTGTAATACGATCTTCACTGTTTACAAAATCCCATCCAAATTTGCCTTTTACACATGTGGAAATACCGTTAACCGGCGCATCTGAAACAGGCTGTACTTTCAAAATGTGGCGGTCTTTCGTCCATACTTCAAATGAACAACCTACACCACAAAATGTACAAACTGTTTTTGTTTTATTCACTTTCGTCTTACGCATCGCAGCCTCTACTTCTGAAACTGCTAAAATACTACTATATCCAGGTTCTACATCCTTTACAAAATCAATCATCGGATCTAACACATCCGGTTTCAATCCTGTCATGAATCCAGCTTCACCCAGCATTGTTTTTTCCATTAACGCATTACATGGACATACTGTTACACACTGCCCACAACTTACACAAGATGAGTCATTTATACTTACACCATTGTCCCATATAACACGTGGACGGTCTAAGCTCCAATCAATCGATATAGTTTCATTCACTTGTAAGTTTTGACATACTTCTACACACTGCCCACAAGCAATACATTGATTTGGATCATACCGATAAAACGGATGTGACATATCCACTTCACACGCACTTACTTTTGGCTCATACGGATATTTCTGTTCCTCAATTCCCATCATATGTACTGTATTGTGGACTTTACAGTTACCATTATTGTTATCACAAACGGTACAATACAGTAGATGATTCTCTAATATTCGATCCATTGCCTCAGTCTGTGCCTCTTTTGCACGCTGGGACTGTCTTTCGATATGCATACCGTTCTCTAATTTCGTTGAACAAGCACGCATTAACTTCCCATTTACTTCTACAATACACGTATCACAAGTTTGAATTGGATCTACTTCTGGTACATGACAAATTTGAGGATGTTCCAAATTACTCTCGTTAAATAATTGTAGTATCGTCTTTTCACCTGATGCAGAAAATTCTTTACCATCGACGGTTACACGGACTGTCTGTTCTGCCATAGTTTCCCCTCTCCTTACAACCAACTGTACAACACAATTATGAATCCGTTTTCAAAATCGCATTACTGTACATATTTTTGAAACGCTCTACCCAAATACTTTCTTATGAAGTCGATTCTAGATGTTATAAGGTATAACTACGAAAGCTTGAAATTATCACTATTCTACAGTTCTATTATATCGTACATATACAATAATAACCAAAATAATCTGTGATCTTCTTGTTAATAGGTGTTTTTATTTTTCCCATTGTTTTATGATAAATGTGGGAGAGAAATACATATAAAAGGGGAATTTAATATGGGGCCTACGCAAGAGACTTATACAATTGTACGCTATCAATCTGGTACATTTTCAAAACAGCTTGATGAGATTGTTACAGAATCTCCTATTACTATTAAGTTGAATGGTGAAGAATATGTAACAGTCGTATGCACATCAAATTATATTGAAGATATGGTAATTGGTTTTTTAATTTCTGAGGGGATTATTTCTTCCTATAAAGATGTTGAAGAACTATGGGTTCAAAAAGATAACGGAATTGTCCATGTAAAATCATCAAAAGTGAATCCGCTCTATCAAACTTTATATAATAAACGATACATCACTTCTTGCTGTGGAAAAGGTAGACAAGGTTTTATTTTCGTAAACGACGCAGCAAAAGCAAAAGACTTACATGATATACATGTAAAAATTACTCCTGAAGAATGCTTTCACTTAATGAATACCTTGCAACAATCTTCTACTACATTTCGCCAAACTGGCGGTGTTCACAATACCGCGCTATGTGATCGAAACAATATCCTCCTATCAAGAATGGATATTGGAAGACATAATGCATTAGATAAAATATATGGTCATTGTTTGCGTAACGATATATCCATTAAAGGAAAAATTATCGCATTTAGCGGACGTATTTCATCCGAAATTTTACTCAAAGTTTCAAAAATCGGATGTGAAATTGTTCTATCTAAATCCGCTCCAACAAAACTGGCATTGCAACTTGCCCATGATTTAGGCATTACAGTCGTAGGGTTTATTAGAAATGAATCTTGTAATATTTACACACATCCAAAACGAATTGATGGCTATCAATCCAATGTTTAAAAAATAACTCCTCAATCGAGGAGTTATTTTAGTTATAAAAATGTAACATATTAAACACTTGAATAGTTAACAAAGTTAATATATAATTTCATTACATAATTAAAACAAAACATTGTAGCATATATCTTTTCATTCTTTTACAAATTAAAAGAGAATACTAACAAAACATATACTCAATCTTATAAAAGTAATGGATTTATTTGAAATCCACCAGGGAGGTTACAACTATGGAAATTCGCTTATTAACAACAGAGGACGCAGAAATATATTTAAAAGTTTGTATGGAAGGTTTAACGAAGAATCCGGAAGCTTTTAGCTCTTCTTATGAAGATGTTCTTAAACATGAAAATCCTGTGGCTGCTATGGCTAAACGATTAAGCAATCCGGATAAGTATACTCTAGGTGTCTTCAAAGATAATGATTTAATTGGTATCGCTACTTTAGAAACAAAACCATTTATTAAACAAGAACATAAAGCAAAAATTGGCTCCGTTTTTGTTTCCCCAAAAGCACGTGGTCTCGGAGCAGGACGAGCTCTAATTAAAGCAATTATTGAAAATGCCGATAAATTACATGTAGAACAACTCATGCTTGATGTTGTAGTTGGTAACGTTGGTGCAAAAAAATTATATGAGTCATTAGGTTTCCAAACTTACGGCGTACAAGAGCGTTCATTAAAACACAATGGTCAATATTGGGACGAGGAACATATGGTTCTGTTCTTAAATGATTAATACTTCAATATAAAGTGAAACTTTACTCAGTGTTTTTTCCATCCCCTACTGAGTATTAGTTGAACCAATCGGGCTTTTACGGGCAGTTATCGCCCACCTAACTCCCTCGCATTCGCTGAATTTTAAGGTGGGAGTTACTGCCCACAAATAGCGGGGTAGTTTTCCAAAAACATCTTTCTTAATAAGAAAGATGTTTTTTTACATTACAACAATGTAATCTTCATGTCACCTTTATCGATCGTACCAATCCTTACCATTCATTATACTAAAAATATAAAGTGAAACTTTACTCAGTGGGGAACTACATCCCACGCCGATCGCATGTACTTGATATGTAGAGGAGAATGTGATATGAAACAAAACAAACGAGCTATGCTTTTAATATTTACTACAGCAATTGTAACTTCTGGGTTAGCAATTTTACCTTGGTTTATCATATAGGAATACTCCCCTAACAATGAAAAAAGCTGATTGCTTCTTAAGAAGCAATCAGCTTTTTTTATATTATAAAATCCCCAAAATTTTATTTACGCAACTTATAATAATAACCATAGATACGGCAACGCACATGACAACCGTATTACGATCTTGCTTTTCTTTTTTTGAAATTTCTTCTTTTGAATTCATGTGTATGATCTCCTTTTAAAAAAAGTGTGAGATAGGAAATTTTTCTTATCCGATGCGAGGTGAATACGAAAACCCTCTCTATCTCACATACACAATAGAATGGAATTGTCATTTTATAAATAAAATGACATGACGTTATGTCGCAACATAGGGTATTTTGTGTCGCTACGTTTTCTATTATAAAAAATAGTTGTGCAAAACTAGTGCATTTTTTATGTCAATTACTCTGAGCGAAAAATAACTCTTCCACTCAATCACATAAAAAGAGTTTTTTATTATTTTCATGTAAACTATACAAGTAGAATGAACAGTTTGGGGTGCACAAGATTATGGTAAAAATTTTATTAGTAGACGATGAAGAACGTATGTTACGATTATTAGATCTGTTCTTAAGCCCTCGCGGCTATTTTTGCATGAAAGCTACCTCTGGCCTTGAAGCACTAAATTTAATCGAACAAAAAGAATTCGATATTATTTTATTAGATGTTATGATGCCAAATATGGATGGATGGGATACTTGCTATCAAATTCGTCAAATTTCCAATGTTCCTATCATTATGTTAACAGCTCGTAATCAAAACTACGATATGGTGAAAGGCCTCACGATGGGCGCAGATGATTATATTACAAAACCATTTGATGAGCATGTATTAGTCGCACGAATCGAGGCTATATTACGCCGTACAAAAAAAGATGGCTTTGTTAGTTTCAATGGTATTGAGTGGGATAAAACGAAACATACTGTCACAGTTTATGATGAAAAAATCTCATTAACTCCTATCGAATTTTCGTTACTCGGACTATTTTTGCAAAATACAAACCGTGCTTATAGCCGAGATGATTTAATCGAAAAAATTTGGGGCTATGAAACAGATATCGAATATAGAACAATTGATTCACACATTCGTAATATCCGTGATAAACTACGCAAAAAAGGATTTCCAATTGAAGATTACCTAGAAACGGTCTATAAAGTCGGATATAAATGGAAAAGTGAATAATTACTTCGGTCAGTGGGAAATCGTATACCACTGACTCTTTATTATGAATAAGGTATGGTGAAAAAATGAGTAAACTTTCCCTTAAAATTGGGACATACTTTTTAATATTAGCTTTATGTATTGAAACAATTGCTTTCGTATCTTTTTATAAAAGCCTTTCAAAAATGCGTATTGTAGAGGAAACAGATGCTCTTTTAGAGAAAGGTAATCGCTATAGTAAAAAAATTAAAAGCCGCGAGAGACGGGATGAATATTATAAAGAAATGAAACACGCTGAACATAATAAAAGTCCTAAACGCCCTGTGTATCCTGAATTCGATATTACGAATGAGGCTGCACACTTAGTTGAATCGGAATCAATTTCTAACTCCGATATAGCTATCATTATTACTGACCATAACGGCAAAATTATTTCCACCTCAGAACCCGTAACAAAAGATATGCAAAAACAACTTACTTGTAAAACAGAAACTGTCCCAGACGGCGGATTGGTCGTTGAAAGGAACTGGAAAAAATCAAAGTTCATCACAACAGTAAGCCCACTTAACACAACAAAGTTTCAAGGAAAGCTATATATGCTATTAAAAACATCTTTCCTAGAAAATATGTTACTTAAACTCATGAACCAATTTCTTATCATTAGCGTTTTAACAATTATTTTAACAACAATTTCTGTCTTTGTTTTTTCACGCGTTATTACAGAACCACTTGTAAAAATGAAGAGAGCGACAGAAAAAATGTCAAAATTAAATAAGCCAATTCAATTAGGTATTAAACGGAATGATGAACTCGGAAGTTTAGCAAAAACAATTGAAGATTTATCGAGTGAACTTACGTATATGAAAAAAGAGCGCAATGAATTTCTCGCTAGTGTCGCTCATGAACTATTAACTCCATTGACCTATATGAAAGGTTATGCAAAGGTAGCAAAGAGAGACTCTTTAACAAAAGAGGAGCGAGAAGAATACTTACAAATCATTGAGGATGAAACGGATAGTGTAACCGATCTCGTCCAAGATTTATTTATGCTTGTACAATTAGAACAACACCAATTTGTTATAAAAAAACAAAAAGTGCTTCTTCAGCCATTTTTAGAACGAATGGTTGAAAAAACAAAAACAACATTAACGAATAAGCAAATGCAACTTCACGTATATTGCAAAGATGATTTAGAAGTTTGTATAGACGAAAGACGTATGGAACAAGTTATGTTAAATTTATTACACAACGCTTATCAACATTCGCCAGAAAACACATCCATTACGATACGTGTACTCATGGAAACAGATTCTTTTACAATAAGTGTACAAGATGAAGGTGAAGGTATTCCTGAAGAAGATATCCCGCATATTTTTGACCGTTTTTATCGTGTTGATAAATCTAGAACACGAGCTACAGGCGGAAAAGGCATCGGGCTAGCTGTTGCAAAGGAAATTGTAGAATTGCATAACGGTTCTATTCTAGTAACAAGCCAATTAGGAGCGGGAACAAACTTTATAATCAAGCTACCTTTTGAATAATATGCGTGTGAAAACACCAGTAGTAGTAAACACTACTGGTGTTATTTTGTTCATAAAAACAGCTCATATAAGCTAAGCTTTTGAAATTATTCTTATTTCAATATAAAATAAAGGTACATTTGCAAAGATTTGGAGGGTGATATAATTGGATATCCATGTATTAACAAAAGACGAAGCAGAAATTTACTTAGAACTTCGCGTAGAAGGATTAAAGCAAAACCCTGAAGCATTCAGCTCTTCTTATGAAGATATTATTAATAAAGAGTGTGCGATTGAATATAAAGCACAAAAATTAGCACAAGATGAAAACTATACGCTAGGTGCATTTAAAGATGGAAAATTAATCGGGGTTGCAACACTGGAAACGAAACCATATGTAAAACAAGAACATAAAGCTAAAATCGGTTCTGTATATGTATCTCCAAAAGCACGCGGACTTGGAGCAGGAAAAGCACTTATTAAAGAATGTCTTGAGCTTGCTAAATCTTTAGAAGTAGAACAAGTTATGCTTGATGTTGTTGTTGGCAACGATGGAGCGAAAAAACTTTATGAATCATTAGGTTTTAAAACATTCGGTGTACAAGAACGTTCATTAAAATATAACGGACAATATTGGGACGAAGAGCATATGGTCTTATTCTTAGATGAAAATAAATAATAAAAAACATCCTCATGTTTGGAGGATGTTTTTTACTTTCTTGTAAACCATGCCGTGTGTAATAATTGAATCGCTTTCGCAATCTCTTCCTCTGATAATATCGCAAACCCAAGTAAAACTACACTCTCAGGCGCCGTACCGTCTTTATAGTACGTAGACACAGGATATATTTTAATACTATATTTCGCAGCTTCTTGAATTAATTCTTCTTCCTGCATTCCATTATGCACTTTTAATAAAATGTGTAATCCGGAATCTTCTCCTATCACTTCAACACGATTAGAGAAATACTTCTCTATTTCAAAAACAAGTCTATCTCTCTTCTTTCGGTAGACAACACGCATTTTATGAATATGTTTTTCCCAATATCCTTCATTTAAAAATCTTCTAATCACTTCTTGATCTATTCTTGAAACACTTTGTGTATAAAATAAATATTGCTGTTGATACTTTTTAATTAATTTCTTCGGCAACACCATATAGCTCATCCGTAGCGATGGCAATAATGCTTTAGATAGCGTCCCCATATAAATAACTTTCCCCTCTGTATCTAACCCTTGCAGCGCCGGTATAGGTTTTCCAGAATAACGAAATTCACTATCATAATCATCTTCAATAATATACCTGCTCTCTTCTTTCTTTGCCCACTGTAAAAGCTGCATCCTTCTCGTAATAGGCATAATCATTCCATATGGAAACTGATGGGAAGGTGTAACAAATACAACATTCGCATTGCTATTTTCTAAATCTGCAATACAAATTCCATCTCTATCTAAAGATAACATTTGGACTCTTGCTTCTCCCTGTTCAAAAACAACCATCTTTCTATGATACCCTGGGTTTTCAACTGCATAATTGCTTCCCTTTAACAATTGAAACAATAGTTTCACTAATATTTGTGTTCCCGCTCCTAATACAATTTGACTAGCTGAACAACGCACACCTCTAGATTCATACAAATAATTCGTAATCTCTTCTCTTAAGCTTGCTTCCCCTTGAGGGTGTCCTAGAAAGAGAAGTTCGTTATTATGCGGTTGCCATACTTCATTTACAATTTTCCGATACATATTAAATGGAAAAGCATTTGTATCAATTCCTGTTTGTGTAAAGTCAAATTTATAACGCTTCTCCTGAAACGGGACTTCTTCTATCCTCTCTTCGCTATCCTCTACATGAACCATTTGCTCAATCTTGCATACAAAATAACCTTTTCTCGATATCGATTCAATATAACCTTCTGCAAGTAATTGTTCGTAGGCTGCCTCTACTGTATTTTTACTTACTTGTAAATGTATCGCTAACTTTCGCTTAGCCGGTAATTTCGTAAAAGGGACAATCGATCCATCTTTAATCTCTTTTTTTATATACTCATACAATTGCACATATAATGCCTTTTTACTATTCACATTTAAATTAGGCGTTAATTCTAACATAATATCTGACCCCTTAATAAAACTAAAATCTGATACTTTTTACAGTACCAGATTTTATATATAATTCCTTTTATCATGTCACACATCAAAAATCAAATACCGGAGAGGAGAAACATGATAATGAACAATGGTAGACGTATCGGACTCATTATGATTATTACAGGGGCTACATTATGGGGATTATCTGGTCCAATGATTCAGTGGCTATTTCAGCATACTAATGTATCCTCAATTGATTTTTTAACAATTCGATTGTTACTTGCAGGAATATTTATTTTGTCTTTCTTACTTATAAAGAAACAAAACATATTTCAAATTTGGAAACACCCTAGATATTCTATACAACTTATTATTTTCTCTATTCTCGGCATGCTTGGTGCGCAATACGCCTTTATCGAAACGGTTCATATTAGTAACGCGGTCACAGCAACGCTATTTCAATTTCTAGGTCCTGTTCTTATTACCATGTATGTTGCATTTGAACAAAGAAAATTCCCTGCTTCCATGCAACTATTCGCAATTATAGCCGCGCTAATAGGAACATACTTTATTATTACAAATGGCTCAATTGAAAATATTGTTTTATCTAAAGAAGCTATTATTTTTGGACTATTAACAGCAATTGGATTTGCATTTTATACCCTTCATCCAGCTTCGCTTATTAAAGCATGCGGAACAACTATAGTAATTGGTTGGGGGATGTTAATCGGAGGAATTGCACTACTTATTTATAATCATTCATTCGGGTGGAATCAATTTTCACAAACCTTTACACTAAAAACTTTTTCTATGCTTATTCTTATCATTATTAGTGGTACCCTTTCTTTCCTTCTGTATATCGGTAGTCTTAAATATTTAGCAGCAACAGAAACAAGCATTTTATCTAGCATTGAACCCCTTGTAGCTGCCATCGTTTCAATCACTTGGCTAAGTGAATCTTTTGGAGCATATCAATTATTAGGCGGCATATGTATCGTTCTATCCGTTATTTTTTTGACGATGCCCCAAAAAGAAACCGAACCAACCTATACAACGGAACAAATATAAAATGAAACTTTAATTAGTGGGGCTATCTCCCACTGATTATTAACCTACACCAATCGGGCTTTTACGGGATACAAAATGTCAAAAGAGGTCGTACAAAACTTACGACCTCTTTTGACATTTTAAAGGAATTGTCCCGCCTTCTAGCAAATACAATTACACTAACAATAAAAACTAGGAGTGTGGCACCATGAAAAAAATCGGAACTATGCTACTTCTCTCCTTTCTCATCACTGGATGCACACAAGCACAACCTGATTCAAAAGCATCTAAAACTGAAGCTGTCGCAACGTCCAATCAAGTGAACGCACCTTCCTTCTTTCATCTTAGTGTTTTAAAAGATGTAAATTGGGAAGAAGCACCCTCATTCATAGACGGAAAAATACCTTTAAAAGGCATCGAAGGAAAAATCGCAATGGCTGATAGTCCTATTATCGCAAATGAACAAAATGAAATAATGTGGTACTTTCTAGATTCTGAAATACCAACTGGAAAATTGTCTATTATTGCGCTAAAACAAGGATCTGTAACGCCAACACCAGTACTCTTTCAAAAAGAAATTTCCAAACAAACTTGGACTACTTCAAATACAATCAATTCTACTACAAGCGAACTCCCTCTCGCTATGTCACTACCTTCATCTGGATTATGGTTATTAAATATATATGTGAATGAAAAATATTATGATCAGTTTGTAATCACCGCTGAGTAAAGTGACAAAAATAAACCACTTTCTTACAACAATGTAATTTCTACGTCATGTACTTCGATAGTTGAATTATCTCTCTTCTCTTATACTTAAAGTAAGAAATGAATGAGGAGAGATGAGAGATGAAAAAAATGATAGAAGTAATCGTAGCAATAACTGAGGTTTTAGTGAATGGTAAACAAGTTGCAATGGAATTAAATAAATAGTGAAGAAACATAAATAATTCTACACTTCTTCATTATTTTGATTTCTTATCTCAAAAAAGCAGTGCCTTTTAGGCACTGCTTTTAGCTATTAATAACGTGGTATTTTCGTAATTTGTGCCACGCCTGAATCAATAGCTGCTTTCGCTACTGCTTCCGCAACACTTGGAACAACTCTTTTATCTAATGGATTCGGGATTACATAATTCGCATTACGTTCTTCATCAGTAATGATGTTAGCGATCCCATATGCTGCCGCTAATTTCATCTCTTCTGTAATATCAGTTGCGCGCACATCTAACGCACCGCGGAATATTCCGGGAAACGCCAATACATTATTTACTTGATTCGCATAATCCGAGCGCCCAGTTCCTACTACAGCTGCCCCAGCCTCTAATGCATCCTCAGGGAAGATTTCTGGAATTGGATTCGCCATTGCAAACACAATTGCTTTCTCATTCATCGTCTGTACAAGTTCTTTCGTTAATACGTTAGGAGCAGATACGCCAATAAAAATATCAGCTTGGTTAATCGCTTCTTTTAACGTTCCACGCACATGTTCACGATTTGTCTTTTTTGAAACTTCAATTTGTGCTTCGTTCATCCATGTTTCACCTTCACAAACAATACCTTCTAGGCTAACTAGCGTAATGTGCTTTGCACCAGCCTTTAATAATAATTTTCCAATTGCAATTCCTGCCGAACCCGCACCGTTAATAACGATTTTCACATTATCCATTTGTTTGCTAACAACTTTTAATGCATTAATAACAGCTGCTAAAACGACAATAGCTGTTCCATGTTGATCATCATGGAATACAGGAATATTCGTTTCTTCTTTTAATCGTTTTTCAATTTCAAAACAACGCGGTGCTGCAATATCTTCTAAATTAATCCCTGCAAATGTAGGCTCTAAATTTTTTACAAGGGTAACGATTTCATCTACATCCGTTGTGCCTAAACATAATGGGAAAGCATCTACATTCGCAAACTTCTTAAACAAAATACTTTTTCCTTCCATAACAGGCATAGCCGCTTTCGGTCCAATGTTTCCTAAACCGAGTACCGCTGTTCCATCTGAGACAACTGCCACCATATTACCACGTGCTGTATAGTCATACACCGTTTCTTCATCTGCCGCAATTGCTTTGCAAGACTCCGCTACACCTGGTGTATACGTCAGGCTTAAATCATCCGCTGAATTTACTTCTACTTTACTTGTAATTTCAATTTTCCCTACTAATTCTTTATGCAATAACAATGATCTTTCATTAATTTGATTTGCTAACATACTTATAATCTCCCCTTAATTTGACAAGCTAGCTATATGAATATAGCTAGCTTGTTTGATCATGAAAACATCTTTAATAATATTGTCGCCGTTACAACCATTGCCGCCCCGCCTAAACGAGTCGAAATTTGCGCGAACGGCATTAATTCCATACGATTTGAAGCCGATAAAATAGCAACATCTCCAGTTCCACCTAAACCGCTATGACATCCAGTTACAATCGCCGATTCAACTGGATACATCTTCATCACTTTCCCTACAAGAAAACCTGATGCTACCATTGTAAGAACAACCGATGCGCACACAACAACATATCCTACTGAAAGAACTGCTGCTACGTCTTTTAACGGAATATATAGCAATCCTAATCCAACCATTAAAGGCCAAGTTAAATTCTTCGAAATAAATTTATATAAATGGAATGCTCCTTGCTCCATTTTTGCTGGCATTAATTTAAAGTATTTCACAAGCGCTGCTGAGAAAATCATAATGATTGCCCCAGGAATACCGATGAACTTAGAAGCAAATCCTCCGAAGATGAAGAACGTACACGCAATTAATAAACCTGCTCCCATTAATGAGAAGTCAATTGGCTTCTCTGTATTTTGTTCTTTTAATAATTCTGCTTGATTGTCTGTTTTCACTAATACACCGTTACCACTAAGCTCCGGTTTCTTCTCACCTAAACGCTTCATATACCCTGCACTTACAATTGCGAACATATTTCCAATAATAGCTGCTGGAATAAGCTGTGATACAAACGTTGCTGATGATTCATTTAAAATATCACTATAAGCTAGCGACAATGGTAAAATCCCTTCCCCGATACCACCACTCACAATTGGTACGATGATAAAGAAGAATGTGTGCTTCATTTCAAATCCAAATAATGAACCGACCAATAATCCTACTGCTACAGAAGCTAACGTCCCTACTACTAAAGGAATAAACATGCGAACGAAACCTTGTACTAACACTTTACGGTTCATTCCTAAAATACTTCCGACTACTAAACAAGAAATATATAAATATAAAAAGTTCGATTTTTTCATTAACATAGTCGCAGCTTCCATTGAAGCTGGATTCATCCAGTTAAAAAATACAAGTAATGATGGAATAAATAACGAAAGTATTGCTGGACCGCCGATATTTTTTAAAATTGGAATTCTCATCCCAATATCACCTAAGAAAATCCCCATGATCATAATAACTGCAAATCCACCAATCATATCTGCTGGCAATTTATTATATACAGATGCCCCATAAATAATAGCAGCCAATACTACATATAACGGTAAAGGTATAACACCGATTTTTACATTCATAATTTTAGAAGCGAAAGATTCTCTTTGTACTTCATTTCCTTCAGAAAATGATACCGCTTCCACATTCTTTTGAATTCCCATATGGCACCCCCTCGTTTTCTTAATAACAATATTAAAACGCTTTCAATAGTAAAAATAGTTTTTGTAAGTTTTGTAATTGATTTTGTAATTAAAAAAAGTATAAGCGACTTATATTAAGTCGCTTATACGTAAAACTCTATTTTCTTTTGATCAACACATCTTAATTTACTTACAGGTCTTCCCACATGTTGGTACATCATTTCGTTTTCTAACACCCCAATGTCAGTCAGAAACATTACATATTTTCGAATAGAAACTCTTGAAATTCCAACTAATTGTGCCATTTCATCTGTTGTAAATACTCTTCCATTCAGAGACTCGATCTTCTGCCAAATTAATTGCAACGTTTGCTTCGTTAAACCTTTCGGAAGCTCTTTAGTGACAGTAGGCTCTCTTTTTTCTTTTTGTAAAATTAACGAATCTAATTCCGATTGACTAATTTTTTGTTGTTCTTTCATGAAAGTAAATTTTTCTCGATATATAGTTAATGCCTCTTTAAATCGTTCAAATGTAAATGGTTTAATTAAATAATCTACAACTCCATATTGTAATGCTTTTTTAATACTCCCCATATCATGTACAGCTGAAATCATCATTATATCGATTTCTTTTTCTTGGTTCCGGATATACATTAAAAGCTCAAACCCAGTCTCTTCAGGCATAAAAATATCAAGTAATACTAAATCTACTCGTGATTTCTCTAATACTTCTATCGCTGACTTTACTGAGTTAACTGCTTGAACAAGTTCAAACCCTCCTACTTGTTCTAAATAATGCGTATTTAACATTGCTACCATCGGGTCATCTTCTACAATTAAAACTTTAATCATATTTGCCTCTCATCCCTACCTTTAGGTATTTCAATTGTTATCGTTGTTCCCTTTCCTACTAATGAATGCATATGAATTTCCCCATTTATTCGCTGTATACTTTCTTTTACAAGATACAAACCATAACCGCGGTTATCTCCCTTTGTGGAATAACCTTTCGTAAATAATTCCTCTATTTCTTTTTCTTGTATACCTTTTCCCGTATCTTGTACTGTAATAGTTAGTATATCCCCATGTTGTATCTCAACTTCAACTTGCTTCTTTTCACAATTCGTCACTGCTTCTAATGCATTATCAATTAAATTTCCGACAATCGTAATAAGTTCATGAGTAATACTTTCATCAGCTATTTCCGGCATATAAGAATCTTCACTTATAATTAATTTTATATTTTTCTCTCTAGCATAGCTGAGCTTACCTAGTAAAAAACCAGCAAATACTGGACTTTTTATTCTTTTCATAACTCCACCAATTTCATATTGATGCTCTGATACCATGCCGCTTATATACTTCTGTAATTCTTCATACTGTTTCATATGTGTAAGCCCTAATACGACATGCATCTTATTCATAAACTCATGAGATTGTGCCCGTAATGCTTCTGCATATAGTCTAATACCAGTTAGTTCCTCTGCTAGTTTTCTAATCTCTGTTTTATCACGAAATGTTGCAATTGCACCAACTATTTCTCCTTTTACATATAAAGGAACTCGATTCGTCACAATCGTAATTCCATAAATATTTTGTTCTTCGTTTAATTGTACTTCTCCCGTTTGCAATACTTCTTTTATACGTGAATTTGGCATATACAACTCAACATCTTTACCGATAAAATCTTCTTCAAGTCCGCTTTTTTTAAATAGACGTTTCGCTTCATTATTAATTAACGTTACTCTAGCCTCTTTATCTACAGCAATAATACCTTCCTTTACAGATTGTAGCATCGTATTTCTTTCTTCAAGAATTTTTGCTATCCTGTGCGGCTCAAGACCGAATAAACTTTTCTTTATATGTCTAGCTAGCAATATTGCTCCTATAATTCCGACTAATACACCCACTCCGACACCAATATAAATGATATGTCTACTTTCCTTAACTCTCTCTTTTACATTATCTGCTGAAATACCAACAGCCACTGCTCCAAGTTGTTCACCTGTTTCAGAAAATATTGGTACAAACACTCGCATGGAAATACCTAAAGTTCCTTCTGCTAACGATACATGTTCTTTTCCTTTCAATGCAGGCCCTTCATCTCCCCCAATAAAATGATGCCCTATTTTTTGAGGATTTGGATGTGACTTTCTTATTCCATTCATGTCCATAACTACAATAAATTGAACACCTGTGTTTTGTAATATTCTATTTGTATACGTTTGGATTGCAGAGGTATCTGCTTTCCCAACCAAACCATCGATTACAATCGAATCATTCGCCACAATGTGTGCAATTGTTTTTGCTTTCTCTGCTTGGCTATCCTCCGTCGTCCGTTCTACATTATGACTAATTAATATATCTGTCACAAGTAAAGAAAAAATTACAACTGTACAAACTAACAATGTAATCGTTTTCCATAAATTCCATAGTCTTTTTCTTTTTTTCATCCTGTTAATGACTCCCCTAATTGCTGAATAGAAAAATAAGTAAGGTGATATTATTTTCACCTTACTTATCTGCTGTTATTATACTTTAAATTTACTAGTCATCGCTTGTAGTTCTTCTGCCATCTCAGCTAAGTTTTGCGAAGCTGAACTAATTTCCTCCATGGAATTAACCTGTTCTTCTGTTGAAGCTGCAACACTTTGCATACTAGCTGTATTTTCTTCTGCAGCAGCTGCAATTTCATCAATAGCATTTGTCACTTCATTTGCATCTCCAGCAATTCTCTTCGTTGTTTCTACCATTTGATTAACTTGAGAAACAATATGTGTAGTAGAACTTAAAATTTCCGTAAAACTTACTTTCGTTTTTGTTACAACATCAAGGCCTTGTTGAACTTCTCCATTCACATTATCCATCGCCTTAACAGTATGTTCAATATCCGCCTTAATTTCTGCAATTAAATTTGCAATCTCTCCAGATGACTCTCCTGATTGCTCTGCTAATTTTCTAACCTCATCTGCTACAATAGCAAATCCTCGTCCCTGTTCACCTGCTCTTGCTGCTTCAATAGCCGCATTTAAAGCTAATAAGTTTGTTTGAGTTGCAATGTTTTGAATTGCTTCAGAAATAGCTCCTACTTGCTTTGATTTCTCATCAAGAAGTTTAATAATAGCATCTGACTCGGATACCGACCTAGAAATAGACTGCATTTGTTTTGCGGTTTGTTCAACTAAATCTTCTCCCTCTTCAGCTCTTTCACGGGCATGTAATGAGGAAATAGAAATTGACTCTGCGCTTCCGGTTACATCTTGAATTGCTGTATTTACTTGTTGTAATGTAGCAGCACCTTCTTCAACACCTTGACTTTGTGACTCAGCCCCACCTGATACTTGTTCCATCGCAATTGTAATTTGATCTGTCGCATCATTTGCTTGCTGTACGCTCGCTGTTAACTCTTCAGCCGATGCTGCAACATGTTCTGCTGAAAAGCTAATTTGGGTAATAACATCTTGTAAAGACGTAGACATTTCATTAAATGAATTCCCTAATTTCCCTATGTCATCCTTGGAATGGATTGTAATTTTCTCTGTTAAATCTCCCTTACTAATTTTATATGCCGATTCAGCTATTTTTCGTAATGGCCCTGTAATAGACTTTGTAATGAAATAAATTAATATACTACCAAATGCAATAGCAATAGCAATAACAATCAAAGTCTTATAAAATACTGGATTCGCAGCTTGGGTAATTTCTTCATCAAACATAACTCCAACTACTTTCCAGCCCGTTTTCTCATTTGTTGCAAAGATTAAATTCTTTTTATCATCTTGTTCTGTATAAGAGACATTTCCTTGTTTTTCTTCATAAATCGGTTTAATCCAAGGATCAGTAACTTTTGCACCTGGTTTTCTAGATGGATGACTAACAATTTGCTTATTTTGATCTAAAATAACTGCATAACCTTTTTCACCAATGTTAATCATTTTGGAAATTTTCAAGATGTTATCTAAATTTAAGTTAATTCCTATAACACCTTTACCATCTTTTACTTCTTTTGCAATTGTTACTACCATATTTTTTGTAGATGCTGATTGATATGGTGCAGTAACAATTACTTTCCCTTTATTTTCATGTGCTTCTTTATACCAAGATCTATCTGTTGGATTATACCCATCATCCATTTTGATAAATGGTTCTCTTATAAACTTTCCCGTCTCTGTTCCAATATAAATACCTTCTACTTCTGGATGAAGTTTTATATATTGCGCTAGCTTCGTTCTTACTATTTCTTCCTGTCCATTTGGATAGGTATCCTCTGTTAAGATGTCTGCAAAGTACGTCGCATCAACAAATTTCTCTTCTATATTTTGAGAAATAACAGTATTTAAAATCGAAATATTCTCCTTTGCTTTAGCTGTCATTTGATGTTCAAAATTTGTTTTGGCAGTTTGATATGAAACACCACCGATAATAATTCCTGGTATAGTTAAAATAATAAAAAATGAAATGATTAATTTTTTATTGATACTCATACATTTAACCCCGTTAAATATTTTTTGCATAATAAGCCTCCTTTATGTAATGTGGATACTTGTGTCATTTTATACAATTAACATATATAAAACAATATATAATGATAACATGTAAATTTTTCGTCAATTATGCATTTTTACATATTCACTCCTTCTAAAGATGTAATCATAAAAAAATAAGAGAACTTCAGCTTATATAATAAGTTCAAGTTCTCTTATTTCGTAACAAAAAACCCCCACAAAAACTCCTCTTACAATTCCTTACATCTCTTTCCTTACTCATTCATTTAGAGCTTTTCACATAACTAATCGCCTGACTCCCCATTTGCATCCATGCCTTTTCAAAACTTTCTCTCGGTATTTTTACATCTAAACTTTCATTAAGAGGATCTCGAATATATACAAATTCCTTATCATATCCAATAAGCACTACACAATGTTCATTATACGTAATTGAAACATCTCCACTATTTGTTTCCCATGTAGTAAATTCATCTGCATCTAATGGTGCAAATGTTGCATTTGTGATCATGACTACCGGTTGTCCTGCTTTTACACTCTTATAAATTTCTTCTATATTCTTCCCTGTTAAGTCTACAGCTTTATTAGGTAAATATTTTTCCGCTAACTGAAAAAGTGGCCCATGATATACACCGTATCCTGATTCAGAAAATGTATAAATATTACCTACAAATCCTTCATTTGGATTCCCGCGCACACCATCATCTATAAAATCAACTTTTTTTATTTCATTTGCTAATGTCATCTTATCCACTGAAACACCAGCGTATTGTAACATCATCGCTAAGCTTGTCACTTCACAGCCTCGATCTAGCTCTGGTAGTTGCTGAATTAATGGTACACTTGATAAAATGACCTTTTCATCATTATTACTAAATTCCGGTTCTTTTCCGTTTTGTATATTGAAGAATGTCAACTTCTCCACATACTTTGTAACTCCATTTGTATATACACTCCATACCGCTATAGCTAGTAATGCTATACATATATACCACTTAAACCTCCGTATCACTCTCACGCCCTTTTTAGTTCGTTAAATAAGAATAAAATGCGTCAGCATCCGTTCGAATCACTGGTACAAAATTTAGTTCTTTTTCTCTCTCAGGTTGATCTTTTTTTATTTTTGCTGTTAGCTCTTGAATATTCATGTTCGCTTTGTCCATATTAAGCTCATCTGCCAATTGTAGCACCTTTTGTTCATTAATTTCTCTTAATACTTGATATATATCTTTCCCATACAAATCAATATGATATTTTTTTGCTTCTTCCTGCACTTTTTGTTCGTACACCTCTTGTGCTAATTCTTCAATTTCTTTTCCCTTTTGAGAAATGTCTAACTTCCCTGCTTCTTCTCTTACTTTCTTTCCATAGATTTCTTCTGCAATGTCCTCTATTTCTTTTCCATTTGTCGAAATACCTAATTTATCTGCTTCATCATTAATTTTAATCATATTAATTTGATTAATTAAATTTACAATTGATGTATTTTCTATAGATATGCCTAGTTTTAACGCTTCTTGCTTCACTTTTGTTTCATAGATTTCTTCTGACAACGTCCCAACATCTTTTCCTTCAATCGATATGCCTAACTGCTCTGCTTCCCTTCCTACTTCTGTTTCATGAATTTCTTTTTCTAGTGTAATTTGTTCTTTTCCTTCCGTTTCAATACCTAGTTTCTCTGCTTTTTCTTCTGTATGCACTGCATGTATCTTACCATTATTTAATTGTTCTTTACTGCGCTGCGTGTAATCAGTCTTTCCTTTTTGTGTTTCAGAAGGAGAGGCACCCCCTAATATACTTAAGCTCATTACTCCAATAGTGAATACCGTCATCATTTTCTTTTTCAAAATTAATTCCTCCCTCTTATACTTTCTTTCCCATCATTCCCCTAGTTTTTTTAATACTATACATACATCTCATCGCTGCTTGAGATAACATTATGATTGATAAACCCCACTCACATACACCTAGTCTCTTCTTCATGTAACGAACTTTCTTTATGCCATACATAATATAAATAGTTTCTTAACTTTACCTTAAAAAAAGACGACCTTGTGTAAAAACAAGGTCGTCTTTTTACTTATATTTTTTGGTTTTTAGGGAAAATCACTTCAAAACAAGTGCCATCTCCCCATTTGCTCTCTACTGATATTTTTCCGTAATGCTTTTCTACAATCCAATTTGCGATTGAAAGACCTAATCCAGCTCCTTCTGACGTACTTCTTGCTTTATCCCCTTGATAAAAACGATCAAATAATTTTGGAATATCTTCTTCTTTCACTCCTATCCCGTCATCTTTCACCTGTATACGAATTGAACTACTCGTTTGCGTGCAATCAATTTGAATATGCCCACCTTCATTTGTATACTTCATCGCATTATCCAACAGTATGACCATCATTTGATGAATCCGCTCTCTATCCCCCATAAAAGATACACCACGTTCTACTTTTAGCATCATTTCTTTTTCTTGATAAGAAGCAATCTCCTTATATGGAGCTACTATTTCTTCTAACAATTTATCAAGTTCAAATATTTTCTTATCCATCTCAATTTGATTAGAATCAGAACGTGCTAGCAATAATAAATTACTAACGAGTTTCGATAACCGCCTACATTCTTTTGAAATTGTAGAAATATCCATCGCTTTTTCTTCTATCGTAGCGGATGGTGACTGAAATAAAACATCCGTTTTTGATTGAATAACTGCAAGTGGTGTCCTGAGTTCATGTGATGCATCAGAAACGAATTGCTGCTGTTTCTCCCATGAATTTTGAATAGGTACGAGTGCTCTGCCAGCTAGGAAAAAGCCGATACCTATCGCACAGAGGCTTCCTATGCTACAACCTATAACGAGGATTAAAAATAAAGTATTTAACATTCCTTCTTCCGCTGTTATATCTCGCACGATTTGAACTATTTCTCCATCTTTTTGAAGCGAAAATGCTCTAAAATATCGTCCTTGTACTTTGATATCTTGTAACTCCCCTATTTTTTCCGGAGAAAACTTTTCCAAATTCTCTTCAAAAATAGAACGGAATTTACGGTTATCGCCCTCTATTTTCACTATTTTC
This sequence comes from Bacillus sp. XB1, assembly GCF_053557995.1. Classification (NCBI taxonomy): domain Bacteria; kingdom Bacillati; phylum Bacillota; class Bacilli; order Caryophanales; family Bacillaceae; genus Bacillus; species Bacillus sp. XB1. The sequence continues at coordinate 42,831 of NZ_JBNRIL010000006.1, read as the reverse complement.
CCATTCCAAGTTATTCTAGTTACTCGCGGATCTCCAATTTGGATATTCTCCATACGTTTTCTTGGTGGTATTTTAACATCTAATTTTTCTCTATACTGAGCCATCATTTTTATAGATTGATCCACTTCATTATAAATACGCTTATATGTGTATGAATAAATAATACTACCTAATATACCTATTAATAGGATAAATACTAATGAATTCACTATAGTCAAACGAATGCGTGTCTTTTGAAACATACTTCCCTTTTTCATTGTTCTTTTAATATATATCCAATACCTCGAACGGTTTGAATATCTTTCTGATAACCGAATGGTTCTAATTTTTTACGCAAATGATGCACATACACTTCCACAATGGCTACTGTCGTATCTGAATCAAATCCCCAAACACGATCAAAAATTTGTTCACGCATTAAAATCTTCCCGCTATTTTGAATGAGATACTCTAGCAGCTCATATTGTTTCAATGTCAACTTAATACTTTGTCCATCTACTTGAACGTCTTTATCTTTTCCGAACAATTCAATCCCTTTATAACGAATCGTTTGCTGCGTTGTTAAACTACCACTTCTGCGTAGTAAAGCGCGAATTCTCGCTTTTAATTCAGGGGCCTGGAATGGCTTAACGATATAGTCATCTCCACCAAAATCCAATCCCTTCACCCGATCTTCTAAAGAATCTCTCGCTGTCAAAAACAGGACTGGTGTTTCAATCTTTTCATCACGTATTTTTTGAATTACTTCAAATCCGTCCATCCCTGGCATCATCACATCCAGTAAAATTGCATCATATATATTTTGAAGAGCTAAAAACAATCCATCTTCTCCATTTATTGCCGTATCTACTTCAAATTCATCACGCAAAATTTGTACGATAGACTCTAATAACGAGGCATTATCTTCTACTACAAGTAAGCGCATGCTCTCACCTTCCATCAAATAGTTCAATTCTATTTATTATTACATTTCTTCTCTTCATAACAAAAGAATGTAGTTACATTACGTTTCATTTTTAACTATTTCCTTCTAAAATTTTGAAGTTTTATTATAAAAACTTTGTCTTAAATTTAGCTTAATAAAAAATTGAAAGAAATAAGATTCCTCTTATCTCTTTCAATTTTTTATTACATATACCTTTTTACTCGGCAATTCCAAACAATTTAGCTGACCACCGTACACAGCCCCGCCATCAATTCCAATAATACGATTACTACCAAAATACACTCCGCAATCCTCACTACCATGAAGCGTTTTTGTTTCCGTATGCCCAAATACAACAACCTTTTCACCGCTATATCCATTATGAAATTCATTACGGATCCACATTAACGTATATGGTTCAGATTCAGAAACTCGTTTCATCGGTTCAACCCCAGCATGTACAAATATATCCTCTTCTGTTTCAATGTAATGATCTAATTCTTGAATAAACTTTATATGTTCCTCTAATACACGAGAGTGTAAAATCGGTTTTTGGAAGTCTTTGTCATTAACCGCAATATCCTCTTCTACAAATCCATAGCTATATAATGTCTTATCTCCACCATTTCTTTTTACCCAATGGTTCCATGAACGTTCCTCATTTGTCGTTAACGCCTTAATCATCATATCTTCATGATTTCCCTTTAAAATGAGTGCTCCCTCTTCTTTCAATTCTCTTACCTTTTCAATTACAGCACGCGCATTTGGACCACGATCTACATAATCTCCCAGTAAGATTAATTGATCCTGTTTCGCATCATATTGTGCTTCTTCCAATAACTGTTCGAACTTTTCTATCTCTCCATGAATATCACTAATAACAAGAATTCTTTTCATATTATCCCCCCTCTTTCTAATTATAGTTCAAAACAACAGAAACTTCCGAATCTTAATCTTAAATCAAATTTATCCCGCATTAACGGGCAGTAAGCCCCCCACTGATTACAGTTTCACTTTATTACAAACTAAACTATTATCCTTACAACAATGTAAGTCTCTTGTCATCCAATTCGATAGTTGTAATTACTGTATTTCCTTATACTGAGAGTAAGAAATGAAACAAAAAATAAGGAGAGATGAGCGATGAAAAAAGTAATGGAAGTTGTAGTAGCGGTAGTAGAGGTTTTCGTAAATGGTAAACAAGTGGCAATGGAGTTAAATAAATAATGAAAAGGACAACATTCACTCTAGACCCTTTACTCATATAAAAGAGATAAGACTTCATCATTTCTTTGATCCCTTATCTCCCTATAAAGAAAGCCGTATCCCTTTTAAGGATACGGCTTTCTCTTATTTTTGACTCGTACGAGCTGAAATGCTAATTGCTCTATCTGTTGCTTTGGCAGCTTCATCTAACGCTTCTTTACTATTCTTCCCGTCATACATCGCTTCTAATGCTTTTACAACTGCATCTCTTGATTCTGGAAATACACTAATTAAAGCACCTTGTGTTGCTGGAGATTGCTTCGTTGCTTGCAGTTGATCTACTGTTACTTTCAACTGTGGGTATTTTTCATATTGCTCTTTTACTAATGGCTCATTATATGCATCTGGATTAATTGAGAAATAGCCTGTTGCAGTATGCCATTTTGCTTGTACGTCTGGCTTCGTTAAATATTTCATAAAGTCCCAAGCACCTTGTTGCGTTTCTTCTGAAACCATATTCGTCATCCATAATGATGCTCCACCAATAACAACACCATTTTGTTTCGAATCCTCTGGATACGGAATATATGAAACACCTACATTAAACTTAGATGCATCAATTAAATCACGAACACCTGCTGAAGAATCTAAATACATAGCAACTTGTCCAGACTGGAACGCGGCACGAATATCATCCCAACTTGCTCCATACTTTCCAAGTGCGCCAGCTTTATTTAAATCATCTAACATTCCAAATACTTTCTGTCCTTCTTTACCGTTAAATACCGCCTTCTTTGCAGCATCCTTACGGCCGTTTTCGTTATCTACATATAAAGCACCTTGTGTCGCTAACAATTCTTCAAAGAACCAACCATAGTTAAGCATGGAGAATCCATATTGTTTTACATTTCCGCCTTCTTTAATCGTTAACTTTTTCGCTGCTTCTTGTAATTCCGCATATGTTTTCGGAGCTTTCTCTGGATCTAAGCCCGCCTTTGCGAAAGCATCTTTATTATAAATTAATACTGGTGTAGATGAATTAAATGGCATAGAATACATTTTTCCATCAACTGAATAATAATTTGTAATTGCTTTTTCTAATTTTGACGTATCGTACTTATCTTTTTTTATCCAGCTATCAATTGGTGTGATTTTTTTACTATCAATCATATATTTCGTTGTAATTTCACTCGATTGAACAAGAGCTGGCGCTTCTTTCGTTGCAGACATCGTTCTAAATTTCGTTAAAGACTCTTCATATGTTCCTTGGAACTCTGCCTTTATCTCATATTTATTTTGCGACTTATTATAGTCTGCAACAAGACCATCTAGTACTCCTTGTGTTTTTCCACCCATCGCATGCCAGAAGCGAATTACAGTTTTATCACCATTTTTTTCAACTGGTGCTACTTTTGCCTGTGCTTCAGGTTTTCCTTCTGTTTTACTATTTGAACAAGCGGCACTAGATAATGCCATTGTTGCTACCATTAATAGCGCAGCACCTTTTTTAACTAGACTCATTTAAATCTCACCTTCTCTTAGTTATTTAATTGCACCTTTTGTTAATCCTTGTTGTAATTGCTTTTGCCCTAAAAATAGTAAAATCAATGTTGGAATAACGATAACCGTAACACCGGCCATTACGCTTCCCCAATCAGTTGCAACTTCTTGAGACTGAAGCTGCTTCACACCGATTTGCACTGTTCTTACTTTTTCATCAGTGGTCACTAAAAGTGGCCATAAATACATATTCCATGTTGTTAAAAAGCTATATACTCCAAGCGTAATAAAACTCGTTTTACAATACGGAATTACAACGCTGAATAAAAATCTTATATTTCCAATCCCTTCAATAAACGCAGCTTCTTTCAGTTCATTCGGAAGTGTCATAAAATGTTGACGTAACAAGAAAATACCGAAAGCTGTTGCAAAAAACGGCACTGTCATCCCAGCAAAACTATTGATCCAACCAAAGTTTTGAATCGTTAAAAAGTTAGGCACCATCGTTGCTTCCCACGGAATCAGCATCGTTGAAATAAACAGGAAGAAAATTAAGTTTCTCCCTTTAAACTGAAGAAAAACAAAAGCATAAGCTGCTAAACTTGATACGATAAGTTGTCCAATCATAACGACTGTCGATACAATTAAACTGTTATATAAGTATGTAAAAAGCGGTACCTTTTGAAAAATATTAATAAAATTATCAAAAGTAAATTGAGTCGGAAATAACCTTCTCATTTGAATATCGTCTGGTGTCATAAAGCTTATTAAAAATGCATACAGTACAGGAAAAAATACCATTACTGCACTAATAATGAGCAGCATGTATAATAGGAAATTTTGTTTCCACTGTTTAACAATCATTTATAATGCACCTTTCTCTCAGCAAACTTAAATTGAAGTAATGTAGCAATGAAAATGAAAACAAATAATACCATTGCTTGTGCACTTGCTGTTCCAAATTGATGATTCACAAACGCCTCTTTGTAAATCGAGTACACAATCAAATTCGTTGCATCATTTGGTCCACCGTGCGTTAAAATATCAATTTGCCCAAAGCTTTGGAACGCACTAATTAATGTTACTGTTACAATAAAGAATAAAGTTGGTGATAGCATCGGTAATGTAACACGGCGAAGTTTATATAAATAACTAGCACCATCTATAGATGCACTCTCATATAACGACGTATCGATATTTTGTAAACCACCTAATATAACTAAAAATGCAAAACCTGTATTCACCCAAACTGTTGTAACTGATACAGAGAATAGTGCCCAGTCCGGACTCGTTAACCATGCGATTGCAGGAAGGTTCATAGAGGCTAATATATTATTAAATAATCCTACACTTGGATGAAATAAAAATAGCCAAATCACTGCACTAGCGGCTACTGATATTCCCATCGTCGAAGAAAACAGAACTCGGAATAACCCAATACCTCTTACTTTTCCATTTGCAATCAATGCAAGAAACAAAGCAAATATAATACTCGTAGGCACTGTATATAAAACAAATAATAAAGTTGATTTTATACTTTTGTAGAAGGCTGGATCAGAGAATAAGTATTGATAATTTTCTAAGCCAACGAAAAGATTAGCTTCCCCATGTATATCGGTTAAATAAAAGCTATAGTAAATCGTCCTAAACAATGGATAGAACAAAAAAATCGAAAATAACAAAATAGATGGCGCCAAAAACAATAATCCTATTCTTAAATCTTTCGTTCTCCCCCATATTTTTTTCTTTTTTGACACCTTTGTTTGAACTGGTAACTTACTTACTCCAATCATTATTTCGCCACCACTTTCAACTCTTCTTCAGCTACCACTTTTAAGCGTTCATTCGTGTTTTCATTAAAGAAGCATAACTTTTCTTGCGAGAATAATAATTTTACTTTGTCACCTTTGTTCAAGAGTAACTGTCCGATGACTTTCGCACTCCAAGTTGTTCCATTTACCGCAAAGTTCAATATAGATTCATTCCCTAATACTTCTACAGATTGCAACGTCACTTCTTGTCCCTCCTCAGACAGTGCAATATGCTCAGGGCGCATGCCTATGCGAATTGTTCCTTCTGGTAATTGCTTTAACTGTCTAATAGATAATGGAATTTGCAATTGCCCTATATGTAATACACCTTTTTCTTTATTTACTTCCCCATCATTTATATTCATAGAAGGAGAACCTATAAAGCTTGCAACAAATTCGTTTGCAGGTTCGTTATATATGTCAAGTGGTGTTCCAACTTGCTGTATACTTCCTTTATTTAAAACCATGATACGATCTCCCATAGTCATCGCTTCTATTTGATCGTGGGTAACGTAAATCATCGTAATTCCTAATCGCTGCTGAATTTCTCTAATTTCAATTCTCATTTGCGCACGTAATTTCGCATCCAAATTCGAAAGTGGTTCATCCATTAAACAGATTGGTGCTTGACTCACAATTGCCCTGGCAAGTGCAACACGCTGTCTTTGTCCGCCTGATAATTGGCCTGGTTTCATTTTCACATACTCTTTCAGTCCTACCATTTCAATAGCTTCCATTAATCGCTTTTGTCGCTCTTCTTTTTGTACTTTTCTTACCTTAAGTCCAAATAAAATATTTTCTTCTACAGATAAGTGTGGATATAATGCATAATTTTGAAATACCATTGATAGATTACGGTCTTTCGGCTCTAGATCATTTGCAACACGTTCATTAATAATTAAATCTCCTGAAGAAATCTCTTCTAAGCCAGCGATCATTCGTAATAATGTGCTTTTCCCGCATCCCGAAGGTCCAACTAAAACAAAAAATTCACCCTTCTTAATATGAACCGATACGCCTTTAACCGCTGTCTCTTCTGCATTTTTATATACCTTTGAAACATTTTTCAATTCAATCACAAGGTTGCACTCCTTTTTTCTTCTTGTATCCATACTTCATAATGACTTGTTGAAATTGCACTTGCTCCTGCACGAATTGCAATTTCCGCATCTTCTCGCGTTTGAATCAACCCTCCTGCAATAATAGGAAACTCTATTTCCTCTACTAGCTGTTTAATAATAGAAGGCATAATCCCCGGCATAATCTCTACTGCATTTGGTTTAGTCGTTTTACAATTTTCAATTGATTTAGTAAGAGATAAAGTATCTACAATAAAAATACGTTGAATTGTTTTCAATCCAATTTTATTAGCATTTCGAATTGTTGAACCCTTTGTTGAAATAATACCTTGTGCCCCGATAACATCTTGAATATACAAAAGCGCTTCCTCTGTATTCGTATTTAAGCCTTGTATAAAATCACAATGAAGAAATACATCATGTCCATGTTTCTGCAATTCATATACACGCTCTGGTAATTCCAGCATTGAACCAGTCATAAGAAAAACTGTTTTCGGCAATTTTTTGTATGCTTTGTATCCTTTCCAATCCTTTATCATCGCAATATAAGGTTCTTTAAACATTTTTTCCACCTAACTGTTCTATTTTTATCCAAACTAAAAACACCTACTTACATAGAACGCCTTTCTCCTTATTTGAACTCTAGGGAATAGAGCACACCTAAGAAAGTGGCACATTATATGTAAGTGGGTGTTCTCAAATGTTCTCTACCCTATTTATTTTGTTACCTTTACTATATTACGCATTTATTAAGTCAGTTTTGATAGATTGTTAATTAGGTGTTAATCGAATGTTAATATTCACCATATTTTCTTAATATTAATCTAGATATACAAATAAATCCCAACGGCAAACAACTATCTTTAAAATTTAAGTGATATGCAAATTCATTCCATAGTTAATTAGTTTTAGTTTTCTCGCAACGGCTTGTGAAGCATAATTATTCCAAGAAGTACTATAAAGTGGAATGCTTTTTTCTTCTTGTATTGATATCGCCCAGGCTGTAACACCATCAGTACCATATCCGTTCCCTTGAAACTCCGCTAAAGTTTCCACACTTGCCTCAGCAGCTACGGGCGTACTTCTGGCACTGCAACAAACAGAAACTACCTTTTCATTTTTTACAATTGCCAAATAAGGTTGCCTCCTTATTTACTCCATTTACCATCCATTCATAATCTATTTTTCATGTTCAAAATAAAAATCCCATTCAAATACACATTACTGAATCCATCATACTAACTGATTTCTTCATTCTGTCTATCTAAATGGGATTATTTTTCGTTTTTTACTCTACTGGCTGTTGTGGCTGTACTACTTCATTCGCTCCAGCTACCCTCAACATATTTACAATATCTTTAAAACCTCTTTTTTCAGCGTATTGCAGTGGCGTCAGCTGTTCCTTGTTAGCCATATTTACATCTGCACCGTGATCAATAAGCAATTGAATTACTTTCTTATGATTTTCACTACCATTTCCTAATACAATTGCTTCTAATAGCGCTGTTCCACCACGTTCATTTTTATAATTCACATCAATATCTGTATGCTCTAATAATTCTTTAACAACCTCTACATGGCCACGCTCAGATGCAGAAATAAGTGCTGTCCCACCTGACCTAGTCGTTTCTTTCGTATTAACTCCTGCATTAATTAATACTTTTACAATATCCGTATATCCTTCTCTACTTGCATAAAGAAGTGGATTACTTTTTTTCTCATCTTTAATTTCAATATTAGCACCTGCACCAATTAATGCTTTAACTGTCTCTACATGATTTTGGTACGTCGCTGCAAGGACAGGCGTTTCTCCGTTGTCACCTTCTACGTTTATATTCGCTCCATCCTGAATCAACTTCATAGCTGTCTCTGTGTCTCCAAGGGTAGCTGAAAGTAACAACTGTTTGTCCATTAAATTTATACTTTTCTCTTCTTTAGATTCTTCCTGTTCTTTATGCTTCTCTTTTTTCTTTTCATTTTTCACATGAACCGGTTTCGATTCTGGTTCTTCTTGCTTATCGCAAGCCACTACCGTCATTAAAAGTCCTAATAAAATACATAATAAAATTTTTTGTTTTCTCACAACTACAGCTCCTATGAAAGATAATGTTTTCTTAACCATTCCTCCATCACATACAATAACTCTTCTTGAGTACATTTATCCATAAGCCCTTTAGATTCCTTCTTTAATCGGATTATCTTAAGCTTATACTATGTTTCTCAACCTATTGAAATGATACGCCTGATGGCCCCATCATTAACATTATGAAGCAATTAGTTTAGCACGTTTTTACCGCATTTGTATACATTTCTAAAAAGTACATAAAGTGAAACTTTAATTGGTGGGGGTTTTGTTCATCCACCACTAATTATTAGCCCACACCAATCGGGCTTTTACGGGCAGCCCGACTCCACCTAACTTCTTTGCTTTCACTAAATTTTGAGGTGGGGATCTTACTGCCCGTTAATGCGGGATAAATGATTGCTTTAGGTTACTATATTCCATTGTAACCGTTCTTCTAAAAATTTTACACCTTTTCTATATTTGCACCTGAGTAATAATAGAAAAAGACAACTATATAGTTGTCTTTTTCTATTATTAATGATGTCCACCATGATTTCCTGCTTTCGGTTTCCCCATCATCTCTTTATTCATTTCCCATTTATGCTCTGCTAGCTCTTTATACGAAAGAACTTTACCCTTATAGTTAGATACAAAGCTCTCTGCATCTTTTTTATTTTTAAATGAAATGACATTATAAGCCATCGGTGTCGTTATTGTTTTATCATATACGTAAGTAGCCTCTTCTAACGAAATCCAATCTTTCGAATCATAATCTCGGACAAATTTCTCTTTCGTCTTTTCACCTGAATTGATCTCCATCCATTTATACATACAACCGATATCATCAAACTTTAACGCTTTTCCATTTTCTAAAATAATTTCTGTTGCAAATTGATTATCTGTTACCCCAATTTGGCAAATATCACATTTATCATGTTTCTCATCAATGGCAACAGCTGCTGTTTCCTTTTTCCCACACCCGACTACCGTAAATACGAAACATAAACATATAGCAAGTACGACATATTTTACTTTCATCAATATTCCTCCCTAGAAACCGTATACTCCACGAAAAGAATACCAAAAGGTTGTGTGAGATTTGTGAAAAAACAATGTGCTTTTTGTAATATAGGAAACAAACAAAGATGTGTAGTTATTTCTACACATCTCTCATCACTCGCAACCTGTAATTAATAAATCATCTTCTAACTTAACTAATAATGTATCCGCACTAATTTCCTGTCCAACTTCTACATTTACCAATCTTATATTTCCACTAATACCGACTGCGATTTTTTTAAGCTCACCGTCATTTTTTCGAATCATCAATAATTTTTCCCATTCATATACGTAAGAAGATTCATTAATAAAAATCTCCTCTACTTTTCCTTCATAAGAGCTATAAATCTCTTCAATTCTCGTTTTCATATAACATCTACTCCCTATTTCACACTTCACTATTTTCATCTTATTCTACCATTCTTACGAGGAGCAGCTTACTTTTTAAAAATTCAAATTAACTACCGTGAACAAAATGAACAAAATAAAAATTATGCTTCTAATGATGTTATTTTTTAAATTATTTACCATTTGAATAGATGCTTTTATTATAAATAAAAAACCTTTTTCTGAATTTTTATTCTATTTTGAAAGCGCAATCATTCTTTTGAGGGGGAAATTACATGTTAGCACTACTTGGATTTGCGATGGTATTTGTCTTTATGTTTTTAATTATGACGAAACGTATGTCAGCGCTAGTAGCATTAATATTAATTCCGAGTGTTTTTGCATTAATTGGCGGATTCTATGCCAATATGGGGCCTATGATGTTAGAGGGGATTCAAAAGTTAGCACCTACTGGTATTATGCTTATGTTCGCTATTTTATATTTTGGGATTATGATTGATAGCGGTTTATTCGATCCTGTCATTAGTAAGATTTTAAAATTTGTAAAAGGAGATCCTTTAAAAATCGTTGTCGGAACGGCTATATTGACTATTATCGTCTCTCTAGATGGTGACGGTACAACAACATACATGATTACAGTTTCCGCAATGTATCCACTATATAAGCGCCTTGGAATGAACCCCCTCATATTAGCTGGAGTTGTTATGTTAGGGGCGGGGGTAACAAATCTTACACCTTGGGGTGGACCCACAGCTCGTGTTATGAGCGCACTTGGACTTGAGGCTTCTGAATTATTTACACCTCTTATTCCAGGAATGATTGCTGGTGCAATTTGGGTTGTTTTCGTTGCTTACTATCTTGGAAAAAAAGAAAGAAAACGTTTAGGAATTATGGATGTACAGTATTTAAAACAAATGCAAACAATGGATGAGCAAGCTGCAACTGTCGAAGCCGCAGTGCATAAACGTCCTAAACTTCTATGGATTAACTTTTTATTAACCGCTACATTACTTGTCTGTCTCATACTAGAAGTTATGCCGTTACCTGTTTTATTTACAGTCGCTTTTGCTATTGCTGTTATGATTAACTATCCAAACTTAGAACAACAGAAAGAACGTATTGCTTCTCATGCAGGGAATGTATTAGCAGTTGTTTCTCTCGTATTTGCTGCCGGTATTTTCACTGGTATTTTATCTGGAACAAAAATGGTAGATGCCATGGCTAACAGTGTAGTAACTCTTATACCAGATGCACTTGGACCACAATTGCCAATTATTACAGCTCTTCTTAGTATGCCATTCACATTTTTCATGTCCAATGATGCATTTTACTTTGGGGTATTACCTATTTTAACTAAGGCTGCTGCTACTTACGGAATTAGTGCAGCTGAAATGGGACGTGCTTCCTTACTTGGGCAACCCGTTCACTTATTAAGTCCTCTTGTTGCATCCACTTATTTATTAGTTGGGATGGCAAAAGTTGATTTTGGTGAACATCAACGTTTTACTTTATTGTGGGCAGTTGGAACGACAATGGTGATGTTGATTACTGGCATTGTAATTGGGATTATTCCAATATAAGACGCAAAAAACAGTAGAAGAAATAAATCCTCTACTGTTTTTTATTATGAAGAAACAAGAAAATACCGTCTCTCCGGTCTCCCCACACTCCCATATATTAGCTCTGCGTGGACTTTCTTCCCAGATATTAAATACTCTAAATAGCGCCTTGCAGTTGATCGACTTACGCCTACCATTGAACTTAGTACCTCTGCTGTAATGCCTTCTTCATTAACTGTTAACATATGTTTTTTTATTTTTGCTAAAGTTAAGGGGTCTATCCCTTTCGGGGCATATTCCATTTCATTTCCCTTTACGCCTCTTTGAGACCATAAATGTTCTATTTGTTCTGTAGATAATTGATTATTTTTCTTCAGCTGCACAATCTTTTTTTGATAACTTTCCAAACTCGCCTTAAATCGATCAAACATTAGTGGCTTTACAATATAATCTGTTACTCCGCCCCGCAGGGCATGCCTCACTACATCTGTTTCCGATGCCGCTGTAATCATAATAATATCTGTATCGTGCAAATGATGCCTAATATATGTGACAAGTTCCGTTCCTTGCATATCAGGTAAGTACACATCTAATAACACAAGCTGTGGCTTCACAAGCTCTAGCCATTCTTTCGCTTGTTCTCCAGTCGTTGCCGTTCCAATTACTTTAAATCCCTCAATTTTTTCAGTAAAACGACGATGAATGTCAGCAATCCGAATATCATCTTCTACAATTAATACTTCAATCTCCTCACCCATTACTATTCGCCTCTCTCTTTCGGTAGTGCAATAATAAATAACGCACCACCTAAATCCCCTTTTTCAATTGCAATACTTCCATTTAAATCTTCTACTAACTCTTTCACTTTTGCTAATCCATATCCTCGCTCTCCTCCTTCTTTCGTCGAAAAGCCTTTATAGAATATGCTAGTAATTATTTCCTCATGAATCCCTTGCCCTGAATCTTCCACTTCAATTACTATTTCTTCTCCAATATCAGTTACAAACATCCTTACTGTCTTATCATTCTCTTCATTTTTTTCAATTGCTTCAAATGCATTCGTAATTAAATTTCCTAAAATAGAAACGACATAATTACTCTCAATATGTGGACTTAATTTTTCTAAACCACTTTCTCTATCTAGCATAAAATCAATCTTCAACTCTCGTGCTCTATTATAAAATCCAATTAAAATTCCACCTAGCCATGGATTTTGAATCCGCTTCATAATAAATTGAACAAAATCTTGATATACCGCTGTTTCCTTATGAATAAGCTCTAAAGCATCTTCGTATGATTCTAATTGGATAAGACCTGAAAGCGTATACAATAAATTGTTATATTCGTGCGCTTGCGCTCGTAATGCCTCTGTATATTGCTTCGTCTGAGATAATTCTGCTGTTAACTGATCCATTTCAGATTTCAAACGTAAGCTCGATACAACGCCAGTTACTTTATTCTTTACTTTAATAGGTAGACGGTTCGCAATAACAGCCTGTCCTTTTATATTTAATTGGCGATCAAACTGTTCTTCACCAGTTTGAAGTACATCTAGTATCGTTGAATTAGGAATTACATTTAAAATAAATTCCCCAATAATATTTTGTTGTTTATCTAGCGAAAGAATATCATAAGCTGCTTGATTGACTAAACTAATCATGCCATTTTTATCGATTACAATAATCCCTTCACGTACAGATTGAATCACTGTACTATGCTCTTCATATAAAGAGGAAATTTCTTCTGGTTCCATACCGAACATCATTCTTTTTATACTTGCCGCTAAATATATAGAGCCGATTACTCCAATTAATAGCCCTATTATTGTAATCCAAAATACACGCTTTCCATACACTTCTACCGCTCCATGAATATCGTCCATTGAAAATCCAACAGACACCACACCAATGATTTCATTTTCCTGATTACGGATTGGAACTTTTCCACGTAATGAAGGGCCTAATGATCCAGTTGCTTTCGAAACATATGATTTTCCTTCTAATAAAACACCTTTGTTATCTCCACCAATCATCGCTTCTCCTATTTTATCTCGCTCAGGATGTGCATATCGAATCCCCTCTTTATTTCCAACTACAATGAAGTCAGCCTCTGTATCCATTCGAATTCTTTCTGCAATCGGCTGAATGATAGAAGCTGGGTTTTCTTTTTGAAAAGCTTCCTTTATTTCAGGTATAGCAGCAACTGTTTTCGCAACATGCAAAGCTCGTTTCCCAATTTGCTCTTCTACCGTTTCAGATAATATGTAATAAAATAAATAACTCGTTAGCATAAGTACAACTAAAATAAGTGTACTTATAGTTAATGTAATTCTCGGTTGGAGTTTTAATTTTTTAAATTTCAAAACCATCCCCCTAACATGATTAAAGATAGAATTTAAAGAATATACAGTCTCTTTAATTATACTTAATCATAACACGGTTACTCTATATTTCTTTCTTTTTCTCTTCATAAAAAAAGAAACGAAGTAAAATTATTACCTCGTTTCTTAATATTTGTTATTACACTTTAAACTTACTAATCATCTCTTGTAATTCTTCTGCCATTTGTGATAAATGAACTGCTGCTGCATTTATTTCATCTACTGAAGCTAATTGTTCCTCAGAGGAACCAGCAATATTTTGAACACTTGCTGCATTTTCTTCAATCGTAGCTGCAATTTCATTAATAGATGCACTTACTTGTTTTGCATCTACCGTCATTTGTTTTGCTACATCTACCATGCTATCAATTTGTACAACTGTATCATTTGTAGACTTCAATATTTCGGCAAAGCTTTGCTTCGTTTCATTTGCAACTACAAGTCCTGATTGTACTTCTACTCCAACTTGATTCATAGAGCTTACTGTTTCTTTTATATCAAATTGAATCTCTTTCACTAGTTTCCCAATTTCCGTAGAAGACTGTCCTGATTGTTCTGCTAGCTTTCGCACTTCATCTGCTACAATTGCAAATCCTCTTCCTTGCTCTCCAGCTCTCGCAGCCTCAATTGCCGCATTTAACGCTAATAAATTTGTCTGTTCAGCAATATGTTGAATCACTTCAAGGATTGCTCCAATTTGTTTCGACTTATCGTCTAACAAACCAATGATTTTGTCTGACTGCGAAACAGACTCATGAATTAATTGCATTTGATTCACAGTTTGTTCAACTAACTTCCCACCATTTTCGGCTTTTTTCTTCGTATACATAGAGGCTGTAGATACTAATGAAGAACTATCTGCAACACGCTGAATTCCTTCTGTAACTTCTTCTAACAATGTTGCTCCTTCTTCAACTTCTTTCGTTTGTATTTCTGCACCACTTGATACTTGCTCTATAGCCTGTGTAATTTGTTCCGTTGCTTCGCTTGTCTGCTTCATACTAGCTGTTAATTCTTCTGAAGATGCCGCTACATGACTTGCTGAAGTGTTTATATTAGAAATGACACTTTGTAACGATGCAGCCATCTCGTTAAAACTTTCTCCTAGCTGTCCAATTTCATCTTTAGAATGAACTGTAATTGATTCTGTTAAATCACCTTCACTAATCTTCTTCGATGATATGACAAGTTGTTTTAACGGTTTAATAATAGACGCAATTATGAAGTAAATTACAATCCCACCGATTATTAGTGAAATTCCAAGAACAGTTATTGTTTTATAGAAAATAGGTTCAGCCGCTTCGATAATTTCTTTGGAAGGCATAATTCCTGCTATTTTCCATCCAGTTTTCTTATTCGTTTTAAAAGTGATATTGCGATCTTCACCATCTAATGAATAATGAAAATCCCCAGCTTCCTGTTTATACAATTCTTTACTAAGTTTCTCTTCTAATTTCTCTCCTGGCTTCATTTTCGGGTGCGCTACTACATTTTTATCTTGATCAAATATCGCTACATATCCTTCCTTACCGATATTAACCATCTTAGAAGTAGTAACGATATCATTAATGATTAAGTCAATCCCAAGAACTCCACTTTTATCCTCGTTTTGTTTTGCTAGTGTAATAACAATATTTCCTGTCGTTTTTGACTTATATGGAGCAGTTACAATTACTTCTCCGCTTTTCTTCACTGCCTCTTTATACCAATCTCTTTCTGTAGGATTATATCCATCTGGCATCTGAATAGCTGGTGATTGAATGAACTGTCCATTACTAGATCCTGTATAGATTGCTTCCATTTCTGGATGCAGTTTATTGTATTCTTCTAGTTTATTTTGTATGTTTTGAATTTGATCTGCTTGGTAACTTGATTGTGTAAATAATTTCGTAAAATAAGTTGCATCTATTTTTTTACTATCCAATTCCTTATTAATTACATTATCCAAAATTTTTATATTATCTTTCGCCGAGTTTAAAATTGTTTCATTAAAATTCGTCTTCGCCTGTTGATAAGACGTCCAACCAATTACAATACTTGGAAGAATTAAAATAATAATAAATGATACAAGTAACTTTGTTTTTAAACTACTACTCCTTAATTTCCCTTGAAACATACTTCTACCCCTCCATACCGTTTTAAATGTAATTAATTAACATTTAATCTTTCTATAAAAATAATACGATTTAAATGTATCAATGAGACTCTCTATCTTTTTATACATCTAAAGAATTGATATATATCTTTTTCATTCTATATAAATTAAATAATTAAAACAATGTATAAAAATGTATATTATTCGAAATATTATAATTCATAGGAGAACCTCTAGTATTTCACTTACTAGAGGTTCTTTTCACCTTACTATTCTTTATCTACTTCTTTTTTCTCATCTTCTACTACAGATACAACAGGTTTATCGCTTGATAATTGTTGTACCGCTCCTTTTCCTGCAAATCCTTCTAATAGCTCTTTTAAGTCAATGCCAGAAGAAGCTTTTAACGTTTCTTGCATCGTTGCCATTAAATCAGTTGCATAACCCGCAACTTTTCCGGCGCCGCTATTTTTACCACCGCCGCCTGTATCAACAACTGTAATTTTATCAATGTTACTAAGCGGACTTGCAACTTCCTTCGCATAACTTGGAAGCATTTTAAGAACCATATCCATAATTGCCGCTTGGCCATATAACTCAAATGCCTCTGCAATTTTTTGCTTCGCTTCTGCTTCTGCTAAACCTTTTAATCTAATAACATCTGCTTCCGCCGTACCTTGTGCTTTTTGTACTTCCGCTTTCGCTTGACCTTGCGCTTTTTCGATTTCCGCCTTCGCTAAACCTTCTACACGTACTTCTTCCGCCCGAGCTCTCGCTTCAGCTTCAATCTTATATTGATCCGCATCTGCCTTTTTAATTTGTTTTACTTTTTCTGCTTCCGCTGATTGCTCAACAGCATAGCGATCTGCATCTGCTTTTTTCTTAACTTCTGCATCATATTGCTTTTCACGACGCGCAATCTCTTTTTCTTCTAACTCGATTTGCTTTTCACGCTCAATGATTTTAACGCGCATTTGCTCTTCTGTAACACCTTGTTGTGCTTTCGCTTGTTGTAATTCGTAAGAAAGATCCGCGTCTGCTCGAGCTTGTTCTTGCTCTCTCTTATAAGATTGTACTTTTAATTCTTTATGTTTTTCAGCTTCAGCGATTTGAGCATCACGTTGATATTCAGCTTCTTTTGCTTCTTTCTCAGCACGAGCTTTTTCAATACGAGCTTCTTTTTCACGCTCTGCATTCGCAATTGTTGCATCACGCTTCACTGTCGCAATTTGCGGCTGACCAAGTGCATCTAAGTAACCATTCTTATCCATAATTTCTTTAATTGTAAAGGAAACGATGCGAAGACCCATTTTCTTTAAATCCGTAGAAGCTACTTCATGTACTTTTTGAGCAAATTGCTCTCTATTACTATACGCATCTTCTACTGTCATAGAAGATAAAATCGCACGTAAATGACCTTCTAAAACTTCTTTTGCTTCTACTTTTAACTCTTCTGTTTCTTTTCCTAAATATTGCTCAGCTGCTGTAGATACTTCTTCAATCGTAGAACCTACTTTAATAATAGAAACACCATTTACTGTAACTGGAACACCTTGCTTCGTATACGTATCACGTGTACCCACTTCTAACTTATAGTTTAATAGACTTAAAGGCTCTGCTCGTTGCATAATTGGAACTACGAATGTACCGCCACCGCGAATAATCTTAATCTTCTTTCCATCATCAGTGGTAACTACATTTTTTCCGCCACCAAGCCAGTTCCCTGTAACAATTAACGCTTCATCTGGTCCAACTGTTCGATACTTCGTAATGAATACTAAAATGAGTAAAATTAAAATTGCGAGTAACACTCCACCAATAATTAATGGAATCGTCATGTGAATTCCCCCTTATAATTTTGGTTTTTTTAAAGAATAAGCGATGTTTTGTACAAGTAAAACACCATCTTGGACTCCCTCGATAATAACTTCAGTTCCTTGTGAAATATCTTTTTTCCCAATTGTTTTAGCTGGAATTGCATTACTTCCAAATTGAGAGGAGATTAGTACTTCTCCAAATCCTTCTGTAGGAATTGTTGTAATGACTTCCCCCTTGCAACCTATGAACTCATCCATACGTTGCACAGTATTTTGTTCTGCTTCTGCAATCGGCTTTAAAATTAGTATTTTCATTATGAATACACCAATAAAGGATATAGCACATGCAGCCCCGAAAATAAGAATGCTATTAAAGGAAAATAAATATTCTCCTATATAACTAAGCCCACATAACATGGCGAAAAAACTAAGTAATAAAGTAACAACGGATACCGATCCGCCTCCAAAACTAAATATGGATTCAAATATATCTCCAAAAAAGATATAAATCACAGTGAGTATAGTAGCAATAATAAATCCGTATAAATAAATTGTTTCAAGTGGATAACCAAACAAAACCATTTCTTATCCCCCTCTCTTAAACAATCCCTTTTTTGTTATGTGTATGCCCCACCTCTTTCAAAGATTATAGTTCTTAATTTTCAGTTATTTATCTTTTAAAGAAAAACCTGTAAGACAGGCCTCTAAAAAAGAACAGGAGAAACCTATTGTGACAGGCTCCTCCTAGAAAATAACCGATATATTATATATCTATATAATATACTATTTTCCACAAAAAGTAAAGTTAAACATACATTGGAAAAGCACTTATTTTATTGATAATTTGTACGTTCCATCGCCATTATCATATTTATATACATACAAGTAATACTTGCCTGGTTTTGCATTAAATTTCGCTTCTATATGATTCCCATTAACTTGACCGTAAGCTGCATAATTTTGCATATCTGATTCATGGTGCAGCACCCATGTCATCCCGATTCCATACTCATTTAAAACGGAAATATCGATATCTTTCGCTGATGCTACATTAAATGTATAAACATCAGTGTGGTCCCCGCCAATAAGACTACCTTTTATCGTACTATTTAGCCCGATACGATTTGCTTCCTCTGGACGATTATTTGGTTCTGATTCTGTTAAACTTCCATCTTTAATCGTAACAGTTGTTTCACTTCTGCTCTCTTTGCCTTTATCATCTTTTACTCTTAACGATACTTTATAAGAACCTTCTCTTTCATATACATGTGCTGGATTCACTTCTGCACTTGTGCTTCCATCTCCAAATTCCCATAAATAAGAAACAATTTTTCCATCTTCATCGTTTAAGCCATCACTTTTAAATTGAATTCCCTCTTTTACAAGACCGCTATAAGGGCCATTTATATTAACCGTTGGAGCTTTATTTTCTCCGTCATCTTTTGCGATACCGTGGAAAACTACATCATATTCAAATTGATTTGAGCTATTCACACGATAATTGACGAAGTATGCTGTAACAGTTTTGTAGCCACTCCATTCTTTTTGCACCAATTGTTCTAAAGATTCATTTACTCTTTTACTCATTGCTTTCCAATCTTCTGATTCACCTTTTGTGACACTACCTGTATACGTACCTTCTAATGTAAATGTATTAAAGAATTGAGAATTATGTTTTGTCATTTTTGTATCTTTCATAGGCAACGTATCACTAATTTCTTTCTTCACCGCTGCTAACGACTTCGTTGCATGTTCAGCTAAATAATCATCTGCTACTTCCGGTACATTATATTTATCTTGATTATCGATTAGCTGCTGCATATACTCTTGATACTCTTTATTTAGTTTTAAGTCTTTACTTAAATTCTCACGATAAGCATCATAATTTTTCACGTCATTCGCTCGAATTAAATCTTGAATTTTATCAAACATTTCAAATTGATGTGTATATAAATAAGATTGCAATGCGAACGAGTAATTATAGAAATCCCAAGAACCGTATTTAGCAAATAGTGTACGCTCTGCTGTATAACGGCTTGCAGGATCAGATGATAATCCGCTAATTATACTCTTTCTTGGTACAACGTTATTCGTACGAGTAGATCCTGCGAAAAACTCTGCATTTCCTTCTTGGAACCAAGTTAGCCTTTCATTTTGATACATATCTCCTCTTCCAAATAAACCAGGAACTTCATATCTCCCTTGCAGATAATGAGTAAATTCATGACGGAATAACTCTTCTAAACTATAAATACTTTGCTCTGGTGTACGCTCATATGTAAAGAATGTACCTGTCTCTTCAATATAAATTCCACCGTTGTTTGTTTCATATCCATACAATTGTCTATTTAACTGATATTCATCTGGACTATTATAAATTACGATCGTTAATACATCATCCGCATTTCCTGGCTCTAACGCTTTGTCATTTCCAATTACCCGGTGATACTGTGCCTTTACTTCCTTCGCAGCCCAATATAGTCTCTTAATTTTTTCTTCTGATACTTTATCTCCTGTTTTGAACACAATTGATCCATCGTCGAATGTATACGTTTTTGGTAAGTATTGCTCTTTTCCTTCTTTACGTATTTTCTCTAAATCTACTGTATTCCCGCTATAATCTTTACCATTATAATTTGTTGTAATTTGTTCTACCGCAACAAAATACGGTTCACTTAAGCGCGGGTACATATGCATTGCTTGTGTAACAACCTCTAATCCTTTATTTGGATTACTATGAAACTTCCCTAAACGGCTAGCAAAATAAATGCCATTATTAACGAGCCATTTATTTTCTGGCGTTACTTCATTTAGAAGAGCAATACGATTTATTTCATTAATAAACCCATCTACTTTTCCATACCACATCGTTTCATTCGCTTCTTTACGAGCCACAGTTAAGTACGACTGTATATCATAGTCAATACCTTGCATAATATCGTATATTGCTTGTCCCTTCATTCGATCATTTACATAAGTAGTATAATTATCATTGTATTGCTTTAAAATATTCGATGCGTATTGAACCGTTTCAACATCACTTGAAGCATTACTAATTAATTTACCGTATGCAGATACGACTGTATCTTGTTCAACTGTACCAAGCTTAAAATTCGGATTTTTTGCGATTGCTTTTAAAGCAGGTAAACATTTGTCCTGGAAGCTTCTTTCATTTAAGTCGCTTAATTCACTATTATAAAATGCAAGATAAAAAGCTGAACGCAGCACTTCAGTAAACGTTTGAATTCCTTTTGAATCATCTTTCGTAAATGTACTACCTCTATGAGCTAATTCATCTATAATGACTTGCATTTTTCCTTTATCTTTATAAAAAGCCTTTGCATCTTCGTTAAACTGGAATAAGTCTGTAATTTGGTGCCACTTAATACTGCCTAACGTTTCAACTAATTCTTGATCATTCATTTTGTTTAAATCAGCCATTGAATAGCTTTCTTTAACTTGCTTTACTGCAGTTTTCTTCGTAATAGATGCTGGTCGCTGTGAAAAATCTCCTACTTTTAAACGTTCTTGAAATGATAAAGTTTCATCAACTTTTGAAATATGTCCAACTTCATCTACCGACTTTTCAATTCCAACCGGTTTCGTTTTCAACACGTTATACGGTACTTTTTCTTCCGCTGCTGCATGAGTTTGAAGTGCGCCTAACGATAAAGCCATTGTACTAATGCTAAGCATCACTTTATTGATCTTTGATTTCTTGTTCATATCCTTGCCCCCTATTTTAATATTCCATTCAAGAATTTAACATAAAATCTGGATGTAACAATATAAAATGCAATATTTCATATTATTTCTTCCTATAATTTGTACATATCGTGAACACATTGCTCTTTACCTCCCTAAAACAAATTGCATCCTTTCACATTATAAAAAGGGAATTTTTTGACAATTAAAAACTTAATTGTTATGATTATTATAATTGTTAACTTTATTAAATAAGGGTGGGATTCTATGATAAAAAAAGAAAACAGTGTATTTTATATCTCCTTCTTGCTAACAACATTATTCATTATATGGGGAATTACCCCAGCAAGTTGGATACAAGGCTACGATTTACAAAGTGTTACATCTTCTTTAAACTCATTTATCCTCAATAAATTTGGGTGGTTTTACTCTCTACTTATGACTACAATGATTATTTTGGCTGCTTATTTAGCATTTTCTAAGTACGGTTCTATTCGTCTTGGTAAAGATGGAGAAAAGCCAAAATATAATTATCCATCTTGGCTATCCATGTTGTTTGGAGCAGGAATGGGGATTGGACTCCTCTTTTATGGAATCGCTGAACCGATTTCACATTTTACAGATCCATTAACAGGAAAAGCGGGGACAGAGGAAAGTGCCAAACTCGCTATGCAATATTCATTTTTCCACTGGGGTCTCTTTCCGTGGTCACTATACGCAATGGTTGCTTTAACAATTGCATATTTCACATTCCGCAAACAAAAAGGGAGCACTATCGGGGCTACAGTTACTCCATTATTTAATCGATCGAAAAATTCTCGTATCGGAAAAACAGTCGATATTTTAGCTGTTTTAGCCACAGTATTTGGCATTGTACCATCTGTTGGGATTGGTGCTCAACAAATTGCTGGAGGATTAAGCTATTTATTCCCTTCTATTCATAACACTTTACTTACACAGCTCGTACTTATCGCCATCTTCGCCGTTTTATATTTAACGAGTGCACAAACTGGCTTAGATCGTGGGATTAAATATTTGAGTAACTTAAATTTCTCTCTTGCAGGTATTTTACTCGTCTCCTTTTTATTTTTAGGGCCAACCGTATTTATTATGAAATATTTCACATCTACACTCGGTTCTTATATTGGAGCTTTGCCTAGTATGGGATTAAATTTAGGAGCATTTAATGAAAAATCTTCTTCTTGGATTGAAAACTGGACTATTTTCTATTGGGGATGGTGGATTTCTTGGTCTCCATTCGTCGGTACATTCATCGCTCGTATTTCTAAAGGGCGCACAATAAAAGAATTTATTTTTGGAGTTGTATTAGTCCCGACTCTTATCTGTACATTTTGGTTTGCAGTATTTGGTGGTACCGCAATCCATATGGAAATGTTCCAATCGCTTGGAATAGCTGATGAAATTGCAAAAAATGGTACAGAGATTGGATTATTTGCTGTTATTTCACATCTACCATTCTCTACATTTTTAACGATTATCGGGTTAATTTTAGTAGCCACATTTTTCGTTACTTCTGCCGATTCAGCAACATTTGTTGTTTCCATGCAAACGAGTAACGGAAGTTTATCACCGAAAAATAGTTTAAAACTTATATGGGGATTAACAATCGCGATAATTGCCGCTATTTTATTACAAGCTGGAGGATTAAATGCACTACAAATCGCAGCTATAATTGCTGCGCTACCATTTTCTATTGTAGTCGTTCTTATGGTTACTTCACTCTTTAAAGAGCTACGAAAAGAAGATGTTAATTTGCAAACGAAAGAAGTGCCGAAAAAAATAAAAAAGGTTATGTAACGATTGGCGCCTCAAATCACTTCTAAATCCGTAATAAAACCCATTCATATGAATGGGTTTTTCACTCTATTATATAGTGCTGTAAACATGCTTTTTCCTCAAAACCTACTTTCTTGTACAATTTCATCGCACGATCATTATTCGTATTCAAACATAGTACTATCTCTCTCATCCCTTGGAAAGAGAAAATATACTGAATTGCCCCTTGCAATATCCGCTCTCCGACACCTTTTCTTCTACTATTTTCAGCGGTTGCAATAAATTCAATATTCGCTTCATGAAACTCCGGATTTACTTCAACATATACATAACCTTCTAACTTACCATTCTTCATACTTACAAATAATTTATTCGTATCACTTAAACGTTCAATGATTTCATTTCCTTCATAATATGTATTAGGAAAAATATTATTATGTAAAACAATAAACTGCTCAAATACTTGTTGAGATGCTTCCTCTACTTGATTTATTGTACATTGCTCCACATTAGTTTTCTTTAAAATTAAAACGCTATGTTTCTCTTGTTTTTTAGCTTGTAAATATTTCATAAAGTCGATACCATTACTATTTTTCACGTGATAAAATCCATGAAACTTTTGAATATGAAGTGGAATTTTCTCGATAAGTTTCTTCCACATACTTAAAGCAATCTCTCCCCAATTCGAAGCTATAATAAAAGGCCCCCAAATCTCCGCACTTTCGCTTATCTCATCTATATCAAATCCTAATACACCTACAATTTCATTATTATCATTATAAGAAACGACAAAAGACTTCTCCCACCCTATATCAGAAAAACCATGAAGAATAGCGTCCAATATTTCTTCATGATTTTCCCCGCACTAACCAACATGCTGCGTAATATCTTTATTCATCATCGAAATAAATTCTGCAGCTTCTTCGATCTTTGAAATAGAATTAATATGCATAACTTCCCCTCCTTTTCTAATACACTTAGACAATCACTAGTAATATCCTTCTCTAGTAAAAAAAGACATCATCATATGCATGTTTCTAATAAAACCGCCATGATAATGTCTTCTCAAAAAAGCAAAAATTAATTATATATAATAATAAGATTAAACGTTATTTATTTCTTAAATAATCTCTTTCTAAATACGAACATACTTAGTGCGGAAAGAACAAGTGTTATGCCAGAAAGTAAAGTCGAAGTGCTAGCTTCACCGCCTGTTGATGGTAAAAATTTCTTACCTTCCTCTGGCTTATTAGTATGTTGTTTATTTAAAGTGTCTGCTTTTCTTCCCTCGTTTTCAACAACTTGATTATTCCCTTTTGGCTCTTGATCCAATCCTGTTGCTGATTCTTTTACTTCTTTCTTTGGTTCTTTCGCTTCTTCAGCTTCTTTTGTTGGCTCTTTTTCTTCTTCTTTTGTTCCTTCAACTTCTTTTACCGGCTCTTTCACTTCTTCTTTTGTTTCTTCAACTTCTTTTACCGGCTCTTTTTCTTCTTCTTTTGATTCTTCAACTTCTTTTACTGGTTCTTTCACTTCTTCTTTTGTTTCTTCAACTTCTTTTACCGGTTCTTTCACTTCTTCTTTTGTTCCTTCAACTTCTTTTACCGGTTCTTTCACTTCTTCTTTTGTTCCTTCAACTTCTTTTACCGGTTCTTTCACTTCTTCTTTCGATCCTTCAACTTCTTTTACCGGTTCCTTCACTTCTTCTTTTATTT
>NZ_JBNRIL010000006.1:0-17763 GCF_053557995.1 Bacillus sp. XB1 | reverse complement strand
AACTTCTTTTACCGGCTCTTTTTCTTCTTCTTTCGATTCTTCAACTTCTTTTACTGGCTCTTTCACTTCTTCTTTTGTTTCTTCAACTTCTTTTACCGGCTCTTTCACTTCTTCTTTTGTTTCTTCAACTTCTTTTACCGGCTCTTTTTCTTCTTCTTTCGATTCTTCAACTTCTTTTACTGGTTCTTTCACTTCTTCTTTTGTTTCTTCAACTTCTTTTACTGGTTCTTTCACTTCTTCTTTTGTTTCTTCAACTTCTTTTACCGGTTCTTTCACTTCTTCTTTTGGTATTAATTTTTCTACTATATTCTGCATTACAATGCCACTATATAATATGCCAGTCTCATAATGATCTGCATCTAAATCAAATTCATATATTTTTTCTCCTAAAGTACGCCAAATGATTCCCTCATCAGTAAGCGTTCCACCTTCACTCTTTAGTGTAATTTTTTCAATTGGCTCTCCCTCTAAATCATATACAGAAATTTTCACTTCTTTATTTATTTCTGCATCATCCAAAATGACCTTTTGCCTTCTAACATCAATTGTTATCCACTGACCTAATTGTATTAATGGCCTTACATCACGAATCTCATTTTCAGCTAATTTTAAACTAAGTAAGTCTAGCATTGATCCAAGAACCGTTACATCTTTAATACGATTATCTGTAAGATTTAACCACTGTAAATTTTCCAATGAAGATAGTGGTGTTATATCTTCAATTTGATTATGAGATACATTCACATTATTCAATTGTTTCAAGTTTGAGATGAACTCAATATTTTTCAGGCCTACTCCTTCTAAAGTGAGTTTTTCTAAGTTCGTCATATACTCTAAACCTGTTATATTTTTTATCTCATTTCCATTTTCTTTAAGTATCTCTAATTTTTTAATCTGTAATAAATCTTCTTTTGTAATAGGAGCGTTTAAATTCTCTCTACCTAAATTCTCTTTATTAATATGTTGTTGTAAAGTTTTATCGAGAATTACATTTTCCTTTTGTTCATTATCCTCTTTTATTGTTTCCTTGATTTCGTCTAATCTTTCAACAACATTTTGAATTACTGTTCCATTAAACTTAATACGGTTCTCTTCTGGCTTTATATCCAACGTAAATTCGTATGTTTTTTCACCAGTAGTCCCCCATTTAACAGAACCATTATTAACTATCCCATCTTCACTCTTCAATTGAATAGTATCAAGTGGCTCTCCTTGTAAATTATAGATAGGTATTTTAACTTCCTTATCTTTTTCTACATTATCTAAAAAGATTTTTTGTCTTTGAATATCGATATATATTCTTTTTCCTAGCTCTTGAACAGGTCTAACATCACGAATTTCATTTGAACCTAGCTTTAAATCATATAAGTCTGTTAAGTGACTGAGTGGCGTTATATCTGAAATATAGTTTTCTTCTAAATTAAGTGATTGTACAGTAGACAATCTTGATAAAGGTTCGATGTTTTCTAATTCATTTTTAGCAAGATCTAACTCTACTAATTTTTTCATTGATGTAATATGTTCAATATTTGTAAGTCCATTGTTACTTAAAGATAAGTTTTTTACATTTTTCAATTTCTCAATTCCAGCAAGGTTATCATTACTAATTTGATTATTTGCCACAGTCAAAGTCCTTAAAGATTTCACTGTAAATAATGGTTTAATATCTTTTATATAATTACTATTTAAATCTAGCATTTTAATCTTCTTCATTTGGCTTAATGGGCTTAAATCTGAGATTTTATTGTTTCTCAAAGTTAAAAACTCAATATGCTCTAACTCAGCCAAAGGTCCAATATCTTCAAGTTCACCATAGGTTATACTTAATGATTTTAATTGTCTCAATCCCGAGATAAATTTTATATTTTTTAACTTAACTTCTTCCAACTTTAAGTTTTCTAAGTTCGTCATATATTCTAGACCGCTTACGTCTTGTATTCCTTTATTTTTAGCTTCAACGACTATTAAAGATTTAACTTTTAATAAATCTTCCTTAGTTATTGGAGTATCTAGATTTTCTCTATTCAAATTATATTTATTAATATGCCTTTGTAGTTGCTTATCTACTATTACATTTCCAATTCCATCTTGTTGATCCACTTTATCCTCTTTATTTTCCTTTTGTTTTTCTGGAACATTTTTCTCTAAATTCAATGTATTTACTTCAAACTGTACTTGATACTTATTGTCATAGGCCATCGTTGGAATATAAATATGCATTTTCATATTGTATCTTTTTCCTAATTCCCCTACTTCAAACTGAATCACTTTCGTTCCATTTTTCTTTTTATCTTCTGATATTACTTTCACATCATGAAACACACCTGGAGTATGAATATCCTCTGTTTTCAAGTATTGAAAGAAATCACTATCACTTAATGTTGCTGTTACAATTTTCTTTCCATTCTCAATTGTTAATTTCGGATCCTTTATATAAACAGCTGCCATAGACTCTTCATTCGTTTTATCTTTATACGCTTTAATAACAGCGTCATATGTACCATCTTCTAAACCTTGTCCAGTTTTATTCGCCTCAATTGCTACTGCCGCTAAAGCAGGTGTTGAATAAACAGCAAACGGAAGTGATAACGCTGCCGCTATAATCATTGCATTTATACGTTTTCTTTTATTTTGTTTCAACTTTACATCTCCTCCGAAATATATAATTCGAAATGTAATCATTTCTCGAATAAATGATAATGATTTTCATTATCATTGTCAACTAGGAAAATAAAAAGTTTACAAAAAAAGAACCTCTTTAAAAGAGGTTATGCCATTTTCTCACCTGATTCTTCTCTAAAAAAGCTTTTCATCGCATGAAACACGTCTGCTTTTTGCTTTAAAATATAGTATCTAAAGTTTTCATCTTTAATATTTTTATAGGCTGACATGAGTGTACTATGGCGGTTGTACTGGTTCACTTCCCCATACCCAAACATATTACACTTCTTCATTAGCTCTTCAACAAGTTTTACACATCTAGCATTATCTGATGTTAAATTATCACCATCTGAAAAATGGAATGGATAAATATTATAGCGGTCTGGTGAATATTTATTATCGATAAGTTCGAGTGCTTTTTTGTATACAGAAGAACAAATCGTTCCGCCACTTTCTCCTTTTGAGAAAAACTCTTCCTCTGGAACTACTTTTGCCTCCGTATGATGGGCAATAAATTCAATATCTACTGTTTCATACTTTGTGCGTAAAAATCTTGTCATCCAGAAAAAGAAGCTACGTGCCATATATTTCTCCCATATTCCCATCGATCCACTCGTATCCATCATCGCTAATACAACAGCTTTTGAATCTGGCTTTAATACTTCATTCCAAGTGCGGAACTTTAAGTCTTCTTGGTGAATCGGATGAAAAGATGCTTTACCACTCATTGCATTTCGTTTATATGCGGATATCATTGTTCGTTTCTTATCGATATTTCCCCATAATCCTGTTTTTCTAATGTCATTAAATTCAACATGTTCAATCCGGTTTTCATCCATTTCTTTTCTCTTTAAATTAGGCAGTTCTAACTCTCTGAAAAACGCTTGCTCTAATTCTAAAATAGAGACTTCAGCTTCATAGTAATCTTCCCCAGCTGCATCTCCTGCTCCTTGCCCTTTTCCTGGCCCTTTTTGTTTTTGACCACCTGATCCATCTCTCGCAACGACATCACCAACTTTGCTGTCACCGTTTCCTTGCCCAACATGTTTATTTTTATCATAATTGTATCTAATCTTATATTCATCTAGAGAACGAATTGGTATTTTTACAACATCCTTGCCATTAGACATAACTATACTTTCTTCTGTTACAAGATCGGGTAAATTATTCTTAATTGCCTCTTGTACTTTTTCTTGATGGCGCTGTTGGTCGTCATATCCTTTGCGATGGAGGGACCAGTTTTCCTGTGAAATCGTATAATTTGGTTGATTTTCTTCGCCCATTCCTTTCCCTCCTTACTGTAATTGTCTTCCTGTATGAACAGCAATCTATAAATTTTGTTCTGTAATGTGCAAGCTAGAATGTTTGAAAGGTAACTGCCCATAGAAAATCATCCCATAAACATTTATAACGTTTTTCATACAATACCCCGAGCATCCTAAACAAAATTTTGCCACTCACATAATAGAAAGAAATATTCAGCCACTGATAAGAAAGAAACACAATGCATTGTTGCACACATTTTTACTTTGCAACATATTGTATTGTGTTGGCTTTTTTCGTATGAATGGTTGGTTACTCTATCATATGCATATTGTAAAAATAATTGACAATAAATTCATAAAATTGCATCTTAATTTATTACATTTGGACAAGGTATGACACTTTATACACATATGAACGGATAATAAAACGCTGTCCCGCAAAATACAAGAGACAGCGTTTTGTTATCAAACTATCTGTTTAACAAGCTACCTACATAGCGTAGTAATTCATTTGCTGAAGAAGAATTATAGCCATGCTCATCAATTAAACGCGCAACAACATCATTGATTTTCTTAAGCTGATTTTCGTCCGGCGTTTTCGTTGATGTTGTAATTTTCACTATATCTTTTAAATCAGCAAATAGTTTTTTCTGAATCGCTTCACGAAGACGTTCATGTGAATTATAATCAAAGCGTTTTCCTTTACGGGCATAAGCAGAAATGCGAATTAAAATCTCTTCACGGAACGCTTTCTTAGCATTTTCTGAAATTCCGATTTGCTCTTCAATTGAGCGCATTAATTTTTCATCTGGACTCATTTCTTCTCCTGTTAACGGATCACGTAATTTCGATTTATTGCAGTACGCCTCGACGTTATCTAAGTAATTATCCATAAGCGTCTTAGCTGATTCTTCATATGAATAAACAAACGCTTTTTGTACTTCTTTCTTCGCGATTTCATCGTATTCTTTTCTCGCTAATGAGATGAAATTCATGTAACGTTCACGGTCTTCATTACTAATGGATGGATGCTGATCTAGCCCATCTTTTAAAGATCTAAGTACATCTAACGCGTTAATAGATGGTACCTCTTTTCGAATGATTGTAGACGAAATTCGGTTAATGACATAACGAGGATCAATACCCTTCATACCTTCATCTTGATATTCGCGTTGTAATTCTTCTACATCAATCGCATTATAACCTTCTACCGTTTCTCCATCATACAAACGCATCTTTTTAATTAAATCAATATCCGGACGCTTCGGATCTTTTAAACGAGTTAAAATAGTGAACATTGCTGCAACGCGAAGTGTGTGTGGTGCAATGTGAACATTCGATACATCACTTTCACGAATCATTTTTTCATAAATATGTTCTTCTTCACTTACTCGTAAATTATAAGGAACTGGCATTACAATAATTCTTGAGTGCAATGCTTCATTTTTCTTATTTGCTATAAATGAGCGATACTCTGTTTCATTCGTATGCGCTACAATTAATTCATCTGCTGAAATAAGCGCAAATCTTCCCGCTTTGAAATTCCCTTCTTGCGTAAGCGATAATAAGTGCCATAAAAACTTCTCATCGCATTTTAACATCTCTTGGAACTCCATCATTCCTCGGTTTGCCTTATTTAATTCTCCATCAAATCGATACGCACGCGGATCTGATTCTGAACCATATTCTGCAATCGTAGAAAAGTCCAGACTACCTGTTAAATCTGCAATATCCTGTGATTTTGGATCAGACGGGCTAAATGTACCAATCCCTGTACGGCGATCTTCCGAGAAGAAAATACGCTCTACAACTACATCCTCAATTCTTGATCCGTATTCTTGCTCTAAACGCATGACATTTAGTGGTGATAAATTCCCTTCAATTCTAACCCCATACTCATCAAAGAAATCATCTCGTAAATGATGTGGAATTAAATGCAGTGGATCCTCGTGCATTGGGCATCCTTTAATTGCAAAAATTGCTCCGCGATCTGTTCTTGAATATGTTTCTAATCCTCGTTTCAACATTGTAACTAACGTTGATTTCCCTCCACTAACAGGACCCATTAATAATAAAATTCTTTTTCTAACATCTAATCGTTTTGCAGATGGATGAAAATATTCCTCTACAAGACGTTCTAGAGCATCCTCTAATCCAAAGAGCTGATTACTAAAGAAGTTATACTTTCTTCTACCATCAACTTCTTCAATTCCAGCATCTTTTATCATATTGTAAATGCGAGAGTGTGCTGTTTGAGCCACCCATGGTCTTTCTTTCACAAGCTCCAAATACTCCGCAAACGTACCTTCCCATTGTAAACGTTCTTCTGCTGCTCGATGCTGTTCAATCTTTTTTAGAATATCCATTATAGCTCCTCCCCCATCTCCTTGTTCAATCGGATTATTATAAAAGGTATGCTAGGATGTCCTTAAACATTCTTTAAATCAAAACGAAATATATAATAGCACACTAAAATTCTCTCCAAAATTCAAAGAAAATTCTGTATAATATAGGTATTAACATTTTTACACTGCTATTCATTATAAATAAATTCTTTTCTTCTAAGAACCTTACATACATTTTGGGTAATAAATAAAACTCATGAACCGAAAAAAGTAAGGAGGATATTAGTATGAAATTATTATTAATTTTAGGTGTATCACTCACATTTCTTACAGCTATTTTTACATCCGGTTACAATGACAAACCAGGTACACATAAAAAATGATGTGCTTTTAGCACATCATTTTTTATTTATAATACATATTTTCCATATCATATTTGGATAGTGGTCGGCTATAATAATAGCCTTGTACAAGCTTCACATTCTTTTCTTTCAAAAACTGTATTTGCTCCTTTTTTTCTACTCCTTCTGCAATTACATTTAATTCTAAAGTATGAGCTAAATGAATAATTGCAGCTGTAATATTCGTATCACGTTCATCTATATGTATACCTTCCATAAAAGAACGATCAATTTTTAAAGTATCAATTGGATATGTTTTTAAATAACTTAAAGATGAATAGCCTGTTCCAAAATCATCTAAATGAATCTTTAAATTTTTCTCTTTTAATTGTAGTAACACTCTCTTCGATATATCTTTATGTATAAGAGCTCCTTCTGTAACCTCTATCGCTAATAAATGAGTTGGTACATTGTACTTATTTAAAGCCCGTGTAATCATCTCTATTAATGTAATAGAACGAAAGTGTCTAGCTGAAATATTAACTGCAATTGGGACCACATCATACCCTTTATTTAACCATTCGCGCAATTGCTGACACACTTGATTTACTACCCATTCATCCAGCTTAATAATAAATCCTGTTCTTTCTGCCAACGGAATAAATTGGTTTGGAGAAACAAATCCTAATTCCTTATTCTCCCACCTTATTAAAGCTTCCATACTAGCTATTTTTTTCGTTTCAATATTAATTTGTGGCTGATAATATAAGAAAAATTCATTTTTTTCTATAGCACGGTGCAACTGGTTTTCTATTATAAACCTTTGTTCACGCTCACAGTCTAATCCACTACAATAAAAATGATAGTGTCCTTTTCCTTTTTCTTTTGCTTTTTCTAAAGCAGCATCGACTCTCTGAAATAGTATTTTTTCATCTTCTCCATCTGCTGGAGCCATTACAATTCCAATTGACGCACTTAAATATACATCTTCTTCTTCGATTACAAAATATTCACTAATATTTTTCAGTATGCTTTTTGCAATTTCCTCTACATATTCTTTCGTTATATTTTCTATCAACATAACAAATTGATCATCGTGTTCTCTAAATAAGTGCATATCTTCTATTTTTAGATTGCTTAAACATTCTGTAACTTTTTGTAATACTTTATCTCCCTCTTTATGACCAAATGTATCATTAATACGATGAAACTCATCTAAATCTATAAATACAAGTGCAAAATTTACACTCTCATTTAAAAAAGTATTTAACTTATTTGTACATGAAATTCTATTCATTAATCCCGTTAACTGGTCATAGTAAGCTAAATATTCTGTTCGCATTTCGTTTAATACTTGCCTTGTAACATCTCTCGTAACAATATAAATCCCAACAATTTCACCGTTCACAATAATCGGGATAGTTCTCAAAGAAATATATAGCTCGTACCCTTCTTTATGAACATATTTCTTTGAAACAATTTGTTTTGCTTTTCCTTGCATCGATCCCTTAAATATAATTTGAAAATCTTTTTCATATTCTTTATTAATGAATTCAAAAATAAATTTATTATTTAATTCCTCATACCGGTATCCAAATATTTCATACGTTGCCGGATTTGCATATGTAACTCTCCCTATAGAATCTATAGATATAATTGAGTCATTATTATATTCCAGTAACGACTTAAATAACATTTGTTTTTCCTCTATCTCTGTCTTCTCCTCAATTTGAGCTGTAATATCTCTTGTAATACAAATAACAAATTGACATATTCCTTCTTCGTCGCAGACAGGATTAAGTGAAGATTCATAGTGTATCTCACCTTTTGGTAAATTGACTACATCACAAAAGGTGTGTGCTTTCGCTTCTCTCACTACTTTTGCATATTGCCTTTGCAATATCCCCGCTATATCTTTTGGTAATACTTCTGCAAAGGTTTTTCCATAGCACTCTTCGCTTAACCTAGCATAATCCATTCCTATTTTATTCACATACATATATTGAAACGTTTCATTATCAATAACTTTCAATATGAATACTAAATCTTGAATAGCATGTAATAATCCTTGTCTAATTAAATCCATATCTATCATACTTAAAAAGGTATTTTGATTACTATATTCTTCCTTCATATTTATCTCAACCCGTCTTATCTATTTTTAATCATATATCCCATTCTATATGATTATGTCCTCTCTTTTAAATGTATGATTATATATTATTTTTATTTTATAAAAAAAAGTCGCCATATGGCGACTTTTAATAAACGATTTCTAAATCTAATCCAGGGTAATTTTGTTGACGGAACGCTTCATAAATTAAAATTGCTGCTGTATTAGATAAATTTAATGAACGTACTTTATCTGTCATTGGAATACGTAAACAATGATCAAAGTTTTCTTCGATTACATTAGCTGGTAAGCCGTTTGTTTCTCTTCCAAATACAAAATAGTAATCCTTCTCGCGCTTGCTATAGTCAAACGCTGTATGAGCTTTCTCGCCATACTTTGTTAAATAGAAGAATTCACCGTCTTTATTTTTTTCATAAAATTCTTCAATTGAATCATAGTACGTAATTTTTACGTGCTGCCAATAATCTAATCCTGCACGCTTTAACATTTTATCATCCGTTGAAAATCCAAGCGGTCTAATCAAATGTAATTCTGTTCCAGTTGCTGCACAAGTACGAGCAATATTCCCTGTATTTGCTGGAATTTCTGGCTGATATAAAACAACATGTACTCCCACGCGATATTCACCTCTGTTTTTTGTCTACTACGTATTATACCACTTGAGCGAAAAATCTCTACCCATTAATAATATGAAAGAATTTATATTTCATTTGTGGTGTATATTTACTAGAGTCTTCATAGTTCCAATAACGTCGACGGCTATTCGCTGAATGTGCATTTACAAGCGGCATACCATCTGCATCTTTTGCTACTACAATCGTCGTATGATTCCATCTTCCGTCATCCTCGAAATCATAAGCAATGACATCTCCAAGAATAAGTTCTTCTGGCCTCTCTACCGCCTCTGCTCGAAGTCCTGTTGTAGCACCTGACAAATACCAATAAAAAGAATGTGCAACAGCCCAGCTCCAGCTCCACTGATTCTCCCTTTGCCACCATCCTTTACGAATATTAGGATATCCGCTCATAGGTACTTCTCCAGTATGAAGACATTGAGAAATGAAATTCGTACAATTATCAGGGAAATTACGATACATAGGATTTCGGTCATCCCACCAACGCTCTGCATATTTCACTGCCTCTAAACGATTATACTGATAAGAACCGTACTTCTCTTTCGTAATTTCCCTTTCTAATGTCTCACCCATTCTAATTTCTTCTGACACTTCAATAGCATAATCGCCTATAATCCGACTATTATTTAAACAAACTCTTCGTTTTAATTGTTCCTCTTCAATATAAAATAATTCTTTATGCTTAATTAAATATTTAAAATGTATTTGATAATCAATTTCTTGATGGTCATTACTATTTAATTGTCTAATGAAAGAAACATCCGCAGTTGCTTTCACTATATGTGCACTACGTCTTTGAAACAATTGTTTCTTTCTCAGTGCCATTTGTAGTAAATCCTCAGCAATACCATCCACATTCGTTCTTTTCTCCGTTATATATGCTAAAAATTGTTGTACTTGGTTTTCAATCTTCGTTTTTACAACCATTCTGTCTCCCTCCCATATTACAATATGAAAAAGGGAAATATTATCTACTCTTTTTTCTGTGCTAACAATTCAAGCCCGCGATTCATTTCATGAAGCACTTCTTCATCTTTCTCACGTTCCATCGCTTTCTCAATCGCTTCGCCTACTCCATCTCCGCCAATTTTCCCAAGTGCCCATGCTGCCGTTCCGCGTAGTACTGGTCTTGGGTCATCTTTCATAACACCAATTAAATCAGGAATTGCCGATGTTTCTTTAAAATGTGCTAATGCTAAAATCGCATTTCTTTGCAGTGGCTTTTTCCCTCTCCATGACCCTGACATAATCCCATATTTCTCTTTAAAATCACGATTACTAATTGTTAAAAGTGGCGTTAATAATGGTTTAACTAGCTCAGGATCCGGCTCCATCTCAGGATGATTATGAAAATCCATTCCTTTGTTTTTCGGGCAAACAGTCTGACACGTATCACATCCATATATACGATTTCCTATTTTATCGCGATATTCTTCAGGTAGGAATCCTTTCGTCTGTGTTAAAAACGCAATACACTTCTTCGAATCTAACTGTCCCCCCTGTATTAAAGCACCGGTAGGACAAATATCGATACATTTCGTACAGCCCCCGCATTGATCTTCTATCGGCTTATCTGGCGGGAATGGAACATTTGTAATCATTTCCCCTAAGTATACGTACGAACCAAATTCAGGTGTAATAATAGAGCAGTTTTTACCGCTCCATCCAATGCCTGCACGCTCTGATACAGCTCGATCACTTAATTCACCTGTATCAACCATGGACTTCACTTCTATATCCGGAAGTTTTTCAATTAAATATGCTTCTAATTTTTGCAAACGATCTCGTAAAACAAGATGATAATCTTGTCCCCAAGAAGCACGACAAAAAATCCCACGGCGTTCTCCACGCTTACTTAATGGTGCATTTTTTAATTTTGAAGGATATGCTAAAGCAATCGCAATAATTGATTTAGCACCCGGTAATAACAGTTGCGGATTCGTTCTCTTCTCTATATCAGGCTCTTCAAATCCAGATTGATAATTTAATTGTTGTTGCTGGATTAAGCGCTGCTTTAATTCCTCAAAAGGAGAAGCACTCGCAAAGCCTATTTTATCTATGCCAATTGTTTTACTATACGCAATTACATCTTGCTTTAATTGTTCAAAATCCACTCTTAATCGCCTCCTCAGATGAATCCATCCCTTATGTAACGACTCTATTGGTTAGTAATTCACTTTTGGAATACTATTATTTACTTCTATTTTCGCATGTAATTAGGTTTTTCAAACATTAAAAAACGCAATGCCTCGTTTATCTCGGAAACGAAACACTGCGTTGATCACAATTTATAGAAAAACATTTAATAAAATTTGGAGCGGGTGAAGAGAATCGAACTCTCGACCAGAGCTTGGAAGGCTCTTGTTTTACCACTAAACTACACCCGCAAATATGAATTACATATAAGATATTAGAATAACTTATGTAAAGTAGTATAGCATGTAAAAAAAGTAGAGGCAAGAATTTTATCGAAAAAAGTCGAAAAAGTGATGAGAGACCTCATCACTTTTTCAATTCTTTATCAATTGCCTTCTTCATACTATCGAAATCAGGGTTTGCAAGATTTCCGTTTACATATACAGAAGGAGCACCTTGAACTTTTAATTTTTGAGCACGATCTGAATCTTTACGTACTTTTTCTTTAATGTCTTTACTGTGTAAATCTTTCTTAAATTGCTCTACATCAACTTTTGGAAGTTTCTCTTTCACAATGCTAAGAAGCAAATCTTCTGTAATCCATTCTTCCGTATCTTTCTTTTGATTTTGATAAATCTCATCATAGAAGATCCAGAATGAATCTTTATCTTGTTTATAAATTGCTTCACCAGCTGCTGCACCTAAATCCGAGTCTTTTCCGATAAATGGGAAGTTAATAAAATATAACTGCACTTTGCCTTTATCAATATACTCTTCTTTTAATCGAGGTAATACTGTTACATCCCAAGTACGACAAGCAGGACATTTAAAGTCTCCAAATTCAACTACCTTAACTGGAGCATCATCTTTCCCTAAAGATTGTTGCGTAGAATAAGCAAACATCTCATTCCCTTTATCTTTTTTGTCATTTATGATGCTATACGCAATTGTTCCAATTACAATCAATACTGCGATAGAAAAAACTATACCAAGAGCCATGAGTTTATTTGATTTCATATACATTCCTCTTTAAATTCATATTCTGTATACAGCATTGTACACAATACACATAATATCAACACTTATATACGTCACGCAATGAACACGCTCACATAAATTACAAAAACACAATAATTGTGACGATATTGTGTCACAATTTGTCACAATTTATTCAAAAAAAGAAGCTCCTCTGTAGGAACTTCTCTTAACTTACTGCTTTTTTACGCGCGCTATTTAACATCGACTGCTCTATTTTTATATCATGACGAATTACTAATTTCTCACTAACTGCTTGAACATACTCATCATGGCTTATATAGCCTTCTTTCTCCATTAGTCTCAAAACGACATTTCGTCTCTCTACTGCTTTATCATAGTTTTGGGCAGGTGAGTAATAAGCAGGTGCTTTTACTACAGCAGCCATCATTGCACTTTCAGCCAACGTTAATTGGTTCACCTTTTTACCGAAGTAAAGGTTTGCTGCTTTTTCAATTCCCCACGCTCCTTCTCCATAATAAATATTACTTACATATAATTTTAAAATTTCATCCTTCGTAAATGTGCGTTCAATTTTTTTCGTATAAAAAATCTCTTTCCACTTACGAGAAAATGTACGTTCATTTGTTAAAAAGGCATTTTTAGATAGCTGTTGTGTAATCGTGCTTCCTCCTTGCACGACACCACCAGCCTTTATATTCTCAACTGAGGCTCTAATAATTGCTATATAATCTAAACCGTTATGATGATAAAATCTTTTATCTTCTGTCGCAATAAATGCATGTGTTAATGATTCTGGCACCTCTAACTTAGCCGGTACATGTAATTTACTAATATCACTTTTCTCAATCATTACATTTCCAATGAATAATAACGTACAACTTAACAATAATAATAATATAATGGCTTTATAAAAAAGTTTAGTCATTGGATTTAATGCAACTTTTTGATGATAGTTCACCCTAGATAATACTCGTTCTTTCATCTTGAACACCTCTTTTCCACACAGCATATAACTCTTACTTTAAGAATACATTGTTGTAAAAAAATATCCCATCGATTTCTCTTACACGTACCTTACATCATTGTAAGGTATAAAGTGGAACTTTAATGAGCCCTCATCAATCAGGCTTACTGTCCAGCAAATAGTGGGATAAAAAAGTATTGTATCACAGTATTTTTTTATCTACTATTCATCTGAAATATTGAATATAGGTTATGTTAAAGCATGAATAACCAATAAAAGAGAAACCCTTAAGACTATTATATTTTCACTTTACACTTTAATTATATCATCTACAAATATATATACTTTTGACTATCTAGTAATCTAAATGTATATAACATATAGATTTATTATACAGAACAAACGTTCTACAAATCAATACTAGTGCTATTATTATTTTGACCTTTTTCTTAAACAGTATACAAAAAAGAGTAGTGATTCGAATGTATCTCAAATCGGCTACTCTTTTCTTTACAATCTTCCTATTAAATTATACGGCTGTACTTCCCACGTTT
The DNA here is from genome assembly GCF_053557995.1 of Bacillus sp. XB1. Classification (NCBI taxonomy): domain Bacteria; kingdom Bacillati; phylum Bacillota; class Bacilli; order Caryophanales; family Bacillaceae; genus Bacillus; species Bacillus sp. XB1. Next base: position 3,729 of record NZ_JBNRIL010000006.1, on the reverse strand, counting down.
CACACGGAATAAAATGTGTTGCTCTCATTGCATCAAGCGTTCTGGATTTCATATGAGGACGCGTTATATACTCATCTATGTTCTCTTCATTTAAATCAACAAATTTAGCCTCTTGTATCTCTTCAGGTTGAGTTTTTATTTCACCACTTATATATGCTACTTTAAAAACAACAGCTAGAATATGCATAGAGGTATTATAATAAACCCCTGTAATTCCGATAGGCTTCACCGTTAACCCTGTTTCCTCTTTTATTTCCCTACAGACAGCTTGATCGAGCGCTTCGCCCTCTTCTACCTGTCCTCCTGGCAACTCCCACGTATCAGCTCGCCAGTGCACTTTTGTTAATAACACTTCATTTTTTTCATTTGTTAAATAACCTGCTACAGCAACTATATGCTTTGGTGTCTTATGTTCCATATTAAGCCTCCTAGAGATAATGAATATTATATATCCCTATAATCATATTCACTACCTACAACAAAATACCTTTAATACTTCATCACCTTAATTAACTTCATAAAAAAAGACCCTATCCGCTAAGCGAAAAGGGTCATCTATCGTATTACTCTCCTAAGTCTACGTTGTGATAAACTTGTTGAACATCTTCCAAATCTTCTAATGCATCAACCATTTTCTCAAATTGTGCTTGAGCATCTTCAGGAAGTGTTACATCACTTTGTGCAAGCATTGTTAATTCTGCAACTGTAAACTCCTCAACGCCAGCACCTTTAAGTGCAGATTGTACTGCATGGAATTGATCTGGTTCAGCATACACGATAACAGAATCTTCTTCTTCTAGAATATCACGTGCATCTACATCTGCTTCCATTAAAATTTCAAGAACTTCATCTGATGTTTTACCTTCAAGGCCGATAACAGCTGTCGCATCAAACATGTAAGCTACAGAACCGTTCACACCCATATTACCACTGTTTTTGCTAAATGCAGCTCGTACATCTGCTGCAGTACGGTTTACGTTATTTGTAAGTGTATCTACAATAACCATAGCTCCATTTGGTCCGAATCCTTCATAACGAAGCTCGTCATAATTTTCTTCTGAACCGCCTTTTGCTTTTTCAACTGCACGATCAATAATTGTTCTTGGAACATTGTATGTTTTCGCACGCTCTAATACAACTCTTAGCGCTTGGTTTGATTCTGGATCTGGCTCGCCTTGTTTTGCTGCCACATAAATTTCACGCCCAAATTTCGCGTATATACGGCTTGTATTTGCATCTTTTGATGCTTTTTTGTCTTTAATATTGTTCCATTTACGGCCCATACTTTCCACTCTCTTTCCCGTTTTAAATCTACATAAAAATATTAATATGAAATATAATGTGTGTTCAACACATTTTTAAAAGAAATATAAAAAGTTCATTTTTGATTCATATTACAGACATAATATAAATCACTATCATTTTGTTCTTTCGACAAGTTATATTATACATGAATTCCTACGTTTATTACGAATTTTAGAAGCACATAGTATAATTTAACAAAAAGACTCTAACATTTCTGTTAGAGTCTTTTTATATTGCTGACACCTATTTCCATAATATTCCCATAATTACTTTCTATTGTTGTATAATAAAAATAGGGAAAAATTTGAAGAAAAGAGAGAGGGAGAATTATGACACATTCAAATGAGAAAAAAGCACATAGTCTTAAAGGGATAGAAGAAAAGTTAAACCCAACTATCTATCAAGTGAGATTCATGAAATTAGATGAACCAATTCAATTTGAGTCGTTCCCTGAATTAAAAGATTTAGGGGACTGGTTAAGTACTTCAACGCATATGTGGGCATGCCACTCAACTATGTATAAGTACAACAGAGAAGGGTTTGAAAAGAAGTTTTTAGAGGTTACAAACTTAACCGTTGATAATGTACTAATATCTACTGGTGGTATCGGATTTAACTTCATGTCACCGGGGTGGAGAAATTCTCTCTAGAGTACTCGAAAGAAATATTGTATATACAATATTTTTTCTGCTTATTTTGTCATGTAATGAAAAGAAAACAAAAAAGATCTATACTAATCGTATAGAGCTTTTTTAAGCCGTTCATGATACCGATGGTCGGGGTCGAACCGACACTCCCGAAGGAACACGATTTTGAGTCGTGCGCGTCTGCCAATTCCGCCACATCGGCACAAAAGAAAAGGCGGCAACCGGATTTGAACCGGTGATAAAGGTTTTGCAGACCTCTGCCTTACCACTTGGCTATGCCGCCATATAAAATTTATTGGAGCGGAAGACGGGATTCGAACCCGCGACCCCAACCTTGGCAAGGTTGTATTCTACCACTGAACTACTTCCGCAAAAATGGCTGGGCTAGCTGGATTCGAACCAGCGCATGACGGAGTCAAAGTCCGTTGCCTTACCGCTTGGCTATAGCCCATCGAATTCTTACTTAATTATATGTAAGTATCCATTAGATTATTTGTAATTTTTAAAATAAAAATGGGGCGACTGATGGGAATCGAACCCACGAATGCCGGAGCCACAATCCGGTGCGTTAACCACTTCGCCACAACCGCCATGTTGTGTAAATATATTTTGGCAGGGGCAGTAGGAATCGAACCCACACTGGAGGTTTTGGAGACCTCAGTTCTACCTTTAAACTATGCCCCTATGTAAATGGTGGAGGGGGGCAGATTCGAACTGCCGAACCCGAAGGAGCGGATTTACAGTCCGCCGCGTTTAGCCACTTCGCTACCCCTCCGAAACTTACATGGTGCCGGCTAGAGGACTTGAACCCCCAACCTACTGATTACAAGTCAGTTGCTCTACCAATTGAGCTAAGCCGGCGTATTTTATTAAAATAAATGGTGGCTCGGGACGGAATCGAACCGCCGACACGAGGATTTTCAGTCCTCTGCTCTACCGACTGAGCTACCGAGCCTTATTAAAATGGCGGTCCCGACCGGGGTCGAACCGGCGATCTCCTGCGTGACAGGCAGGCATGTTAACCACTACACCACGGGACCATTTGGTTGCGGGGACAGGATTTGAACCTGCGACCTTCGGGTTATGAGCCCGACGAGCTACCGTGCTGCTCCACCCCGCGATAATACTATTCATATAAAATTTATATGGTGGAGGATGACGGGATCGAACCGCCGACCCCCTGCTTGTAAGGCAGGTGCTCTCCCAGCTGAGCTAATCCTCCAAAGTGGTGACCCGTACGGGATTCGAACCCGTGTTACCGCCGTGAAAGGGCGGTGTCTTAACCACTTGACCAACGGGCCAAATATTATAAATCCTATGGCGGAGAGCAAGGGATTCGAACCCTTGATACGCTTGTGACGTATACACGATTTCCAATCGTGCTCCTTCGGCCAACTCGGACAGCTCTCCAATGGCTCCGCAGGTAGGAATCGAACCTACGACCGATCGGTTAACAGCCGATAGCTCTACCGCTGAGCTACTGCGGAATAATATTGCCTGGCAACGTCCTACTCTCACAGGGACAAGGTCCCAACTACCATCGGCGCTAGAGAGCTTAACTTCCGTGTTCGGTATGGGAACGGGTGTGACCTCTCTGCCATCATTACCAGACATTATTCTTTTGAGACAATCATTATTATAACTTATTTACTTTAAAAGTCAACAAGTTTTTTATGTTCTCTCAAAACTAGATAACATTGCTACATATTATATGGTTAAGTCCTCGATCTATTAGTATTCGTCAGCTCCACATGTCACCATGCTTCCACCTCGAACC
>NZ_JBNRIL010000005.1:0-215068 GCF_053557995.1 Bacillus sp. XB1 | reverse complement strand
ATCAAACTCTCCAATAAAGTTAGTTTGTCTAGCATCTAAAATAAAAATTGACGTTTCACGTTGTTTGTTTCGTTCAGTTTTCAAAGAACTACTTAGTCGCTCATTCGCGACTTCCTTATGTTAACATCTTCATTTTTCAATGTCAACTAAGTTTTTCAATTTCTTTTTTGTCGTTTTCTGCGTTTCCGCATCAGCGACGGTTATTAATATATCATGCAGTATATACATGGTCAATACTTTTTATAAAAAAATTTCACATCCCGTTAAAAACTTAAAAACCGCTGTAAAAATCATTATAGCGTCCATTCATTCTTCATGGCTCCCCTCCTATTCATTTCATACCTTATCCCTTTATCAATTTACGTGAGAGTGAAAATTCTAAATTTTATGTTATATTATTAGTATAGGAGCGTGGTGAGAATGAGCATTAAGTATTCAAACAAAATCAATAAAATCCGGACCTTTGCATTAAGTTTAGTATTTATCGGCCTCTTCATTGCATACTTAGGTGTCTTTTTCCGCGAAAACATTATTATTATGACAACGTTTATGATGGTTGGCTTTTTAAGTGTTATCGCTAGCACTGTCGTTTACTTTTGGATTGGTATGTTATCTACTAAGACTATCCAAATTATTTGCCCAAGCTGTGATAAGCCAACAAAAATGCTCGGCCGTGTCGATGCATGTATGCACTGCAATCAACCTTTAACACTAGATCGAGATCTAGAAGGAAAAGAATTTGATGAAAAGTATAATAAGAAGAGTTATAAATCATAAGTATCAAGGGAAATACGAATTTGCAACACTACAAACGTTTCAACTCATTAAAAAGTTGATTTATTAAAAAATCAACTTTTTAATTGTTTTATTAAATTTATTACACCTATTTTTTCGAAATAACAGTAAACATCCCTGTCATATTAGGCGAATAATCTTTAAAATCATATTTTTCGTAGAATGATGTTTTACCTTGCGACGCAAACAAACCAATGAATGCTTTATCTGGAGCATTCTGATTTAAGTATTCTACTAAAGTATTCATTATTTTCTTTCCAATACCATTCTTTTGATACTCTGGATGAACCACTATATCTTGAATATAGAAATAGATAGCCCCATCACCAACAATTCTCCCCATGCCGATGATTTGATTATTATCCTTGACTGTTATACAGTAAATCGAATTTTGAAGTGATATTTCCGCCACCTCAAAGTTCATATAGTTAGTCCATCCCACAGAATCACATAAATATTTATATTCTTCCAATGTTGGAATGTTATTTTTAATCTCATATTTCTTCAAAATGTCCCCTCCCAGAATTCATTTCCACCAATACAAAGTAAATTCGACAAACTTTTATCTAACCCTCCTTACTAACTTAGCACTGTAAATCCCGATTAACCTCACGCTAATCCTTATATAATAAAGAAAGAGGCTGACGTATAGCCGTCAGCCTCTTTCTTTATTATATATTACGCCTTATGACACTCTGGACAAACGCCATAAATTTCTAAGCGATGACTATTGATAACGAAGCCTGTCGTTTTCGCAGCTTCCTCTTCCAGCTTTTCCAAGCCTCCATAAGGAAAATCAACAATCTTACCACATTTTTCGCAAATCACATGATAATGTTGACTTGTAACATAATCAAATCTACTTGAAGCGTCTCCATAAGTTAATTCCTTTACAAGTCCAACCTCTTTAAACACACGTAAGTTATTATAGACAGTTGCAACACTCATATTTGGAAACTTACCTTCTAATGCTTTATAAATATCATCCGCTGTTGGGTGCGTCATTGATTCCACAAGGTACTCTAAAATAGCATGACGCTGTGGAGTAATGCGTACACCCGTATTTTTCAGCATTTCTAGCGCTTCTTTTAATTCTTCTTTGACCACCGTCATGCACCCCGATTCTATACGGATTATTATTTTATAATTCTTATAAAGAGTGTACTCCTTTTCTTATAAATCGTCAATATTTCTACTATAAGTATGTAGTTTATTTTTATATTCAGGACTTGTTTTTATGTATCTTTCCCTTTTTTCTTCATATATTCCATAGAAAAAAGTGCGACATAATCGCACTTGGAATACTATCATCTGAGGAGGTATGCCCTACACTTCCACTTTATGTAAGGCAGTAAAATATGTATAGACACTTGCCTTGTTTCTACATATTTTATCCCCAATGTAGATTTATTTTATATAAGAAAGAACATCCTCAATATGTCCTTTCACTTTCACTTTACGCCACTCTTTTACAAGTTCACCGTCTTTATTAATAAGGAATGTAGAACGCTCGATTCCCATATACTCTTTCCCAAAGTTCTTTTTTAACTTCCAAACATCGTATAACTCTGCTACTTTATGATCTTCATCTACTAAAAGTGTAAATGGCAATTCATGTTTCTCAATGAATTTCAAATGTCTATTCGCTGAATCAGGACTTACTCCAAGAATAACCGTATCCTTCTCTTGAAATACTCCATACGCATCACGAAAATCACATGCTTCAGTTGTACATCCTGGCGTCATATCTTTCGGATAAAAATAGAGAACTACATTTTTACCGCGGAAATCAGCTAGGCGAACTTCTTCTCCATTACTTCCCTCTAATGTGAATTCTGGTGCCATTTCTCCTACTGTAATCATAGTTATCACTCCTACTCTTTTCCTTTACTATAACAAATGCTTCCTTATTTTTCATTGTCTATTACAGACCTCATCACAAAAGCAAAAGGGAGTGTATATCCAATTAGCGCTTCTGCGATTGCAATCCATCGCCCAATTCCAATCGGAGATATGTCACCATATCCAACAGACAATAAAGTAACTGCGCTAAAATATAAACAAACTTCGACGAGTTGAAAAGAATGAGCGTTCAAACTTTCTCCGTCCTCTTTCAAAACTGCGAAACCCATTTCCTCTAATACAACGTAACTTAATCCAAATGCGATTAGTACTGTTGTATAGATTAAAAATAATGTGGCCAAATTATAGAGCGAAAAAAAACGCGTTGAATCCGAATAGGAACTCCATAATAATTGGACACTTTTCAAAATAGCGATTGCTGCAATTAATAGAATAAATCCCCATAACATGTCCTCCACCTCATTTTATATGTATGAGGTGGAGAACTGATTTATCCCTTAGAAACGAACAAGCTTCTATAATTAATTACCCGCGCCACGATACCTTTTTACCCCTTGGTTCCAGAGGGTGATTGCAATCGTAAAACAGATAATACCAACAATTGGCGTCGCAAATGCATAACTATTCCATTCTGTTTTTCTTAAAAAGTATGCTGCTGGATATACTCCAACAAACGCAAACGGTAAAACGAACGTTAAAATGAAACGAATTACACGATTATAAATATTAACAGGATAGCGCCCGTAATTACCTATGTTATACATAAGAGGCATAATTGAACTTTTCGCATCCGACCAAAAACCAAGGCTCGCCAACGTAACAAATATCCCTCCATATACAAGTGCTCCTCCTCCTACCATCAATATAAATAAGAAGAAATCATACCAGTAAAAAGATAATTGTAACTCCACAGCTGCATATCCCATTACAACAATCCCTGTAATAGCTCCAATTAAAGATTCAAGTTCCATTCTTTCTAATATAATTTGAAATAGGCTATGGATCGGTCGCGTTAATACACGATCCATCTCCCCTTTAATAATGTATCGATCATTAAAATCCCATATATTAAAGAAAGCTGAAAAGATGGCAAATGGTACTAAAAAGAAACCATAAATAAAGATTACCTCTTCTCGACTCCATCCCTTCAATGCTTGTGTATGCCCAAATACAACGAGAATAAATATTAAATTAACTGCTTGAAGCGATAAATCAGAAAGTAAACCAACGATAAAATCGCCTCGATACTCCAATTTCGTTTTTATATATTGACTTGCATATTGTAAAAATAAGTTTATATATAGCATCTCATCATCCCCCTTGTACAATTAGACGTTTTCTCGCCGTTCTCCACATGAGTACAATTGGAATAATAAGTACAATCGCCCAAATCACTTGAAATACTAAAGCCTCATACAACTTACTCCCCTGTATACCTTCAGAAAAAATCATACTTGGAATATAACTAATAGCCTGAAACGGTAAAAACATCATTGCTTTTTGGGCCCATAACGGATAAAAACTAATTGGTAATAATAGACCTGAAAATAAATCAATAACAACGCGTTTTGCATACATAATTCCACTATTATTAAATAGGAAAAACGTAAGCATTCCCGTCATTAAATTAATTTGTGTATTAATAATAAAGCTAAATATTAAAGATAAGAAGAAATATAACCAAGTTTGAAAATTCGTTGTAATTTGCAACGAAAATAATAACGTAACGATAACCATGCCTGGAATGGAAAAGAAGGCAAAACGGAATATTCCCTCGCCAAGACCTTGCATAACTTTCATTCCCAAATAGTTATACGGACGAATTAATTCTACAGCCACACGTCCTTCTTGAATCTCCATCGCAATTTCCCTATCTATATTATTAAAATAGAAGGCACGTGCCATCCACGCGATTGCGATATACGTGGTCATTTGCGAAATAGATAAACTTTCAATATTCTCTTTTCCGCTATAAATTGCTTGCCATAAAAAATAGTAAGCACCGATATTAATCGTATAAATTAAAATCCCGCTATAGTAATTTGTACGATACGCAAGCATCATTAAAAAGCGAATTCGAATCATTTCAATATACTTACCCATGCGTAATACCTTCTTCATAAATGTTACGAATAATTTCCTCTGTAGACACTTCGTTAATTTTTAAATCTTTAATTTGAAATGCTTGTACTACTTTAGAAATAAGCATTGAAATAATAACTTCTTCATTCGGAATTTTTGCAACCCATGCATTTTCCTCTTTCGCTTTCGACCAAACGACATGATTATCTGGCATAACCATTGATAAAGCCTGATAGGAAACTGGTGCAACAAACTGAAAGTGAATTTCCTTCTCTGCTCCCCACTGCGTACGAAGATTACTTAAAGAACCGTCATACATAATATTCCCTTCATCCAGCATGATAACGCGCTCACATAAAGCTTCAATATCAGTAATATCGTGTGTTGTTAATAAAATTGTTGTTTTATAACGTTCATTCATTTCTTTTAAAAATTCACGTATTTTCAATTTCACAAGTACATCTAACCCAATTGTTGGCTCATCTAAAAATAATAACGGTGGATTATGAATTAAGGCTGCCGCTAATTCACAACGCATCCTTTGACCAAGAGATAATTTTCGAACTGGTTTATCTAATAAAGGCCCTATATCTAACGTTTCAATTACGTGCTCCATATGCTCCTTATACTGAGCGTCTGATACACCGTACACTTTCTTTAATAAACGAAACGATTCTTGTACTGCAATATCCCACCAAAGTTGCGAACGCTGTCCAAAAACAACACCAATTGTTCTTACAAATTCTTCTCTTTGTTTATGTGGGTTCATTCCATTTACTGTGATTTGCCCTGATGTCGGAGTTAAAATCCCCGTAAGCATTTTAATTGTTGTTGATTTACCAGCACCGTTCTCACCGATATAACCAACCATTTCACCTTGCTTTACAGTAAAAGATACATCATTTACTGCTGGTACTATTTTATAATTACGATTTAATAAATCGCGAAATGCACCCTTTAAGCCCGGACGACTTGAATAGGCTGTAAACTCTTTACGTAACCCTTGTACCTCAATTACCGATTTCATAATCGGACCCCCCTCCTAAATGTCACAACGAATAGTTTACCCAACTGCCTTCGCTATCACAAACAATACGTCTTTTCAAAAAACATGTTAGAATAATACATAGATTTTTGTAAGGAGATGAATTGTAGTGAAATTCACAAAGTCAGAAGCATTACATAAAGAAGCTTTAGAGCATATCGTTGGCGGTGTTAATAGTCCTTCTCGTTCTTTTAAAGCAGTTGGCGGCGGCGCTCCTGTTGCTATGGAACGTGGGAAAGGCGCTTATTTCTGGGATGTAGACGGAAATAAATATATCGATTATTTAGCAGCATACGGTCCTATTATTACTGGACATGCTCATCCGCATATAACAAAAGCAATTACAACAGCTGCTGAAAATGGGGTACTTTATGGAACACCAACAGCGCTAGAGGTAAAATTCGCAAAAATGTTAAAAGAAGCAATGCCTGCATTAGATAAAGTCCGTTTCGTAAACTCTGGTACAGAAGCAGTGATGACAACAATTCGTGTTGCTCGTGCTTATACAGGTCGCACAAAAATTATGAAATTCGCTGGTTGTTACCACGGTCATTCTGATTTAGTACTTGTGGCAGCTGGATCTGGTCCTTCTACTTTAGGAACTCCTGACTCAGCTGGCGTACCACAAAGTATTGCACAAGAAGTTATTACCGTTCCATTTAATAATGTAGAAACTTTAAAAGAGGCTTTAGATAAATGGGGTCATGAAGTAGCAGCTATCCTTGTAGAACCGATCGTTGGAAACTTCGGTATTGTAGAGCCTAAACCAGGATTCCTTGAAAAAGTGAATGAACTTGTTCACGAAGCTGGCGCACTAGTAATTTATGATGAAGTTATTACTGCTTTCCGCTTTATGTACGGTGGTGCTCAAGACTTACTTGGTGTGACACCTGACTTAACAGCGCTTGGTAAAGTTATTGGCGGCGGCTTACCAATCGGTGCTTACGGTGGTAAGAAAGAAATTATGGAACAAGTTGCTCCGCTTGGACCTGCATACCAAGCTGGTACAATGGCAGGAAACCCTGCTTCTATGGCATCAGGTATCGCTTGTCTAGAAGTGCTTCAACAAGAAGGGCTTTATGAGAGATTAGATGAACTTGGTGCAATGCTTGAAAAAGGAATTTTAGAGCAAGCAGCGAAACATAATATCGATATTACATTAAACCGTCTAAAAGGTGCTTTAACTGTATACTTCACAACAAATACAATTGAAGATTACGATGCCGCACAAGATACAGACGGTGAAATGTTCGGTAAATTCTTCAAGCTTATGCTTCAAGAAGGAGTTAACTTAGCACCTTCTAAATACGAGGCATGGTTCTTAACTACAGAACATACAAAAGAAGATATTGAATATACAATCGAAGCTGTCGGCAGAGCATTTGCTGCCCTAGCAGACAATAAATAATCCAGTCATTAAAAGGAAAAAAGAAAGCTCACCTTTCTTTTTTCCTTTTTTCTATTTCATAAATTCCGTATTAATAGTATAATTATTCATAATTATCTGTTTTATATTCTTTTACAGCATTACTATCTCTGTGTACAAGGTGATTCGCACCTTAAATAGTAAGATTATTCTAACTTTTACAAGAGGGGGGATTGACGGATGCTCAATAAAAAAAATACATGGACACCGTCTTTATTTCGAGATTATAGAAATGCAGAACATGATGCGTGTGGAATCGTTTCCGTTATGGAGAAACGAAAAATTGCTACAAAAGAAAACATTGACCTTTGCATACAATCACTCGTCAAAATGAATCATAGAGCTGGTTTCATTAATGGTGAGGGCGATGGCATCGGCATTCACATTGATATACCAAAAACGCTTTGGAATGAAAAACTAAAAAGTAGCGGATATAATCCAACGATTGTGGATCATCCCCACTTTATCGTTGGACATTTTTTTCTAAATAAAAAAGAAGACATTACTGCCTTAAAAGATTATATTCGTACGCAATTAAACAACAAAAACTTTACTATCATTTTCGAAAGTGATGATGTAACAAACTCAGATGCACTCGGTCCACTTGGTAAACAAGAAGAACCTTTATTTTGGCAAGTTGCCCTTATCGCAGAAAACGAAATTACAAATATTGAGCAAACATTATTTTCTGTCACAATAAAAATAGAGGAAAACGAAGCAATTCATGTTGCTTCATTAAGTCGTAATCATGTTGTATATAAAGTTCTAGGTGCTGGTGATACGCTTGTTGCCTACTATAATGATTTACAACATCCGCTTATCGCTTCAACTATGACATTAGGACATAACCGCTACTCTACTAATACATTATCTAATTTTTTTCGTGTACAACCATTTAGCATTCTCGGACATAATGGTGAAATTAACACAATTGCGAAATTACGCGATCAAGCTGAAATGATTGATGTACCACTTACTGCAGGAGGCAGTGACTCTCAAGATTTAAACCGCACCTTAGAAACCCTACTTGTTCAATACAACTACAGCTTATTTGAAGCAATGGAAATTCTATTCCCACCAATTATTAATGAAATTAAACTTTATGAAACACCTTTACAAGATTTATATACGTATATACGTGAAGCGTGGGGACATTTTGCCCAAGGACCAGCTGGCATCATTTCCCGTTTTAAAGATGAAGCTGTTTTCAGCGTTGATTCCCTTGGATTACGCCCAGTATGGAAAGTAGAGACAGAGAGCTCTTATATTTTCTCTTCTGAACCTGGAGTTGTATCACCAACTAAATATGTAGCAGAACCAAAACCACTCGCTCCTGGAGAAAAAGTCGGATTAAAATGGAATGAACAAGATGAACTTGTTCTTTATGAATATGACAAATATCAAATCCAAGTATATAACCGTTTTAAAAAGCGAATTGATACTACCAATTACCATTTAAATTTATCTATCCCTGAAACGAAAAAAATCCAAGGGCTATGTGATTCTGTTCAAGTTGAAACGAAACAATACGTCGCTTTCGGATGGGACCGAGAACATATTCAACTCCTTGAACAGATGGCAACAAAAGGCGTTGAGCCAATACGCTCACTTGGGCATGACTCACCACTTGCCGCACTTGATACTGATAGACGAAATATCGCTGACTTCATTAAAGAAAGTGTAGCTGTTGTTACAAACCCTGCAATTGACCGTGACCGTGAAATTGAACACTTCTCTACACGTACTGTACTTGGAGAGCGTCCAAGTTTATTAAGCGGCGCAAAACGGCCATTTGTAGTTGAAATGCTTTCACCAATTATTTTAGAAGGCAGCGTGGCACAACCTATTGCAGAGGAATTACACACAATTACGTACGAACAACTCATAGAGCTATTTAAAACTCATAACTCTATCGCCACAATCTCTGCTACATTCAGCTCGTCAGAAACTCTACAATGTGCATTGAGCCGCATTAGTTCTGAAGCGATAGCTGCTGTTAACAATGGTGCTTCCCTACTAGTATTAGATGACGCAAAAGCCCATCTAAATGAGCGATTGTGGATTGATCCACATTTAGTTACTGCTAAAGTACATCAAGCATTAAGTGAAAATAAATTACGCCGCAATTGTTCTCTCGTTATACGTTCTGGTGCCCTTCGCTCCTTACATGACATTGTCACGCTATATGGATTAGGAGCAGATGGTATTAATCCATATTTATTATTCGCGACTGTAAATGACGGAACAAAAACACCAATTACGAATCTGTATAATGCACTTAATAAAGGATTAGAAAAAGTCATTTCAACAATTGGAATTCATGAGTTACGTGGTTACGGACGTCTCTATTCATCTATTGGGTTACATGAAGAAATCGCAAATATATTACAGATTACAAATTTCTTCGGTTCAAATGATTTAGCTTTTTCACTTGAATCACTTGTTGAAGATGCAAAAATGCGAGCGGATGATTATAACAATCCTAAAATTAGAATGCGAAAATCATTTCATATATTCCCGCGAATTTGGAAAGCAATCGGCGATGTTGCAAAAGGAAATTCTTATGATGATTACCGTGACAAGTTAAGTGAACTAGAAGAGAATAATCCCATCGCAATCAGACACCTTGTTCAAACGAAACAAACAAAACATGTCGTTCCAACTGAAGAAGTATCTATCGGCATTAAAAACCATGATTTTCCATTTATTATTAGTTCTATGTCATTTGGTTCTCAAAACGAAATTGCCTTTCGCGCATATGCAGAAGCGGCCGATCAGCTAAATATGATTAGCTTGAACGGTGAAGGCGGCGAAATTAAAGATATGATTGGAAAATATCCACATACACGTGGACAACAAGTGGCATCTGGGCGATTTGGAGTAAATGCCGAACTACTAAACTCATCGAACTTAATTGAAATCAAAATCGGTCAAGGCGCAAAGCCTGGGGAAGGTGGGCATTTACCTGGTTCAAAAGTAACAGCCAAAATCGCTGAAGCACGTAATGCGACAATTGGCTCAGATTTAATTTCACCTTCTAATAACCATGATATTTATTCAATTGAAGATTTAGCTCAAATGATTACAGAAATTAAAACAGCTAATCAACTTGCCAAAGTAGCCGTGAAAGTCCCTGTCGTTCCCAATATCGGAACAATTGCTGTCGGTATCGCCAAAGCTGGTGCTGATTTTATTAATATTAGCGGATTCGATGGCGGAACAGGTGCTGCACGTATTCACGCCTTGCAACATGTAGGTCTTCCTGTAGAAATTGGTGTTAAAGCCGCTCACAACGCTTTATTAGAAGCGAGCATGAGACATAAAGTAGAGATTTGGGCAGATGGTGGTATTCGAAGTGTAAATGACGCCTTGAAAATCATGCTCCTCGGAGCAAACCGTATTGGATTTGGCACACTATCAATGATTGCAATCGGTTGTACTACTTGCCGTGGGTGTCATCTAGATACTTGCCATGTCGGAATTGCGACACAAATTGAGTCTGAAGCACAAGCAAAAGAACATGGGTTACGCCGCTTCGTCCCACGCGAATTAGAAAGCGCAGTTACTGGCCTGCTAAATTTATTCACCTCTTTCGGTGTAGAACTAAAACGATTAACAGGACAGCTTGGGTATACAAATTTACAAGCAATTGTTGGGCGTTCTGATTTATTAGAGCAAGTTCGAGGCGAAAATTTATTAAACTTACGTAATTTATTACAAATAATAGAACATCCATCTGTTACAACAACAGATGGCGTACCAGAAAAACAATTTAAGACAGTTCATTCCGCTGAATCAAAAGAATTAGTAGGCGTTGGTGTAGAGCAACGCGTTATGGGTGGTCTAGAATCATGTTATCGCGTTCGCAGTAAACTATATGAAGCTACTCAACTTGAACCACTTACATTAAAATATACGAATGGTTCTATTCCCGGAAATGGGTTAGGCGCTTACAATAGTGAAAATTTATTTATACACGTAAATGGCGGCGCACAAGATGGCATTGGTAAAACTTCCTTTGGTGGTGGGATTTATATAACGAAATCAAAAGGAAAAGACGGAGTATATTATAACGGTTCTGTCGGAAAAGGATTTGGATACGGTGCACAAAAAGGGGCACTATACGTGCAAGGGAACGCTGATGCTCGCGCTGGCATTCGCCTTTCTGGGGCAGACATGATAATTGGAGGTAGAATAACAAAACCACTCCGTGAAAAAGAGCAAGGAAATATAGGGGCATACTCCAATATTAAAGGTTTTGCTTTTGAATATATGACAAATGGGCGAGCGCTTGTTTTAGGTGACCCTGGTCCATGGATTTGCGCTGGCATGACTGGCGGTGTTGTTTATTTGCGTCATGATTCAAACTTAGGCCTAACAGAACAGGCCTTAAAAAGAAGAATTGCAAAAGGGGCAAATGTTACATTACAACCAATTAGTAAAAATGGTTTGAAAGATGTAACTGAATTATTGCTAGACTATATTCGTGTACTAAACGAACATGAGCAATATGAGGAAGTTGCTTTATTAACAGCATTATTAGATGATATACAGAACCAGTTTTTTGAGATTATCCCGAAAAAAGAACAGGCAGACCCATCTATCTCAACAGAGTAAAATGAGTAATTTTCATTATTAAGAAAAAATTGACGAAGTACGCTTCTCATAGTAATCTATAGTAACAATTTGAGACCTTCTGAAATTCAGCAGGTTTTTTTACTAAAAACTGATGTTTAAAAGGAATTAGGAAAAATTATAAAGTGAAACTTTAATTAGCCTACACCAATCGAGCGTTTACCGGCATCTAGCTTCTAATTTTTGAGGCAGGAATCTTACTACTCACAATTAGCGGGATAAAATGAACACTAATTTCTTTTAACGTCACTAAAATATCACTTGCTAACATATTGTAATGAATGTATAGTATCATGTTGTACATTCATTATGACAAGAGAAAGGATCTTATTAAGGGTATGAAACTTGGTGCTCGCATTTTAAAAACGGGTATTGCCATCACGTTAGCTTTATTTGCTTGTATTTTACTTCAATTACCGAGTCCGGTATTTGCGGGAATTTCAGCTATCTTTGCTGTTCAACCGTCTGTATACCGTTCTTATTTAACAGCACTTGAACAAATTCAAGCAAATGTAATTGGTGCGATATTTGCTATCGCATTTGCTACTGCTTTTGGACATAATCCTTTTATTATTGGATTAACATGTATATTAGTAATTGCTCTTACATTACAATTACGATTAGAAAACACAATATCAATTGCTTTAGTAACAGTTATCGCCATTATGGAGTATCAAGGCGAAGATTTCTTTAGTTTTGCCTTACTTCGATTTGCGACGATTATGATTGGTATTATTGCGGCTTCACTTGTAAATTTAGTATTTATGCCGCCAAAATATGAAACAAAACTTTATCATCGTATCGTTGATAATACAGAAGAAATTGTAAAATGGATTCGAATGAATAGCAGGCAGGCTTCTGATTTTACAACGCTAAAAACTGATATTGATCGTATGAAAGAAAAAATGATCAAACTAAATCATTACTATTTGCTGTATAAAGAAGAAAGAAGCTATACGAAAAAAGTAAAGTTCGCAAAAATTCGTAAGCTCGTTTTATTCAGACAAATGTTAGCGACAACAAGCCGTGCTTTAAGTACGTTAAAATCATTACACCGTACTGAAAATGAACTGCGCTATATGCCAGAAGAATTTCAGGAATCTATCCAAAACGAACTTGACTCATTAACGCATTATCATGAACAAGTTTTATTAAAATTTATTGGTAAAGCAAAAAAACAACAATCAGTTGAAATGCTTGATGAAGTTGAAACAGGTAAACAAGAATTAATTGATATCTTTATGGAATATCAAAATAAAGACGATGAAGAAGCATATAAAACATGGTTACATCTCTTCCCTCTTATTTCTTCCATCATTAACTATAGTGAAGAAGTAGAGCATTTAGATTTGCTTGTAGATAGCTTCTACACATATCATAAACCAGAAAAAGAACTCCAAATCGATGATAAAAAAGAAGACGAATAAAAAAACAGCTCCTTTTACGCTAAAGGAGCTGTTTCTGTTATATGTTGAAGTTGATATAAATTGTAATAAAATCCTCTTTTTCGCATTAACTCTTCATGAGAACCAGTCTCTTTAATCTCACCGTCTTCAATATAAATAATCGTATCAACATGTGTAATCGTCGCTAATCGATGTGCGATTATAATCGTTGTCCGGTCAGCAGCTAACGTCTGAAGCGCCTCTTGAATATACCTTTCATTTTCTAAATCTAATGCTGAAGTTGCTTCATCTAATATAAGTACCGACGGATTCTTTAGAAACACTCGTGCAATTGCCACGCGTTGTCTTTGCCCGCCTGATAGCTTCACACCACGTTCTCCAACGACAGTATTATAACCATCTGGTAAGTCTATAATAAAATCATGAATTTGCGCAGCTTTGGCAGCTGCAATCACTTCTTTCTCTGTAGCTTTCGGATTTCCATATAAAATATTAGCTCCAATTGTATCGCTAAACAATAAATTATCCTGCAGTACAATTCCAATATGACTACGCAAATTTCTCATATTGTACTTTCTTACATCTATGCCATCTACATAAACCGCGCCTTCAGAAACATCATAGAAACGCGGGATCAAACTAGCAAGAGATGACTTTCCTCCCCCACTCGCTCCTACAAGCGCTACTTTCTCTCCAGGCTGCATAGTTAATGACAAGTTGTGTAATATCTCTTTTTCATCTGCATTATAACGAAAAGAAACATTGTCAAATACAATTTCTCCATTTAATTTTTTCGTTTGTACCGCATTTGGTACATTAACAATATCGTATTTTTCATCTAACAGTTCAAACACACGGTCCATCGATGCAAAAGATTGTGTTAATGTTGTAGATGAATTAACAAGGCGGCGAAGCGGACTATATAAACTATCCATATATCCAACAAAAGCTACCATCGTTCCTAGCGTTAACTGCCCTTGAATTACTTCATATGCTGCAAAACCAATCACAAGTAACGGACCTAAATCGGTTAACGTATTTACTGCCGAAAATGTTCTTGCCGTCCAACTTGTATGGGTTAATGCTTTCGTTAAAAATTCATTATTTCTTTTTTCAAACTGCTTCCCCTCATACTCTTCTAACGCAAAGCTACGTGTCACTTGCATTCCTTGAATACGTTCATGCAAATACCCTTGCATCGTCGCTAACGCTTGTGAACGCTCTTTCGTCAATTTCCGAAGACGTCCGAAAAAATATTTCACTGCAATTACATAAATAGGTAAAATCAATAACGCAACAAATGTTAATTTTATATTCATAGAAAACATAACAATGATAGCAATAGCAATTGTTGCAGTATCTAACCAGACGTTCATCAAACCAGTAATTACAAAATCCTTCGTTTGTTCTACATCATGGATGACACGCGAAATAATCTCCCCTGTTTTTGTATTGGAGTAATAACGTAAACTTAACTTTTGTAAGTGACCGAAAATATGCTTCCGCAAATCATACAGTATTGTATTTGCGATACGTTGGGCGAAATATTGACGATAATATTCAATCGGTGGTCTTAATACCGCAAAAATAAAAAAAGCAATTCCAATCGCTGTTATTAATTGAGATGTTTTATCTTGAAGTGAGCCCGCGCCTTGAATTACATCATCGATAATATACTTTAATAACCACGGCATAATAAGTGGGATACCGAACTTAACTAGTCCAATAATAATTGTAATAGCAATAAGCCATCGATATGGTTTAACAAATTGTAAATATCTTTTTATGCCTTGCACATAATCCCCCCTCTAATAGGACAAACCTGCCGGGAAGCCCCCTGCAGGTTTGTTTTAATTTCTGTACATTAAATATCGTTCATACCACATATCTACGAAGTCTGGTGCAAATGGACCTTTTCTTTGATGAATCCACTGTGTTAAATGTGCTACATTTCGTTTTAAAATTGTATCAATAACAGGTGGATACTGCATAATTTGACTATGTTTTTCATACTCATCTTCATCTAGAAGCGTATATGTCATATCTGGATATACTTTAATATCTAAATCATAATCAATATACTTTAATGCTTCAGGATCATACGCAAAAGGTGAGCTTAAATTACAATAATAATATACGCCATCTTCCCTAAGCATCCCAATCACATTAAACCAATAGTTGGCATGAAAATAACAAATTGCTGGTTCACGAGTAATCCATGTTCGGCCATCCGATTCTGTAACTACTGTACGATCATTCGCTCCGATTACAAGACTCTGTGTCCCTTTTAAAATTGTTGTTTCTTCCCACATTCTATGAATGGAGCCATTATGTTTATAACTATGTATTTGTACTTTTTCTCCTTCTTTGGGAAATCCCATATATGCTCCCTTCTTTCAACTGCAAATGCCCTTTGAACGGCATTCACTTTTTTTCTATTATAACTTTTTTGTCGAAATTTTAAAACTAAAGGGATAAGACTCTATTTTTCAAACTGAATATGCAGGAGGTTTATCGTTGAATACTATGCCCCAACTCTTCTTAAGAGATAAGGATTGTACTGCATTATTTATAAGCGAGGACATGTAATAGAAAAAGCCCTTCTCTATTTCCATACAAAGAAGGACTTTTCACCTGAAGATAACAATATATCTTACCCTAAATTTGAAATCATTTTTTCAGTTGCAAAAGATTGAATTACACTATTCGTTTGTTCTTCAAATTTCTCATGTAACATCTTCAACGCTACTTCTGTTCTATATATTTCCTGGCGGATAAAATGCAGTTCTTTTTTATCGCACTTATCTTTTTCATTCATTTCAATTTGTTGATACTTCTCTAGATGTGCTTGTAACTTTAACAACTCATCCATCGTTTCTAATTGCTCCCCTACCAACTTATCAAAATCGTTCATTACTTACCCCCTTTTGGACTTATTCATCAGTTATTATTCCTAATTACATAATTCTAATTGTTAACTTCCTTCTCCTTTGACTACATTTGTTGACTTATTAGAAGTTATGTCGTTCGCTTTCTTTTCATTACAACGATCGACGCAAAAAGAAAACACTTCTCCTGAATTAGAGAAGTGTTTTTCTTTCATTACTGATTTGAGCTAGAAGATTGTGATTGTTTTGCAGCTGACTTAGCATTTTGTTTTTTCACAGCATGCACGTCTGTTTCAGTTGCAAATTCTGTACCATAACTAGCGTTTGCACTTTGTGCACCAGAAGCTTGTGCTTTCTTTGCTTCTGATTGTGCGTTTGCTTGTTTTACTGCTTGTACATCTGTTTCAGTTGAAAACTCTGTACCATAACTAGCATTTGTACTTTGAATGCTAGCACCAGAAGTTGCCTTGTTATAACCTTGTTGTTTTTTACTCATCTTTCTCACCTCCACAATCAATAATGTAACCAATTCACTTAGAAGCTATCCGTAATTTTCTTTTGAATAATTTCCGCATATATCTTTTGTTACTTATTCAAACTATAAGAAATGGAGGTGGAAATATGTATATAGGACGCGATATGACTGAACTAACGATGATTTCAAAAAATGAATGGAAAGAAGATGAATTAGCTTATTTTCATCACTCACTACAACAGGTTCTGCCTTATTTAAATGTAGAAGGGCAAAGTATTTACAAAGAAATTGTAGTAGAAATCGAATCAAGAGGCGGCTTACAAGAAGGTGAAGCTAGTTGGACTCATGGGACAAAAATTTCTTACGATTAAAAAAGTGTTCCCTAGATTGGGAACACTTTTTTATTTATTGCATTGTAATTTTCTCCACACAATTTTCATAAATAGTACGGTGTGATTTTGAGAAAGGTAATTGCTCAAATAACTCTTTTGATACAAATTTTAATGTATCTGTATCAACAATATTACCTGTTACTTTTCCGTAAAATACAAATATATCCCAAGTACGATGTGTAAACGTATGTTGTACATTCATTGCGTATTCATCAATAAAAACCTCGAGCTCAAATTTTTCTTTCATATAATCTATAAGCTGTTCCTTCTGATTTCGAATACTTTCTCCAAGTTCCACATTCGGAAACTCCCACATGTTAGCTAACAAACCTGTACTTGGACGTTTATTAATAACGTAACGACCGTCTTCAGTTTGAAGTACACCTGCAACAATAGGTACCATTTTAGGAGCTTTCGCTTTACTTTTTACTGGTAATTCTTTTTGAACACCTTCAGCATACCCTCTGCAATGTTCACGTACAGGACAAAGTAAGCATGCTGGATTTTTCGGAATACAAATTAGTGCACCTAATTCCATCAAACCTTGATTAAAATAAGATGGATTTTCAATCGAAATAATTTCACGCACAATCTCTTCAAAAACTTTTCGAGTCTTTGGTTTTGCAATATCATCCCATACTGATAAAATACGAGATAATACACGCATAACATTTCCATCAACTGCCGGCTCTGGTATACCATATGCGATACTTAAAATAGCACCTTTTGTATATGGTCCGACTCCTTTTAACTTTTCAATTTTCTTTACATCACTTGGTACAACTCCGCCGTATACTTCTTTTACCTCTTTTACTGCCGCATGTAAATTACGTGCTCTAGAATAATATCCTAAACCTTCCCATGCTTTTAATACTTCTTCATCATCTGCGTTCGCTAACGCTTCAAGTGTAGGAAACTTCCCCATAAAATTTGCGTAATATGGTTTTACAGCTTCTACTCTTGTTTGCTGTAACATAATTTCAGAAACCCAAACGCGGTATGGATCTTTATTCTTTCTCCATGGTAAGTCGCGCTGTTCTTCTTCAAACCAACCAATTAAATCATTTTGAAACTGCTCTATATTAAAATTGTTTAGTATTTCAAGTGTCAAACTTGATCCCCCTCATTTTTTTGCATATAAGTACTATTATAAAGATTTTAGGAAAAAATTTAAGTAAGATGATACAGGAAATAGAAGGCAAAGGACTTGAGGTATCGAATAAAAAGAGTTACATTAATAAAAAACGGAGGTGGATTTCCATGGACACAGCCACTCACCTTGTTATGGGTATCACTTTAGGTAGCTTAGCAACATTAGATCCAGCCATAGCACAAAGTGATATTGGCCCCCAAGCTGTTATGCTTGCTACAATTGCTGGTTCCAACATTCCTGACATTGACACAGTTTTAAAATTGCGTAATAACGCTAAATATATAAGAAATCATCGTGGGATTACTCATTCTATTCCTGCGGTAATTCTTTGGTCATTCCTTATAAGTGGCATCTCTTTCGCCTTCTTTTCAGACGCTCCATATCTTCATCTACTGCTTTGGTCATTTATTGCTGTCTTCCTTCACGTCTTTGTAGATATTTTCAATGCCTATGGTACACAAGCATTACGGCCTTTCACAAAAAAATGGGTCGCACTCGGCGTGATTAATACATTCGATACCGTAATTTTCTTTATCCATATACTTGCAATTGCTTGCATGCTCGTCGGTTCTCATAAGGGATATACAGCTTTAGCGGCATATATATTAATGATTGTTTACTATATCGGACGGATTATGATGCACAGAAATATAAGAAGCGTTGTACACAAACGTTTCAAAAATGTCGAAAAGATTATCATTTCTCCTTCTTACCGATTTTACCATTACCATTTAGCAATCGTTACGGCTGATTATTACTACGTTGCGAGATGGCACCGTGGTAACATCATGATATATGATAAGTTCGATCGGGTACCGTTCCCAGACAATAATATTATGCGAGCAGCTAAACAAGATGAAAACATCTCGGCCTTTCTATCTTTCTCTCCTGTATATCGCTGGGATATTTTTGATCATGACCATTATTATGAAGTACGATTCATTGATTTACGATATCGAAGTAAAGATTATTATCCATTTGTTGCAATCGTTCAGCTCGACCACAATTTAAATATTATTAGTTCCTATACAGGATGGATCTTTAGTGAAGAAAAGCTTCGAAAAAAACTGGAATTACTTCCACATTAAAAAAAGCGACTTAAGTCGCTTTTTTTAATGTTTCAAATGATCTTCTTGATTAATTAAATGACTATACTTCGGATTATTTGTACGCATTTCATGAAGGCGTACACCATGATTATTAATCCATGATCGTACCACTTGTTCCGTCATTTCATCGCCTTGATAACGACCTGATTTTGCATAAGTTGTTTGAAAATCTTCCCATAGTAACTCAACCCACGCACGAGCTTGTGCGTAAGAAAGCTTGTCATTCTTGTCTAATAATTCTTTCGTTAATGTTTCATAAATATCATTCATATTATAATCTCCTTTTACCTATTTATCCCTTCATTTCTAAAGGATAGTTTCTTCAATTTTGCACATTCTATAATTGATACTTCTTAAAGAGGTATCAACCGATAATGAGGAGGGTGTTCGTAATGGGTAAACAAGCCGAATTTTGGTCTGAGTCAAAAAACAACAGCAAAATCGACGGTCAACCGAAAGCGAAATCACGCTTCGCTTCGAAACGACCTAACGGCACAATTAACACGCACCCACAAGAACGTATGCGTGCTGCAAATCAGCAGGAAGAGTAGTACAAATTAAATTAACTTCCTACACGAGGTGATAAAGATGAGCTACCGTGATCGCTTAGATAGTCGTTCTGAATTATTTAACCATACGTGGACTCGTCCAAAACATGCGAAAGCGCAAGTTAACGGACAGACGCAACAAACCCAGTCTCTCATTATATTGGCAAATGAATGTAAAAAACGCCAATTTTAGAATCTCCTATCTCCTTTAACGCCTACCAAAGATGAAAACCAGAGAGATATATGCTCTCTGGTTTTTATTTTTCTTGCAATAAGGAAATTGGTATGCCAATCTCTTCATTATCATTTTGCTTATATCCCCAAGCAAATACCCCATTGAAATACGTAATTTTAAATAATACACCAGGTTCTTCTACTAATTCATATGTTTCACCAATACGGAATTTGTTTATATCCGTCATATAAGCACGAGCCATTGCCATTTTTCTCATTAATACATCAAATTCATTGACAATCCCAAGCTGCTCCGCTTTTACTGCTTGCTCCTTCAAAGCGCCAATTTCTTCTCTTAGCTCATGCGGTGTCATTTCACTGTAGCGTTTTGGCATATTCATCTTATTCTCCTCATTCCTCTTCGCGTTTCATTTGCAAAAATATCTCGATTTCATCAATAGAGAATCCTTTTCGATATAACGCTTGTTTCATCTTGTTTTCAAATGTCCATCCATCATGCTTCTTATATTTCTCATAATATTTATTCCCATGATAGTGTAACGCTTCTTGTTGCTTTTCGTCATCTTTTTCGTCTTTCAATTCTTCCAAACAAATTTGAATTACTTCTCTAGAATATCCTTTTCGAACAAGCATCTCATCTAACTTTAGTTTCATTTGTAAAAAAGAATGTTTTTGATAAGATTTTTTCTTCTTCTCTATGAGAAACAAGGCATTCTCAATTTGCTTTTCCTTCGGATATTCTTGTAAACTATGTGTAATAATTAAATCCTGAACACCTTTATTTAATAACTCTCTTTTAATAACAGTTGGACCTTTTCGATTCACATTACTTTGCGTTCGCGTATATAAAACAGCATACTCTTTATCATTAATATATCGGTCATGTAATAATTTCGAAACGACTTCAGAGATGATGGCCTGTCCCACTTCTTTTTTTCGTAAAAAATCTTCTATTTCTTGTTTTGTTCTCATTTGATAGGATAAATAGGAGATTGCTTGTAAATATGCTTTTTGCACTTCTTCATTGTACAAAATATTTCCTAACTCGATTTCATCAATTTCTAAGCCTTTTTGTAATCCATGTTTTATTAAGATTACTTGATCCACACTAAATCCGTACTCTTCGCCTTGACCTTTATCAATATAAATATTAAATCGTTCTTTCGATCGTTTTTGTACTTCTATTTTTGTAATGACAGCCATACTCTCACCTCTCTATTATTTTAACATAGTCGAGGAACATTTTTTCTTTTCAAGAATATATATAATGAGGAGGAAATACTTGTGAAAATCGCAATTTCTGGTGGTACAGGCTTTATCGGTAAATCCCTTTCTACTTTTTTTATTCAAAAAGGATATACTGTTTACATTCTCACACGAAAAAAAACTACTGAAACTTCCGACCCTAACCTTCAGTATGTTCAATGGACACCAGATTTACAAACCTTCCCCCTCTCTTCTATTGATGTAGTTATTAATCTAGCGGGAGAGTCTATTAATAGTAGATGGACAAAGCAACAAAAGAAAGCCATTTTAAACAGTAGAATTCAAACAACAAAAGGACTCATTAAACAATTGCAGGGACTCCATACAAAGCCACACACATTTATTAACGCAAGTGCTATTGGATACTATGGAACGTCTGAAATAGAGTCTTTTACAGAACAGCATGAGACTCCTGGAAATGACTTTTTAGCAAATACAGTATATTCATGGGAACAAGAAGCATCTAAAGCACGTTCTCTCGGAATACGAACAATCTACGCAAGATTTGGAGTTGTATTAGGTGCAAATGAAGGAGCTCTTCCAAAAATGCTACTTCCCTATCAATTCTATATCGGCGGCACCATTGGTTCTGGGAAGCAATGGTTATCATGGATTCATATAGACGATGTCGTTCGTATGATGGATTTCATCATACACAAAAAAGAAATTGATGGTCCTCTTAATATGACAGCACCAACACCTATAAGAATGAAGGAATTTGGAGAAACCATTGCAACTATAATGAAAAAGCCTCATTGGTTGCCTGTACCTTCTTTTATCATTCAAACTTTATTAGGTGAAATGAGCATACTTGTACTAGAAGGGCAACGTGTATTACCCATTAAAGCAATTGAACATGGATACCAATACACATTTCCAGAAATAGACCATGCATTACAAAATATACTTTCGCATACAATGTAGTACTTCTAAAACACAATTTTACATGGGCTCTTTCAAAACTTTCATTTTCTAGGATCCGAAGCATTACCACACAAATAACCTTTCAGTTACTTTCCCTTAACTTCCATTAGCATTATAAAGTAACAGAAATGAGGTACCTATGAAAATATTGCTCAAACAAGCCATTGTATACCCTATTACATCTCAAAAGTTTCAAGGAGATGTACTCGTTACAGGAGAGCGAATTACCGAGGTCAAACCTTTTATTCCACCTACTCAAGATATGACCGTTATAGATGCACGAGCACTCCATCTCTTACCTGGCTTTATTGATGTCCATACTCACCTTGGTCTCTATGATGAAGGTACTGGTTGGGCTGGAAATGATGCCAATGAAACATCTGAAGTTTCAACACCACATATTCGTTCTTTAGATGGAATCCATCCTTTCGATATTGCCTTTCAAGACGCTGTACAAAACGGAATTACAACCGTTCACGTTATGCCTGGCAGTCAAAATATTATCGGGGGTACTACTTGTGTAATAAAAACAGCTGGAACTTGTATTGATCATATGATTATTCAAGAACCTGCTGGTTTAAAGATTGCCTTTGGAGAAAATCCTAAAAAAGTCCATAGTAATGGAACAAAAGAATCCATTACACGTATGGGGATTATGGGGTTACTTCGGGAATCATTCTATGAAGCACAACATTACGGGCACGAAGCTGATTTTCGAATGCTTCCTATTCTAAAAGCATTACGTCGTGAAATACCCGTACGTATCCACGCTCACCGAGCAGATGATATTAGTTCTGCTCTACGCTTTGCAACAGAATTCAATCTCGATTTACGCATTGAACATTGCACAGAAGGACACTTTATTGTTGAAGAACTTTCAAAACACAATTTGAAGGTTTCAGTTGGTCCCACTCTGACACGCCGTTCTAAAATCGAACTAAAAAATAAAACATGGGATACTTACCATATATTATCAAAAAATGGTGTGGAAGTTTCTATCACAACAGATCATCCTTATACACCCATTCAATATTTAAATGTTTGCGCTGCTGTTGCAGTAAGAGAAGGGTTAGACGAGAAAACAGCACTAGAAGGAATCACCATATTCCCAGCACGAAATTTGCGTTTAGAGGATAGAATTGGAAGCATCGAGGTTGGAAAAGACGCCGATCTCGTGCTATGGACTCATCATCCTTTCCATTATTTAGCCAAGCCTGTACTAACTATGATTGATGGAAAAATAATTTACAAAAAAAATAAAAAAAACTAGTTTATTTTTTTGACTAGATAAAGTATTATACGATTATAAACTGAATGAAACCATAATCAATTTGTGTCGTGATTATCATTTTCAAATTGATGAATGGGGAAGGCAAATGGTGCGCCACCAGCGTTAGAAACTGGTTCTAGTGGGTTCGATTCCCACCCCGAAATTTTTTAAAGATTGATATAAAAATTTCGAGGGTGGGGTGTTTTTTCGTCATGCTACCCTCGTGTGAGGAGGAGTTAGTATGTTGAAAAAACGCGACTTACACGACAGCCACGTTCTATACGAGTTAATGGTGGATCCAGCTGTCTTCCCTTTTGTGCGTCAAAAGGCTTATTCTTATGAAGAATATTTATTCTTAACGAAACAAACGATTGAAGCTGAAGAGCGTGGTGAATTAATTTCACGCACAATTTTAGATGAATGGGGTAACCCTATCGGAACAATTACTTTATTTGATGTGCAAGAAAAAGCTGGATTTCTCGGGACATGGCTTGGCAAACCATATCATGGAAAAGGCTATAACAAATTGGCAAAAGATTCATTTTTTAGTGAACTTTTCTATGAATTAGATATTGAAACAATTTTCATGCGTATTCGTAAAATAAATATTCGTTCTATTAAAGCTGCAGAAAAACTGCAATATGTGAATCTAGCAAACGAAACAAGAAAAGCCGTATATGATGAAATTAACGCAAACGAAGAAGTGTATAACTTATATGAAATTCCAAAAGATCAATACACACTTGCTACAATGCGAGATACAACCTTCCAAGATGCTCATCAATTAAAAGAAGCTTAATCTAAATTTTCTGAAATGATAATCAATCGTTAACATTTTCCATATGCGTATATCCCCTCATGTCTTTGGAAACGATAAATAGTAACTTTAAGACACGAGGTGATTTGTAATGGATAAAAAGAAACGTGATAAAACAAAAAACACATTATCTAGTACACAAGAAGTTCTCTATCAACGCGAATTTCAAAAAGCAGATCGTGCAGCAGGATATCGCTCGAAAAGCATTTAAAGTGAAAATGAATAATTAGAAGTTTCCCCCCTAATTATTCATTTTCATTACATAATTTTCTCGACTGATAGAAGTAAGCAAAAAAGCCCCTTATACATAAGGGACTTTTTTGCTGTGGACAACTTTATCCACAAAACCGATGAAATTGTTAGTGATTTTCAAAAACATTTAATATTTTTCTATATTAAAGCATATATCAGCTGTTTTAATTGTGGATATTTTTCTAAAAATTGTGGACAATGTGGATATAGTTGTTAATATTCCGACTTTACTGTTTAATGAAAGCGCAATCCTTTTGTGGATAACTTGCTAAATTTTCTTTAAAATTAATAAAGAACCCTCTTTACATATACAAAGAGGGTTTCATATTAAGTAAAAGATTGTGCAAGAGCAGGTGATTTAATAGGTATATGACGCGGTTCTGCATGATTTTCCGCCAAAATTGCATCTACAATATGGCCAGCTGGCTCTGGAAGATAGATGCTTTTCATTGCTTCTTTCATTTGAAGAAGCTTCACATCATCTTGTAATAATGCCTCTGTTTTTGCAAAAACCTCACTATCATCGCGAATGACAACTGCTGCTCCCTTTCTTTCAAAGTACATCGCATTTTCATTTTCTTGTCCTGGAACAGGCTTATATAAAATGACAGGTACTTGCAACGCTGCTGCTTCACTTAATGTTATTCCGCCTGGCTTCGTAATCATACAAGAAGTAACACGGAATAATTCATCAATATTTTCAACATACCCAAACACTTTTAATGCATCGGAATTTTGCTTCTGTAAACTTAATAAATCCTGTTTTAAAGCTTCATTTTTCCCACAAACGACAACTACTTGTAAATTAGGCACTGACATAAATGATTGGCATAGTTCTTTTACATTTCCTAATACCCCATGAGCACCTGCTACAATTAGTAAAATCTTTTTATTCTTACATAACTGATATTTATTATATATGATTTCTGGATTTACCTTTAACTCAAAACTACTCCGAATTGGAATTCCTGTTTCAACAATTTGTTCCGCAGGTACACCGATATCAACCATCAATTCTTTCACATGATCCGTTGCAACAAAATAACGATCTACTTCTCGATGAATCCATATTTTGTGCACGCAAAAATCCGTTAATACGTTATAGACAGGAATTGAAATACCTGTTTGTTTCTTCAATTCTGGTACAGCGATAATTGGAAATGTATTAATTACAATATCTGGTTTCTCCACCTGTAACAGTGTTTTCAAACGTTTTCTTCCAAAGTTCGCATACCAAGATGCTATTTTCTTATCATAAATTTTTTCTACCCCGTAATAAAACAAACGATATAATTCTTTTCCTATTGTATAACTTTTTAAATATAGATATTTTGTAATGTCAGTTATAAATGGATGTGATTCTCCAAACAAGTCGCATACAATAACATCTTCAATTCCTTTTTGGCGAAATGTTTGTTCTAATGTTTTTGCTACTTGCACATGACCATTACCGTAATGTGCAGTTAATATTAAAACCTTGGGGTTTTTTATCAAACAAATCCACTCCTAGCTTTTTGTTTCTCCATATTGCATATACGACAATAGGAAAAACATTTTCCTTAAAAATTACATAAACAGATTCTAATAATTCCCTTTCAGCTATGTACCTGTCGTGGATATGCAAAGCATATAAGATTGACCCCTTAATCCTATCTGTGCTCATATCTTTACATTATACTTTCCTATAAGAGCTTTCGCAATAACTTACAAATGTTCTCTATTCCATGATACTCACTCTTTTACTTCTTAATTCTTTTTACTATTTTGATTTCCCTTTACAATTATGTAAATTTCTCCATTTATTCCGTACAAAATTATGGATATTCTATTTTCAGTATACTCTTTTATCAATATATACTCTAGATTTTATTGTAAAGAAAGCAAAAAGCCTAATCCAATATTTGGATTAGACCGCTTGTAAAATATATTTAGCATGTTCTACATTTTTCTCAGTAGGTGGTTCTACATTTGCGAGTGGATACTTGTGTCCAAGCGCCTCCCATTTATATACACCAAGCTTATGATATGGTAACACTTCAACTTTTTGAACATTAGACAGACTTTGAATAAAGCTAGATAGTTTTTGTAGATCCTCTTCATTATCCGTAACACCAGGAACTAATACGTGTCGTACCCAAATCGGTTTATTCTTATCCGATAAATAACGAGCAAATTGTAAAATATGTTCATTTGGTTTCCCTGTTAATTTACGATGCTTTTTGGAATCGATATGTTTCAGATCCAATAAAACTAAATCTGTATAATCCATTAAAATATCTAGCTTATTTTGGAATTCTGGTTCCTCAGAATAACAACCACCAGAAGAGTCGATTGTTGTATGGATACCAGCCTCTTTACACTTTTTAAACAACTCAATTAAAAAGTCTAGCTGTAATAATGGCTCTCCACCGCTAACTGTTATACCGCCTCCGGAAGCTTCAATAAATGGAAGGTAACATGTCACATCCTGCATCACTTCTTCAACTGTTATTTCTTTACCTTTACCGATTTCCCACGTATCAGCATTATGACAATATTGACAACGTAATAAACACCCTTGTGTAAATATGACATAACGAATCCCTGGGCCATCAACAGTACCACAAGACTCTACAGAATGTATTCTTCCTTTTACCATGTTACTTCCTCCTTTATTGAAACAGCCTCCCTTCGCTATATATTAAGAGCGAAGGGACACTTTTTTTCATTTACATGCTTTCATGCATTGTACGGTTAATTACATCAATTTGTTGTTCACGAGTTAATTTAATAAAGTTTACAGCGTAACCAGATACGCGAATTGTTAATTGTGGATATTTCTCAGGATGTTCCATTGCATCCATTAATGTTTCACGGTTAAATACGTTAATATTTAAGTGGTGGCCTTCTTTTACTGCATAGCCATCAAGCATTGATACTAAGTTACGTACTTGTACATCATCTTCTTTACCAAGTGCTTTCGGAATAATAGAGAATGTATTAGAAATACCATCTTGTGCATCTTCATATGGTAATTTAGCCACAGATAATAATGAAGCTAATGCACCTTTTGTATCACGTCCATGCATTGGGTTCGCACCTGGTGCAAATGGTTCTCCAGTACGGCGGCCATCTGGAGTATTACCAGTTTTCTTACCGTATACAACGTTAGATGTGATTGTTAAGATTGACATTGTATGAACAGAATTTCTGTATGTTTTATGTTTACGAAGTTTATTCATAAATGTTTTTACAAGATTTACAGCAATCTCATCTACACGATCATCATTGTTACCGTATTTAGGGAAATCTCCTTCAATCTCGAAGTCAACTGCAATACCATTTTCATCACGAATTGGTTTTACTTTTGCGTATTTAATTGCACTTAATGAATCTGCTACTACAGATAGACCAGCAATACCTGTTGCCATTGTACGAAGAACGTTTGTATCATGAAGTGCCATTTCAATACGTTCATAGCTATATTTATCATGCATGTAATGGATAACATTTAATGTGTTTAAATATAGACCCGCCAACCATTCCATTGTCATATCAAACTTATGCATAACTTCTTCATAATTTAATACTTCAGAAGTAATTGGTGCGTACTCAGGACCAACTTGTGCTTTAGATTTTTCATCTTTACCACCGTTAATCGCATATAATAATGCTTTCGCTAAGTTTGCACGAGCTCCGAAGAACTGCATTTGTTTACCGATTCTCATTGCAGATACGCAACATGCAATACCGTAATCATCGCCGTATTCAGGGCGCATAATGTCATCATTTTCATATTGAATTGCTGATGTTTTAATAGACATTTTCGCACAGTAGTTTTTAAAGTTCTCTGGTAATTGTTTAGACCAAAGAACAGTTAAGTTTGGTTCTGGAGCTGGTCCTAAATTATCTAATGTATGCAAGAAACGGAATGAGTTCTTTGTTACTAATGGACGACCATCTAATGCCATACCACCGATAGATTCAGTTACCCAAGTTGGGTCACCAGAGAATAATTCATTATAATCAGGTGTTCTTGCGAATTTCACAAGACGTAATTTCATAATGAAGTGATCTACAATTTCTTGTACTTCTTCTTCTGTTAAAGTACCATTTGCTAAATCTCTTTCAATGTAAATATCTAAAAATGTAGAAGTACGTCCAAGACTCATTGCAGCCCCGTTTTGCTCTTTAATCGCTGCAAGGTATGCGAAGTATAACCATTGGAATGCTTCTTGCGTGTTTGTTGCTGGCTTAGAAATATCGAAGCCATGAGAAGCGGCCATTTCTTTTAACTCTTGAAGTGCACGCATTTGCTCAGATAACTCTTCGCGTAAACGCATTGTATCTTCGCTCATTACACCGCCAGTTAAATTCAAATCAGCTTTTTTCGCTTCAATTAAATGATCAATACCATATAACGCTACTCGGCGATAGTCACCGATAATACGTCCACGTCCGTATGCATCTGGAAGACCCGTAATAACACCTGATTTACGTGCATTTCTCATTTCTGGTGTGTATGCATCAAATACACCTTGGTTATGAGTTTTTCTCCAATCTCTAAAAATACGACTAAGTTCTTTATCCATTTCGTATCCATAAGATTCACAAGCTTGTTCTGCCATACGAATACCACCATATGGTTGTAAAGAACGTTTAAATGGTTTATCAGTTTGGAAACCGACTACTTTTTCAATATCTTTATTTAAGTATCCAGGGGCATGTGATGTAATAGAAGAAACAATTTTTGTATCCATATCAAGAACGCCACCGTTTTCACGTTCTTTCGTTGTTAAATCCATTACTTGATCCCAAAGTTGTTTCGTTGCTTCAGTTGCTTCTGCTAAGAAAGATTCGTCTCCTTCGAAAACGTTTACATTATTTAAAATGAAATCGCGAACATCAATCTCTGCTTTCCATTTTTCACCTTTAAAGTTTTCCCATGCGTTTTTAACATTTTCTAATACTTGAGTCATCCTAATCTCCTCCATTTTTGATTAGTACAGGACTAAGATTTTTTATATAACAGCTTACACACTTAGAATACTACTTTTTTACGAAAGTGAACGAAATAGTTGTGACATGTTTGTGAAATATTGAGCAAACTACTATATATATAGTGTTAACTTCATTTAAAAGTCTTTAAAATTAACCCTTTCCTTAATTGTATTTTTTTGGTATCCTTATATACGAGTCCTATTTTGTAATATAAGAACAATACCCATTGTAGAGCTGTAATACTCTTATCTCCTAATCTGTTATAGTTTTTATAACAGAACAAAAAAGTGTACACATGTTGTACACTTTTTTTGTTACTTCTATAAAACATCTCTTTTTCTATTGCCATCATAGAATCCGCCACGATTGTCTGTTAATGAAATTATTTGCTCTAGCCCCTCTATATGATCACCTATAATTCGAAGTACAGCTGGAGGGTGACCTATTTTTGCGAAATGTTCACTGGGACGAATACGGTTCATCTTATCAACCTCAACACGATATACACATGCAATTTCAAATCCAGACAGAAGAGCCTTCACTTGTGCTACACAAGGTGACAATAAAGATTTATACCCAATTGCTTTCAAACACTTTTGGCTAAATGCATTAGGTACCGCAATAAG
This sequence comes from Bacillus sp. XB1, assembly GCF_053557995.1. Lineage (NCBI taxonomy): Bacteria > Bacillati > Bacillota > Bacilli > Caryophanales > Bacillaceae > Bacillus > Bacillus sp. XB1. The sequence continues at coordinate 184,921 of NZ_JBNRIL010000005.1, read as the reverse complement.
TGAGCCTACCCCTAAATCCTTTCTATCACAAGCTAAATTTAGTGCATACTTAAATGCAGTTACAAGATGAAGCGGTACTCTTAAATCTAAATAATGATTTAAATCATTTAATGCGACGTCCTTTCCATCTGCTATAGCTTTTGCAAAAGGATATAGCTCACTCGCTGGAATAACAAAATCGCCGTCTATAAATAACACAATTTCTCCTTTTGCAAAATACGTTCCAAGTGAGCGCCCCACATCATTTCCGAGTGCTTCTTTATATACAATTGTCGTTGCCCCTTTGTCTTTTGCAATTTTTTTCGTTTTATCTGACGAACCATTTACGACAACGATAATTTCGAAGGGTTCAATTTTGCGAAGCTCTTCTATAACGTTTCCGATTGTTTTCTCTTCATCTTGTACGGGAATAACAACAGATAGTTGCTTTCCTTTATACAAATTAGATGTGACGCCCCATCCTTGATAAAACTCTTCAAAACTTAAAGTATGATACACACTATCCCTTTTCCTATTTCCATCATAATATCCTCCGCGCTCATCACTGCTTAATATCCGTGCCGCTACTGCTTCTATATGATCACCTATCATTCTTTTTTCAGATTGGGAAAGATTTGTTCCATATGCAGCATGTTGGAATGGACGAAATTTATTTGGCGTAATAACGTCAATGGCGCAATGACGACTAATTCTCCATTTACTTTGAAGTAGGCGTAAATGAGCCACAATAGGATTAACAAAACATTCATATCCGATGCTTTGAACGACTTCTTTCGTCAGCGCATGAGGTACATCTAATAAAGAATTAATTTTTAATTCTTCACGCTCTAACATTGCATTTAATATTTGGCGCCATACTGTAATAGAAGTAGGTTTTTGCCTTTTTAAAAATAATGCATCCAAATTATTTAAAACTACATCCGCCTGATCGTATAAAATCGGATTAAGGAATAATTTTAATTTTGAAGTTTGAATAGCAAAATCACCATCTATAAATAGTAATACATCACCTATCGCATGTTTTGCGCCGACTGCACGTCCAACATCGTTCCCTAGTAGCTCTGTATGTTTGATTACTTTACACCCTAAACGATCTGCAACATCTTCTGTTCCATCATTACAACCGTTTGCTACTACAATAATTTCTACTGGATTTAATGGTCTTACCGATTGAATAACGTCTGAAATCGTATCGACCTCATTACATGCAGGAATAATAACAGATAATGACTTAGCCATTGTTTTGTTCACGAAACCACTTAATTGTTTCCTTCAATCCGTTTTCCCACGTTACTTTCGCCTGAAATTGAACAAGCTCTTTTAATTTTGTTACGTCTGGTCTTCTATTTGGAATTTCTTCAAAACCATAAGGATATACTTCTTCAAAAGGCACTTGTACAATCTTCGAAGAAGAATTCGTTAATTTTTTAATTACTTCTGCTACTTCTTTTATGCTCTTTTCATTCTCAGAACCTATATTAATAATCTCACCATTTACCTTCTCATCCATTGCCCGAATCGTTGCCTCTACCGCATCACTTACATACGTAAAGCAACGTGTCTGCTTTCCATCTCCATATACGAGAATGTCTTCTCCTTGCAAAGCCGCACTAATAAATCGCGGGATTACCCCTGCATACGGACCATCTTTCGCTCTTGGACCATAAATATTAAAATATCGAACAATCGTTACCGGTAAACCTTCTAATGCGTATCCTAAACATAATGTCTCTTCCAACGTTTTACAAACTGCATAACTCCAACGAATTTTAGAAGTTGCCCCGTATAATCGATCTCCCTCTTCAGAGAAAGGCGGCTTGGCCTTACCATATACTTCTGAAGTAGAAGCAAAAACTACTTTCTTCTTTCCTTTTAACGCTGCTTGTAAAATATTTCTCGTCCCATCAAAATTCGTTTCTATGAGCTCTATACTTTTTTCCATTGTTGTTTTCACACCTAAAATTGCTGCTAAATGAAACACGACATCATGCTGATCTACTAATTCATAAATAGAATTTTTATCTAAAACACTTATTGGAATAACACGGATTTTTTTCATTAACTCTTCATGGTACTTATTTTTACCTTTATAAAAGTTATCCACAACAGTGACCTCATAACCTCTTCTCATCAACTCTTCAGCTAAATGCGACCCGATAAATCCAGCCCCACCTGTAATTAAACATTTCTTACTCATTTACTCACCTTCTTTACAATCCCGCGTGTATCTATTACTCGGTCCATTCCTTTAAAAAGCTTCCAATCAATATTAGAATGATCCGTTAAAATTAAAATACAATCCGCATTTTTAACTTTTTCTTTATCTAAAGAAACAGATTGATACACCTTATCTCCAATTTCCGCGAAAGAAATATAAGGATCATGATATTCTATCTCGTATCCTTGATTTCTTAATAATTGAATAATCGGTAACGCTGGTGATTCTCTCAAATCATTTACATCTTTTTTATACGCAATCCCTACAATTAACACCGTTGCAGGTGATTGCACCACACTTTTTACTTTCCGGACCATTTTCTCTGGCATTTCTTCATTAATTATATGTGCTGCCTCAATTAATTGACTAATTGCCCCATTCTTTTTTATTCTCCATTGAAAATATAAAGGGTCTACTGGAATACAGTGTCCCCCTATCCCTGGCCCTGGCCAATATGGAGTAAACCCAAATGGTTTTGTAGATGCCGCTTCAATGGCCTCATAAAAATCAATGCCTAAACTTTCACATAGTGTGTTTAGTTCATTTACTAAAGAAATGTTAACTAAGCGCTGAATATTTTCAAATAGCTTACACATCTCTGCTACTTTCGGAGAGCTAACAGGTACAACTTCGTCAAAAATGGTACTATATAAATCCTGTACCTTTTGTCTACACTTTTCTGTTTGTCCACTAATAACTTTTGGAATAGCTTGAACTGAATATTGACTATTTGCTGGATCAATTCTCTCAGGCGAATATCCGATATAGAAATCTTCCCCTACCTTGTTACTATTTTGAGAAATAATAGGTAGGATGACTTCTTCAAGTGTGCCTGGATATGTGGAACTTTCAAAAATGAAGGTTTGTCCTTTTTGAAGGTTTTGTTGTATATAATGCGAAGCTGAAATGAGGGCACTTAAGTCTGGTTCTCTTTGTTCATTAATTGGAGTCGGGACAGTGACAATAACATAATCACTACTTTGAAAATCAGCAATGCCTTGATCCGGTGTGTTTACTGTTAATTTTTTTTTCGTCAATAAACTTTGTAACTCTTTAGAAGAAACATCTGGAATATAACTTTCTCCTTTTATAATTGAGTCTATTTTTCTAATATCTTTATCTAATCCAAGTACTGTATGCCCTCTTTCTGCAAAATGTACCGCTAAAGGAAGGCCAACATACCCTAACCCAATAATAGCTACTTTACTACTATTCATTTGTATTCTCTTCTTCCCTTCTCAATTGTTGAATGATATCTCTATCTCTATCTCCATCAGTAAAGCCACCACGTTCGTCCGTACGTTGTAATAAATACGTAACCGCCTCAAGTTGATCACCGAAAATACGATCAAACGCTGAAATACGCCCATTTACAAATTCGTGTTGCTCTGGACGTACTTGATTTGTTTTTATAACATCTACTAACTCTACTGTTGTAATAGAGAATCCTTCTAAAATAGCTTTCACTTGTGCTAATGGCGGAATGATAAGGGAGTCATATCCTATTTTCTCTATTACCTTCTTATGAATGGCATGTGGTACAGCAGTTAGTGAGTTATTCCATAAATCTGGTCTTTTCGCTACCAAATTCAAAAAGTATTTTCCCATACTAATTGGATCTGCTGGATGAAACATATCTAATAAGCATTGTAAATCATTTAACACCACGTCATTTCCATCTTCAACAGCATGTAAAAATGGAGTGAGTTTTTTTGCTGGAATAACAAAATCACCATCAACGAATAAACAAATATCTGCCGTAGCATGCATGGCCCCTATTGCTCGTGCTACATTATGTCCAAGCGCCTTCGTAAATTCAACTACAATAACATTCTCTAGCTTTGCCTGTTTAACAGTCTCAACATCTGCTCCATTCGCGACAACTATAATTTCATCTACACCTGCTTCTTTCACTTCTTGTATAACAGACCTTATAGTTATTTTTTCTTCTGATACCGGGATAATGGCACTATATTTCGCTTTTTTCTTTTGTAATAAAACTGGTTTATACTTTCCTACAAACGCTCTATCTCTATTGTCCTCTGAAAAACCACCGCGATTACCGTATGTTTCGATTACGTATTGTAAAGCACGCAAATGATCACCCATAATACGACTAGTCGCTTTCGGATAAGGCGAGCCAGGTGATGTGCCCGTATGGACAGGACGAACTTTATTTGTGTAAATGACATCAACTGAAGCCATATCAGAAATATCTACTCCTCTAGACATCGCCATCGCTTGAAATAATGCTGGATCTGCTAAATTCCACCACCCCAGTTTTTCAATCACTTTACGACTTATCGCATGTGGTATTGCAATTAAAGATCCTACAACAAACTCCTTCTTGTTCAAATAACGATTTAACATATATTTTCCAACCGTCGTATAATGCGGTCTCATCTTCAAATAAACGGACCATGTTAAATTATTTAAAACAATCTCATGTCCTTGCTGTATTCCTTTAATAAAATTGTATAATTCTTCACTTTTCATGACGATATCACCATCTAAAAATAAAACAATTTCACCTTTTGCTTCTCTAGCACCAATTGCCCGTCCCACATCATTACCAAGGGAATATCTATAATAAATTACACGGCAATTATGCTGTAGCGCTATTTCTTTCGTACCATCTGTCGATCCATTATCTACTATGATAATTTCATATGGTTCGAGCTTTCTTACTTCTACTAAAACTTTTGATAAAGTACTTGCTTCATTATGCACTGGAATAACAACTGACACTCTCATACTTGTATCACTCTTACCCTTCCAAGCGAACATAAGCAATAATAGGAATACGCACAACTACATCTTCTGGTGGTCCATAAGAAGGAGAAGTACGAACAATTACTGCCCCATCCGTCACAGATAAAAGAACGCCTGCAATGATTTCTACAGCTGTCACAACTTGCACTAGTTCCCCAACATGGTTACGTAATTCATCAGTAAATAACATATATAACGCTCCTTTCTTACGCTTCTTTAATTGATATAATACTTGTAAATGGTAATAAAACTTCTGTTCCTATTCCTTCTTGCAATGTTAAGAAGTCATCACCAACTGCTACAATAACGCCTGTTAACTGTCCCACTGTCACAGTAATTTCTACGTTTTTACCTAAATACTGCTCTGCAATTTCTTTAAAAGGTGATGTAGTACATTCTTTTAAAATGTTACAAATAATAGATTGAAATCTACTTGATTCAATAACTTCTTCAGTAGCTTGCTTAGAGTTTCTTTGGATAAATCTCGCGAAGTTTTGTGAAAATAAAAGTCTTTCCACAGCAGGTAATAACTTATTATCTAAAAAATAATCTAATTGCCTATTAAACAATCTCGATAATTTATTCCAATATTTTCTGAACAGACACATACACTTCTCCTCCTATTATTTTTAGATTATAAAATTTCACATCCATACATCTTAATGTATACAAAATAGATATTTTTGTGATAGGTAAGACATACATTTTCTAAAAGAAATATTTGGTTCAAGGCATAAAAAAAACTATCCAAAAGGATAGTTTCTTACACTTCAATATTCCGCAATATCGAATAAATATCGTTATTCACTTTACCAAATGATTTAATGTTATTTTGAATGTTAGATAATAAAACAACATATACACTACCATTTTTACTAAATCCGTTTAAGCAATTCCATCCTGGCATTACACCGTGATTCGAATAGCTTCCTGGGTCTACGTACCATCCAAACCCGTAATCCTTTTTTCCACCCGTAAACATTTGATCGTAACTCTCTTTTGAAATTAATTTACCAGAGAATAGTGCTTCGTTAAATAAATATAAATCATGCGCACTTGTGTATATATCACCACAACCATATAGTTGTGACATGCTCGGAATATTAGGTGTTGTCATATTATTATTTACTATTTTATAACCCGTTGATGGGAATCTTGTTTGTTCTAACGCTGTGCCAAAACCAGAATGTTTCATACCCGCAATAGCAAAAATATGTTGCTTAATATATTCTTCGAGCGACTGTCCACTTACCTTCTCGGCAATGTATGCAAGTATAGAGTAGTTCGAGTCAGAATACTTCCATTTCTCTCCTGGACCACCAATACGCTTTTGATTTCCTATCCGCTTTATCAGTTCTTCATGAGAAATATCTTCTTTTCCCTGCTCATATTCGGGAATCCCTGATGTATGTGTTAATAGATGTTTTAGCTGAATACTATTACCTTGAGGAAAATTTGGAATATACTTTGCAACAGTATCTTCTACTTGTAATTTATTTTGATCTTTCAACTGCATAATAGCAGTTGCTACAAACGCCTTTGAAATAGAACCAATATAAAAAGTCGTCTCTGAATTATTCGGTACTTGCTGCTCTTTATTTGCCATACCGTATCCTTTATTCAAAAGAACTTTTCCATTCTTCACAATAACAGCCGTCCCACTAAAGCCTGCGTTTTTTAAATACTGGTCCAATTGAGCGTTTTCATTAATTTCTTGAGGTGGTCCTTCAGCAGGCTGTTCCGCAACTTGCGCTTGTTTCACTTGTTCTTCCTGCTCTTTTTGTTTTTGTTCTTCTTGCTTCTTTTTTTCTTCTACTTTCTTTTTTAGCTCTTCTTGTTTCTTCATTTCTGCTGCCGCTTTTAAAGTTTCTTCTTTCTTATTATGCGCAACAATTTTTGTATACATGAAATATACAAGTGATAATAGTAAGACGAGAATGATTGTTCTTTTTATGTATACAATCGGCCGACGTACTTTCCCATTCGCATTATTTTTTTCCTGATCCATAATTGCTTTTTTCCCCTTACTCACCAATAATTTAATTCCTCTATTAAAGATTTATTTTAGTAGATTATGGATAATCCATTCTATATCATCCCTACTTTATCACGCACTGCACATATTACCAACCTATATGTACAAAAAAGAAAAAGAAAATTTACAAAAGTAAGATTCCCGTTAAATTATTAACAAAAAAAGAGGATATCCTCTAAAAAATTGATGTTATCAATCTTTTTGGACATCCTCTTATCTCATTATTTATACGTGTTTTTTCATATCATCGGCAACAGATTCAACATTTGTACCTACGATAACTTGTACACTTGTATTACTTAATTTCATAACACCTTTTGCACCAGCACGTTTTAATGCTGCTTCATTTACTTGACCAGCATCTTTTACTTGTAAGCGTAGACGTGTTGCACAGTTATCAATAACTGTTAAGTTTTCTTTTCCGCCTAAAGCTGCTACGTAAGTTTCACCAATTGAACCTGCAACTGGTGCATCACCATCTTCAACTAACTCATCGTCATCTTCACGACCAGGAGTTTTTAAATCGAACTTCTTAATTAAGAAGTAGAATACTATGAAATAAATTGCTGCGTAAATTAAACCAATACCTGCTAGTAAGACTGGTTTTGTTGCAATACCGAAGTTTAAAGCGTAATCGATTGCACCGGCACTAAATGAGAAACCATCATGAATGCCAAGCGATGTTGTAATGAATAAAGAAAGACCTGTTAATACAGCATGAATACCATATAATACTGGTGATAAGAACATGAATGAGAATTCAATAGGCTCTGTAATACCAGTTAAGAATGAAGTTAATGCTAGACCAGCTAACATACCAGTAACTGCTTTACGCTTTTCTGGTTTAGCAGCTGCAATCATTGCGAAACATGCTGCTGGTAAACCGAACATCATAACTGGGAAGAAACCAGTCATAAACATACCTGCTGTTTTGTCACCTGCAAGGAAACGAGCAATATCACCATTAACAACATTACCTGCTGCATTTGTAAAGTCCCCAAATACAAACCAGAAGTATGTGTTCATTACGTGGTGTAAACCAATTGGGATTAATAAACGGTTTAATAAACCAAATAATCCTGAACCAATTGCACCTAAATTAACAATTCCATGAGCTAATGCATCAATACCATTTTGAATTGTTGGCCAAATTTGTGCAAATAGAATTCCTAATATCAGCATCACGACTGATGTAACAATTGGAACGAAACGTTTTCCAGCAAAGAAACCTAACCATTCTGGAAGTTTAATCTTATGGAATTTATTATAAAGAAGTCCTGCTATAACACCAACAATAATACCACCTAAGACTTTCATATCTACTTTAGTCGATAATTCAGCAGCCTTAGATACTTGTGTCATTGTATCCGCAAGCTTAGATGGATCTACATTTGCGCTATTACCTATTAAATCTTGGACTTTACTTAATTTACCTTGTAATTCAGCAGTTGAATACCCTTTGCTAAGTGCATCAATACTATTTTTCATAACAAGATAACCAATTGCACCTGCAAGACCTGCTGCACCACTACCATCCACTGAAAGACCGATTGCAATACCAATTGCAAAAATAAGTGCTAAGTTATCAAAAACTGCTGCGCCGGCCTGTGCCATAACAGGAATATCAAATACATCTGGTTGCCCTAAACGAAGCAATAATCCTGCTGCTGGTAGTACTGCGATCGGAAGCATTAAAGCTTTACCAATACGTTGTAAAAACTGCAACATTTTAATTCCCCCTAATCAAATTTATGAAATCGTTATCATTATAAGTACGCTTTAGAAAACGCTTTCTATTACATAACCATAATAACATATAGTTGTATAGATGTGTAGTTTTTATTTCTGAACTTTTTATGGATAAATCTCCTATTTCCAAACTGTTATATAAAAGGAAAATTCTCCTTTTTAAAATACAGAATACCCGAAACGAAAGACCTATTATAGCACATTGAACTTTCGTTTTATCATTCCACTTTTTCATGTTATTATTTATTTCCGAGCATATCGGGAAAAGTAAACTTAGTTAATTCAAAATAGGAGCGTTGGTACTATGCAGTGCATTGAAACAAACAACTTACAACAGTTGTTAGAACAAGTAAAACCATATACGAAAAAAGGAAAACTTGCTACTTATATCCCCGAACTAGGAAATGCAAATCCAGACGATTTAGGGATTGCCATTTTCCATAAAGAAACAGAATATATCCATGCAGGCAACTCACAAACACTATTTACTCTTCAAAGTATTTCCAAAGTAATTACACTTGCCCTTGCCCTTTTAGACCGTGGTGAAGAATATGTATTTTCTAAAGTTGGAATGGAACCAACGGGTGACCCATTTAATTCTATTATTAAGTTAGAAACGACAAGTCCATCCAAACCCCTTAATCCAATGATAAATGCAGGGGCTTTAGCTATTACAAGCATGCTAGCAGGAAAAGATAACGAGGAAAAAATGGAACGTATTCTTCATTTTGTACGTGAAATAACAGATAATCCTACTATTAATTATTCCTCTAAAGTTGCCGATTCAGAACTAGAGACAGCTTACCTAAACCGTTCACTTTGTTATTATATGAAACAAAACGGAATTATCGATTGTGATATTGAAGAACTTATGGATTTATATACTCGTCAATGCGCAGTTGAAGTAAACTGCATCGATTTAGCACGTATCGGCTTAATTTTTGCAATGGATGGATATGATCCATATAAGAAAAAACAAATTATCCCTAAGCATATTACAAAAATTTGCAAAACATTTATGGTCACATGTGGTATGTATAACGAATCTGGTGAATTTGCAATTCGTGTTGGTATTCCTGCAAAAAGTGGTGTAGCCGGTGGTATTTTTGGCTGCGTAAAAGGAGACATGGGAATCGGTATTTTCGGACCAGCTTTAGATGCAAACGGAAATAGTATTGCCGGTTTTAAAATTCTTGAACTTCTTTCTGCTCAAGAAGGTTGGAGCATTTTTTAATCGCGAGTTATCCTGCTATACTAGCAGGATTTTTTATTTCGCCAAAACCTCACTTTTGTCAGTTATCAATCCTCTTACAAAAACAGTGCTGAAAGTTTCTCTATATCATGCATATTTGTTCCCCCCTCCTGAATAATATAGTACAACCTAGCGCTATATGTGGAGGTGTGAAAGATGAAACTAATATTTCAAATGGGAAAACAACCTGTTCTTGAAAAAACAATCCTTCTTTTTATATTGAGTATTGTAGAAAGCTTGAAGTTAAAAGTTGTTTCACTCGACGAAGCTCACCGATACATATTCAATTTAGAAGTACTTGAATTATTAATGGATCGGAACATCGATGATCAAGTACTTGAACTTATTCATTTCGGGATGGGACTTGAAGACATTTATCATGTGCTTCCTGAAGAACTTGAGCATACGATTGAGGAATTAAAGTGGCTTTGCATTCAAGTATTAAGTGAGTACAGTATGCATGAAGAATCCGAACAATTAATTGAAGATATACGGTAAAAAAGCACCTATGTAGGTGCTTTTAATGTTTTTTTAAACTATTTTTATACGCCTCAATATTTACTGGTAGCTCTTCCTCTTCCAAAGTATGTTCATTTACATCTTTATGAATGAACGCACCTTTAGGTGGTTGATGATCATGCCCTTTTTTCTTATGATCAAATGCTTTCCCGCGTCCCATACAAATCCCCCTTTCTTAAAAGAAATCCGTATTAGTATGGAGAAAAGTACGTCGATATATGCAATCTCTTGCTGTATTTCCAAGGAAATACTCGAACCTTGTTTTCTACTCTCCTTACAACAACTGATCGATCCCAATAAGAATTAATAATAGTCCTGCGATAACTGTCGCCCATTTCCCTAAGTATTCTGCCAAAAATCGTTTTCCTACATACGCAAAACCACTAATACAAATAAAACTAAACACCCCAGAAATAGTCGCTGTAAGCCAAAGATTTAAATTTGTTACCCCTGCATCAAATCCACCTGCAATATTATTAATAGACAACGCAACTCCTAAAACAATTGCTTCTGAGAAACTAATTGTTTTAGAACCATCAAAATCTGCTTTTTCCGGATCACGTAAAATGCCCATAAGTACATTATCATCTTTAGAACCTGCAGTATTTTTTTGACCCAAGAAAGGCTGGCACAAAATAAACACACCGATTACCCCTAAAACGATTGCTCCAATCAGATTTGCTGTAAACTCTGAAATAAATAACGCAATCCAGTTTCCAAAAAATCCAGCTAGTAAAGTAAATAAAAATCCAAAGAATGCGATGATAAAATTGTTAAACCACGAAATACGAATTTTACGAATGCCATATGCAATTCCAACACCTGCATTATCTAAATTAGAAGCGATCCCGATTAAAAAAATTGAAAATAAGCCTGCCGTACTCATAAATAGTCACCCCTTTTTCTCACTTTTCAATGCATATTATGAAAATGTTGAGCAACTGTGCCTGTCTGTTTCATATACTTGTAATAAATGCTCAATATTTTTTCAATACTAAAAAAGGAGTGCCTACACTATGGCTAATGAAAACCCGAATGATCGGCTTGGCAAATTAATAAAAAAACTTTTAAAAGAACGCGCCTTATCTATGCGCCAACTAGGAATACTTACAAATATTGATCCTGCAACAGTCTCAAGAATTATCAATGGTAAACAACCGCCAAAACAAAAACATCTACAAAAATTTGCAGAATGTCTTCAAGTTCCACCCCAATTGTTATTTGATGAAATGTACCCTGATTCTCCTCACATTAATAAAGAAAAAACCGATATGTACACATCTCTTGATACCATTCAGCAAACGCTGCAATCCTCTAACTTATTCGATTTCGATTACACTACAACTCGCGTAAAACAAGAACTCGAAAATTACGAACGCTATGCCCAGACAACAGAAGGCGAAAAACGTATTCATGACAGTTTCGCAAGCAAATTAGAGCAAATTGATAGTGCTGGTCCTTTTATTGAACAATTAACAGATATGTATCAACAATTTTGCAATGAAACCATTTCAAAAGAAGAACGTGCAGTTCTTGGAAGCGCATTACTGTATTTCATTTTATCGACAGATATTATTCCCGACTATCTCTTTCCAATTGGCTATTTAGATGATGCGATCGCCGTTGAATTAGCAAAAGAGAAATTACTTGAAATAAAACGAAAAACATAGCAAAATAAAGAACTATTTCAGTTGTTTATTTTCACCTCTGAAATAGTTCACTAAAAAATCGTACAAGTATACATACTCGTACGATTTTACTATACAAATCTATTTTTTCGTGTGGCACCATTCATATATAAATGCTGTTATTACTTTTGTAAATTCAATTAACTGTTCAATTTCAACTTTCTCATTTACAGAATGTGCTTCTTCTAATGTACCTGGTCCATATATAATCGCTGGAATATGAAACTCACTAAACCAACCGCCATCAGTTACCGTTGCAGACATATCTAAAATTGCATTTTTTGATAAAATAGACTCGTGTACTGAGCTAAGTTTTTTTACAGCTGCATGTTCCCTATCTACTTCTAATGAAGGGAAAATTTCACCACGATCTACAATCATTGATTCTCCGCCCCACTTAAATTGTGGCGGATTTTCGCTTAACCATGGATCGGCAGCTGCTACCTTTCCAATATATTCTTCAATTTCTTTTATTATTTGTTCATGTGTTTCGTTCGGATAGAAGTGCACGGTTATCCATAACTGGCACTCATCCGCAATAAACGCCGCATGCCTTCCCCCCTCAATAACAGCTGGATTAATTGTTGTTGTTCCAGATGGATAGCCTTCATATGTTTTCATGACTGCCCAGTGACGCTCTAATTCTTGTAAGCTCTGCACAATTTTCATCATTTTTTCAATCGCACTCGCTCCAAATAAACGTCCTCCAGCATGGATCATTTGTCTGCGCGTTGCATCATGAAACGTTTGCGGACTTTTCACTGTAATCCATCCAGTAATTACACCACCTTGCCCTTGCATATGTAAATCACTCGTATCCACTACGACTGCAAAGTCAGCATCGTAACCTCGCCTGCAGCATTGAAGTGTTCCTGCCTCTCCAACTTCTTCCCCTATTACTGATTGAAAGATTAAATCTCCAGGTAATTCAATACCAGCTTCTTGTAAAAGTTGAATGGCAAATAGCGCTCCAGCCAGCCCACCTTTCATATCTGCTGCGCCACGTCCAACTAACCAGCCATCTTTTATAAATGGATCAAATGGATCTGTTTCCCACGCCTCATCTGCTGACACTTCAGCTACATCCATATGACCATTAATAATAAGACTTTTATATGAGTCACTTTTTATTCCTTTTTTTACCCCAACAACGTTCGGATCATTCGGATATACATCCCATTTATTAATACTAAAATTTCGTTTTCTTAAAAACTCTGCAACAAATTCTTGCGCTTCATTTGTATTTCTCGCTGGCGGTGCTGGTGTTTCAAAACGAATTAATGTTTTTGTAAGTTCTAACAATTCCTCTTTCCTTGAATCTATTTGTTTTAACAACTGCGAAATTTCTCGATTCATCGCTAATTCCCCTTTGCATACATAGTATGTTTCCAGCTTTATTTTCACAAAAAAAGAGACTGTTTACAATTTTACAGTCTCCTAATTGATCACTATTATAAACTCTCTACTTCCGTTGTATTTGTCTTTTCAATATGCTCTACATTACTTCCCTTATTTCTTGTAGCACGATAAAACAGTAAACAAACAATCATAAATGGAATACCACAATACAATGCCATTCTTTGTTCTGGAATAAAGGCCATGCCAACGATTACTGTTACATTTAATACTAACGCAAGCAGTGGTACGAATGGATACAGCGGTGTTTTAAATTTCAGGTCTTTCACATCCCCGCCCTGCTTTATGTATGACCTTCTAGCTAATAAGTTAGATAGAGCAATAGATGCCCAAACTAGTATCGCTCCAAATCCAGCGATAGAAAGCAGCCATAAATAAACTGTATCTTCCGCATAAATACCTGATAATAATGAGAGACAACCTACAATTGTGCTTACAATCAATGCATAAATAGGAACACCGTTTTTAGATAACTTACCAAAAATCGGACTAATCATTCCTTGATTAGACATAGACCATAGCATACGAGAAGTTGCATATAATCCTGAATTCGCAACGGATAGTACTGCTGTAATAATAACGAAATTTATAATATCGGCTGCATAAGGAATACCAATTTTATCAAATACAACTACAAATGGACTTTCTATTACTCCTGCTTGCTGCCAAGGGAATAGTCCAGCAAGAATAAAAATAGATAGTACAAAGAAAACAAGTATACGCCAAACTGTATTGTTAATTGCCTTCGGGATCGTTTTCTCTGGATTTTCACTCTCACCTGCTGCAATACCAACTAGTTCTGTTCCTTGGAAAGAAAAATTAACTGCAATCATCGTAATTAAAATGGCTGATAATCCATTCGGAAACAGTCCCCCGTAATCAGTAAAGCTAGAGAACATCGGTGCTGGTTCATTTCCTTTCATATCTAGAAAACCAAACATTGCCGCCCCGCCTAAAATAATAAATGCAATAATTGTAATTACTTTAATACTTGCAAACCAAAATTCCACTTCCGCAAAACTTCTTGAAGATAACGCATTAATAGCAAAGAGCAGTACCGCGAACACTACACACCAAATCCATGACGGTACATCAGGAAACCAACGTTTCATCAAAATACTAACTGCAATTAATTCAATACCTATCGTAGCAGACCAGTTTAACCATGACATCCATCCCACTACATAACCTGCTGCAGGGGAAATATGCTTTGTCGCATACGTTTGATAAGACCCTGCGTCAGGCATCGCAACAGCTAATTCTCCAAGACAGAGCATCGTTAAATACATTACAAATCCACCGACAAGATACGCTACAATTGCTCCTCCAGGTCCAGCCTCATGAATCGTATAACCTGACCCTAAAAAAAGTCCTGTACCAATAACTCCACCGAGTGCAATCATAAATATGTGCCTACTTTTCAATTCTCTTTTTAATCCTTGGTTTTGATCCATCATATAAATCCCCCCTTTTCACTTTGCCAACCCATTTAATGTAAGCGTTTTTAAAAGTATTCATTGTAAAAATAATGATTGAAAAGAGCAAAAATACACGTCACTTACATTAATCACTGCCTGTTACTAAAAGGTCATCCCTTACTGTTATTAATAATTTTTGATCAGCAATAGCTTGTCCTTCTACTACTTCTAATGATTCAATATAACCACTGATCCCTATCTTAATTTCTACTTTCTGTTTATCTATTGTTTCAATTAACGCTAATTTCTCCCACTCGTATACGTAAGAACTTTCCGTAACAAATAACTTCTCTACTTTTCCATAACAAGGACTATACACACCTTCTATAACTGTCTTCACTTTATAAATTCCTCCCTCTTATTAATTGACACCAAAACGTTGTATATCCTGTAAAAATTCATATTCTCCCCTCTAGAGATTTCGAATATTATTTATGCAAAATACGTACCAAGTCTCTAATTCATATATTAAATGAGAGTTTCATACAAAAAAATGTGCACAACCGCAAAATTTTTCGATCATTTAAAAAGTTTTAAACGAAAAATAGCAAAATTTTTTTGCGATTTTATAAGAATTTTAATAAAATTATAAAAAGTCAGTCTTCATAGGGTGAAATGAGGAGAAGATGTTACATGCATACAGAAGAAATTAATTTCAAACAACTTATTGAAATGAATATGCTATATGAAACTTTAATCAATGAACTCGATATCGGGATTCATATTATTAATGAGGAAAGTAAAACGATTGTCTATAACCGCAAAATGATGGAAATTGAATCAATGGAACGCTCAGATGTATTATATAAAAGTCCTTTAGAGGTATTTGCATTTGAAGAAAATAAAAATAGTACTCTTATAGAGGCATTAAAATTTGGAAAAACAAAGAAAAATATAAAACAAACGTATTTTAACAATAAAGGACAAGAAATTACAACGATTAACGATACTTTCCCTATAATAGAAAATGGAAAAATTAAAGGCGCTATTGAAATATCAAAAGAAATTAGTAACTTAAAACAAACGATAAAAATAAGTCCTTCTCGAAAACAAAGCACTAAATTTACCTTTGATCACATAATTGGTGATTCTGAAGCCATTCAATCAATCATTACAGAAGGAAAAAGAGTAATTCGTACATCTTCCTCCATACTTCTCGTAGGGGAAACAGGCACTGGTAAAGAACTATTTGCACAAAGCATCCATAATGAAAGTCAGCGTTCAACCAAACCCTTTATTTCACAAAACTGTGCCGCTATACCTGATACCTTAATGGAAAGCCTACTATTTGGCACAAATCGAGGTGCCTTTACAGGAGCAATAGATAAATCAGGCTTATTCGAAGAAGCGAACGGAGGAACTTTGTTATTAGATGAAATCAACTCATTAAGTCCAGCACTTCAAGCGAAGTTACTGCGAGCTATACAAGAAAAAACAATACGAAGAATCGGAGGCACACACGAAAAAGAAATTGATGTTCGTATTATAGCAACTATCAATGAAGATCCTTTCGAAGCCATCGCACATAATCGATTAAGAGAAGACTTATATTACCGATTAAGCGTCGTTACTTTATGTCTTCCGCCTTTACGTGAAAGAAAAGAAGATATTCCAGATCTTGTTCAGCACTTTATTGAAAAATATAATACTCAATTTGGGCTCAATGTAACCGATGTAGATGTAAATGTAAGAGAATTTTTCTATGCATATGATTGGCCTGGAAACGTACGGGAGTTGGAACATATAATTGAAGGTTCCATGAACTTGATAGAAGATGAAACCATCATTACAGCGTTTCATATGCCTACTCGCTTTCGTGAACGAATAAAAACAGAATTCAATATGCAACATGCACTAACTAATCACAATACTGATGCACCTAAAACTTTAAAACACACAATAGAAAAAATGGAAAAGAACTACATTAACCAAATTCTTAAAGAAAATCATGGCAACATCTCACAAGCTGCAAAATTTTTAGGATTAAGTAGGCAAAACTTACAATATCGAATTAAAAAACTGCATTTACACATATGAAATAAACATGTCTCCAAGTGCAAAAAATAACTTGGTAAAATATGTTACAATAAACATATAACATGCTAGAAAGGGGCTATTATATATATGAGTAATGATAAAAAATTAAAGTTATTACACTACTTATACCTTCTCCCTGCTGTTCTATGTATAATGTTATTCATTAATGGTGATATGAGTAGCTTTCCTTATGCAAAGCTATTAGGAACAATTAGCGGCTCCTTTGCAGCTATTATGCTTGCTGCTTTTTGGAATTTGAAGCTACGTATAAAAAACGAGAAATCTTTGTAATACTAAAAAAATCGAGCTACTTAGCCCGATTTTTTTATTTGCCATTAAAACTCAACATTCTCTAAATACAACCCACTTGCCTCAGCAAGACAATTAATTTGATTGCGCTGCTTTTCCTCTAAAATGTTTGGAATTGCTTCAGCGTCTAATTGTCCTAATCCAACTTCAATTAATGCCCCGACAATTTTTCTTACCATATTATGAAGGAAGCCGTTACCACTTACTCTAATTTGTACAAACCCTGCCTCTTCCATCACATCAAGTGTATATACTTCTCGAACCATAGATTTTTTCTTTGATTTCGCATTTGAAAAAGCAGTAAAGTCATGTGAACCAACTAAATGTTTCGCAGCTGCTTTCATGCTTTTCACATTTAATTTTTTATTCACATGCATGCTGTATTTACGCATAAATGGATTTGTATGCTCTTCATTCCAAATTTTATACAGATATGTTTTTGCTTTAGAATTGTAACGAGCATGGAAACGATCATGTACTTCTTCCACATTCGTAATGCTAATATCATTAGGTAAATATTGATTTAAATATTTTTTCACTTTATGTTCCACTAACTTCTCATCACTTTGAAAGTTAGCAACTTGATTCAAAGCATGTACACCAGCGTCTGTTCTACTACAACCGATAATTTCAATTTCTTTTCCGACCATTTCAGATATGACACTTTCGATTTTTCCTTGAATTGTATTATCGTTATTACCGAGACGTTGCCATCCTTTAAAACGTGCGCCATCGTACTGAATTGTTAATTTATAATTATGCATAATATTCTCCTTCATAGAAAATATTCCCTCATACCATGAGGGAATATTAATAAACTTTACTTTCTAACAAGCTTCACTACATTTTCTACGTGAGCTGTATGCGGGAACATATCAACTGGTTGCACATACTCCACTTCATAGCTCTTCATTAATGCTTGTACATCACGTGCTAATGAAGAAGGATTACAAGACACGTACACAACTTGTTTCGGCTTCACTTTTAAAATTGTTTCCAGTAATTTATCATCGCAACCTGTACGTGGTGGGTCGACAACAATTACATCTGGACGCCATCCTTCTTTTACCCATTTCGGTAACCATTGTTCAGCTTTACCTGCTTCATATTTCGTATTTGTAAATCCGTGACGCTTTGCATTTTTTCTTGCATCTGCAATCGCTTCTGGAATTACATCCATACCACGTACTTCCGCTGCATCATTTGCAAGCCAAAGACCGATTGTACCAACGCCACAATACGCATCTACAATTTTCTCATCGCCTGTTAACGCAGCGGCTTTTTTTGCTTCATTATATAAAACAACGGTTTGCTCTGGATTCAACTGGAAGAACGCACGTGCTGATAATTCAAATGATAAATCACCAAGTGTTTCTTGAATTACTTCTTTTCCAGCTAATTTAAATGTTTTGTCGCCAAAAATAACAGATGTTTTACGCCAGTTTACATTTTGCATAATTGATTTAACCGCTGGCATCTGTTTTTGTACTTCTGCAATAAATTGTTCTTTATTTGGTAATTCTTCTTTTGTTGTAATAAGTGTAACTTGTACTTCACCTGTTTGAACTGCAGTACGTGTTACAATTGTGCGTACTAAACCTTTTTGTTTTTTCTCATTGTAAATAGAAACATTTAATTTTTCTAAAATACGTCTTACAACTTTTGTCGCTTCATTCGTTGCTTTATGTTGAATCATACAGTGAGCGATATCAATTAACTGATGTGAGTTTTGTTTATATAGCCCTGTAATAACCTTTTCGTCTTTACGCCCCACTTGTAATTGACTCTTATTACGATAATGCCATGGATTTTCCATGCCAAGCGTTGGACGAATTTTCTCTTCCATACTATTTTTCATGTACTTCTCAAATGCTTGTACAACGATATCACGCTTTTGATTCAATTGTTCTTTATAATCTAAATGTTGCAGCTGACAACCGCCACACTCCTCATATACTGGACACGGTGCTTTCACACGATGCGGTGAAGCTTTACGAACTTTTTTCACTTTCGCTTCAGCGAAGCCACGCTGAATTTTCGTTGTTTCTGCAACAACTTCTTCTCCTGGTAATGCCCCTGGAATGAAAACAACTTGTCTCTTAAAATAACCAACGCCTTCTCCGTTAATCCCAAGACGTTTAATTGTCACAGGAAACGTTTGACCAACTTCCAACTTACTCTCATGTTGCTTTTGTATCATTATTACACCTCTACTCTATACTTTTCCATAAATATAACGCTGCATAACTGCAGTATGGTTCACACTCTTGTTTCAATTTTTCTAAAAATGCATCATCAGGTTTATCATCTAATTGAAATATACCTTGCACTGCACGCTGAATCCCAATGTCCGCTTTCGGGAACATATTTTTCCGTCCAAGCCCAAACATTAAAAAGTTTTGCACTGTCCATGCACCAATTCCCCTAATTGGCAACAATTGTGCTGAAATGTCTTCTTCCGTCCCATTTTCTATACTCGCTAAATTTAATGTACCACTGACAATACTTCGACCTAATCCTACTATATATTCAGCCTTTCGCTGACTAAACTTCTGCTCTCTCAATTCTTCTATTGAAATATTTGCTACTATTTCCGGAGTGGGGAAAAAGAATACACCGTTCTTCTCTGTTCCATACCGTTTCACAAATTGTTCTGTTAACACAGTAGCAAATTTCAAATTTATTTGTTGGTGAATGATACAGCGAAGCAGACAAGCAAAATAATCAAATTCTAAAATAATTGGAGTATGAGCATATGTTTCAAATAGTGGACGTAATGATGTGTTTAAAAAATGATTTTGTATATCTTGAAACGGTTCATTCCAATGAAAAATGGCTCTCATTCGTTTCATGACTTTCTCTGGATCTCCTGTCTGACTAGAAATCCAAAACTGTGGATTTTGAACAGTACCAATCCCTTGTAAGCGAACAACAACCTGTTCCTCGTCTATACAAAGCGGGATATAAATAACTTTCTCATCTAATTGAATGACGTTAAGAGGATCAAAAGATAAACGTTTTAATACTTCTTCAAAATGATACGGATACTCTAACGTAACATGCTCGCTCCACATACGTTTCCCCATCCTTTTTACACATCATTATAGCATGAGAAAACCGTAAGCATACATGCTTACGGTTGATTGCCTTTTACTAAGTCATCTAGACTTTTAAAATGATACCCTTTCTCGCGCAAATCATCAATGATTTTTGCAAGTGCTTCTGCATTATCTTTTGATATTGCATGAAGTAATAAAATAGATCCTGGATGAATCATCGTCATAACATTATTATGCGCATATTGCCATCCTCTTTGCTGATCCACTTTCCAATCCAAAAATGCAAGTGACCAAAATACATTATAATAGCCCATTTCTTTCGTAAGAGCTAACGTTCTTTCACTAAATACACCGCGCGGAGGACGTACATATTTCACTTCTTTTTGCCCAGTTACTTTTTTAATTTCTTCCGTTACACTCGTTAATTCTTCACGAAGTTTCTCATCATTTACCGCTGTAAAATCAGGATGACTCCAAGAATGGTTTCCAATAATGTGTCCCTCATCCTTCATTCTTAACAATAAATCTTTTTGTGTTTTAATGTAATGTCCCGTTACAAAGAAAGTTGCTGGTACTTTTTTCTCTTTTAATACATCTAATATTTTCCCTGTGTATCCATTCTCATATCCATTATCAAATGTTAAATAAATATCTTTTTTCTTCGTATCTCCTAAATAAAACCCGCCATTTTTTTGTAGTAAATCTGTATATAACTTTCCTGCATCTGGTACTGTTTCATTTTTAGGACGCGGGATTCCCCAGTTATGTGGAGTATTTGTATAAGCCAGTGCTGAAACTGGAACAAGTGCCATCATAATTGAAAAAATGAGACCGATATATAACCATTTATATTTCATAAATAGTCTCCTTTCCATATATAATCGTACTTGTAGTTTCTGTTGCAACGCATTCTTTCATGCTGAACATGTTTTTCTATATATACCAAAAAAATGCATCTCGAATCATTCGAGATGCATTTTTTATTTACTTAAATACTGGCTCTTTAAAGCTAGCTAATTTTTCAAGTGATGTTTTATCAACATCTGCATGTAAGCTATTACCATGAGAGTCCATCGTTACAACTGCTTTAAACCCGTCGATACGTAAATGCCACATTGCTTCTGGAATACCAAATTGTAAGAAATCAACATCTTTCACTTCTTTAATACATTCAGCATAATATTGCGCTGCACCACCGATTGCGTTTAAATATACACCGCCATGTTCTTCTAAAGCCGCTAATGTTTTCGCACCCATACCGCCTTTTCCAATGACAGCGCGAATACCGAATTTCTTCATAATATCGCCTTGGTACGGTTCTTCACGAATACTTGTCGTTGGACCTGCCGCTTTAATTTGCCAATTGTCATTGTCATCTTTCACAACAACTGGACCACAGTGGTAAATAATTTGTCCATTTAAATCTACTGGACAATCATTATCCATTAAATGCTTATGGATTGCGTCACGACCTGTATACATCATGCCATTAATTGTTACAACATCACCAACGCGAAGTTCACGAATTTGCTCTTCTGTAATTGGTGCTTCTAATACAATCTCACGTTGCTCTGTTTTTTCTTGTACTTCATGCTGAAGTGTATCTTCCCCTTCTTGATATAGCCAATCCATAATGTCTCCTGTTTCAGGATGAATTTTCACACCAAGGCGACGATATGCCCAGCAATTATACGCAACAGATACATAGAAACTAGCTGGCAAACGATTATAGACGCCAATTTTACAACCAAGTAAAGTTGTTTCTCCGCCAAATCCCATCGTACCAATGCCAAGCTTGTTCGCATTTTCTAATACGTACTCTTCAAGATGTTGTAACTCTGGTACTGGATTGACATCATCTAATGTACGGAATAATTGATTTTTTGCTAATTCATAACCTGATGTGCGGTCTCCCCCGATACCAACACCAATTACACCAGCGCTACATCCTTGCCCTTGTGCTTGATATACTGCATGAAGAAGGCATTTACGAATCCCTTCTAAATCACGGCCAGCTCGTCCAAGTCCTTCTAGTTCACACGGTAAGCTATATTGAATATTTTTATTCTCACAGCCACCACCTTTTAGGATTAAACGTGCATCAATATAATCTTTTTCCCATTGTTCAAACTTAATCACCGGCGTACCTGGTCCTAAATTATTTCCACTATTATCTCCAAAAAGAGAATCAACAGAATTGGGACGAAGTTTACCATCTTTTGTCGCCCGCTCAAGCGCATTATAGATAGCTTCCTTCAACTTTAATTGATTCACACCAACTGGTGTATAAATTTTAAACGTTGGCATCCCTGTATCTTGGCAAATCGGCGAGATGTTATCATCAGCCATTTTAATATTATTTGTAATTGTGCCAAGTGCCATCGCAGAACGAGTCCCTGCATTTTCTCGCTCTTTCGCTTGTTGAATCACACGACGAACATCTTTCGGTAAGTTCGTTGACGTTTCAACAATTAGTTGATACATGCTTTCTTGAAGCTTTTCCATTGTTACTTCCCCCTCAATTGTGAACGCTACCAAAACGTTATGAGCTGAAAATTCAATTGTTATGCTCTTTAGCTATTTATTTCACGCTATTAGAGCATAAATGAAATTTTTCACAACTTGATTATACCTCTTTTTCTATCGTCCTTCTATTACCCGAACAGAAAAAGGCTACCAAATTGGAATTGGTAGCCTTTTTAATATATTATTCGTCTTTTTTAAATTGCTCACATTTTAATTCTAATTCATCTAACATTGCAAGAAGACGATCTACATCTTCTAATTCTACTTCTTCGGGTTCAATTGTATCAATTACTTCAATGAACATATTTAAACGTTCTTTTAAATATACTAATTGTGTATCTTTATCTTGAATTGCTTTTCCCATGAAGGCACTCTCCTTTTAATTCGAGTTGCTTTTATTATACCGCAAAAACGATTGCTATGGGCATGAAATTTCATCAATTTTGTCACAGTCATCCACTATAATGTAAGCCCTCTCTCTTTTCATGCTAAAAAGTTTCACTTTATAAAAAGCACATATTCTTCTATTATAGAGAATGGACAAATTGTTATTTCAATAGTCAAAGGAGTATTTCATATGACGATATCACAAAAAATGAAGCCGATTACTCCTTCTTACGATCCATGGGAAGCGTATATGGACCTTGAAGAGTACGGCAAACTACTATTAACAAATGTTGAATTTACAACGACGACGTTATGCAATATGCGCTGTGAGCATTGCGCTGTTGGTTACACGTTACAGCCGAAAGACCCAAATCCGCTTCCGATGGATCTTTTATTAAAACGATTAGATGAGATTCCTCATTTACGTTCTTTAAGTATTACTGGCGGAGAACCTATGCTTTCAAAAAAATCCGTCGACAACTATGTAACACCACTCTTAAAATATGCCCATGAACGAGGCGTTCGCACTCAAATCAACTCTAACTTAACTATAGATTTAGCACGTTACGAACAGATTATTCCTTATTTAGACGTATTGCATATCTCTCATAACTGGGGAACAATTGATGACTTCGTTGAAGGCGGATTTGCAATGATGGAGCGTAAGCCTACTTACGAACAACGTGCAAAATTATTCGAAAGAATGATTACAAATAGTAAGGCTCTATCAGATGCAGGTGTACTTGTATCTGCCGAAACAATGTTAAACAAAAGAACTCTACCACATATTGAACATATTCACCGCCAAATCGTCGAAGAGATGGGCTGTAAACGTCATGAAGTTCATCCAATGTATCCAAGTGACTTCGCGAGTAATCTAGAGATTTTAACAAAAGCTGAAATTCGTGATGCGATTGAGCATTTACTAGAAATTCGCGATGAAAATGTATGGATGTTATTTGGAACTTTACCTTTCTATGCTTGTAGCGATGACGAGCGAGACATTGCCACATTTAAAAAGTTACAAGAGAGCAAAAATGTAACTGTTCGTAACGATCCAGATGGTCGTTCACGCTTAAATGTAAATATTTTTGATGGCAATATTATCGTTACTGATTTTGGTGATGTTCCACTTCTAGGAAACATACAAACAAACACATTACAAGAAGCGTATGAAAAATGGAGCGCTTCAAAAACTGCAAAATCATTAAGCTGTCACTGTCCTGCAGTAAAATGTCTTGGACCAAATGTTCTTGTAAAAAACAGCTACTATCCGACAGAAGATTTCTTATCAAAAACAGCAAACATTACATTATAAAAAAACGTCAGCTTATAAGCTGACGTTTTTTCATGTTATTGCGAGTGGGAAGAAGAAATGAATTTAAAATACAAATGATCATGAATTGGAATAGCAGCTCCAATTCCTTGAGAAGTAATATTTTTCACAACAAGTCTTTTTTGATTTCCCTTTAATACAAGATACACTTCTCCAAATGTTACTTTTCCTTTTTCATTTACTGCTGGTGTATAAGCGTATAAATATCCGAGTTGACTCGGACTAATATTATACACACGCTCATGTCCAGTACCATAACCAATGGTCGTTTTAAACGAAAGGGGTAATTGTACTTTTTCAAGTGCTTTGAGAAGCATCATTTTTTTCACATCTGCAGCATCTTTCATATCTGCTGTTAAATCGCCTTCAACCGTCTTTTGTGTTTCTTGCTTATAGCGAAGTGGATATAAACGGTCTCCTCCGCGATTATCATACACATTTCGATTCACTTGTTTATATTCCCAATTAATCGATGTGTCTACTGATTCATAATGTAAAGCCCATTGACCCAAATAAATTTTTGCCCGATACCCTACTGCAAGCGGCGCATTTGAAATTGTCGTTTCATTAAACATCCGAATTAAGTCTGGATTTTCAATTTTAATATTAGCCGTTTTCAATAGCTCTTGAGCAAATTTACTTGGTTGTAAACGTGGCAAATCTTGCGCATCATTTGGAAATGTATTGTCTTTTGAAATATTTAAAACAGATGAAGGCATTTTTGTTCCTACTGTTGTCTTTGCAAAACTCATGTTAGGAAATAATAAAATAAACGAGACCATAGTTGAAAGACATATGCTGTATACTCGTTTCACCTGTCTGGCTCCTTCCTATGTAGGTATATATACTACTTCGTTTATTGTTTTCTCTGAGCGCAATTGTTATGCCTATTTTTCATAATAAATAAAAACCAATTCCCATAATGACATACGCCGCTAGTAAAGTGCCACCTTCAAACCAGTTTGTATCTCCATCATTGGAAATCGCAATCGTTAAGAAAACGGCTGTAATCATAGACACAAGTTCTGGTATAGTAAATACTAAAGGCATCCTTTGCGCGAAGAACATAGATAGCAATACTAATACAGGAGCAACAAACATGGCGATTTGTAATGTAGAGCCTATTGCAATTTCGACTGCAATATTTACTTTATTTTTATAAGCCATAATAATTGCAGACGCATGTTCCGCTGCATTCCCAACAATTGCAACGATAATAACCCCTATAAATAACTCTGACCAACCAAATGACTTTGCAACAGTTTCAAAAGTATGTACGAGTGCCTCTGACACATAAGCTACTGCCAGTGTTGCTATCGCTAAAATAAGGAGCGCCTTCCCTTTTGACCACTCTGGCTCTTCTTCATGCGCTACTTCGTCACTTTTATGTTGATATACACCACGGTGCGTAACTAACTTAAATAGTAATGCAGCAAGGTACATGATAATCATAATAATAGAAACACCTATACTTAATTGATACGTCTTGCCAGCGTCCATCTTCATTGAAAAGATCTCTGGAATAACAAAGGCCACAACAACAGCAAATATTAATAAAGCTGAATTATGCCTTGCATCATATACATTAAAACTTTGTCTTTTGTATTTAAGACCTCCAACAAAGAAAGATAACCCTCCTACCAATAATAAATTTCCAAGTACAGAACCGGTTAAAGAAGCTAACACCACTTCAATTAACCCTGCTTGAAGTGCAAAAATTGAAATGATAAGTTCAACAGCATTACCGAAAGTAGCATTTAATAATCCGCCTATTCTAGGACCAGAAACAATTGCTAGACTCTCTGTTGCTCTCCCCATAAAACCAGCTAATGCGATAATCGTAATACAATACACAGCGAACATAATTGTTTCTGGCCAATGAAGTGTTTTTCCAAGTACAGATAGTGGTACACCTATAAGCGCTACTATAAGAAATATTTTATTAAACATGCTTTTCATCCTTCCATCGTATGTATTTCTCCTCAATATTATTATTATTCTTCTCCTAACTTGTCCGATTTCATCACAATTACGTTTAAAAAATCGGATTGAAGAAAACAGTATGAAAGATATTTAAATTATCTTGTTTAAACAGACAGAATTATAAATTGTGAAAAGGGGTTAAAATTATGCACTTAAAAGAAAAAATCGCAACTATTATTCAAGGTCAACGTACTGGTGTATTATCTACAGTACGAAATGAGAAACCTCATAGCGCCTTTATGATGTTTTTCCATGAAGATTTTGTACTATATGTTGCAACAGATCGACAATCAAAAAAGATAACAGATATTGAACAAAATCCTAATGTCCATGTACTACTCGGACGAGAAGGAAAAAAATTAGATGAAGATTATATTGAAGTTGAAGGGTTAGCTTCAATCGAGGAAGACTCAACATTAAAAAACAAGTTTTGGAATAATAGCTTAAAACGTTGGTTACTCGGTCCTGAAGACCCTAATTACGTATTGATCAAAATCAATCCCGACACAATTTATTACATTGATGGTGCGGGTACGACGGAGCCTGAGTTTTTACGACTATAAAATAAAACAAGCCCCCCCTTAGGTGGGCTTGTTTTGTCGAAAAGTTCTTTTAAAAAAAATAATAAAATAGGTGGAACTTTCCAAAGATTCTGTTATATAATAGCAGTAACTTAAATAAACTGTATTAAAACAGATTGAGGGGAGAAATAAAATTGATGAAGAGAGAAGAACGCAAAAATATGATTGAGTTTATTGAAAAGAAAAAAGGGATTGAGCGTGACGAATTATTGTTTATGACAGACGATGAAGTAGAACATATTTATAATGTAACGTACTTTTTATATGAGGAAATTGCAGAGTAGTATAATAATCCCCACCTTATTAAAAATATAAGGTGGGGATTATTTCGTTATTTAGCCCACTATTTACAGGCAGTAAAACTCCCACCTTAAAATTCAGGTGGAGCAAGAAGTTAAGTTGAAGTCGCGCTTTCTATAAAGCTCAATTGCTTCAACTTTATACATGAGAATCATTTTCATGTATAATACTGTAAGATTGGAGGAATTTTACTATGAGTTCGTGGCTCTTATTTGCACTATTATCAGCAATTGCTGCTGCCCTTGTATCTATTTTTGGAAAGTTTGGTTTAGACGGCATCGATGCAAACGTTGCAACAACAATTCGATCTATTATTATGGCATTATTTATGATAGGCGTTATTATCATACAAGGTAAATTTCAAAATATCGGCGACGTACTGCTAAATAAAAAAGCACTGCTATTTATCACATTAAGTGGGGTTGCAGGTGCTTCGTCATGGCTATTTTATTTTCTTGCCCTCAAAACAGGAAAGGTTTCACAAGTAGCTCCTGTCGATAAATTAAGCGTCGTATTTTCTATCATTCTCGCTATGATTATCCTCGGTGAAAAGTTAAACTTTATGACCGGTGTTGGTGTAGTCTTTATTACAGCTGGTGTATTATTTATTGCTTTCAGCTAAAAAAACCGCTATTAGCGGTTTTTCTTTTTCTTTATGTACAACCATACAACACATGTAACAACTGCTGAAATTAATAAAATCCATATTCCATAATGATGTAAACTATACTCAACGAAGCGCCACTTCTCGCCTAACTTCCAGCCAAGCCCAATAAAAACACTTATCCAAATGAGCGCACCACCGTAAGCGTACAAACAAAAACGCCAAAGTGTCAAATTTGATACCCCAGCAAAATATGCCGTTAAATGACGTACTCCCGGTATAAAATAACCAATCATTAAAAGAAATGGCCCATATTTTTCAAATAAAATATGTGTTTTTTCAATGTGATGTTCTTTAATTCTAATTTTCGGCCCATATTTCTTTAAAACAGGGAGCCCAAGTTTTAAACCTAATATGTAGCTTAACGTGATCCCTAACATCGCACCAGCCATCCCACTTAAAAAAGCAGCAGTTCCTGACATAACTCCTTTTGAAACATTATAACCAACAAAGGTCAATAAAAACTCGTCTGGTATCGGTAATCCGACAATCCCACCAGCCAAAGCTATAACAATTCCAAAATAGCCATAATGCGCGATTAACTCGCCAATATGTTGTTCCATTCGGAAGACACATCCTATGCACGATCGTTATTCCACATTGTACCCTTTCTATCTTTAAGGCAAACATGGTATACATATTCACTATACATTGTTTTTATAATGAACTCTACTTCTATTCTTTCCTTTAACAAAGATAAAGTGAAACTTTAATCAGTGGGAGTTTTGTTCATCCTCTACTAATTATTAACCTATGCCAATCTTGCTTCTACAGACATCCCGACTCCCACATAACTTACTTACATTCAACAATTTTGAGATTAGATTCTTACTGCCCGCAAATAACCCGATAAAAAATAAAAATTCATATGCGTGTTTTTTTGTTACAATAAAGGAAAGTTACTTTTCGCAACGGTTTAACTCTCAAGAAAAATGATATATCTAGCAAAAACATAGTTTGGTCTATATAATGCAACTTCTACCTATTAAAAGAACATACACCCTTTTACATACGACATCATTTTTCTAAATTATACAGGGGGGAACGAACATGACCATTGAAAATCAATTTATTCAAAAAGTTTACTATAAAACATTTTTAACAGAAGAAACTTCTACTCCTGCATCCGAAGTACTCGGTGAAGCATATATAAATGAATCTAAAAATGAATTCTCCAACATTTCTAATATTCGATTTGCTCAAGGTGAATTTTATTATCAAAATAAAGATTTTGAAGCAGCTATATTTAAATGGGAAAAAGTAAATAATGCTCTTGCACTTTGGGCGACAAAAAATATTGCAGATGCTTATTTTGAACTAGGATTCTTACCAAAGGCAGAAGAAATTTATCAATCTATTCAAACGGAAGATACAACTCTTACGATGGAGGTTTCCTTACAACTTCTTTCTCTTTATATCGAACAAGATCGTTTAGGACTCGCTTTTAAGACGATTAGTGAAGCTGTTGCATTCCAACCGGATTATCCAAATATTACTGCAATTGCACGTTCTTTCTATGAAAAACAAGAAGATTGGAACAACGCTATCGAACTAGCTGTTCAAGAAGGTATTCGAACACAATCTTTACACTGGTTTGATACGTTAATAAATTACATAAACAAAGGATTTACAAAAAATATTAAGCCTGAATATTTCTATGAGTCTTTAAAAGCTCTATATGCTGTTGATCAAGCTCAATTTAAAGAGCTTGTTATTGCTCTTTGGAATAGCTATCAACATGAATCCTTATACCTTCCTTGGATTCAAAGTATTAATCATTTATTCTTGCATATTGAAACAGACAATAATGACGATTGGAATGAAATTTCTACTCGCTATCAAGAAACATACTTTGCATTAATTACCGGAAATCATTTTATGCATGAATTAAACGGACTTGTACCAAATTTATTAACAAATTGGTTTAGTTTAACGAAAGCAAAAGATTCTCTAGTTGTCTCTGCAGCAGTGTTAGCATGGAATGAAGTCTCACCTACAACTTTAGAATCATTACTCGTAAAAAGTGCTGGATCCTTACTTTCTAATACATCAGCTGAAGCAGATGTAAATATGGAAACAGTTTCTCATTTATTCGAAACAATCGCTGTATGGGCTGAGAAAAATGATGTAGATTTAAGTCATCAATTTACGCTACTAGTCCATGAACTATGTGATTTAAATGTCACACCACTACTAATAGCTGGAACTAGTGACCATGATAAAACATCATTTGTTAATTCAATATTGGGAGAGAACATCTTAACTGAAACTTTAACAACTCCTATTCTATTTAAAGACGCTAGTCAAACTGAAATAACAGAATTTACCGAGTTAGATATACGAAATATCCCTAACCTTGATGAATTCCATCAAATAACGGCTACATCTGCTCAGTCAGAACTTGAGAAAAAATGTATAGAAATTAAGCTACCAAGTAGGTTTTTAAGAAAAAATAAGTTTACATTTCTTCTTACACCATCCATTCAAGAGCAATTGGATAAAAACAATGTATACTTTGAATACTTACAAGCAGCAGATAGTCTTGTTTACGTATTAAATTCTTCTTCACCATTGCATAGTAAAGAAATTGATACATTAATTTATTTACGTGAACAAGTACCAAACTTACAAATTCACTTCGTATTACACACAAATAATACGACTACTAATGAAAAACTAATTAGTAAACTGAAAGTACATTTTCCAGATGCACAATTCTTCCCATACTCTCCTTCGCAAGAGAGTAGCCAGCAACTTGGAGATGTAACAGAATCTATTCTCTCTAATCTTGCTAAACGCGATATAGAAAAAGAACGTATAGAAAAGCTAACATGGTTTACACAAAAGACAATTGCTTATCTCATAAATGAACGTGTGGAATTAGAAAATACATTAGTAAAATCCGTACGCTGGAATAAACACATCTCAGTGAAACTTACTGGATTTATTAATAACCTTACTGCTCTTGAAAAAGATAAAATTCGCTCTATTACCGAATCCTATCTTTTAACGAAAGAAGAAATTACACGAGATATACATTCTCAAATTCCTGAATTATTACAGAGTTGCTCTGATCTTGTTCAAGAAGATAGTGATTTCAAACTAGTTCATGAAGAATTAAATGCTGCAATGAATGAACGTGTTCAAAAGCATGTACAACAGGTACTTCTTCCTAAATTTACTGGGTCTATTCAAGAATGGATTGAAACAGCACATAATGAATTTATTCAAGCTCAAGCTTATTTAGATGAAATGAGTGAAACGTTTAATAAATTATATAAAGAAGAACGTATGAAACTTCCTTGCGATTTCAAATTATTAGATGATTGGAATCGAGATGTTGCACGAATGACAAATCGAATTACAGTAACGAACATCAATATTTTATTACGCTTTACACCGACACAGTTTTTCTTAAAAAGTGCCGGAAAATTATTTGGTAATATGCAAAAAAACCAATCTATGCTCGCCAACAAATATAAACAATATATTGAAACAGAAGACTATACAGAAATTGCTCACACAATTTCCAAACAATTTTTCCTTCAATTTGAAGTATTTGAAGGTGCATTAGAACGTGATATCATGATGTTCTTCAAAGATCCACTTAATATATTGAAACAAAATGTAGATGCAGCTCAACTTGAGATACAGGAAGACGAGCAAACATTAGCGACGCTAAGAAGCAATCCAGAAACATATCATGATCCTTTGGCGTTATTTAAACTACAATTACTACAACATAAATTTGTTTTAAGTACTACAAAGAAACATGAAGATATCTTTGTATCAAACGAATCTCCTATTGTTTAACAAAAAAACCAAGCAAACTAAAATTTGCTTGGTTTTTTTTACTTTATTATTTTCATATGTTCAAACGGATAATAAATGCCTGCTAACTTTCCTAACACATCTTCTCTATCAATAAAACCTAAACCATTTCTACTATCTTTACTTATTAAGCGATTATCTCCCATAACAAAAATCTTATTTTCAGGAACTGTAATCGGTCCAAAGTCCTCTGTTAAATTCATAAGTTTTTTTTCTGCTTGTTTTTTATTACTATCCAAATACTCTTCATCTTTCACTTCAGAATTTACATATAATTGATCATTTCTCATCTCAATTATATCTCCAGGCAATCCAATCACTCTTTTGACATAAAAATTATCTGTTTTCACAACAATAATATCTTCTCTCCCATAGCTTTCAAATTGTTTTGCTAACTTATTAACAATCACCTTATCTCCATCTTGCAACGTTGGCCTCATAGATGCTCCTTTTACAGTCGTCGGAAAAAACACAAAAATTTTCGCCAAAAACACCAATAAACATGCAATTGCAATAGTTCCAAAGAATTCACGCCAACGTTTTTTCTTTTGCATCATTTCACCAACTCATCATCTTTTTACTTTTATTATAAATAATACGACCGATTATTTTCTACAAAATTCTGAATTATAAAATTATAATATTTGAAATTTCAAAATAAAAATACTAATCAAATTAACAAGCAAAAAAGATACTCTCAAAATAGTCTATCCACTATTTTGAGAGTATCTTTTTATAATCCCACATATATAATACACATTTGAGCAGCTACATATGTAAACCAAATCCAAAGTGGCTCATACTTCAATTTACGCCCTCCGATATCTGTCACGCCAATAATGAAATCAGAAATTACAAACAGTAAGCCACCAAACGCTGGTATCCACCATATCCCTGTATTTTCATAATATAAGGCGAATGCAAAGCAAGCCATTCCTCCAACCCACAATCCGTAAATTAGAGCTCCTATCGTAAACAACTTATCCTGTTTATCATTTCGGATAAAGAAGAACCATCCTACAATTAGAAAGAGCCCATATACGAGTAAGCCAATCCAAAAACCATTCCATGAAATTCCTGTTTGCAAAAATGCTTTTACATAAAAACAATGAGCAACAGCGAAAGTAACCATCCCTCCAATTAATCGATGACCAATTGGAATCAGCCCAGCCATAAACAAATCTCCCACAGTTGATAAAGTCATACCAAGTGCAACCCACGTACTATACTCTACAGATGGATCTTGTAACCATATGCAAATTGCACTACCTGTTAAAGAAAAACTAAGAATAAGACGAATTGCTAAAGGTAACGGCATATTATCTTTCGTTCTTTTTGTCTGCCCCATTGCATAAATTGCACCAATAAAAAAAAGAAATATTTGCCCAATTAACACCACGTAAAGTAGATTCATAATATTTTCTCCTCAATAAATGCTTTTTGTATCTTTTTTCGTTACACTTAGTCTATTATCCTTTTTCTATAAAAAAGAAGAACAGTACTGTTCTTCCATTGTAATCGCTTTTCTGCTCTCTATGCTACTTGTTTTTCTTGCTCCATTTTTTGCTTAGCTGGTGTCCTATTTACCACAATGATTCCCGCGGCTACACATGCTAAACCGAGTAGCACAAATGAATGAATTGCTTCACCTAAAATCATGCTCGATAATAACACACCAAATACGGGTATAAAGAACATATACATAGATACTTTTCCAACCTTGTTATACTTCATAATTGTATTCCAAATGCAAAAACCAGCTGCAGATAAGAAAGATAAATAAATTAGCATAAGTAGTGCATGTAGACTAAATGTAAATGGCATGACTCCAACTTGTAAAGCCCCTATACATAATAATCCTGTAGAACCAAAAATCATTTGGTATGCTGTCATATAACCAATATCTAATGTTTTACTACCTTCTTTTGCTAATATGTTTCCATATGAATACAGCATTGCTGCACTAAGAAGTAATAAGCTTCCGATCCCAAAATGAAATGATAAGCTACCATCACTCGGCACATTTACTAAAATGACGCCACAAAAACCAATAGATACCCCAATTAATTTTCGCATATTGAGAGCATCATCTTTATATAAAAAATGGGCGAGTAAAATTTGAAAGAATGATGATGTTCCTGAAATGATAGCTCCTTCAATTCCTGAACTATAACTCATTCCAATGTAAAAACAGATATATTGAAGAAACGTTTGGAATAAACCAATTTGTATTAACTGTTTCCCTGTTCCTTTTTTGAAGCTCATATCTTTTCCTAACACTTTAAAGAATAATAAGAGCATGACTCCAGATAAAAAGAAACGATAACCGGCAAATAATATTTGCTCTCCAACTTCTTGTGGTTGAATTCCAAGTTCAACATAACTTAATTTAATAAAAGGAAATGCGCTTCCCCATAAAAAAGTTGCTACTATTGCAGCAATAAATACGCCAATCGGATGGGTAAAAATTTTCTCTGTCTTCACTTGTTGTCTTCCTTTCCGATCTTTTTATGAACAATATTCATATATACCAGAGGAGTTGCGAAAACACAAGTTTTCCGTTTATACTTGAAACAAAACCGTACCATCTCATAAAAACATATGATATACTATAGAATAATTACAATATAAGAACTATTAAAAACAGATTCAACAGAAATGCTGCTATCCATTATGGATGGCAGCTTTCGTCGTTTTATAGGGGTTTCGATTTTGATTATTTTTCTCAATAAGAATGCGGAAGGAGCGGGTAGTAATGAACTCAGAAGTAAAAACGTTACAGTCAAAAGAAACAATTTCTCATCCCTCTTTATGGGACACATTAAAAAAACATTATGAACTTGTATTTGCAGTAGCATCTGGTATTTTTATTTTAGTTGGCTGGTTATTCACAAAGAACGATGTAATGAATGTAGGTATTACTTGCTATATCCTTGCTTATATAGTTGGTGGATATGCAAAAGCGAAAGAAGGCATTGAAGATACGATTGAAGAAAAAGAGCTAAATGTTGAAATGCTAATGCTCTTTGCAGCTATTGGTGCTGCAATTATTGGCTACTGGGCAGAAGGGGCTATCTTAATCTTTATCTTTGCGCTCAGCGGTGCTATGGAATCTTATACATTAAGTAAGAGCCAAAAAGAAATTTCCGCTCTTCTTGACTTACAACCCGAAGAAGCATTACGCATTTCCAACGGAACGGAGGAACGTGTTCCTGTTGGAGAGTTACAAATTAACGACATTATTTTAATTAAACCAGGTGAACGTGTTCCCGCTGACGGTACGATTCATAACGGTGAAACAAATATTGATGAAGCAGCAATCACGGGAGAACCTATTCCAAATGAGAAAAGACATGGCGATGAAGTATTTGCAGGTACTGTAAATTTACGTGGTGCTATCGAAGTTAAAATTACGAAGCCAAGCGATCAAACATTATTCCAAAAAATTATCCGTCTCGTCCAAAGTGCACAAAGTGAAAAATCACCATCACAACTATTCATCGAAAAGTTTGAAGGAACATACGTAAAAGGTGTACTACTCGTTGTTGCGCTTATGATGTTCGTTCCTCATTTCTTACTTGACTGGAGCTGGAATGAAACGTTTTATCGCGCTATGATCTTACTTGTAGTCGCATCTCCTTGTGCACTCGTTGCTGCCATTACACCAGCAACGTTATCTGCAATTTCTAACGGAGCAAGAAATGGAATTCTCTTTAAAGGTGGCATACATTTAGAACGCCTCGCTTCAGTAAAAGCAATCGCCTTTGATAAAACAGGAACATTAACAGAAGGAAAACCTACCGTAACAGATGTATATGTTCGAGAAAATATGACAGAAAAAGAAGTACTTTCTATTACAGCATCCATTGAAAGTCACTCTACACATCCTTTGGCTGCATCTATTGTTAAATATGCACAACATGCGTACGACATTACATTAAAAAAACCTGAAAAGGTTGAAGATGTAACTGGTTTTGGGCTAAAAGGAATATTCGAAAACAACGCTTATAAAATAGGTAAAGCTGATTTTATCGGTGAAGAAACAAAAACATTTCATAATGGTATTTCTGCCTCACTTGAAAAGGAAGGTAAAACTGTCGTTTATATTAGTGATGAGGGAGGCATTCTTGGACTTATCGCTTTAAAAGATACGCTTCGCCAAGAAACAATAGCTGCTATTCGTGAATTACAAAGCATTGGTGTCGAAGCAATTATGATTACTGGAGATAATGAAGAAACGGCAAAAGCAATTGCCTCTGAAAGTAATATAAAGGAATATTACGCATCATGTTTACCAGAAACAAAAGTTGAAACGATTAAAAAGTTAAAAGAAAAATACGGTACAGTAGCAATGGTCGGAGACGGTATAAATGATGCACCTGCACTAGCTACTGCTAGCATTGGTGTCGCAATGGGAGAAGGAACCGATGTAGCTTTAGAAACTGCGGATGTTGTACTGATGAAGAACGAACTATCTCGTCTTTCCCAAGCAATTCGTTTATCAAAACGAATGAACCGTATTGTGAAGCAAAACGTAATCTTTTCGCTAGCCGTTATTGCCATGCTAATTTGTTCAAACTTCTTGCAATTTTTAGCTCTTCCATTCGGTGTTATTGGCCATGAAGGAAGTACGATTCTTGTCATTTTGAATGGCTTACGATTATTAAAAGGCAGCAAATAAAACGGGTCCCTCATAGAGGACCCGTTTTTTTTAATGATAGCTATTATGACCGTTCGCACTGCTACTCGTTTTATGCTTTGGATGCGAACTGCTCTTTTGTTTATTATTACTTTTATTATTATGGTTCTTTTTATTATTACTCATGAAATATCCCCCCTGTTCCTTTTTATTATGGAACAAGAGCTCATTATTCATTACGGGAATTATTGTCACCGGTTCTATAATGGTGGAGTAAACCATTAATTTCACCGCCAAGTAAAATTACCCATCCAGTTAAGTAAAACCATAACATTAAAATAATGATACCACCGAGACCACCATATGTATTGGCGTAATTCGCAAACTTATCTACATAATAAGCAAATGAGTACGATACTACAATCCATCCTACAGTAGCAAATAACGCCCCTGAAATAACTTCTCTTCTTTTTAACTTTCGATCTGGGGCAAATGTATATAAGAAACTAAACAAAGCAAATAGCACGAAGAAACTCGCTACTAATCGTGTAATGCTCCACACGAAAGAAAAACTATCTGATAAACCGAGTGCTTTAAACACTGCTGCTCCAATAACTTGTCCGAATACCGGAACAATTAACGCAAAGACAATCATAAAAATAATAGCTAATGTAAACACAATTGATAACGCTCTTGTTGTAATAAAAGAACGTGTTTCCTTCACGTCATAAGCGCGGTTAAAAGCATTCATAACCGCATTAACACCATTTGAGGCAAACCATAACATGGATAATAAACCAAATGATAATAAACCACCATTTTGCTGGTTTACAACTTTATCTACATTTACCTCAATTAAGTTCATTGCATCATCTGGTACATAAACCTCTAATAAACTAAGCACATCCTCTGTTTGAATGGGAATAAATCCAAGAAGCGTAATTAAGAAAACGAGCCCAGGAAAAATTGCAAGCAAGAAGAAATAAGCGAGCTGTGCTGCCAAGCCCGCTACATCATCGCGCATCGTCCGGTCATATAAATCTTTACCAAACGAATAAGTACGATTTCTTCTCACCTTTTCTAAAATTTTTCTCATATATGTTTAAACGCTTTTCTTCTCTTCTTTATCTTGCTTTAACTCAATGTACGCTTCAGTTTTTTTTTCCACTGCATTTGAGTCTTTCATAAATAATTCACGCGCTTCTTTCATACCACCATCTTCAGCAACTACTGGCTCTTCTTCTGCTTTCAGCTCATCTACCTTTGGAGATACAGCTTGAATTTCAATCGTTTCTGGCTTTTCTTCTGGCTCAACTTTTTTCTTACTAAAAATTTCTTTCGTTTCTTTTAACGTCTCTACAACAGATGGCGTTAATTTTTTAATTTCTGCTACTTTCGCTTTTACCACATTGAAATCAGCAAGTTCGCGTCCTTTATCTGTAACAGTTTGCACTTTTTCTTTGATCTTTGCATTTTCACCAATTTCAATCATCTTTGTTTTTGCTTTTTCTGCTGTATTTTTTACTTTTTCACGGTTTTCTTTCTTTAACATGGATACAGCTACACCTGCCGCTACACCAATCGCAATGTTTCGAGCAATATTATTTTTCTTTGCCATATTCCTTCACCCTTTCATTTCTTATGTTAGAAAGTATTTCTTTCTAAGCTTCCTCATATTCCTTGTTCATTTCGAATGAAAGCTAATAGCTTTGCACACCCTTCTGTTACAAGGTCATATACTTCTTGGAAATTCCCTGTATAGTAAGGGTCAGGAACGTCTGTCCAGCCACCGTCTGGAACAAAGTCGGACAGCCTACCAATATAGCCTCCAGTTTTACCTAAACTTTTTAAATCTGCTATATTCTTGTTGTCCATGGCAATAATATAATCAAACTTTGTTAAGTCTTCTTTTTCTACTTGCCTTGCTTTAATTCCTTCAAAAGTGACTGCATTTTCTTTTAAAATTTTTTGTGTTCCTTTATGTGGCGGATGGCCAACATGCCAATCTCCAGTTCCTGCAGAATCAATGACAATTTTCTCTTCAAGTCCCTCTTTTACGACAAGATTTCGAAAAATCGCTTCTGCCATCGGAGAACGGCAAATGTTCCCAAGACAAACAAACAATACTTGAACCATACTTTTGTTTCTTCCCTTCTTGGTGCATTTCTTGGTGCATTTCTTTATATATACTTATAGTATAAACAACCAATTATTAAATATAAAGGAAATCCCTACTAATTTAATGGGATTGAAAAGATTCATTAACGAAAATGATAAAAAATGTTAAGATAGCCTTATGTTATTTTAAAGGGGGACACTTCGGTGGATTTATCCGTAAAGTCAGAAGAAAACGTTGAATATATGGTCGAAGCTATTAAAGAAAAATTACGTATGGTTAATGCTGGAGCGATGAGAGCTGCTAGTTTTAACGAAGAAATGTACGAAGATTTACGTGACATTTATAATCATGTTATGAAACGTGAAACATTCAGCATTAGTGAAATGCAAGCTATTACAGAAGAATTAGGTACATTAATTAAAAAGTAAAAAAGCCTCTCTTATATGAGGCTCTTTTTTATTTCCAACAAATTCATGACAACTCTTCTCTTTCCCTCAACCAACTGTAAAATATTGTACAATAGAAGTAGAACCTCACCTTAGATTTTTCTCCATACATACTACTCACAAATAATAGCAACACTACCATTGCTAACTGTTTTTACTGGAGGTGCTTACTTATGAGCAATTGGTACAGTAAGACGAAAGATCAAACATTAATTGACCTAGAAACAAACGAACAACACGGTTTAACAGATGAAATTGTAAGTGAACGTTTAAAGCAATACGGTTCTAATGAATTAGCTACAAAACAAAAACGCACTTTATGGCAGCGTATTTTCGCCCAAATTAATGACGTCCTCGTATATGTCCTTATTATTGCTGCCCTTATTTCTGCCTTTGTAGGTGAATGGGCGGATGCCAGTATTATCGCGCTTGTTGTAGTTTTAAATGCTGTTATCGGTGTTGTCCAAGAATCTAAAGCAGAACAAGCTTTAGAGGCACTAAAAAAGATGGCAACACCTAAAGCCATCGTCAAGAGACATGGTGAACTAAAAGAAATTCCATCTGAGCACGTCGTTCCAGGTGATATCGTTACGCTCGACGCCGGACGATATATCCCATGCGATTTACGCCTTATTGAAACCGCAAATTTAAAAGTTGAAGAATCTGCTCTAACTGGTGAATCTGTCCCTGTTGATAAAGATGCAATCTACCACCCTTCCATGCAAAGTGATGAACAAGTACCACTCGGCGATCAAAAAAACATGGCCTTTATGTCTACTCTTGTAACATACGGAAGAGGCGTCGGTGTTGCTGTTGAAACTGGAATGAACTCACAAATTGGTAAGATTGCTACCCTTTTACATGAAGCAGACGATGATATGACACCACTTCAAAAAAGCTTAGCACAAGTCGGAAAATATTTAGGCTTTGTCGCTGTAGCTATTTGTATCATTATGTTCCTCATCGGTTTTTTACAAGGCCGGGATACGTTAGAAATGTTTATGACTGCTATTAGTTTAGCCGTTGCAGCTATTCCAGAAGGCTTGCCAGCTATCGTTTCCATCGTTCTTGCAATTGGTGTGCAACGTATGATTAAACAAAACGTTATCATTCGCAAACTACCAGCTGTTGAAGCCCTCGGTTCTGTCACAATTATTTGTTCAGATAAAACAGGTACGTTAACGCAAAATAAAATGACCGTTACTCACTTTTATAGTGATAACACATACGATCGCTTAGAAAGTTTAAATGTAAATAATGATGCGCAACGTCTATTGTTAGAAAATATGGTGCTATGTAATGATGCGTCTTATAATAACGAATCACAAACGGGAGACCCGACTGAAATTGCACTTCTCGTTGCTGGAACCACTTTTAACATGCAAAAAGATTATTTAGAAAAAATACATGAACGTGTTAACGAAGTACCTTTCGATTCAGATCGTAAAATGATGTCAACCGTGCATACATACGATGAAAGCTACTATAGCATGACGAAAGGCGCTATCGATAAGCTCTTACCTCGATGTACCCATATTTTTAAAAACGGCAAAATCGAGATTTTAACTGATTCTGATAAAAATCAAATATTAGAAGCTGCCGGAGCAATGTCTCAAGAAGCTTTAAGAGTACTTTCATTCGCATTTAAACAATACAATTCAAACGATATGGATATAAATCATCTTGAAGAAAATCTTATCTTTATTGGTCTTGTCGGTATGATTGATCCACCACGAACTGAAGTGAAAGATTCAATTAAAGAATGTAAAAAAGCCGGTATTCGCACAGTTATGATTACCGGTGACCATAAAGATACCGCCTTTGCAATTGCCAAAGAACTTGGCATTGCTGAAGAAATATCGGAAATTATGATTGGAACTGAATTAGATAACATTTCTGATACAGAACTAGCTAGCAAAATTAATCATTTAAATGTATTCGCTAGAGTCTCTCCAGAGCATAAAGTGAAAATTGTAAAGGCATTACGCGCGAAAGGAAATATCGTTTCTATGACTGGTGATGGTGTCAATGATGCACCATCTTTAAAGCAAGCTGATGTTGGCGTAGCGATGGGCATTACAGGAACAGACGTTGCAAAAGGGGCAGCAGATGTCGTGTTAACAGATGATAATTTCTCATCTATTGTGAAAGCCGTTGAAGAAGGTAGAAATATTTATCGTAACATAAAAAAATCAATTCTCTTCCTACTCTCTTGTAACTTCGGAGAAATTATCACTTTATTTTTAGCCATTTTACTCGGCTGGGCAACACCACTACGACCTATTCACATTTTGTGGGTAAATTTAATTACAGATACCCTGCCTGCATTATCACTTGGGGTTGATCCTGAAGATCCTGATGTGATGAAGGAAAAACCACGACATGCGAAAGAAAGCTTATTTAGTGGTAGCGTTCCTTTCCTTATTTTCAATGGGATTGTCATTGGGCTTTTGACGCTAATAGCCTTTATCGCCGGAGCAAAGTTCTATACTGGAGATACACATTTATTCCCTCTTTTCCCAGAGCAAATTGATGAGGATGCTCTATTACACGCTCAAACGATGGCATTTGTCGTTCTTAGTTTTTCTCAGCTCGTTCATTCATTTAACTTGCGTTCAAGAACGAAATCAATTTTTTCCATTGGGATCTTTACAAATAAATATTTAGTCTTCTCCCTTCTTATCGGTGTTCTTATGCAAGTTTGTATCATTTCCATCCCGCCCCTTGCAAATATATTCGGTGTACATGCATTAACGATGCGAGATTGGGGATTTGTTCTCTTATTAAGTATCATTCCACTTATTGTGAATGAGATTATTAAATTAGTGAAGAGAAACTAAAAGGCAATGAGGAATAGTCCTCATTGCCTTTTCATTTACCCTACTATTTTCCGTGCAGTAAAACTCCCACCTCAAAATTCAGTTTGAGCAAAGAAGTTAGGTGGTAGATTAACTGCCCATAAATGTCCAATTGGTGAAGGCTAATAATCGGTGGGGATGAACAAAACCCCACTGATTAAAGTTTCACTTTATCCTTGTAATTCTTTTTTGATATTCTCTGTTAATGTAGCCATACGTTTGCGGCTTTCTTCACGCTCACGTTTGTTTTGTTCTTCAATTTGTTGTGTTTCTTGCATACCTCTTGAAATAATGTTCCAAGTTTCCTCAAGTGTTTCCATCTTAATACTAGAAGAACCTGATAATCTCGCTACTTCTACACTTTGCGTTGCGATATTCTGTGCATTTTTCTTAAGTAATTCATTTGTACGGCGATCCAGTTCAGCCATAGAATCTGCAACAAGCTTTTGACGCTTCGCATTTACCGCTTGAATGATACCATTTTTAAAGATAGGAATCGTTGTAATAAATGCTGTATTAATTTTACCAATTAATTTATTATTACCACGTTGAATCATACGAATTTGTGGTGCTGTAAGTAGCGCAACCATACGCGCTTTTTCTAAATCATCAATACGTTGCTCTAAAATTTCAACCGAGTTTTTAAGCGACTCTAATTCAATACCTGCTAATTGATCATTATTACGCACACGCTCTTCATACATCGGAACTAACTCTGTATTTAAACGCTCTAATAACATTTCTCCTGCTACTACGTACTTCTCTAAGTCTAAATAATATTTTAAGTTTTGCTCATACAAGCCATCTAACGTACCAATTGATTTTTTCATCTCATCTTGGTACTTCGTAATTTCCACATACACTTTATCAATTTCACGGCCCATCGTTTGATACTTGCTAAAGATTTGTTCAATCATTTTATCCGCTTTTTTGAACATACGTGAGAAGAAACCACTTTTCTCTTCCGCAAAGTCTTTGCTATCAAATCTGTCCATAATTTTACCAAGCTGTTTTAATAATTCACCAGAATCTTCTATCTTTGATAATGACATTGTATGTAAAATTTGATCAGCAAAACGTGAAATTTCCATAGAAGGTTCTTTTCCAAGTTCAATTAATTCTAATTGATCTTTAATATCTACCGCATTATAAATACGTTGTACATCCGCATCTTGTCTAAGTTGCAAGCGAACATCTTGTGCTGTTTGCTCATTTAATTCTGTTTTCGGATCTAGTACGACTGGGTTATTCATATGGTATTCTCCCTTTCCTTATAAAAATGGACGAAATAGTCCTTTTATTGTTTGTGATAAATTTTTATAGGCTGATGAACCATGAAACTCAAGATCGAAATTAACCTCTTCAAGCCAATGGGAATCAAATGCCCCCGCTTCAATATACGGTTCAATATCGTTTCTTCCCGTTGGATTGAAATGGAATACATCTACTCCAATTTGATTTAAAAATAGTAATAAAACAGCATCAGAACGAGTTAACTCTCCACTCTTCTCATTATTAAATATAACAATTTTCGGCACATCTTGTGAATAATCAAATTTCTCAAGCTGTTCTAAAATATTCGGTGGTATTTGAGAAAGTTGCGCGAAAACATATAGCGCTACATCTTGTTTTGTCTCTTTCGCAATTGGTTTGCACATTTCACTTTCACACGTATGGATAATCGCTTCTGCAATCCCATGTTGTAAACCTTCCGGTAAACGCTTATGCGGCCACCAATGGCTATTCATAATTAGATCCGGATGTAATTTCCCAGCTCGGTCTAATGCATCTCGATAATGATATTGGAAGTTTGCTTTTTGCTCTTTCGTAAATGGGAATGTATTAACTAGTATACTGTTATCAAATGATGTAACAGCCTTTAATCGTTGAAAATACTCTTTATCATTCTTTGAAACGCCTGATATTTTCGCAAATAAAGAAGGGATATAAATATGTTTATTTTCAACAAAGAATGTCGGGCGTACAAACGCCTTTTCTTTCGTAATTAAAAAGAGCTCATCATATGTTGTTTTTAGTGTACGAGCTACAGGCGTATAGGAACGGAATTGCCACGGCTTGTACAGCAGTGAATTATCGTGGTGAAGTACTTGCTCAATTTCTTTTGAAGCTTGATACGCTACTGTTGCCACACGCTCGCGGCGGCGATCTGGAAATGGTTCAAGAGAAATACGGCCTGGATGAGACACAATAAAGGTCCTTCCCTCTTCATCAACATTCTCAAATCCATCTTTTCCTTCTGGGTGATAATAAAGCACATCACAACCGAGCATAATAAGAAAGTATAAGAAATATATACGGCTTTCCTGTGCATCACCATACCAAACGATACGCGGCATCTGTTTCTTATAATTAATCGTAGAAAACCACTTCGCTACATAATTTTCGCTTAGTTTAATTATGTCGATTAAGAAACGACGGAAGCCTTCTGTCTTTAACGACTGATTATGTTGTTTCT
The DNA here is from genome assembly GCF_053557995.1 of Bacillus sp. XB1. Lineage (NCBI taxonomy): Bacteria > Bacillati > Bacillota > Bacilli > Caryophanales > Bacillaceae > Bacillus > Bacillus sp. XB1. The sequence continues at coordinate 140,243 of NZ_JBNRIL010000005.1, read as the reverse complement.
CATATAATTTCAATAGTGAAATAAACGTCGTATGTATGTAATGCTGTAAATCAGGATTGTCTACTTTCGGTAAAAGTTGTTTCCCAGATAAGTGTGCAACTAACCTATTTACTGTCAGACCATTTGGTGCTTCTTGATGTAATCCGAACACTTCTTGAATATGACGAAGCTTTTCCGAATCAATCACTTTGTTTAAATTTTGTTCGTGTAAAACTTCGATTCCTTTCGCTTCACTATAATCAAACAGTTCATTAAAATATTCATCTACATCATTAGGAACGCCAAGGATTCGACATGCTATATAACTAAATTTCATCTCATTCTCTGTCAGTTCATATTGTGGACGTTTTTCTAAAAGCGTTTCAAATTGCTTTAAATCTGATTCATCTTTTAATGCATATGGTTGAAGTGTAAAACGTGAAAACACAACAGTTCACCTCCAAAAACAGTTACGTTTTTTCTAAGTCCTTCTTCTATTATAAACTATTTTTTGTTATAAAAAATGGGCGCTCGCAAAACGAGCAAACCCATTTCAATTATTTATTATCTTCTTTAGTAGCTGCAACTTCTTCTTTAGCTTGTCCAGAATTCTTCATGTAGTGAATTATAAATGTTGCTCCAAATGCTACAACTAAAATAATAAAGAATAGTGTATGACTAATCTCAATCTCGATTAAAGACAGTAACATTTTCGATGCAATAATTAAGATTAAAATGTATGCTGTCGTTTCAAGCTCTGGAATACGCTCTAATAATTTCAAGAATACACCGGCAATACCACGCATCATTAAAATACCTAGCATTCCGCCTAATAATAAAATCCAAACTTCATTAGATACACCAAATGCAGCAAGTACACTATCTACAGAGAATGCGATATCCATTAATTCGACCATGGCAACTGTTCCCCAGAAGACACCGAACATTCTGAAGAAAATACTGTTTTGGTTCATACCATGAGCTTCCTCTTCTTCACCTGCACCTTTACGCTTATCAATAAAGTATTTTACTGATAACCAAGCAAGGTAAAGTGCACCAAGAAGTTTTACCCACCATAATTTAATCAAGAACATTCCGATTCCAATTGCAATAAAGCGGAATATATAAGCTCCAATAAGTCCATAGAATAATGCTTTTTTACGTTTCTCTTCAGGAAGGTGTTTTACCATTACCGCTAACACAAGTGCGTTATCAGCAGATAACAACCCTTCAAGTACAACAAGTGTACCAATTAATCCCCAAGATACTGGATCTTGCAACACTTTAATCCACATGTCCAAGTCGAAAAACTGAGCATACGTATCAAGGATTCCTTGCAAAATACTCATCTTACCTTTATCCCCTATTCTTTGCTAGATTTATAGAAAGGTCAAAAAAAGGAAACGAATATCGTTTCCTTTCTATGCATCCAAGCCATACGCTCTTACAAGCGCACCTAAACCACCTTGGAATCCACTTCCTACTGCATTAAACTTCCACTGTCCATTATGACGGTATAATTCACAAAAGACAACTGCTGTTTCGATAGAGAAGTCTTCCCCTAAATCAAAACGAAGAACTTCTTCGTTCGTCTCTTCATTCGCTAAACGAACGAATGCGTTTCCTACTTGTCCAAAGTTTTGATTACGGCCTTCCGCATCATAAATTGTAACTGTAATAGCAATTTTATGAACGTCTGCTGGAACCTTTTTCAAATCTACAACAAGTTGCTCATCGTCGCCTTCGCCTTCACCTGTTCTGTTATCGCCAGTATGTAAAACTGATCCACAAGGAGACTTTAAATTATTATAGAAGATAAAATCAGTTTCCTTCGTACATTTCCCGTTCGCATCTAATAAAAAAGCAGATGCATCTAAATCGAAATCGTCTCCGCCATCATAAGATTTAATATCCCATCCAAGACCAATTACTGCTTTTGTTAAACCAGGACTCGTCTTACCTAAATCAATCTTCTGTCCTTTTTGTAACTGAATAGCCATTTATATTCACCTCTATATTTTTATCTTTAAAAATATACCCATCAGTAAACATGCATTTCACCAATGGATATATAAATTGAATCTATTACTCTACATCTAAACCAAAGTTATTGCATAGAGACGCTAACCCACCTTGGAATCCACTTCCGATTGCATTGAACTTCCAATCACCTGCATGGCGGTATAATTCACCTACTACTACCGCTGTTTCAATAGAGAAATCTTCTCCTAAATCGTAACGAATTAACTCTGCATTCTTTTCTTCATCGAGAATACGTACGAATGAGTTAGAAACTTGACCAAAGTTTTGGCTGCGGCCTTCTCCATCATAAATTGTAATTGTGAAACAAATACGTTCGATGTGAGCAGGAACATTTTTTAAATCGATTTTAATCGCTTCATCATCGCCTTCGCCTTCACCAGTTCGGTTATCTCCTAAATGCTCTACAGCACCATTCGCACCTTTGGGATTATTATAGAAAACGAAATCTTCTGCTCCTGAAACTTTACCGTTCGCACCTACTAAAAAGATACTAACATCTAAATCGAAATCAGCTTGTCCATCATAACGATTTGTATCCCAGCCAAGCCCTACAAGTACCTTTGATAAACCTGGATTTGTTTTTGTTAAATCTACCTTTTGTCCCTTTTTTAAAGAAATAGATGCCATTTAAAAATTCCTCCTTAGTTTATCCTATTGATAACGTGATACAATCTCACTTAAGTTTTTATCTTGCGTGCCTTCTCCAACTGCTGAAAACTTCCACTCATTTTCGTAGCGATACATTTCTCCTGCAATTAAAGTTGTTTTACTAGCATAGTTTTCTGATAAATTATAACGTGCTAATTCCTCACCTGTATGAGGATTTTGAATACGAATATAAGCGTTACGAATCATACCAAAGTCTTGACGTCTGTTTACACAGTCATAAATATTTACAACGAATACTAAACGGTTAATACGACTTGGGACTTTATGTAATTCTACAAAGATTGTTTCATCGTCACCTTCGCCTTCACCTGTTAAATTATCTCCTGAATGAATAATACTACCACAAGTAGAAAGTTTGTTTCCGAAGTAAACTAAATCATTTTTGTTTAAAAAACGATCTCCTTCTAACATAACAACAGATGCATCACAATCTATATTTGGTTTACTTCCAAATAATGAAGACAGAAATCCACCTGATTGCCCAATTGGATCCCAGCCTAAGCCAACCTGTAGTTTTGCTACTTTTGGTTGTCCTTTCGTTAAATCGATCTTTTGACCTTTTTCTAAAATAATAGGCATGAAGTTTCTCCCTTTCTACAAAGCATTTTCCATATCGGAAAATATTGTATTCTTCTCTTATATTGTAGCATTATTTACCTATTGATAAAAAGGATAAATTCTCAGTTATATGAAAACATTCATATAATTTACTTATGATGATGTAATAAGTGGTAAATAGCACCAATCATTCCTGCACAATTACCGTTTTGTGCAAGTTCAATCTCACAATTATTATAAATCTCTTGATTTAAGTATTTACTGACCTCTTCTTTTACTTCTTTTAAAAACTCATTTCCTCTATCGGTAATTCCTCCCCCAATAATAATTGTTTCTGGATTAAAAATATAAGCAAGATTACTAATTCCGATTGCCAAATGTTTAAAGAAAATCCCAACTGCTTGAGCAACTTCTCTATCTCCTTTATCATACAACTCAAAAATTGTTCTCCCATTCCACTCGCCTTTGCCTTTATATTTTCTTACAAGCCGAATTAATCCTGAAATCGAAGCAACCTCTTCAAATGTTTTTCCTTCTATTAGCATATTCCCCCATTCACCAGCACTAAATGAATGTCCTCGGTACAATTCTCCATCTATAAAAATTGCTCCCCCAACTCCTGTTCCAATGGTGAGCATAATAAAGTTCTCTTTCTCTCTTACACTACCATTCCACTTTTCTCCAAACGCTGCACAATTCACATCATTGTCAATCGATACTGGAACTTTTAATATCTCTTGCAATCTATCAATAATAGGAATAGTACTATATCCTGGAATATGATCCGCGCCTCCCGTCACAATTCCCTTATTAATATCAACAATTCCCGCAGTGCTAATACCAATTCCGGCAATAGTATGTTCATTCATTAATTTTTTTGATAAAAGAATGAGTTTTTGAATAATTTGTTCTCCGCCTAAGTGAATTTCTGTTGCAACTGTTTTACGCTTTAATACTCTCCCTGCTTCTGAAATAATGCCATACTTAATTTGCGTACCGCCAATATCAAACGCTATATACTCTTTCATCTACTGCCACTTCCTCTACCGTTATGAATGTAAATTCTCCACCTCTATTATTTGTAGGAAATCTACATTAACTCTTTTCTGCTTTGACAAATATACCACCTTTTTCTATATATAGTTTTTTTTGCATAAAACTCTTTTTCCTAAGAAATATTACAAAGGGATGTATTTTAGATGGAACATTCATTTCTTAGGAGGAAAACCATGACGAAAATCTTCATTTTAGCATCAACACTCTCTCTATCTTTTTTTAGCGGTTTAAATATCGGTAATGCTGCAACTGAAAACTTCCAACCATTAACAAACGCTATTGTACAAAATAGCGATCATTTTGCAGAAGGAAACTCAAAGGATAATAATAAACCTCCAGGAAATAACGGTTCTCAGGACGATAGTGGTTCCGGTGGCAGCGGCTCTGGTGAAAACGGTTCTGGTGAAAACGGTTCTGGTGGCGATGGCTCTGGCGGCAATGGTTCCGGCGGTAACGGTTCTGATGGCAGTGGCTCTGGCGGCAATGGTTCCGGCGATAACGGTTCTGGTGGCAACGGTTCTAGCGGCAGTGGTTCTGGTGGCGATGGCGGCAACGGTTCCGGCGGTAATGGTTCCGGTGGCAGTGGTTCTGGCGGTAACGGTTCTGGTGGCAATGACTCTGGTGGCAGTGGTTCTGGCGGTAACGGTTCTGGTGGCAACGGTTCTAGCGGCAGTGGTTCTGGCGGCTCTGGCGGCTCTGGCGCCAACGGTTCCGGCGGTAATGGTTCCGGTGGCAGTGGTTCTGGTGGCAATGACTCTGGTGGCAGTGGTTCCGGCGATAACGGTTCTGGTGGCTCTGGCTCTGGTAGCAACGGCTCTGGTGGCAGCGGTTCTGGCGGTAACGGTTCTGGTGGTAACCGTTCTGGTAGCAACGGCTCTGGTGGCAGCGGTTCTGGCGGTAACGGTTCTGGTGGTAACCGTTCTGGTGGTAACCGTTCTGGTGGCGATGGTTCTGGTGGCAGTGGCTCACACGGCGGTAATGGCTCTCAAGGTGGCAATCGTGTTAAAGGCGATAGCAATTCTCAGGAGGGCAACGGTTCTCAAGGGGGTAATGTAAAAGATAATACGAAAAAACAAGGTGATAAATTACCGAATACCGCAACGCATTACCCTATATCTATTTTAATGGGTCTTTCAACATTCCTAATTGGTATGTTACTGTTTATTCGTCGTAAAAACGTAAAATAAGAGCAACATACTTCCATCTAAAGAATACATGAAATACTTTATAAAACTAAAAAGGACTTTGGATTGCATTTTATTATGCAGCCCAAAGTCCTTTTTATCACCTATCAGAAAAAGTATTAATACGCTTTTCCCCAATACACCATTTGTTCAGCTTCTTTACCACAACAAATGCATTCTTCAGCTAAATGCTCTTGCTCAAAAGGCATACAACGTGAAGATACTCCAACTTCTTCTTTTAGTTTTTCTTCACAAGCTAATTCCCCGCACCACATTGCCTTAATAAAGCCTTGCTTTTCGTCAGCTATTTTTTTCATCTCTTCGAAATTTGTCGCAACATACGTATTCTCATCGCGAAATGCTTTTGCTTTATCAAATAAAGCAATATGAATTTCTTCAAGTAATGCTGGAATACGTTCTTCTAATTGATCCATTGGTACAAACTCTTTTTCCTTCGTGTCTCTTCTTACAAGTACAACTTGATTCTTTTCAATATCTTTAGGGCCAACTTCTAATCGAATTGGAATCCCCTTCATTTCATACTCATTAAATTTCCAGCCTGGTGTTTTATTACTAGCATCTATTTTTACTCGTGCAACCTTTTGAATATGTCCTTGTAACTCTGTTGCTTTTGCTAAAACTCCTTCTTTATGCTGAGCAATCGGTACAATAACAACTTGCACTGGAGCGACTTTTGGTGGCATTACAAGTCCATTATTATCACTATGAACCATTATTAGCCCGCCTATCATTCTTGTTGATACACCCCAAGATGTTTGGTGCACATATTGCCACTTACCGTTACGATCTAAAAACTTAATATCAAATGCTTCAGAGAAATTCGTTCCAAAGTTATGAGAGGTTCCTGTTTGAAGCGCTTTTCCATCATGCATTAAACTTTCAATTGTATAAGTTGCCTTTGCTCCAGCAAACTTCTCCTTTTCTGTTTTTTGCCCTTTAATAACTGGTATCGCTAAATAATCCTCACAAAAAGAAGCATATAAGTTTAAAATATTTAATGTTTCAGTCTGCGATTCTTCTGCCGTTTCATGGATTGTATGACCCTCTTGCCATAAAAATTCAGTCGTACGAAGGAATGGCCTAGTTGTCTTCTCCCAACGAACTACTGAACACCACTGATTATATAACTTTGGCAAATCATTATAGGATTGCACAATTTTTGAAAAGTGCTCACAGAACAAAGTTTCAGATGTAGGACGTACACAAAGTCTTTCCGCTAACTTTTCATCTCCACCATGCGTAACCCATGCTACTTCAGGAGCAAATCCTTCAACATGATCCTTCTCTTTTTGCAATAAACTCTCTGGGATAAACATTGGCATATATACATTTTCATGGCCAGTTCCTTTTAACTTCTCATCCATCACCTTCTGCATATTCTCCCATAAGGCATAACCATACGGACGTAAAATCATGCACCCTTTTACACTTGAATAATCAACAAGTTCGGCTTTTTTTACAATATCGGTATACCACTGCGCAAAGTCCTCTTCCATCTTCGTAATGGCTTGCACTTGTTCTTTTGCCATAGTCAGTCTTCCTCCTTCTAGAAAATACAAAAAAGCCCGCGTCCCTAAATAGGGACCGAGCTTTGCCGGCGTTACCACCCTGATTCATGCACAAAAATTGCGCATGCTCTCTTTTTGATAACGGGAAATTCCCGCTGCATATGCAGAACTCAAAGGCAGGTTCCATATTGCCTTTTTAAGAATCTTTCAGCCTGACGGATTCTCTCTCTGCTAAAAAGGTTGAACATGTACTAGTCCTTTTTCATCGTTATAACGAAATAAATTTGTTGATTATCATAATACAAATTCTTTTTTAAAACAATAGCTAATTTTCTTATTTTTATATATCCTTTTCATTTTTTGCAGTTTTATACGTAGCTTTTCCGCGTAATTTTCACAAGTTGATGTGCAATCATACCGATAAGTGTACCAAGTAGGACAAAGAAACCAATAAATCCATATCCCATTCCTTCCCACCCACCAATAACCATCATTGTAACGGGAAAGGACGCTAAGCAAAGAAGTATTAAACTAAGTGCAAATATAATATCAAACTGTTTGTCTGGAAACCGTTTCTTTAGTAAATATGAAATAGCAAATACAAGGATAATCGTGATTCCGCCAATGATGTAAAAAATACCAAATCCATCTAACCAATCCATAGTGTTCCCTCCCTCCATAGATTCCCTTATACTTAATTATATGTTTAATTTTTCTGAAAATAAATAATAAACTTTCACCTAAAAATATATATTTATTACTAGGTGTTAATAGTAATATATAATAATAGGTTTTATATAATCAGGAGGGAACTTTATGGATAAAGCATTAACAAACCACGTCATCATTTTATCATTCGACTGTTTATCAGCTTTAGATTTTCCTATACTACAAAAACTACCTCATTTCCAATCTCTAATAAAAAAGGGCACGGTTGTCGAAAAAGTAGAACCAATTTATCCTTCTGTAACATATCCAAGCCACTCAACAATCGTAACTGGTAATTACCCTAACAAGCACGGTGTTGTTAGCAATACGTTACTTCAACCAGGGCGTGAATCACCTGATTGGCATTGGTACCGAAAATCAATAAAAGGAACAACATTGTATGATGAAGCGCGCAAAGCAAATTTAACGACAGCTGCCCTTCTATGGCCTGTTACTGGAAGAGCGAACATCGATTACAATTTACCAGAAATTTTCCCCAATAGACCTTGGCAAAATCAAGTGTTAGTTTCCTTATTTAGCGGTAGCCCACTATACCAATTAGATTTAAATCGTCGTTTCGGCCATATAAGAAATGGTTTATCACAACCAGAGCTGGATGATTTCGTCCTCGCCTCTGCTGTGCATACAATCCAGACGAAAAAGCCTAATGTCATGTTCGTACATTTCACCGATCTAGACACACAAAGACACTATCACGGCTTTGAATCTAACGAAACAACAGCTGCTATCCAGAGACACGACAAACGTCTAGGGAAAATTATTCAAGCACTAAAAGAAAGTAACCTATACGAAGAAAGTACAATTGTTGCCCTTGGTGATCATAGCGCTTTAAGTGAAAACAAATCCATCCAATTAAATGTGCTATTCCATCAAAGAGGACTTATATCTCTTAATAAAAAAGGAAAATTAGTAGACTGGAAAGCCTATTGCCAAAGTTGCGACGGCTCTGCCTATGTATATGTAAAGGACAAAAATGATATGGATACAATCCGGGAGGTACAACTACTCCTTGAAGAACTACTTCAAAATAAACAAAACGGAATTGAATTTATACTTCATGATGAAGCTGCCAAAGACTGCGGTGCAGACGGTAATTGTTTATTCATGTTAGAAGCACGAGAAGGGTATTATTTCACTGAAAACTATACAGGAGATTTTATAAAAGAAATTACTGAAAAAGATGTTACGCCTAGTAAAAAATATACATTTGGTACGCATGGATACTCTCCAACAAAACCTAACTATGAAACAATTTTTATCGCTGCTGGGAAAGGAATAAAAAGTGGCTTTACCGTCCCGTATATGAGACTTATTGATGAAGGTCCAACTATCGCTAGACTACTCGGTTTACACTTAGGTGAAACAGACGGAGCAATTGTAGAGGATTTACTCCAATTGTAAAGAACTGTGTATATATGTAAAAGTTATGTAAAATTCATCACTGTTTCTCTTTTTATAATTTTTATTTTTGTACACTGTTAGTAAAACAAATTTAAGGGGGAACATTATATGAAAAAAATGTCCAGACAAGAAAAAAGCTGGATATTATACGATTGGGCGAACTCTGTATACTCGCTAGTCATTACAACTGCATTATTTCCAATTTACTTTAAAGCAGCTGCAAAAGAAGCTGGACTATCTGGGGCAACTTCAACAGCATATTGGGGATATGCAAACTCATTCGCAACACTTTTAATTTCTATACTTGCTCCTATTCTTGGCACAGTTGCTGATTATAAAGGATTTAAAAAACGTTTTTTCACATTCTTCTTTGGACTCGGTATCGTATTTACAAGTATGTTAGCAGTCGTTCCAACCTCTCAGTGGTACTTATTGCTAGGGTGCTATATGCTCGCCTTAATCGGCTTTGCTGGAGCAAACATTTTCTATGATGCATTTTTAGTAGACGTCACTTCTGAAGATAGAATGGACCGAATTTCTACAAGAGGATTTGCATTAGGTTATATCGGGAGTACAATTCCTTTTATCGGTTGTATCGCTCTTATTATTCTTTCTCAAAAAGGAACTATTCCCTTATCGGTCGGCATTGCTAGTCAAATTTCCTTTGCAATAACAGCTCTTTGGTGGGGGTTATTTACAATTCCAATGCTAAAAAACGTAGAGCAAACACACTATATTGAGCGTCATCCAAGACCTATTAGAATGAGCTTCAAACGTCTTGCTGATACTTTTAAAAATATTAAAGAATATAAAACTGTATTTATGTTTCTAATCGCTTACTTTTTCTATATTGACGGAGTCGATACAATTATTACTATGTCTACCGCTTACGGAACCGATCTCGGTATTAGTGCAACGAATCTATTAATCATATTATTTGTAACACAAATTGTCGCTTGTCCATTTGCTTTACTATACGGAAAATTATCTGAAACATTTACTGGCAAAAAAATGCTATATGTCGGTATCATTATTTATATCATTATTTGCACATATGCTTATTTTTTAAAAACGACACTTGATTTTTGGATTTTAGCAATGTTAGTTGCTACATCTCAAGGTGGTATTCAAGCACTAAGTCGTTCATACTTTGCAAAACTAGTACCAAAAGAATCTGCTAATGAATTCTTCGGATTTTATAATATATTTGGGAAGTTTGCCGCAATTATGGGTCCGGTATTAGTCGGTGTTACAACGCAATTAACAGGAAAAACAAACGCTGGTGTTCTTAGTATTATTGTTCTATTTATTATCGGAGGATTCTTACTAACTAGAGTTCCAGAAAATAATACATCCGTTACACCACCTAGTCCAAAGACTAAAACGCTATAAGAAAAGATCCTCTTCTCATAAGAAGAGGATCTTTTTTATTTTTAAAGGTGCGCCTTATAATGAACGACTCTACTGCTTGTACAAAAATAATTTATCAACAGTTGTTCCTAATACTTCAGCTAAACGGAACGCTAACGCTAAGCTTGGATCATATTTATTATTCTCAATTGCATTTATCGTTTGTCTAGAAACCTTACATTTATCAGCTAATGCGCCTTGTGAAATATTATTTTCAGTGCGTAATTCATAGATTTGATTTTTCACACCATTGCTCCTAACCTGTAAAATCGTTTTTACAACATCAGTATATAATTGGCTCATATAGTTGTCAAAAGTTCCTCAAAGAAAAAAGGAGCAATATTGCTCCCTTACAATAGTTATTTTGAAGCTAATGAATTTGTTAGTGCCTCTTTGTTAGCGATATCTTCTTTCTTTATTTGCATACGTACAACTGGCCCTATCGCTAATAAAATAAGTGCCATCGCTATACAAAACACAGTAACTAGTGAAGTTAGTTCCTTTAATCCTCCAGCTAATGAAGTTCCAATTAGCATTGCCCCCATAAACAGTGGTAAAATCGTTCCATTTACTCTTCCAACCATATTTTCTGGTACAAGTTGAATCATAAGCGTACCGACAACAATATTAACACAAGCTAAACAAATACCTGTTCCAAATCTCATGAAACTAGTAATCCAAAATGATGTAGATAGCCCTTCTACTAAAAATGAAAGGGCTAATATACCCATACCGAATACAAACATCTTTTTCGGATTCACTTTTGAAGCGAAAACTGCAGCAACAATACCACCGAGTAACATACCTATTCCGTCAGCTGCCGCTAAATATTGAACAGCTTCTTTTTCCATACCTAAACGTTCAATTACAAGGAATACTTCTAATGGATTCGTTAATCCAACAGCTAAACCCATAATTGTAAAAGTGATCGTAATCATACGTAAATTTTTCGTATGAAGAACATACTTCCAACCTTCTTTTATATCATTTTTTAATGAGTCTCTCGCCACCTGCTCTTTTTCAACCCATTTTGGTAAGAATGAAAGGGCGATAGCAGATAACAAAAATAAAATGATTAAGCTATATAGTGATGTAAATAAACCAAGTTGTGTATACACAAGCGATCCCACCACTGGTCCAAAAATCAGAAATAATGACTGTAATGTTTGGTTAAATGCAATCGCATTTGCTACCTCTCCGTCTTTTACATAGCGCTTAAATATACGCGAAGATGAGGGCTGAGAAAACTGACCTACAATCGCGGAAATGAGTGTTGCAAAAAATATAGCCTGCCAATAATCCAGCTTTAACAACAAGACAATTCCTATAATAGACAGTACACTTAATACATCTCCAGCGACCATTGTTCTTTTCGGATTCCAGCGATCAGCTAGCGCACCACCGATAAACGAGAAAATAAAAATAGGTGCATATTCCATAACTGATAACAACGAAACAGAAACTGGATCATTATTCGTTCGCTCCATTATAAAATACAAAAGAGCCATATTTCTGATCCAAATTGCAAATTGTTGTAAAATATCAGACGCCATAACGAGCATAAATGCTCGGTTTTTAAATAAAGCGTTCATTTTCATTCCCCTTTCATAAACCGACCGTTCGGTCTAATTTATTTTGTAAGAAAAGCAACTGACCTATTATTCAGCTGCCATTCCTTTTAACAATACATCTATTGCCTTTTTATAAATACGTTTCAGCTCTTTATAATCTAATTCGTAGTAAAGCACTCCAAGTCCTGATAATAATCCGTTTACAATATACATAAGATCACGAGTATTATCTTCACGGAACTCTCCAGACTGTATACCTACTTCAATTAATTTCTCAAACATAACATATGATTCTCTAGTTAAAGCTAACAGTTCATCCAGAATCTCTTTACTTACAACTTGGCTCATAGAGAATTCCTCTATTGCATTTGAAATTGGTTGCTGTATGTCCTCTACATGATATTCCGCGAGACCATATAGTTTTTCAGTACTAGTGCTATACAACTTCTCTTTTTCATTCCATTTTTCAATCCAATCATACGTATGCTGTTTCACTACAAATAAAAATAATTCTTCTTTACTTTTAAAGTGATAATAAATACTTCCTTTACTTCGCTCTGTAATTTCACAAATCTCTTCCATAGATGTAGCTGCGTAGCCCTTCTGTGAAAATAGACTTTCTGCTTTATATGCAATTTCTTTCTTTATCTCTTCTGCGCTTCTTCTCATATTCACACCTCTTTAAACCGACCGTTCAGTCTAATAATAACAAATCAAAAACCTCTATCGCAAGAGGCTATATTCCTTATTTAAGAAAACGTACTTTCAAACCAAGTTCGAATCATATGTATGGTTCCAAATTTAAATGCTAATTTAACAAGAAATACGCCTCCTGCAGCTAATAAAAATAACACTACCTTCCCCTTATTTTTCACTTTCGGTTCCCTTTTCATTTCCATTCCCCTTAGTATGTTAAAAATATTAAACAAACGTTTGTTTAACTGTGTTTATGCATATGTAAGCCGACTAATCAAACGTTTGTTTAAAAAGAAATACGCCTATATAAGGCGCATTTTTATCAATTACCACCGCCACCACAGCTTCCTCCGCTATCTCCCCCAAAAGATCCTCCACAATCATGTGAGCCGCCATCATGCGAGCTATCATTATCAGATCCAGCAAAGAAAAATAATGGTGATGAGCTGTTAGATGAATTATGAATGTTATTTTGTTTTGTAAGATTTACCTTCTTTTTGTTCGATCGAACTGCTGTTACGATTGTTCCAACTACAACAAATAATAGTATGACAATAATAAATTCCATTTAAAAGCCTCCCTTATTCCTCGAATAATTGAATGGTTCTCTCTAAATTTTCAAGTGAAATGAAGCGTGATTCACGAAGAATTTCTTTTCCATTATGAAATAATAAAATTGTTGGCCCTGTAAATACTCCATATCGCCCCGCAATCTCCTGCATGTCTTGTAGTAATATCTCTATTTTCTCTACGTAATCATAATTCTCTAATACGCAATTTACTTTTCTTAGCATAACATCACAAACACCACAATTTTCCGTTTTAATAAACAGAAGTACCAATTGTTGTTCTTCAATATAGGTCGCTAATTCTTCTATCGTTTTAAATGTAGTCATCTTATCCCTCTTAGCGTAATTTACGAAATACTTTGTCTTGATACATACGAAAAGCTGAACTATCTTTAATCTTTCTCTTTTCCATTACCTGCTGAAAACGAAGCGTTTTTGCTGTTAACTCTTCTCGTAATCTCTTTCTCTCTTCTTCATCATAACAGCAAGCAATTAGATCCTCTATTTTTAATATATCTTTTTGTAGTTCCATTTCTGGTGGAATCATTCCCGCATTTTTTAAAATTTTATAACTCATTCTAAGTTCTGGAGGTACCATTGAAAGATCTTCTAATTGTAGTGGTTTTCCTTTTCCCGGAAGATAATCAAGATCACCATTCCGTATTGCTTGTCGAATTTTTTCTTCAGCAATGTTCAAAAACACATCCACACCATTCCCTCCTTTACATATTTTTACTATTATTTTACATGATATTTCCTTATCTTTCTACGTCTTTAATAATTGGCTCCATACAATTTTTTCTCAAATTTATTTATAATAAGCTTTTTCCTCCCATACCAATCTTTCGTTTTCATATATAGTTTGTATTCAAGCCTTTTTGTATTGAGAAAGTCTTTTTTAACTTAATAAAGCGTTTACACTAAATCTTACATTTGTTACGATTTAATCACCCCCAGCTCCCTTGTATAGACTTCGTGATGTCTGATCATTTTATCTAGACGTTTCACACGTCTAGATTCATTTTGATTTATTGGCGTATGCCTTTAAATATATCTTTTATTTTGAAAGGAGAAATGGCTATGAGGTCTCAAAAATTCACACTGCTATTACTATCCCTACTACTTTTCTTACCTCTTTTTCTCACAAATTTTATTACTCCAAATCTCGCATTAGCAGATTCACCAAAGCAAAGTCAAAAAATTGTTGGGTACTTTCCTTCGTGGGGCGTTTACGGACGTAATTATCAAGTTGCTGACATTGATGCATCAAAACTTACTCACCTTAACTATGCTTTCGCGGATATTTGTTGGAATGGAAAACATGGAAACCCTTCTACTCATCCTGATAATCCAAATAAACAAACGTGGAACTGTAAAGAATCTGGTGTACCATTGCAAAATAAAGAGGTTCCTAATGGTACTCTTGTACTCGGTGAACCATGGGCTGATGTTACCAAATCGTATCCTGGCTCAGGGACAACTTGGGAAGATTGCGATAAATATGCCCGTTGCGGAAATTTCGGGGAACTAAAACGATTAAAAGCTAAATATCCTCACTTAAAAACAATTATTTCCGTTGGTGGCTGGACTTGGTCTAACCGCTTTTCTGATATGGCCGCTGATGAAAAAACAAGAAAAGTATTTGCTGAATCTACAGTAGCTTTTCTTCGCGCATATGGGTTTGATGGCGTAGATTTAGACTGGGAATATCCGGGCGTTGAAACGATTCCTGGTGGTAGTTATCGTCCTGAAGATAAACAAAATTTCACTCTCCTTCTTCAAGACGTCCGAAATGCTTTGAATAAAGCAGGTGCTGAAGATGGCAAACAATATTTACTAACAATCGCTTCAGGTGCAAGTCAACGCTACGCTGATCATACAGAACTAAAGAAAATTTCTCAAATACTCGATTGGATTAATATTATGACATATGATTTCCACGGCGGATGGGAAGCTACTTCTAATCATAATGCAGCTCTATATAAGGATCCAAATGACCCAGCAGCAAATACGAATTTTTACGTAGATGGTGCTATAAATGTTTATACAAATGAAGGTGTTCCAGTCGATAAACTAGTATTAGGCGTACCCTTTTACGGACGTGGTTGGAAAAGTTGTGGCAAAGAAAATAACGGACAATATCAACCTTGCAAACCAGGTAGTGATGGGAAACTTGCTTCTAAAGGTACTTGGGATGATTACTCTACCGGTGACACAGGTGTGTATGATTACGGTGATTTAGCAGCCAATTACGTTAATAAAAATGGTTTTGTACGCTACTGGAATGACACAGCTAAAGTACCTTACTTATATAATGCAACTACAGGCACATTTATTAGCTACGATGACAATGAATCTATGAAATACAAAACAGACTATATAAAGACGAAAGGTTTAAGTGGAGCAATGTTTTGGGAACTAAGCGGAGATTGCCGTACAAGTCCAAAATATAGTTGCAGTGGTCCAAAATTACTTGATACGCTAGTAAAAGAATTACTTGGTGGACCTATTAGTCAAAAAGATACTGAGCCACCAACGAATGTTAAAAACATTGTAGTTACGAATAAAAATTCAAACTCAGTTCAATTAAACTGGACTGTATCTACTGATAACGTAGGAGTTACGGAATATGAAATTACTGCTGGAGAAGAGAAATGGAGTACAACAACAAATAGCATTACAATTAAAAACTTAAAACCTAATACGGAATACAAATTTTCGGTAATTGCCAAAGATGCTGCTGGAAATAAATCACAACCTACCGCTCTTACTGTCAAAACGGATGAAGCTAATACGACACCTCCTGATGGAAATGGTACTGCTACATTTTCAGTCACTTCGAATTGGGGCAGCGGTTATAACTTCTCGATTATAATCAAAAATAATGGAACGACTCCTATTAAAAATTGGAAATTAGAATTTGATTATAGCGGCAATTTAACACAAGTTTGGGATTCTAAAATTAGTAGTAAAACAAATAATCATTATGTAATTACGAACGCAGGATGGAATGGTGAAATTCCTCCTGGTGGATCTATTACAATTGGCGGTGCAGGAACAGGTAATCCTGCCGAACTTTTAAATGCCGTCATTAGCGAAAACTAGACGTAATATCCATTAATTACTTCAATAAAGTTTGAATTTAGGTTTGAGCAATACCTTCTAAATTCAAACTTTTAATTTTATGAAAAATCAAAAATATCACAATAACCTATTATAATTATATTTAATTTCTAATATGAAGTTTATATGAAGTTCATTTGAATTTTACATGAATTTCCTTTAATTTCTATTGTCTTCCTATAATATCCATATTATCCTTTACATAAAGGAATTATTTTTATTCCATTTTGAACTATCTATATATATAAAGAAAGATAGTCACCTGTTAGGGAAAGGCTTTCGTATTATAAATATAACAAAAGAAAAAGCACGCTTATAAGCGCACCATAAGAGTGCTTCTTCATACAATTCTCATGTAAGAGTTCTCGAAAATCATGTTAATCACAAAGAAAAGGCATTAGCTCATAAAAGCTAATGCCTTTTCTTTATTCATATTGTTGAGTATTCCATTCTTCTATATTTCATAATTTTGTTATCTACGATTCATAGAAAGAAGGTTCATGTGAGACAATTAAAACCGTTCCTTTGTATTGTTGTAACGCTTCCTGTAAAGCCATCTTAGTTTCTACATCCAAATGATTAGTCCGTTCGTCTAAAATTAAAACATCAGCTTTTTCTATTTTTTCATATAAGGAGCTAACACACTTAAAATCTCTTCTTTATCCTTTTTTAATTCGAGTGATGTTAACATATCCATCGTTCTCGGCCTAGGTAATTTCACTTGTACCTCGCCAACTATTGACGCTGGTCTTTGAGATAAAATAAATACGCGATCTGAAAGCAAGATTGCCTCATCTAAGTCATGTGTAACCATAACGATTGTTTGCTTCTCTTGATGCCAAGAGTTTAAAAGCCAGCTATGTACTTCCATTTTTGTAAATGCATCTAATTTACCAAAAGGCTCATCAAGCAGCATAATTGGCTTTTCACATAAATATGTGCGCAGAAAACTAATTCTTTGACGCATACCACCAGACAATTCATCTGGATAATGGTTTGCATATTCATCTAGTTCGAACTGCTTTAATGCTTCCATTCCTTCTGTCAGCCTTTGTTTTTTCGGCTTTCCTTCAATTTCTAACGGAAGAACGATATTTTGCAAAGCTGATCGCCACGGTAGTAATAAATCTTGTTGTGGCATATAACTAACAACATCTTGCTCTTGTACTTGCTTATCGTTATACGTTACGTTCCCGCTTGTTGGTTTTTCAACATTTGCAATCATGTTTAATAATGTGCTTTTCCCGCAACCACTCGGTCCTACAAAGGAAACAAACTCTCCCTCTTGTATAGAGGCACTAATATTCTCTAATACATTCTTTCCGTCGAAAGATTTCACTATATTTTTTATTTGTAATCCGCTCATTTTTCACTTGGAAGGAATTCATTTGTAAAAGCATCTTTTACATCGATTTTCTTTTTAATAACTTTGTTGTCATATAAGAAATTCATGTAATTCGTCCAAATTTCTTCCTTCTGTACTCCCCATGCTTTAGCATCATCTTGATACTTCGTACTTAACCATTTTTGGCTTTCTTGAACTAAATCTTTATTCACATCTGGAACAGCTTTAATTAAAATATCAGCAGCCTCTTTCGGTTCCTTAATTGCAAAATTATAACCTTCTGTCGTTGCACTCATAAACTTTTTCACAAAGTCTTTATCTTGCTTCGTATGTTTTTCACTCGTAATAATAACAGGACTATAGAAATCAAGCGCTGGATCTAAGTCCTTCACCATAATCGTATTTAACTCTTTTCCTTGACGCTTCGCTTCAATACCATCCCAACCGTAATAAATCCATTCGAAATCTGCATCACGGCCAATTGATTTAAAGAAATCTGTTTGTCCTAAGATGATTTTTTCAACTTTATTAAAATCAGCTTGATGTTTATCCATAATCGTCTTTAATGTCGCTTCTTCTGCTGGTCCTCCCCAGCCGCCGTAACGTTTACCTTCAAAATCTTTCGGTGACGTCATATTGTCTTTCTTAAGCGATGCAAACGCTGAAGTGTTATGCTGAATAATCGCTCCTACAGATACAACAGGAATTCCTTCTACACGAGCTAACGTTACATTTTCTTGTGCACTTATTGCGAAGTCTGCTTTTCCTGATGCTATCATTTGCTCTGCTGTTACATTGTCACCTGGTTGAATAATTTCTACATCTAATCCTTGCTTTTTGTAATAATCTTTCGTTTTCGCTACATACAAGCCAGTATGATTCGTATTTGGAAACCAATCTAATACTACTTTTACTTTTTGATCTTTACTTGCACTTTCTTCTTTCTTCGCCGGATTACATCCAGCCACACCTACCGCTACTAAGGCAGCTAACATAACTTTCAAACCTTTTTTCATTTTCTGCCGTCCTTTCTATATATCCATGGTGCTGTTATTCTTGCCATAAACTCTACGATAAAATACAGGCATAATGTCACCATAACGATGATTGCTGCAACACCAAATACTCGGGCAGTCAAAAAGGATTTTGTAGCCCTCGTAAGCATAACGCCTAATCCTTCACTTGCACCGAGCCATTCTCCGATAATTGCCCCCATTACGCTATATGTAACTGCAATTTTTAAACCTGAGAAAAAGTATGGGAGCACTGCTGGAAATTTTACCTTCTGGTAAACTTGCCATTTCGTCGCCTTCATTGTTTGTAACAGTTTCAGCATATTTTTATCTACTGTTTGAAAACCTTCTAAAATACTAAGCGCAATTGGGAAGAAACAAACGAGTATTACGACCATTACTTTCGGCAACATCCCATATCCAAACCAAATAATAAATAGCGGTGCAAGTACAACAATTGGAATTGTTTGCGAAATAACGAGCAATGGATTTATTAAAATACGAAATAACGGTATAACATCCATAATAATTGCGATGCTCGTCCCCAATAAAATTGCAAAGAATAGTCCAATTATAACTTCCTGCAGTGTTTGCATCGTATTTGGTAATAGTAAATCTTTCATCCCAATTAATTCTTGAACAATGGCAGAAGGCTTTGGTAAAATCCACGGTTCGATTTTAAATAATGAAACAGATCCTTCCCATATCGCAATGAGAAGGATAAGCCAAATAGTTGTAATAAGTTTAGATTGCTTCTGGTTTTGCATATTCATCACGGTACTTCCAAACCTTTTCATCTATCGTTACACCAGTGCTTGGACGATAATGGATTTTAATAGAAGTAATCACTTCTTCTGCTCCAGCATCGACGCAAGCTTGTTGCGCACGTTTAACGACATCAAGAAGTACATCTAATTCTCCTTCCAAAGTTGTTTCCATTGCCCCTACTTCATAACGAACTCCCGATTGTTGCACAACTTCAATTGCTTTATCGACAACAGAATATACATCTTTCGTTTTCGCTTGTGGTACTACTGAAAATGACATTGTAACTTGTTGTGACATAATAAAATCCCCCTTATAAAATTAAATTTCAAAAATAAGAAAAGGCTTTCCTACTGCGTAGGAAAGCCTTGTATGCAAGTTATTACAGAATAACATATGCTACATCACTTTAAGTAACTCCCTACGCTGGCATTATCCAGATCAGGTTGAGGGTCGATGTTTACTTACATCCTCTCAGCCAATTGGCTCCCCGGTCCTTAATTCGTTTTCATTGTAGCATGATTTATTTTATTGAACAAACAAAAGCATGCATAATCATTTCATTATTTTTGGAAAATAACCAACTTTTTCACCATGAGCTAATAACTGCTGTATAAATTCTTTATTAATTGCTGGTACTATCAATTCTTTTTTCTTAATCCATTCATTCGTTCTACGTGTACCCATTACAATTTCAGATTGCTGTGCTCCATCTCCTGCAACTTGAGAAGCAATTAACTCTGCTATTACTTCATTTCCCTTCGCTAATGCAAGTCCGGTATTTACATATTCTGAAAGTGGAACCATTTCAAGATTGTATCCACACTCTCCAATTAGCTGTATAAATTGTTCAAACTCAATTTGATGTGGATGACAAATATGTAACGTCTCTCCTACAATTTGCGCATCTTGTAAATACGATACAATTGATTTACTAGCAAAATCAATTGGTGTGAAATCAACTTTCCACTTCACATTTGGTGCTTTCCCAATTAATAGCATTGTTTTAATAAGACGATAAAATGCGTTTCCTTCAATATTTTGTTGGAACGAACCTGTTTCTGAATGACATGCTAAATTACCTGCACGATAAATATTTCCGCGCAAACCATTTTTCATTGCTTCACGAACAATGTTTTCCGCTTGTAGTTTACTATTTGAATATACATTCTCTAAGTCTACACTGTAATTAAAATCACCAGTTTTCATGTATGTATCCCATTGATCTACCGCTAATTCTAACGGGATACCAATTGTAGAAATAAAATGGAATGTAGCACCTTTCTCCGCTAATGCTAGCATACGGCTAGTTCCTTGGACATTTATATTTTCAAATTGTTTTACATCTCCAAAATGTCTTACATCTGCACCGCAATGAATTATCGTATCCATCTTAGAACTGATGAACATAAATTCTTCTTCGCTCATCCCAAGATACTCTTCTCCCAGATCACCAGCTACGGCCTGTATACGCTGTAACCATTCTTCACATATATCATTAAAGTAGCCTGTTAATGTATCTATAATTCTTTGCTGCACATCTTTGGTTGGTCTTACTAAACAATAAATAGTAGCAGATGTATCTCTCAACAATTCATATAATATGTGTGATCCTAAATAACCAGTAGCTCCTGTTAAAAAGACATTTGAAATCTGGGTTTCTTCCAAAACGTTTGCATACGTGATAGTATCTGGTTCGTGAATCACTTTATATTCACGAAATACTTCTTCTTTCTCTACTTTTACTTCTCGCTCAATTCGAGCTAATCCATATATCGTTCTTTCTTTAAAGAAATCTTGAATTGTTAAATGTGAGAAATCTTCTTTTAACAATGTTAAGACTCGTAATACTTTTAATGAATGTCCACCAATTGTAAAGAAATCATCATGCACTCCAACTTTTGAAATTCCTAATACTTCCGCCCAGGCGTTCGCGATTTGTTTTTCTGCTTTATTAGAAGGTGCAACATATTCTTGTAGCCGAACCGGTTCATACTTTTCTTCTAACTGAGCTAACTTCTTAACATCAATCTTTTTATTAGGTGTAAGTGGTAATTCATTAATATAAATTAGTTTAGATGGCACCATATAATCTGGTAATTGCTCTTGTAACTGATAAACTAATTCTGGTATTTCTTTTTTATTTAAAGTTGTATAGAACGCGATTAAATATTGGCTACCTTCCTTACTCTTCTTAGCAAAAACAGCATTTTCTTTTATATTATGATTTTGAGAAATTTTACTTTGGATTTCTCCTAGTTCAATACGATGTCCTCTAATTTTTACTTGATCATCTTTCCGATGTAAAAACTCTATATTTCCATCCTCTAGCAACTTAACGATATCACCTGTTTTGTATATATTAACTATAGGATTAAAAGGGTTCGGAATAAAAGCTTCAATTGTTTTATTAGGCTTATTAAAATACCCTTTTGCTAAGCCTACTGAATCTATATATAATTCACCAGGTACACCAATTGGACAAAGATTCATATTCTCATCCAAAATCATAACTTGATAATTAGCACATGGTTTACCAATGGGAATACTCGCAACATCCCCATTTAACTGACTAGGTATTTTATAGGTTGTCGTCACTACAGTACATTCTGTCGGTCCGTATACATTATAAATTTCAACATTTGTACCTATTCTTTCTCTCCACAATTTAATAACCTCTACAGGCAACATTTCACCGCCAATCGCAATTCTTTTTAGGGAAGCTAGCTTATATATATCTTCTTCTGCTAAATAAGTTGCTACTTGTCGAACAAAAATTGTTGCTAATGCCAAGATTGAAGTTGCTTTCACTTTATAGATTGCATTTGCAAATGCCTCTACAGACAATCGCTCTTCCTCTAATAGTACATACAAGTTTCCTCCGCAGAATAAAGAAGCAAATGACTCCCATACAGAAGCATCGAAACTAAAGGAAGGAAATTGAGCAAATACATCCTCTTCTGTCAATTCATATTGCTTTTTCATCCAAGTGTACAGATTAACAACGCCTCTATGTGCTAACATCGTTCCCTTTGGATTCCCTGTTGAACCCGATGTATAAATCATATAAGCTACATCATCACAATGAATAGACAACTTTACATCTATATCTTCATAAGTTTCACTATCATACAATGAAACTGTTTGAACCCCATCACATGTTATAGGCGTCTCTTTCATCAATATAACTTTCGCTTGGCTATCTTGAATAATGTACTGTATTCTACTTTCCGGATAATCTGGATCAATCGGAACATACGCTGCACCAGCTTTTAATATAGCTACCATACTTACTACTGTATCTATGCTACGTTTCATAAATATTCCAACATAGTCTCCTAATTGGATGCCGTTTTTAATTAACATATGAGCTATTTGATTACTTTTTTTATTTAGCTCCTCATAAGTTAAAGTACCTTCCCTTGAAGATAAAGCTATACGATTTGGAAATTGAGTAACAGTATTATAGAACATATCGACGATACTTTTCTCAGGATATACTGCTGTCGTATCATTCACTTGACTATAAAGTGCCATCTCGGCCTCTGTAATAATATTAAAATGTTTTATATACTTATTAGCATTTTGTGATATATCAACTAAAACACCTTGTATTTGTTGTGCATAACGAGTAATCGTTGTCTCTTTCCAATTAACACTATTAAATATTATTTCTACACTTTGCATATTTTTACTAAATACAAATTGTAATGTATTCGTGTCTTGTAGCTCATAATATGTTTCACCAATAATAATAGGTGACATTTCATATAATGTATTACCGTTTTGAAACTCTTCTATTTCTTCCTCATTCATTTCTTTAATTTGCTCCAGTTGCTCTTCAATTTGTAAATTTAAACTTTCATAGGAGAGAAAATTAGAAACTTCAATAGTAATTGGAAATAAATTTCCTCTTACATGATAAAGCACGACAATATGTTTTTCTTTAGAAATATGATATAACCACGTTGCAGTCGCTCCTATTAAATCTACAATGTGAGTCAAATTTGAAAACAGTTCCGTTTTCCTTTTTATCCTAAGTTCTGTTCCTTGCACATCTTTAGGTATTTTAATACTTCCTTCTACTTTTCCTAAAAATTCTTTTACCATCTCATTATAAGAAATTGCTAATTTCATATTTATGTAAATTCCTCTCTTAAATATAATAAAGGTGTGAAAATTCACACCTTTTTCATCCCTTATTAAAGGGCAGATTCGTTCAATTCATAATCAGTAGCGGAGATACCCCCTTGATTAGAATTGAACTTTCTCCTTATTCGCTTTTAAACTCACCAATAAGCTCTTGTAATTCCTGAGAAAGCCAACTTAAAGAAGTCGCTAATTCTGCAATATCTTGTACTGATATTTCTTGCTCTTTCATGCTTTCTTCAACATTACTACTGCTGTTGGCATAAGTATTTGCAATATGTGATAATTCATTTACGACTTGAACAATATTCTGACTATTTTGTAAAATGTCACTCGAATTACCGGAAACAGCTTTTACTTGATCTGTAACAGATTGCGCTGATTTTGAGATTTTTTCAAAGAAATCTCCACTACTTTGAACAAGCGAAATTCCAGTTTCTACTTCTTTTGAACCTTTTTGCATGGAAACTACAGCATCTTCTGTCTCAGCTTGTGTTTCACCAATTAATTTCGCTATATCTTTTGCAGACGCTTCCGTTTGTTCTGCTAATTTTCGTACTTCATCAGCAACAACTGCAAACCCTCTTCCAGCTGCTCCAGCACGTGAAGCCTCAATAGAAGCATTTAAAGCTAATAAATTTGTTTGATTTGAAATACCTGTAATTACAGTTACGATATCACTAATTTCTTTTGACCTTGTTTCTAACGAATAAATGATGGAAGATAAATCTTGTACTGCATTTTGGATTAAACTCATTTGATTAATAATTTGTCCAATCACTTCATTACCTTCAATTGAATGTTGTTCCATACCTTCAGAAGCAACCGCAACTTGTTTTGCAGCCCCAGTTATTTCTTCTACCTTATCTTCCATTCCATGTACAATTCCTAAACATTGTTGTACTGAAGTTTTTTGAGACTGTGCCCCTACTCTTAAACCTTCAATAGAACTTGCAATCTCTTGAACTGCCATGCTGTTTTCCTCTGTACTCGCCGACAATTCTTGTGAAGAAGAAGAAACTTGCTCAGCAGTTTGCCTTACTTTATCTATAATCCCTTTAAATTTTTCAATCGTGTTATTGAAATAAACATTAATAATTCCAATATCATCTGGTCTTTCTTTTAATTTAATACTTAAGTCACCTTCACCAATTTTACGTAACCCTTCTCGTAAATCTTTTAATGGAGCTAGCGAGTGACGCACGATAAAGAATTGAGTAATAGTCGCAATTGCTAATGAAATAATGATGAAGAGTAAGCCCTGTATCATAAACTTCTCTTTTGTAATAGGAACAATGGAAGCATCTAAGTCAGCCGCAACAATTGCAACAATATTGTTTTCTCCATCTGTAATTGGTTCTAATATTGTCACCCACGAACCTATTTCATCTTCATATACTTCTGTCATTTGAGCCTTTTTCGTATCAATCACTTTATCGTATGCCTTCATCCAATGAGCGGGTTGTTCATAATAATCTCCCGGCTTTATAGGAAACGCATTTGTTAACTCTGTAGTCAAACCAACGAGTTGTAATTCTCGCTTTTCATTCGGCTTTGCTCCTGTAACATACGTTTGTCCAACGCTTTTCAATTCTTTTGATACTTCATCTAATTTCTCTGTTAACTTTTCTTTTTTCACTTTTTCGGCTGTAGGATCTTTCGCCATGTCTCTAACTAATTCTACATCCAGTTTTTTCAATACTATTTCTCCTGTTTCAATAGACTGCCTTTCAAATAAAGACATCATACTATTTTGAAACATGTTAAAACTTAATGCACCCATACTTCCAACAAGTGTCAAAATAACTAATACGGTTAATAAGACGTTCTTTTGAAGGAACGATAACTTATGCCAATATTTTTTCATTAATATCCACCTTCCTTAATCAACATAAACAAAAAAAACAAAATATATGAATATTTTGTTTGAAAATGTTTCTCAATATGTTCGAGAATAAAAAAAAGCCAATGTAAAAGCATTGGCCAAGACCAACCCTATCCGTCCGGTAACTGGCTAGCGTAGCCTTTCGACCTTAGCTCCTGTAGTTTTGCGTCCTCATGTTTCCATCAGTTTGCCTTTCTCGCTGAACGAGTTGAACGATATGGGAGTTCTATGAGAATTAATTTATTCTCTTTCAAAGATTACAACATATAAATCAAAATGTCTACTTATTTAGAGATATAAATACAAATTTTTAATGAATTGCTTTTTCAAAATAATTTCAAAAAGTACGTGAATGTTACTTTTTTTATGTTATATAATAAAAAATGTATAAATAACAAGGATTTCTTCGGGTATTTATTTAATTTTCATTCAAATTAAACTATTCGAATATATCTTAACTAATGAATTTCGGAGGTAGTTTATCATGTTTTGGCTACAATTTCTTACCTTGTTACTCTGTATTTTTATTGGTGCACGCCTAGGCGGAGTTGGTTTAGGAGTAATGGGTGGAGTTGGTATGGCAATACTCGTTTTTGTCTTCCACTTACAACCAACGGCGCCTCCTATCGATGTAATGCTTATGATTTTGGCAGTAATTACAGCTGCTGGTGCTTTGCAAGCCGCTGGAGGAATGGACTACCTTGTTCATCTAGCTGAAAAGGCATTACGAAAAAATCCAAAGCGTATTACTTTTTTTGCTCCAATTGTTACTTATTTATTCACACTATGTGCAGGTACTGGTCACGTTGCTTATTCTGTACTTCCTGTTATTGCAGAAGTCTCTCGCGAATCCGGAATTAGACCAGAACGACCAATGTCAATTGCCGTAATTGCTTCCCAACAAGCAATTACAGCTAGTCCTATATCAGCTGCAACAGTTGCACTTTTAGCAATGTTAGCTGACTATAAAATCACCTTATTAGATATTTTAAAAGTAAGTATCCCTTCTACTTTCATCGCTTGTATGATAGCTGCATTTGTTGCTAGTAAGATGGGAAAAGAATTAAATGAAGACCCTGAATACTTAAAACGATTAAAAGAAGGATTAATTCCTAAGCTTGAAGAGAAAAAAGAATTTGTAGGTGTAAAGGGCGCAAAATTATCAGTTATCCTTTTCCTTGTAGGAACCTTCCTTGTTGTACTTCTTGGTTCATTTGAAGCACTTCGTCCAGGATGGATAGTTGATGGGAAGTTAGCCCGTCTTTCCATGCCGAACACAATTGAGATGGTTATGTTAACTATCGCGGCTCTTATTATTATTTTCTGTAAACCAAATGTAGAAAGCATTGTATCTGGTAACGTCTTTAAAGCAGGAGCAACAGCAGTTGTTGCTATTTTCGGTATCGCTTGGATGGGAGATACTTTCTTTAATGGAAACTTAAATATGATTCAAGGATCGATTCAGCATTTAGTAACAAGTGCACCTTGGCTATTTGCTATCGCACTATTCATTCTATCTATTTTACTGTACAGCCAAGCAGCAACAGTTCGTGCCTTAATGCCACTTGGACTATCTCTTGGTATTCCACCAGCGCTACTGATTGCGATGTTCCCTGCAGTAAATGGATATTTTTTCATTCCAAACTATGGAACAATCGTTGCTGCCATTAACTTTGACCGTACTGGTACAACAGGTATCGGTAAATACGTATTAAATCATAGTTTTATGATTCCGGGCCTAATTGCAACATTTACTTCTATCGGAATTGGAATGCTCTTAATTTCAATTATGTTTTAAAGAAAAAGCACAAACCTTTATTTAAAAAGGTTTGTGCTTTTTTAATCAAATATTTGTTTAAATTTTGGGCAGTCTATTTCTTCATGTAGCACTTAAAATACTACACTTCCTTCCCTACAAACTTCTCTTTACTTCTTCAACTAATTTTCTCGTACTTTCATACGCAGATTCCGCTAAACTAATTGCTGAAATAACTGAAACACCGTCCGCACCCGCTTCTATAACTGCCGCTGTATTTTCAATTGTAATCCCACCAATACCAACGATTGGCACTGTAATTCCTTGTTCTCTAAAATAAGCTAACCCTTTCGTTCCTTGAACCGCTTTCGTATCTTTTTTCGTACTCGTTGGGAAAATAGGTCCAACGCCTAAATAATCTGCTCCATTTTCGATTGCAAAGCGTGCTTCTTCAATTGTATGAGCAGATACGCCGATAATTTTATCTCCCATTTTTTCACGAACAGATGTAATTCCTTCATCATCTTGTCCAACATGAACACCATCTGCATCTAATTCAATGGCTAATTCTACATCATCATTTACAATGAAAGGAACACTATATTCCTTACAAAGCGTCTGCAATTCTTTTGCAAAGCGCACTCTATCTTCTCCGATTAAAGAACCTTCCCCCTTCTCGCGAAACTGAAAAAGTGTCACTCCACCATCTAACGCTTCTTTCAATGCAGCTAAAGGATCCCTCGTGCAGTTATTACTTCCCATAATAAAATACACTTGCAATAGCTTAGACATTTTATCTATTTCAATGCGTGCCATTTCTTTCACTCCCTCTTACTCTAACTCCACAATCTTCCCATACTTCTCAATATCACCTGAAGTTGTATTCGCTAATTGATTTAAAAATTCAATTTGGAAACTACCAGGCCCTTTTTCTACCGCCTTAGCAGCTGCCAGTTCCGAAGCTACACCATAAAACGTTAATGCGGCTACTGCTGCTTTTACATAATCTTTTTCCACTGCTACAAATGCTCCTATTACAGAAGTTAGTAAACAACCTGTTCCCGTAACTTTCGTTAAAATAGGGTGACCATTTCGAATAACAATAGTTCTCTCTCCATCTGTAACAACATCTTCTTTTCCAGTAATGACCGCAACTGTATTTAGTTCATCTGCTGCCTGCCTTGCAATACTTACAACATTGCCATTTCCAGTACCAGCGTCTACCCCTTTAATTTCCCATTTCTCATTAATAACATTTGCTATTTCAGCCGCATTTCCGCGGATAATTGCTAAATCTATTTCGGCTGGAATATGTCTCGCAACTTCTGTTCGATACGAAGTTGCTCCTGCACCAACTGGGTCAAATAGTACTGGCACATTGTTCGCATTTGCTGATTTACCCGCGAGTAACATCGCTTCTACTTCTTCAGGACGAAGTGTCCCCATATTTAATACTAACGCTCCAGCAATGCTAGCCATTTCTGCTACTTCTTCTTTTGCATACGCCATTACAGGCGATGCTCCAAGTGCCAACAAACCGTTAGCAGTAAAATTTGTTACAACAACATTTGTAATATTATGAACGAGCGGATTAGATTCTCTCACCAAATCCACTACTTTACTAATTTCTTTCATATTCATCCTTTTCATCTCCTAACTATAATGATGGGAGATACACAAAAAGACACTTTGCGCGTACGCAAAGTGCCTGAACATGTGCTTTTACACTCTCCCTACGCTGGCATTATCCAACAGGTTCAAATGGTCAATGACGGACTAGTCATACTCTCAGTTTGCATCCACAAACTCCCATGTGCTTATTATTCATCTACTTCAAAGTCTACTCTTATTCTACTAAAATAACAAGTTCTTTACTTTTCTATTTAATATAGAAGCAACCTATATAACAATAAACATAATCAAGTGAAACTTTAATCAGTGAGTGTTTTGTTCATCCCACTAAAAACCGATCAAATATGGAGCGAAACTGAATCTCAAGAAGATGTATGCTATATTTAACTTATGGAAATTTGAAAGGATGTTTTTAATATGTCAAAAAGCGTTGTAATCGCTGAAAAACCTTCCGTTGCACGAGATATTGCTCGTGTACTGAAGTGTGATAAAAAAGGAAACGGCTATCTTGAGGGTAGTAAATATATTGTAACTTGGGCTTTAGGTCATCTCGTTACATTAGCAGATCCAGAAAGTTATGATGTGAAATATAAAAAGTGGAATTTAGAAGATTTACCGATGCTACCTGAGCGTTTGAAATTAACGGTTATTAAACAAACTGGTAAACAATTTAATGCTGTAAAAAGTCAGCTACTTCGAAAAGATGTAAATGAAATTATTGTAGCAACAGACGCTGGACGTGAAGGGGAATTAGTCGCACGCTGGATTATCGATAAAGTTAAGCTAAATAAACCAATCAAACGTTTATGGATTTCTTCTGTAACCGATAAAGCAATTAAAGATGGTTTTGCAAATTTAAAACCAGGTAAGGCATATGACAATTTATATGCTTCAGCAGTTGCACGTTCAGAAGCTGACTGGTATATCGGTCTTAATGCAACTCGTGCTTTAACGACTCGCTTTAATGCCCAGTTAAATTGCGGCCGTGTACAAACCCCTACTGTTGCTATGATTGCTAGTCGTGAGGATGAAATAAAGAACTTCAAAGCTCAAACTTACTACGGCATCGAAGCTCAAACAATGGAGAAGCTCAAACTTACTTGGCAAGATGCAAATGGCAATAGCCGTAGTTTTAATAAAGAAAAAATCGATGGTATTGTAAAAAGTTTAGATAAACAAAATGCTGCTGTTGTGGAAATTGATAAGAAACAGAAGAAGTCATTCTCTCCTGGTCTTTACGATTTAACTGAATTACAACGTGATGCAAATAAAAAGTTCGGTTACTCTGCTAAAGAAACATTAAATATTATGCAAAAATTGTATGAACAGCATAAAGTACTAACGTACCCTCGTACAGATTCACGCTACATTTCATCTGATATCGTTGGAACACTTCCAGAACGTCTAAAAGCATGTGGTGTTGGAGAATACCGTCCCTTCGCACATAAAGTATTACAAAAGCCTATCAAACCTAACAAATCATTTGTTGATGATAGTAAAGTAAGCGATCATCATGCGATTATTCCAACAGAAGGATACGTTAACTTCGCAGCATTCACAGATAAAGAACGCAAAATTTATGATTTAGTTGTAAAACGTTTCTTAGCTGTTTTATTCCCAGCATTCGAATACGAACAACTAACGTTACGCACAAAGGTCGGCAATGAAACATTCATTGCACGCGGAAAAACGATTTTACATGCTGGTTGGAAGGAAGTATACGAAAATCGATTTGAAGACGATGATGTAACTGATGACGTAAAAGAGCAGATTCTACCTCACATTGAAAAGGGCGATACATTAACTGTAAAGTTACTTATGCAAACATCAGGTCAAACGAAAGCACCTGCACGCTTTAATGAAGCAACTTTACTTTCAGCAATGGAGAATCCTACAAAATATATGGATACGCAAAATAAACAACTTGCTGATACGTTAAAATCGACTGGTGGATTAGGTACTGTAGCGACACGTGCAGATATTATCGACAAACTTTTCAATTCTTTCTTAATTGAAAAACGTGGTAAAGATATTCACATTACATCAAAAGGTCGTCAATTACTTGATTTAGTACCAGAAGAATTAAAATCACCTACACTAACTGGTGAGTGGGAACAAAAACTTGAAGCAATTGCAAAAGGAAAATTAAAGAAAGAAGTATTCATTTCGGAAATGAAGAACTATACGAAAGAAATTGTTGCTGAAATTAAATCGAGTGATAAGAAATATAAACATGACAACATTTCAACGAAGTCTTGTCCAGATTGCGGTAAACCAATGCTAGAAGTAAATGGAAAAAAGGGGAAAATGCTCGTATGCCAAGACCGTGAATGTGGTCATCGTAAAAATGTATCTCGTACAACAAATGCTCGCTGTCCGCAATGTAAAAAGAAACTAGAATTACGTGGTGAGGGTGCAGGCCAAATTTTCGCATGTAAATGTGGCTATCGCGAGAAATTATCAACATTCCAAGAGCGACGTAAAAAAGAATCTGGAAACAAAGCCGATAAACGCGACGTTCAAAAATATATGAAACAACAGAAAAAAGAAGAAGAACCATTAAATAACCCATTCGCGGAAGCATTAAAAAAATTAAAATTTGATTAAACAAAAAGGTTCCTACCTCTATCGGTAGGAACCTTTTATTTTAGTGAATGATTTTACTTCCTTTTGCATTCTCAACAAATTTTTCACTTGATTTGTTAATTGGTGTTTTCAGTAATAACGCAGCAACAATCATAACTACTACGAAAGCACTTAACACAAGTAAATCTCGCGTTACGATATCCCAAAGCATTCCACCAACTGTTTCACGAATTGCGCTAATTGCGTATGTGAATGGTAAGAACGGATAAATCGCTTGGAAGAACGCTGGTGTCATTTGGATTGGGAATGTTCCGCCCGATCCTGCTACTTGTAGTACAAGTAAAATAATCGCCATCGATTTCCCAACGTTTCCGAAAATAGAAACGAGTGAGTATACGATACAAACGAAGACTCCACCAATAAATAAACTAAATAACACAAACCAGAACTTATCGACTACGTACGTACCGAGTAAGAATATATCTCCCATCGATACGATAAACGCTTGTGAAAGACCTATCGTTAAGAATGTTAATAAACGTCCGAAGTAAATTTCATGGCTCTTATAATTCGCGCCCTCTTCGTGTACTTCTACCGTTAATAATGAAACCATTAATAATGCGCCTACCCATAATGCAAGCACTGTATAGAATGGTGACATCGCTGAACCGTAGTTCGGCATCGCAAATAATTTATTTTCTTTTAAATTTACTGGATTCGCAAAGTAATCACTTTGCTTTTCAACATCATTTTTCAATAAGCGTATAATGTCTTTTAAATCCTCTTCAGATTCAAAATCACGAATTTTATCTGCTAATTCTTTAATCTTTTTCTCAGTAGCTGGCATTTCAGCTTTAATGTCTGCTAATTTCTTTTTACCATCTACTAAACCTTTTGATGAATCTTCTAGTAATTTTTTAACATCTGGAAGCTTTTTGTCTGCCTCTTTTAAAATTTGAGATGTATTTTTAGACATCTCTTTTGTGCGAGCAATTGCTGCATTGAAATTTGGAGTGATTTCTGAGTCATATTTAGCTAAAATGTCACCAATTTGGCCCGAAACACTTTTAGACACTTGATTAATACTTTCAATAACATCAGCTGCTGGTTTTTGACCTTTATTAATAGCGTCAATTCCTTTATCAGTTAAATCCATTCCTTTTTGCAAACCATCTTTTGCTTTATTTAACTTAGAAATTGTACCATTAAGGTTTTTATCACTATTCACATCAGCTAACACTTTATTTGTACTTTCCAGAACTGGAATCATGTCATTAACTAAATTCCAACTTGCTTTGAACTGCCCATTCAAATCATTTAAGGCTACTTTTGTAGAATCTAATCCGTTAACACCTTTGTTACTTAAGTCTTCTCTTGCTTTTTCAAGCTCCGTTTTTAATCTACTGTAATCATTTACAGCTTTATCATATTTCTCTCTACCATTGTTTAATATCTCATTAGCCTTATTTATATCTTGATTTAAATTGCCTCTAAGCTGCTGTGCATTTTCTTGCGCATTTTCAGCCTTACTTTTCAGTTGCTCAGCTGTACTTACTGCTTTTTCAAAATCAGCTACAAACGTTGCATTATAATCCTTTTCAGCTTGATTTACTAAATTATTTACTGCATCTAATTTTTGATTTACAGCATCTCGCACATCTTGTTTAACTTCTTGTCCGGAACTAATTAAATCTCCTACATGCTTAACCCTATTGTTAGCATCCACCATAGAATTTTTAAGCACCGTTAAACTTTCCACTCTGTTTCCAAAGAACTGTTTACCGAATTCCGTGGAAGCTGATTCCTTGAAAGCTGTAAAGAAATCAATCAAATATGAAACACTATCGATACGCTCTTGGAGGAGCTTTGAAGCATCCTGCACATTTTTCTGTGCTATAGCTGGATCCACGCCTTTATTTTGAAGGCCATCCATAACACTCTTTACATATGCCGTTCCAACACGAGTAGAATTAAAAACAGTGTTTACAGTTTGATCAATATTTTTAGCAATATTTTTATACCCTTCACCATTCACTTGTGGTAATGCTGGAATCTCTGGTATTTGTGGAATAGTTATATTAGGTAAGACTGGTAATTTAGCTGGATCTGGCAATGTCAGATTAAAGTCAAATGCCGGATTTTTTAAGTAATCCGTAATTTTCGCTGCAGCATCCAATCCCTGCTGCATTACTGTTAAATTATTTTTAATAGTTCCCGGAGCGCGATTCAATGTTTCATCATTTCTCGCAAAGAATTTATCTAAATTCCCTAACGCTTCTTGCCCATCATTCATAACACTCTCTACAACCGGCAACTCTTTTTGCGCTACTTTCACAACATCTTCTGCTCGAGTTGCATCATCTAACGCCTTATCCATGAGTGTATTCATTTCTGGGAACTGCGCTTCTAGCTTAAAGACAAGATCTTTTACTTTTTCGATACTTGGTAAGTTTGTTTCTAAATCGATTCCAAGGTCATTGAAAATTTTAAAAATCTCACCGTTTGCTGTTTTAACAAAGTTTTTACTAATTTCTTCTGTAATACCTGATGCACCTTTTGCTGTAATCTTCGGTGCGATCGCGTTTACTTTTTCATTCACATAGTAATCCAGTTCTGGTTTTTTCGGATTTTCATCCAGAACAGTTGCGATTTTTTCAGAGAAGTCTTTTGGAATCGTAATACTTGCATAATAATCCCCACGCTCAACTCCGTAAATTGCTTGTTTTTCATCTACAAATTTCCAGCCAAGATTTTTGTTTTTCTTAAGGGAGTCTACAATCTCTTTCCCGATATTAATATCTTTCCCTCTTAAGTTAGAACCTGCATCTTGGTTAGAAACTGCAATAGGAACCTCTTTTGTATTTCCATACGGATCCCAAGAAGCTTTAATGTTAAACCATGCATATAATGATGGTAAAATCATTAATCCTAAAACAATAACAATTGCAGCCCAATGTTTGGCTACATTCCGTAAATCTGTCTTATAAATACGCCAAATTTGTTTCATAGAAGTTATCACCTAATTATATATTTTTCCTTCTTTAGAAAATGATACATGCATTTTGCAATTATATCACTTTCTACATCGTGTATTAACCAAAAACGTACTATTTTTTCCCATTAACTTTCACTTACTTCATTATATAACGAAGTGAGTCAAAGTATGAATACAAAATGACCAAATCGGTTTTACATTCAATAATAACAAATATATATGAAATGTCATAAAAAATACAAGTATTTTCTCTTGGAAATACTTGTATTCCTAAAAAAAATCCTCACAGCTTTTATTCTCTGTGAGGATTTCTTCTATTATATATCCAATTGAACCTCTACACCGAAATGATCTGAAATTACATTTCTGTTTGTACCATTAAAAATAACTTTTGAAGAATGAACTTTTTTACTTTGGTTACACAATATTAGATCGATTCGCAAATTATGTTTATTTTCATCCCAACCAGCAATCTCACCTTGGACAGTCGTTCCTTCATCCTTCTCTATTGCTAATTCATATGTGTCATACAACCCTTTTTGCATCATATACTCATAACCTTCGCCTTCCAACCGAGCATTGTTATTAAAATCCCCCATTAAGAAGGCGAGCTTATTGCTATCTACACGCTCCATCAAACGATCGACTTGACCTTCGAATAACTCTTCTTCATCATTCCACCAACCGAGATGGCAAGAGTAAAACGTTATATCCTTACCATTATAAGCAATTGTTGCACTTACAATTTTACGCGTTTTCCAATATGTTGTATCCTCGTTTTCTGAAATAAAGAACGTATCTTCTTTTATAATATTATGCTTCGTTATAATCGCTAATCCTTCTTCATACACGTCATAACCAATATGAGAGAAATCCCAAGTAATATTGTAATCTTTTACATGTAGCGCTTTTAACTCTTCTAATAGTAAAAGTCCAAAATTATCTTCTTTCTTGTTACCGCATACATTTTCAGCTTGTATGGACTGACTTACTTCTTGCAATGCGATGACATCGTACTCTTCTTCTTGAATTACTTTAGCAAGGTATTGTATCTTTTCTATTTGATTCTCTTCTTGCCAAGAATGACAGTTTAAAGTTAGCAATTTCATATTATTACGCACCTAACATATCTTGAATGTCTGACTTTAATACGTCAGCTTTCGGACCATATACCGCTTGTACACCTTTATCTTTTACAATAAGCCCTAAAGCACCATTTTGTTTCCACTGTGCTTCTGGTGCAACAACATCTAAATCTTTTACTGTTACACGTAAGCGTGTCATACAAGCATCTACGTCAGCAATATTTTCTTTTCCACCTAATAAATCGATAACTTTTGTTGCTAATGAACCGTCTTGTACATTTCCTGTTCCTTCTGATGCCTCATCTTCATTATCAATATAGTTACCTGCACGCCCTGGTGTTGGTAAATTGAATTTTTTAATTAAGAAATTGAATAGTGTAAAGTTAAGACCGAAGAACACTAATGAAACAATAACAAAGTTGATTAAGTCTCTTGTTAAACCTGCGTTAACCATCATTGGTGTACGAGTAATTAACTCAATAAATCCAAATGCATGAACACGTAAGTTAATTAAATCAGCTAGCGCGAATGCAAGTCCTGTTGTAATAGCATATACAACATATAATACTGGAGCAATAAACATGAACATGAATTCAATTGGTTCTGTTACACCTGTTAAGAATACTGCTAATGCTGCTGATAAAAACATTGGTTTATATTTTGCACGCTTTTCTTTATCCACGTTACGGAACATCGCAAATGCAATCCCCATTAACGCTGCTGTTGAGCCGATAACTTGTCCAGCTTTGAAACGAGCTGGTACAACGTTATTTAATAAATCGTTATATGCCTTCGTATCTCCATTTGCTAGTAAATTATTTAAATCTGTAATCCATGCAAGCCATAATGGATCTTGTCCTGCTACAACTTGTCCAACTTTTGAACCAGTTAACATCGTATATGTTCCGCCTAGCTCTGTATAGTTCATCGGAATCGTTAACATATGGTGTAAACCAAATGGTAATAATAAACGCTCTAACGTTCCATATACAAACGGTGCAACAACTGGTGCGCTATCTTTTGAAGCTGCAATCCAGCGACCAAATTCATTTAACCCACTTTGGATGAATGGCCATAGAAGTGATAATACAATCGCAGTAACTGTAGACCAAAGAATTACAACGAATGGTACAAATCGTTTTCCATTAAAGAATGCTAATGCCTGTGGCAGTTTATTATAGTTATAATATTTGTTATATAAAGTAGCTCCTAAGAAACCTGTGATGATCCCTACGAACACTCCCATGTTTAATGCAGGTGCACCAAGTACAGAAGTAAAGTAATCTTTTACAATTAAATCTCCCGCTATTACTGAAGAAACTTTCGCTTTTGAATCCGCTAACATTTCAGCGTTTACGCCAAATATAGCTCCTGTAATTCGGTTTGTTAAGACGAATGCTAATAGCGCTGCAAATGCACCACCCGCGCGATCTTTCGCCCAAGATCCCCCAATTGCTACTGCGAATAAGATGTGTAGATTTGTAATGATTGCCCAACCGATGTCTTCCATTACGCGAGCGATTGTATGAACTGCGTTAACATCCCCAGCAGACATACCAATTAACTTACCGATGGAAATCATTAAACCAGCTGCTGGCATTACAGCTACAACAACTAATAAAGCTTTCCCGAACTTTTGCCAAAAATCAAAAGACGTAATTTTCATCTGTTCTTCCTCCCCTTTATTTATAACAACATAATGATTTAAATTATAATTTCTGTTCCCTTTATGAAAACGATTCCTTATGTTACTTTATTTTTATCTTTACGCAACCGTTTTCATAAATCTATTTTAATAAAAGCGTTTTCACTTTGCAATAGAAATTTATTTTTTTTCATAAAAAAAGATGCTCAAAGAGCATCCTTTTTTATTATGAAATGCGATAAACCCTTGTTTCATAAGGTTTTAAAGCAATTGTTGTTACTTCTTCATGTTCCGCAACTTCATAGTTATTTAAAAGCAAACGTTTGCGTTCTAGTGCAAATGAACCCTCATTATACACAGCTTCCTCTTTTGAGATATTACTAATTACAATGACTTTTTCATCCTGTAACGTACGTGTATATGCATAAATTTGTGGATCGTCTTCTAAAAGTAAATCGTACGTACCATAGTTCAGTACATCGTGCTCTTTTTTCAGGGCAATCATTTTCTTATAGAAATTGAAAATAGACTTTTCTTCATTTTTTTGCTTTTCAACATTAATTTCTTTGTAATTTGGATTCATGCTAAACCAAGGTGTACTTGTTGTGAAACCAGCATTCATCTCATCATTCCACTGCATAGGTGTACGTGAATTATCGCGGCAAGAAGCCCATATAATCTCCATCATATCTTGATGTGGTACGCCCTCTGCAATTTTCTCGCGATATAAATTTTTAATTGCTACATCATCGTAATCTTCAATATTTGGTAACTGAACATTTGTCATACCAATTTCTTGGCCTTGATAAATAAACGGTGTACCGTGCATAAAGAAATACATCGCCCCTAGAGCTGTTGCACTTTCACGCCAATATTGTTTATCATCTCCCCATGTTGAAACGATACGTGGTTTATCGTGATTCTCAATATATAAAGCGTTCCATCCTTTATTTTCTAATCCTTTTTGCCATTTCGTTAATACTTTTTTCAATCCTACAATATCAAGGTCTTTCTTCTTCTCTGCATCCCATA
This sequence comes from Bacillus sp. XB1, assembly GCF_053557995.1. Taxonomy (NCBI): domain Bacteria; kingdom Bacillati; phylum Bacillota; class Bacilli; order Caryophanales; family Bacillaceae; genus Bacillus; species Bacillus sp. XB1. The sequence goes on along the minus strand of NZ_JBNRIL010000005.1, from coordinate 101,838 downwards.
AACTTAAATGTTCAAATTGGAATACCATATTGAACTTACCTTGCTCTTCTCCAACCCATAGCTCAGCATCTTCAATCTTAACGCCATTTGCTTCACCAACAGTCATAATATCGTACTTAGAGAATGTATTTTCTTTTAGCTCTTCTAATAAAGGTTGAATACCTTTCACATTCATATGTTTATCAAAAGATGGCACATATTTTAACTCTTTTGGATTTGGCATATCCTTAAGGCCTTCTTCTTTTTTAATATGACTGATCGCATCAACGCGGAAACCATCAATACCTTTATCAAGCCACCAATTGACCGTATCATATAGTACTTCGCGAACTTCTTTATTCTCCCAGTTCAAATCTGGTTGTTTACGTGAGAATAGATGTAAATAATATTGTTCTGTTTCTTCATCATATTCCCATGCCGAACCATTAAAAATACTTTCCCAGTTGTTTGGCTCCGCACCATCTTTACCATCATGCCAAATATACCAATCACGCTTCGGATTATCTTTAGATGAACGTGATTCAATAAACCATGGATGTTCATCACTCGTATGATTAATAACTAAATCAATAATAAGCTTCATATCACGCTTATGAACTTCATCTAGTAAAGCATCAAAGTCTGCCATTGTACCAAACTCATCCATAATATCTTGATAATCACTAATATCATAACCATTATCATCATTAGGCGACTTATACATTGGACAAATCCAAATTACATCTATACCTAAATCTTTTAAATAATCCAGTTTTGCAATAATACCTTGTAAATCTCCAATACCATCACCATTTGAATCCATAAAGCTTCGTGGATAAATTTGATAAGCAACCGCTTCTTTCCACCATGTCTTATTCATAGTCATTCTCTCCTTTTGCATCCCATCGGAATTTTATGCAAACGTTTTCGTAACACTATCATAACAAAATATGAACAGTTTGCAACTGTTTTCATTGAACTCTATGTAGATTCTTTATTCTTATGCTTTATTTATTTCTCACAAAGGTAAATCTCATTCTTCACCTCTTCTTGAAACTGGTAGCCCCTCTCTCTTTATAGAAGAAGTTCCTTATATAAAGGCTGTTGAATTTTTTAATAGCGGTAACATCCCTGAAAATTTCAAGCGCTCTGGTTCCTATGTCTATAAACCTATTCCCCTTAAAGGCATTCAAATCATGCAATACTTTCTTTCTCATGCACCGAATAAAGATGCTAGTATTTGGCATCAATCGCTCATAGGTGCTGTTGAAAATATTTCGCCGAATAAAACGGCTTATTTTCATCGTAAAGCAATTATTGCTCAAGAATACATTACCTCTTGGAAATGCGATGATGAAGAAAATCGAAATATACGCTGGGTTAAAGGTTTACGAGAAAGCTTAGATCCTTATACACTAGGTGACTATGTGAACTGGCCCGATATCGACATTAAAAATTGGCAAACTAGTTATTATGGCTCTAACTTTCACAGATTACGTAAAGTAAAAACCATGTATGATCCTTGTGATGTTTTTCATTTCCAACAAAGTATTCCTCCTTTTCATACGTGAAAAAAGGGGATAACATAAAAAAATCATCCAATATACCGTTACCTCGCAGTATGTTGGATGATTCAAGTTGATTTTCTATATCGTTTCAAATTCTTGCTCCTACTCATAAACTTTTACTTACAGATTAATTGTATTTCGTATCATTTTCATGCAATGAATGTAATTTAATATTTGGTACTTTATCTTTTTCAATACCTCTATTATAAGAAACAGGAACTTGAAATTCGAATTGCTTTGTCTCATGTTTTTGTAAATAGACTGGTTTCGGTACTGGATAGCTTTTTGAATTCTCGTTTGCATTATCGTATAAAACAACTTTTAATGCTTGTGAATGATTACGATAATTTTTTAAAGTAACAATGCACTTCGGTTGGATATTCTCTCCATTTTTCTCCATTCTACACTGGCTATCTTCTTTTTTATATTCTATTGCTTCTACCCCTGTTTTTCCTGCGTAGTACCATGTTTTATTCAATGTCTGGAGGATTGTATTTAAAATAAACGGCATCATTACAATCAAAATACTAATGCCTACTACTTTTATCTTATTCGTTTTTCTAAATGTACTAGACTCCTTTTTTCCTAGCCATTTTAAAAATAATATAAATGCAATTACATGTAGTATGAAAGAAACAATCAATATATTTGAGACTTTATAATCCATATAAACATACGTATGTATCGGAACCTTATAGACATTGAATAGTTTTTCCCCAATTAATTCATTATCATTTGGAATTTTTAATAATAACAAAACCCCTATACTGTAACAAATAGCTACTAATCGATCATACTCAATACGAATCATTCTTTCTCCCCTTCACTTTGTATTTTATTATCGATTTTAGCTATTATTACCATACTATACAATCTTTTTATAGAGGATAACGTAAAAAAGTTCCTTATAAATATATAAAGAACCTTATTAATATACACTATGAATTAAAAAATCAATATACAATTTTCACATTGAAATTTCTTCAAAATATGTTGGATCATGTATTGTAATTTTTTTATCTAAAATTGTAACAATGCTATCATTTTTTAATTGTTTTAATACGCTGCTAACTGTCTCTCGAGATGTTCCAGATATTTTGGATATTTCAATTGTTGTAAGTGGACATGAAATTACAATCTTTTCCCCACTCTGTTCTCCTAAATCCTGCATTAAATAATTTAACGTTTGGATAACACGATCTTGTGCATTAGGAATTGTAATATTTTGCACTCGATTTTCGTTCAATTTTAATATAGATGATAATTGCTGAACAACGTACATCAATTGCGCTCTGCTGGATTTTACCATATCTTCAAAGATTACCGTTGGAATATAATATACCTCCACATCCGTCATTGCTTCTGCTGTATAGTTATATCCTCTGTCTGTAAACATGCCACCATAAGGAAAAATAGAATATCGCTTTACATAGTCATCGTATAATAAGTTCCCATTTTGATTAACCCGCTCTAACTTTACAAAACCATCTAACATGAAGTAGATTCTTTCCCTTGAATCTCCTTCTAAAAATAAAAATTGACCTTTTTTATAAGTTCGCCAATAAACAAACTCTGTTAAGCCTTTCAATTTTTTTTCTGTTAAATGAGCAAATAATTCGAACTGCTTTAAGTCCTTAACTACGTTCCGTCTATTCATAAAATTCCCTCTCTCTTGCTGTATGTTGGAGCGAAAAATCAAGAAAGCGTATTCAATTTGAATTTTATCATAATTAACTTACATATTCAGATTTCATCATGAAAACTTTATGAACAATGAGTACAAAAAATATTAATAAATAAAAAGAATGAAGTTACTAACTCCATTCTTTTTTACTACTAAGTAGCGTACATAAGAATTTAAACATATATGCATACATTCTGTTTTGAAATAATAGTACCAGCTTTTTCTTCTAGTGCTTCATATACTTTTTCTAAAGACGTAATAATTGTTTTTCTTTTTGGATTTGTATTAACAAAATTAATAGCAGCTTCAATTTTTGGAAGCATGCTTCCCGCAGCGAATTGTTGTTCTTCAATATATTCTTCTAATTGATTCACTGTGACATGCTCTAATTTTTTTTGATTCGGTTGATTATAATTTACATACACATGATCAACTGCAGTTAAAATAACGAGCGTATCGGCATCTACTAATTCTGCTAATTTCTGTGCAGCGAAATCTTTATCGATAACCGCTTCAGTTCCTTTTAACCCTTCTTCGGAATCAATTACTGGAATTCCACCTCCGCCAACAGCTATCACTATATTTCCATCTTCGACCAAAGAATTAATCACTTTATGTTCATGAATACTTACAGGCTTCGGTGATGGAACAACACGTCTCCATCCTCTACCAGCATCTTCTTTAAACACTGCTTTTGTTTCATCCATTAATCTTCTGGCCTCTTCTTCTGTATAAAAAGGACCGATTGGTTTAGTTGGATTTTTAAATGCCTCATCTTTTTTATCCACAACAACGCGTGTTATAACCGTTGCTACGTCTTTTTTTATATTCCGTTTTTTCAATGCCTTTTCAATCGCATTTTCCATCCAATATCCAATCATTCCTTGGCTCATTGCCCCACAAGTATCTAATGGCATTGCAGGTGTCTTTTCCGTTTCTGCAGCTTTTTGCTGTAATAAAATATTCCCCACTTGTGGGCCATTTCCATGCGCAATTACTATATCCACATCATTTTCCATTATTTTCACAAGTTGTTCTGCCGTTTTTTCCAACGCTTCTTGCTGCGCTCCCGCAGTAGCTTCTCCAGACTGTATCGCATTTCCCCCTAGTGCAACTACAATTTTTCTTCGTGCCATATTCCAGCCCTCCAGTTGATTTCGCTTTCACAGCGCTTTATAAAGTAATACTGCCTGTAATTAATCCATAAATCGCAAAGAATGCTAAAGCACCAATTGCTACGGATGATGCTAATTCCACTCGAGTAAATATTTGCTTCGAACTCTTTTGCTTTTGAACATTGTAAAAAATAAAAATACCTGGCGCATATAAAGTCATTGTTAATAATAAATATTCTAAACCAGCTGCATAAACTAGCCACACGCCATAAATACTGGCTATCAAGCCAATTATTATATTTTTATTTCGATCTGCTTCTTCAGACTTTAAGCTATGCTTCAGTTGATAAAACGCTGAAAAAGCATATGGGATTAAAATAGCTGAAGATGCTAAAGAGAATGCAAAGTTATACGCCTGATCAGAAACGACGAATGTTAACAAGAACATTTGTATTAAACCATTTGTTATCCATAATGAATTTACTGGAGCCTTATTTTTATTTTCTTTTGCAAACCATTTTGGAAATACTCCATCTTTAGCCGCTAAATATGGAATTTCAGAAGCGAGCAAAGTCCAACCTAACCAAGCACCTAATACAGAGATGACCAAACCTAAATTAATAAAAATAGCACCCCATTTTCCAACAACACTTTCAAATAAATAAGCCATAGCCGGATTTTTCAAACCTGCAATATCTGCTTGCTGCATAAGTCCAAGAGACAATAATGTGATTAAAATGTAAATGATGAGTGTACCAATTAAGCCAATAACGGTTGCTTTCCCTACATCACTTCTATTTTTTGCTCGACTGGATAAAACAACAGCCCCTTCTACCCCAATAAATACCCATAAAGTTACAAGCATTGTACTTTTAACTTGGCTGCCAACTGCTCCCCATGAAAAAGAACCAGCTTGCCCCCAAAATCCATCTAAGAACGTATCAATATGAAACGCGAAGATTCCTATGAAAATAAATACAAATACAGGTACTAATTTTGCGATTGTAGTTACTAAATTCACAAGGGCTGCTGATTGAACTCCACGTAAAATTAACATGTGAACACACCATAATAATACGCTTGCACCAATAATGGATTCTACATTTTGACCGCCTTCAAAGATCGGGAAGAAATATCCTAATGAAGAAAACAATAATGTACCGTAAGCTACATTTCCAAGCCAAGCAGATAGCCAGTATCCCCACGCACTATTAAACCCCATAAAATTACCAAACCCTGCTTTTGCATAGCTAAAAATACCACCATCTAAATCTGGCCGTTTTACAGTTAGATTTTGAAAAGATAATCCAAGTGCAATCATCCCAATTCCTGTTATAACCCAGCCAATAATAATGGCTCCAGCACCAGCACCTTTTGCCATATCACTCGCTAAATTAAAGGCTCCACCGCCAATCATAGACCCAACTACAAGAGCCGTTAGTGTAAACAACCCTAATTTCTTATCTTCACCCATTCCACTCACCTCTCTTAAATTGCAATAACAATACAAAAGTAATAGTGAATGATCGTGTCTAAAGGAGGAGAAAGAAGAAAGGAAGACTCCCTTTCTTCTTTACTCCATATTTCCTAAAGTAGCTGCCATAACCGCTTTAATTGTATGCATTCTATTTTCAGCTTGATCAAATACTTTTGAATGTTTACTGCGGAATACTTCGTCAGTTACCTCCATTTCTTTCAACCCATATTTCTCATAAACTTCTTCGCCATACATCGTTTCAACATCATGAAATGCAGGTAAACAATGTAAGAAAATCACGTTTTCATTCCCTGTTGCTTTAATCATTTTCATATTTACTTGATAAGGTTTCAATAACTCGACACGTTCAGCAAATTTTTCTTCTTCCCCCATAGACACCCATACATCTGTATAAATTACATCTGCATTCGCAACAGCTTCTTCCACATTACTTGTTATCATTACCTGTTCATTATATTTTTTTGCTAAATCAATTACTTCTTGTGCAGGCCATAAAGATTCCGGTGTACAAATACGTACATCCATTCCAACGATTGCTCCACCAACTAGTAAGCTATTAGCAACATTATTTCGTCCATCGCCAACGTAAACGAGCTTCACATTTTTCAATTTCCCTATATGTTCTCTAATTGTTAATAAATCTGCTAGTGTTTGTGTTGGATGCCACATATCTGTTAATCCATTCCAAACTGGCACACCAGAATTTTGTGCTAAAGATTCTACGGTTTCATGATTAAATCCACGAAACTCAATTCCGTCAAACATACGCCCTAACACTTTTGCTGTATCCTCTACAGATTCTTTTTTCCCAAGTTGAATATCACCTTTCCCTAAATATTCAGGATTTGCTCCTAAATCTGTACATGCTACTGTAAATGCACAACGTGTACGAGTAGAAGTTTTTTCAAATAAGAGCGCTACATTTTTACCTTCTAAATAATGATGCGGAATACCATTTTTCTTTTTCTCTTTTAATTCTGCTGCCAAATCTAGAAAATATAATAATTCTTCTTGTGTAAAATCTTTTTCTGCTAGAAAGCTTCTTCCTTTTAAATTTGGTCTAGTCATTAACATAATTCATCCCTACTTTCTCCGTTATTTATACTAAATATCTTTACGAACAATTGGCATACTCATGCAACGTGGACCCCCACGACCACGAGATAATTCCGAACTTAGAACCTCAATCACTTCTATACCGTGTTCCCGTAATAACGTATTAGATACATAGTTGCGATCATATGTAACAACTACACCTGGCGCGATTGCTAATGTGTTCGAGCCATCATTCCATTGTTCACGAGCAGAAGCAATTACATCTCCTCCTCCACATGGAATAAGAACTAATTCACTTAAGCCTAATACCTCTTTTAATGCTTCCATTAAAGAAGTACGATGTGTAATTTTAAGAGTTTCCTCATCTGATCCTTTTTCTAAAATATAAATATTCATATTCCCTTTTGGCCCTTGAATGGCTGGATGAATTGTAAACTTGTCATAATCAACCATTGTAAATACTGTATCTAAATGCATAAATGCTCGACATTTTGGAATTTCTATTGCTAACACTTTCTTAATTTTATTTTGTCGGCTAAAGAGATTTTTAGCTAAACGTTCAATTGCTTTAGCTGAAGTACGAGCAGATACTCCAATCGCAATTGTTTCTTCATTTAAAATTAGCTCGTCGCCACCTTCAATTGGAAATTTATAATCACGATCTAACCAGATTGGTACATTATGTTTTGCAAATCTTGGATGATATTTAATGATGTACTCCATGAATAATGATTCACGTCTACGCGCTGGTTCTCTCATCTTATTTATCGTTAAGCCATCGCCCACGCTAGCTGCTGGATCACGAGTAAAATATAAATTAGGCATTGGATCTAAGTAAAACGGATAGTGATCTTCCATTAATTCATATAAATGTGTCTTCTTACTTGTTTCAATTTCGTTTTTCCGTACACCGCCCATAATTTTTTGAATTAATTCTTCATTTGAAAAGGAAAGTAAATATTCTTTTAAAGTTTGATGTGCAACATTTACGTCGGCCTGTCCTTCTTTTAAAATACGATCAACAAATTCTTCTCGAAGTTTTTTATCTACTAACGCCTCAGCGGCTAGTTTTTCTAAATAAAGAACTTCAACACCCCGATTGCGTAACGTTTGTGCAAAATAATCATGCTCTTTTTGAATAATTGGTAAGTATGGAATATCGTCAAATAATAATTGCTGCAAATAATCTGGCGTCAAGTTTTCCACTTCTTTACCCGGTCGTTTTAATAAAACCGTTTGTAATTCCCCAATTTCTGAAGTAACATGTATCGGATGTTTCATTTGTTGTACCTCCTTTTAAATATGTTTGATGTCTTACAAGTACATAATAAATGCTCTGCACTTTCATCTTTGTGAAAGTATCCACATTATCATTGTGAAATATTAAACAAGTTATTTTTTTAAAATCATACGAATATGTATTTTTATAACAAACTATCTCGCTTTCTCAATAAAAAATACATATATTACGCATATATGTTGAATATTTAACTTCCGTATTTAAACAAAAATCCTGTTTTTAATTTTATTAAAAACAGGATTTTTGCATCTAAATAATTAAATTTAATCTTTCTTCTATAATCTCCCTATCTGATTTCGACTGTGAAATTATAAGGCATGTATCATTTCCGCATATACATCCTATTTTTTCTTTCCAATCTAACTCATCAAATAAAACACCAATAACATGTGCATTACCAGGTAATGTTTTAATAACCATTAATTGATCTACACAATCAATTTTTACAACAACTTCTCGTAATTTTTTCTTTAACTTTATATCAGTTTGTAAATGCTCTTCTGAGAAAACTTTATATATCATTAATCCTTCTTGAGAAGGTACCTTCGTTAAGTTTAACTCACGAATATCGCGAGAAATCGTAGCTTGTGTTACTAATACATCTTTTTTTGCTAACAATTCTACTAATCTTTCTTGCTTATCTATTTCATACTCCTTTACAAATTGTTTAATTAACCGTTGTCTTTTTTCTTTTTTCATAAAAGACACCCCTTTTAATATTATAGCTCGCTATAATTTTCATCCGAAAGGGGCAGAAAAGAATGTTGCGGAAACGTTCATAGTTTAACTGTAAATATTAAATCAAGCTAAATAAAAAAGAGAAGAACAGCATTCTGTTCTTCCTTTTACATTGAAAATCGTTCAATTGTTTGTTTCAAATCAGTTGCTTGCTTCTCTAAATCCTTTAATAATTGATCGATTACTATCATATTTTTAGACTGTTGTAGCGTCACACGCGCCACTTCTTGCGAACCAGCTGATGTTTCTTCAGCAATTGCTGCTACAGCTTTTGTTTGTGCTCCTGTTTGATGAATGTGGCTTACTTGTTCATTCATATAACTACTAATTTGCTGAGTTGCATCGGCTACTTCCATAACACTTGATGACATTTCTTTTAAAATTAATTCCGTAGCTTCCCCACGTTTCGCCTCTTCTTTAGCTATTTTCACTTGTTCTGTCATTTTCATTGCAACTTGTTGTACTTCATCTTGCATATTCCGTAATAACTGCGATATGTTTCTTGCAGAATGATCACTTTCATCAGCAAGTTTACGTACTTCTTCCGCAACAACCGCAAAGCCTCTTCCATGCTCTCCTGCGCGAGCTGCCTCAATAGAAGCATTTAGTGCTAATAAATTCGTTTGGCTAGCAATCGCACTCACAACAGACACAATATGTTCTACTTGTTTCATTCGTTCTTCTAACTTCTGTACATTTTGCATTGAATCTTCATTTTCTTTTGCCAATGTTTGAATACCTTGAATTAAAGACGTAAAGACACGAGTACTATGCCCTAAAGCTTCAACCATTTCTGAAGACAATGTATCAGACTGCTTCGCTTTTTCTTCTACTTCACTTGCAATAGAAGTCGTTGTATCAACAGCAGAAACAATTGCTTGAATTGATGCCGCTGATTGCTCAGCGCCTGAAGAAATTTCTGCAAGTGTCTCTGATACACCTTGCGCTTGTCTCGTTGCTTCGCCTGTTTGTTTTCTAATCTGCTGTACTTGATTATTTGTATACGAAAATGTTGTATCAATATTTTTTACCATGCCCCTTAAGTTTCCTAACATCATATTAAATGCAACACTTAAAGATTTAATTTCATCATCTGTCTTCGGTAATGGAACATCTTCACGAATATCACCCTCAGCTGCTTTTCTTGCCGCTTCCTCTAACTTGCGAAGCGGTTTAATTAAAAATACGGCTGCTCCATATGCTAAAATTCCAGACCATACTACCCCTAATAACATAACGATAATATTATATACAGTTTGACTTATATAACTTTGAAAATAATCGTATATCACGTAAATAAAAAAGATACTTGTTGAATATGTAATGAAAGCTAAAACTGTAGTGAATAGCATAAGTTGTGTACGTAATCCAAAAGAAAATGTTTTCCTTTCTTTTTCCATCTTCCCTTTCCCCCTTTTTATAAGCAATATAAATACTACCTATATATTATTATCCATATTTTCATTATAGAAGGATATAGAGATTTTAAAAAAATTATTTCTTTGAATATCAAATTGCACGAAAAAAATAAAGGATTCTGACAATTTATGACTAATAACAGAAATAAGGGGCAACATTTGTAAAATATATTTTTAACTGGGGGTTTTGTATGATTCAAGTTCGAAATCTAGTAAAATCATTCGGTTCACTTGATGTGTTAAAAGGAATTGATTTAGAAGTAAAAGAAAAAGAAGTTGTTGTTTTAATTGGTGCCAGTGGTTCTGGTAAAAGTACATTACTTCGCTGTCTTAACTTTTTAGAAATGTACGATGAAGGCGAAATTCACTTACAAGGTGAGCGAATTGATCCAAAGCATTCAAATTTAAATAAAGTCCGTGAAAATGTCGGTATGGTTTTTCAGCACTTTAACCTCTTTCCTCATATGACCTCACTAGAAAACATCATAGAAGCACCTATTCACGTAAAAAAATTAGAGAAAGCAAATGCAAAGGATATTGGAACTCAACTTCTCCAAAAAGTCGGCCTTCAAGATAAAGCAGATGTAACTCCTCATCTTCTTTCAGGTGGTCAAAAACAGCGCATTGCCATTGCACGAGCTCTTGCAATGAGCCCTAAGATTATGCTATTTGATGAGCCTACCTCAGCTTTAGACCCTGAACTTGTTGGAGAAGTATTGCAAGTTATGAAAGAACTTGCTGAAGAAGGGATGACAATGGTTATTGTTACTCATGAAATGAATTTCGCAAGAGATGTAGCTGATCGCGTCATCTTTATGGATGATGGAAAGATTGTAGAAGATGCTCCGCCAGCACAATTCTTTTCAGCTCCATCACATGAACGGGCAAAACAATTTTTACGCAACGTTTTATAATGTAACTTTTGTTTCGAACGAAAAACAATACATTCATACGGTGCACAACTAATCATCCAAATAAAATATTTCAATAACATACTAAAAAACCATCCGTATGATCAATATATAGGAGGGGTTTTATGAAAAGAAAACTATTAACCATTGTTGCTAGCATTACACTATGTACATCTTTCATACTAGGAGCTTGTAGCAAAGAAAGCTCTACTACTTCAACAAATGGTGAAAAAGAATTTCGCTATGCGATGAGTGGATTATACAAACCTTTTAACTATAAAGAAAATGACGGCAAACTTGTCGGTTTTGATGTAGAAATCGGTGAAGCTCTTGCTAAAAAGATGAACATGAAGGCTACGCCAGTTACAAACCCATGGGAAACGCTGATTCAAGGTCTTCAAGCGAAGAAATATGATGTAATACTGGGTAGTATGGCAATTACAGAGGAGCGCTTAAAAGCTGTTAGTTTCTCAAATCCGTACTATCGCTCTGGCGCCCAAATTTTTGTAGCTAAAAAGAATAACGCTATCTCTTCTCCAGAAGATTTAAAAGGTAAGAAAATTGGTGTTGTAAAAGCTAGTACCTTTAAAAATCTTGTTGCAAAATATACAGATCAAATCACTGAATATGACAGCGATATTACTGCTCTTATGGATTTAGAGCCTGGGCGTGTTGACGCAGTAATTACGGATCAAATGGTTGGTCTACGTATGATAAAAGAAGGAAAATCAAATATAAAAGAAGCCGGAAAACCATTAAATCTTGATGAAATGGGAATTGCTATTCGCAAAGATGATAAAGAAATGGTTGAGAAAGTAAATAAAGCGTTAGATGAAATCATTAAAGATGGTACGTATGAAAAGATCAGTAAAAAATGGTTCGGGCGTAATATTCTCGGTGAAGAGGAAAAAACGAAGTAAGTTAGCCATTCAAAAGATTCATAAACAGTGCCCCACTGATTAAATGTTCATTTTATGTGGGGCATTTCATTCTCTACTAAAATCTATACAATATGAGGTGAAACGCATGTTTGAAATTTTTATCTCTACCTATCCCACACTCTTAAAAGCTACTATTGTCACATTACAATTAACATTAACCTCCCTAGTACTCGGTTCATTAATTGGATTATTATTTGCTTTCTTTCGAATCTCGAATAACAAAGTTTTAAATAGCATTGCTCATATCTATATTGCTATTATTCGTGGTACACCTTTAATCGTTCAAATCGCAATTCTCTATTTTGGCATTACATCTGTCATTGTTTTCTCCCCTTTTTGGGCAGGAGCAATCGCTTTAGCAATTCATAACGGTGCATATATTACGGAAATTTTCCGAGGATCCATTCAATCCGTCGACCGGGGACAATTGGAAGCCGCTCGCTCCTTAGGTATGCCTTACCCTTTAGCTATGCGCCGGATTATATTACCACAAGCATTTCGTCTGTCTCTTCCTCCTCTAGGAAACCAATTTATTATCGGATTAAAAGACTCTTCACTTGTCGCTTACGTAGGACTGTCCGAGTTATGGGGATCAGGTTTATCAATTGCAGCAGGTAACTTCCAACAATTAGATACTTACATAATCGTTGGTGTATACTATCTCGTACTTGTTCTTCTATTTACTTATTTTGTTAATCTCTTAGAAAAACGACTACAACGAAAAGAAACTAACTCCGTCCAATTCCATAAAAAGAACAAAAAGGAAGTTTCTTTATAAGAAAAAGCAAGCCTGAGATGGCTTGCTTTTTCATTGCAAAAATATATTAATTTTTACTGATTTACTTTTTTAATACTCTTTTCTTCCTCTATATGTTCCTCACGATATGAAATATTATGAGGATCTAGTCCATTTCCTAAAGAACCATAGAAATGCTCTCTATGCGGATCCACTAATTCACTTCCTTGATAATACACACGTGGTGTATTCCATAGCGCTGCCAAAGCTTTTGTCATCGGCATCTCATGATAGCGTTCCGGCCACATTTCTTTAATCTTCTCTTTTACTAACGGATAGTATTTAGAACTCATAGCAGGAAACAGATGATGTTCTGTATGATATGAGAAATTGAAATGTAAAACGTCTACCCAGCGCGGCACTGTTACTGACAAACAGTTTGCTAACGGATCATTTACTGGAACAATTGGATTTAAGCGGTGATTTGTTGCGATATATGCCATTACAATAAAGTTAGCAATTAACAACGGAATGACATATGCAAATAACCATTTTCCAGGTCCCATAATAAACAATAAACTAATCCAAACTGTCCAAGGCAAAAGAAGTTGAAGCCATACAGATTTTTGATTGGATGACTTGAACTCTTTTATAAAATGAAAGAACATTCGAGTCGAATGCAATGTAAATTGAATTGTTAGTGACAGAAAACTAAAGAATGAACGTACATGTAAAGGCATACGATATACCCAACTCAAAAACTTACTCTTCTTAAGTTTCTCAAGTGTCGGCCATGCATCCGGATCATTCTCTTCATGCTGTGTATGAACATGATGCGTTGCATTATGCCACTTTCTCCAAAGCTTTGGCCCTGTTGATAATGGCATAAATGCAATCGCGCCTAAGAAGTCACGAAGCCATGCCTTTCTTACAACAGTTCCATGTAAAATTTCATGCCCTAAAAATCCAAGTGAAGCAAAACATAATCCAAGAACAATCGCAATTCCTAGATTCGCCCACACATTCAATTCAAATACACCAATCGATATTAACCCCGCCAATGCCACAAGCAAATAAGCCAGTCCACCAAATAAACGAGTAGGCACTGGTTTAAATGCTTTTTTCGGCAAATGTGGTGATACACGTGCTGCATACCACCCAAACGTATGAAGCTCCTTCATCCTTTTGCTCCTTTCTTATGCCGCGCCTTGCGCAACTTACATATATCAATTCTTGCTTCCAGATTGATTTTACTAGATGATCCAAAAAGCATCTATTATAAGGAAAATATACTCACTCTATCGTCACTTATTTTTCGCTTTTATTATCAATGAAAAACATTTCTCTTTTTACTCTCTATCAACCTTTCCACATGATGAATCATAACAATAGAATTTCTATATTGTCAACACCTTTTATGACCTAGTAATAAAAGGTGGTTATATTTTTATAATCATACTTTATTTCACTAAAGAAAATGTATAGATTCCATAAGGATTTACCCACTATATATAGACATTTTCTTAAAAGCCATAGACTCTATCTCATTCAATAACTCCCTATGTAATCAACAAACAGAATCACTTGAATTTAGTTTTATATAAATCCCACTACTTCATAATGCCCCACCTAATTAATTATATTAAAATAATTTATAACCTCTTTTAATAAAAATAGACTACTTCTAAAACAACACACATAAATTTCATATAATATGGAAATATTAAAAGGAAAATTGTTCTAAAATCAGGAGGTTTCCGCAATGACAAGTGATACATTTCCACAACTGCCGCTATCTTATTGGATTGAATCTACTCAGCTTCCTACTTTCCCTCGTTTATCCGAAAATATAAAGACAAAAGTTGCTATTATCGGTGCTGGTATTACAGGTATTACTACTGCCTATTTACTTGCAAAAGAAGGCATCGATGTTGTTTTAATTGATTCTGGTCGTATTTTAAACGGAACGACTGGGCATACAACAGCGAAAGTAACAGCACAACATGATCTTATTTATGATGAATTAATAAACCATTTCGGTGTAGAAAAGGCCGGGCTTTACTATGAATCAAATAATCAGGCTCTACAATTCATAAATGAAACTGTTCAAACATATAAAATCGACTGTAATTTCTCAAATGAAGATTCATATTTATATACAACTACCGATAACGGATTAAGAAATTTATCGAAAGAATATGAAGCTTATCAAAAATTAAATATACCTTGTGACTATGTTCAATCTCTATCGATTCCTATTCCAGTACAATCTGCGCTTATAATGAAAAATCAAGCACAATTCCATCCCCTTCTTTATTTAAAAACACTTTTAGAAAAGTTTGTGGAGATGGGCGGAAAGCTCTACGAACAAACAACAGCTATGGATGTGGAAAAGGGAGATCATCCACAAATAATTACAAAAGAGGGCCATCATATCACTTGTGAATATGTCGTCTCTTGTTCACATTTTCCTTTTTATGATGCAAATAGCTTTTTCTTTACGCGAATGTACGCAGAACGCTCCTACGCTCTTGCAATAAAAGCAAAAACGGATTATCCAGGTGGCATGTATTTAAGTATTGATGATCCAAAGCGCTCCTTACGCTATATAACAAACAATGGAGAAAAATTAATTTTGATTGGCGGAGAGAGTCATAAAACAGGACAAGGAATAAATACGATGCTTCATTACGAAGCACTTTATTCTTTTGCTGAAGCAACTTTTGGAATAGACGAAGTTCCTTATAGATGGTCAGCACAAGATTTAATCACTCTAGATAAGCTTCCTTATATCGGACATATTAACGAAAGAAATCCAAATATCTTTGTTGCAACTGGATATCGCAAATGGGGCATGACAACTGGAACTGCTGCCGCTCACCTACTGAAGGACTCCATCCTAAAAGTCCACAGTCCCTATAAAGAACTGTATGCACCATCACGCTTCCATGCAAATCCAGATATAAAAACGTTCCTCTCCCAAAACATTGATGTTGCGAAACATTTAATTGAAGGTAAGATTGAAACCGCATTACGTAAGCCAGAAGATCTCGAAGTTGGTGAAGGATCTGTCGTACATGTTAACGGTAAACGAGCAGGTGCTTATAAGGACAAAGAAGGAAAATTACATATCGTCGATACAACTTGTACACATCTCGGCTGTGAAGTTGAATGGAATAATGGTGATTGTACTTGGGATTGCCCTTGCCATGGTTCTCGTTTTTCAATTGAGGGAGACGTTCTTGAAGGCCCAGCAGATCAACCGTTAAAACGAGTTGATAATGAGTAAACAAATAAAGAAGTTCAACAGAATTACGGTTGAACTTCTTTATTTGTTATAAAATCTTTTCAGATAAATTTCGACACAGGGAGGGAAATATTAACATTAAATAAAATAATATATTCATCTACAAATTAAAAGGGGTGAATATTATGCAACCTTCAGCTCCACCTCATCTAGAATCTACAGAAACTATCTTTTCAAGCTCTATTACAAAACTTGTTGTTTTTATTTGTTGGCTAGCCATTTTAGCTGATGGATATGATTTAGGTATTTACGGTGCCGTTCTACCAAAGCTCCTAGAAGACAAAAGCTGGGCGCTATCACCAGCGCACGCTGGTACAATTGCAAGCTATGCTTTATTTGGGATGTTTATTGGGGCTATTCTAGTTGGAACGATTACAGATCTAATTGGGCGTAAATGGACGCTTATATGCTGTTTAGCACTTTTTTCTATCACAATGGGTTTAGCGGCTATCGCTTCTTCTCCTGAGTTATTTGGATTATCTCGATTTATAGGAGGAATCGGATTAGGCGGTGTTATCCCAACGGCTTCAGCACTTACTGTTGAATATTCACCAAAAAAAAGGCAATCTTTTATTTATGCTCTTATGTTTACTGGCTATCCTTTAGGTATCGTATTAGGTGCTATTTTGTCTATGTTTATGTTAGAAGATTTCGGATGGAGAATTATGTTTGGTATCGGAATGATTCCACTACTCCTCATTCCTTTCATTATTCGCTATTTACCTGAGTCCATTCAATTTTTATTATCACGTAATCGCCAAGAAGAAGTGAACCAAATTCTTAATCGTTTTCAAATTGAATTTCATGTAAAAAATAAAACTCATCAAGCTCCATCCACTATACGAAAGAAAAATGGATTTTTTACTTTATTCTCAAAAGAATACATAAAAGCAACACTACTTTTTTGGATCACTTATATAATGGGAATGTTTTTAATATACGGTTTAAATACTTGGTTACCACAGATGATGCGCCAGGCGGGATATCCTCTTGGATCTAGTCTGTCTTTTCTACTTATGCTAAATATTACCGCAGCTGTTGGTGCGTTATTCGCTGGAGCAATTGCTGATCGTATAGGCGCAAAAATTGTTATTAGCATCTCTTATCTTATGGCAGCCATATGTATCGGACTATTAACAATTAAGCCATCTGTTACAATCATTTATCTTTTAATTGGCCTTGCTGGTATTGGATCGGTCGGTATTACTCAAATATTAAATGCATATGTAACACAATACTTCCCATCACATATCCGAGCTACCTCCTTAGGCTGGGGACTGGGACTTGGCCGAGTTGGTGCAATTGCTGGCCCTATTCTCATCGGTATTATTATGACAATGCAATATGACTTAGCATGGAATTTTTACTTATTCTCCTTTGCAGGTCTTATCGCAGCTATATCTGTTTTCTTCATTCCTACAAAATAAAAAGAGCACAAACTTACTTGTGCTCTTTTTCATATGCTCCAAACAGCATGTCTCGAAATAGTGTATTTAAAATTTCAATATCGATCCCTGATCCCTTTTCAATTCCTTTTACATATTGCCCATAGTAATGAATTTGTTCTTCTAAAAATTGATTTAGCACCTTAATTTTCAATCCAACATCTAATTCAGTACCTGCTTTTTTCTTTATTAACAACTTTTCAATCTCATCTAACACACTACGTTCTAATGGTAATTCTGTAATCAATCGATCAAATTCTACAGGTGGTAAAGTTGCTTTCTCTTCTAGCCACTTACAAGCTAAAATAGGACGTAATACATAAAAGTACTTTTTCAGCTTTACATTCTCACCTTGCAAAAATTCACGATAATTTTTCGACGCCATATGTAAATAATGATATATCGTTGCTTTTGGATCAAAATTCTTCTCACTCATCTGTTGAAGTAGTTCTGGAAAATTAGAGTTTTTCGAATAAAAAATTGGTGATCGAATCCACTCAAGTAAAGCTGGGTTCGACTTCGCGAATAGTTGCAACGCCTTTTTAATATCCCAACCACTTATATCTAAATCATCACTAATTGGATATTCAATTACATCACGTTTGTCATGAATTGATAAATACCATTCTACCGGATGTATATAAACAAACCTAACATCATAATCGCTATCTTTCGATGGAAATCCCCAAGCACGACTCCCTGATTCCACCGCAAATAAAATTTTTACATCATTCTCTTTTTCAATTCTTTCTAACTCCAACTCGATTTTCTCTCTCATTTCATAACATCTCCATTTTTTGATTATTTCCTTGGAAATTCGACAATACACTATTAATTTTACTACATACTAAAAAAACTGTCAGAAATTACTGACAGCCTAATAAAACTTCTATTGTTGCTTTTCGATTACAGTAGCAGCAATTCGTTCAAACTCTTTTTGAATCTCCTCTTTATATGCATCTACTATTGAAAAATCCATAGCAGCAATATAAATTCGTTCTAATTTATCACGAACCGATTTTGCTTTCGCTAAGAAAGACATTGCCTCATTCATTTTTGCTTTATACTGAATGGAAACATCACGAATTTCCTTCGCATATTTCTCATCAGTCCCTGGCGTAACAATAAGGGCATACATATCAATAATTTCATCACCCTCACGACTTGGAAAATATTCATGCGGTGCGGTGCTATCAAAAATTGCAAAGCCTAATTCTCTTACGATAACCATATCAAGACTATGCGGGTCAAATCCGCAATGATATACTTCAACTTCAAATCCTTTTTCTTCAGCTGCCTTAGCTAACTTTTTGAGCATCGTTGATTTTCCAGAGCCTGGGCGGCCTTTTATAAAATAACGATGTGGTAACCCTTCTGTTAAATTAGGAACAAAGTCAACTGCTCCTTTCGGTGTTGCAGCTCCTAAAAAACGATGTTTGACAAGCGATTGTCTCCCGCTTTTATCTGCAAATAATTTCTGGATTAGCTGATCGGTTAGTTCATTTGCTTTATTAAAATTTATATTATCAATATATATCTTCTCCCACTCATCATGTATAACCAATGCCTCTTTAAAACGTGCGTAAGCAGACTGAAAAGCTTTGCTTGCTTCTGAAACAAATCTTTCAATTTCTAACTTCTGCTTTCTTAGTTTATCTGAGTCCCAAGCAATTCCTAAATTTATATACTCTTCAACAACTCCTGGCATTTTTGGCTCAATAACATGCGGTGATGTCCCATCAACAATTCCTACTTTTAATTGTGGGATAATTACACCATCAACCGATTTATTGTCAGAAGAACAATGTAAAAATTCAATATCATATCCTTTTCCAACCCATTCACGACCTATTGCCTTTATTAAAGAAGATTTTCCCGTTCCTGGACCACCCTTTAAGATAAATAATCTGTCTAATCCTTTTAAATTCTCTTCGTATAAATTGTGAAATCCCCTAGCTGTATTACCACCAGCATAATAATTTAATACATTTCCTGTCACTGCACTCACTCCTTCGCAGCATTCTATTTACATAAGCTACAATATGCGAGCGGCTTTATTTGGGTGAATACCTATTTTGTATTGCACATAAAAAGGAAATGAATTACAATTTAACTATCAGAAAATTAAGATTCCGAAACTGAATACTTCTTTATCAAGAGAGGCAGAGGGACTGGCCCTTTGAAGCCCAGCAACCTCAGTTTATACGAACTGAATAGGTGCTAATTCCTGCAAAATGCATTGCATTTTGGAAGATAAAACTCAATTAGCATGTAAAGCTCATCTTTCTTGATACTGAAGGATGAGCTTTTTATTATTTGAAAAACATATATTGGAGGTATGTAAAATGAAAGTAATTGATTTATCGCAAACATTTGAAAATAATATGTCTCAATTTCCTGGAACACCTAAAATACAACTAGAAGCTGTTACAAGTGTTGAAGAATCAGGCTATCAAGTTACAGATTTTCATTCTGTCGTTCATGTTGGCACGCATTGTGATGCTCCTGCGCATTTTATTTCAGGCGCAACGACCATCGATCAATTACCGCTGGATCAATTTGTAGGTGAAGCTGTTCTTATTGATGTAACTCATGTACAAGAACGAAAACTACCTAAAGAAGTACTGCACGATGCTGATATAAAAGAAGGAGATATTGTTATTTTCCATTCCAATCTATCTACTAAATGGAACACGGAGGCGTATGAGAAAGAAGCTTTTTATCTTTCTGAAGAATTAGCCGAGGAACTAGTACAATTAAAAGTAAAATCTGTCGGTTTAGATTTTATTTCTCCTGATGAGGTAACGACAGCAACATCACCAATTCATCACATACTACTTGGGAATAATATTTATTTAATCGAAAACTTAACAAACTTAGATGCCATTCACACGAAACGTTTCTTCTTCTCAGCAGCACCTTTAAAAATTAAAGATAGCGACGGTGCTTTTGCAAGAGCATTTGCTGTAATTTTTTAAACAAACTATACAAAAAAGCAAAGATCATCATTGACCTTTGCTTCTATTTTTTTTATTTAAATTAAGAAAGAATTGCTCAACATGAGGACGTAACCAAGCTAAATAATCCTTCTCTTTCTTCTTTGTACAAGCTATTTCTTCCCCATCTACCATTTCAACAAGTTCTAGTTCTAACAGTTGCTTCGTGAATGCTAACATATTCACTTCTTCGGATGGATACTCTTCTTTTAATTTCTCCTCAATTTCCCCCAATAAAAAACCGTCACGCATCATTGCCAATGCATCAATCCAAAGTGGCGGCATTTCATACTTTTCTCCTGTAATTGTGTCTTTTACAGTATAATTCTTTTGCTCTTTTCGAAATTGAATCGTGTGTAAACATACAGTCGAATTTAATGTTAATTCCATCATACCACCTCTTTCATAATATCTGCATAGAAAAAAGGATGCGCGTGCACCCCTTCTTATCTTTTCATAACACTACTGAACCGTTACATGAGCAATCAATCTCATGTCGATATTTTCCTCCATTATAAACGAAGTATTTTATAAAAAAAACCCTTCTTGAAACATTTTATAAAATGTTTATATTTACACAACAAGAACACTTTTCTGAAAAATCTTTTCTCAAATACATTAAACGGTCGGCAGAAAAATTTCTACTTTCGTTCCTACTCCTAGACTACTTTGGATCGTGATACTCCCTTGATGTTCCTTAATAATTTTATATGTAATCATTAATCCAAGTCCTGTACCATTCTCCTTTGTTGTGTAAAACGCCTTGCCGATTTTTTCTAACTTCTCATTCTCTATACCACATCCTTGGTCTTCAACAGAAATACACAAATGTCCTTGCGTTTTTTGATATGCACGGATATGAATTTCTCCACCCTCTGGCATTGATTCTATTCCATTTTTAATGATATTTAATAACACTTGTTTTAATTGCTTATCATCACCGTTTATAGCCGGTAGATTTCCATCTACTTGTAAATTACATTTAACTCTATATTGCGTTGCATAACTTTCCATTAGATGCACAACATATAGAAGGGTGTCTCGTATATTACACCTTTCATAATTTGTTGGCTTTGGTTTCCCTAACAACATCAATTCACTAACAAATCCATTAACCCTTTCAATTTCTTGTAGCATAATGTCGTAGCTCATCGTATCAGTTGGATTTCTTTCTTTTTGCATTTGCGTAAACCCTTTTAACGCTGTTAGTGGATTTCGAATTTCATGGGCAATTGTTGTAGACATAGTCCCAATCACAGCTAAATTTTCCGTCTCTTTCATATTGTTCATCATTTCAACCACTGTTCTTACATAAGATTGAAATCGTTTTAATAAAGAATGTGAAATAATGAAATAAAATACACATAAAACAAGTGGAATTATCACTTTTAAATCTTGTAATAGCAATGTGAAAAATACGTACTTTCCAATTACACTAAAGGAAACTAAATAAAAGTATTTTCTATTCACGAAAACTGGGGCAAATAAAATTAACAGCATTTCTACCATACTACCATGTTCAAAAGGTCTATCCGTTCGCAAATAAATCATTAAATTATTAACAAGATTGATAAACATGTATCCAAATAAAAATAAATATTTTACAGAATATACATACCCTCTTTTTTGAAGATATATAGAAATAGGAAATAATGCTATTACAAATATAGGCACACCTATCCCAAGACTACCTTCTGGCCACCCTACCGCTGTTCCACTAATATTCATAGCAGGATATACAAAATAATATATAGCGTCATATAAAAAGAATATAATATAAAATAATAATATAAATACCTTTAAGGCTCTTCTTTCTTCATAAATCAAGCTCTTGTATTTGTTCATATAAAAACTCCCCTTGATCGATACAAAAAACTTTCATTGTTATCTCCTTAAAGTATAAGTATGAAATTGCTTTCAGGGCAATATTTAACCTTATAATACTAAAAGGAAGGAGATCTCTCCTTCCTTTTAGTAACAACTTATATCCACCTTACCCTATCATGTAACAATCCATCAGTAAAATTATTATGCCCTATTACAAAATCCTTCATATATAAATTTAAATACTCACCGTACTTACTTTCTGTATTTAATAACAACTCCTCGACGTAATAAGCACCTTGTTCAAATTGATCTAAAAGTAAACTAGACAAGCCCGCATAAATTCCGCACCCTACCTGAAAATACGTTGCATTCGTTTTATATTTACGAAAAACTTGGCTACTATTCATTACATTATACATATATGTCTCACTATTTTCATAAACGAGTAACACACCGACCAAGTCCTCTCCAGCAACCTCTTCTTCCGCTGGATTAAACACTTTACGATTCCAGTTCCATAAATCTTCTACTTGATCTAAGTTCTGTCTAATTATATTTGTTGTATACTCATTAATTCGGTAAAGAAAACCAACTTCCATATTGAAGTTTTTCCCTAAAATTAATACTTCCTCATGTGGCATTAAACAACCATAGAATTCTTTTTCTCCTAACTTCACTTTATACTCTGAAGCATATACATCTTCATAAAAGTAAAGAGGCCGATGATGACTCATATACATCGGATAACTCCAGATTGCTTCATCTAAAAATCGCTCTACTGCCCATGAAGCATAAAGTGTATGTGGCTTTATAAGTGCTGTATCATGCAAAAACGACGTGTCATGTTCTACAATATAACATGCTCTTGGCCTTTCATTTGGTCGTTCCTTCATAAGCTCAACAACCATCCATTGAACAACACCTGGATTCATACCTGAACCTATAATCGCTTTTGTATTTGTAAATTTCTCTTTCTCCTTCTCAAACCTTGTATATCTTTCCGTAAGCTGAAAGCCGATTAAGCTGTCGTCCTGATCTACTGCTTCATTTTCCAAGGCTGAATTAATATAACAAATTCCTAATTCATTACAGCATCTTAATACTCTAACTGTATCTGCCCCTGAAACATCAATCACAACACTCGTACTTTTTTCTTTTAAATGTTGTTTAAATTCCACTACATTTTGAAGGTTTATCTCATATAAATATAATTGACCTTTCAAATTCGAAAACAACTCATCATAATAAGTCCTATCTTTTTGTTTTATATCCACTAAATGAAATTTGGCATTCTTTAATACTTTATAAATTGGATCTTTTTCATTTGCTATCGCTTGATTTAAAATTGCTAAAACTGCTTTTGCTGCTCCACCAGCACTACCAAGCAATGTAATTGATAACGAATTCGGAAACTGCTCCACGAACAAAACCCCTTTAATAAATTAGTTGAGCAACTCCTCCTCAAAAAATAAATTGAATACATAAAAAGATAGCTCGTACACAATTTTTATAAGTTAGTGCAAAGTTACCTTTTAAAAAATCACACTATACTATGTTTATATTCAATTCATTTTTCCCCTCATCTTCAAATTAAACTAAAACAAATAGGCTCGACCTTTTCTTCTGCATATAAAAGAAAAAGTCAGCCCTTCCAACTAATCTACGGACAATGGACGGATTTTACATGTTGAATATTCACATACATTTTTGCATCACGTGCTTTTGATATTTCAATATGACCTTCATCAATTTTCGCCATTTTTCCAATTTTATTGGACTCCTCACCTAAATCAAACACCATAATTTTCCCAGTCATTTTAATAAGCTGTTCTTCAAATGTTCTAGCTAATGTAATATTTAACGGATTTACGGGGAGTTCATTTTTATTGAGGGCATACGGTACTTGGTTTTCTTTATACGGAATTAACCATTTTAAATGCTTTAAAGATATATATACCGTTTTATAAACCGGACTATAAAAAACAATATAGTCGTTCATCACACTTGTAACATAACCATGTATTGGAGCATTTCCTGCTACATAAACTTCTGTAAAAATCCCTTTAGAAGTACTTAATACTTTTCTCAAAGAAATTGAAGGGGATTCCCTCTTAATTACAGAATCAACATCTGGTTTTAGTATGTCTTCGTCGTGTGGTCTTAAAAATTTATAGTATTGTACATGATATAAAGATATATATACATAGTCTTGTCCATTGTAAAGAACAATAATGTCATTTCCTACGTCTATTAATATACCTTTAAACCTTTTTTCACCGATTAATTTAACATATATATTTTCCCCAATACTTTTGTTTAACTCATTCATCTATATCCTCCTTCCTATGAATTTCAGCTTTCCTATCTTCCGTTTCAAAAAAATAATCAGGGCAATGTTCTGTCTTAATAGTAAGTAATTCCTTTTCATACTATCGAAATAAGAAATTGTTCTTCTCTTTCCCTCATAATGCCCCTCTTATTTATTAAACATTATTCATCTTCATTCTTTTTACATTTCACTACTTGACTCACACTCTTAATATGATAATTAATGATATAAATAACTTCATCACCATTTACTAGCGTAATACATTCTTCATGCACTTCACTTAACAAGCCTTCTACACACTCTGGGCCGCCACGATTAATCTTTACCCACTTATACTTCAAGTCACGTAATACATCGACAAAAGTATCATCATCAGAGCAGAAACATGAAACATAGCCATCGCCACATTTACTTTCTTTCACTTTCTTAACTAGACTTTTCACATGTTTCAATTGGTAATATACTAATTCACCAAGAGGAAGTTGTAATGTAAGGTAATCTCTTCCTAACGATACAAGTACCCCCACTCGACTCTCTGGTCCACGAAGATTTACTTTTACAGTCTCACCGACTAAGCCTTTAATTTGTTCACAGCATAATATACTTTCCAAATTTATATCCTCCTTTCTTATTATCTTCCTCTTCTTGACTGTCTTTGTGCGCGAGCTCGACCTGAATTATTATTTTCACTTTCGCTTTCACTTTCGCTTTCACTTTCGCTTTCTTCGCTCTCTCTACAAGGTACTGTTACACTCTTAATATGAGATACTGCAACTAATATAACTTCTTCTTTTACAATTAGTGTCACAAATTCACAAGAAACATCTTGTAAAATACCTTCAACTTTCTCTGGGCCACCACGATTAATTTTCACCCAGCAATATTTGAAGCTTTGAAGTAACTTTTCAAAGTCATCTTCACATTCACATTCCAACCATCTGCAATCATCTGCTTTACAATCTTTCGCATTTTTTGTAATACTTTTCAGATGACGAATCTGATAGTAATAGAGCTCTCCTTTTTCATTCTTTAATACAAAGTAATCCGAACATACAGCGACTATTGTCCCTTTTTGAGATTCTGGACCACCCCTGTTTACTCTCACAAAAGATCCAATTAAGTCTTTCAGAAAATCACAATGAAATAAACTCACGAGAAAACCCCTTCCATTAATTTATAAGCTTTTGCACTGATAGTATATGTATCTGTACAGGTTACGTTCTCTATGTTTGTCCTAGCTAGAAAAAAATATGCTTTTAACATGGTAGACTACTACCTATCAAAATTTGAAGAAAGGCTAAGAACTCCTTATGTTTTTGATATCTTCAAACAAAAAATCCCTTATGAATATACATTTCTGCATATCTTCATAAGGGATTTTCCATAGTTTAATCTTCGTCTTTAACATCCATATCTTCTGGAATTGGTTCGTTCAATATTTCTTCCACTAATTGCTTATATTTCTCCATTTGTTCTAAATGTGTATTAAATTGTTCTTTATTTACTAAATATTGCTCTCCATCGAATAGCGCACGAATTTTCTTTTGCTGAATTAACTCTTCAATATACGATTTTGGTAAATTCAAATACTCCGCAGTCTCTTCTACTGTTATATACAATGCGTTCATTCCTTTATTATTTTTTCATCTATACTGTATCTTACTTTATTTTTGTAAACAAATAAAAAAGATTTTGTAAATGCAGTTCAAAAAGCAGGTAGATGCATTCCATATATTGTATAGTATTATATAGTAAGAATTTTTTAAATATAGAATGGTATTACCCATTTACACAAAGGAGAGTTAACATATGGCTACTCGTCACATCATTACAATGTTAGAAAAAACACTACAAGTTGAAACAGAAAACACAATTTCTCATTTGAATGTATCTTTATCTGATCGTTTTCTTTCTCAAAGCACAGCAATACATGAAAACAATTGTTATCATACAATTGGTGAATGGTACAAAAATCACTTCTTATTCCAACAAGATGATTTCCTTTGGGCTAAATATGCCTTCTATGACGCATATTGTGAAGCCATCAAAAAACAAGGTCATCTTACAAAACGTGTTCGCCAAATATTAGAATCATTAGCTCGAATGCATGGAAAACAGTATATTGCTTCTATACTAAATATGCCATTTCCTAATGAACGCGCTAAAGGGACAGCGTAATTTAGCCATGTTCTGCGTAAGCAAAACATAGCTAAATTGTTTTCTAGGATGCTTTACCAATAAAATGTTCATATCATATGAACTGATGAAACCGGTGTCATTATAATGATAGAAAATATAGTAAACAGGAAAACCCCCACGTACATCTCTCATCCATTTGAATAGAGAAATACGTGGGGGTATACTTGTTCCTTATTATTTCATCATCTGCTTAATCAGTTCGCGATTTCTCTTCTTAAATACTTCATTATGAGAAGAAACCATTCCATACTCACTTGCATCTGGTTGGATAAATTGTTTTGCTTTATTCACAGCATTTCCCGCATCTTGGAATGCACCTGCAATTAAGTGTAGTTTCCCTTCGTGCTTTAAAATATCTCCAGCAGCATATAATCCATCTACTGAAGACTCACTATTTGCATTACCTGCAATATAATAATTATCTATAATTGCAACGTCTAACTCACTATTTTCTAATAATGTAATGTCGCGTTCATATCCATGATTAATAATAACTTCATCAATAGGTAAATGAGAAACCTCACCTGTTTCATGATTTGTTAATTCTACATATTCGATTGCTTCATGATTATCACCAGCAATTAATTTTGTAATCGATGTATTAAAGAAACACTCCGCCGAGCTGTTCATAAGTTGTTTTACTTGTGCTTCATGACCAGATAATTCTTCTTTTCTATACGTTACATACACTTTTTTCGCAATTGGTTCCAATTCATTTGCCCAATCAACAGCAGAATTGCCTCCACCGGAAATAATAACTGTTTTACCTTTGAAACGCTTTAAAGATTTAACTGTATAATTTAAATTCGATACTTCAAATCGCTCAGCACCTTCAATAGATAACTTTTGCGGTTTCAATATACCACTTCCTGTTGCGACGATAACTGTTTTTGAAAAGTGTTCTTCGCCAGTACTTGTTTTTAATGTAAAAGTACCATCTTGATTACGAATAATCGATTCTACTTTTGTATCTAATACAACTTCTGGCTTAAATGTTAACCCTTGCTGTACAAGTTGTTCAATTAACTTATCACCTGTAACTGGTAATAGTCCTCCTACATCCCAAATCATCTTTTCCGGATACACATGTATTTTTCCACCTAAATGTGGTTGAAATTCTATTATTTTCGTTTTCATTTCTCTGAGTCCACTATAAAAAGCTGAATAAAGCCCTGCAGGTCCTCCGCCTATCACGGTTACATCAAACAATTCTTCTCGTTTCATTCGTGCTCACTCCTCAGCTATTAATCATTGATTATCATTCTCAATAAAATATAACCTGTTTCCGCAAAATTTACAATCAAAATTACTATTGACAATACACCTATATAAAATTATATTATTTAAAGAATCAATAGTGATAATCATTATCATTTTGTTAATAATTAGCAAATTTGAGATTACATCTTCTTTCATTAATATGGTTATTACTATATTATAAAATCTCATATTCAAGATTTTTAATAAATTATTTTGCATTACCACTACTATTTCAAAAAGATTACAGTTAAACAAATTATTGTATACACATATCATCTATGTTAAAGGAGAAAGACGATGAAAAAGTTATTTATTTCACTAACAGTTCTTTTCGTTCTTGTTATGAGTGCTTGTAGCAATAGCTCTACAGACAAAAAGGACGATGCAAAAGGTAGCAAATCAGAAACAATTACATACCAATCTGAAGATGGTAAAAAAGTAGAGGTTCCTGCAAATCCAAAACGCGTTGTTGTATTATCATCATTCGCTGGTAACGTAATGTCATTAGGAGTAAATCTTGTTGGGGTAGATTCATGGTCTAAACAAAACCCACGTTTTGATAGCAAACTTAAAGATGTTGCTGAAGTATCAGATGAAAATGTTGAAAAAATCGCTGAACTAAATCCAGATTTAATCATCGGTTTATCAAATATTAAAAATGTCGATAAGTTAAAGAAAATCGCGCCTACTGTAACATACACTTACGGAAAAGTTGATTACTTAACACAGCATTTAGAAATCGGTAAATTATTAAACAAAGAAAAAGAAGCAAAAACTTGGGTTGATGACTTCAAGAAACGTGCACAAGAAGCTGGTAAAGAAATTAAAGCAAAAATCGGTGAAGATGCTACAGTTTCTGTTGTAGAAAACTTCAACAAACAGCTTTATGTATACGGCGAGAACTGGGGCCGCGGAACAGAAATTCTGTACCAAGAAATGAAATTAAAAATGCCTGAAAAAGTAAAAGAAAAAGCATTAAAAGAAGGTTACTACGCATTATCTACTGAGGTATTACCTGAATTTGCTGGTGATTACTTAATCGTAAGTAAAAATAAAGATACTGATAACTCATTCCAAGAGACAGAATCATATAAAAACATCCCAGCAGTAAAAAATAATCGCGTATATGAAGCAAACATGATGGAATTCTATTTCAATGATCCACTTACATTAGATTTCCAACTAGACTTCTTCAAGAAGAGCTTTCTTGGTAAATAATACAAACATGAGGAATTCTTAATTTAAGAATTCCTCTTCCTTTATTCTATGAACAGAAAAGATGTGAAACGAATGACAAAAGATCATGACAATCCACGTTCTATAGCTTTTACATACAAACTTATTTTAAGCTTAATTGCATTCTTTCTTATTTTTATGGTTGCAATGGTATTAGGTGCTGCAGATACTTCGATAAAAGATGTATGGTCAGCACTCACTTCCTCCGCTAAAGGAGACAAAATATCTATTATTCGAGAAATACGTTTACCACGTGAAGTTGCTGCTATTTTTGTAGGAGCTGGACTTGCTGTTTCTGGAGCAATTATGCAAGGATTAACACGAAATCCACTTGCGGATCCTGGATTATTAGGACTATCTGGTGGAGCAAATGCTGCGCTTGCACTGACACTTGCTTTCAACCCTTCCATCAGCTATCTTTACTTAACATTAGCTTGCTTTATCGGTGCTGCAATTGGCGCAATTATGGTATTTGGAATTGGTATGGTGAAAAAAGGCGGCCTTTCTCCTCTTCGAATTGTATTAGCGGGCGCTGCAGTTTCAGCATTTCTACTCGCAATTTCAGAAGGAATCGGCATTTACTTTAAAATTTCACAAGATGTATCACTTTGGACTGCTGGTGGCGTAATTGGAACAACTTGGAACCAATTAAAAATTATTATTCCAGTCATTTCAATTAGTATCTTTATCGCTATCTTACTAGCAAAAAAATTGACAGTTCTTAGTTTCAGTGAGGAAGTGGCTATTGGACTAGGTCAAAAAATTATTGTTATTAAAACTATTTTATTTATCATTATTATCTTACTTGCAGGTGCATCTGTAGCGCTTGTTGGAAATATGGCATTTATCGGCTTAATGGTACCTCACATGGTACGCCCAATTGTCGGTCCAGATTACCGATTTGTTATACCGATGTCAGCAATTGCTGGAGCTTCCTTTATGCTACTTGCAGATACAATCGGACGTACTATTAACGCTCCATACGAAACACCAGTTGCAGCAATTGTCGCGATTGTAGGGTTACCATTCTTCCTATTCATTGTACGTAAAGGAGGAAAAACATTCTCATGATGCAATCTATTTTAAGAAAACAGCGTCTCATTATACTCGCTTTACTTATAGTAATCATCATAACCATTGTAGTTGGAATGGGACTTGGTTCAGCATCTTTATCTTATGATCGACTACTCCCAACATTAATGGGGCAAGGGACTTTTAAAGAGGATTTCGTTTTATACTCTTTAAGGCTACCTAGAATTGTCATTACATTATTAGCTGGTATGGCTCTTGCTTTATCAGGGGCTATTCTGCAAGGAATTACCCGAAATGATTTAGCTGAACCTGGTATTCTTGGTATTAACTCTGGGGCCGGTGTTGCTGTCGCTATTTTCTTTTTATACTTTCCAATAGATGTAGGTTCATTTCTCTACTTACTACCTGTAGTTGGATTTATCGGAGCATTTCTGACAGCTGTTCTAATTTACGTATTTTCATATAGTAAATCAACTGGACTTCAGCCAATCCGATTAACATTAACCGGTATCGGTTTTGCATTTGCACTATCTGGAACGATGATTGTCCTTATCTCATCCGCAGATCGTATGAAAGTAGACTTTATTTCAAAATGGATTGCCGGAAATATTTGGGGAGATGACTGGATCTTTGTTTTAGCAATGCTCCCATGGTTAATCGTATTCATTCCATTTATTTTCTATAAAGCAAATCGATTAAACATTTTAGCATTAAACGAACCAGTCGCAATCGGCGTTGGAATTGAAATTGAAAAAGAACGCAGATACTTATTAGTTGCAGCCGTTGCACTTGCAGCTGCAGCTGTTTCCGTAACAGGAGGAATTAGCTTTATCGGATTAATGGCTCCTCATATCGCGAAATCTTTAGTAGGTCCAAGACATCAAATCTTCATGCCTATCGCCCTTTTAATCGGCGGATGGCTATTATTATTAGCAGATACAATTGGAAGAAATATCGTTGATCCTAATGGCATCCCAGCAGGTATTGTCGTTGCTTTAATTGGGGCTCCTTACTTTATGTATTTGTTGCTTAAAAAAGCTTAAAAGACACCCTCAAGATTTTTTCTTGAGGGTGTCTTTGTTTCATTCTACTGCTGCCCATATCCTTCAAACTTCTTCGCCAAATTCTCCATCTCATCTTCTGGCAATAACTTCGGTTCTCCGACGCTTTTCGTTTGATAATAAATTTGTGCACAAAACTCAATTTCTTCCGCAACAGTAAATGCCATTTTTATATTATTTGCACCTGCAATTAAACCGTGATTCGCAAGTAAAACAGCACGGCGATCAATCATGCCTTCAAAAGCAGCCTCTGCTAATTGCTTCGTACCAAATGTTTCATACGGTGCACAGCGCACATTCGGACCTGCAAAAGCAATTAAATATGACACAGCCGGAAGCTCCCATCCTAATGACGCAATCGTCTTCGCGTAAGGAGAATGTGTATGCACAAGCGCATTTATATCTTCACGCTTCCTATAGTAAATAAGGTGCATATCTAATTCACTTGATGGTTTTCTCTCTCCTTCTACTACTTCACCATCTAAGTTTAATATAACCACATCTTCAGGCTTTGTTTCATAATACTCTAAACCACTTGGGCTAATCGCAACAAGACCTTGTTCACGATTAAAGATACTAATATTACCGCCCGTTCCCTTTGTTAAACCACTAGAAATCATTTTCTTTCCATACGCTACAATTTCTTCTCTTTCTTTTTGTAATAACATATACATCCCCCTAAGTATGAAGCTTACGATGACTGACTTTTATATTTATCTATTTATTGAAATAGCTTTTTTAAATTCTCCGTAAACGGTGCCTTTACAATCCCTTTTTCTGTAATAATCGCTGTTACATTTTCATGTGGAGTAACATCAAATGCTGGATTATATACTTTACTTTCTTTCGGAGCAGAATATTGTCCGAAGCGATTAATCACTTCAAAAGCATCTCTTTCCTCGATGGGAATTTCTTTTCCTGTCGGTGTTTTCAAGTCGATTGTCGGCGTTGGCGCTGCTACATAAAACGGAATGTTGTAGTATTTCGCTAAAATAGATACGCCTAATGTTCCAATTTTATTTGCTATATCACCGTTCGCTGCCACACGGTCGCATCCAACAATTACAGCGTCAATCTTCCCTTGTGACATGACCATAGCTGCCATATTATCCGTAATGACAGTAACATCAATTCCCGCTCGCTGTAGTTCTAATGCCGTTAACGTTGACCCTTGTAATCTTGGACGTGTTTCATCCGAAAAGATTTTTAAGTCCCATCCTTTTTCTTTTGCTAAGTACATTGGAGCCGTCGCAGTACCATACTTAGTCGTCGCTAACGCACCAGCATTACAATGTGTTAATACTCCCATTCCATCATGGAATAATGTTAATGCATGTTCTCCAATTTGACGGTTAATTTCTTCATCTTCTCTATGAATTTCTTTTGCCTCTTCTAGTAATCTATCTTTCAACTGTGAGATTGATAAATGAATATTATCTGCCGCTACACTTTCCATTCTTTCAAGTGCCCAAAATAAATTTACTGCAGTCGGTCTTGATGTCTCCAAGTATGTACATACCTTTCTTACTTCATCCATAAATCCTTCTTCCGTACTTTCAGCAAATTCCTTTACCCCTAAATACACTCCATAAGCTGCTGAAACACCAATCGCTGGTGCACCTCGTACTTTCATTACTTGAATGGCATCCCACACACTTTCAGCTGTTTTAAATGATTCATAGACAATTTCATTCGGTAATAACGTTTGATCTAACAAAACTAAAGTATCATCTTTCCACTGAATTGGTATTAATTGCTCTTCCATCATATTCTCCCCTTACTCCGCGTAGTGCATTGACTGTTCTTTTAACGTTTCTACAAAACTTGTACCTGTTCTATATTGATTCGCTCGTAAAATAAAACTCTTCGCTACTTTAAGACAAATTCGCTCCGCTCTAGCACGTGCTTCCTCATTCTCAATACAAGTAATATCTTTTACTTTCGCTAATCCAACAATACGGCGGATTAATTCAAGACCTGTCACTGCAGCTGTATCCTCTAATACAGATTGTAAATATACTTCGTTAAAGCCTTCTTCCTTCGCCATAATCTCGGTCACATGAATATCCCAACCATCTAAAAACTTCTTCTTAAATAAATCAATTACCTCTACCATCGTAGTTTGTAACCAATCCATATACGTATCTTTCTCAGCTCCAGGTGGCATCGTTGCATCTGCATTCACCCAAGCAAACATTAAATTCGCCATTACATTCCCAACGTCATATCCCATAGGTCCATAAAAAGCAAACTCAGGATCAATAACCTTTGTAGAATCATCTCTTACAAAAACAGAACCAGTATGTAAATCACCATGAAGCAATGCCTGTGCATTCGTCATAAAAGAAAATTTACGTTTCGCTACTTCCATACGAAGCTCTTTATCACTATAAATATGCTCCCTAATCCATCCCTCATTTAAAGGAAATAACTCATTACGCTTATTATGATTTGTAAATGGTTCTGAATATACGAGGTCCTCTGTAATCTCACATAATTCAGGATTTATATAATTCTTCACAAGTTCCTTCTTCTCTTTATGATTCATTACAACATCAGATGTTAATAAAAGTGTATTTACCATAAAAGTAGTTAAGTCGTCAGCAAGCTGCGGAAATATTTGATGATTTATAAGTGCTGTACGTAATATTGTGTGATCCGATAAATCTTCCATTACGCAACAGTTCATCACACTATCAAATAAATACACCTTAGGAACAAGTCCAGGTGCTAACTCATCCTCTAACTGCAAAACATCTGATTCTATGCGAATACGATTCGTCGACAACTTAAACTCATCTGAAATGCGAGCTGTATCCCCAGCTTGCTTTACGATGACAGAGATGTTCTCTTTTTCATCCCAAACGCGGAACACATAATTTAAATTGCCATCACCTATTTCTTTACACTTTAGCCCCTTTGCATGTTCAAACTTAGATAATTTCTCTTTCACATATGCAATCACATCTTTAGCTTCCATTAAAAAATACTTTGTGAACTTAGACATGGTTTCCCCTCCACACCAATTGTAAGCGTTTTCTAAAAGCTATAAAAAATAATAGGTTGAATTTTTTCATCCTATAAATATGTATTCTTCTTTTTGAAAGGTATATCTAGGTTTTATTATATCTCGTTAGCACTTTGAGTCAATATTTCTAACTATCAGCGTAATATACTTCCTAATTATATATTTGAGATGACAAAAATTGTTCAAAAAGATTTCGATTCATTTTATTTTATTTATCGCACAATTCTTTGTAAAATAGAAATAAGCAGTTCCTTTTCAAATATATAACTTCTAAGAAATATTTCCTTCCTAAGAATTTACACTTACACCATATCTCTAACATACACACTACTCTTTCAAACAATCATTGAAAATTTATAAACTTAAAGTTACCTTTCCATTCCCTGTTAGCCTTAATTGAGAATAAATATTAATTAAATCGGTATAAAGTTGGTTTATTCTCTTGACAAAATAACCACTTCTATATGATAATTAATATCGAATTAGAATTATTATAGTTAATTAAAAAATATATTTTATGAGCACACTATTTTTTGATGCTCAAAACCAACATTTAGGAGGAATTTTAATATGTTATTAATCGGCACAGAAGTAAAACCGTTTAAAGCTAATGCTTACCATAATGGAGAATTTATCCAAGTTACTGACGAAAGTTTAAAAGGAAAATGGAGTGTAGTTTGTTTCTACCCAGCTGACTTCACATTCGTTTGCCCAACTGAACTTGAAGACTTACAAAACCAATACGCAACTCTAAAAGACTTAGGCGTTGAAGTATACTCTGTATCTACAGACACTCACTTCACTCACAAAGCATGGCATGATAGCTCAGAAACTATCGGCAAAATCGAGTACATCATGATTGGTGACCCAACTCGCACAATCACTACAAACTTCAACGTTTTAATGGAAGAAGAAGGTCTTGCTGCTCGTGGTACATTCATCATCGATCCAGACGGCGTTATCCAATCTATGGAAATCAATGCTGACGGTATCGGCCGTGACGCAAGCATTCTTGTTAACAAAATTAAAGCTGCTCAATACGTACGTAACAACCCAGGTGAAGTTTGCCCAGCTAAATGGCAAGAGGGTTCTGCAACACTTAAACCAAGCCTTGACCTTGTAGGCAAAATCTAAGGAGTTCGATCAAAATGATACTAGATGCAGATATAAAAACACAACTATCCCAATACCTTCAATTAATGGAGAACGATATTTTACTTAAGGTAAGCGCAGGAGACGATAACGTATCTAAAGATATGTTAGCTCTAGTAGACGAATTAGCTACTATGTCATCTAAGATTACAGTAGAAAAAGTTGAATTAGAGAGAACACCAAGCTTTAGCGTAAACCGCCCTGGTGAAGACACTGGTGTCGTATTCGCTGGTATTCCATTAGGACACGAATTTACATCATTAGTGTTAGCTTTACTACAAGTAAGTGGACGCGCTCCAAAAGTTGAACAAAAATTAATCGATCAAATTAAAAACATTCAAGGCGAATATCATTTTGAATCTTATATCAGCCTAAGTTGTCATAACTGTCCTGATGTTGTACAAGCTCTTAACGTAATGAGCGTTCTTAACTCTGGTATTACACATACTATGATTGATGGCGCTGCATTCAAAGAGGAAGTAGAAAGCAAAGACATCATGGCAGTACCAACTGTTTACCTAAACGGCGAATCTTTCGGAAGCGGTCGTATGACACTTGAAGAAATTTTAGCTAAAATGGGTAACGGTCCAGATGCATCAGAGCTTTCTGATAAAGATCCATACGATGTTCTTGTTGTTGGTGGGGGCCCTGCTGGTGCAAGTGCAGCAATTTACGCAGCACGTAAAGGCATCCGCACTGGTATCGTTGCTGAGCGCTTCGGTGGTCAAGTAATGGATACTATGGGCATTGAGAACTTCATCAGCGTAAAAAAGACTGAAGGTCCTAAGCTAGTAGCAAGCCTTGAAGAGCACGTAAAAGAATACGACATCGATGTAATGAATCTACAACGTGCGAAACGTTTAGAGAAAAAAGAACTTATTGAAGTGGAACTTGAAAACGGCGCTATTCTGAAAAGTAAGAGCGTAATCGTTTCTACAGGTGCTCGCTGGCGTAATGTTGGCGTACCAGGTGAAGCTGAGTTCAAAAATAAAGGTGTAGCATATTGCCCACACTGTGACGGTCCATTATTCACTGGAAAAGACGTAGCAGTTATCGGCGGAGGTAACTCTGGTATTGAAGCAGCTATCGACTTAGCAGGTATTGTTAAGCACGTAACTGTTCTTGAATTCATGCCAGAATTAAAAGCTGATGCTGTATTACAAGAGCGTCTTAACAGCTTACCAAACGTAACTGTTCTGAAAAACGTTCAAACGAAAGAAATCACTGGTACTGATAAAGTAAACGGTATTTCTTACATCGATCGTGAAACTGAAGAAGTTCATCACGTTGAATTACAAGGTGTATTCGTACAAATCGGTCTTGTGCCAAACACAGACTGGTTAGGCGAAACAGTTGAACGCGTTCGCGGTGAAATCGTAACAGACAAGCACGGCGCTACAAACGTACCAGGAGTGTTTGCTGCAGGTGACTGTACAAATAATCCGTACAAACAAATCATCATCTCTATGGGTTCAGGTGCAAACGCAGCTTTAGGTGCATTTGATTACTTAATCCGTAACTAATAAAAAAAGACGCGCTACCTATTGGTAGCGCGTCTTTTTTATTATATTTCATGTAAATAGTTATCAAGTTCCTTCCAACTCATTACTGTATAAGGTGTTCCTACATTCAATACTACTTTTACATTTTCTGCTACTACTTGCATTCTCTTAGTTGGATTATCTCTTTTACCTGAAGGATAAATAGCAAGTTTCATCATTTCTTTCTTTCCATCTTCATAAATCCTTTTCTTTAAACCGAATTGGTCAATTTGTTCCTTTGAAAGAACTTCTTTGCCTTCCCAGTCACATATTTCAAATAGAGGATACCGATCTCCGTGCCATTCCTCAATAATCTCAATGACTTTAAGAATAATATAACTCCCTGATACTAATTCATAACTAACAGCATCACCTGCTTTTAAAGAAGTATTAGCTATAAATCTCTTCGGCACTTTTTTAGCTTCTGGCTGCGGAGAATGTAACTGTTCTCTTAGTTTATTTAAAACTGCTTCACGTTTCTTCTGTAATTTAGGTTCTTCTTCCCAGCGGGCTAAATCTGCACCACTCTCTATTATTTGCAATGCTTTTTGCTTAACATTCTCTTGGAGTCTCCCTAACTTCCATTGTATAGAAGAAAATACCAACCAAAAAACAATAGTCTCTTCATCATCTAATTCATTCTTGTATTCCTCAATTACAATCCTACTTGCTTCCTCATTTGAATATTCATTTGCTAACAAATCCTTATACAGTAACTTAATATCTT
Source organism: Bacillus sp. XB1 (assembly GCF_053557995.1). Lineage (NCBI taxonomy): Bacteria > Bacillati > Bacillota > Bacilli > Caryophanales > Bacillaceae > Bacillus > Bacillus sp. XB1. The sequence goes on along the minus strand of NZ_JBNRIL010000005.1, from coordinate 63,754 downwards.
CAGCAATATCGTCTGATAATATTGCTACTCCCCAAGCACCCATACATTAACACTCCAATCTATACACTAAAAACCTCTCATTCCCATTCTTCTCATAAGCCCCAGGCAACCTTACTTCTTTCTTCAGCTCAAACGCAGTCTGATTTTCTAAGAAGAAAATATAGTCCTCAGAAGGATAATATAAAATAATATCCACTTCTCTCCCCGTTTCTTCTACTGAAAACAAAATGTTATTTACTACATTCATAAACACTTGTACAGAAAATGGATTAAAGAAATAAAACCGGTTATCACATGGATCAATCTCATATTCCTGTGCTAAACAGCATTCAAATCGAATTTTGTCTTTACTGTTTCTTACCTTTCGGGCATAACGATTAAGATTATCCATCGCTTCTTTATAAAACTCTTCATTCATTTCAATTCCAACCGCTGAAGCACTACACTTATGGTGCATATAAAAGTTTAACCGCCCTTTTCCGCACCCAAAGTCTACAATTCGGTCGCTACTTCGTATTTCATATTGATTCAATAACTCATCTAACCCGCTATACGGTGTCGGTTCATAGCGATGATAATGCATAGACTTGTTAAAACCTTTTTGCTCACCGACTGTTTTTATATGTAAAACTGCATCGTAATATTGTTCGTTCATTCGTTTTCTCCTATTAAAAAATGGTACTTATTATTATACACCATGTACTGGAGGCTCATTTTTCATCAAATTAATAGGTACGTGAAATTATATTAACGATTTTCTTAATATATCTATCGTAACTTCAAATATATCAACGATTTTCTCAATATATCTATCATAACTCAAAATATATCAACGGTTTTTCAAATATATCGATTTGCCGACAATTCACGACAAAAAAACAGGAGCTCTCTAGCCCCTGTCTTCTAACACTTTCAATACAGTTTGTTTCAATATTTCTACCCCATCCATAATACAACTATGATCAAACCTCATATACGGATGGTGTAATCCAGGTTGTAGGTCCGCTCCTAGTCCAAGCATGACAGCTTTTAAATGTGGTCTTTTCACTGTATAGTAATGGAAATCATCGCTTCCTGTCGTATAGAGAGGCCCTGTGCATCTCTCTTCCCCATACACTTCGAGAATACCTTTACGCATAAAGCGCTCTGCTTCTTCGGAAACCTCTGCTCCTGGTGCAAGATCCATCCATTCGTATGAAGTTTTTGATCCCATCGATGCAGCTGATTCTATTACATGCTCAATCTTTTTCTTTAATTCTTCTAATAGTATATTACTCTCTGCTCTTACATCTAAACTGAAATGACCATTTCCCGGAATAATATTTAAATTATCACCACCAGCTTGGCATCTCGTCATTTTTACTGAATAAGAACTTTGCGGTGGCAGCCAAATATTTTTCAAACCGATATTAATCATGGAAATGACATCAATTGCATTCACACCTTGATGTGGTCTTGCCCCGTGTGCATCCTCCCCATGAATCATACCCTCTAAAAATCCTGCTGCTCCATGACGAATAGATGGGGCTGCTTGTTTCAAAGATAGTTCTTCAATTGGTCTTAGATGGACGCCAAATAAGAAATCAGCATCATCTACCGCACCTTTCTCCACCATCTTCAAAGCACCATTCCCCTTCTCTTCTGCTGGCTGAAAAATAAATCTAACCGTACCACTTTTCCATCTCATATTTTTCAATTGTAAAATAAGTCCCATTACAATGGTCATATGAGCATCATGGCCACATGAATGGTTCGCTTTAAATTCTCCATTTACTTCTTGCCAAAGTGCATCCATATCAGCACGAATCGCAATAACTGGATTCCCGCCTCCAATCTCAGCAATTACACCTGGACAATCATCAAATGTTCTATATGAAATTCCTTCTTCTTTTAAAAAGTCAGTAATATACGCTGTCGTTTCATATTCTTTCCAACTTACTTCAGGGTTTTCGTGTAAATGCTGAAAAATCTCCGTTAAGCGCTCTTGTAGTTCTAATGTTTTCAACGTTCCAGTCTCCTTCCCACATTACAAACGATTCGGGTTAATTATACTTATGAAAAACAGATGTTTTTATGAACATATTGAATTTTAAGAAAAAAGTCAATTATTTATTTTTAAATACTTAAAAAGCTTACTCTGCACTTATATTACAAACTAAACAAACAACTAGAACATTCCTTATTTTCTGTTTTTTATGTTGACGCTTACATAAACTTTTAGTTATCATAACCTAATAAACGTCTATTTTACGACAATTCTAAAAATACAAACAAACATACGTAACAAGGAGGAACTTTATGAAAAAAGAAATACCTTTTGGAATAGCGATTATCCCTATTATCATTACCGTTGCAGTTATGATGGTTACAATTGTTGTATTAAAACAAACCCCTCACGTTCCACTTATTATTGGTACAACCGTTGCTTCTATTGTCGCTTGGCGTTACGGTTACAAATGGAATGATCTTGAAGAAGCAATGTATAAAGGGATTCGTCTTGCATTACCCGCTATCGTCATTATTATTCTTGTTGGCTTAACAATTGGTGCTTGGATTGGCGGTGGAATCGTCGCAACGATGATTTATTACGGTTTAAAACTTTTAACTCCATCACTATTTTTAGTTTCCATTACCGTCATTTGTTCTATCGTTGCATTAGCAATTGGTAGCTCTTGGTCTACAATGGGGACAATTGGTGTTGCTGGAATGGGAATTGGCCTAAGTATGGGAATCCCAGCTCCAATGGTTGCTGGTGCCATTATTTCAGGCTCTTATTTTGGCGATAAAATGTCACCGCTTTCAGACACAACTAACTTAGCCGCAGGATTAACAAATACAGATTTATTCGCACACATTCGTCATATGTTATTTACTACAGTTCCAGGTTTAATTATTACTCTTATCGTCTACGCGGTCTTAGGAAGAAGCTTCGGCGCTAACAATATTGATGCGAAGAGCATCGATCAAACGTTACAAGTATTGCAACAAAACTTTGTTATCTCACCTTTCCTACTCATTATACCCGTAGTCGTTATGGTATTGGTCGCAAAAAAAGTTCCTGCTATACCAGCGATTCTCGTCGGTATTATTTTAGGATTTTTATCACAAGTCTTTATTCAAGGTGGTTCTGTCTCAGCATCTGTCGGTGCACTCCAAGCTGGATTTGTTATAGACACTGGAAACAAGCTAGTAGACGAACTATTTAACCGCGGTGGCTTAGATTCGATGATGAATACAGTCTCTATGACAATTGTCGCTATGACTTTCGGAGGAGTATTAGAACATACAGGTATTCTTCGCTCAATTGTAAATCAAATTTTAAAGTTAGCGAAATCAGCAAAAGGGCTTATCGCTTCTACTATCGCATCTTGTTTTGCAACAAACCTTACTTGCTCTGAACAATATATTTCAATTGTTGTCCCTTCAAGAATGTACGCAAATGCATACACAGAAAAAGGACTACATTCAAAAAACTTATCCAGAGCATTAGAAGATGGCGGAACATTAACTTCTGTCTTCGTTCCTTGGAATACGTGCGGTGTATTTATTCTCGCTACACTTGGCGTAGGTGCATTTGAATATGCCCCTTATGCTATTTTGAATTTCATCGTACCTATTATCTCAATCATTTATGGTATAACAGGCTTCACAATTGTAAAACTATCAGACATTGAAAAAGCAGAACTACTAAAGAAACAAAAAGCTCAACTAGAAGCTTAAAAATAGCGGTAAATTCAGTTCATATAGTGCGCGAGGTCGCCCTTGTTGATAGGGCATTTCCTCGCCGCAAATATGAGCATACCCGTAATCAACTAATTTCTTTAACAACCTTTCTGTCGATCTTCGAGTCACTTGTAAGTACTCAGAAAGATCAGCTGCTGTAAACTTCAATGACGGATGCGATTGACTAAATTGAATGATTTTTGACAAGTTGGCCGGACTAAGCTTCGTTTCCTTCGCTATTTTCATTAGTTCCGGATTATCATTTTTCAAACTTTGTACTCTCTGTTTTTTCGGGAACGGACCAAACAAATCTTTATCACTTGTTAGTATATAAAAACAACGATCTATTGGATTATTCTTTGCAAAACTTTGAGCAATTTTTGCATTTTGCTCCGCCTCTTTCACGGTTTTCCCATAACCAAATCCAATAGCTATCGTTCCTTCTACGCTCGCAAACAAGTTATCTATCGCATTTGTTTTAATAATTGATTCGATATCACCACGAGTTGTATACAAAATGCATGTCATTTCATCCACTTGTTTAAATGAACCACGTAGTTCTTTTGAAATGACATCTAGTTTTTCAAGCAAACTCGCTCGTAATTCTAAGGAAGAAATAATACAAGCACCAACAGTAGCTGAATAGCTTTTTGCTAACTCAGCTTTTATTTTTGCATCTTTTAGCCCATGTATAATGGACTGTGTTGGATCAATCATACGCTCTGAAGGAACACCTATTTTTTGAAGCTCATCGTAAACAGCGTGAATACTAGTTAAAGCTAAATGAGCCTCTCCAGATTGATATTTAGCTACATGAAAATCGATAACTCTATTTATTTCATCTTTACTCCACAGCATATTTTCATAATCCAACACTTGCGGGCTTTCTTTTATACCAATATCATGGAACACATTTGTAATAAACGAGCGGTCTACTAAATCGATGGAAATGTTATGTGGTTGAATACTTTGATGATACATGATAGAAAGAATTGAAGATGCGACAGTTGTCTCGTCTTGCTGTAAGTATGTACTTGGAATTCGTAATTGTTCTCTTATTTCTTTTGCCATATAATAAGGTAAAGCACCTGAGAAAAAGATGACATCACAAGGCTTTAGACACTTTAATAATTCAGAAGATTCCGCCGGATGAAGGTAAATATATGGATCAATTTCTATTCCTTCTAATTTTTGAGCAATAGGAAAAAGGTTCTCCATAAACTCCTTTGAACCGACAACTGCAATTTTTATCATCATTTTCTCTAACTCCTTATCATTAATTAACGACTATTTAACGTCAACTATATCAAATGTACAAAACTATTGTAAACAGGAAGGGGTTTCTATTCAATGAAAATTACAGCTATTCATCTTTACGCAATTCGTTTACCGCTTCGCAATCCGTTTGTTATTAGTTATGGCTCTTATTCTGATATGCCCTCTATTATCGTCAAAATGGAAACAGATGAAGGTATTATCGGTTACGGTGAAGGCGTTGCTGATGATCACGTCACAGGTGAATCATGGGAAAGTACTTTCCATACTTTAAAACATACGCTAACCCCTGCTCTAATCGGGAAAAATCCAATGAATATCGAAAAAATACACGACATGATGGACAATACAATTTACGGTGTTCCAACAGCGAAAGCCGCAATTGATATTGCTTGTTTTGATATAATGGGCAAAAAACTAAATCAACCTGTATATCAATTAATTGGCGGGCGCTACCATGAAGAATTCCCTATCACTCACGTTTTAAGTATTGCCGATCCTGAAGATATGGCTGAAGAAGCTGCTTCTATGATTCAAAAAGGTTACCAATCTTTCAAAATGAAAGTTGGTACGAATGTAAAAGAAGATGTGAAACGTATTGAAGCTGTACGAGAACGTGTAGGAAATGACATCGCTATTCGCGTTGATGTAAACCAAGGCTGGAAAAATAGCGCAAACACATTAACAGCACTGCGTTCATTAGGACATTTAAACATTGACTGGATTGAACAACCTGTTATCGCGGACGATATTGATGCCATGGCTCATATCCGTTCTAAGACGGACCTCCCGCTTATGATTGATGAAGGACTAAAAAGTTCTCGTGAAATGCGCCAAATTATTAAATTAGAAGCTGCTGATAAAGTAAATATAAAACTAATGAAATGCGGTGGCATACATCCAGCTGTAAAGCTCGCTCATCAAGCTGAAATGGCCGGCATTGAATGCCAAGTGGGATCAATGGTCGAATCATCTGTTGCCTCTTCCGCAGGATTCCATGTCGCTTTCTCAAAGAAAATCATTACGAGCGTAGAGCTAACAGGACCATTAAAATTCACGAAAGACATTGGAAACTTACATTACGATGTACCATTCATTCGCCTAAACGAAAAGCCCGGACTCGGCATTGAAATAAACGAAGATACACTACAAGAACTAACCGTCTTTCAAGACGTTGTACGCTAAAGGAGGACTATCATATGACAGTTCTATACAAAGGAACATTAAAACAAAATAACGAATCATTTCACGTTACATTACTATCACTAGAGCACATCGAACAAATTTTATCACTACAAAACATCGTAATTGAAGCACTAGAAGATAAAAGTCGTTTACAACCACTCTCACAAGAAGAATTTCAATACATTCTAGAAGGAAACGGCATGATGATCGGTGCTTTTATCGAAAACAAACTCATCGCATTTCGCGCTCTACTCGTCCCTCCTATCGACGATGAACATTTAGGGCTTGATATTGGTCTATCAGAAAGTGAACTGCACCGCGTCATCTATCAAGAAATCTCAAACGTTCATCCGAACTGCCGAGGAAATGGGATGCAAAAAATATTAGCGAAAGTCATTATGGAAGAATTGCAAAAAGAAGACAGCAAATATGATTACGTATGCTGCACCGTTGCTCCTTTTAACATTCCGAGCTTGAAGGATAAATTTGCGCAAGGAATGGAGATTGCTGCGCTGAAGGAAAAGTATGGTGGTAGTCTGCGGTATGTTTTTGTGAAGAAATTGCGCGGAGATAAAGAAAGCGATTTGACGGATGTTCAAAGTATTCTAATGAGTGATGCTAGTGGACAGCAGGCTTTGCTTTTGGAGGGGTATCGTGGGTATGAGATGGCGAAAGTGGATGGGGATTTTGTTGTGAAGTTTGGACGATAATCTATATACTCGAAAAAAGGAGATGTCTGCTGTGACCTCTCCTTTTACTTTCTCTTCATTGAACATATCGATTGCAACTCCAAATATATCAGCGGTTTTCGAAATATATCGGCGCAACTCCAAATATATCAGCGATTTTCGAAATATATCGGCGCAACTTCAAATATATCAGCGATTTTCGAAATATATCGACTTACCGACAAAGATTGACAATAATTGCAACCTATACAAAGCGCAACATTAAACCGTCATCTTCCAACTAGATAAAGCTAACCAGTTCTCCATTTCCTTATAATCGGGCATGATTTTCCCGACAAGACGCCAAAACGATCGATCATGATTTAAATGAACCATATGACACATTTCATGAACAACTACATAGTCAATTACTCGCTGTGGTGCCATTGCTAGCTTCCAATTGAATGTTAGTTGTAAATTCGAATCGCAAGTACCCCAAGTACGACTACTATCTTTAATACGAATAGAACGTGGTTTTGTTTTGAAATTACTTTGATGCGCTTTAATGCTTTTCTCTACTAAAGCTTTACACTGCTTATAATAAAATCGTTTTAAAGCTTGCTGTATTTTCTCATCCTTTAGCTCTTTTACATAAATATGTAACTTATCCCCTTCAAAAATCGCATTGTCTTGCTCAATGCTTACATCTTGGGAAATCTGTATCGGATACGTATTCCCTAAATACAAAAAGCCTTCTCCTTGATCGTAATCCTTTTCCTGTGGTCCACGCGCTCGCTCCGCCATTTCCTTACGAGTTGTCTGAATCCAATCCCACTTTTCCTCTAGCAACTGGACTAAGTATTCAACAGGTGTCCCTTTCGGAGCCTGTACTTCCACATTTCCGTATGAATCTACAAAAAGACGCACGGACTTTTTCTTCTTATAAGTTATATGAAAATTAATTGTCTCACCTAAATATGTATGTATCATTTCATCACCTAGCATAGTATTTTTACAAATAAAAAAGAGTAGGATACAAACGTCCTACTCTACCTATTATATCATTTACTGCTTTAGCAAGCTTATCACCCTCTATACCTTACACCCTTTATCACCTAATAAAAAACGAGAACTGCTAATTAAGTTCTCATTTTTATACAAATTCTATTCTTCTCTTTGCGACCTAAATTGTTAAAACTAAATTTTTATCATTTATTTAAGTCTTCACTCATCTCTTCTATTAATATATCTAATATTTCTGATGCCATCATCATTGAGTACCATACATCATTAGACAGTTTTCCATTTGATCCATAATTCTCCACCATTTCTCCCCCTTCAGATGCAATCCAATCTAGTCCTTTCTTCCTAAAGTCGCTCGGATATTTTTCATAATCAATCAAATCTTTTCTATAAGATATTACATTTATAATATCCTTTACATACATTTTTATTTTAGGATTTGAGACTAAATTGAGATTATTTAAATACAAATTCAATTTTGAGTATATCTCCATCCACTGATACTTAGAGTGAAATTCGAATATTTTATCCTCTAAAACCCTTATACTACTATCTGTATCGATTTGTCTTGATAAAGACCCAATAACCAAAAGTTCTTGAATTAATAAATCATCTTTTTGGTTTATTTTATCTAAAAAAGAGGTGTAAATGGATTTTTTCACTTCATAATCCCTTTTCACAGTTTCTTGTTCCAATTGCCTATTTAAAATCATATAATTTCCTGCAAAGGAAATCCCCCCTGTAATCAAAGCTGTTACAATTATAGTTAAATAATCAGTCTTATTCTTTTTTTGATTATTATTTATTTTATTAGTCTTATTTCTATTTTTCCCCATTTTTTCTCCTTCTTCACAATACATTCCGGTCAATATAAAATATATTCTTTTTTTACACTAATACACTCATTATATAAATAAAAAAGCATTATAAAAAAATTTATACCCCCTAAATTCTACCTTGCTCCCCATGTTAAATTGGATTTCCTTTATGATTATATTTTTTCAATAACTAAATTAATAATTTCATCTATTTTAGTATCCTTAATATACATATCCTCCGTCGTATTTAAATACATCTATATTCCGCTCATAATGGATTCAGTATCAATCAAAACATTTAACGCATTCTCATTAATACTAAAGTTTTTTGTTATAAACTCTATTAAATTACATTTTATTTTCTCTTTAATACTTACCAAGTCACCTACTCCTCTACCAATTAATCGTCAAAACTTATTATAACAGGAGGCTTCTACAAAACATTAGATGTTTCATATAATTTAAACAATAACATCTTATTCGTTTCCCCCTATGATTAGTTGCAATAAGAAAAATCCCAATTCCCTTTTATGCGCATGTCTTATTTTCACTAAATATTTATTAAAAATTACATGGACTCATGCCTAGACTATAATTAATACTACAAATCGATACTCTATACCATTTATTCCAACTTATATTGAGTTTTTCCTTATCTGTTCTTCCATACAAAGGTACAGTACAAACTCCTTGTCTCTTTCGGAGCAATAAATGATAAAATAAAAATTGTATATATATAGAGGAGGAACAATAATATGGGAAAAATAATAACATTTATTAACATGAAAGGAGGCGTAGGTAAAACTACACTTGCCGTTAATGTAGGATACACCATGGCCAAAATGTACAAATTAAAGGTCTTATTAATTGATATGGATCCACAAATGAATGCAACTCAATACACATTAAATGACGAACAAGTTAGATCTATTCTTACTAAACCCACAAATTCAATATTTGGAATCTTATCTCCACAATTAGATTTACCAGGGGTCATTAAGGGTGGGAAAGAAGAAGAACCTGAGTTTATTTATCCAATTTATGAGAATTTTGATATTATCCCTTCTCATTTACAACTAATGAGTTTAAATCTAAATGAAAGGCCGTTAAGATTAAAACAATTTATTAGGGAGAGAAAGCTCAATGAAATATATGATGTTATTATCCTAGACTGTCCTCCAACAATCTCAGGGTATACTAAGTTATCCCTATTAAGTTCCGATGGATATATCGTGCCCATGAAAACAGATTATTTATCGTTTTTCGGCTTACCATTATTAGAAAATTACATTCGTAGTTTAAAGGATGATTTTGAACAAGATCTTGAATTTTTAGGTATTACCCTTACAATGGTTAAATCTAATTGGAATATTTATGAAGATGTAAAGGCGTTAATAAAGAAAGATGTTAAGTGGAAACGAAAACTGTTTAGTTCTGAATTAAAAGCACGAACATTGATAGAAAAAGCCCTTTCACCTGAAAACAAAAAAAATGGAAAAACATATATAATTGACTTAGGAGACGAAGAGACTACCAAACAAATGATAGCTATTACGCAAGAATTCATGAGAAAGGCGAGGGTTTAAAATGAGAGAAGAGACAAAAAGTGTTATTTATATGGCCTTAGACATACTGGATTCAATTAACTCTTCATCCTCCGACCAAGGTCATCATTTCATTAAAGTTGACAACAAAATACTAGATGATGTCAGAGATGAATTATTCCAATTATTAGCTGGTTCCGTAATAGAAAAAAATGAAATGCAAATTTCCCCTGACAAAAAAGAGAAGAAAAACGAAAGAGAAGAACTAATAGGTTTGCTACCATTAGTTTTAATTGATAAAACAAAGTTTCCATCAAATAACGATATTATTAAACTCGCTGAATTTTCATTAAACATTCAAGGACTAAGCAAAAGAAAAAGAAGTCGAAATGAACTAATAGGCATTATTGTCAGCGAAATAGCCCAAAAAGAAAACAACGAATTAGATTTATTCTTAAAATTGTGGAGAAAATTCATGAAAAATAATACAATTAATAAGTTTGATTATAATAGCTCTCTATCAAATGATAAGTTAACTATCAAAAACACTTATTCTAACGACAACTCTATTGATAACAAAGAAAGTAATTTTGTTGATGTTTGGTTAGAGTTTTTCAAGTTTCATAAGGAGCGATAAATCATGTTAGCAGATGATCACATTATTCAGCAACGGGAACAACTTAATAAGCATTTGGAAAAAACATATAACCTTAATACTGAAAATCTAACTTATTATAATAACTTTTCTTCCTCTATACTGAAGAGTATTGTATCCTTCAAGCTATGGAATAGAGTATTAGATAGAAGTAATTCAATCTCCGATGGTCCATCACAGTATTTGAAAGAAACGATATCCAATATTAATCAAGTTTTAATTTTAGGTGTTTTAGGTTTTAAGAGCCCTTCATACTCAATGATTAGAAGGTCGTTAGAAAACATCATTAGTTTTATTTATTTCAAGGACCATCCAATTGAATTCGCAAAAAAGAAAACGGACCCTGAATATAAAAACTTATCTGTAAAAGAAATGGGAGACTACATTAAGCAATATCCCTATAGTTATTACTATGATACCACGCAAATAAATTTAATTAATAACTTTACCTCTCAAATTATGGGACTATGGAAAAGTGAATATCAAGAACTTTCGAAGTTTGTTCACGGTTCTAATGATAAATATTTTGATTTGAATAGCTTTGTAGAAGAAATCCTTCCTCATAGCGATACATTAAAAAAAATAGAAAATCATATATTGACATTTAGTAGCATTGTTAACACTTTAAATATTATATTTTTCTCTAGCTTGTACGCAAATGAATTTTCAGAAGAAGAAAAACAAGTTATAAGACGCGCAATTACTCAAGATGGATATAAAAGAAACATTCAAGAAATTTTTGGAGAAATATAAGAATACCATAAAATAGTTAATTAATATTCTTTATTCAGCAGCAACCCTATTTATATCAATACTGATTATGAATAGAGTTGTCAAAAATCACCTTTCAAAAACTAAAATATGCGGAGAAATTAAATGCTTTCCACATATTTTAGTTTTTTCATTTGTATTTTATCTAAAATGAATACTTTTTTAGAATTTATATAATTTTTTTCACTGTATTAAACTAAAAATGATCCAATACTTATTTTTAACCTCTATACTTTACACCTAATCCCTTAATGAAATTCCTTGCGTATCTATCGCCGCACTCTTTGTAATTTTTATGGCCTTTTTTTCTTAATAGAGCGCCTAACTCTCCTTTTGTTACCGTAACGCCTACGCTATCTAATATATCAAGTACATCCTCACTCGTTAAAGATAGTGCGATTTTCATTTTTTTTAGAAGAAGGTTATTGGCACTCTCCTTGCTCTGTACAGGTGCAGGCTGCCCTGGTTTCGGATCTTGCTTTCCTCTTTTTAAAGTAATAAATCCATTTAAAAATGCCTCTAACATCATCATATCGCATGTTTTTACGTACTCATCTTCAGCTACCTCATCATTTTCAGCTTCATGCTGAGGAGCTCTCTTTATTTTTGTAAGCATATCAACTACGTCTTCTTTCGTTACTTCCATCCCGCCAAGTTTAAAGATTTCCACCATATCTATATCTCTTATATCTAAAGCGTATCGTACTCTTTTTAATATATCGTTGTTGCTCATTGCCATTGGGTTTCCCTCCTGAAATGTTGATTATTTATTCAGCGGTTAAAGTTTATGCTATAACCTGCTTTAAATTATCATGTTTAATCTAACCTTTTAGTTATTGTCCGCTAAATTAATACTTTAACATTTTAAAGATATGTTTTATAGTCTTACCCGAACTTTTCTCTATCATTGTATCTACAGAGCTCTTACATGTTTTTTATATGCCTATAAAAAGATTTCTCTCTTAACATTAACTAAAAGAAAAAAACAGTGTTTTGATTTCTCAAATACACTGTTCTTTTCCAGCTCTGCACTTATTTTCAACTCACTCATGTCATGCACTACATATGAAATGATTTAAGTGCTTAAAAGTTAAACCGTCTCACTATCCTGAGCCTCACCAACACTATCCTCAAACTTATCCAACAAAGCACGCACCTCATCCGTCGACTTCGTACTCATCAATTGATTTCTCAATTCAGCAGCTCCTGGGAAGCCTTTTACATAAATTTTAAAGAAGCGATGAAGTCCTGTGATTGAGCGTGGCAGTACTTCTGCATATTGATCTTGTAAATCAAGTTGTAGTCTTAAAAGATCTAGATGTTCTTTACTGCTATGTTCCCTTGGCTCTTTTTCAAACGCAAATGGATTTTTGAAGATGCCTCGTCCGATCATTACGCCATCAATGCCGTATTTTTCAGCAAGTTCCAGCCCCATTTTACGATCAAGGATGTCTCCATTGATTGTTATTAACGTATTTGGTGCAATGCGGTCACGTAATTTTTTTATTTCCGGAATTAGTTCCCAATGCGCATCTACTTGGCTCATTTCTTCTCTTGTGCGTAAATGAATAGAAAGGTTCGCAATATCTTGTTTGAAGATGTGCGTTAACCAATCTTCCCACTCGCTTAACTCTTTAAAGCCAAGTCTTGTTTTTACGCTGACAGGTAGTCCGCCCGCTTTTGCTGCTTGAATAAGTTCTGCTGCAACGTCTGGACGTAGAATAAGGCCACTACCTTTCCCTCTTGATGCTACATTCGGTACTGGGCAACCCATATTAATATCGATGCCTTTAAATCCTAGTTCTGCCATACCGATACTCATTTGACGGAAGTATTCGGGATTGTCTCCCCAAATATGTGCTACCATCGGTTGTTCGTCTTCTGTAAAAATTAAACGGCCACGTACACTTTTCATACCTTCTGGATGGCAATAGCTATCCGAGTTTGTAAACTCTGTGAAGAATACGTCCGGACGACCTGCTTCACTTACTACGTGACGGAAAACAACGTCTGTCACATCTTCCATTGGTGCAAGTACGAAAAATGGTCGTGGTAATTCACGCCAAAAATTATCTATCATTTCAAATTCAAATCCTCTCACTATGAATACAATTTCAAAATCTAAATTTATAATTTGTGAAAATCAGCAATATTTATTTTAACTAAAATCGCTTATGAATGGTATTTTTGTAAACCAAAAAGCAGGTGGTATAGATTTTTTCTATATCAACTGCTTTCCTATTATACTAACTTAAGCCAAGCCACACACTCCACATGAGTCGTATGCGGGAACATATCAACAGGTTGTACTTCCTGTGTTTTATATCCGCCTTCTTCTAGTACTTTTAAATCACGTGCTAATGTTGCTGGGTTACATGATACGTATACGACACGGTTTGGCCTCATGTCGATGATTGTGTTTAGTAATGCTTCGTCACAGCCTTTACGCGGTGGGTCTACGACCATTGTGTCAGCAATTACGCCTTCTTTGTACCATTTTGGAATGACTACTTCTGCCTCTCCTACGCCAAATTCAGCGTTTGTCATGTTGTTTAGTGCTGCATTTCGGTTTGCGTCTTCAATTGCTTCTGGGACGATTTCAACGCCGTACACTTTTTTCGCTTTTTGCGCTAGGAATAACGAGATTGATCCGATTCCGCAATAGGCATCAATTACTGTTTCGTTACCGTTTAATTTTGCGTACTCTAACGTTTTATCGTATAGCACTTTCGTTTGTTCTGGGTTTACTTGATAGAATGAACGTGCTGAAATCGCAAATTTAATGTCACCGATAAAGTCATAAATATATTCTGATCCGTACAGTACTGTCGTTTTATCTCCGAAGATTACATTCGTACGCTTCGTATTTACGTTTTGAACAATGGATTTTACTTCTGGGAATTTCGCTGCAATTTCTTCAATGATTGCGTTTTTGTTCGGCAATTCTGCTGTACGTGTAATGAAAACAAGCATAATTTCCCCTGTTACTTGTCCGTAACGAGCCATTACGTGACGAAGTGTTCCTTTGTTACGCTCTTCGTTGTACGCAGTGATACCGTGCTTTTCACAAATACGTTTTACTTCTTGAATTAATGTATCGTTTTCTTCTGCCTGAATTAAGCATGATTCCATATTAATGATGTCATGCGTTCCTTGGCGATAGAAACCAGCTACAAGTCCGCCTTCACGTTCTCCGATTGGTACTTGTGCTTTATTGCGATATACCCACGGATTTTCCATGCCAAGTACAGGATGAACAGGAACATCACCTAGTCCTCCGATACGTTGCATAACGTCACGTACTTGTTTTTCTTTCGCTTGTAATTGTCCTTCATAAGTTAAGTGCTGAAGCTGACAACCGCCGCACTGATTATATACTGGACATTCAGCATCTTTACGATATGGACTTTCTGTATGAAGCTTCATTAAACGACCAAATGCGAAGTTTTTCTTCACTTTAATAATTTTAATTTGCGCTTCTTCACCTGGTAATCCGTTTTTAACGAAAATAGGATAGCCCTTTACTTTCGCAACACCGGCACCATCATGTGTTAAATCTTCAAATACTACATCTATAAACTCGTTTTTCTCAACTGGTGGCGTCATTTTAGTACTCATTTTCCGACCTCTCTTTTTCATAACACTGCGTTACATTTTATCATACTTATATGGTCTTTTTCTATTGGAAGAAAAAAAGCTATTGACGATAGTTCTCTGTTAATGTTACGCTACTACTAATTTAATACGGACGATGTTACCTCATATATACTTGATAATATGGATCGAGAGTTTCTACCCGGCAACCTTAAATTGCTGGACTATGGGGAAAACTAATGAATATTAGCCTATGCGCAAAAAAGGACTCATATTGATTAGCTTTCTCTCATAGATGAAAGTGAATCCATATGGGTCTTTTTTTATTTTTATTTTTCTAAAAGGTCAGACATCTTACGTATGACATAAAACCTCATTCCTTTATTTTTAGTAATATAACGAGCGTTTTATGTACAAACTTTATACGAACTTCTGAAAGGGGCAACTACATGCAATATGTAATGAGCATTATCGGTATTCTTGCCGTGTTAGGTTTATGTTTTGCTTTGTCAAACAACAAAAGTAAAATCAACTTCCGTGCAATTGCAATTATGATTGGTTTCCAAATTTTAATCGGTTGGTTTATGTTTGCTACAAAGATTGGTCAACAAATCATTATTTTCATTAGTAAGGTTTTCAACAAACTAATTAAACTTGGTACGACAGGTGTCGATTTTCTCTTTAATGGAATTCAAAGAGATTTTGTCTTTTTCTTAAACGTATTATTAATTATCGTATTTTTCTCAGCACTACTTTCAATCTTTAGTTATTTAGGTGTTTTACCATTCATCGTTCGCGTTGTCGGCGGTGCAATTTCAAAAATTACTGGTTTACCACGCGTTGAGTCATTCCATGCAGTAAACTCTGTATTCTTCGGTTCAAGTGAAGCGTTAATCGTTATTAAAAACGATTTACAGCATTTCAATAAAAACCGTATGTTTATCATTTGTTGTTCTGCGATGAGCTCCGTTTCTGCTTCTGTTACAGCATCATACGTAATGATGTTAGATGCAAAATACGTACTAGCAGCTCTTCCGCTAAATTTATTCTCAAGCTTAATCGTTTGTTCGTTATTAACACCAGTTGATACGAAGAAAGAAGATGAAGTGATTCAAAAATTTGATAGAACGCTATTCGGGGACAGCTTTATCGGTGCAATGATTAACGGTGCGCTTGATGGTTTAAAAGTAGCTGGTATCGTTGCCGCATTAATGATCGCCTTTATCGGTGTGATGGAAGTTGTAAACTACGTAATTAGTGCAGCTTCAGGCGCAATGGGACATGCTGTTACTTTACAACAAATCTTCGGTTACGTACTTTCTCCATTCGCATTCTTAATGGGTATTCCAACTCAAGATATTATCCCAGCTGGTGGTATTATGGGTACGAAGATTGTTTTAAATGAGTTTGTAGCAATCCTTGATTTAAAAGACACAGCTACAACATTAGCTCCACGTACAGTTGGAATCGTTACAGTATTCTTAATTAGCTTCGCAAGTATTAGCCAAATTGGTGCAATCGTTGGTACAATCCGTGCCCTTTCTGAAAAACAAGGAAGCGTTGTTTCTAAATTTGGTTGGAAAATGCTATTTGCATCAACACTTGCTTCTATTTTATCTGCGACAATCGCTGGATTGTTTATTTAATAAAAAATCACCTTTGCTTAGACAGCAAGGTGATTTTTTTATTATCATCATTTAAGAAACTGAAGAAAACTCTAATGCCTCTTCCTTATTAATAATTTCCCCCTTATATTTACCTTTCACGGAAATATCAATAATTGATTTATTTTCTGCTTCAATTTTCCCTAAAGAAAATATATATATTAAGTCATCTTTTTTTAACATCCATTGTTTTCCGTGCCAAGGACCAGTTAACTTCTGTTCTGGTGACGCTAGTATTTCTCCAAAATATTCACATTCGCCTAGAGATGTTTTTACTGTATTCTTCTTCGTATCAATAACTACATATTTAAGGAGCTTTATACTTTCACTTGAAAAAATCTCTACTTCATGATCATTTTTTTTCTTAAATTTCAGCTTTCCATCTTTTGTATTAACCAATTTACTTTGATCAATTGCATTTAGTACAAACTCATACTCTTCTTTTGTAACACCGAAATTAGGATGATATGGAAAACTTTTTTTCTCTGCATGTTCTTCTACATATTTTAAATACCATTCCATATTACTTGCTAGATGCTCTCTCATTCTTTGACCAATACTCCCTACCTTTTTAAGAGTATCTGGTTCCATCTCAAGTGTCATAATATCCGCCGTCACTTCCGCATTCATAAGATGCGGTGGAATATACTCTTCCACACTATTCACTTTACTCACTTCACTTTGGCAACCAACTATAAATAGTGATATGAAAAAGATATATATTATTTTTTTATATTTCATTTCTATTCTCCACTCCATATATTATTCTTACTTAGTTTTATAGCGGTTTTCATTATAGTATAAAATCTATATATTTTAATAAAATACATATCCTTATGCAAAATTGCATATTAATATGTATTCTTCTTACTTTAAAATTAGCTTAAATAACTTTCCAAATTATACAAATAACAAGTTTAAAATGTTATAATTTTCAAAAAACCATTGGAGGATATTATGAAAGCTCACGCAATTTTTGATTTCTTACATTTACTAGTCTTAACACTGAAAAGCTATTATGTATGGGGAATGCCTATCTATGTCTTCATTATTCCTCTTATCTTTGTAGTCGGTTATATTATTATTAATTCTAATAAGAAACAAAAAAATACATCTATTCAAAGTCACTAAACTATTACATTAATAGCCTCCTAAAAATCATATTCCCCTCATTTTCTTCAAATGATATGATGAACAAGGGTATATCCCCACCACTCTTATAGCGGTGGGGATTTTAATATCAATATGCAACATACTACACAATAGAAGGTGATTTTTATGAGAAAATACGCAGCAATTGCTTTATGTACGTCTGCCATTCTAGCAGGCTGTAATACTAACAATGTAAGTCCAGAACCTAAAAAAGAGAAAACGGCTCAAGGGATTAAGAAACAAGGAGAGACTGTGCAAGAACAAGGTAAAATCTCATATAATTCAGTTACACACGAATCTACAAACACAAGTATTCATATTACAGACATAAAAGATTCTTTAAATGAAGTACAATATAAAATTTGGCGCACAGCTGATGGCAAGGAAAGTGCTAAATCTTTTTCTTCTAAAGAAAAAGAGAAACAATTCACACTTCCTTTTGATATAAAGGAATTTGAAGGAAAACGCGGTGAGTTCCAAATTGAAGCAACAGGAATGAAAGAAGATGGGAAAACAATCCCGCTTACGAAATCTACTATTACTTTCGAACAAAAGGTTCCTGTTCTTATGTATCACGCAATTGATGATTATCATGGTCAAGGCATTAAAGACTTATTCGTATCACCAGCTAACTTTGAAGCACAAATGAAACATTTAAAGGACAATGGTTATACGCTTTTAACGTTTGAACGCTGGGGCGATATAAATAAAGTAAATAAACCGATTTTCGTTACATTTGATGACGGTATGAAAAATAATATGAATGCATTTCGCATTTTACAAAAGCTAAAAGATGATACTTTTAAACCGGCAGCAACAGAATATATGATTGTTGATAACGTTGATGTAGAAGGAGCATTGTCTACTTCTGAAATAAAAGAAATGGTTGATTCCGGCATTTTCTCGGTGCAATCTCATACTGCAACACATGCAGACTTACCGAAAATTACAAACTATGAGGAAGAGTTAAAAGGTTCAAAAGAAAAGCTAGAAAAAATAACAGGTAAGCCTGTTATCGCGATTGCTTATCCATTCGGTCATGTAGATGATAAGGTTGTTGCAGAAACGAAGAAGTATTATCAATTTGCGACGACGACAAAGCCTGGGCAATTCATTACGAAGGGTGAACCTGATGAATTGTTAAAGATGAAGCGCGTTCGTATACACCATACAACGACTGTAGAGCAGTTTGCTTCTTCAATTAAGTAAATATAAGGGCTCAACACATTTTGAGCTCTCTTTTTACTTTATATTTATATATATTTTTAGAATTTTCTTGTATTATATATAGTAAGAAATCTTTCAAATTAAAGGAGATTATACATATGTCATTTGAACAAACGTTAGAGAAATATGCTGCTCTTGCAGTTAATGTTGGTGTTAATATTCAACCTGGACAAACTTTATCAATTAGTGCACCTCTTGAAGCTGTACAATTTGTACGCCTCGTTACAGAAAAAGCATATAAATCTGGTGCAAAACACGTATATGTAGATTGGAATGATGAGACGTTAACACGCTTAAAATTCGATCTAGCTCCTGAAGAAGCTTTCGCTGAATTTCCATCTTGGAAAGCACATGCTCGTGAAGAATTAGCAAAAGAAGGCGCTGCATTTATGTCTATCTATGCAGAAAACCCTGATTTATTAAAAGGTGTAGAACCATCGCGTATCGCAACAGCTCATAAAGTAGCTGGAGAAGCAATGAAAGTATACCGTGATTACGTACAAGCAGATAAAGTAAGCTGGTGTGTCATTTCTGTTCCTACGAAAGAATGGGCTGCGAAAGTATTCCCTGACGTAGCGCCAGAAGAACAAGAAGCAAAGTTATGGGATGCTATTTTCAAAGCTACTCGTGCTGATTTAGAAAACCCTGTAGAAGCATGGAAAGAACATGATGAAACATTACATACAAAAGTGGATTACTTAAACGAAAAGCATTATAAAGCTCTTCACTATACAGGTCCTGGAACAGATTTAACAATCGAACTTCCAGAAAAACATGTATGGGCTGGTGCTGGTAGCTTAAATGAAAAGAACGTACCATTTATGGCTAATATTCCAACTGAAGAAGTATTTACAATGCCACTTAAAACAGGTGTAAACGGCCAAGTTTCTAGTACAAAACCGTTAGTATTTGCAGGTAATATTATCGATAATTTCACGTTAACATTTGAAAACGGACGTATCGTAGACTATAAAGCTGAAGCTGGTGAAGAAGCTTTAAAACATTTAGTAGAAACAGATGAAGGTTCTCACTTCTTAGGGGAAGTAGCTTTAGTACCTCATGACTCACCAATTTCAAACACAAATGTTTTATTCTACAATACACTATTTGACGAAAATGCATCTTGCCACCTTGCGATTGGAAATGCTTACGCATTTAACTTAGTTGGCGGAAAAACAATGTCTAAAGAAGAACTTGCTGAAAACGGCGCAAACGCTAGTATTACACACAACGACTTCATGATTGGATCAGCTGAGCTTGATATTGACGGTATTACTGCTGATGGCAGACATGAGCCTATCTTCCGTAAAGGTAACTGGGCGTTTTAAATTTATTACCATAAAGAAACACATTGGATAATCCAATGTGTTTCTTTATTTATTTGGTTTCAATTCAAATTTTATTGTTCTATTTTCATGCGTAAACTCTGGTCTATACGTAGCGATATACGTATTTTCTTTCGCTACGTCAAATAGCATGATATCTTGAATTTTTTCTTCTGGTGCTAACTTTTTACTAATAAAGCTATCAGGGTTATTATATTCTTTAAATCTTGTACCTTTCTTATCGGTAATCTCAAATTCATAAAATGCAAAAGGCATTTCCTTTTCACTATTATTTTCCACTTTGAAAATAATCCCCAAAATCTCCTCTTTCTTTTTATCCTCATCATAATTTGGATATCCTAATTTAACTGAATCGATAGTTACTTGCAAACCATCTACGTCTACCGTCTCCCCTATTTTATACACTTTATCTTGAACATCTTCTTGTTTACTTTCATTACTATCTTTAGTCTCAGTGCAAGCACTTAAACTAAAAGCTATGCCAGAAATCAAAAAAATTCGACTCACCTTTTTTAACATACTATTTCCCCCACATAAGACAATATTTCATATGTATCATAACAAAATGCTTTACGCTTTCTTGTCATATTTTGTCGTATTAATTGCTAACTGCACAAATAGAAAAAAGCTATCTTCTACAAAAGATAGCTTTCATGATGCCGATGAAACCTTAAGCCCAATGACACCCAAAACAATAAAAAGAATACAAAATGCTTGAAATAAACTAATATGCTCTTTAAAAAAGTAAACACTAATGATTGTAATAAGTAATGTTCCAACGCCAGACCAAATAGCATAAGCAATGCTTAAATGAATCTTTTTAACGACGATAGCAAATACGCTAAAACAAATACCATAGAATACGAAAATTAGTACACTCGGAACGAGCTTTGTTAAACCATTTGATAGTTTCATCGCAATTGTTCCAGCTACTTCAAAAATAATTGTAACAAGTAATAATAGCCAATATACCATACTAAAATCTCCTTCTCTGTTACCTTATAGAGATTCTAGTATACTACTTATAGTCCCAATGAAATATATTTAATTTCTAAATATTCCTCGATGCCGAAATGGCCTCCTTCACGACCGATACCACTTTCTTTAAATCCACCAAATGGTGCTTGTGCAACTGATGGAAGACCGTCGTTTAGACCGATAATACCGTACTCTAACGCTTCACTAATTTGGAATGCTTGGCTAATGTCTTTCGTGAAAATATACGCAGCTAAACCGTATGGTGTATTATTTGCACGTTCGATTACTTCATCAACTGTTTTAAATTTCGCAACTGGTGCCACTGGCCCAAATGTTTCTTCATTCATACAAAGCATCGTATCATTTGCCAATCCAATTACAGTCGGTTGAATGAAATGTCCCTCTAACTCTGCGACCTTTTGACCACCATATAAAACTGTTCCACCTTTTTGAATAGCATCTTCAATATGTTCTTGTACTTTTGAAACTGCATTCTCATCAATAAGTGGTCCGACAGTCGTTCCGTCACCGAAACCGTCTCCTACTTTCAACTGCCCTACTGCCTTTTGGAACTTCTCTACAAATACTTCGTATACTTCTTCTTGAACGAATACTCGGTTTGTACATATACACGTTTGTCCTGCGTTACGGAATTTCGAACCAATCACCGCTTCTACCGCTTTATCTAAATCTGCATCATTCATTACGATAAACGGAGCGTGACCACCTAACTCAAGTGAAACTTTTTTCATCGTTTGCGCAGCACTAGCCATTAACTCTTTCCCGATTTCCGTTGACCCTGTAAAGGACACTTTTCGAACACGACTATCTTCCATCCACGTATCGGCAATTGCTTTTGCACTACCTGTTACGATATTGATTACGCCCTTTGGAATATCTGCTTCATGAGCTAATTCAGCTAATTTCAATGCAGTTAATGGCGTTTGACTCGCCGGTTTCACAACGGCTGTACAGCCTGCTGCAAGCGCTGGGGCTACCTTTCTCGTAATCATCGCTGCCGGGAAGTTCCAAGGTGTAATAGCTGCCATAACGCCAACTGGTTGCTTCATAACTAAAATGCGCTTATTCGGATGAGAAGCAGGAATCATTTCACCATATACACGTTTCCCCTCTTCTGCATACCATTCAACAAAACTATTTGCATAATTTACTTCACCAAGCGCTTCTGCAAACGGCTTTCCTTGTTCCTTCGTCATAATCGCTGCGATCTCTTCTTTATTTTTATCAATAAGCATGAACCACTTTTTTAACTTCGTGGCACGATCTGCTGCCGTTAACTTAGACCACGTTTTAAAAGCTTCATGTGCAGCATCAACAGCTTGCTTTGCCTCTGTTACTCCGCCTTTTGGTACAGTTGCAAATATTTCCTTCGTCGCAGGATTATTTACTTCAATTTGTTCTTGTAGTGTAATCCACTCACCATTTATATACATCGCCTTTTTATCTATACTTACGAAAGTCGCCTTTTTATCCAATGTTTTCTTCCTCCTCTATGAACTTCTTAATTTTCCTAGTAGCAGCAGATTGACTAATTTGCAAAAACTCAGCTACTTTATAACTTGATCCATACGTTTTATACGCTTTAAGAATAATATTTCTCTCTACCTCTTCCAGCATTTTATAAAGGCTTTGCCCCGATTGTTCAACTGCAGCCTCTTGCATAGAGAGTGGCAAATCCTCTACCGTTACAACATCATCGACAGTAATAACAATTCTCTCAATTACATTCTCTATTTCTCTATTGTTTCCTTCCCACGGATATCCAACAAACATTTGTAACGTACTCGGCGCTAGTTTCACATCACGTCCGTACTTTTTATTAAATTGCTGCAAGTAATGATAAATAAGCGGCAAAATATCTTCTGTTCTTTCCCTAAGCGGGGGAATTGCAATTGGAATGACATTCAAACGATAGTATAAATCTTTCCGAAATGTTCCTTGTTTCACCATCATACTTAAATCTCTATTTGTTGCCGCCACAATTCGGACATCCACTTTTTTTAATTCTCTTCCGCCTATAGGACGAAATGTTTTTTCTTGCAATACTTGCAAAAGCTTCGCTTGAATTTCAAGCGGCATTTCACCGATTTCATCTAAAAAAAGAGTTCCTTTATGCGCGGATTCTAATAGTCCCTTTTTCCCTTCACGATTCGCACCTGTAAAAGATCCACCTGAATATCCAAAAAGCTCTGATTCAATTAAATTAGTTGGCAATGCCGCACAATTAATTTCATAGAAACTTTCATTCTTACGGTGACTCACTTCATGTAAATGGCGTACTAATCGACTTTTCCCAACTCCAGTCTCGCCTAAAACGAGAACAGTACTATCCACTACAGATACTTTTTTGATTGTATCGACTATTTTTTGCATAGCTAGACTTTTAAAAATAAGTCCTTCATGCTCATATGTTTCTCTTAATTCTTTTTTATATGTTTTTAGCTGATTATCCATTTCCTCTACCTTTTGACGTAATTGATAGAGTTCAGTAAGGTCCCGAGAATAACTAATCACTCTTCTTAAATTTCCCTCATCATCAAAAACAGGCCTTGTACGAACGTGTAAATACTCTCCTGATTTTGTAGTTTGAACGAGTTCAATTGGCCTCTTTTTTTCAATCACTTCTAATGTCGCTGATGGATAAAAGATTCCATCCTTTTGTAGTTCTTTTACATGCTTACCAACTAACTCTTCGGCAGCTAGTTGGTAGTGCCTTTCACATGTACTATTTACACGCACAACGATCCCTTGCTCATCTGTAACAAAAATTTCGTCAAACGCATATTCAAATACATCTTTTAAATCCATTAACACTCGTTCCTTTTCTGCAACCATCCTAGCCCCCCCTAACTTCAAATCCATCGATCCACTTCACTACCTTTATTATAAAGTGAATTTTCTGCATTTAATATAGAGTCAGCTAGAATGTTTGCTATTTATACTTCAGTTTTTAAACGCGAGCGATGTTTGTTTGTTCATAACAAGCTTGCAACGATTCTTCAATTATTGTTAATCCTTCTTCAAGTTGCTCATCTGTAATAACTAAAGGCATTAACACACGGATAACATTTCCATATGTTCCTGCTGATAATAACAGTAACCCACGCTTATTTGCTTCTGTACATAGATTAGCTGTTAACGCTTTGTCAGGTGCTTTCGTCTTACGATCTTGAACGACCTCAAATGCACACATTGCTCCTAACCCACGCACATCACCGATGCAATGATATTTATTTTTCATCTCTTCGAATCGGTTCATTACGACTTTTCCTAATTCTATCGCTCTATCATTTAATTTCTCATTTTCTATTACATCGAGAACAGCTAATGCAGCCGCACATCCTAATGGACTTCCTGCATACGTTCCACCAAGTTCACCTGGTGCAGACTCATTCATAATTTCTTTACGTCCAATGACACCACTTATCGGTACACCAGCACCTAATGATTTAGACACTGTAATTAAATCTGGAACGACATCATAGTGATCAATTGCAAAATATTTTCCTGTACGACTAAAGCCTGTTTGTATTTCATCCGCTACAAATAAGATGCCGTTCTCTGAACAAATGCGGCGTACTTCTTGAACAAATTTCTTACTTGGGACGATAAATCCACCTTCCCCTTGAACAGGTTCCATTACAACAGCTGCAATTGTTTCTGGTGCTACTTCCGATATGAAGAAGTTCTTAAACTCTTCAATAATAAAATCATCATACTGCTCTTCCGTTAATCCCTCTGGGCGACGGTATTCGTATGGAAATGGTGCTTTATATACTTCTGGAGCAAAGGGACCAAACCCAAATTTATATGGCTTCACTTTACTTGTCATCGTCATTGTCATTAATGTACGCCCGTGGAAACCTTTAGAAAATGCGATAATACCAGGTCTCTTCGTATATTTACGAGCGATCTTCACCGCGTTCTCAACTGCTTCTGCACCACTATTTAAAAAGAGGACTTGCTTATCGAAACTTCCTGGTGCCAATGCCGCAAGCTTTTCCGCTAATTCAATATATGGCTCATACATCATGACATTAAATCCAGTATGAATGTATTGATCGACTTGTTTATGGAGCGCTTCTTTAACCGCTGGATGACAATGCCCTACGTTAATTGTCCCGATTGCTCCTGCAAAATCAATGTACTGATTACCATCAACATCTGTTACAAGAGCACCATTTGCAGATTGTACAAACGTTGGGATGCCGTTACTTACTCCTTTTGGTACTATATTTTGACGGCGTTCTAATAAAGATGCCGCTTTCGGTCCTGGAATTTGTTCATTTACTTTAGCAAATTTTTTTGTGTTCATTGCGTACCCCATCCTTTTCTTTACATTGTTTTCTCTTTTTATTGCAAAATGTATGCCAACTTTCTTTTCTAGCATTTATCCTATATTCTTTGTATCCAGGCATAAAAAATAAGTCTATAAAGACTCATTAAGAGTCTTTATAGACTTATTTTCCTTACACATTAGACTTTTCTTTCTCCCAGAAAAACTCACCCGATTGAGAAATAAACTCTCCAACAGAATCTAACACTAAATCAGCAAGTGGTTCTAATGTTGGACGGTCTCCCGTACCAGATAGCACCCCGATTGCATAGCAATCGCCATTTTTGGCTAAATGTAAATCAGTTGGCGTATCTCCAACAACCGCAACCTCACATGATGCTAAATTAAATTTCTCACAAAACACTTCTATAATCTTTTTATCTGGTTTTTGCGCAGGGAATGTATCCGAGGCTATAATATAATCAAAAAAGTTCTCCAACTTATATTGTCTTAAAAATAATTCTGTTGGTGCGAAATCATCCGCCGTGACAACCCCTAATATAAACCCTTTATCTTTTAATGCCTGTAACACTTTCGGTAAATCTGCTGTCATTTTCATATGCGAACGATGCTCATACATAAGGGAAAATAACTTCTCACTTACCCAATGATGCATCTCTTCTTCTCTAGCAGACTCAATATAATTACAAAGCCCCTTCGCTACATCAAGGCTTGTTCCAGCAGCTATTGCACTCCTCGGATTAACAAATGCTCCCTCTACACCGATCTCTTCTAATAAGGTCTGCCGCATTGTACTTGGTAAATGATATAAACTTATACATTCAGCTACAAGTTCTTCAGCTACTTTTATCCATATTGAATGAAAATCCATTAATGTCCCATCTTTATCAAATAATATCGCCTTTACCTTCTCCATAGCACCCTACCTCTCATTTCTTATCTCTTCCAGTGTATCAATAAAGTATGGATGTAAAATAAAAGAATTGTAAAAATACCATAAAAATCAAACTAACTCCCAATTTACAATTCATTTTAACAAAGTAAAAAGGATGCCTTTACAGGGCATCCTCTTGATGTTCAGGAACAAATAGTTCTAAACAATGATATATATTTTCGAATTCCATCGGTGCATCTCCACCATACTCACCATCTAAATTAATCATTAGTTTATCTGGTGAATGTACTTTAATTCGGTTCGCTTGTGTATATAACACTTTTGGATTATTAATATGTTCACCACGTTGTGCTTGTGTTGCTGCTTTAATTAAATCAGCGATAGAACCTTTTTTCAGTACTAATAGGTCAAATAACCCATCGTTAATAGATGCATACGGTGCTACCTTTTCAAATCCACCTACTGAACGAGTATTCGTAATTAAAAACATCGTAATTTCTTCTTGTAGTAACTTTCCATCATACTCAATTTCAACATATGTCGGATGCAATGATGGTAACATCTCGATACCTTTTAGGTAATAAGCAAGTTGTCCTAATACTGTCTTTAACTTACTCGGTACTTCGTATGTTAATTCTGTAATACGACCGCCACCAGCGATGTTAATAAAATATGTATCGTTCGCTCTACCCAGGTCTAATGGCACTGTTTTTCCTTCGCAAATAATATCTGCTGCCTCTTCAATAGAACGAGGTACACCAATTGCACGTGCAAAGTCATTTGTCGTTCCAACTGGAATAATTCCAAATTTCGGACGGAATTCATGCCCAACTAAACCGTTTACTACTTCATTTAATGTACCGTCGCCACCAGCCGCAATAACAACATCAAACTTACGATCCGCAGCTTGCCTCGCCGCCACAGTAGCGTCTCCAGGCCCCGTTGTCGCATGACAAGATGTCTCATAGCCAGCTTGTTCTAATTTTTGTAATACTTCTGGTAAGCTCTTCTTAAATAGCTCACGCCCAGAAGTAGGATTATAAATAATTCTTGCTCGCTTCATCATTTATTAGCACAGGAAATTTCTTTATGTATCGAAAAAGAACATACTGAACTTCTATTCAGTATTCCCATGCCTACCTCCTCTCATCTTGCTATCCTTCTTTTATCCCGCTCAAACAGGCAGTAAGAACCCGATTCGTGTAGTCCATCAAAAGTAAATATTCATTTCAATGGTTTTTTTATTTGACTCCAAAATTTATCCCGCTATTTGCGGGCAGTAAATGCCCGATTGGTGAGGGCTAATAATCAATGGTGGATGAACCTCCTACTGATTAAAGTTTCACTTTATTTCTATCCATTCTTCCATAAAAATTTACATATAACGAATAATAACTATCTATTATTTCATGAGATGAAAAAAACCTCTATGTTTAGATTTATCATTATTCCCACCTTTTTGCAACTATCATACCATAGTTGCTATACAAACATTTTTCCACTTTTGACAGTTAATCAAACGTTTGTTTAAACGATTTTGTCTCATTTAAACAAACGTTTGATTAACCTAGAAAAACACCCATGTACGGGTGTTTTTCTGCTTAATCTTTAAAAGTCACTACTATTATCGCTTATTAATCTCTTCAAGTAAGATTTTGTTAACAAGTGGTGGATTTGCTTGTCCTTTTGTAGCTTTCATAATTTGACCAACTAAGAAGCCAATTGCACGGTCTTTACCGTTTTTAAAGTCTTCGATAGATTGCTCATTATTATCAAGAATTTCTGTTACAACTTTACGAAGTGTACCCTCATCAGAAATTTGAACAAGACCTTTCGCTTTAACGATTTCTTCTGGGTCTCCACCTTTTTCAATTAATTCGTTAAATACTTTCTTCGCGATTTTAGAAGAAATTGTACCTTTTTCAATTAATTGAACCATTTTAGATAAACCAGCAGGCGTTAATGCAACGTCTTTTAATTCTTTTTGTTGTTTGTTTAAGTATGCAAGTACTTCACCCATTAACCAGTTCGATGTTAATTTCGCATCAGCACCGTCTGCAACAGTTGCTTCAAAGAAATCAGACATTTCTTTCGTTAATGTTAACACGTGTGCATCATAAGCTGGTAAGCCTAGTTCTGCAACGTAGCGAGCTTTACGTGCATCTGGAAGTTCTGGAATAGAAGCTCGAACTGCTTCTTTCCACTCATCATCGATGTAAAGTTCAACTAAGTCTGGCTCCGGGAAGTAACGGTAATCGTCAGATCCTTCTTTCACACGCATTAAGATTGTTTTCTTTGTTGCTTCATCATAACGACGTGTTTCTTGTTGGATGATGCCACCAGATAACAGTTCTTTTTCTTGGCGCACTTGCTCATGCTCAAGACCTTTTTGTACGTAAGTGAATGAGTTTAAGTTTTTCAGTTCCGCTTTTGTACCGAACTTCTCTTGTCCAACTGGACGAAGAGAAATGTTCGCATCACAACGTAATGAACCTTCTTCCATCTTACAATCAGATACACCAGTGTATTGAATGATTGATTTTAACTTCTCTAAGTATGCATATGCTTCTTCTGGCGTACGCATATCTGGCTCAGATACGATCTCGATTAAAGGCATACCTTGACGGTTGTAGTCTACTAATGAACCATCAGCTGTATGCGTTGATTTACCAGCATCTTCTTCTAAATGAAGACGTGTAATACCGATACGTTTCTTTTTACCGTCTACTTCGATTTCAATCCAACCATTTTCACCAATTGGCTTATCAAATTGAGAGATTTGGTAAGCTTTCGGGTTATCTGGATAGAAATAGTTTTTACGGTCAAACTTCGTTTCCGTTGCGATTTCACAGTTTAATGCCATTGCAGCTTTCATTGCAAAGTTAACTGCTTCTTTATTTAAAGTAGGAAGTACCCCTGGGTATCCTAAGTCAATTACACTTGTTTGTGTATTTGGCTCCGCTCCGAATTCTGTTGGACTCGCAGAGAAAATTTTCGAATTTGTTTTTAACTCAACGTGAACCTCTAAACCAATAATTGTTTCTAAATTCATCTATGCTCGCCTCCTTACAGACTTGCTTTTTTTGTATGATAGTCTGTTGCTTGCTCAAACGCATGTGCAACGCGGTAAATTGTCGCTTCATCGAAGTGTTTACCAATGATTTGTAGACCAAGTGGCATGTTGTTAGCACCGAATCCACATGGAACAGAAATCGCTGGAACACCCGCTAAGTTTACTGGGATTGTTAAAATGTCATTTGCATACATTGTCATTGGATCATCAACTTTTTCGCCCACTTTAAATGCCGGAGTTGGCGTTGTTGGTCCAATAATAACATCATAGTTAGCAAATACATTTTCAAAGTCGTTTTTAATTAATGTACGTACTTGTTGTGCTTTCTTGTAATATGCATCATAGTAACCAGAGCTAAGCGCAAATGTACCAAGCATAATACGACGTTTAACTTCATCACCGAAACCTTCACTACGTGTGTTTTTGTAAAGATCTAATAAGTTATTTACATTATCAGAACGAACACCGTAACGCACGCCATCAAAGCGTGAAAGGTTCGCAGATGCTTCAGAAGAAGATAGTAAGTAATACGTTGCTAGAGCGTATTTAGAGTGTGGAAGCGATACTTCCTCCCAAGTTGCGCCCATACCTTCTAATACTTTTAAAGCAGCTAGTACTGACTCACGAGCTTCTTCGCCAACACCTTCGCCTAAGTATTCTTTCGGTACAGCAATGCGTAAACCTTTAACATCGCCTGTTAAACCAGCTAAATAGTTTCCAACTTCAACGTTTGCAGAAGTTGCATCCATGCGGTCAATACCTGAAATAGCTTGTAATAAGTATGCATTGTCTTCTACTGTACGTGTAATCGGTCCGATTTGGTCAAGTGAAGATGCGAATGCTACTAATCCGTAACGAGATACGCGTCCATAAGTTGGTTTTAAACCTACAACACCGCAATATGCAGCTGGCTGACGGATAGAACCACCCGTATCAGAACCTAGAGAGAATAGTACTTCTCCTGCTGCTACAGCTGCTGCAGAACCACCACTAGATCCGCCCGGAACGTAATCTAAGTTCCATGGGTTTTTCGTAGCGTAGAATCCTGAGTTTTCATTTGAAGAACCCATTGCGAACTCGTCCATGTTTAATTTACCGATTGTAATTGTGTCAGCAGCTTTTAGCTTTTGCACAACTGTCGCATCATAAATTGGATCGAAGTTTGCTAACATTTTGCTCGCACAAGTTGTACGAAGACCGTTAGTTACAATGTTATCTTTTACACCAATTGGCATACCGAATAATAAACCATTATCTTCAGCGCCAATTTTTGCATCTAATTCTTTCGCTTTTGCGCGTGCATTTTCTTCATCTAATGTAAGAAAAGCTTTTACGTTATCTTCAACATCCGCAATACGTTTGTAAGATTCTTCTACTAAATCCGTAACGGAAATTTCTTTGCTGTTTAACTTCTTATGTAACTCTGATACTGAATGATCAAATAATGACATCGAAATTCCCCTCCTCTATTCTAATACTGCTGGAACACGGATTTGATTATCTTTGTGATCCGGTGCATTTTTTAATACTTCTTCAACTGGTAAACCTTTTTCTGGTACATCTTCACGCATAACATTTTTCATAGTTAATACATGAGTTGTTGGTTTTACATCTGTTGTATCTAATTCATTTAACTGTTCTGCAAATGTAACAATTGCATCTAGTTGTTTTTGAAATTTTTCTGCTTCTTGATCAGTAATTGCAAGACGTGCTAAATGTGCTACGTGCTTTACATTCTCAACGGAAATTCTTGACACGGCTAGGCCACCTCCATAATATATCGTTCAATCTACAATACTATTGATGATACCAAATTTTCAGTACTTCAAGCAAGTCAACACAGAGTACTTACGCCATTTTTACATAAAAAAAGAAAGGCAAATGCCTTTCTTTACAATTTACTCTTTATCTAACGGTTTATTTTTCGGAAATCTCTCGTTATCTTCTTCATTATCACGAATTGTTTTTTGTAATACAAAACAAGACATCGTTAAAAATAATGTTCCAATTAAATAGTATCCTTTTACACTAAGCGTTTCATCTAACGTATAAATCCCAATTAGCATACCTGAAAGCGCACAAACAAATGAAGTCCATGCTAAAAACGTGAACGCTTGCGTATTACGTCTTCTCATCGTTCTCCCCCTCGTTAGCTGTATACCCATTATAGATAAGTATATTTACCATGATGGATTTTTATGTAAATTCTAGTTTTATATTTATAAATCTATCATAAAAGAATACTATTTTAAAGAAAGTTTTCTGCCTAATCTGAAAAAACAATTAAAATCATTGACAATTATTTCTATTCTACATAAAATAAAAATAAATATTACGAACCTCGAAATATACGGGAGTGGAATTAATTGTTGCAATATGAACATTTTTTAGACTTACTGCTAGATAACGCCAAGAAACTTTTCTATCCTGAAGAATGGGTAAGCCTAGATTTAACACTTTCTAAAACAGAAGTATTTTGTTTACTTTGGATGGAACGAAATACAGATATTACAATGACGAAAATTGCTGATCTTCTTGATATACCGATGAGTACAACAACGGGCGTTGTAAATCGCCTTGTAAAAAAGGGATATATTGAACGCTACCGTGATGAAAATGACCGACGTATTGTATTAATTCGGTTAACAGAAAACGGCGTAATGCTCGTTCAAGAAGTAAAACAAAATGCGGCCCATTACTTTAGCTTAGTAACAGAAGCATTATCAGAAGAAGAAAAAGCATTCTTACTACAAATCTTCCAAAAAATCATGAATCACATCGCTACGTCACAGCAGAAAACAGAAGAAAAAGTTTCTACACCTAAAATGAAAAACATTCCGATTGAATAAAACCCTGTCTGGGTTTTTATTCAACTATTTACTTCGACACTCGTAATATTCGACATTCGAAACAAAGGGGATATGAATGATGAGAATTATCTTGTATACAGGTAAAGGCGGCGTAGGAAAAACTAGCATTTCAGCAGCAACAGCAATTCAAAGTGCGAAACAAGGATTAAAAACATTAGTAATGAGCACAGATCCTGCTCATAGTTTAGGAGATTCATTTGGTATAAGGCTATCTTCTGAACCACTAGAAATTCGTGAAAATTTGTGGGCACAAGAAATTAATACGATTTATGAAATGGAAAAAGGCTGGGGAAAATTACAGAAATATATTACACTACTCTTCACTTCCAAAGCAGCTGATGATATTACAACAGAAGAGTTAACGATGTTTCCTGGTATGGAAGATTTAATTAGCCTACTTCGCGTACTCGATTATTATAAACAAAACACATATGATGTTATTATCATTGATTGTGCTCCAACAGGAGAAACATTAGCAATGCTAAGCTTTCCAGACATGCTCGGCTGGTGGATGGAAAAATTATTTCCTATTAAAAGAAAAGTTTTAAAAGTCGTTCGTCCTGTAGCTCAACCACTCCTTGGTGTCCCTCTTCCAACCGACGATATTATGGACGAATTAACAAGTACACTTGAACAGCTCGGAGAAATGAGAGATATTTTATCAAATCGAGAAGTAACAAGTATCCGCATCGTTGTAAATCCTGAAAAAATGGTCATTAAAGAAGCCCAGCGTAGCTTTACTTATTTGAATTTATACGATTATAACGTAGATGCTATTATGATTAACCGCGTCATCCCTAACACTGTCACCGATCCTTATTTTCAGGCATGGAAAGATACACAGAAGAAATATACAACATTAATTCAAGATAGTTTTCAACCCCTTCCTATTTACGAAGCTCCAATGTTTGAACAAGAAGTTGTTGGTTTGTCTATGTTAGAACGTGTAGGAGATTCTTTATTTAAAACTGATCATTCCCCTACAGAAGTGAAATTTAACGGGCGCACTCAATATGTAAAAAAGGATGGCGATGAGTATATTTTCGTTCTGTCCATTCCCTTCTCAAACAAAAGTGAACTTTCCTTAAATCAAAAAGGTGATGAACTTATTATTCGAGCGGGTTCTGTTAAACGGAACATCACGTTACCAAAAACATTAACACACCTTTCTATTCAAGGAGCAAAATTTGAAGAAGATATACTAAATATTCGGTTTGGAGGTGTAGTACATGCATGAGGAATTACTACGAAGGGTAATTCGTACAAAAGTAAAAGTCGGGATGCATATATTAGAAGAGCTACCTAATCCAATCCAACAATCAGCTAAGCAAATATTAAATATTTTACAAGAGGAACTAGCTGCTTATCTGAAAGAACGAGAGCATCATGAAGTTAATTTAAAAAATATCATAATTGAATAACCATCTCTGTATAGAGGGCCTTTTTTAGGCTTTCTATACTTTATTGGAGTGATGTAAATTGATGAAAAAACATTCCACTACTATATTCTGGATCATTCCCTTATTATTTTTCATTCATAACCTTGAAGAAGCTTTCCAAATGCCACAATACCTTGCTAATCAATTTTCAATCCGTCTTATAACTAGCCAACAATTTTTCATCGCCATTTCCGTATTAACAATCTTTGTATTACTTATCGTCTTTCTATATCAACTTAACTTCTTGTCTTCTATATGCTGGATTATTTTTATACAAGGGGCCATCTTCTTCAACTCTGTTCAACATATTATTTTGTTTTTCATTTATCGCTCTTATAACCCCGGCGTAATATCAGCATTTTTCATTACTCTCTTTTCTATTTTCTTTTTTTTATCAAAAAAACACTTAATTCATCCAAAGCAATTCGTAATTACACTCCTTTTCAGCTTATTTTCTTATCCCATTATAATTTGGATCACCTTACTGTTCGCTAGCTATTTTCATTCATAAAAAAAGACCAGGAAAACTCCTGGTCCATTACTCTACTTAACAAACATTGGATTCTACGTTATACAAAATTGGAAGGTACAGAATTAGGGTTTGTTTGTTAAGTTTATATGTTGAACGAACTAACAGCGGAGGGGTTCCTTCTGTTAGTCCATTAAACCCAATGATTATTTTACGATTTTTTCAAGCTCATCAAGTGAAAGATCTACTGAAATGGAACCATCATTTGTTTCTTTCTTAATTGCATCTGTTACTTCTTTTGAATGATATAGTTCAATTACTTTTTTTAATGTTGGATCATCTTTATCCTTCGTACGACCTGCAAAAATATTAATATATGGCTTCGCATTTTCATTGTTTGGATCTTCTAAGAAAATAGGATCCTTCGCTGGATCTAATCCAGCTTGACCAGCAACACCGTTATTAATAACTGATGCTGCAACATCTTTTAACACACGAGGTGTTTGCTGTGCGATAACCGGTGTAATTTTTAATTTCTTCGGATTTTCAGCAATACCACTTGGATCTCCAAATAGACCAAAGTCTTTTTTAAGCTTTAATAATCCAGCTGCATCAAGAAGTTTTAATGCACGTGCTTGATTCGTTGGATCGTTTGGAATTGCAATTTCTGAACCATCTGGGATTTCATTTGCTTTCTTATATTTTTCAGAGTATAAACCCATTGGCGCAATTTGCGTTGTACCAACAGCTGTAATATCTAACTTATGCTCTTTTTTAAATTGCTCTAAGAAAGCAATATGCTGGAATGAGTTTAATTCAATATCTCCATCAGCTAACGCTTTATTTGGCGTTGTGTAATCAGAGAACTCCACCAGTTTAATCTTAATCCCTTCTTTTTCAGCTTTTTTCTTCAAAATTTCCCAAGCGTCTCCATCCGTTCCAGTTACACCGACGCGAACTACTTTTTCTTTCGCTCCTGCACCCGTGTCTCCACTTGAGCAGCCGCTTAATGCTGAGACTCCTACAATTGCTGATAATGCAAATGCTAAAATTTTCTTCATTTTCTTTTCCTCTCTTCCTTTTTATGATCTGCGTAACAAGACTTTCGCAAAGTAGTTTCCTAAATTTTGAGCTATCTGTACGAGAATGATAAGTAACACGACCGTTACGAACATAACTGATGTATCAAAACGTTGATAACCATATGTCATTGCCAAGTCACCAAGACCGCCACCACCGACAAGCCCAGCAACTGCAGAAAATTCAATTAAACCAACTGTCATAAATGTGACACCTAAGATTAATGGTGCTAACGCTTCTGGTACAAGGATTTCAAAAACAATTCTAATTGGCGAGGCGCCCATTGCTTGCGCTGCTTCAATTACTCCTTTCGGAACGGAAACAAGGTTTGTTTCAACCATTCTAGCAATACCAATTGATGCGACTAACGTCATCGGGAAAATTGCCGCTGCTGTTCCAATCGTCGTTCCGATAACACTTCTTGTTAGTGGACTTAAGGCTACTAAAAAGATAATGAATGGTACCGGGCGAATTGTATTAATTATGATGTTAAGAATAGAAAAGACCCATTTATTTTCTAAAAAGTTTCCTTTTCTCGTTACATATAAAAGTAAACCTAGAGGTATACCCAGAATTGTGGCGAATATAAGGGTTACAATTACCATTAAGAGGGTATCCCCCGTCGCATCTAGTATGCGCGGCCAAAATATACTCCAATCAACTCGCATGAGCTTCTACCTCCTTCAGCTGCACTTGCAGTCTTAGATGTTGTAATGCTTTTTGAATTTCCCTCTGCTCACCTTGCAACTCTACAAGAAGATTTCCAAATAGCACATTTTGAAGTTCAATAATATTTCCGTACAGTACATTTACATCGACGTTATAGTTTTTTGCGATATATGATAGTACCGGTTGTCCTGTCTCCTCACCAGTAAATGTTAGACGATAAATTTGACCACCATTTTGAATTTTCGCTAGAACACTTTCCGGTAAATGATCATTAATGACAGAACGTACAAAGTTTTGAGTCGTCTTTGTTTTTGGTTGCGTGAAAACATCAAACAGTTTTCCTTCTTCAATAACTTTCCCCTTCTCCATTACAGCTACACGGTGACAAATTTCTTTCACAACATGCATTTCATGTGTAATAAGAAGAATTGTTAAATTGTATTCTCGATTTACTTTCTTTAATAAGTTTAGAATTTCTGTCGTCGTTTCTGGATCTAAAGCTGATGTTGCCTCATCACATATAAGAATATCTGGCGATGTCGCAAGTGCTCTAGCAATGCCCACACGCTGCTTTTGCCCACCTGATAGCTGCTCTGGATAATAGTTTGCTTTATCTTCTAACCCTACAAACTTCAGCAGTTCATTTACTCTTTCTTTTATCTCATTCTTTGGTACTTTCGCTAACTTTAATGGATAAGCAATATTTCCAAATACTGTTCTTGAATTAAATAAATTAAAACTTTGAAAAATCATTCCAATTCTTTGTCTCAGTTTACGTAATTCTTTCGTCGATAATGATGTAATGTCTTTATCATCTATTGAAATCGTTCCTGCCGTCGGTCTCTCTAACATATTTACTAAGCGTAATAACGTACTCTTTCCAGCGCCACTAAAACCGATAATGCCAAAAATTTCGCCTTTCTCAACTGATAATGTTACATCCTCCACCGCATGAACAGATTGCCCAGCTGATTCATACACTTTACTTACGTTGTTAAAAGAAATCATTTTTCCCCCTCCTATATGCTGTAAAAACTTGAAGTAGAGCTTTCGAGGTAAAATAAAAAGTGCTCTCCTTCTTATCAACCATAAAGATAAGAAGGAGAGCACTTATATGTACTCATTCACATCTTCTCATCTTCCAAGCCTTTATATGGCTTGCTGGAGTTAGCACGGTATTAAAAAACCCGTTGCTGAGGTATCGTAGGGCCAGTCCCTCCACCTCTCTGGATAAGAATGTATCGATTTAATTGTCATTTAATTAATTCTCATTATAGAACTCAGAATAATAAGAGTCAATACATTTTTTAGAAAAATATTAATTATTCATTTATTAAAATTTTCAGATGAAAATTCATGAGAAAATAGTAACTTTCAAGGTTATTTAAAATTCTTCTTCCTCATATTTTTAAACAGGAGAATCCTCTCCACGAATTGAATAAATTTATTTGAATATGAAACTCGGAGGCAGATAAATATATGAAAACAGCTCTTTTACTCGTCGATATTCAAAACGATTATTTTCCAAATGGAAAGATGGAATTGCGTAATCCAGTAGAAGCAAGCGAATATGCTAATCAGTTATTACAATACTTTAGAACAAACAGCGAACCTATTTTTCATATCCAACACGTAGCTATAAAAGATGACGCTACTTTTTTCCTACCTAATACAGAAGGTGTACATATTCACGAAAGCGTACGTCCACTTAGAGAAGAAACAGTTATAGTCAAACATTATCCAAATAGCTTCCGAGAAACTAATCTTCTAGAGCAATTAAAACGTTTTAATATTGAACATGTCGTTGTATGCGGGATGATGACTCATATGTGTATCGATGCAACAGTAAGGGCTGCATTCGATTTTGGCTTTCAATGTACCGTTATACATGACGCTTGTGCTACAAAAGACCTTTCTTTTAAGAACGCTACTATACCAGCTGTTTATATTCACAATACAATTTTAGCTAGTTTAAATGGCGTATATGCAAATGTAATAAGCACGCAAGAATTTTTAGCTACATAAAAAACACTCCTTTCAGTGAGCAAAACCGAAAGGAGTGTTCCTTGTCGAACCATAGATTTTCTTTCAAATTGTATTATACAGGAAATTCTCAAAATGAATACTAAAAAATATGACTAATAAGTCAACTTTTCTCATTATTTTATTTCTGTTTACATGTTTATCCCGCTATTAATAGGTTTTAGCTCATTCTCTTCGAACGACGGTAATATATGGGGGTTCAATTTTAAAAGGAGCTCTTCACATTCTGTGAAGAGCTCCTCTACTATTTCTTATAAAGTTTCAGAAGTAGTTTTTGCTTGCATGTGAAGTGCTAAGTAATCAGGTCCACCAGCTTTAGAGTCTGTACCAGACATGTTAAAGCCACCGAATGGTTGGTAACCTACGATTGCACCAGTACATCCACGGTTGAAGTATAAGTTACCAACGTGGAAGTCTTCGCGTGCTTTTTCAATATGGTCACGGTTGTTAGTAATAACAGCACCTGTTAAACCGTATTCCGTATTGTTTGCAATTGCAAGTGCATGATCGAAGTCTTTCGCTTTACAGAATGCTACTACTGGTCCGAAGATTTCTTCTTTCATTAAGCGAGCATCTTCTGCAACGTCAGCAACGATTGTTGGTTGGATGAACCAGCCTTTAGAATCGTCTCCTTCGCCACCTGCTAAGATTCTACCTTCTTCTTTACCAATTGCAACATAGCTCATTACTTTATCAAATGCAGCTTGGTCATTAACAGGACCCATGTTTGTACCTAATACTGCTGGGTTAGCAACTGTTAATTCTTTTGTTAATTCAACAGCACGATTTAATACGTGATCGTATACATCTTCATGGATTACTGCACGAGAACATGCAGAACATTTTTGTCCTGAGAATCCGAATGCTGATGCAACGATAGACTTAGCTGCTAATTCAAGATCTGCTTCTTTATCAACAACGATTGTGTCTTTACCGCCCATTTCAGCGATAACGCGTTTTAACCAAATTTGTCCTGGGTTTACTTTCGCTGCACGCTCATAGATGCGGATACCTACATCACGAGATCCCGTGAAGCTTACGAAACGTGTACGAGGATGATCTACTAAGTAGTCACCAACTTCAGAACCGTTACCTGGAACGAAGTTTACTACGCCAGCTGGTAAGCCAGCTTCTTCTAATACTTCCATAAATTTCGCTGCTACTACAGGAGTTGTACTAGCTGGTTTTAGTAATACTGTGTTACCAGAAACTAAAGCAGCTGTTGTCATACCTGCCATAATTGCGAATGGGAAGTTCCAAGGAGAAATGATAACACCTACTCCTAATGGAATGTAAGAGAAACGATTATATTCAATTGGACGGCTTTCTACTGGAATACCGTCTTTTAATTTTAACATTTGACGACCATAATATTCCATAAAGTCGATTGCTTCTGCTGTATCAGCATCTGCCTCATTCCATGGCTTACCTGCTTCTTTTACAAGAATAGCAGAGAATTCATGTTTTCTGCGACGAACGATTGCTGCAGCACGGAATAAAATGTCTGCACGCATTTCTGGCTTTGATTTTCTCCAAGTTTGGAATGTTTCATCCGCTACTTGCATTGCTTTTTCAGCTAACTCACGGCTTGCTTTTGAAACACGACCAACAAGTTCCTCTTTATTTGCAGGGTTTACAGAAACAATTTTGTCTTCTGTAGTGATTTTTTCTCCCCCGATAATTAATGGATAGTCTTGTCCAAGATAAGATTCTACTTTCTTTAAACCTTCTTCAAACGCTAATTTGTTAGCCTCCACTGAAAAATCTGTAAATGGCTCATGTTTGTATGCTACTACCATTTTTTTAGCCTCCCCTTAGAAAAACGTTTACATTTTACAACATTATTCTACACGATAATTTAGATTTATTCAAATATTCCTAGACTTATATTTTAAAAATTAATAAATTTTTAAAATATAATAAAAAAAGAGATTCATACATGCGTATGAATCTACAAAATATGAGTATATTCCAAAACATTTTTCCCAATCAATAATATAGTAACTAATAAAAATAAAGTCCTTACATATCCAACACCTTTTTGAACCGCAAACTTCGATCCAAAATAAGCACCTAAGATCATTGATAACCCCATGATAATACCGTATTCAAAATGAATTATGTCTAAGAATAAAAAAGTAATTAAAGATACAATATTACTAACAAAGTTCAAAAGTTTTCCAGATGCTGCCGCTTGAATAAAATCCAAGCCAATTAATAAAAATGCAAAAATTAAAAACGATCCTGTCCCTGGTCCAAAAAACCCATCATAAAATCCTATCATTAAAATAGCAAAGAAAAATATTAATGTTTTTCTTTGCGTCATCTTCTTATAGGTAGACACACTTCCCCAATTCTTTTTTGCAATAATATAAATAGCAATAAATACCAACATTACAAGTACTAATGGGCGTAAAATATCCGATGGAATAAATTTTACTACTAAAGCACCTGCAACAGCTCCAACAATAGTTAACGGGATTAACTTTCCTACAATTTTAAAATCAACTTTTCCTGATCGAATGAAATACATCGCACTCGTAAACGTCCCCATTGTTGCCGCTAATTTATTCGTTGCAATTGCCGAAGCTGGCGATAGGCCAACAAACATAAGTGCAGGAAGCGAAATTAACCCTCCTCCTCCAACAACGGAATCAATAAAAGCTGCTAAAAAACCGAATGCAATTAATAAAATAATGACTTGAAAACTTAATTCTTCCATGAGCTTTACCCCTTACCCCTATTTTTTACAACATTTTAAATTATAACAAAATTACATAAGGAAAAAAGCTGTTCCATAGAGGAACAGCCTTCATATTTAATCTAAAATTTTCACAAGTGGTTCATCTTGTTTTGCTTCACGTATAATAATAGCTTCTGGGCGTTCTACAGATTTAATCGTTACTTGTACTTTCATATAATTCGGGAAGTATTCCATAACAAGCCCTGCCACATATTGTGTAAAACCAACTATTTCCGCTTTTCCATTAAACTGGACAGGAATATCAAGCTTCATTTCTCTTAATTCATCATCTCTATACATACCAGTACCAATAACAGCTGTATAGTCGCCTTGGAAATAATCGCTTAGTTTTGCCTTAAAGTTGGATACTCTTGCAAGATCTTCACGTTTATTATCTGTTTTCGCTTGCTCTGATGGGAACAAATAATATTTTTCATTAATTTGTTTCCAATCTTCAACCGTTTCACTACCTTTTTCGACATTTGCATAAGAAACAAAATTACCTGGCACGAGCGAAGACTTTGGAGCTTGGCGATAAATCGCAAATGTTATCGGAATATTTTTTGTTTCAGGTTCTTTTTGATGTATGACTTTCAAAATTTCTTGCGCCATTTTTTTCCCTTCAGCTAACATCTTTTCATCTGGGATTGCAGCTTCACGTGGGTAACCATGCTCTTCGTTAAAATATTGAACAGAATTCATCGCTAATCCAACTACCATACCAACACGTTCCTCGCCGTTATCGCCTTTTTTCACATAATAATCATGCTCTAAAATATTTGAAATATATATTGGATTTTTTTTATTTTTCACTTCTAGTGATTCGGATCCTGTTCCTAATGCAGGATTTAATCCTATATTAGGAAATTTAACTGCATCTTTTTTTAATTTTTCCTCTAGTTCCTTTTGTTCAGCATCTGTACGTTTTCTTTTAACAAGCATCTGTATAGTTTGAGTATCTAGAGCTTTTCCGCCTTTTAAAAAATTATCTTTCGTACTAAATGATTCTTTTGCAATTCGCATTAATCCTGTTTCAAATTCATCTATATCAAGGCGACTATTTAACCCTTGCACCACTAAACCACGTGCCTTTCCACCATCAAATGGAATAGTCGTCTTATAATATTCATCCGAAATAGCGTATTTTGGAACAACTGATTGTTCTTTTGCTTTCCCCGATTTCCCAGCCACTTTTTCATCTTTGTCGGCACCTGCACTACACCCACTTACAAGTAGGCCAAGGCTTAATACCGCTAATGCTATTTTTTTCATGGTAAGTTTGCACCTCTTACTTATTTAGCTCTTGTAAGAACCTCTCTTCATTCCAAACCTCAACATTATGTTTCTCCGCTTGTGCTAATTTCGAACCAGCTGCTTCACCTGCAACAACTAAATCCGTACTCTTACTAACACTTCCTGTTACTTTTCCACCTAATGCCTCAATCTTCTTCTTCGCTTCACTTCGTCCCATAACTTCTAGCTTACCTGTTAAAACAACCGTTTTTCCTGCGAAGTAAGATTCAACATTTTGTAAATCTGCAATTTTTATACCTTTGTATGTCATATTTACGCCATACTCTTTAAACTGCTGTAATAACTCTAATACATCTTCATTATCAAAATATGTCACAACAGATTGAGCCATTTTTTCGCCAATTTCATTAATTGCTTTTAGTTCTTCTTCCGTTGCTTTTACAAGCTCATCCATCGTTTCAAAGTGCTCTGCAAATGTACGTGCTGCTTTCGCTCCAACGTGGCGAATTCCAAGACCAAATAATAATCGCTCTAACGAGTTTTCTTTAGAATTTTCAATTGCTTGTATTAAGTTTGTTGCTGATTTTTCACCAAAACGTTCTAACTGTAATAATTGCTCTTTCGTCAATGCATATAAATCAGCAAATGTACGAATATAATCTGCATCAAAGAGTTGTGTAATGACACGTTCTCCAAGTCCATCAATATTCATCGCATTTCTTGAAACGAAATGGATTAATCCCTCTCGAATTTGAGCAGGACAAGTTGGATTTATACAACGAAGTGCTACTTCTTCTTCTAAACGAACAAGTTCACTCTCACATGCTGGACAATGAGTTGGCATGCGGTATTCTTCTTCCTCACCAGTACGCTTATCAAAAATAACGTTCACAACTTCAGGAATAATATCTCCAGCCTTCTTCACAACAACGTAGTCACCAATTCGAATGTCTTTTTCACGAATTAAATCTTCGTTATGTAAAGAAGCACGACGAACAATCGTACCAGCAACTCTCACTGGCTCTAGTTCTGCAGTCGGTGTTACAACCCCTGTTCGGCCAACACTTAATTCAATGCCTGTTAATCTCGTTACAACTTCTTCAGCTGGGAATTTATAAGCAATCGCCCATCTTGGACTCTTCGCTGTAGTTCCTAGACTTTCTTGAAGAGCAACATCATCTACTTTTATAACGATTCCATCAATCTCATAATCAAGATGCGGACGTTTTTCTTGCCATTCTTCTACATAAGCTATAACTTCTTCAATTGTTTCACATGTACGGCGATTTGGATTTGTCTTAAATCCGAGTTCACCTAAGAAATCCAGCGATTCACTATGTGATGAAATTGTTTTTTCTTCTACATTCGCAAGACCATACACAAACATAGATAAGTTACGCTTCGCTGCAATTTTCGGATCAAGTTGACGTATTGAACCTGCTGCTGCATTACGCGGATTCGCAAATACATCTTCTCCATTTTGCTCTTTTTCTTCATTTAGTTTAACGAATGAACGCTTCGGCATATAAGCTTCGCCTCTTGCTTCTAACGTTACTTCTTCATTTAAACGAAGTGGGATAGCTTTAATCGTTTTTAAATTTTGAGTAATATCTTC
Source organism: Bacillus sp. XB1 (assembly GCF_053557995.1). Lineage (NCBI taxonomy): Bacteria > Bacillati > Bacillota > Bacilli > Caryophanales > Bacillaceae > Bacillus > Bacillus sp. XB1. The sequence continues at coordinate 19,663 of NZ_JBNRIL010000005.1, read as the reverse complement.
ACCTGTTACACCATCACCACGTGTCGCCCCTTGAATGAAGCGTCCTTTTTCATAATGAAGCGAAACGGCAAGCCCGTCAATTTTTAATTCACATATATATCTTACATTCGCACCATCAATTCCTTGACGTACTCTTCTGTCGAAATCACGTAAATCTCCTTCGTTAAATGCATTTCCTAAACTTAACATTGGTGACTTATGTGTTACTTTTTCAAATATATCAAGAACAGTCCCCCCAACGCGAACGGAGGGAGAATCTTCACTCATAAACTCTTTGTTCTCTGCTTCTAATTTTATAAGCTCCTGCATATTACGGTCATATTCCGCATCAGAAACAGAAGGATTGTCTAATACGTGATATTGATAGTTAAATGTATTTAACAAGTCACGTAATTCTTCTATACGTTTTTTTACTATCTCTTTTGACATATCCTCATTCCTTTCCTATTGTTTCGTCACAGGCGCAAATTTTGCTAACAAACGTTTAACACCAATTGGGCTTGGGAACGCAATATCTAATTCTTTTGCATCACCTTCACCTTTTACACTTACAACTGTACCGACTCCCCATTTTTGGTGGGAAGCTTTATCTCCTACTGCCCAGCCAATTTGTTCGCCGCCTGTCGTCTTAGCTGCAGGGCGCGCGAAAGCTGAACGAGAGCGTGTTGCTGTTGTGATTGTCGTTTTGCCGCTACTTGCCGTTCTGCCTTTTGTACCAAACGATGTTTCACGCTTCGGCGCTGTTTCATTTAATGATTCCACTAGTTCTGTCGGGATTTCTGTAATAAATCGAGACGCAGCGTTCATACTTGTTCTACCAAATAATGTACGCATTTGCGCGTTAGATAAATATAGCTCTTCTTCTGCACGAGTAATACCTACATAAGCAAGACGACGTTCTTCTTGCATTTCATCCTCTTCCATAAGAGAACGAGTATGAGGGAATATCCCTTCCTCTAAGCCAACAATAAAGACAACCGGGAACTCTAATCCTTTCGCCGAGTGCATCGTCATTAAAATAACTTCTTCACCAGCAGTTGGGTCTTCATCTACACGATCAATATCAGCAACAAGTGCTAAATCTGTTAAGAATGCAACAAGGCTCTTATCTTCGCTTTGAGATTCAAATGTTTGCGTAACAGATAAGAACTCGTCTAAGTTTTCTAAACGACCTTCCGCTTCTAAAGAACGTTCATTTTTCAACATATCGCGATAGCCTGTTTTTTCAATAACTTCTTCTACTAATTCTGTAACAGATAAATACTCTTGCATATTTACCCAGTTATTTAATAAATTCGCGAATTCTTTTACTGCCTTTGTAATTTTTGCACTTACTCCAACATGCTCAATCTCATCAAATACAGCAGTTAATGAAATTCCATTTTGCACACCGTAATTAATAATTTTATCGATAGAAGTCGCACCAATGCCACGCTTTGGCACATTTATAATACGTGCAAAACTAATTTCATCATCTGGATTACCGATTAAACGTAAGTACGCCAAAATATCTTTAATCTCTTTACGATCGTAGAACTTCGTACCCCCGACAATTTTATATGGAATGTTGGATTTAAGGAAAATCTCCTCGACCATACGAGACTGAGCATTCGTACGATATAGCACTGCAAAATCAGTATATTTTCGTTTCCCCATTTGAATATCGTCACGAATTTTTTTTGCAACAAAATACGCTTCGTCCTTTTCAGTTGCAGCACGATAATACGAGATTTTACTTCCAACTTGATTGTCTGTCCATAATTTCTTCGGCTTACGATTCGTATTTTTTTCAATAACAGCATTCGCTGCATTTAAAATATTTTGTGACGAACGATAGTTTTGTTCTAACAGAATTACTTGTGCATTCTCATAGTCTTTTTCAAATGACAAAATGTTAGAAATATCTGCACCACGCCAGCGATAAATAGACTGGTCAGAGTCACCCACAACGCAAAGATTTTTAAAACGCGCTGCCAAATGTTTAACAAGAAGATATTGCGCTTTATTCGTATCTTGATACTCATCAACATGAATATATTGGAACTTACGCTGATAAAACTCTAATACTTCTGGAACACGTTCAAATAGCTGAATCGTCGTCATAATTAAATCATCAAAGTCTAATGAATTATTTTTCAAAAGACGCTTTTGATACTCTGTATATACATCGCTCGTTAATTTTTCATATGGATCAGCCATTGTAATTTTTTTTGCATATTTATCCGCAGATAACAGTTCATTTTTCGCATTACTAATACCCGCTAAAATAGAGCGCGGCTCAAATTTCTTCGGATCAACATTGCGCTCTTTCATAATTTTTTTGACTACAGTTAGCTGATCACCTGAATCTAAGATTGTAAAGTTACGATTAATACCAATACGATCGATATCGCGTCGTAAAATACGTACACACATAGAGTGAAACGTCGAAATCCAAATATCTTCTGCTTCTGGTCCCACAAGTGTATCAATACGCTCACGCATTTCACGAGCTGCTTTATTTGTGAAGGTAATAGCTAGTACATTCCATGGTGCTACACCTTTTTCACCAAGTAAATACGCAATACGATGTGTTAACACACGTGTCTTACCACTACCTGCACCTGCCATTAATAGAAGTGGTCCATTCGTTGTTTGTACTGCTTTTTGTTGCTGTGGATTTAAACCGTTTAATAACTTATCTGTCATACTCATATACGCCTGCACCTACTCTCCTTTTACTGCTTTAACTGTTTTTAACGCCGATTTTATATCATCATAAATAATATTTCCAACAACTACTGTATCAGCATATTGTGCCATTTCTTTCGCCTGTTCTGCATTAGAAATACCACCGCCATAATATAACTTAGCTTGTTTCAATTCTGCTTTTACATTTTTAACAAGTTCAACATCTCCATACGTACCGCTATATTCTAAATAAAATATCGGTAAACGTAATAGCTTGTCTGCTAAACGAGCATATGCAATAACGTCATCTTCTGTTACATCACATTTCGCTTCTGTAAGCTGGGCTACTTTCGCTTCTGGATTTAAAACACAATACCCTTCCATAAAAATTTCGTCCCAGTCCATAATATCCCCAAATTCTTTCAATGCCTCATGATGAACACCTGTTACCCATTCTACTTTTCGGCTATTTAAAACACTTGGGATGTAATAAAAATCAAATCCTGGTGTAATTGCTTCTACATCAGAAACCTCTAATACACAAGGAACTGCATATCTACGAATGCTAACTAGCATGTGTAATACGTTATCAATTGTAACTCCATCACTTCCGCCTACAATAACCGCATCAGTTCCAGACTCACAAATCATTTCTAAATGTTCATCGCTTAACTCCTTATTTGGATCAAGCTTAAATACATGTTTCCATCCGGAAATATCGTACATGAAAACACCCTTCCTTTTCTCTAGTTATATATATTTCTGTTCAAAATAACAGTTTATTTTCATCATTATTGTTTTAACTTCATCTTAAATATTTGTTTAAAACGGAGAATTAAGTTTGGAATTACCTCTTCCATATTTTTTAAACTAGAGGATTTAATTTTGAAGTTCCTTTTATGCATTCTTTCATTATAACAAAAAAAGTTACTTACACACACGCACAATCCAACATCTTTTTCCACGTCAAATGTTGGATTACATATCCCAAAAATCAAACGGGATACTAATAAAAGAAATAGTATTATCTATTTCAACTTTCATAAAAAGGAGTGTTTTTCTAATGAAGCAAAATATCGGGACAATAAACGCTCTAATTCGAATTACACTTGGGCTCGTCCTCTTCGGATGTAGTGCAACTAAACTTGTACGCAAGCCGTGGTGCACTTGGTCTAACATTTTTCTATGGATTGGTGCAATGAAAGTTGCAGAAGGAATTGTTCGTTTCTGCCCTGTTGTTGAAATGTGGAAATTCGGAAAATACATGAACATGGGGGCATTTAAAATGCCTAGCATGAATTTTGCTGAAAAAGGACATGCTAAAGAAGAAGTGAATCAAACTTCCACTCATGACAAGCCAGAGTCAAAAGGAAGTTATGACGCTTCTGACAAAGAGATTGAGTCAGCGATTGAAGATATAATCCTGGCAAAACCGCTTTGAATCATTTGTCACGATGTAAGATGCTCTCAAAGGGACTTAGCTGCTGCAGTGGGCGGTTAAGTCTTCTTTATTTTACCATAAAACAGAACATATATTCTCTTTTTGAACCTTAAAATGTATATAAAAGATATCAACCAATAAAATTCAGAAAATTAGATGCATACCTCTTGCTTAAAATGATATAAAAGTGATATCATTTTTATATCAGGAGGCGATCATATGAAAGAAAAACAAGTATTTTATGTAAATGGTTTTCTCGGTATTATTGGAATTTTGATTTTAGCTGCTATCGGTGTATTTTTCCTTGCACAAGAAATTTTCATAGGAGCGGCACTAACTATTATATTAGCCGCAGTTCTCGCTACAGGTATCGGTATTGTTCAACCGAATCAAGCGAAGGTTATTACGTTCTTCGGTAATTATTTAGGAACAATTCGTCAAAACGGTTTATTTTTAACGATTCCGTTCGCATTCCGTCAAACTGTATCTTTACGTGTTGAAAACTTTAACAGTAAAAAATTAAAAGTAAATGACGTTGATGGAAATCCAATTGAAATTGCAGCTGTTATCGTATATAAAGTTGTTGATTCTGCAAAAGCAATGTTTGGTGTTGAACATTATGATCGATTTGTAGAAATTCAAAGCGAAACGGCAATCCGCCATGTTGCAACAAAATATCCTTATGACAATTTCCAGGATGAAACCTGCGTTACGTTACGCGGAAATACTGAAGAAATCTCTGAAGAATTAAAACGTGAGTTAGAGGCGCGTCTTGAAATTGCTGGTGTAGAAGTATTAGAAACTCGTTTAACGCACTTAGCTTACGCAACAGAAATTGCCCATGCAATGCTACAACGCCAGCAAGCAAAAGCAGTATTAGCTGCTAGAAAAGAAATTGTTGAAGGTGCTGTGAAGATGGCGAAAGATTCCATCCATATGTTAGATGAAGAAGGCGTACTAGAACTCGATGACGAGCGTAAAGCAAATATGGTAAACAACTTATTAGTTGCCATCGTTTCAGATAAAGGTGCGCAGCCAGTTATTAATACAGGAAGCCTATACTAAGGGCTATAAGTAATTATGGCTAAAAAGAAAAGCTTTCCATTACGTATTGATCCTGAATTACACGCAGTCATCGAAAAATGGGCAAATGATGAATTTCGTAGCGTCAATGCACACATCGAGTATTTACTTCGAGAAATGGCAAAGCAAAAAGGGAAATTAAAAAAAGATAAAGATGCATAAAAAATCCCGCTGATTCCTCAGCGGGATTTTTACATATTAACTTTTCGTCATCTCATGCCCAATTGCACGATATCCTATATCACTTCGATAAAATAGACCATCACTCTCAATTTTACCGATTTCTTTATATACTTTATCTTTTGCTTCTTGTAAACTATTTGCCTTACAAGCAACAAATAATACACGGCCACCGTTCGTTACAAAGTCCCCATGTTTCATTGCTGTACCTGCATGGAAAACAATCACATCTTGCAGTGCATCTAGTCCGCTAATAATATCACCTTTTTTATATGCTTCTGGATATCCTTTAGAAGCAAGTACAACACCGATTACCGCTTCTTCTGACCATTGTAACGTTAGTTCACTTTCATCTAATACAGCGTTACATACATCAACTAAATCGTTTTCTAATCGAGGTAATACAACTTCTGTTTCAGGATCACCGAAGCGTGCATTAAATTCAATTACCTTCGGACCATCATTTGTTAAAATAAGACCTGCGTATAAAATACCTGTAAACGAACGGTTTTCTTCAATCATCGCCTTAGCAGTTGGATGCAATACGGTTTGAATCGCTTCTTGAACTGCTGATTCTGGAATTTGTGGTACTGGAGAATATGCACCCATTCCACCCGTATTTGGACCTTTATCACCATCAAAAGCTCTTTTATGATCTTGGGCGATTACCATTGAATGTACAGTTGTTCCATTCACGAATGCCATTAATGAAAATTCTTGTCCATCTAAAAACTCTTCAATAACAACCTTCTTACTTGCCGCGCCGAATTTCACATCTTGCAGCATTTCTTTCACAGCTTGTAATGCCTCTTCAAGCGTCATCGCTACCGTTACACCTTTACCAGCAGCTAGGCCGTCAGCTTTAATAACGATTGGTGCACCAACTTTTTGAATGTACTGTACTGCTTCTTCATAATCTGTAAAAGTTTCGTACGCCGCAGTTGGAATATCATACTTTTTCATAAGCTCTTTTGTAAAAGCTTTACTACCTTCAATAACAGCAGCCGCTTTATTCGGACCAAATACGCGAAGTCCCTCTTCTTTAAAACGATCAACAATTCCATTCATAAGCGGAATTTCTGGTCCAACGAAAGTTAACTCAACATTATTCTCTTTTGCAAATAAAACTAATGCATCAAAATCATTTTCATCAATATCAACTGGTGTTGCAACATCTCTCATACCTTCATTACCTGGTGCTACATATACCTTTTCTACTTTTTCAGATTGTGCAAACTTCCAAGCTAAAGCATGCTCACGCCCACCGCGGCCAATTACTAAAACATTCATATTTCATCCCCCAATAATTAAATAAGTACAAACTAGAAGCTATGCTCCTAGTTTGCTTTTTCATATCAATAAAAGGTTATCTCGACCGGACTTTTTAAACATCCATATCAAGAAAGGTTTAAAAAGGAGGATTAAGAGAACCAAGCAGGTCGAGGCGCATTTGCCAGGAGGACACGGAGTGTAGCTTTCCTACATGAGTACCGCACTGGCGATGCAACGACGACATGCGAAGGTTATCTTAACCGGACTTTTTTAACATCCATATCAATAAAGGTTTAAAAAGGAGGATTAAGAGAACCAAGCAGGTCGAGGCGCATTTGCCAGGAGGACACGGAGTGTAGCTTTCCTACATGAGTACCGCACTGGCGATGCAACGACGACATGCGAAGGTTCTCTTAACCGGACTTTTTAAACATCCTCTATTAGTGTTTGAAATGACGTACGCCAGTGAACACCATAGCAATCCCATAAGTATCTGCCACTTTAATAGAATCTTCATCACGGATTGATCCGCCCGGTTGAATGATTGCTGTAATTCCTGCTTTTGCTGCTTCTTCTAATGTATCTGGCATTGGGAAGAAAGCATCAGATGCAAGTGCGCTACCTTGTGCTTTTTCACCAGCTTGTGTAATTGCGATTTTTGCAGAACCTACACGGTTCATCTGTCCCGCACCAACACCAATTGTCATATCATCTTTCGCTAAAACAATTGCGTTTGATTTCACATGTTTTACAACTTTCCAAGCTAGTTTTAAATCTTTCCATTCTTGCTCTGAAGGTTCACGTTTCGTTGGAATTGAAATTGTACTTTCATCTAATGATAACGTATCTTCCTCTTGAACGAGAAGTCCACCTTGTATAGAAGTTAGTTTTTTGCTTGCACTTGTCGCTTTTTCAATATTTATAGTTAATAAACGTAAGTTCTTCTTACTTTGCAACACCTCTAAAGCTTCTTGTGAGAACGAAGGTGCGATAACAATTTCTAAGAAAATTTCATGTAACTTTTCTGCTGTAGCTTTATCAATTTCACGATTTGCTGCGATAATACCGCCGAAGATTGATACTGGATCTGCTTCATAAGCACGAGTATATGCTTCGTGAATATTAGTTCCTACTCCAACACCACATGGATTCATATGTTTTACTGCTACTACTGCTGGTTCTGTAAATTCTTTTACGATGCTAAGCGCTGCGTCTGCATCATTAATATTGTTATACGATAATTCCTTACCGTGTAATTGTTCTGCGTATGCAACAGAAGAAGTTGCTGCAAATGGCGCTTTATAGAAAGTTGCTTTTTGATGTGGGTTCTCGCCATAACGTAAGTCTTGCTTTTTCTCAAATGTCACAGTTAATGTTTCTGGACTTTCTTCACCCATTTGCTCTGTTAAGTAGTTAGAGATTAACGCATCATATGCCGCTGTATGACGGAATACTTTCGCTGCTAATTTACGTTTCGTTTCTTCTTTTACTTCACCGTCTTCTTTCAGTTCTGCTAATACAACATCGTAATCTACTGGATCTACAATTACCGATACAAATTTATGATTTTTCGCAGCAGAGCGAATCATTGTCGGGCCACCGATATCAATATTTTCAATTGCATCAGCAAATGTTACATCAGGCTTAGCGATTGTTTCTTTAAATGGGTATAAGTTAACAACAACAAAGTCAATTGGCTCTATACCTAACTCATTCATTTGTGTTACATGTGTTTCATTATCACGAACTGCTAATAGACCACCATGAATATTTGGATGTAATGTTTTCACACGGCCATCCATAATTTCAGGGAAACCAGTTACTTCAGAAATGCCGATTACTTGTAAGCCATTTTCTTCTAGTAACTTTTTCGTACCACCTGTTGAAATAACTTCAATCCCTTGTTCTAGTAACCCTTTAACAAATTCTACTACTCCTGTTTTATCTGAAACACTTACTAATGCACGCTTTTTCATTTATCCTTCACCCCTGGTTGTATGTTAGTTAACAGTTGATTCTTTCACAGACTGAACAATTTGATTCACTGTATTTACGTATAATTTATGTTCAACTTGTTGAATTTTCTTTTGTAAGCTTTCTCTCGTATCCCCTTCAGAAACAACCACTGCTTCTTGTGCAATAATTGGCCCTGTATCCATACCTGCATCTACATAATGAATTGTTACTCCAGTTACTTTCACACCTGCTTCTAACGCTTGACCGACAGCATCTTTACCCGGAAAGCTCGGTAGTAATGATGGATGAATATTAATAATCTTCCCGCCGTATGCTTCTAGTAACGTCGGCCCGATTAAACGCATATATCCAGCTAAAATAACATAATCAATTTCATATTCTTCTAGCTTCTTTAATATCTCTTTTTCAAACGCTTCTTTTGACTCATATGCTTTCGCTGAAAAAGCAAAACACGGAATATGATGATAATTTGCCCGTCCAACAGCTCGTGCTTCTGGTTTATCACATACTAATAAACTAATTTCTGCACCCAATCTTTTTTCTTCTACCGCATTAACGAGAGATTGAAAGTTAGATCCACTTCCAGAAGCAAAAACTGCTAATCTACTCATAGTGCTGTGCCCCCATTAAAAGTAACGCCAGCTCCTTGTATAGTACGTCCAATAATACGAGCCATTTCTCCTTGCTCTTCAAGAAGACGAACAACATCTTTTGCATCTTCTTCCTTCACTGCTACTACCATACCAATACCCATGTTAAAAATATTGAACATTTCTTTCTCTTCCAGTTTTCCAACTTCTTGAAGCAAACTAAAGATCGGCTGAATTTCCCAAGATCCTAGTTCAATCTCAGCACCGATTCCTTCTGGCAACATGCGTGGAATATTTTCAATAAATCCACCACCTGTAATATGCGCCATACCGTATACTTCATGTTCCTTCAATAGTTCTAAAATAGGTTTGACATAAATTTTCGTTGGTTTTAATAATTCTTCACCAAGAGGTAGTTCTAAGCGGCCATAAATACGCTCTAAAGATAGTTCCCCATCTTCTAATAACACTTTTCGTACTAAAGAGTAACCATTGCTATGAATACCGCTAGATGCTAAGCCAATTAGCACGTGACCAGCTTCAATCTTTTCACCTGTTACAATTTTCTTTTTATCAACAATCCCAACTGTAAAACCAGCTAAATCATATTCTTCCGTAGAATACATTCCTGGCATTTCAGCTGTTTCTCCACCGATTAATGCACAACCAGCTTGGCGACAGCCCTCTGATATACCTTTGACGATGTTTTCAATTTTACTAGGTTCAGCTTTACCACAAGCAATATAATCAAGGAAGAAAAGCGGCTCTGCTCCTTGGACAACAATATCATTTACACACATTGCTACTGCATCAATACCAATTGTGTCATGTTTATCTGCCATAAAAGCGAGCATCAATTTCGTTCCCACGCCATCTGTTCCAGATACTAATACAGGTTCTTCTAATGCAAATTTTGATAGATCAAACATACCTCCAAAACCGCCTAAACCGCCTAGTACTTCTTTTCTCATAGTTGTTTGTACGTGTTTTTTCATGCGAGATACCGCTTCATATCCAGCTTCAATATCTACTCCTGCTTGCTTATATGCATTCGCCATCGTTATTTACACCTCGTCTTTTAATTTCTCCCCATCCAGGGCGGGCTATTTTAAGAAAGGATCTAGCTTCTACATCAAAAGAAGTAGAAGCTTTTCTCACTTTTCTTATTTCATGCTTTCTAAAAGCTCTTGCTCATAATCATAAAGAGCTGTTGGATAGTCCCCATTAAAGTAAGCCATGCATAGGCCGCCATATTTCCCTTCATATGGACGTCCAATTGCATCTACTAATCCATCTTCGCTTAAAAATGTTAAAGAATCTGCTCCGATCATTTCACGGATTTCTTCTACTGTATGATTTGCTGCAATTAATTCTTTTCTCGTTTGAATATCAATGCCATAGAAACATGGATATTTCAGAGGTGGTGAAGCAATTCTTACGTGAACTTCTGTCGCTCCAGCCTCACGAAGCATACGAACAATTCGTTTACTTGTCGTTCCTCTTACGATAGAGTCATCAATCATAACAACTCGTTTCCCTTCAACTACACCTCTTACTGCGGAAAGCTTCATCTTAACCCCTTGCTCGCGCAGTTCTTGAGAAGGTTGAATAAACGTACGTCCAACGTAACGATTTTTAATTAATCCTAACTCATATGGAATACCTGTCGCCTCCGCATAGCCAATCGCAGCTGAAATACTAGAGTCTGGTACACCAGTAACAACATCTGCTTCAATAGGAGCTTCTGCCGCTAAACGTTTCCCCATATTCTTACGTGCTGCATGAACATTAACGCCTGCAATATTAGAATCTGGTCGTGCAAAGTAAATATATTCCATACTACAAATTGCATGTTCTACATCGTTGGTGAAACGATCTACGTGAATTCCTTCATCATTAATGATAAGTAATTCACCCGGTTCTACATCACGAATGTATGTTGCACCTACTACATCAAAAGCACATGTTTCAGATGCTACAACGTAAGCATCCCCCATCTTTCCAATTGAAAGCGGACGGAACCCATTCGGATCTAATGCAACGATCATTTCATTTCCAGTTAGTAAAAGATACGCAAACGCACCTTTCACCTTATTTAAAGCCTCTTTTACACTTTCAATTAAAGAATCTTTCGTGCTACGTTTAATAAGATGTAAAAGTACTTCTGTATCTGAACTAGTTTGAAAAATACTGCCCTCTGCTTCTAATTCACGACGAAGCATTTTTGCGTTAATTAAATTTCCGTTATGAGCTAACGCCATACTATGATCGGAAAAACGGAACAACAATGGTTGAACGTTAGCAACTTCACTTCCACCAGCTGTTGCATATCGTACATGTCCGATTGCTGATTTTCCATTTAATCCTTCTAGCTCACCTCTTGAAAACACTTCTGATATTAAACCTAACCCCTTGTGACCGACGATTTTTTCCCCATTATTTACGACAATGCCTGCGCCTTCTTGCCCACGGTGCTGTAAACTGTGCAATCCGTAGTATGAAACTTGTGCTGCATTTTCATGCCCCCAAATTCCGAAAACGCCACATTCTTCGTTTAACCCCTTTATTTCAGCAAGCATGGGATTGCCCCTTTCCAAGCCTTTCTCATTTCATCTACATTTGCTGTAAGTAATACTTCATTTTCTTCATTATGAATTGTTACTTCATTTGTACTTGTTACTTCTCCAACTTGGATTGCTTCTACCACTTTCTCAAACGCCTCTTTATTTTCACGTTTTACAGTTATCACGAAGCGAGACTGTGATTCAGCGAATAATGCTGCTGTTGCTTCTCCATCTAATTTCACAGTAGCACCTAAGCCTTTAGCACCAATTGCACTTTCTGAAATCGCAACTGCTAAACCACCTTCAGCAACATCATGTGCAGATTGAACAAGACCAGCTTGAATTGCTTCTAATACTTGTTTTTGGCGTTTTAATTCTACATCTAAATCGATACTTGGTGATTGACCGAAAATTTTGCCGTGAATCATTTTCTGTAATTCACTTCCGCCAAACTCAGCTTGCGTCTCACCAATTACATACACTAAATCACCAGCTTGCTTAAACTCTTGTGTTGTTACATGTTTTAAGTCATGCACAAGTCCGACCATCCCAACAGTTGGTGTTGGATATACAGCTTCACCACTACGCTCGTTATACATCGATACGTTTCCGCCGATAACTGGTGTTTGTAATGTGCGACAAGCTTCACTCATACCGTCTACTGATTTCTCAATCTGCCAGAAGATTTCTGGTTTTTCTGGGTTACCGAAGTTTAAGCAATCTGTAATTGCAAGTGGCTCTCCTCCAGAACATACGATATTACGCGCTGCCTCTGCTACTGCAATTTTACCGCCCATCTCTGGGTCTAGATAAATGTAGCGAGAGTTACAATCTGTCGTCATTGCTAATCCTTTTTCTGTACCGCGTACACGTACAACTGCAGCATCTGAACCTGGCGTAACAACTGTGCTTGTGCGAACTTGGTAATCGTATTGATCGTATACCCACTCTTTACTTGCAATTGTTGGTTGCTGTAATAAAGCGAATAACGTTTCTTTATAATTTTCTACTTTTGGCGTTTCCATTTTCATTGCTTGGAATTCAGCAAAGTATGCTGCTTCTTTTGATGGCTTATGATAAATTGGTGCTTCTTCTGCTAAAGCATCTGCTGGAACTTCAGCTACCTTTTCACCTTTATGGAATAAACGAAGCATTTTATCTTCCGTTACTTTCCCCATCGTAACCGCTGCAAGACCATACTTCTCAAATAAATCTACTATTTCTTGTTCTCTACCTTTTTTCACAACAATTAACATACGCTCTTGTGATTCAGATAGCATCATTTCATATGGTGTCATTCCTGTTTCACGCTGTGGTACATCATCTAAGTACATTTCAATACCCATTCCTGCTTTACTTGCCATTTCTGCAGATGATGATGTTAAACCAGCCGCACCCATATCTTGAATTCCAACAAGTGCATCGGATTGAATTAATTCTAAACACGCTTCAATAAGAAGTTTTTCCATAAATGGATCCCCTACTTGAACCGCTGGACGTTTCGCTTCTGAGCTTTCAGATAGTTCTTCCGACGCGAATGTTGCACCGTGAATACCGTCACGACCAGTTGATGCTCCTACGTACATTACTGTGTTACCAGCACCGTGCGCTTGCCCTTTTTTAATGTCTTCGTGGTTAATCAAACCTACGCACATTGCATTTACAAGTGGATTTCCTTCATAACATGGATCAAATTGTACTTCGCCGCCAACAGTCGGAATACCGATGCAGTTACCGTATCCTGCAATTCCTGCTACTACTTCTTCGAATAAATATTTCACACGTGGTGACTGTAATTCACCGAAACGAAGTGAGTTTAATAGAGCTACCGGGCGTGCTCCCATAGAGAATACGTCACGAATAATACCACCAACACCTGTTGCAGCTCCTTGATATGGTTCAATAGCTGAAGGATGGTTATGACTTTCCATTTTAAATACAACTGCTTGATTATCACCGATATCTACAATTCCAGCACCTTCTCCAGGTCCTTGCAGAACGCGCTCACCTGTAGTTGGAAACTTACGAAGAACTGGTTTCGAATTTTTATAACTACAATGTTCAGACCACATTACAGAGAATAACCCTGTTTCTGTATAATTTGGCAGACGACCTAAAATCTTTTCAACCATGGCAAACTCTTCGTCTGTTAGCCCCATTTCCGCATATATACGCTCTTCTTTAATTTGTGTTGGATTTGGTTCAAGCATTAACGACATATGTTTCCCTCCACTGTTTTAAGATAGATTGAAAGACTTTTAACCCTTCAGCACCGCCAAGTAATTCATCTACAGCACGCTCTGGATGTGGCATCATACCAAGTACATTTCCTTTTTCATTTACAATACCAGCAATATCTGAAACGCTACCGTTAGGGTTTTCTACGTAACGGAATGCGATTTGATTGTTCTCTTCTAATTGTTTAAGCGTCGCTTCATCACAATAGTAATTCCCCTCACCATGCGCGATTGGAATATTAATTACTTCATCTTTTCCATATTGTGATGTAAACATCGTTTCATTATTTTCAACACGCAACTGAACAGTGCGACACATAAATTTTAAGTTTTCGTTTCTCATTAACGCTCCTGGTAGTAATCCTGATTCAACAAGAATCTGGAATCCATTACATACACCTAAAATCGGCTTTCCTTGCTCAGCAGCTTTTTGCACTGCTTTCATTGCATTAGCAAAGCGAGAGATAGCACCGCAGCGTAAGTAGTCACCATAAGAAAATCCACCTGGTAGTAGAATTGCATCATATTCATCTAGATTCTCTGTATCGTGCCAAACGTAATCTACTTCTTCGCCAAGCTCATCTTTAATTGCATGGAACATATCGACATCACAGTTCGAACCCGGAAATACTATTACGGCAAATTTCACTGTGCGACAACCTCCTCAACTTCATAACGGAAGTCTTCCATTACAACGTTCGCTAATAGTTTTTCACACATTTCCTTTACCTTGCTATCTAAATCAGATACAGATTTATCAATTGTTAGTTCCATGTACTTTCCGATTCGAACATCTTGTACTTCTGTGAATGAAAGACTATGAAGTGCTCCTTTTACTGCTGTTCCTTGTGGATCTAATACGCTTTCTCTTAATGTTACATATACCTTAACTTTATACATGTGAAATTCCCCCTAAACGTTTTAAAATCTCTTCATAAGCATCTGTTAAATTTCCAAGATCGCGACGGAATACGTCTTTATCAAACTTTTCATTGCTCGTTTCATCCCATAAACGGCAAGTATCCGGTGAAATTTCATCCGCTAAAATGATTTCTCCTTCTTCCGTTACACCAAACTCTAATTTGAAATCTACTAATCTTACACGACAGCTTGCGAAATGATCAATCAACACTTGATTGATTTGTAGAGCCATATCTCGTAATACACTTACTTGCTCTGGTGATGCAACGTTTAATACACGAATATGATCTTCCGTTACAAGCGGATCTCCTAAATCATCATCTTTGAAGTAAAATTCTACGATTGGTTCTGCAAGTACAGTTCCCTCTTCCATTCCTAATCGTTTTGAAAGACTTCCTGCAATTACATTTCTTGTGACAACTTCTAAAGGAATAATACTCACTTTTTTAACAAGTTGTTCTGTTTCAGATAACTTCTCAACAAAATGTGTTTTAATTCCCACTTCTTGTAACTTTCTGAACAATAAAGTTGTAATTTCATTGTTCAAACGACCTTTTCCTGTAATCGTCTCTTTTTTCTCCCCATTGAAAGCAGTCGCACTATCTTTGTACTCTACCCAAACCATATCTGCTGATTCTGTACGATAAATTCTTTTTGCCTTACCTTCATACAGCAATTCTAGCTTTTGCATTTCGCAAGCCCCCTGTAGTTTGAAAAATGTGAATAATGTTTTTATAAAGAATGGCACAGAATGACTCTATTCTGTGCCATATGAAATTTTACGCTTCGTTTAATCCAAGGCGTTCAAAGATTGTATCAACGTGTTGCATATGATGCTCATAGTTGAAGCATTCATTAATTTCTTCTTGTGTTAACTTGCTTGTAATACGCTCATCAGCTTCTACAAGCTCTTTAAATTGTACTTGTGTTTCCCAAGCTTCCATCGCTTTAGGCTGTACGATATCATAAGCTTCTTCACGTACCATACCTTTGTCGATTAGTGTAAGCATTACGCGCTGAGAATAAATTAAGCCGTATGTTCTTGTCATATTGCGTTTCATATTCTCTGGGTATACAGTTAAGTTTTTAACGATATTACCAAAGCGATTTAACATGTAATTTAATGCGATTGTAGCATCTGGTAAAATTACACGTTCTGCCGAAGAGTGAGAAATGTCACGCTCATGCCATAATGGAACATTTTCGTAAGCTGTCATCATATAACCGCGGATAACACGAGCTAAACCAGTCATATTTTCAGAACCAATTGGATTACGTTTATGTGGCATTGCAGAAGAACCTTTTTGACCTTTTGCGAAAGCTTCTTCAACTTCACGTGTTTCACTCTTTTGTAAACCACGAATCTCAACTGCCATCTTTTCGATAGATGTTGCAATTAGTGCAAGTGTTGACATGTAGTGTGCGTGACGATCACGTTGCAATGTTTGTGTTGAAATTGGTGCTGCTTCTAATCCTAAGTTTTCACAAACATATTTTTCTACGAATGGATCGATATTTGCATATGTACCAACCGCACCAGATAGTTTACCAACACGAACTGTATCAGCAGCTTGTTTGAAACGCTCTACGTTACGTTTCATTTCTTCATACCAAAGACCAAGTTTTAAACCAAATGTTGTTGGTTCTGCATGAACACCATGTGTTCTTCCCATCATGATTGTGTATTTATGCTCTTTCGCTTTGTTAGCTAAAATGCTTACAAAGTTCTCTAAGTCTTTTAATATAATTTCATTCGCTTGTTTTAAGATGTAAGATAATGCTGTATCTACTACGTCTGTAGATGTTAAACCGTAATGAACCCATTTACGTTCCTCACCTAATGCTGGCGTTTCTGATACAGCACGAGTGAATGCAACTACGTCATGACGTGTTTCTTTTTCAATTTCATAAATACGATCAATATCAAATGATGCATGCTCACGAATTTTCTTAACATCTTCTTTTGGAATATCGCCAAGCTCAGCCCATGCTTCACAAGCTAAAATCTCAACTTCTAACCATGCTTTAAATTTGTTCTCTTCCGTCCAAATTGCACCCATTTCTGGGCGTGTATAACGACTAATCATCTTTTTCCCTCCAACAGTTGTTCTTGATGGTCCCAAATATGCAAACTCTTCGCTTTTTCTAGAGCGACTTCAATATTATCATTTAAAATATTAACATGCCCCATTTTTCGCTGTGCTTTTGCTTCTTCTTTTCCATACAAGTGTAAATAGCACCCGGTTAATCTATTCACTTGTCTTAGGACCCCTTCTATATGTTCGCCTAAAATGTTTACCATGACAACTGGTTTTAACAAATTTGTTTCTCCTAGAGGTAAATTACAGATTGCTCGAATATGTTGACCAAATTGACTCGTCTCACATGCATCCTGTGTATAGTGTCCTGAATTGTGAGGTCTTGGCGCTAATTCATTAATATAAATCTCACCATTATCTGTAGCAAACATCTCTACAGCTAGTGTTCCCACAAGTTCTAATTCATCCGCAAGTACCTTTGCATAAGCAATTGCTTTTTGAGAAAGCTCTTCTGTAATGCGAGCTGGAACGATAGATTCATGTAAAATGTTATTTACATGAATATTTTCTGCTACTGGAAACACTTTTGTTTCACCACTTACACTACGAATCACAATAACTGATACTTCTTTTTCAAAAGGCACCCATTTCTCTAAAATACATTCTGCTTTATCCACAAGATTTCTTGCTGTCTCAACATCAGCTTCACTTCTTAAAACAACTTGTCCTTTCCCATCATATCCACCTGTCGTCGTTTTTAAGACGGAAGGGAATGATAACTCAGCAATTGCTTCTGTAAGCTGATCTTGATTTTGAACTAATCTATACGTTGCTACTGGTAACCCAGCCTTCTCAATCGCATTCTTTTCTGTAAAACGATTTTGCGTTGTATTTAACAACTGACTACCTTGTGGTAAGTACGCATGTTTTTCAAGCCATTGTAAACATCTATAATCAATATTCTCAAATTCATATGTGACAACATCACTTATCTCTGCTAAATGCTGAATTGCTTTTAAATCATCATATGGTGCAACAATTTCAATATCAGCAACTTGTGCACATGGTGAATGCTTTGTAGGATCTAAAACAGCAATTTTATATCCCATTTCCTTAGCTGCCAATGCCATCATTCTTCCTAGCTGGCCGCCTCCAATAATACCGATTGTTTTTCCAGGTAAAATGATTCTCGTCATACTAGCTCACTACCTTCACGCACATCTTTTTCAATCGCTTCTCGTCTCAATTCTAATGCATCATGTATATCATCATGGAATGATCCAAGTATTTGTGCGGCAAGTAATCCAGCATTCGTTGAACCAGCTTTACCAATTGCAACAGTTGCAACTGGAACACCTCCTGGCATTTGGACGATGGATAATAATGAATCTAAGCCGTTTAATGCTTTTGATTGAACTGGAACTCCAATTACAGGAAGATTTGTCTTCGCTGCAACCATTCCTGGTAAATGTGCTGCTCCACCAGCTCCAGCAATAATAACTTTCAATCCACGTTCACGAGCCGTCTCTGCATATTCAAACATATAATCCGGAGTCCGATGAGCGGATACAACTTTTTTCTCATACGGTATATTTAATTCATCTAAAATGTCACAAGCATATTTCATTGTTTCCCAGTCTGACGTGCTTCCCATTATGACTCCAACTAGTGATTTCATATTAGAATCCCCCCGATTCAAATAAAAAAAGCCTGAAATAGAACAGTTTCTCTTTTACTATGAGAGAAAGCGCTCTACTCAGGCATACGTATCCCTTGTGAATAGAAAAATACCGAGTGACTTTCCCTCATAGTCTAACGAATAACGGTCGTTAGGTAGAGACTTGCAGGCCATATCCCCGCGATTATATGAGGTCTTATATTATTGTTTCTATGGCTATATTAACAATATTTCATAAACAATGTCAATAAATAATCGAATGTTTTTTTATTAGTAGTCAATAACGTTCGTGTTTTAGTTATATTCAAAAGAAGAATTGCAACTATATGCAAGAAGAAAAGGGAATTAGAATATATATTTCTAGACATCTATTTTACGTATAATCGTTTAAATGGCACTTCAGTATGTTTTAAATCAAAATATATATACTCTTGTATTATTATAACGATTTAATTTCTAAGGAGGATAACTGTTAAAGAAAGAACTATGCTATCATCCTATTTATTTTTCTCTATTGCAGTAATTTCTGTAATTATTAAATACTTATTTATAGCATCTCATTATTTAAAATATATACTTATGATAGAAATAATGTGTCCTATTTTAAGTATTACTTTAGTGGCATTAGGAAAATCAGGAACACTAAAAGTTATTGCTATTATTTTAAACAGTCTCTATTTCATTCTTTTTTCGTCTTTAGCTTTATTAAATTTATGGATTATAACATTCGGTAAATAGAAATAAACACAAAAAAACCTAAGTCAAAATGACTTAGGTTCTTGCTTGGCGACGTCCTACTCTCACAGGGACAAGGTCCCAACTACCATCGGCGCTAGAGAGCTTAACTTCCGTGTTCGGTATGGGAACGGGTGTGACCTCTCTGCCATCATCACCAAACTATTGAAGGTATATTCCTTCAAAACTAGATAACATTGCTTCATATTATATGGTTAAGTCCTCGATCTATTAGTATTCGTCAGCTCCACATGTCACCATGCTTCCACCTCGAAC
>NZ_JBNRIL010000004.1:0-217448 GCF_053557995.1 Bacillus sp. XB1 | reverse complement strand
GCATCTAAAATAAAAATTGACGTTTCACGTTGTTTGTTTCGTTCAGTTTTCAAAGAACTACTTGGTCGCTCATTTGCGACTTCCTTATGTTAACATCTTCGTTTTTCGATGTCAACTAAGTTTTTCAATTTATTTTTTGTCGTTTTCTGCGTTTCCGCATCAGCGACGGTTATTAATATATCATGGTGAAAAATGAAATGCAACACCTTTTATAAACTTTTTTTAAAACTGCCCACATTTCTTTTTTTATATCATATACTTAAACGAAATATCTCTTTCATGTATGAGCAATTCCTACATATATTTTATATAAAGTTACTCTATCAAAAGATGTTTCTTTCTATAATAAGCGTTTTATTCATATAGCATATCATACAAGGAGGAATATATATGGACTATACCGATTTATTAATCAAACTAGGTCTCTCGGCTATTTTAGGATTTGCCATTGGTTTAGAACGCGAATTAAAACGGAAACCACTTGGTTTAAAAACGTGTTTAGTTATTTCTATTATTAGTTGCCTCCTAACGATTGTTTCTATTAAAGCAGCTTATAACTTACCACATACCGATCATATGAATATGGATCCACTTCGACTTGCCGCTCAAATTGTATCAGGAATTGGTTTTTTAGGTGCTGGCGTAATTTTAAGAAGAGGCAACGATAGCATTGCAGGGCTCACGACTGCCGCTATGATCTGGGGTGCTTCTGGTATTGGTATTGCTGTTGGGGCCGGATTCTATATTGAAGCGATATTCGGAATGTGTTTCCTTATGATTAGTGTCGAACTTATACCACTCGCGATGAAATATGTAGGCCCTAGATCATTTCGTCAACGTGATATCGCTGTGAAACTTGTTGTACGAAATATGGACAATATCCCAATCGTAATTGAAGAAATAAAAGAAATGGATATAAAAGTTAAGAATATGAAGCTTAAAACATTAGAAAACGGTTCTCACTATTTACATCTTAAACTGTCCATTGATCAAAAAAGACATACTGCTGATGTTTACTATGCTCTCCAGCATCTTGAAAGTGTCCAACAAACTGAAGTGGAAAGTATGTAACGTAAAACAAACTCTCTTTAATTAGAGAGTTTTTCTTTTTTCTATAATGGCAACAATGAATGTAGTCCTACAAAGTAAGGAGGAATAAGCAATTGAAATCCCGTCCGAATTTAGTAGATACATTTCGTGATTCCATTATTTTTCGTTTAATTTGTTTTATTATTGTACTGACTGCTTTTTCCGGTTTTCTTATACATAGATTAGAACCTTTTCATTTCACTACATGGTTTGACGGAATTTGGTGGTCAATCGTTACCATTTTTACAGTTGGATATGGCGACTTTGCTCCCCATACGACGATAGGAAAACTAATAGGTATAAGTATTATTTTATTAGGAACTGGCTTTTGTTCTTATTATATGGTGCTGTTTGCTACCGAGATGATTAGTAAACAATATATGAAAATTAAAGGTGAAGAAGCCGCTACTTCTAACGGTCATATGATTATAGTTGGGTGGAATGAGCGAGCAAAACATGTTGTAAAGCAAATGCACGTATTACAACCAAACCTTGATATCGTTTTAATTGATGAAACACTTTCTTTACTTCCAAAACCATTTCATCATTTAGAATTTATAAAAGGTTGTCCGCATCACGATCAAACTTTATTAAAGGCTAATATTGCAACGGCACACACCATATTAATAACAGCTGATAAAGAAAAAAACGAAAGCTTAGCGGATACACAGTCCATTTTAAATATTTTAACTGCAAAAGGGCTCAACCCCAACATTTACTGCATCGCTGAACTTCTTACTTCTGAACAAATACAAAATGCAACGAGAGCTGGCGTGTCAGAAATTATAGAAGGAAATAAATTAACGAGCTATGTATTTACCGCTTCTCTTTTATTCCCTTCCATTTCAGGTGTACTATTTTCACTTTACGACGAAATCTCTGATAATAAATTACAACTGATGGAGCTTCCATCGTCCTGCACCGGACAAACTTTTGCCAATTGTAGCTATACTCTTTTAAAGCAAAACATTCTCTTACTAGGTATAAAGCGCGACGATCAATATATGATTAACCCAGTCCATACCTTCATGCTTATCGAAAGCGACATACTCATTGTTATTCACCATTAATAAAGTGACGCTCTAGTTCTTGCATAAGCACTTTCCCAATATTGATATATTTTCTTTTTACATCTCCATCTGGATCTTTCGGCTCAGCAAATTGATCCATTCCACTCGTTCCAGCTGTTAAAGTATTCACATTATCATCTAGTTCGTCTTGATATACGTGCGAAAGAATATACGGCGTTCCAAGACGAACTATTACGCCTGGTACATCTAGTTCTCCATCAATGGCTGTAAATGGAACTCGTAAAAATTGATACCCATCTTCTTCATCGATTTTGTAATCGAAGCATCCTTTATCATAATCCCAATTACCACCAATACTATATCCAAGTGGTTTCATAATCTCTTCTAACTTATATAACGCATATGTACGTCCTTCTAAATTTGATTGAATCGGAATCAAGCCCATCCCTCCTAGACTTTTCCTTTAGCATACCCACTTTAGTTTGAATATACTGATGGACTTTTCGATAAAATAATAAAAAGCGACCGGAATCCGGTCGCTTTTTATTATTTTAAACGCTCTTCTAATTCTGCTTTTAATTCTTCAAATCCTGGTTTACCAAGTAAAGCAAACATGTTTTTCTTGTATGCTTCTACTCCAGGTTGGTCAAATGGATTCACGCCTAATAAGTAGCCGCTCATCGCACATGCTTTTTCAAAGAAGTATACAAGGTAACCGAATGTGTACTCATTTAATTCAGGAATATTTACGATTAAGTTTGGTACTCCCCCGTCGCTATGTGCAAGTAATGTACCTTCGTATGCTTTTGTGTTTACGAAGTCTACAGTTTCACCAGCAAGGTAGTTTAATCCGTCTAAATCGTTTTCTTCTGATTCGATTGTTAGTTCATGTGTAGATTTACCTACTTTAAGAACTGTTTCAAATAAGTCACGACGCCCTTCTTGAACGTATTGACCTAATGAGTGTAAATCAGTTGAGAAGTTTGCTGAAGATGGGAAAATACCTTTTTGATCTTTTCCTTCACTTTCACCAAATAACTGTTTCCACCACTCAGCGAAGTATTGAAGTGCTGGCTCATAGTTAACAAGCATTTCAATTGTTTTTCCTTTATTGTATAAAGCGTTACGAACTACTGCGTATTGGTAAGCTGGATTTTCTTCTAGTTCTGATGTTCCGAAGTCATCACGACCAGCAGCTGCACCTTTCATCATCTCTTCAATATTTAAGCCACTTACTGCGATTGGTAATAAACCAACTGGCGTTAATACAGAGAAACGACCTCCAACATCATCTGGAATAACAAATGTTTCGTAACCTTCGTTATCAGCTAATGTTTTTAATGCACCACGCGCTTTATCTGTAGTTGCATAAATACGTTTGCGAGCTTCTTCTTTTCCATACTTTTCTTCTAATAACTTACGGAAGATACGGAATGCTAGTGCTGGCTCTGTTGTTGTACCTGATTTGGAAATAACGTTAATAGAGAAGTCTTTACCTTCTAATACGTCCATTAAATCTTTCATGTAAGTGGAGCTAATGTTTTGTCCAACAAATAGCACTTGTGGAGTTTTACGTTGTTCTTTAGAAAGCGTGTTGTAGAAAGAATGGTTTAACATTTCGATTGCTGCGCGTGCTCCTAGGTAAGAACCACCGATACCTACAACAAGTAAAATGTCAGAGTCATTTTTAATTTTTTCTGCGCATTTTTGAATGCGAGCAAATTCTTCTTTGTCATATTGAAGCGGAAGGTCTACCCACCCAAGGAAATCGTTCCCAGCTCCAGTTTTTTCGTGGATTGCGTGATGTGTTACTTTCACTGCATCACGTAAATAAGTGATTTCATGTTCACCGATGAAGGATAACGCTTTAGAATAGTCGAACGTTACATGTGTACTCATCTTTTTCCCTCCAATTATGGATATGTATTTCTGTATTCACTTTAGCGAAACTGAAGTTGTAAATCAAGCGATTCAAACATTGTAAACGTAACCAATATATATTTTTTAGAAAAAGTTCATTTTTTGCATAAAAATTCGCATTTTTCGGTATAGATGTATATACATCTTCTTTCAAACATTTTTTATGTATAAAAACAACATAACTACCCCATTCTATAAAAGAGTTAATTAACTCATCGCTTGCTCATGCTTCACAATTAAGGGGGGCTTTTTCATGAGTACTTTACAACGTATCGCATTAGTCTTTACTGTAATTGGCGCTGTGAACTGGGGACTAATCGGGTTTTTCCAGTTTGACTTAGTAGCAGCCATTTTCGGTGGACAAAATTCAGCTCTTGCACGTATTATTTACGGCATCGTTGGTATATCTGGGCTTATCAACCTTGGTTTACTGTTTAAACCATCTGAAAATCTTGGTACGCACCCAGAAACAAACGAAATTCGATAATCAGTATGTCCTTTCACCTCCGACATACGAATATGATTGCATGCAATCATATTTGCAAATATATATCATAAGATAAAGTAAAAGAGGAACGCTCATATGCGTTCCTCTTTTACTTTGTTAACTCGGACTCTTCAATCCATTCTGCCAACTTTTCTCGCAGCGTATTAAATCCGTTTTCAGATGGGTTCGGTATAAGAATCCTTCCTTGTTTTCTTTTCGCCGCTTTTAACGATAAACTCATTTTTCTGTGCTCTTCATCAATTGAAAGTACCTTTACTTCTACTGTATCGCCGACCTTTAAAAAGTCATGAATATCCTTTACATATCCATTTGTAATTTCAGATATATGCACAAGCCCTTGTGTTTCTGCATCTAACGCTACAAACGCACCGTAATCTTGAATTCCAGTCACTTTCCCTGTTACAACCACTCCTGTTGTATATTGTTCTGACATATGAAACACTCCCATACGTTTACCATTCTCTCTACAATTATAGAGAGCAAAGCAGATATATTTATTTTAAATATCCGATTGGTTAGTACGCATTCTAGATAACGTTATCTAGAATGCGTATACCTTATATTAGTAAATTATACCACTATGACAGAACTCATTCAAAATTCATGAAAAATTTCCCTTAAAGAAGTATAATTATCCAATATTGGGATAGACTACTAACACATGGCTTTCTAGTATTCCCCCCCTTTTATGGACAAAACGTATTACGTTTTGTCCTTTTTTTATTCTCTACAAACCGTTCCATTCTCTTCATTGCTTCCATAAGTTGTTCAAGCGATGTTGCATAAGAACAACGAATAAAACCTTCACCACTTTCGCCAAATACGCTACCAGGGACAACAGCCACTTTTTCTTCCAGCAATAACTGTTCTGCAAATTCCGCTGAAGATAATCCTGTTGAAGATATAGAAGGGAAAACATAAAATGCTCCGCCTGGCACATGACACGTTAAACCCATTTCATTGAAAGATTTCGTCATGAAGTTACGACGCTTCTTATAACTATCTCTCATTCGAATCACTTCATCGTTCCCTGCGCGTAACGCCTCAAGTGCTGCAAACTGAGACATCGTCGGTGCACACATCATTGAATACTGATGGATTTTGAGCATTAATTCTGAAAATTGAACAGGAGCTGCAATCATACCGAGACGCCATCCTGTCATCGCAAACCCTTTTGAAAATCCCGAAATTAAAATCGTATGCTCACGCATATTTTTAATACTCGCGAAACTTGTATATACTTCGTCGTATACAAGCTCTGCATAAATTTCATCAGATAATACAATTAGATTGTACTTCTCAACAATCACTGCTATTTCTTCAAGCTCGGATTTATTTAGCATTGCACCTGTCGGGTTATTTGGTGAACAAAGCAAAATCGCCTTTGTTTTCGCTGTAATAACTGCTTCAATCTGTTCTGGTAGTACTTTAAACTCGTTTTCTAAAGTAGTCGCCACAGGAACCGGAACTCCTCCAGCTAATGTCACAAGTGGTGCATAAGAAACGAAGCTTGGTTCAATAATGAGCACTTCATCATCAGGATTTATAATGGCGCGCATCGCTACATCTAACGCCTGGCTCGCTCCAACTGTAACAATGATTTCATCACTTGGGTCATAAGATACTGCAAATTGTTTTTTTAGATACTTTGCTATTTCTTGACGGAGCTCTAATAATCCTGCATTTGCTGTATATGACGTATACCCTTGTTCCAAAGAACGAATACATGCTTGCCTTACATTCCAAGGGGTAACAAAATCTGGCTCTCCTACCCCGAGGGAAATAACACCTTTCATATTTGCTGCTAAATCAAAAAATTTTCGAATACCAGATGGTTTTAAAGATTCTGCTGATCTAGATAGTTCAAATTGCTTCATGGTGTCACCACAATCCGCTTATCATCATCGTCTTTTTCATAAATAACACCCTCATGTTTATACTTCTTCAAAATGAAATGAGTAGTTGTAGAAACGACAGATTCAATTGTTGCTAATTTCTCAGAAACAAACATCGCTACTTCCCCCATCGTTTTCCCTTCTAATGTAATAGAAAGATCATATGTCCCTGACATTAAATAAACGGATTTCACTTCTGAATAACGATAAATTTGCTCAGCAACCGCATCAAATCCAACGCCATGCTTTGGCGTAACTTTCACATCGATCATTGCCGTTAAACCTGTATGTTCTTTCACTTTCGTCCAATCGATATGTGTTACATAATCCACAATAATCTTTTCATTTTCTAATCTCGCAACCATCTTCTTTACTTCTTCTACTTCTATATTTAACAGCTTCGCTAATGTATCTACAGATAATCGACTACTCTTTTCAAGACAAGCTAATAATTCTAATTCTTTTTCTGTCACCATATAAATCATCCTTCCTTTTCGTTTGTGTCTAAATTATACAAATACCCTTTCAAGTTTGAAAAGAAGATTTTTCTATTGAATTATGTCAAAATAAAGTGAAACTTTAATCAGCGGAAAAATGCGGGATAAAGCGAAAGGGGATGGAACCGTGAAACCAAAAGTTTATATTGCTGAACCAGTTCCAACATTTGTAGAAAACTATTTATCAGAACACTGTGATTATGAAAAATGGGATCAAAATGAGAAAGTACCTCGTGATATTCTATTAGAGAAAATACAAGATAAAGATGGGTTATTAAATTTCGGATCTGCTATTAATGAAGAATTACTGACAGTAGCTCCTAACTTAAAAGTAGTGAGCAACATTTCTGTCGGTTACGATAATTTTGATTTACAAGCGATGAAAAACCGAAATGTTATCGGAACAAATACACCATACGTATTAGATGATACAGTAGCTGATCTCGTTTTCGCCCTTATGCTATCAGCTGGGCGCCGCGTTTGCGAACTCGATTCTTACGTGAAAAATGGTGAATGGAACGCTGAAATTGGAAAAGAACACTTCGGACTAGATGTACACCATAGCACAATTGGTATTATCGGTATGGGCCGAATTGGAGAAGCCGTTGCAAAACGAGCAAAATTCGGATTTGATATGAATGTTCTTTACTATAACCGCCGTCGTAAAGAAGAAGCTGAACAAAAATTCGATGCTACATATTGTGATTTACAGACGCTACTGAATCAGTCTGACTTTATTGTTCTTCTTACTCCATTAACAGATGAAACATATCACCTTATCGGAGAAAAGGAATTTTCATTAATGAAAGACACAGCAATCTTCATTAATGCTTCTCGCGGCAAAACAGTAGATGAAAAAGCGTTAATCCATGCTTTAACAGAAAAGAAAATCTTTGCAGCAGGTATCGATACATTTACACAAGAGCCGATTCAAAAAGATAATCCACTCTTATCATTACAAAATGTTGTGACTTTACCACATATCGGATCTGCAACATTAAAAACTCGTCAGCAAATGGCCATGACCGCCGCTGAAAATTTAGTTGCAGGGTTACAAGGAAAAACACCGCCTAATATTGTTCGCGGGTAATACTGAATAAACGAAAGGCAAGATGACATCGTCATCTTGCCTTTTTTTGTTAACATATTTTCTTCTTCCTTGGAGATGATATGAACAAAAATCAATGGAGTGACAAAAAATGAATCATAAATATACTTGTCCTTATTTCACTTTTTCCACTCGCGGCACTACTGTTCATTACGAATTGTATGAACATGATAATAAAACAGAACGTCCTACTTTCATACTCGTTCACGGCTTTTTATCTTCCTCATTCAGTTACCGCCGTCTCATTCCTTTACTATCGAAGGAAGGAACAGTCATTGCTCTTGATTTGCCACCGTTCGGAAAAAGTGATAAGTCTCATCTGTTTAAGTATTCTTATCACAATTTAGCAACGATTATTATTGATTTAATTGAACATTTATCTCTCTCAAACATTGTATTAGTTGGGCATTCTATGGGTGGGCAAATTTCTCTCTATGTAAACCGTATACGTCCTGAACTCATTTCAAAGACGATTTTACTATGTAGCTCGAGCTATTTAGCGCGCGCAACCTTACCTTTACTATACTCTTCTTATTTACCGTTCTTTCATTTATACGTAAAGAACTGGATTATAAGGCGCGGCATCGTTCATAACTTAATGAATGTCGTTCATGATCACTCATTAATTGACGATGAAATGAAAAAAGGTTACTCCGCTCCTTTTTATGACGACCGTATATTTCCCGCTTTAACTCGCATGATACGAGACCGTGAAGGTGACTTATCTTCAACTGAATTACAAAAAATCGAAACACCTATCCTACTCATTTGGGGTGAAAAAGACCGCGTCGTCCCTGTACATGTAGGTCATCGTCTACACAAAGATTTACCGAATTCAAAATTTATTTCTTACGAAAATACAGGACATTTACTACCTGAAGAAAAGCCTGAACATGTTTATGAAGAAATTATCGCTTTTTCCGCGCAATAAAATGAAACTTTAATCAGCCTCCACCTAACTTCTTTGCTTCCGCTAAATTTTGAGGTGAAGGTCTTACTACCCAGCAGATAGCGGGATAATATAAAAAAGGCTGTCGGAAATCCCGACAGCCTATAATGAACAGCTTCCGCCTTCTTTTATTACAAGTAATTCCACAGCTAATTTCTCACATTTTTCAAGCGCAGGTACTTCCTCAAAAGACATAAAGTATATATGTTGAATCTTCTTTGCGATATATTTTGGATCGTCAAACACACTTATGACGCTCACAACATCGCTCGCTTCTGTTTCATAAAACTCCGGTCCCATTTGAAACGGATCCCAATTCTTCACAACCTCTATCATCTTTTCATATGTACCCATTCGCTTCCCGCCTTTTCACTTTTTAATACTTTTCTTTATCCTATCACATCAGCTATTCTATAAGAAGAGAGAGAACTTTCATAACTTATTGGTTTTACAGAAGAAGGGAGCAAACTTATGCAACTATTTCATAAAGCAATCAATCGACGTGGTACGCATAGTATAAAATGGGATACATATAAAAACGAAGAACTTATCCATGCTTGGATTGCTGATATGGATTTTGAAGTACCAAAACCAATTCAAACTGCCTTAAAACAACGAATCGAACATCCGATTTTTGGCTATACACTTCCTCCCGAAAATATTGGAGATATTATTTGTAACTGGACAAAACAACAATACGACTGGGATATTCAAAAAGAATGGATTGTCTTTAGCGCCGGAATCGTTCCAGCTCTTAGTACGAGCATACAGGCTTTCACCAAAGAAAACGAATCTGTTCTCGTACAACCACCTATTTATCCTCCATTTTTTGAAATGGTCACAACAAACAACAGGCAGTTATGCGTGAGTCCATTACAGAAACAAAATGATACATATGTGATAGACTTCAAGCATTTAGAAAAGCAGTTTCAGCAAGGCATCAAACTCATGCTTCTTTGTAGCCCTCATAACCCAATCGGACGCGTTTGGACGAAAGAGGAACTTGTGCAGCTCGGATCGTTATGTACTAAATATGACGTAATCGTTGTGGCGGATGAAATTCATTCCGATATCATTTATGCAGACCATACACATACACCGTTCGCTTCCTTATCTGAAGAATTAGCAGAGCGCACTATCACTTGCATGGCTCCAAGTAAAACATTTAATATCGCTGGATTACAAGCGTCGATCATTATCATTCCAAACGAAAAGCTCCGTCATGCCTTTACAGCTATCCAGTATAGACAAGGCTTCCACGGGTTAAATATCTTCGCTTATACAGCGATGCAAAGCGCCTATACAGAATGTAATGATTGGCTAAACGAAATTCGATTATATATAGAAGATAATGCTCAATTTGCTTGTGAATATATTAAAACTCACATACCTGCTCTTTCCGTAACGAAGCCAGAAGGTAGCTTTTTATTATGGATTGATTGTTCTCGTCTAAAGCTTTCTCAAAACGAGCGTACCGCACTACTTGAGGAAAAAGGAAAAATCATCGTTGAACCTGGTGAGAAATACGGGTTAGGTGGCGAAGAACATATTCGAATTAACATCGGCTGTCCACGATCTGTTTTAGAAGAAATTTTAAACAGACTGCGTCATACGTTTTCATAATAAGAAAGGAGTCTGTCCCGAATCATTCTTGGGCAGACTCCTTTATCATATTTTGTCGGTAAGTCGATATATTTCAATAATCGCTGATATATTTCAAGTTACGGTCGATATATTCCAATAATCGCCGATATAATTTGAGTTACAGTCGATATATTCCAATAATCGCTGATATATTTTCAATTACATTTCACAAAGAAAGCTACCATTCACGGTAGCTTTTACTTTTTCTTCATATCCGATGCTTTTTTTACAATTACGCCACAAGCAATTCGATCCCCTGATTTACCTGTCGGTTGAGTCATACCATCATCAGGGTTTTCTGTAATAATAATAGACGCTCCATCTTTTCTATGAATCGTCGTTTTCCCTTCTTCAAGTGTAATGTGAGGTGCATCGATTTCTGCTTTAATCTTTCCAGAACCATCTGCAACTACGTTCGGTAAATCACCGTTTTCTGCACCCTTCGGATTAAGGAGTCCATGCTTTTTATTATCAGGATTAAAATGATTCCCAGATGATTCAAATCGTGGTGCTTTACACTCACCAATTTCGTGCACATGTATGCCGTGCGGGCCTGGCGTGAAACCTTCCCCTTTAATCTTAATTTTCACTCCGCTTGTTTGCTGAGTTACTTTCGCAGTCCCCACTTCATCACCTGAAGCATTATGTAATTTCACGTCAATTTCTTTCGGCTTTCCTTGGTCACAACCTGCCATCAGAAATAGTAAACAACAACTGAAAAAAAGCCGTTTTTTCATTTTATTCCCTCCAAAATATATTCTGCCCTTAGATTGTCCGAGCATAGAAGGAAACATACAAAAATGAGTTACTGTTTCTTTTCAGCTAATAGTTTTTCTTCAACTTTCTGTAATCGGTCTGCTTCTCTTTTTGATATACGAATGAACATACGCCACGTGGCAATAGCACCGATAATAAATAGAACGCAAACAATCCCCGGAATAATATATTCTGTTTTATCTTCCGGAAAATATAAAGGCATCATATAGAACACTCCTTATTATAGGATTTATAAAACATCAGAATTTTCTGTTATATCATTTTAAATTATAGTGCAACCTACCCATATTCTCAAGGGGCGTTCTGAAAACGAAGGATTTCTTTGACTCCTTCCCTCACTTTCCTTACTATAAACTTGAGGTGAAAAATATGAGAGAAACATTTGAAATTGGTGAAATCGTTACTGGTATTTATAAAACAGGAAAATACATTGGCGAGGTTACAAATAGCCGCCCTGGCAGTTACGTCGTAAAAGTATTAGCTGTTTTAAAACATCCGGTGCAAGGTGACTTACATAACGTAAAACAAGCTGACGTACCATTTTTCCACGAAAGACGTGCTTTAGCTTTTCGTGAGCAAACGAACATTCCAGAACAAATGGTGAAGAAATATGAAGGAGAAATTCCGGATTATACAGATTCACTAAAATTAGCATTAGAAACTCAAATGAATTCATTTTCTGAAGATGATTCACCTTTTGCAGAGCGTAGTCTAGAAACATTAGAACAGTTAAAGAAAGACTACAAACTCTAAAAAACAAAACGACCAAATTACATAATGTGCAATTTGGTCGTTACTGTGTGCTCACTTTCTTTAACACTTTTGAAAAATCAACAAGTTCTCCTAATGTTGGAGGTGCTGGTTTTACTAAATACTCTTTATCTTTTTCTACTAGTTTAAAAATGTTGTACGTCGTCATTGCATCATCAAGCGCACAATGATGCTTCCCTGTCCCTACTTTTCCATACGCCTCAATTGCTTTCCATAATCCTGTTTGATTTCTTTCTCCAAAAAACTTCTTATACTCAAGCGATAAATCACGACACTGTCCGAAGAATGGAAAAGCTATCCCTGCCATTTCACAATTATGCTTCAGCACTTTCATATCCATATTTCCCCACGTTACAATTGTCGGTTTACATTTCGTTTCGTATTCTGAAAGCTTCTTAACGAGTTCAGGAAATGAAATCCCTTTATCCACGACTTCTTGTTTTATTCCTAAAAACTTCTTACATCGATCCGTTAAAGAGGGAAATGTTTTCGGCCTAACATGTGATGAATACGTATCTTCTACCTTACAGCCAGCAACTGAAACGAGTCCTACCTCAATAATCTCTGGAAAAAATCCTTTCGGTTTCTTTCTATGCTGGGGCATCGTAAACTCAAAGTCTAAAAATAAAAATCGTTGTTCATCCATACGATCCCTTCCTTATCATTTTTGTCATTCCTTTCTATTTGACACTCCTACACGAACAAGCTCGAATGCTAATTCCATTTTAAATATTCAGATTGGATGTATCTTATATATATGTCAAATGCCCACAAATATTTTAAAAAATAAGAAAAAATGACCTATGCAGAAAATATGACAAAATCTCTCCTTTCATTTACATCCGCCATTTTCCTACTTTATAATGACGTTATGTGTGTTTCTTCTAGAGCATTTTTGACACACTAAGAAAAAGTGAATGAAAGGAGATGAGATTTTTGCACGAAACAACGCAAGAACTCGCTAACTGGCAGTATTATTTTGCTATCGCAGTCTTTTTAATTACATATGCCATTATTATTTCTGAAAAAATTAATCGCGCTGTCATCGCACTTCTTGGTGCAGCACTCATGGTAATTGTGGGGGTCGTCGATTTACATAACGCCTTTACGAAACATATTGAATGGGGAACGATTACGCTACTCATCGGTATGATGATTTTGGTGAACATTACGAGTAAATCAGGTGTCTTCCAATACGTTGCCATTAAAGCAGCAAAAGGGGCACAAGGAAATCCAATTAAAATTTTAATTTCACTTTCCTTACTTACCGCGCTTGGCTCCGCATTTTTAGATAACGTTACAACTGTACTTCTTGTTGTTCCAGTTACTTTATCTATTACGCGCATACTGCAAGTAAATCCTGTTCCTTATTTACTTTCTGAAATTATTTTTTCAAACATTGGAGGAACAGCAACATTAATTGGTGATCCACCTAACATTATGATTGGTTCTGCAAATAAGCATTTAGACTTCAATGCTTTCCTATTGAATCTAGCACCAATTGTAATTATTATTATTGCAGTTACAGCGATAATACTTTACTTCATGTATCGCAAACAATTAATTGCCGATCCTGTACAAGTTAAAAAATTAATGAGCTTAGATGAAAAACAGTACATTAAAGACCCAGTATTAATGAAAAAATCTTTAACGGTACTTGGACTTACGATTGTAGGTTTCATGACTCATTCTATTTTCCATATCGATGCCGCTATTATCGCCTTAACTGGTGCTACTGTACTTATGTTAATTGGTGTGAAAGAACATGAAATTGAAGAAGTATTTGCAAGCGTAGAGTGGGTAACAATCTTCTTCTTCGCAGGGTTATTCGTACTTGTTGGAGGACTTATCGATATCGGTCTTATCAAAATGTTAGCTCAAAAAGTAATTGGTATAACAGGCGGAGATATTTCTTACGCATCCATCCTTATTTTATGGGTATCTGGTATCGCCTCTGCAACAATTGATAACATCCCATTCGTCGCAACAATGATTCCACTTATTAACGATATGGCAGTTGGGCTAGGCTTATCACCATCTGACGCACAAATCGATGTATTATGGTGGGCATTAGCACTAGGTGCTTGTCTGGGCGGAAACGGAACATTAATCGGAGCTTCTGCTAACGTAATCGTTGCAGGTATCGCGAGCCGCGAAGGACATAAATTTAGTTACATGGACTTCCTAAAAGTCGGTTTCCCAATTATGATCGTTTCATTAATCATTTCTCACATTTATATTTATTTACGCTACCTTATGTAGTAGAAAAAGCGCTCTGATAATCAGGGCGCTTTTTTACTTATAGCTACTTATCAACAAAAATGAAAAATCTACTCTTTATATCTCACCGGTTCATTTCGAATAATAAATAAGTGAATCGGTAAGAACACCGAAAATGTGATTACATGAATAATCGTAAATAATATAGAGTTCGTTCCGTATCTGTCTAAAATAGCGTAGATAAGATAAATGGACAATACAATCGATAC
Organism: Bacillus sp. XB1; assembly: GCF_053557995.1. Taxonomy (NCBI): domain Bacteria; kingdom Bacillati; phylum Bacillota; class Bacilli; order Caryophanales; family Bacillaceae; genus Bacillus; species Bacillus sp. XB1. Next base: position 202,770 of record NZ_JBNRIL010000004.1, on the reverse strand, counting down.
AGCTGTTGCTAGTAAACTTATAATTGGTACGAAATTAAAAATGAAACATGCAACATATATGCCGAATACTTTCCACCCTGCTTCTTCCTTCAAAAAATCTGGTAATTTATCTTTCGCTAAGTCCCCCCACGTCTTACTATTCAAAAACGGAATAAACGCAAGCACCCCGTCCGTTGCACCATCATTTTTCGCCATCGAATAAAGTGCAAAAGCCGTTAACAAATATGAAATAATTGCCCAAATCAATATAACAAGAATAAACGCAAAACTAAGAGCAAAGAAACCTGCTAGTACGCCTTGATCCTCCATCTTATCCTCTCCTCTCTACTTTCAACATATTTCATTACATTGCAAGTTATGTTTTAAAATTTATCCAAACTCTTTGTATAATAAGAGAAGAAAGAGAATAAGAGAGGAGAAACACGTATGCATCCATTTGTAAAAGCATTACAAGAGCATTTTACAGCTCATCAAAATCTTGAAAAAGCAGAACCTATGGCTCGTTATATGAAAAATCACTTCCCATTTCTAGGTATTCAAACACCGGAAAGACGCCAATTATTAAAAGACATCATTCAAATACATACTCTCCCAGATAAAAGAGACTTCCAAATTATCGTACGTGAACTTTGGGACTTACCAGAACGTGAATTCCAAGCGGCTGCACTTGATATTATGCAAAAATATAAAAAGCATATAAACGAAACACATATCCCCTTCTTAGAAGAATTGATTGTAACAAAATCTTGGTGGGACACTGTCGATAGCATCGTACCTACATTTTTAGGTAATATCTTTTTACAACATCCAGAATTGATTTCTGCCTATATCCCAAAATGGATTGCATCAGATAACATTTGGTTACAACGTGCCACTATTTTATTCCAACTCAAATATAAACAAAAGATGGATGAAGAACTTCTTTTCTGGATTATTGGACAACTACATTCTTCAAAAGAATTTTTCATTCAAAAAGCAATTGGCTGGGTCCTTCGTGAATATGCAAAAACAAATCAGGATGTAGTTTGGGAATACGTGCAAAGCAATGAGCTCGCTCCATTAAGTAAGCGTGAAGCAATTAAGCATATTAAGCAAAATTACGGAATAAATAATGAAAAAATAGGCAAGACTCTATCATAGATAGACGCGTTCCTCTATTGAGATTTAAAAAAGAACGTGTTAGAATATGTTCATTATTATTAATATAAGTAGCGATGACGGACTTATAAGTACTTGCATAAAAAGCGATTCAGGGATAGTGAAAGCCTGAAGACGCAAGGAAACGGCAGTCTCGAGCAATACATGATAAAGTGGATGCACCTTTTGTGTATCAACTAGGGTGGAACCGCGGGCAAACGCTCGTCCCTAGGCAAATAAGCCTTGGGATGAGCGTTTTTTTATGTTCTTTTTAACATATACTGCCCGTTTCCAAAGTATCAGAGTATGTCATCGCCAATACGTTAACTTTCAAAAGGAGGATTTTCTTATGTATTCAATGGAACAAGTTGTAAACTTAGCGAAACATCGCGGTTTTGTTTTCCCTGGTTCTGAAATTTACGGTGGTCTTGCAAACACTTGGGATTACGGTCCACTTGGAATCGAATTAAAAAATAATGTTAAAAAAGCTTGGTGGAAAAAATTCATTCAAGAATCTCCACACAACGTTGGTTTAGACGCAGCTATTTTAATGAACCCTAAAACTTGGATCGCTTCTGGTCACGTTGGTAACTTCAACGATCCAATGATCGACTGTAAAAAATGTAAAGCTCGTCACCGTGCTGACAAATTAATTGAGGATGCTTTAGATGCAAAAGGCATTGAAATGGTTGTTGACGGTCTTACTTTCGACCAAATGGCTGACTTAATGAAAGAACATGAAGTAAAATGTCCTGATTGCGGTAGTGAAGAATTTACTGAAATCCGTCAGTTCAACTTAATGTTCAAAACATTCCAAGGTGTTACAGAGTCTAGCACAAACGAAATCTTCCTTCGTCCTGAAACAGCACAAGGTATTTTCGTAAACTTCAAAAACGTTCAACGCTCTATGCGTAAAAAGCTTCCATTTGGTATCGGCCAAATCGGTAAGAGTTTCCGTAACGAAATCACACCTGGTAACTTCACATTCCGTACACGTGAATTTGAACAAATGGAACTTGAATTCTTCTGTAAGCCTGGTGAAGATTTAGAGTGGTTCGCATTCTGGCGTGAAACTTGTAAAAACTGGTTACTTTCACTTGGTATGTCTGAAGAGAGCATGCGTCTTCGTGACCACGGTGAAGAAGAGTTATCTCACTACAGTAATGCAACAACTGACATTGAATTCAAATTCCCATTCGGTTGGGGCGAACTTTGGGGCGTTGCATCTCGTACAGACTTCGACTTAAAACGTCACATGGAACACTCAAACGAAGACTTTAACTATATCGATCCACAAACGAATGAGCGTTACGTACCATACTGCATCGAGCCATCTTTAGGCGCAGACCGCGTAACATTAGCATTCTTATGTGATGCATATGAAGAAGAGCAATTAGAAAACGATTCTCGTACAGTTCTTCGTTTCCACCCTGCTTTAGCACCATACAAAGCAGCTATCTTACCATTATCTAAAAAGCTATCTGAAGGTGCTACTGAAGTATTCGCAGAATTAGCTAAAGACTTCATGGTAGACTTTGATGAAACTGGTTCTATCGGTAAACGTTACCGTCGTCAAGACGAAATCGGTACACCATTCTGTATCACATACGACTTCGACTCAGTTGAAGACAAAGCTGTTACAGTACGTGACCGTGACACAATGGAACAAGTTCGTATGCCAATTAGCGAACTAAAAGGTTTCTTAGAGAAGAAAATCCAGTTCTAATTATAAGAAAAAGAGGCTGCTCATAAGAGCGCCTCTTTTTTATTTTTCACGTTTTTCTTTAATTGCTACTGTACATCTTGATATACATAGTAAATCATCATTTTCATCAATAATGCGAACATCCCAAACCATTGTCGATTGTCCTCTATGTATTGGTGTTCCAATCGCTGTTACAATTCCATCTTTCTTTGAGCGAATGTGGTTCGCATTAATTTCTAATCCGAAACAAATACATTTTTCTTGATCAATTAAATTATATGAACCAACACTTGCCACTGTTTCTGCTAATGCAACCGATGCACCACCATGTAAAAATCCAAATGGCTGATGCGTACGCTCATCAACAGGCATCGTAGCAACCACCTTATCTTCTGTCATCTCTAACAACTCAATTCCAAGTGAATCCATTAAAGTTTTTGCCATATCGCTTCCCCCTTCTCTTACTTTAATTAAATGTATAATTTTACCTATTTATTTTCAAACTACTTATAACACTTATATAAGGAGGCTTCACCTAAATGAAACAGAAATTTTGTATATTACTGCTTATGTTCTCCTTGCTGACTATTGTACCAAATTGTGCAATAACAGCCAAAGCATCTAACCTGACAATCGATGTTAAGACTGTAACGCAAAAAGGTAAGAAACCTTATATAGAATATCAAATAAACAGGCCTTCTTTTCAAAAATTTTCTGACTCTAAATTTCAAAATAAACTCAATTTATACTACAAAAAATCCACTGACAAATTTAAAACCAAATTAGAAAAAGAAGCAAAAAAATATTATAAAGAGACAGAAGGATCTAGTACACCATTTCATCCGTACGTAGCAAATGTTGATTATAAAGTCTCTTTAAACAAACCACCTTTTCTTAGCCTATATGTGAATTACTATCAATATACTGGCGGAGCACACGGTCTTTATACGTGGAAGGCAAATACATTCGATTTAAACGAAAAAAAGGTACTGCACTTAGACGATTTATTTGAACAAAAGGATAAATATAAAGATGTAATCCGTGCGGAGATTGTACGACAAATTAAACAAAATGAAAGCATTTATTTTCCTGATGCAACTGAAAAAGTAATGAGTATGAAAAAATTCCACTTCTTTTTAGAGCCAGACAATCTCGTCATTTATTTCCCTTTATATGAGATTGCTCCCTATTCAAGTGGAATTCCGCAATTTCGTATTCCATATACGTTGCTAAGAGACTATTTAAAGCCTTCTTATCAAAATATTTTGATTGACAACAAGTAAATATTTTCGCTACGATAATGTTAACCTAAAAACAACAGGAGGTTAACATTATGAGAAGATTTCATGTTTTAGATTTAGCATTAGCTGCCATGTTCGTTGCTCTTATGGCAATCGGTGCAAATATTGTATCTTGGGCACCATTCCTTCAAGTAGCAGGCATCCCATTATCTATGCAACCATTTTTCGCAATTTTAGCAGGTCTTCTTCTTGGAAGTAGACTTGGTGCCTTATCCATGACTGTATATATGCTCGTTGGCGTAGCCGGCGCACCAATCTTCGCTAACTTCAAAGCTGGATTTGGAGCACTTTTAGATCCTACTGGTGGTTTTATTATCGCATTTATTATCGTTGCTTACGTATCCGGAAAACTAGTAGAACAAAAAGAAAGACCAACATTCATTACATTTGCAATTGCCTCTTTCACAGGAATTGTTTTAACTTATATAATCGGTACTACTTACATGTACGGGGCAGTCAATCTCTTTATGGGCGGTAATATGAGCTATAAAGCTGCTTGGATGATTATGATGTGGTTTGCAGTAAAAGATATTGCATTTACAATTATCGGTGCTATTATCGCACCTCGCATATATTATGCTGTGCGTCGTTCTGCTTATCAGCATTCTCATTCGACGATTTCATAATAAAAAAATGAGTTATTTCAGTATACTGAAATAACTCATTTTTTATTATGACTCTTGATTCGCTTGTTCTTCTAAAATTTTCTTCATCATCGCAACCATGTCATCACGTAATTCTGGGTGTTGCAGAGCCATTTCGATTGTCGTTTGAACGAATCCTAGCTTTTCACCTACGTCGTAGCGCTTTCCTTCGAAATCGTAGGCAAATACACGTTGGATTTCATTTAAGCTTTGGATTGCATCTGTTAACTGAATTTCACCACCAGCACCGACATGTTGCTGTTCTAAGAACATAAAGATTTCAGGCGTTAAAATGTAGCGCCCCATAATCGCTAAGTTTGAAGGAGCTGTACCTTGTGCTGGTTTCTCAACGAAATTGCGAACTTGGTAACGACGACCTTCTTGTTCTAATGGATCGATAATTCCATAGCGATGTGTTTCCGACTCTGGAACAGTTTGTACACCAATAACAGAAGAAAGTGTTTTTTCATACTCATCCATTAATTGACGTAAACACGGTTTCTCAGCTTGGACAATATCATCACCTAGTAACACTGCAAATGGCTCATCACCAATGAATTTACGTGCACACCAAACAGCATGTCCTAGTCCCTTCGGCTCTTTTTGACGGATGTAATGAATATCTACCATTTTTGAAGAAGCTTGTACTTTTTCAAGCAACTCATATTTTTTCTTCTCTAATAAGTTTTGTTCTAGTTCAAATGCGTTATCAAAATGATCTTCGATAGAGCGCTTTGTTTTACCAGTAACAATAATAATATCTTCGATTCCCGATTTCACTGCTTCTTCTACAATGTATTGAATCGTTGGTTTATCTACTATCGGTAACATTTCTTTCGGCATTGCTTTCGTTGCTGGTAAAAAACGTGTTCCTAATCCAGCTGCTGGGATTATCGCTTTTCTTACTTTTTTCATCACAAAATACCCTCTCTCCTGTCGGAATCAATAGCAAGCATTTCCTACATAAAACAAAAGGGAGATTTCGCTCCCTTTTGTTCCTTACTACTTAAAATTACTTTGTATTATAAACGATTCATAATGTCTTCTTTAATAGTAAGTAACTTTTGTTCACTATTTTGTAAAGAACTATCTTTTACACCAAAGTAAAACTTAATCTTCGGCTCAGTTCCAGATGGGCGTAGGCAGAACCATGAACCATCCTCTAATTGATATTTTAACACATTTGATTTCGGTAAGTGAATCTCTTCTTTATGTCCATCTTGTAAAGATGTAACAACGCTCGCTTTATAGTCTTCAACTGCTACGACTGTTAAGCCCGCCACTTCTTTCGGAGGATTCTCACGGAACGTTGCCATCATCTCTTGGATTTTTTCCGCTCCATCTTTTCCTTTTAACGTTAACGATACAAGGTCTTCACGGAAGAAGCCGTACTTCTCAAATACTTCTAATAGACCGTCATATAACGTTTTCCCTTGTGATTTGTAGTATGCAGCTACTTCACATGCAAATAGAACAGATTGTACTGCATCTTTATCACGGCAGAATGGGCGGATTAAATAACCATAGCTTTCCTCATAACCGAATTGGAATTCATATTGTCCGCTTTCTTCATACTGTCTAATTTTCTCACCGATAAATTTAAATCCAGTTAGCGTATCAACTGTATCTAAACCGTATGCTTTTGCAATTGTACGACCAATTTCAGACGTTACGATTGTTTTTAATACGACACCGTTCTCTGGAAGTGTTCCGTTTTCTTTCTTTTGAGATAGTAAGTAATCAAGCATTAATGCACCTGTTTGGTTTCCTGTTAATACTTGGAACTCACCATTATGATTACGCACTGCTACACCAAGGCGGTCTGCGTCAGGATCAGTTGCGATTAATACATCTGCGCCTACCTTTTCACCGTCACGAATGGCATACTCAAACGCTGCGTGCTCCTCTGGGTTCGGTGATTTTACTGTAGAGAAGTTTGGATCTGGTAACTCTTGCTCTTTTACAACTGTTACATCTGTAAATCCAACTTCTTTTAAACCACGGCGTACAGAAATATTTGATGTTCCGTGTAATGGTGTAAAGACGATTTTTAAGTCTTTACCGACCTTTTGTACCATTTCTTTATTAATGATGACATTGTTCAATTCTGCAGCATATGCATCATCTACTTCTTGTCCAATAATATGTAATAAACCGTCAGTTTTTAATTGCTCTACATCAGCGACTTCAACTGTTAATTCATCTTCTACTGCATTTACGTAGCTAATTAACTCATCTGCCTCTTTTGGAGGTAACTGTCCACCATCTTCACCGTATACTTTGTATCCGTTATATTCAGGCGGATTATGGCTTGCCGTAAGAACGATTCCACTTACTGTATGTAAATGACGAACTGCGAAAGAAAGTACTGGCGTTGGACGTAAGCTTTCAAACACATATGTTGTGATACCGCGTGCCCCAAGTGTAGCAGCAACTTCCATTGCGAACTCAGGTGATTTATGACGAGAATCATAGGCTACAACAACACCGCGTTTTTTCGCTTCCTCACCTAATTTTTCAATAAAGCTTGCTAATCCTTTTGTTGCTTTACGAACTGTATATACGTTTAAACGGTTCGTACCAGCACCAAGTTCACCACGCATACCACCTGTGCCAAACTCTAGATTTTTATAAAAGCTATCCTCGATTTTCTTCTCATCTTGCTTCATATTTTCTAGCTGTTCTTTTAATTCTGCATCTAATTGTGCGTAAGAAAGCCAGCGACTAAATTCTTGTTTCCAATTCATTCTTCTCTCTCCTCTCGCTCGTCATACCTTTATTATATGAAAAAAACATGCTGTATCTCAATATTTTATAAAATCTAACAGGATTTTACTAGGAATATTTGTATACACTATTGTTAAATACTCCACTAAAGGGAATGAGGATTATGCACGAATGGGGCTTGTCAGAAGAGCTCAAAATACAAACAAAGCAAATGATTGAAATTGCTGAAAAAGAACTATCGATTATGAGGAACGCAATCGATAAAGAAGACGAATGTATTTTATGCAAAATGGAAGATATTCATCATATGTTAGCAAATGTACAAACATTAGCAGCTACATACTATATTCAGGCATATTTATCACCTTATACGGAAAGTTCATCTTTTATTACGACAGCTATCCAACATTTAAGCGCCAGAAAACATGGTGCTCTTATCGTCGTGGAACGAAACGAGACGCTTGAAGCTCTCATTCAAACTGGAACGACATTAAACGCTCATTTAACTGCACCATTACTCGAATCAATATTTTATCCAGGTAACCCTCTTCATGACGGTGCCGTTCTCGTAAAAAATAATCATATTGTCTCAGCTGCTAATATTCTTCCTTTAACGAAAAGTACAGAAGTTGATCCTGAGCTAGGAACACGTCACAGAGCTGCAATTGGCTTATCAGAAAAGAGTGATGCACTTATCTTAGTTGTCTCTGAAGAAACGGGCCGTACTTCTTTTGCTTTAAATGGGGTTTTGTATACGATTTCTTTATAAAGTGAAACTTTAATCAGCCCTCACCAATCGAGCGTTTACCGGCAATCCGACCTAACTGCTTTCCTTTCGCTGAATTTTGAGTTATGGGTCTTACTACCCGGCAAATAGTGGGATAAACAAACCTATAAAAAAGAAGACTGTTCCAAAATATCGGAACAGTCTTCACTTATACTCTTATTCTTCTCCAAAACGCTCCACAAGTGTTGCAAGTGTACGTACCATTGCGCCAGTTGCTCCAGCTGGACCTAAGTCGTGCGCACCTTTTGTTTCTGATGTTCCAGCGATATCTAAGTGTACCCATGGTGTATCTTCAGCGAATTCGCCTAGGAATGTACCTGCCATAACCGCATGTCCTTCACGGCCTGGTGAGTTATTTAAATCAGCAAACTTACTGTTTCTCACACGTTCTTTATCACGATCAAAAATCGGTAGTTGCCAAATTGGCTCATCTGTTTCCATAGAAGCCTCTAGCACTTGCTCAAATAACTCTTCATTATTTGTCATTGCGCCTGTCGTATAGTTTCCAAGTGCAACAATTACACCGCCTGTTAATGTGGCAACATCAACAAGGTAGTTTGCACCAAGTTTTTTCGCATACGTAATACCGTCAGCTAAAGCTAGACGACCTTCTGCATCCGTATTTAATACTTCAATTGTTTTTCCGCTCATAGATGTGATTACATCGTCTGGCTTAAATGCCGTACCACTTACAACGTTATCAGTTGAAGGAATAACAGCGATCACATTTTGTTCTGGGCGAAGTTCACCGATAATTTCCATCGCACCTAATACAGCAGCTGCACCGCCCATATCACCTTTCATACCAACCATGCCTTCACGTGGTTTTAAAGAATAACCACCTGTATCGTATGTAATACCTTTTCCAACGAATCCAATGACATCTGTCCACTCTTCTTTTCCTTTATAAATAAGAGCGATCATTTTTGGTGGCTCTACACTACCTTGGTTTACTGCAAGTAACGCACCCATACCAAGGTCTTCCATCTCTTCTTTCTCAAGAACTTTATAGTCCATATCATATTTCTCCGCTAATTCAACAGCATACTCAGCAAGCTTTGTCGCTGTTAATACGTTTGGCGGCATATTTACAAGTGTACGAGCTGAATTTGTTGCACGTCCATGTACGTAGCCAACTGTTAATGCTGCTTCAATTTCTTGTGCATCTTCCGCTGTAATAGCCGTGAACTTCTCTAACTCTACACGATCCTTTTTATCTGATTTATACGTTTGTAACTCATATGTACCAAGGCCTTGTACCTCTGCCGCAATATGAGCGACATCAATCGCGTCTAATTTCTCTGTTACGAAAGAATCAAGTAAGATTGCTGCATCTTGTACTTTTGCTGCTTGCAGTGTTTTAAACGCCTTACCAAGAGCCGCACGTAACGTTTCTGTCGTGTAAGATTCTTTCTTTCCTAAACCAACAAAGTAATAACGTTTCACATTTGTTTTCCCTAAGCTATGTACTTTTGAAATGGCCTTTTTCTTCGTAGATAATTCTTTCTCTTCTAGTAAAACTTGTAATTGCCCTTCAAACGCTTTGTCCAGTTCTTGTACAAAACTACTCATTTTCTCTTCTTCAAATAAAGCAACAATTACCGCTTCATGACCTGCTAATTCTTTTTGTACTTGAAACATGTTCAGACCCCCTAAATTTCTCTACCACCATTATAACTTTATTTTCGATAAAATGCGATAATTCTAACTACAGTTATATGGCGTGTAAAATCGCAGATCCAAAATCTCCTCTATCATGAAATAAGCCAAGAAAAAAAGTCTAGCGTAATTACGACTAGACTATCTTTGTTTTAAATATTGACCACGAAACACTTGCATCGTTTCGTCTTGATTTAACATCGTTAACTCTTCTTCTGTAAACTTACCATTTCCTACTTTTACTACGTACACATTTACTTTTTTCTTACCCCATTGGCTATAAACATCTTTCACCGTATCATAATATAGATCAAGACGGTTTCCTTTTATTGCACCGCCCTTATCAGCTACTACACCATACCCGTAACCTGGCACGAAGAGAATCGTTCCAATCGGGAATACGCGTAAGTCCGCAGCAATTGTGGAATATAAATCCCTTTTCACTTTGACACCTGAATATGTAATACCATACTCTGGATGCCCTGGCCTCTTACCAGTTGACTCAATCCCCGATGTATAACCTGTTGCAGTCATTTCAATTGAACGATATTTAGACCAGTCGTTTGCCTGCTCTAAAGCATTTATCACTTCTTTACTCGGAGCAACATTTCTCTTAACTTCTGCTGCATGTACTTCTTTTGCACTCATTCCTTCATATATCTTTACAATCTCTAATAAAGAAACTCCTGTGAAAGCATTCCATGTTACGCATAATGCAATTGCAAGTAAACAAGTCATCATAATGCGAATACAATATCGTTTTAACATTTTTATATTCCACACTCCTTCATCGTTAATCATTCCCTATACGATGAAGGAATATGCAAAAAAATAATCTCCAACTTAATTGGAGATTAAAACATTTGATATCCGCTTTTCCGAAGTTTCTTGATTACGACTCCTGCTAAAGCAGCCCCTACTAATCCAGTAGATAGAATAAATACGTCTGCTTGTCCTAAGTGCGATACACTTGTCCCAAATGAAGAAAATGTTTCTTTCGGTTTTGAAAAATAATCCCACATACTCGCTTTATTAATAATAAGCATACAAACAATCGGATACACAATAACCATTACCCAAGTAGCTCGCAAAATCATATTGAGTAAAAATCCAATTCCAAAGAACAAAATAAAGAATAACATCATTGAAATAAGTAGTACCGGTATACTCACTCTTTTCCCCTCTCCTCCGCACGTGCCGTAAATACGTGATAAGCTGTATAACCAAATGGTTCACCTGGATTTAATGTTTTGTCCACTTCAAGATGTAGTTCTGATCTTCCTTCTAACAAATATTTAATAAGCACAGACGTATTCGGATCGTCTACAATCTTATCCGGATGTAAGAACGCCACTTCAGACAATTCTTTCTCCTGTACAATAATATTTTCTCCTTCAGGTTCCAAAAGGAAAATAATCATATTATCACTAATCTCATTACGAATAACACCCGATCGAACACCAATAATTCCCTTCACATGAGCGACAATGCCTGTCTCTTCTAACACTTCGCGTTTCACAGCTTCATCAACCGTCTCACCTTCATTTACAAAACCAGCCGGTAAAGACCATTTCCCTTTTAATCCACTGTATTTCTTCTTAACAAATAGCCACCTACCATCTTTTGTAGCTACTAAACCACTAACAGCTAGCCATACCTTCCCTCGTTTCTCCATGATGTAATAACCTCCTCCATCAGAACGGACAGAATATTCTTTCTTTTTTTATATATTATACTATATTTTTAATATGAAAAAAGCAGAAACAGCTCTTAGCCATTTCTGCTTTTTCTACTATATATTAAAAGAACTTTAATTTACCTTTTTTAAGAACTAATAAAGGTCCACCTAATAAGAATAGGTAACGGTTATCGATTACTTTCTTCATGAAGGAAGCTTTCCAACCTGTTAACTTTTTACCCATAACAACGCCCATTGCATCGTCATGACCTAAAGAACATACAGATCCTTTATTATCGAATGCGAATTTCTTCATTTCGCCCTTGCCACGAACTAATACAGTTAAGTTGTGTGCAATATTGTAACCTTGTTGAATTGCAATTTGTGCTGTTGGTGGGTAAGGACGGTTAATTTCTTCATTAATGATTAACGCTGCGTCACCAACCATGAATACATCTTCGTATCCTGGAGCGTGCATGTACTCATCAACTTTTACACGTCCGCGCATTGCTTCAAAGCCAGACTCTTCCACAATACCATTACCACGAACACCTGCAGCCCAAACTACTGTTTCAGACTTAATTAATTCAGTGTCATCGCCATTCGCAACGATAATACCTTCTTCAGTTGCTTCTTTAATTGCTGTACCGATGCGGAATTCTACACCTTTTTTCTCAAGCTGTTTTACAGCGTATTCTACTAACGCTGGATCGAAACCTGGAAGTGCTGTTGGAGCAGCTTCTACACAGATGATACGTGCTTTTTCACGTGGTACATTATACTCTTTGCAAAGTTCAGGAACACGGTTTGCAAGCTCACCTACGTACTCGATACCAGTAAATCCAGCACCACCAACAACGATTGTTACTAACTCATCGCGTTGTTCAGTTGCATATTTAGAGAAACTAGCTTCCATATGCTCACGAATTTCACGAGTTGCATTAATGTTAGCGATTGAGAATGCATGCTCTTTTAATCCTGTAATTCCGAATGTTTCTGATTCGAAACCAAGACCAATTACTAAGTAATCATACTCTAACTCGCCATCTTTTAAGATAATGCGTTTTTCAGCAGCTTTAATTTCTACTACTGTGTCTTGTACAAAGTTCACTTTATTTGTATCAATAACGTCTTGAATATCTAGACAGATTTTTTCATCTTGTAATGTACCAGCTGCGCTCTCATGTAACCAAGTCGCTTGGTAGTGATAGCTGTTGTTGTTTACTAGCGTAATTTCAGCTTCATTTACAGATAATGCTTTTTGCAGACGAACAGTCGTAATCATCCCGCCATAACCTGCACCTAAAACTACGATTTTTGGAGTCTTCACCAAATCACAACCCTTTTCTTTATATAATAGTAATGAAAAATAATACCAAGTACTAAAAACTCTATTTGTCAAGAATGTGGAATTTATCACATTCTATATCATAACAAAACGCAGTCAAAAAATCGTACGAATTTTGTCATAGAAATTTAACATAATACTTCCCTATATTAGTCGGTTTTATTCCAGAATTCAAGCGTCTGGAGAATTATCAATATTTTAAAATAACATAGCGTTTTCAAGGGTTTTTTAGCCTTTTTTTCATGTATTTTCCTTTCTGTATATTTTATACAATAAAAAAGAACCTATGCGAAAACTTACACACAATTCAGTCGTTTTCAGAAGTATTATGAACTCAAATATGCTATCATTTATTTGAAAGTGTCATCATTTGCAGGATTTTCGTGTACATATGAACAATATATGAAATCAATATCAAAATTCCATCTATAGGGGGAATGAAAGTGGCAGAAAATCAAAAAGTTTACGACATAACAATTATTGGTGGTGGTCCAACGGGACTGTTCACAGCATTTTATGGCGGTATGAGACAAGCAAGTGTAAAAATCATTGAAAGCTTACCTCAACTTGGCGGACAATTATCCGCACTCTACCCTGAAAAATACATTTATGATGTGGCTGGATTTCCAAAAGTACGCGCACAAGAATTAGTTGATAACTTAAAAGAGCAAATGAAGAAATTTGACCCAACTGTTTGTTTAGAAGAAGCTGTCGATACGCTTGAGAAACAAGCTGACGGTATATTTAAACTTGTTACGAATAAGCAAACTCACTATTCTAAATCAGTTATCATTACTGCTGGCAATGGTGCTTTCCAACCACGCCGCTTAGAATTAGAAGGTACAGCGAAATACGAAAAGAAAAACTTACATTATTTCGTTGATGATATGAATAAATTTGCTGGTAAGCGCGTCGTAGTATTTGGCGGTGGCGACTCAGCAGTAGACTGGACAATGATGTTAGAACCGATTGCTGAAAAAGTTACAATCGTTCATCGTCGTGATAAATTCCGTGCGCATGAACATAGCGTAGAAAGCTTAATGAATTCTCGTGCAGAAGTAAGTACACCATACGTTCCAGTAGAACTCATTGGTGATGACAAGATTGAACAAGTCGTTCTTCAACATGTAAAAACGGAGGAAAAAATTATCATCGATGTTGATGACGTAATCGTAAACTACGGCTTCGTTTCTTCTCTTGGCCCAATTAAAAACTGGGGCTTAGATATACAAAAAAACAGCATCCTTGTAAATTCAAAAATGGAAACAAATATTCCTGGCATTTACGCTGCTGGTGACATTTGTACATATGAAGGAAAAGTAAAACTTATCGCTTGTGGATTTGGCGAAGCACCGACAGCAGTAAACAATGCAAAAGCTTACTTCGATCCAAATGCAAAACTTCAACCGATGCATAGCTCAAGTATGTTTTAATATGCAAAAATAAAGCTCCTTCCATACGTGGAAGGAGCTTTCCTTTTATATAACATAAAAGCACACTGAGTCCAATAAACTATCGAACTCAGTGTGCTTTTCGTCTAAAAAATTATTGTTTTCTTCTTCTACCTAATACGAATAATACTCCGCCAACTAAGAATGAAATTCCCGCACCAACTGACATCATCCATGAATGTGCTGCCCCTGTTTTCGGTAATTCTTTTTCTACTTTTGCTTGCGGTTCTTTAATTAACTTTTCCAGTCTTACTTCCGGTTTCACTTCTGGTTTCTTCAGATCTTTCGGTTCCTCCGGTTTCACTTCTGGTTCCTTCGGCTCTTTCGGATCCTCCGGTTTCACTTCTGGTTCTTTTGGTTCTTTTGGTTCTTTCGGATCCTCCGGTTTCACTTCTGGTTCCTTCGGCTCTTTCGGATCCTCCGGTTTCACTTCTGGTTCTTTTGGTTCTTTCGGATCCTCCGGTTTCACTTCTGGTTCTTTTGATTCTTTCGGTTCCTCCGGTTTCACTTCTGGTTCCTTCGGTTCTTTCGGCTCTTCCGGCTTCACTTCTGGTTCCTTCGGTTCTTTCGGCTCTTCCGGTTTCACTTCTGGTTCTTTCGGCTCTTCCGGCTTCACTTCTGGTTCTTTCGGTTCTTTCGGTTCCTCCGGTTTCACTTCTGGTTCCTTCGGCTCTTTCGGCTCTTCCGGCTTCACTTCTGGTTCCTTCGGTTCTTTCGGCTCTTCCGGCTTCACTTCTGGTTCCTTTGGCTCTTCCGGCTTCACTTCTGGTTCCTTCGGTTCTTTCGGCTCTTCCGGCTTCACTTCTGGTTCCTTCGGTTCTTTCGGCTCTTCTGGTATCTTAAGATCTTCTTTTGTTTTCGGTAAAATTGTAACTGTAGGCTCAAGTGGTGGATTTATTTTATCGTCCACTACCGCTCTATTTGTTATCCCTTTACTTGGTGCTGCTTTTACCTTCACTTTAAAAATAATACTACGTTCTTTCGTATCTGTAATTTCTAGATACTTTGCTATTACTTTTCCAAACTCCATTTTTAACTCTATTGGATTTGGTTCAGCCCCTTCAAATCTAATGCTATCTTGCACGTACTCTAAACCGGCTGGAATTTCATCTTCTACCTTTACCTCTGCTAGTTTGCCGTTTTCTACCGTATTTTTGAAACTAATTCGGTATTCTACTTCTTCTCCTAGCTTCGGTTCTTTATTATTTACTGTCTTCGTCGCTTTTAACTTACCATCTTTATATTCTGGCTTTATTGTCGCTGTCGGTTCCATAACTGGATGATCTGGATCATCTACATGAATGATCGCTTTATTTGTTATTTCCTCTCCAACTTTTACTGATTCTTTTACCTTTACTTTAAAGATGATACTTCTTTCTTTCGTATCCGTAATTTCTGGATACTTCACTGTTACTTTTCCATTCTCGACTTTAAGTTCTGTTGGCACAGGCTTATCACCTACGGCCTCCAGACTTTCTTTCACATACTCTAAACCAGACGGAATTTCATCTTCAATCTTTACATCAACTAACTTCCCGCCATCTACTGTGCCGTTAAAAGTAATTCGATATTCGATTTCTTCCCCTAGCTTTGGTTCATGGTTACTTACTTCTTTCCTTGCCTCTAGTTTCCCATCTTTATATTGAGGTGTAATTGGTATAAGTGACTCAACTGGTGGATTTGTCGGATTATTATCATCCACAACCGCCTTGTTTATAATTTCTTTTCCTACTTGTACCGTTTCTTGTACTTTCACTTTAAAGATGATACTTCTTTTTTTCGTATCCGTAATTTCTGGATACTTTGCTGTTACTTTTCCATTCTCAACTTTAAGTTCTACTGGATTTGGTTCCGGCCCATCAGACTTTATACTATCCTGTACGTATTCTAAACCAGCTGGAATTTCGTCCTCTACTTTTACCTCAGTTAGTTTGCCGTTTTCTACTGTATTTTCAAAACTAATTCGATATTCTACTTCTTCTCCTAACTTCGGTTCATGGTTACTCACTGTCTTTTCAGCTTGTAATACACCCTCTTTATGTTGAGGTTGTATCGCGACATTCGGTTTCTCTGGTGGATTTATAGTATCTTCCACAACCGCCGTATTCACAATCGCTTCGCCAATTTTAGCTTTTTCTTTCACTTTTGCTTTAAAGACGATACTTCTTTCTTTCGTATCCGTAATTTCTGGATATTCTGCGAGTACTATGCCGTTTTTCACTTTTACATGCAACGGTTTTGGATTATCCCCCTCAGCTCTTTCGCTACCTTCTACAAACTCTAAACTGTTTGGTAATTCATCCTTAATTTTCACCTTCGCTAATTTTCCGTGCTCAACTACGTTACGGAACGTAATTCGATACTCTACTTCTTCTCCTAATTTTGGAGCTGGGTTATTTACTGTTTTCTCAGCTTTTATTTTTCCATTCTTATACTCCGGTGTAATAATCGCTTCTGGTTTTTGCGGAGGATTCTTCGGATTATCATCATCCACAATTGCCGTATTCACGATTTTCTTCCCGACTTTTACTGCTTCTGTTACTTTTACCTTAAATATAATGCTACGCTCAGCTGTATCAGTAATATTTTCATACTTCGCTGTAATTTTTCCAGCTTCTTCTTTTAACTCTACCGGATTTGGTTCATTACCTTCTGCTTTTAAACTATCCTTCACATACTCTAATCCATTTGGTAGTTGATCCTCAATTTTCACTTCTGCTAGTTTTCCATTTTCTACCGTATTTTTAAAACTAATTCGGTACTCTACTTCTTCTCCTAGCTTTGGATCTTTTTTACTTACCTTTTTATTAGCTTTAAATTTACCATCTTTATGCTGCGGTGTAATATCTACTTCTGGTCGCTCTGGTGGATTTTTTGTATCATCAACAATTGCTTTATTTACAATTGCCTTGTCCACTTCAACGGAATCTTTCACCTTCACTTTAAAGATAATGCTTCTTTCTTTCATGTCAGTGATATTTTCATACTTCGCACTAACCTTACCAGCTTCTTCTTTCAACTCTACTGGGGCCGGCTTATCACCTTCTGCTTTTAGACTATCTTTCACATACTCTAAACCAAACGGAATTTCATCCTCAATTTTCACCTCTGCCAGTTTTCCATCTTTCACCGTATTATTAAATGAAATTCGATATTCGATTTCTTCACCTAGCTTCGGTTTATGATTATTCACCTTTTTATGAGCAGCAATTTTACCATCTTTATATTGTGGTGTAATTTTTGCTGTCGGATCAATTACTGGATGGTTCGGATCATCAACATGGATAATCGCTTTATTTGTAATGTCCTTCCCTATTGTAATCGAATCTTTTACCTTCACTTTAAAGACAATACTTCTTTCTTGCGTATCCATAATCTCTGAATACTTTGCCATTACCTTACCATTTTCTACTTTCAACTCCACTGGTTTTGGCTCTTCACCTTCAGCTTTTTCGCTTCCTTCTACAAACTCTAATCCAGCTGGAATTTTATCTTCTATTTTTACCTCTGCTAGTTTTCCATCTTTCACCGTGTTATTAAAAATAATTCGATATTCGATTTCCTCACCTAACTTCGGTTCATGGTTACTTACTTCTTTTCTTGCCTCAATTTTCCCATCTTTATATTGTGGTGTAATCGGTACATAAGGCTCTTCGGGCAGATTCTTTGTATCATCTACAATTGCCTCATTTACGATTTCTTCTCCCACTTTTACGCTTTCTTTTACCTTCGCTTTAAAGACAATGCTTCTTTCCTCTGTATCTGTAATTTCTGGATACTTTGCCATTACCTTATTATTTTTCACATGTAGCTCTACTGGTTTCGGTTTAGAACCTTCTGCCGTGATACTGCCTTCCACATACTCTAAACCATTTGGTAATACATCCTTTATATTTACCTCTGCTAGTTTTCCGTTTTCTACCGTGTTTTTAAAACTAATTCGGTATTCTACTTCTTCTCCTAGTTTCGGTTTATGATTATTCGCCACTTTCTGCGCAGCAATTTTACCATCTTTATATTGCGGAGTAATTTCCACATGAGGCTCTTCGGGCTCATTTTTTGTATCTACTACGATTGCTTTATTAACAATCTCCTTGCCTATTTCTGCCTCTTCTTTTACTCTCACTTTAAAGATAATACTTCTTTCTTTTGTATCCGTAATTTCTAGATACTTTGCCATTACCTTACCGTTTTCAAATTTCAATTCTACCGGACTAGGCTTAGATCCTTCTGCTTGTAAACTGTTTTCTACATACTCTAATCCAGCTGGAATTTCATCTTCTACTTTAACCTCTACTAGTTTTCCGTTTTCTACCGTATTTTTAAAACTAATTCGGTATTCTATTTCTTCTCCTAATTTCGGTTTTTTATTGTTTACAAATTTCTCTGCTTTAAGCTTACCGTCTTTATATTCTGGCATAATTGTTACTTCTGAAGTTGTTGGATCTTTTGTATCATCAACAACTACTTTATTGACAAGGCCTTCACCAACTTTAAATTCTTCTTTTACTTTCGCTTTAAAGACGATACTTCTTTCTTCTGTATCCGTAATCTCTGGATATTTGGCGATTACTTTTCCATTTTTCACTTTCAGTTCTACTGGATCCGGCTTAGTACCTTCCGCTCGTAAACTATCTTTCACATACTCTAATCCATTTGGTAAATTGTCTTCTATTTTTACCTCTGCTAGCTTTCCGTTTTCTACCGTGTTTTTAAAACTAATTCGGTATTCTACTTCTTCTCCTAACTTCGGCGTTTCATTATTTACCGTCTTCTTCGCTTCCACTTTTCCGTCTTTATGCTGCGTAGTAATTTCTGCCGTCGGTGTTTCTGGTTCATTTTTCGTATCATCAACAATTGCTTTGTTAACGATTTTTTTACCGACTTTCACTTCTTCCTTTACTTTCACTTTAAAAGTGATACTTCTTTCTTCTGTGTCCGTAATCTCTGGATACTTCGCCATTACCTTACCATTTTCCATTTTCAATTCTACTGGATCCGGCTTAGTACCTTCTGCTTTCACACTGTTTTCTACATACTCTAAACCTTCTGGTAAAGTATCTTCTATTTTTACCTCTGCTAGTTTTCCGTCTTCTACCGTGTTTTTAAAACTAATTCGGTATTCTACTTCTTCTCCTAACTTCGGCGTTTCATTATTTACCGTCTTCTTCGCCTTCACTTTTCCGTCTTTATGTTGCGGAATAATTTCTGCTGTCGGTGTTTCTGGCGGATGTTTCGTATCGCTCACAATCGCTTCATTAACAATTGAATCGCTCACTTTACCTTTTACTTTCACTTTAAAGGTAATACTTCTCTCTTTTGTATCTGTAATCTCAGGATACTTTGCCATTACCTTACCGTTTTCAAATTTTAATTCCACTGGATCTGGCTTAGAACCTTCTACTTTTAAACTATCTTTCACATACTCTAATCCATTTGGTAAATCATCTTCTATTTTTACCTCTGTTAGCTTTCCATTTTCTACCGTATTTTTAAAGCTAATTCGGTATTCCACTTCTTCTCCTAACTTCGGCGTTTCATTATTTACTATCTTTTTTGCTTCAAGTTTTCCATCTTTATACTGAGGAGTAATTTCCGCTGTCGGATTAACTGGCTTATTTTGCGAATCATCAATAGTTGCTTTATTAATGATTTTTTTACCGACTTTTACTTCTTCTTTTACTTTCACTTTAAAAACGATACTTCTTTCTTCTGTATCCGTAATTTCTGGATATTTTGCCATTACTTTACCGTTTTCAAATTTCAGCTCTACTGAATCTATTCCGGCACCTTCTGCTTTCAAACTATTTTCTACATACTCTAAACCTTCTGGTAAAGTATCCTCTACTGTCACGTCTGTTAGCTTTCCGTTCTTTACCGTATTTTTCATACTAATTCGGTATTCTACTTCTTCTCCTAACTTCGGTGTTTCATTATTTACGATTTTCTTCGCTTTAATTTTTCCATCTTTGTGTAATGGTGTAATTTTCGCTTCTGGTTCTTTCGGATCTTTCATATCATCAACAATTGCCTTATTGATGATTTCCTTCCCCACTTCCGCTTCTTCCTTCACCTTTACCTTAAAGACAATACTTCTTTCTTTCATATCCGTAATATTGTCGTATTCAGCAATAACTTTTCCATCTTTCACACTTAACTTTAATGGAGCTGGTTTATCACCTTCAGCCTTTTCACTGCCTTTTACATACTCTAAACCGTTAGGAATTGTATCCTCTATTATTACCTTTTCTAGTTTTCCGTTTTCTACCGTGTTCTTAAAGCTAATTCGGTATTCTACTTCTTCTCCTAGTTTTGGTGATGGATTATCTACTGTCTTCTTCGAATCAATTATTCCATCCTTATGTTGCGGAGTAATTCTTTCCTCCGGTTCAATCGGTGGATTTTTCGTATCATCAACAATTGCTTTATTGACAATCTCTTTATCTACTTTTACTTCTTCCTTCACCTTTACTTTAAAGACGATACTTCTTTCTTTCATATCCATAATATCGATATACTTAGCTTTGACTATCCCATTTTCAACAGCTAATTCTACTGGTCCAGGTGCTTCTCCTTCGGCCTTGATGCTATTTTCTACATATTCAAGACCTTTTGGAATTGTATCTTCCACTCGCACCGTTTCTAGTTTTCCGTTCTCAACCGTATTATGAAAACTAATGCGGTACTCGATTTCTTCACCTAACTTCGGCTTCTTATTATTAACTACCTTTGTAGCAGCAATTTCACCTTTTTTACTTTGCGGTGTAATAACAACCTTCGATTCAACAGGCTCATTTTTCGGATCTTTTGCAATTGCTTTATTTACAATTGCCTCCCCTACCTTTGCCGAATCTTTTACTTTCACTTTAAAAACAATACTTCTTTTTTCTGTATCCATAATCTCTGGATACTTTGCCATTACTTTTCCATCTTCCACTTTTAGTTCTACTGGCTCTGGTTTTATACCTTCAGCTTTCAAACTATCTTTCACGTATTCAACACCTTTAGGTAGTGTATCTTCTACTAACACCGTTTCTAGTTTTCCGTTTTCTACCGTATTATAAAATGTAATTCGGTATTCCACTTCTTCTCCTAGTTTTGGTGTTTGATTCGTTACGTTTTTTTCTACATCCACTTTACCGTATTTATAATCCGGCGTAATCTTTTCTTCTGGATGCTCAGACTGTCCATTTGGCTCACTCACAACCGCTTTATTAACAATCGTTTCTCCCGCTTTTGCCTCTTCTTTTACTTTCACTTTAAAGGCGATGCTTCGCTCTTTTGTATCCGTAATTTCTGGATATTTTGCGATTACCTTACCATTCTCTACTTTTAACTCTACTGGATTTGGTTCAGTACCTTCAGCTCTCTCACTGCCTTGAACAAATTCTAAGTTAGCTGGAATTTCATCTTCTATTGTAATTGCATCTAGTTTTCCGTTTTCCACCGTATTTTTAAAGCTAATTTGATATTCAAATTCTTCTCCTAGCTTCGGCTTCTTATTTGTTGCTTTTTTCTTTGCATCAATTTTACCGGCCTTATGCTGTGGTGTAATCTTCTCTTCTAGATCCTTTGGTGGATTTGTTTTATCACTAACGGTTGCTTTGTTAACAATTTCTTCACCAATTTTTGCAGTTTCTTTTACTTTTGTTTTAAAGACGATACTTCTTTCTTCCATATCCATAATTTCTGGATACTTTGCAATTACTTTGCCATTTTCAAACTTCAGCTCTACTGGCTCTGGTTTTACACCTTCGGCTTTCAAACTATCTTTCACGTATTCAAGACTACTTGGTAATTCGTCTTCAATCGTCAATACATCTAGACGTCCATCTTTTATCTTATTTTTAAATGTAATACGATACTCTACCTCATCACCTAACTTCGGTGTTTTATTAGAAGCTATTTTTCTCGCCTCTATTTCCCCTGGAACTTCTTTTGGGGTAGTAACCGTAACATTTGCATCGTCCTCAGTTTCATACTTTATCTCGGCACTATCTTGTCCCTTTACAACAACGACATTTTTTACTGTTGTATCTGATTGTACAGAATCTTTCACTTTTACTTTGAATGTAATAACGGTACTTTCACCCGGCTTTAAAACACCACCGTTTTTAGCATCTGCACCCTCACCAACACGGAAATCAATTTGATTATTTACAAACTCTGCTTCATCATCGCTTGCATTATCTGTTTTATTTCCTTTATTACTTCCAGAAACATATTGAATAGACCCTGGAACATACTCTAAACGATCATCTAATTTATCAAAACCTTTTACATTTGATACCGGCGCTTGGTTATTTTTCGTATCATTTTTCACTTCAATTTGATACGTAAACTCTTCACCAGCTTTAACGTCCTTAATTTCTTTTCCGGCACTATCTAATGCCTTTTTATCAACTTGTAAGTTTGGAGCATTATGTTCTGTAACGAATGTAGCGTTATTTAATACGTAAATATCACCGCCACCACCATATGCTCTAAAACGCATTTTTCCTTCTTTCAAATCATTCTTTACTTGAGTGGGTCCTTCAAGGTGATACGTATGAATATCTGTACTGAAAGAATTTGTCCAATCTGGATTATATCCTGGGTATTTTTTCGTAACAAATTCGTTAGTGCCATCTACTTGTACTTCTGTCATAGATGAGTCATTAACATCATTATCTTTACCTTTAATATTTTTAAACTTTTGATACCCTAACCCAAAATCATACTCTCCATAATCATAGGCATATCCATCATTATCAGCTGGATCACCTTGCGATGAAAAATAACTAAATTTCGCCTTAAAAGCGCCTTCTTTTGGTGTGTTTATTTTATTAACACTAATATCTGTCCAGGCTGTACTTTTTTGAGAGACTAGCCCTTCCCAAATCTTCATGTCTTTTACTGTTTCTTTATAGTTTTCATAAACTAATATAAGGTTCCAGTTACCCCAGTAATAGCCACTACCTTTTTCAAATTTAATTTGTGGCACATTTGCAACTGTCACCGTTTGAGAAATACCTTGCTGTGCAATTACATTTGTTACATCTGCATACGCTACGTACCCTGCACCACTGCCATAGTGATTTGCAATATACGGTAAATAATCCGCTTTTCGTATACTATCAGCACTTATTTCAGCGTATTGCTTATTTCCCATCTTCATTTTAACGGGTTCTCTTACATCTTCATCGCTAACTCTATAATCTGTCCTTGCATCACTTGGAGTCCCCATAGCTGCTGTCCAAAATAAATATGCCTTTTTCACTTTACTTCCAGCAGGAATGTTAGGAAATGCACCTGTTGATGAATTAAATGTAGTATCATCATTATCAACATCTACAGCTTTTTTATTGGTTTTGCCACCAACACTTTGCCTAGTATAATGATTATCTGTCAAACCAAGCGTCACATTACCAGTCTGTACTAAATTACCAGGAGCAATTGTAGAATACAACGGGTCTCCAAATCCTTGTTTATCTCCTGTTTGGATTTGAACCTTCGAAGCATTTTCTGATGCAGCTTGTACTTCTGCATCACTCTGCTTTACTGCTAAAGGTGATTGCTTTTTCTCTTTTTCTAGTTGCTTCTCAGCCTCAGGTTGTTTTATCTTCTCTATTTCTGGTTTTTGTGCAGATGTATTTTTATCTTCTACAGATACTTTTAATTTTCCATCCACTTCTTTAGTTTTTGAATCAGTTGTTGATCCGATAGCTTTCTTACTACTGTCAGCCTCATCATCGGTATTAGCTTCTAACTTCTCTTCAGAAGGAAGCCCTTCAACATCTACAGACATGTTTCCTATTTGTAGTTGATCCTTTTGCACACTAATTTTTTGCTTATACTCTTTATTAAAATGTTGCGCACGACGAGCTTTTATTAATACAGTCATTTTTTCATGTGATTTTAAATCTTGAATTTTAAGATTAGAAGAAAGAACCTTTCCTCCATTATCTTTTTCCTCTACATAGAAATCCGCTACCTTATTTTCAAGTAACTTCTCTCCGTTTACTTTCACAGATTGCGAAAGAAACTCAATTCCATTGTCATTATTTTGTTTAATTACTAATTCTCGGATTGGTGTATCTCCCGTATTTTCAATCTTATATTGAAATACGTGCTCCCTCTCCGCTACTTCTCCCTTATACATTTCAGCATTCACTTGATCTGCCTTAATTTTCACATCATTTCCTTGTAACTCATCCCAGCTTTTTTTATTTATCTCTGTAGCAAAAGCACTGGGCGAAGGCAATATGATGGATAGAAGAAGTGTGATCATTGTTACGACATTAAAACACTTCAATACTTGCTTCATATTTTCTACCTTTCTCCTTTCTATATACTTGCTATCCGCCTACTTCATTTCAGTAACCCTTTCATTTAGTAGCCGAATACATAGCAATATATATCCACTCGCAACAATCCGACCTACGAAAATGTATCGTTGAAATCCCAATGTCAACAATATAAATCTCATAGAATATTACTATTTTAATTTATCAAAAATAGCATATATACCGGACACTTATACAAACCTTTACCATACTTTTAATATAGTAAAAACACCGTGCTGTATAGGTTTATATAACAGTTAAAGGATACTTAAAAATTTTAACATACTCCTCATCCTATTTATACATACAATAGAAAATTTACCATTTTTTAGTTATTTTCAGTTTGTTTTTTATGATTAAAATTTTCTAAAAATAACAACCGTTACATGTAAAAATATGTTATATTAAAACAAGAACAAATGTTCTTTTTTAAAAAAAGGAGGAATTTTTTATGCTACACGAACCTATTATCGTAAAAAAAGAAGCTTTCCACGCAATCGGCGTTTCGGTTACGACGACTAATGAAAAAGAGGCATCTACTGAAGGAAACATTCCACAACTGTGGAACCGATACTTTCAAGAACAAATGATGCATCACATCCCAAATCAACAAACGAAAGAAACATTCGCTTTCTACTCAAACTACGAATCAGATGAAACCGGTACATATCAATTTACAATCGGTATGCCTGTTTCTTCATTAGAAGACGTTCCTGAAAATATGACAACTTTAACAATACCTGCCGCTACATATGCGGTATTTACAACAAGAAAAGGACCAGTTGCTGAAGTCGTTTGTGAAGCTTGGGAATATATTTGGAAATGGTCGAAAGAAAATAAACGTGCCTTCACAACAGACTTTGAGCTTTACGATGAAAGAGCTTTAGATCCAAACAACGTTCAATTGGATATTTATATTGCGTTAGCCTAAAAAAAGATGCCCATTCGGCATCTTTTTTTGTCGTTAAATAGCTACTGGGCAAATTCATTATTATTGTCTACAATGAGAAAGTGCAGTATAGAAATATTAGAAACTGTATAAAACGATTGTTAATAAGTTTTTTAGTTTAAATTCGTCACATAGAAAGGAAGCAATATGGAGGAACTACAACAAAATAAAACTGCTTTAGAAGGAAGCGGAAAACCGTTATTAAAAAATACGAATTTCCTTTTTCTTTGGGCAGCTACTCTTTTTTCAAGCTTTGCTTTAGCCTTTTTTACTTTTTCACAAACGTGGTACATAGCAAAAACATTAAACCTTGAAGCTTCACTCGGTGTTGTTTTCGTAGCTCTTAGTGTTCCAAGGCTTATTTTTATGATTGTCGGCGGCGCTGTAGCTGATAAATTCCCGAAAAAAAACATTATGTTTTACTCCAATATCATTCGAGCGATTCTTGTCGCAACCATTCTCACATGGTTCATTGTCGGTGATGTAACACTATATACATTTGCTTTATTCGCTTTATTCTTTGGACTTGCTGATGCTTTCTTCTGGTCAGCAGATGGATCTATCTTACCGGAATTGGTAGAAAAAAGCCGGTTAACACAAGCAAATTCGCTTACACAAATGACGAACCAAGCATCGGTCATCTTAGGCCCTGTACTTGGTGGTATTCTCATTAAATTTACGAACTATGAGACAATCTTTTCCATTACGATTTTATTACTGATTGTCGCTGCCATACTCGTTCAAAAAATACAATTTACGATGCCAGAACAAAAAGATACAGATAAAGGTATGTTCACTTCCATTAAAGAAGGAATCTTATATGTAAAGGAATCGCCATTCCTTTCAACTTTCCTTATTTGTAGCGCTTTTTTAAACTTATTTTTAATCGGCCCGATGCAAGTTGGTTTCCCGCTTTTTGTTAAAAACGTTCTGCATGGTGATTCGCTCCATTTTAGTTACTTAGAAGCATCTGTAGGCGGCGGAATGGCAATCGGTGCTATCATTGTAGGTTTAAAAAATATTAATCGTAGACGCGGTCTATTTTGTATTATCATGATGCTATTGTCTGGTGTATTCTTCTTAGCCATCAACTTTAGCACCGTACTTTGGCAAGCACTATTAGCCGGCATGTTTTATGGTATTACAATCGCAATGGCGATTGTACCGCTTATGGCAATGATTCAATCGACAGTAAAAGAAGAAATGATGGGACGCGTAATGAGTTTACTTATGCTATCATCAATGGGCTTTATCCCGCTCTCTTATGCATTCACATCACTTGCACTTGCAATGGGAATTCCAATCGTAACCGTTATGAAAAGTGGTGCAATAGCTGTTATCGTCTTCGTACTATTTGTAGCGATTCGTATTCCAGTTGTAAGGAAGTTCGATTAGCCACTTAGAGTCATGTATTATACGCATGACTCTTTTTTGAATGGATCAAATAGTGATATTCCCTTACTTCTCCTTAATGCTGCTCCCCATTCTAATCCAACCTCTAAAAATAAATCTCGCACTGTACTGTATAAAAGTGCCCCAATGTCTTTACGAATTTCCCCATATTTATATGCTCTTACAACACTTTTCACGCGCCAAATTAAATTTCCATACACTTCTTCGTCAGCTAATATTTGCTCTAGTAAAACACCTTGTTCTAGTAACCCACTCTTTTTATACGCAAGCTCGACCTTACTCCAAAATATATTAATTTTCTTCGGATTACTCGTCATCGGCACCAGTGCGTATATAAAAGGCTTCGGTATATCATGACGGCAATACGTCTCATCAAGCTCATACGTTCCTTTTCTTTTCTCTTTTATTTGTGAAATGTTTTTAGAAAGAATTGTTTTCCCAGCAATTTTTTGCTCATTTTTACTACAGCCAGTTGCATTATCCTCAGTTTTACAAGCGGACATTTTCATACGGTCATCCATGCGGTCAATCGCAGATGTAAGAAATACATATAAGTTCGCACTATACCCGCCGCGTTTATGCCTTTCTTTTGTTGCAACACGCTTTATAATTCCTAGTTCCTCTAACTTTGCAATTGAACGGCGTACTGTACGAATACTCTTTCCAACATTCGTCGCAATCGTCCCCATTAATGGACAAGCGACTCCTACTGTTTTTTGTTTCTCATTCACCGCATATTTTCCTAAAAAATGAATAATGATAGAATCAGTTTTATTCAATTGAAATCGGTAGCACTTCAAAACTTGTTTTTGATATGTATTAAACTCTTCTTTACTTCGAAATTCACTATATGGTTTCATTAAATTATATAAGCTTCCCATTTATATCACCTCATTTATAAGTAAGAGGCAGGAAGCGAAATTGGCGTGATAGTTAATATTTTTTAATTGAGATGAAAATATGATCGTAATTAGCGCTTGTTTAGGTGGGATTGCTTGCCGTTATGACGGGAATGACAATCTTGTTTCAAAAATAGAGGAGCTTCTGCAAAAAGAAGATACAGTCCTCATTTGCCCTGAAGTATTAGGAGGACTACCAACACCTCGTCCTTCCGCTGAAATTATTGGCGGGAATGG
The DNA here is from genome assembly GCF_053557995.1 of Bacillus sp. XB1. Lineage (NCBI taxonomy): Bacteria > Bacillati > Bacillota > Bacilli > Caryophanales > Bacillaceae > Bacillus > Bacillus sp. XB1. The sequence continues at coordinate 174,510 of NZ_JBNRIL010000004.1, read as the reverse complement.
CGACGACGTTTTAGACGGAAAAGCGAAAGTGATAACAAAAAATGGTGAAGATGTCACAGCAGCTTTCGTAAATGGTGCTTATAAAGCATTAGAACAAATTAAAGATTTACACCCAGAATATATTATTTTAAAAGAACGCAGCCCATCTTGTGGTAGTTCTACGATTTACACTGGAGAATTTAACGGTAATAAGCAAACTGGTTTCGGAGTGACAACTGCTTTATTTAAAAGACACGGATTTAAAGTCATTTCAGAAGAAGAATTTGAAAACAAAAAAAGGAATTGACCCTGTTCGTCAATTCCTTTTTATCTGTCTTATTTCACACTTAGTTTTTCTTTCACTTTCGCTGGAAGCTCGTCTTTTTTCACTTCTTCCCAAGCTGTTACACCTTTTTTATCTGAGTGGTATACGCGTAGGAATGCTTCTTTACGAAGATTTTTTTGAGCTATGAATTCTAATTCTTTCTCTTTACCGTCTTTATCAAAGCCAGTCAGTTTATATTCATAATCTTTAAATTTCTGCCCATTACTATCTTTACTATCAAATTCTTTTCCATCTACTGTAATTTGAACATAATACTCATCTTTACCCATACGGTTTAAATCACAACCAACTAACAAACTTGCAAATACAACTAAAATACTAAATAGTGCAATGTATCTTTTCATTTCCTTCACCTCATATGTTTTTTCTTATATTCTTATCTTAAAGCCCGGAGCTTAAAGAAGAAATTCAAAAACATGACATGAACATTACACTTTTGTAAGATAATAATTATTTCTTCACTTTAGAAATTGTCATTCCATTAAGCTTCTGTATAACGTTTTTGTTTCTCACGCTCATCAGCTACACTACCGCCAATAACGTCTTTCACGCCAATTTCGCCACTTATCACGTAATTTCCTTATACCGTTTATTACGCCTTCTATTATGCCCTCAATTATAATCTCTATTACAAGATATCTCACTAAACTAATAATAGGTTTAATTACGTATCTCCCTATAAATTCAAGAATATCCTCCATCATATTTTCCTCCTTCTTTTAAAAGGAAGCTGCTACTCCTCCGCGTCCTTTTACGTCCAGTTACAATTGCTGCCCTACTGCGGTATATATCAACAAAGATAATACGACAACAACATCCACGATAACGCTATTGAATTTGGAAGAAACTTCGGTAAATACTAATACTGTAGTTAACATGGCTAAGAGAATTATTTTTTCACCTATATTCGGAGATGCTCCCAAAAACTTTATAAAATCAAAGACAACTTTACTACAATTCTTCCTGTAACTAATTTATTATCGTGGTAAACCGTCTTCCACTACATCCGTAACAGTTCCATTCGGTTCAAAGATTACACGTAATGATCCTTCTCCACCATAACCAGTATAGTCATATACTGAATATGATTTATATTTCTCAATTACATGTGGCTGTCCAATTGCAGCTTTTACCTGATTCGCGGCCATACCTTTTTTGATTTTCAAATAATGATTGTAACTTACTGCTGCCGAATTGTTATTTATATCTTTATACCACGGTACACGATCGTTTTTTTCTTCATATTCCTTTACAGGCTCTTCACTACGTTTCGTAAATACCTGATTCTCTTTATCTGTATCTTTATCTTCATCCTTTATAGCAGTACGTTCAATATTTACAACATAACCATATGTATTTAATTCAACCATAATTTCATATGTACCATCCGTATCTTTTTCAGTATAAAATACGCGTTTTTCATGGTTATTATAATGTTTTATGTTCTCACCACCATAGTCAATCGTATTAAGAATATCCGTATACGTCATACCTTCCTCAATCTTTTGAGATTCATCATGAGAAATATAACGCTTTTGTGATGATGGTGCATCCTCATTTTTAATACTTTCACGTTTGCTCGTAGTCATAGGTGTTTTCTTCTGATCTTTTAGTACTTCACCTTCCGCCTTCGCTGGTTGCTTTGCTCCTGCTTTTGTTAATACGTCTGTATCGCTAGAACAAGCTCCCAAAATCGATACTGTAGTCAACGCCATCCCTACTATAAGTACCCTCTTAAATGACTTCACTCTAATCCCCCCGGTGTTTTTTTATATCTAGTAATCAACGTATTTTAATTAATACGGAACTATTCAGTTCTATACAATTTGCTATAACCTTCTCCCTCATGCCCCTTTTTTGTATAAAGTGAAACTTTAATCAGCCCTCGCCAATCATCTTCGTTACAAATATTAACATTAAATATAATTAATAAATAGTATATTTTTGCTAATCATTTACATTTTTGCTAATCATTTACATTTTTGCTAATCATTTACATTTTTTCTACATAATCTTATCTTAAAATGAACAATATGAATCTCGAATTCACAGCATTAATCATATATACCATATATAATAACATTTAAATTAAAATCTAAAGTAACTTTACATGCATTTTCTGTTTTAACGCAAAAAGAAAAGGCCTTTCTAACGATTTTATTCCATCGCTAAAAAGGCCTTTTCTATTTTGGCTAAAAACTTAGCACTCTTCTGGCTTACCAGCATTCGATGCTGTACGGAAAGATGATCCACATCCGCATGATGCGATTGCGTTTGGATTGTCGATTGTAAATCCGCCGCCAAGCATAGATTGTTTATAGTCAATTTTTACTCCTTTAACAATTGGAGCACTTTCTGTATCGATAACAAATTCAACACCGAAAAACTCAAGAACTGTGTCGTCTTCTTTTGGTTCTACTTCAAATCCTAAGCCGTAAGAAAGACCGCTACATCCGCCGCCGTGTACAGCAAGGCGCACATACTTCTCTCCATCTTCAGCATCTTTTAACATATCTTTAATTTGAAAAGCTGCTTGTTCTGTTACTTCAATCATGAAATACACCTTCCTTTCTGTTCTTAGTCCATTATACATCTTTACACTTCTATCTTGTACTCATACACTCCGCGGCAAATTACTTCCGCAGGTCCTTTCATCAACACGTTTCCTTCTTCAGTCCACGCAATCATTAAATCGCCGCCAGCTAAATGGACTGTAATTTCCTTACCACGTTCCATCTTTCCATTTAAAATAGCAGCTACAACTGCAGCGCACGCTCCTGTTCCGCAAGCTTGCGTTACACCAGATCCACGTTCCCAAACGCGGAAGTTCATCTCGTCATTATTCAAAATTTCGATAAACTCAACATTTACTCGCTCTGGGAACATTTCATGTGTCTCGAGAACTGGTCCAAGTGTTGTAAGAGGTGCTTTTTCTACATCATCAACAAAAATAACCGCATGCGGATTTCCCATTGAAACAGCTGTAAATGCATAACGATGATTATTGTATAAGAAGTTTTCACGAATAAATGGTGTTTCACCTTCACCAAGCATCGGTATTTCTGCACGTGTTAGACGAGGTGCTCCCATATCGATTTTTGCTAATGTCACGACACCATCTTCTACTGTTACTTCAGCCGTTACAATACCAGCTAACGTTTCAATTGTGAAAACTGTTTCTTCTACTAGTTTATGCTCATACGCATATTTCGCTACGCAGCGTAAACCGTTACCACAGCTCTTTCCTTCAGAACCATCATTATTAAACATACGCATCTTCACCGGAGCTACGTCTGAAGGGCAAATTAAAATCATCCCGTCTGCTCCAATACCAGTATTAATATTTGAAACCTTTTCGGCCACAAGGGCTAAATCTTCTTCAGGAATTTGCTCTTCAAACATATTTACATATATATAACTATTGCCAAGACCATGCATTTTTGTAAAAGAAAATTGGCTCATTTATATTCACTCCAAAAATAATTTGTTATGTTAAGTATAAAATGCATGCTTTTAGAACACAATATGAATGTCCCCCGTTTCTCATATTTGACAACGTTTGGCGATGAGCCACTCTTACACAATTTGTGTAAGAAAAAAGCCCTTCTAAAAAGGGCCTTTTTTTATTTATCCTACTATTTTCGATTGGGGAAGACTAATACTCAGTATTAGTCTTCCCCACGAAATAAAGTTTTATCTAATGAAAAAGGTGCTGCTAATTCGCAACACCTTAAAACATTGGATTTTCATCCAAATACTCATATACATTATTAACAAGCTCTTCTACTGTTGCACCTTGTACAACTTCACCATTTACAAGTGCAAATGGTCCTTCAAAACAAATGCCACAATATCCTAAACAACCATACTCCATTACATCTAAATTCGGATCTTTTTCTAATTTTTCTAGAGCTGCTTGTGAACCACTTGCAAGGTTACCTACACAAAATTCAATTAATGGTTTAATCAAAATTCTCCCCCCTGTACTACAAAACAAATTACCTTTTCACTTTATCTATAAGAAGAAAACTAAGCTGTTTCTTGTTGTTTTCGTTACACAATCTAAACTATTTAGTTACTTCATTACTTCACTTCAAAGTAGATGATTTCTTCTATATAACATGCTACTTACAATGAAAGAGTAACTTAAAAAGAAAAACAGTTTACTTTTCTTCTTATTGTACAACAGAGTATTCATTCATGCATTGTTATTTGTTCACAAATTCGATATAATTTGATTGAGTAAAGTCAAAATATTTTATTAATATAAAATTTTATGATTAGGGGATATTTCAACAGAAAAGGGGTAATCCATCATGAAACACCTCGTAATACTAGGTGGCGGCTACGGTGGAATGAGAATTCTGCAAAGGCTACTTCCAAGCAACCAACTTCCAGATGATGTACAAGTGACATTAATCGACAAAGTACCATATCATTGCTTCAAAACTGAATATTATGCATTAGTTGCGGGTACTATTTCAGAAACGCATATTCGTATACCGTTTCCTGAACACCCACGCCTCAATATTCAATACGGCACAGTAACAAATATTGACCTCGAAGAAAAAGCTGTTCATCTTGATGGCGGCGAAGCGATCCAATATGATGATTTAATTATCGGACTTGGCTGTGAAGATAAATATCATAACGTTCCTGGAGCTAGAGAATATACACATAGTCTACAATCAATTGAACAAACACGTAAGACATATGAACAATTAAATAGTCTAGAACCAAATGCAACAGTAGCTGTCGTTGGTGCTGGCTTAAGTGGCGTTGAAGTAGCAAGTGAACTTCGTGAAAGCCGTTCTGATTTAAAAATCTATTTATTTGATCGAAAAGATAGAATTTTATTCCCATATCCAGAGAAATTAAGTAGATACGTAGAAGAATGGTTTGTAAAGCATAAAGTTAACATTATACGAAACTCTAACATTACAAAAGTAGAACCAAATATTGTGTACAACCACGATGAACCACTTGAATGTGATGCAATCGTTTGGACAGCTGGTATTCAAGCAAATGAAGTTGTTCGAAACCTTCCAGTTGAACAAGATGGTAGCGGACGGGTTGTCTTAACTAAATATCATAATATTCCAAATAACGATCATGTTTACGTTGTAGGAGATTGCGCAGCACTTCCACATGCACCATCTGCCCAACTGGCTGAAGGTCAAGGAGAACAAATTGTCCAAATATTATTAAAACGTTGGAATAATGAACCACTCCCGGATGAACTACCTGTAATTAAATTAAAAGGTGTTCTCGGTTCTCTTGGTAAGAAGCACGGCTTTGGTTTACTAGCAAACCAACCATTAATGGGACGTGTACCGAGATTATTAAAATCTGGTCTTCTTTGGATGTACAAATATCATAAAGGTTAATACCTTACAGGCTATCTACTATGTAGGCAGCCTCTTTGCATCAGTTTTTAAAAATTATCAGACACATCTTTCTCAATATTTATAATGATTTATTTTTCATTTTTATATTAAAAAATATTGATAAACATTGTATGCTATTTGTAAGTTGTTTTATTCTTTCCTTTAAGACCGAATTCATTCGGTCTTATTTTTTATGTGATAAATACTTTTGTAGGAGGCATTACATTCCACTTATGAACTTATCGAAACTAAACAATCGAATAGAAGCGAAAAAGAAAGAGTTAATCTATCTCGTTGAACGATACGGATTCACTCATGATAAAGTGATTTCTTTCAGCCAAGAATTAGATCGTTTACTTAACTTATTAATAAAACTCAAGACGAAGAAAAAACGTTGTTCGTTATAACCATTTTCCCCTCTTTTTTTGATACGATATAACTAGAATCAGAAAGGAGCGATTTATGTTTATATTAAAAGACGTTATATATAAAGATATACTACACATTCCTTATTTACAGATTCAAAAAGAAAAGATTACTTGTATTATCGGTGAAAGCGGAAGCGGAAAAAGCACATTACTTCGCATGTTAAACGATTTACAATCCCCAACATCCGGTACAATTGAATATAACGGAAAGTTAATTTCTGATTATTACCCTATTCAATTACGTCGTGACGTAGTTATGCTTGGGCAAACTCCACCTATTTTTGATGGAACCGTTAAAGACAACCTATTAATGGGACTTCGTCTTTCTGAAAAACCATTTCCAAATGATGATGCCCTGCGGAGTGCATTACAAACCGTTAGCTTAGACAAGCAATTAGAAGATAGCACCTCCTCATTATCCGGCGGTGAAAAACAAAGACTTGCCTTTGCACGTATCGTACTTATGGATCCGCCTGTCTATTTATTAGATGAACCCACTTCAGCATTAGACAGTGATACAGAACGCCGCGTTATGAAACAATTTACTGAACTAGCACGAAAAAAGAAAAAAACAGTTATCTTCATCACACACTCGCAACAACTTCCAGAAGAAATTGCAGATGATATTATTGAAATTAGCAAAACAAAGGGTGCAACTAGAAAGGAAGTGCTCTCAGTTGAAGGGCGTTATTGAACTCCAAATTTGGCAACTTGCAGCTGCCTATATTTTCATTCTTATTTTAATTGGACTTGTAAAATTAAAAGGAATACCTCGCGAAAAACAAATCGCGCTCGCAACATTCCGTATGACCATTCAGCTCGTACTTGTTGCATATGTCCTTACATACGTATTTGAAAACAGTAATCCATTTTATACAATCGCTCTCATCACTTCTATTACTACCTTTGCAATTTTTAATATTTATAAACGAGTTAACATCCCAATGTCTAAAGAATTAAAACGAGTAGCCGCCCTTTCCATGGTCGCCGGATCAATTGGGCCACTTCTACTATTTATCTTTGTTATTATCGGTCATGACCCTTGGTATGCTCCGCAATATATCGTCCCTATTACAGGAATGTTAGTTGGGAATGCCATGACTGGTGTTTCTCTTGGTGCAAATACGTTCTTAAATAATATGAAATCGCAAAGAGGTCAAATTGAAGGTGCACTTATGCTCGGCGCAACACCGAAAGAAGCTGCTGCTCCGCTCATTCGAGACGCTTTTGACTCTGCTATTTTACCAACAATTAATTCTATGGTCGGAATGGGAATTATAAGCTTACCAGGCATGATGACTGGTCAAATATTATCCGGTGTATCACCATTCACAGCCATTCAATATCAAATCGCCATCATACTCGGTATTTCTGGAAGTACTGCCTTTGCTGTCATTATCTTTTTACAGCTTGGATATAAAACGTTCTTTAATAAGCGATGTCAATTGAAAGAGGTTGACTATGATGCGAGGTAAATGATGCATCGTTCTCGGTGAGTGAAATTATATTAACGATTTTTTCAATATATCTATCATAACTTGCAATATATCAACGATTTTTCAAATATATCTATCATAACTCAGAATATATCAACGATTTTGTACGAAATATCGATTTACCGACAAAAAGTGACATAATAAAAAGAGGAGGCTATTCGCCTCCTCTTCTATTTACTTACGCCTTCTTAACGAACTGTGATTTTAACTTCATAGCTCCGAAACCGTCGATTTTGCAATCGATATCGTGATCGCCATCAACTAGACGGATACTCTTTACTTTCGTACCGATCTTCACAACTGAAGAAGTTCCTTTTACTTTTAAATCTTTAATAACAGTAACAGCATCGCCGTCTTGCAGAACGTTTCCGTTCGCATCTTTTACAACTTTTGCACCATCATTATTTTCAGCTTCTGCTTCTTGGCCCCACTCATGAGCACATTCTGGACATACGAAAAGAACCCCATCCTCATACGTATATTCTGAATTACATTTTGGACAATTTGGTAAAGTAGCCATAAATTCATTTCCTCCGTTCATTATTTATACGTAAAAATCAAAATTGATGTTTACATCTCGATAAATAAAATTTGTACAGCATTTCTTTATAGTGCCATAGTCTTACGTTATTGACAAGCCTACCTCAAATTCTCATTTTTTATTGTATTTTACAAAATTTCAATTTGTATGCCGTTTTTCTATTTGCTCTTCTACTAATTTTAAAAATCTTCGTTGTGCATTTTTATTTTTTACAAGCAATCGAACTCTTAGCTTACTTTGTAAATATGAGCGAACTTTGTAGTTCGTAATAAATAACTTTCGATACTTTTCGTCTTCATATATCATTCGAAACCATTCATACTGCCGCAAGTAACGTATGTTAACATCAATCTTTTTCGTGTGTAAACCCGTACTTAAACTAATAGATCCTATTAGAGCTTCTATTACTGCTGAAATCATTTCTCTCCCCCTGATAAACAAAAGAAGAACCTTCGCAAGATTCTTCTTTTCAAAATGAACGAGTTCCCTCTAGAACCCCCAATTATTTTCTTCAATGTAAATTTGATATTCTTCTAATTCTTCTTCACTTAACTTCTTATTATTTTCATATATCTCTTGCCACTCGAAATAATCTTCATCGAAATAAACAGCAAATTTAATTTTCACGTTTTTCTTCTCTGTATAATCATAACCAGTAAACTCTACTACGTCATAATCTTTTTCTTTCTTCACAAACTTCCAAGTTGGATTATCAGTCATAATCTCTAACGTAACCCCTTCACCACTTGAACGAACAACGTTTTTAATATTCGGTTCAGTTGGTAAAAAGGACAGCCCGAACGCAGCTAACCCAAACACAATCCCGACTATAACTTGTAAACCAATCATACCAGCAATACTCACGCCACCCTTTGATTGTAAGAAATACGCCTTCTCATGATCAGACGCATCTTCTCCCTTACGAAAAACACGAACAGCATGCTTGTAATATAAACGGTTTCCTTGCCATCCAGTAAATATCATCATTCCTAATTGAAGAGCTAAATTAAATGTTACATAAATCCCATCTGGAATATCTATAAAAGGGGGTATAACTATACTAGGTATAGCCAATAACGCAAATATAATAAATAACTTATACATTTTTCGATAAGCTAACCAAAAAGTTGGGAAGAAAAAGGCTACCCAATTCCATGTATTCCCTTGCGCTGGATTTTCTACTTTACCCCACTTAAAGTCATAATAAGCTGTATTCTTTTGAACAACTTTATGTAATTCTTGTGGAGAAATCGTTTCTTGTAAAACAGTGTCCTTCACGTACATCATCCTTTTCTTATTTCTATATACATTTATTGTATATGCACAAAATGAAGGAATCTAACAAAAAGTACACATATTTCATAAAAATGAACGGAAATCGAATATATTCCGACAATTATCCGTTTCTTATTTCATTTTACTTTTAAATATATTAAAATAATCATGTATCATATCTTTAATACACTAAGTTAATTATTTTATATATTCACTAAAAAGGATGTATCAAAATCATTTTGATACATCCTTTTTAGTGAATATATACTACATTTCCTCCCTCTTAATCACATTGAAATACTATTTTATTTCTCGCACATTCCCCTTCACTTTCTCAATAATATCTTCTATACGCTCCGCTATACATTCCGGCTCCCATTCTCCCTCACCGTGCATAGCTGTATAAACTGGACAGTTCTCATCATTACTATCTACAAAAATCGGGTCTCCAAGATATGAATCTATCCCTATTACAATCCATCCTTCTTTCCAATCTCCTTCTTCATTCCCGACTAAGCTTTGTCCTTCTTCATCAAAACTATAACCAAGTTGCCCTTCTTCTATTTCTTCACTATTAAACAATTCTATCGTCATAGGTTCAGATTCATACTCTAGCTCAATTTCATTATCATCAGCACGATCTACATGTGCTAAAAGTTGTTTAATTTTATTATGGTTAATCAAGATATCTTCTCCATTCTATCTTTTAAAAATCTAATTTTATTCATAATGAGCTGCCGCAAGTAACATTTGAGCAATAAACTTCCATGAAATATTTTCTGGAAACTTCTCTCCTTGATTTATATAAACCGATTCACAAGAACCTAACCAACTATTTAATGCCTCTAAATAAGTCTCTACCTCTACATTCTCCCATTCATCTCTATTCACTTTAAAATCCTTTTGGAGGTATACAAGAAATTTTAATAAATCTTCTTTAGAATTTACGTGATCGAGGTATTCATACACATCCATACTCCGTCCCTCCCTCTATTGCATGTTATCTAAACTAACTATAATATATGACATAAGATTCTTAAAACTATTATTTGAGGTGATCGAATATGAAGAGTACAATTTGGGCAGACAATGACTATTTAAAACTAGCACCCATTAACGATGAACTAATCAAAAAAGCAGAAGAAGTACTGAACGTAAAGCTTCCAGAATCATATATAAACCTTCTAAAAGAACAAAATGGGGGAACTCTTCGTCTCGATGTTCACCCTACTTCAAAGCCAAATTCTTGGGCAGACGATCACGTTAATGTATCTGGTTTATATGGTATTTCTTTTGATGAAAATGAATCTAGTATTTTAGAGAGCCGCTATTTAATTCGAGAATGGGAAATGCCTGAGAATATCATACTTTTATCTGGTGATGGACATACATGGATTGCATTAGACTATCGAAATGTAGCTGAAAATCCTCCAGTTATATTTATCGATAATGAGTTTGAGGAAATTATTGAATTAGCACCTAACTTTGAAAGTTTCTTACAAAACTTAACTACTTATGAATATGACGAAGAATAAGCCTGGCTCTAAAAAGGAGCAAGATTTTATTACAAATTTACACGCCACTTTAAAACCACTCGGCTTTAAGAAAAAAAGACATACATTTTTCAAAGCTGAAAACGGATTTTATAAGCTCATTAACATACAAAAAAGCCAGTTTGGAGATGACTTTTATATAAATATAGGAGTCCACCCTATCGGTCTCCCGTAGCTTATTACGCACCAATTACAAATAAAAGAAAACATTTCAATATTCGATTGCATTCTACAAACGAGAATAGAGCCTATACATATCAAACAGAACCAGCTATTGCATAATGTTTCACATGAAACTATCAACATTCCGAATTACCTTTCTACTATTTTCGACTGGTTTCAAACGTGGACATCTTATGAAAATTTAGTGGAAATAAATATACATTCCATTACTCCGGTACTAGCTGTCGTTCCAATATTAGAAGAAAAAGCGTTTCTACTTCTTACCTGTTTTTCTTTCTACAAATTAAAACAGTACGAACAAGCTAATCGCTACTTACAGCAATATTTACATTGCACCGTGCATCTGAATACTAAGGAAAAAGAGCCCATATTCTTTCACGAAGTTGATATGTATATGAAAAAACTAGTAGAAAGTGCAATGTAATTTCACATTGTTCTTTCTACTAGTCCTTTATCACAATTTTATATCCTATCCTACAACTCCCAAGTAATATTCATTTCTGCAAATGACTCCTTACTAGCTTCCAATCCTTCGCTATCTTCCGTTCCAATCATTTCTACTTCTTCTTTAGACAACTTAATTTCCTCATTTGGCCTTTGGATTTTTTTCTCATACACGAGTTGTAAAAGCTCTATTTGTTCCTCTGTCAGTTCATACTCTTCTTCCAGTCTTTCCATTGCTGATTCTGTATCAAGTAATGGAATTTCTAATAAGAATCCACCGTGCTCTTCCATCTCTTCAAATGAATCAATTGAATACGCACCACTATCCTCAATCCAAAATGCAGTTGTAATAAAAGGAACTGTTTCGCCTTCTACTTCTTCTAATACGTATTGAAGTGCTTCTTCTTTCGCAATATCTATTACTTCCGAAGGTGCCCCTTCAAAATAACTTTTCGCATCAATCCACTCATCCATTCTCTCACTATTCACATCTTGAAGACATACAATCGTGTAATTCGGATGAAACGTAATTGCCCCTTGTCCGCCTTGGCTATCTTGCATACTATAGTTAAATCCATCCCATGAACTTTCATATGAGAAATCTGGACAATGCGCTACATTAATTGCATGGGCAATCGAATTTAAAACGCATCCTTTCCATAATTGTTCTCTATCTATATGTAATTTATATTTACTCATCATCTTCCCCCATGCACATATTTTTTCTATTATCTTTCCTCTACACAATACTTGTAAATACTTTTCTATCTACTACAAAATAAAAAAGACAATACACCCCACTGTATTGTCCATTTTCTTCCCTACCATTTCTCTCTACACATCTCAATTAAATGTAGTAAGTACCTCTTCGTCATATCTGCCCTTCTCCACCTTGAGAGCATTCGCTTTTCTTTTGGATTCTGCCGTATTCTCTCTACTTCTTTTAATAAAGGTCCCCATTCTTCCGATGAATGTTCTAACAAGTATTGTAGTCCTCTATCTTTTGAAACGATTGTTTTATGGTCTAGTGTATATAAAATACGCCCCATCGTAACGACAGCTGATTCTACCCACTCTTCTATAAAAAATAAATATGGCTTCTTCGCCTTTTCACTCCAGTACTGTTCTACGTTATATTTCATCGTATTTACTACATCATTCCATTGTATTTGCAGTGGAAGATCTTCTGCTTCTTTTCCGGTAACTGTAATGCCTTGATTTTTCAACGTCCACCATGTGACCGCATTAATGTCCCAATGACCAACATTAGCTTTACCATCTGCACAATACACATACTCGTTCATTTCATCATTGTATTTCCCTAAGTCAGCAAGCGGAATATACATACCGTCCATTCTTTTACCTAGCATATTATCACTAAGTTTCTTATGTAGTTCCACAAGCTGCTGTTTTTCAGCTTCATTCACGGAATCATTTATCACTGTAACAAAATCAACATCGCTCGTTTCCTTATGAAATGCACCTAGTGCGATGGATCCGTAAATATATACCCCGACTATTTTTTCATCCAAAAAAATTTCTTTTAATTCTACTGTGTACCACTCCATTAACTGCTCTACTTCCGTTGGTAACGCATGCTTCACTCCATTTTTCATATCTATCCCTCCAATAAAAAAAGCCTTTGCAAATTCGCAAAGACTTCTTGTTTTATAAATATTTCTCGATTTCTTCGTAAACATCCTTCAAACGAGGATTTCCTTCTCCAACAATTTCTCCATTTACAAGAACGACCGGATAAAATAAATCTTCTTCCACTACACGCTCTGCGAATGCTTTTTTATCCGCATCTTCTTGTTCTTCTTGGAAATCAATATACTCGAAATTAAATTTATTTTCTTGTCCTTCATATTTACGACCAATTGCCGCTTGTAACCACTCAAACGTTTCTGTTGAAGATGGCATTCCGACGCAGCTCGCACAAATTACTTTCGTCCCATACACTTGAACATTAACCATTTCTTCTCCCCCACTTCTTGTCCCAACAGTATATTCAGATGTCTTATTACATAAGCACATCATTTTACAAACTTATTCCATACCCCTATACTGAAAAAACACGATACAAAATTTCGACAATAAAACAAGAAGAGAAAAAATAGATTTTCCCCTCTATCTTGATTATAATAAAACTGATGAAAGGAGTCGATAAAAATGGAAAACCCACATATGCAAGAACAAGTATTAGAAGTATTAGATAAATTACGTCCATTCTTACTTCGCGATGGCGGAGACGTTGAATTAGTAGACATTGAAGAAGGTATCGTAAAACTACGCCTTATGGGTGCATGCGGAAGCTGCCCAAGTTCTACAATCACACTAAAAGCTGGTATCGAGCGCGCGTTACTTGAAGAAGTACCAGGCGTTATCGAAGTAGAACAAGTATTTTAATTAAAAGCGGAAGCGGCTCGTTCAGAACAGGAGTTCATTGGAGCTCCTGACGAAGAGGCGCTTTTTGCCTCACAGGAAGGCGCGAAATGGCCGACTGTTCTAGCCGCTGGAGCTAGATACTAATCTAAAAGCGGAAGCGGCTCGTTCAAAATGTGAGGGGGATGGAGCTTCTGACATAGAGGCGTTTTTTGCCTCACAGGAAGAAGCGAAGCCACCGAACATTTTAGCCGCTGGAGCTGGATATTATCTAGCGACTCGTTCAAAGTCACTTGCTAAAAGGAGACCAAATTTGGTCTCCTTTTTTTATTCAAATCACATTTATCCGTTAACATCATAAAACAAAATTGGAAATCCCTCTCAAAAAATGCGATAATTAATACTATATAGTGAATCGTTCACACATATAAAGTAAAAAACATAGGGGGACGACACATGCCAAAAATGGGGAACACTTTTTTAACAATTCAAGAACTAGAAAAGAAAAAAGAGTATTTATTAGGCCTTTCATCCGCTATACCAACGTGGAATACAAGCTATCAATTTTTATTTAAAGAAATCCAGCAAGAATTATTGGGTAAAGTAAATGAAAAGCTCGAAAGGCATCAATTCGTTTTAAATATATGTACAGATCAGCAGGTAGGGGCATAATGTATTACATAAAATTGTGGTATATAAAAAAGAGACCTCACTCGGTCTCTTTTTTATATTTTTAAGATAACCAATCTAATTTTCTAATCCCAAGCTTATCTACTGGTAAACGAAGTGAGCCATAAAAATGCTTCATAAATTGCTCTGAGCGGTTCACATCGTGTAAAATGGCTTCTAAGCGATCTCTATATATACTTTTTTGTTCTTCGTTTCCAGTTTGGTAATATCGTTCGACCGTTTCAAAATAATGAAGCGGGAACAGGAGCCTTGCAAATAATAAGCGCCAGCCAAATGAGGATAGCGAATAATTCCGTTCATAATCTGTAACAAATTGAACGATTGTTTGCTCCCAGTCTTTCTTTTTTTCTATCGTCATATGGCGGATCCATTCTGCAATATCTCGACTCGGGTGATCATATACCCAATCAAAAGGGAGTTTGAGCCGCTTCGTTTGATGCCATAATAAAGGTGTGAATCGTTCTTGGCAAATTGTTGCTGCATCCGTTAGTTGCGGCGTATCATCCATTTCTGTATCGACAACATATTGAATGGCATTTTCTGCAACTCCTAAGTAATACGGGAAGGATTCAATAAACAATTGATCGAATACATCTGAAGGGTGGTTCATCACTTGTGATTGCCAAAACTTTTCTAATTGATCGAGCCTTTTTTCCCATAACGCTTTCCATTCACCAATTCGGCTTAATTGCTCAATTTCTTCTGGAAAGAATGCACCTCGTTTATGGAATATAGAAAGCTCACTTCCTAATGACATAGCATGTCGTTCTAACGTGCGCATACCTTTTAATAAGCAATAATTTTGTTCTTCTATCTCACTTACATAGTAGCCGTGTATAGTCGGAACGAAAGTCGCTACAGTTATATCCCCTTGCTGGTTCATATAATCACTGAGCTTTTTCATCTCTACAAGTACTTCTTCCTCCATTTCTCCAATTGGAACAAGTACATAAATTTTGTTGCGAATCCAAAAGCTTTTATAGGGGCCAAGGGGGATTAATTCTTTAACATGCATGTGATAATGCTCATAAATATGCTGAATCATCGCAGTCGCCACCTATGGTTTTTCTTTATATATATGAGCTTGTGCTCGCCTTTCATTCCTATGCACATGATAAAGCAACGAAACGTATACAAATACTAAAAAGAAAAAAAGGTGATAAACATGAAAGAATCAAATCAACTACAAGAAAGAGCATTAAAACTATTACAAGAACGCGGTGTAACAATTGACGATATTGCTGAACTTGTTCATTTTCTTCAAAAAAAATATCATCCAAATTTAGAGATGTCAGAATGCCGTTACAATGTAGAACGTGTACTATCAAAACGTGAAGTACAAAACGCACTGATTACTGGTATCGAGCTTGATGTCCTTGCTGAAAAGGGAATGCTAAGTGAACCGTTACAAGATATTGTAAAACGTGACGAAGGCTTATACGGAATTGATGAAGTTATCGCACTTTCTATCGTGAATGTGTACGGCTCTATCGGTTTCACAAACTTTGGATATATTGATAAATTAAAACCTGGTATTTTAGAATACTTAAATGATAAATCAACTGGAAAGGTGCATACATTCCTTGATGATATCGTTGGCGGAATCGCTGCCGCTGCTTCAAGCCGTTTAGCGCACCGAGCTGAGCACTCAGAATAATAGTGTTTTCTAGGCCGTCAGGTTCATGCTGACGGTCTTTCATATTCCATCAGCATAAATTCTCTTCCGCGACTCAAAAAAATAGGCCCTTGCTTAAATCCGATATTTTTATATAACGTAATCGCTCTTGTATTAAATGTCGCTACGCTTAATCGAAACATTTTTGCATTAAACTCTTTCGTGGCAAACGCTATTCCAGCTTGGAAGAATTCTTTCCCCATTCCTTTCCCAGTTAACGCCGGCTTCATGCCAAGTCCAATATCAATCACATCTTCTCCACCATATAAATGAGCATCTCTTACACCTGGTACTTGTGCATTTGCTCCAAAACAAAAATAACCGATGAGGTCTCCTTGATCATCACAACAGCCATAATACGTTCCATCTAATAGCTCTTCCATTACTTCTTTCTCGCCTGAAAAACTATATAAATTATATGGTTCCTCGTACGTCCAAGTATTTATCTCATTTGCTTCTTCCTCTGTTAATTTATGTATATCCACTTTCTCTTTCCCCCTATTATATTTCTATTAACAATATTCGATATTCATCTTATAATTCATCTTTCTCAATATATTTTTTTAATTTCTCGCTTCATTTTCATGGAAGATTTTTCTTATTATGTTACGATTAAACAGAATCATTATAAATAAGGTGGTGACAATTTGAATTACTTTTCTTATCTCTCCTCAGAAGAACGGCAAAATTTTTTCTATAAAGAACCTCTTAGTTTTTCAAAAAATATAGGAAAAGAACAACTAGCTTACGCACTAGGCGCTACACTATATACTCCTGGCACGAAAGAAACGATTGCGGAAGATATAATTAGCAGGAAACATGTGGATGCTATCTCAATTATTCTTTGTCTAGAGGACGCTATCAGCGATGAGGAAGTAAAACTTGCAGAGCAAAACATCGTCGTTCAAATACAGCAAATCGCTAACTTAGTCAGTGCCAACATACTAAATCAAGCAGACATCCCACTTCTTTTTATTAGAGTTCGACAGCCAAGTCAAATGAAGAAAATTGTTACTGAATTAGGTAGTGCTGTTCATTGTTTATGTGGTTTTGTCTTTCCAAAATTCACACCGATTAACGGAAAGACTTATATCGATCAGCTTGCATATATAAACGAGTTATACTCATTATCGCTATATGGCATGCCGATTTTAGAATCACCCGAAATTATGTATAAGGAAACACGGGCAGAATCATTATTACAAATAAAGGATTTACTAGATTCTTATCACGATTACATCTTAAATGTACGTATTGGTGCTACTGATTTTTCAAGTATATTTAGTATTCGGCGTAATAAATACACACCTATCTATCATATTACTGTTGTCCGTGATTGTATTTCAGACATTATTAACGTTTTCTCAAGGGCAACAAATGAATATATTATTTCAGGATGTGTATGGGAATATTTTTCTAATGATCATGAAGAAGGGCTTATTCAAGAGGTATCACTTGACCATGCAAATGGCTTAATCGGAAAGACAGTTATTCACCCATCTCATATTAAAGTTGTACAGGCAATGCACATTGTCACAATGGAAGATTATTTAGATGCGAGATTAATTTTACAAAATGCAGATACGTATAATGGAGTGCTAAAAAGCAGTTTTTCTAACAAAATGAATGAAGTAAAACCTCATTATGGGTGGGCTCGCAAAACCATTTTAAAATCTAATATTTACGGGGTGCTACATGAAAACAAACAATTCACCGATCTCCTTATTACAAACGCAAAGCAACACGTATAACGTTTTAAATAATATACAAGTTCATGTAGAAGTACGTGATAATCCATATAATTTAGCGCTAGACAATCTTTTTCAAATGGCTGCGAGAATAAATAAGAAACGTAGTTTTTTATTTGTGAGTACAATCCTTGGAAAGCATCTTCCTATTAAACCTGCAGTCTCTCTATCAAGTGGAGTTGCTCTCGCTGCAAGATATATGGAAATACTACATAATATTTCTCATCCATTTCAAAAAGAAATTTTAAATCTCATTTCATTAGAAATTGATGAAATCCCAGAGGAAGTATTTCGTTATCAATATCCTCTGCAAGAAGAAGTTTTGTTCATCGGATTCGCTGAAACAGCGACATCACTTGGTCATTCTATGTTTCAATGCTTTCAAAATGCAAAGTATGTACATACAACTAGGGAATCGATACCCCACCTAGAATCTGTCATTACATTTGAGGAAGAACATTCTCATGCAACATCACACCGTTGTTATGTAGATGAAAGCTTTTTTCAAAACAACAATCCAATTGTTCTCGTAGATGATGAGATGACAACAGGAAAAACAGCATTAAATATTATTAGATCTATTCAAAATAAATTCCCACGAGAAGAATATATAATTGCTTCTTTGTTAGACTGGCGTTCTCATACTAATAGAAAACAATTTAAACAATTAGAAGAAGAACTTCAAATTAAGGTTCATGTTATTTCTTTATTAGAAGGCAGTATTCATACAACTGGCCAACCATTAAATATTGCAAAAAAAGAGATTCAAATTGAAGAAACAAAACCTGATTTCAAAAAACATACCCTTATCTGCCTAAAATCACCCTATACATCAAATTATATAAAATATACTGGGCGATTTGGCATTTCAGCATATGAACAAAAGCACATTCATTCTTTCGCCCAAGAAGCAGGAAAAACTTTAAAAAGAGAAAGAATGGGAAAACGAACACTCTGTCTCGGAACGGGTGAATTTATGTATATCCCAATGAAAATTGCTGCTGAAATGGGTGAAAATATTTTATATCAATCTACAACAAGAAGCCCTATCCATCCTGTTTCAAATGATGTGAACTACGCCATTCATAATCATTTCTCATATCCAAGTCCTGAAGATCCTACTATAACAAATTACTTTTATAATATTTCACCTCATGATTACGATGAAGTATTTGTTTTCATTGAGCGTGATTTAGGGGAAGAAGCCCTATCTCCTCTTCTACAGCAGTTACAAACAGTTATTCCTTTTATTCATATCGTCTCATTTTCAAATAGCATAGAAAAGGAAGGTTGATAATTATGGTAAAAGTAAATTCTCATATTAGTAGTTACAATCCAAATGATGCTATTTTTCTATTAAAAGATATTAGTGATTTAATGAAAGAAAGTTCCACGGAAACTAGAGAACAAGCAATTCAAGCTGGCACACATTATTCCGAAATGTTACCAATGGAATATAAACCCTCTAAAGCGTATATGGATTTATTCTTTTCTTCCCTGCAACAATACAAACACAAACTAGCCATCGCTGTTGGAGTTGTCGCCGAACAGATTATACAAACTAAAGGAACTAACCTTGTCCTCGTTTCATTAGCTCGTGCTGGTACACCTATTGGCATTCTTATCAAACGCTACATACGCTATCAATACAACCTTGATGTACCTCACTATTGTATTTCTATTGTTCGCGGACGCGGTATTGATGAAAATGCACTCCATTATATTTTGGAACATCACCCTAAAGAAACAATTCAATTCATTGATGGGTGGACTGGAAAAGGTGCAATAAAAAAAGAATTAGAATATGCAGTACACACATTTAACGAACGAAATAATACACACATTTCTCATTGTATGGCTGTGCTTGCTGATCCCGGTTACTGTACTTCAATTTACGGTACACGTGAAGATTTTCTTATTCCTAGCGCTTGCTTAAATGCAACAGTCTCTGGACTCATTAGCCGCACTGTACTAAATGACACCTATATCGGTCCAAATGATTTTCATGGTGTTAAATATTATAAAGAGCTAGAGCAAGAAGACTTATCAAATTTCTTCGTTGATGAGGTAACAGATTTATTCCCTTCTGTTCATTCTCATATAGATAATCAATTACGTTATATTACTTCAACTTACACTGATCCCTCTTGGCAAGGATTAAAAGATATACAGTCTATCCAAAATCACTTTGAAATTGACGATATTAACTTAATTAAACCAGGAGTCGGTGAAACAACTCGCGTATTACTCCGGAGAATACCGTGGAAAATTTTAATACGTAAGCAAAACAATCCCGATTTAAAGCATATTTTACTTCTTGCTAAAGAAAAGAATGTCCCTATTGAAATCTATGAGAATATGGCTTATTCATGTTGCGGGCTCATTAAGCCTCTTAAGAGGGAAACGATATGATTTTCGCCAGTGATCTTGATCAGACGCTTATTTATTCCCGGAAATCGTTTCGTGCCCCTATAGAAGATGAATCAATTCAACTCATTGAAACTTTAGATGGGAAAGAAATTTCTTTCATATCACATAAAACCATTTCACTACTAAAAAAATTGCAACTGCACTCACATTTCATCCCAGTTACAACAAGAACTATTGAGCAGTTTCAGCGTATTTCTTTATTCCAAGACGAAATCATTCCCGAATACGCCATTACAAGTAACGGCGGTAATATCCTTCATAACGGTAAACAAGATGGTACTTGGAACAGGATAGTAAAAGAAAGACTATCGTTTGAATGTATAGAGGGAAACGACATACTAAAGGAATTTGGACAAATAGCTCATAAAGATTGGGTTATATCACAAAAAACAGCTGATGATCTATTCCATTATTGCATTATTAAACGGGAGAACATTCCTTATGATGAATTATCATCCTTCACTTCCTGGTTAGACAAACAAGGCTGGAATCATTCACTTCAAGGTAGAAAGCTATACTTTGTACCAAAACCAATTAACAAATGGGACGCCGTGCAATATATAAAAGAAATTTTGCAAATAGATACGATTATTACAGCTGGGGATTCTTTACTTGATTTATGCATGCTTGAAAAGGCGAACCATGCCTTCGCACCACTTCATGGTGAGTTAGGGGCAATGCATGATAACTTACAACCTCATATTTTAAAAACAGACGCAATCGGCATATATGCCGCAGAAGAAATCGTAAATAAATCACTTCAAATTATTCACAGTTCATTACCTACCTCATGATCATAATATGCACAATTGCATACGCACCACAATTAAACAAATGGTACAATCTATTTGAATCGCTGTTGCTACACTTCTTGATTAAAGAAAAGGCGTTAACACGGAAATTAGCGTCTTATCAACCTCAAGCAATTGGCACATTTTGTCATCTTAAAAGACACTCCACGAGTGTCTTTTTTTCTATATCCAACAAGGACTTACTCATTTCAAAGTATAAATACATAAAATAATGTAAATCATTACACGCATGAATCACTTTCTAAAAGTTATAAAGTAGATTCAAAATAAAAAAGCACTCTTAACTAGAGTGCTTTTTACTTTCAAACAAGGAGGCTACATATATGGATAGTACTCTCGTATTTAACTTCGGCATTAGTATTGTCATTATTTTATTTGTCTTTTTTGTACTTTGTATGAGCGGGGTATAAAAAGGCGATTTTCGGGCGTCTTTTTATACATACATATGTATTACTTGACTTCTATAAAGGTAGTAACCATAATAGTTACAGATATACAAATAACTATTCACATATCCACAAATAGGAGGAAGAAAAATGAAACATGTAATCGTTTATGCACACCCGAATACAGAAAGCTTCAACCATGCGATTTTAGAAACGGTAAAAAGTGAATTAGAAGGAAAAGGTCACGAAGTACGCGTTCGCGATCTATACGAATTAAACTTTAATCCAGTATTAGGCGCTTCCGATTTCATCTCATTTTCTAAAGGAAATACACCAGAAGATATTAAAGAAGAACAAGAACATATCTCTTGGGCTGACAGCATTACATTTATTTATCCAGTTTGGTGGGCGGGACTTCCTGCTATTTTAAAAGGATACGTTGACCGTGTGTTTAGCCATGGATTTGCTTATGCTTACGGTGAAAACGGTATTGAAAAGTTATTAAGCGGTAAAAAAGGATTGTTATTATCTACAATGGGTAATACGAAAGAGGCATACACAGCAGGCGGCATGTTTGATGCAATGAAGAAAACAGCGGATGTTGGTATTTTTGAATTTACAGGCATTGAAACAATTGAGCATACATTCTATACAAGTGTTCCTTCTGTGGATGACAGTGTGCGTAAACAATATCTTGAAGAGGTTAAAGACGTTGTGAATCGTGCTTTTTAATAAAATTATATCAGTGATTTTCTAAATATATCAGCGATTTTCTAAATATATCAGCGATTTTCTAAATATATCGGCGCAACTCAGATTATATCGGCGATTTTTCAAATATATCGACTTACCGACAAAAATCGACACTAGTCACAACTGAATGTTAGCCTACACCAATCGGGCTGCCCGCAAATATTAGAAAAAAAGCTGTTCCAAAGTTTGGAACAGCTTTCTTCATTACATCTTCTCAATCCACTCCGTCAAGTTATGAACAACTTGCGTTGGTTGTACTTCATATTCTGTTAACTTCTCCACATTTGTGACTCCAGTGTGGACAAGAAGGGTATGCATGCCAGCATTTATTCCTGCTAAAATGTCTGTATCGTAGTTATCCCCAACCATTAATGCTTCATTTTTTTCTATGCCAAGTACTTTTAAAGCTTGTTCCATAATGATTGATTCTGGTTTTCCGATAAAGATTGGATCCACACCTGTTGATACTGCTACAACTGATGTTAATGAGCCGTTACCTGGTAATAATCCGCGCTCAGTCGGAATGGCAATGTCTCCATTTGTGGAAATAAACGTTGCGCCGTTACGCACAGCAAGACACGCTTTTGCTAACTTTTCATATGTGATGTCACGATCTAAACCAACAACAACGAAATCAGGATTTTCATCCACAAGTTCAAATCCTTTTTCCACAAGTGCATCGTGTAAGCCTTCTTCACCAATCATATATACAGTTGCGTCTTGTTTACGTTCATAAATGAAGTTCGCAGTCGCCATACTCGTTGTGAATACTTGCTCTGCTTTCGCTGGAATATCGAAACGAACAAGTTTTTCTGCCACTTGTTCTGGTTTACGCGTTGAGTTATTCGTAACGAATAAATAAGGAATGCCGCGCTCTCCTAATGCTTTTACGAAGTCGCTTGCCTCTTCAATTTGTTCTTCCCCGCGATACATCGTACCGTCTAAGTCAATTAAGTAACCTTTATACATTGATTATGTCTCTCCTTCTATGCTAACGTTCTCACCTTATCATACCACTCTTATATTACCCGCTTTTTCCAAAGAAAAAAACGCTTTACCTAAAAGCGCCCCATAACGTTCATTTTTTCTCTTTTACTTGGTAAGAACAACTACAATCGCCCTCACACATATTTGCTAACGTCTTTACATCTGCTCCTGCAAATAAACGCTTATACATCTCTTTTTCATCTTTACATACTTGCGGGAATCTCTCTGCAATTTCCTTTAACGGACAGTTTTGTTTTTCAATTACGAAAGAATTCTCTCCATCTCTCTTTATTTGAACCATATAACCGTTTTTCTCTTGCATAGCTGCTATCTCTTGCACTTTATATGCTAAATTCTTTTGATTACTCACTCTCTTTTGTAACTGTTCTTCCATTCGCTTCGTTCTCTCTTTTAAAACGTAACGAAGTATTTTTTCATCACCCATTCGAGCTAAATCTTCTAGCATATCAATCGCAAATTGCTTATACTCTTTCGGGAATGTATCTTCTCCCTTTTCACTTAATCCATACAAATAAGTTGGTCTTCCGACATGTTGCCTTACCATCTTAGAATAAATAAGTCCGTCTTTCTCAAGATTACTTAAATGTCTTCGGATCGCCATTTCTGTAATCTCTAAAACGTCAGCTAGTTCAGCTACCGTGTGCTCTCCCTTTACTTTCAACAATTGTACAATTTCGTCTTTTGTCGTACGTGCTTCCCCCATACTTCACCCTTCTCCCTTTTCTTTCTCACATACAATATAAGATCCCCAAAAGGCATTCTCTGGGGATCTTATAAGCATAATTATTCTGGTACAAATGCAGATACAGGTCCTAATTCCTTTTCTAAATAACTGCGAATATTTGCTGGGTATTTTTCTACCACTGCAATATGTTTTTGAATCGTCTTATATAATTCATCATGATTCATTTGAATATAGTCTTGCGTAAGCATTTTTCGAAGAAGGATAATTTCTTTCATCCCTTGTCCATCTTCTTCACTTATCACTCGCTCGTCCATTAAAATATCAATAATATCTTCATAGCTTCCTGGATCGCGCATAATAAATCCATCAATCATCGCATTCCCGGCATCTAATACACAATCAATAATAAGATGGGCTATGCGCTCTAATGCGTAAAATTCAAACTCGGTTTCATATATCTTTTTCTCTTGAAATGTACTTGTTGCTCGTTCTAAACATACTAGCATTTGTTCTATTTTCTTTCTGTCTACAAAATACATGAATGTCACCTACCTGGAAATTAAAGCATTTACATTTTAATTGTAACGCTTTCTTCTGAAAAAATCGACAATTTTTCGAATTCACCTTTTCTCCGTTATTTGTTATAGTTATATTTGTATGATTTTTGAAATTGGAGGAATGGAATCTTGGAACGTGAACTCGCACTAGAAATTGTCCGTGTAACAGAAGCAGCAGCCTTAGCATCCGCACAGTGGATGGGCCGCGGAAAGAAAAATGAAGCAGATGATGCAGCAACTACAGCAATGCGTGATATGTTCGATTCAGTAAACATGGCAGGTACAGTTGTAATTGGTGAAGGAGAACTTGATGAAGCACCGATGTTGTATATTGGTGAAGAACTAGGAACAGGTAACGGTCCAGAAGTAGACATCGCCGTTGATCCATTAGAAGGTACAAACATCGTTGCAAAAGGTCTTGCAAATGCAATGGCAGTTATTGCAATCGCAGACAAAGGGAACCTTCTTCATGCTCCTGATATGTACATGGAAAAAATCGCGGTTGGTCCAAAAGCAGCTGGTAAAATTAGCTTAGATGATCCAATTGAAAAAACAATTGAAATTGTAGCAGAAGCTAACAATAAAAAGATTCGCGATCTAACAGTTATCGTTCAAGAACGTGAACGTCATCAAGATATTATTGACCGTGTTCGTGCAAAAGGTGCACGCGTAAAATTATTTGGTGACGGTGATGTTGGTGCGTCAATCGCAACAGCACTACCTGGAACGGGTATCGACTTATTCGTAGGTATTGGCGGAGCTCCAGAAGGTGTTATTTCTGCAGCAGCATTAAAATGCCTTGAAGGTGAAATGCAAGCTCGTTTAGTTCCAATGAACGAAGAAGAAGAAGCTCGTTGTCGTGAAATGGGATTAGAAGATCCTCGTCAACTTCTTATGTTAGATGACTTAGTATCTGGGGATGATGCAATCTTCTCAGCAACTGGTGTATCTGCTGGTGAGTTATTAGACGGTGTTAAATTCCTTGGTGGAGATTTAGCTGAAACATACTCTATCGTAATGCGTTACAAAACAAGAACAGTACGATTCATTAAAACGCATCACCATTTAGATCATAAACCACACTTAAACTTAGATATTTAATAAAGGAGCCATGTGTATGGAAGAACGTTTCTTTCTGTACGACGATACTGTCGCTACAAAAACTCGTTTCGTTAGCTTTATGGGAGAAAATGAGCGTCACGATTTAGCGCTATTATACTCCGATCGTCATTACGGTAAAACAATTGTCCTTGATATGCAACGCAATAAATTTGCAATCATCGGTGCTGACGATTTAAACGAACCAGGCTACTTAGAGCACGCATTTTCTATGACTGAAGAAATTGCAGAAGAATTACGCTCATTTTTATTTGAACTTATATAATTTATCGTATGCACCAGCTATTTTAGCTGGTGTTTTTTCATTGTAATTATTTTTAATTTTCAAACTAATATGTTATAATTAAGAATAAATCTATTTGGATAGAAAGGACGTTATCTACGTATGCCAACATTTACTTTGTAATGGACCAGCAATTGGATAGCATTACTCTCAAAAAAGCACCACGCTTTTTCAAGGGAGTAGTCTGCCCATTCCCATTACAAAGGAACGTAACGCATCTGTAGTATGATGTTTACGGAGGTTCCTAAGGGAACCTCCTTTTATTTTTGTCTTTTTCTCATGTCTTCATACTACAAGACATCCAAATAGCTGTATTACGTTCCTTTGCCACTACTATAAGAGGTGAAGGAAAATGCAGAAAGTACAACTTTCTTGGAGTTTATATGAAAATGAACAAAACACAATCGAAAAGTATTGTAAAAATTGCAGACGCACTACCCTATTTACCGACACAAATATTCGTAGGCATAACGCCAACGGAAAAAACATATACCGCTTTGCCATTTATAAATGTCCGAAAGATCATACGTGGAATCAAAAACTGCGTATTTATAAATCATTTACTGATCACGTTGAAACAGTCGATATGACGCAGCAAGATCAAGCCGAAACAACTACTACTATTTCCATTATGCAACATAAAGAAAACGGCATAGCTAAAATCACGATCGTATTAGACATCGTTTTCGGTTCCCACCGCATCGATAAAGCCTTATCCACATATATTTCCGACTGGAGCCGTACACGCATTGTGGATAAAATTAAAAATGGGAATATTCAATTGAATGGACAACAAATGAAGCCAAATACAATACTATCTGAAGGAGATTATATCTCGATTTGTTTATAATGCAAAAAATCCTCTTACAATCGTAAGAGGATTTTTTTATTTCTTCACTTTTCGCAATACGAAGTGTGCACAACCGAAGTTACAGTACTCGTATAAATACTCCGTTAACGTACTAATTTTCGTATCATATGTCGCACGTTGGTTACTATCATCAAAGAATCCGCGCAGTCTAAGTTGCTCATATCCCCAGTCTCCAACGATATAATCATATTTATTTAAAATTTCTGCATAGCGCTCTTTAAATGCTTCTTCACTAAAACCGTCACGAAAGTTTTTAATTACTTCGTACTGAACATTATTAATGCTCACCGTAGCATGAATCTCTTGCTTTTGCTCCATCATTAACTTCCTCTCTAAGCATTCTTCTTTTTATCGTATCACAAAGCATAACAACCAACAATTTCAAATACAAAAAATTGAAAATTAGTGCATGCTATGGAGAAGGAGGTGATACATCGTGAAAAAACAAATTATACTCTCTCTCCTCACTCTTTCCTTATTTGCAGGCTGCCAA
Source organism: Bacillus sp. XB1 (assembly GCF_053557995.1). NCBI lineage: Bacteria > Bacillati > Bacillota > Bacilli > Caryophanales > Bacillaceae > Bacillus > Bacillus sp. XB1. Next base: position 146,983 of record NZ_JBNRIL010000004.1, on the reverse strand, counting down.
TCAACGAATAAAGCCGAAATGGAACGTGAAGAAGGAAGCCGTGTTCTTGTTTCCAACAAAAACGACATGTATCATACGGAAAATACAAATACACGATTAACGAGAGTCGGTTATTCATCTAAACAAAAGCATGAAGTGTCTAACAAACAAGTAGGGGCCATTAACCGTGAGAAAGTCGCTGAAATGATTACAAGCATGACAGTCAAACTTCCTGACGTTACAAACGCTGCTACGCTCGTTACCGATGATGAAGTATTTGTTGTATACCGTGCAAACACAACGGATCCAAAACTCGTAGCGGATCAAGTATATAGAGCTGCTTTGTCCATCGTCCCTCGCTATTATAAAGCATATGTATCAACAGACCAAAAGTTGATTTCCCAAATTCAAGGTCTTCAATCTGGCGCATTAAATGATACAGAATATACGCAAAGCCTCGATATGCTAAAACGTGAAATGAGTAAAAATCCTCATTTGAACAATACGGGAGATCAGACTTTGAATGATATGATTAAAAAGTAAAACAGGTGGAGAAAATCTCCACCTGTTTTACTTTTTATTTTTTATTACGATTCGCATAAACCTCCATCGCATCACACATAAATTGCGCTAATCCCTCACCAAACTTATCGATATTTTTCGTGAAGCGCTCATCAGCGACGTACATTTGACCGAGTCCTTTAAAAGCATCTAATGAATATGCACCGAAGTTTTGCAAGTAATCGTACCACACTCCAATTGCTTCTTGTGCCTCTTTAGAATCTGGTGCTCCGTGTCTAAGCGCTGCTAAATTTCTATAAATAGCATTAAACTCCTCTTGGTTCTCTTTTGACATACCTTTTGCATATTCGTTCGCTTTATCTACAGCTGCATCTCCCCATTTTTCACGTGCTTCTTCTTCATATGGGTTATGGCTGAAATCGAATCCTTCAAATTTCTCTTTGTTCGTCATTTCAATCTCTCCTTTTGTATGCTGAATTGTTTTATCAATTGTCGCAATCACTTTATCTAATCTAGCACGCTTTTCAAGAAGCATTTTCTTATGAAGCTGTAGTGCCTCTTCGCGATCAAATGATGGACTCATGATAATCTCTTTAATCTTTTTCAAAGGGAAGCCTAGTTCTTTAAAAAACAAAATTTGCTGCAATGTCTCTAAATTTTCATTGGAATACAGACGATATCCAGACTCTGTCGTCTCGTCCGGGGTTAACAACCCAATTTCATCGTAATGATGCAGTGTGCGCACACTAATTCCAACTAAATCAGCTACTTCTTTTACTCTCATTGTCATTTGTATCTCCCCCTTAGTACATACGATAAAGTATGACGCAACGTTAGAGTCAATAAGTAAATTCATTTTATCTTAAAAAGTTTCATCTCTCCTATATTTGATGCATAATAGTTATGTACATATATTAGAAAGCGGTGAAAGTATGGTTTCAAATACTGTAATTGCCAGCATCATCTTTCAACTCATTGTCTCGATTCTGGTCCCAATTATTGTACTCGTTTATTTCCGTAAAAAATATAATATGAATTGGAAAGTAGTCGGCATTGGTGTTCTTATCTTTATCGGATTTACTCAAATTCTTGAAACACCATTCCACCTATTTATGCGCGGTAATCCAACAATCGCTCCATTTTTAGAAAATCCGTTTGTCTTCGCAATTTATGGCGGATTGACTGCTGGTATTTTTGAAGAATTAGGACGCTTCGTTGCCTTCTTCTTCTTACTAAAAAAATATCTAGAATATAAAGATGGCTTCGCTTATGGAATTGGTCACGGCGGAATTGAATCTATTTTAATTGGCGGTTTTTCTGCATTACAAGCATTAATCTTTGCTAATTCTATTAACGATGGTAGCTTCGCTCGACTGATTGAACAAAAACCCGAGCTGAGCATTTTACAGGACATGTTAATTCAGCAACCTGCCTACTTATACTTCCTTGGTAGCTTAGAAAGAATTATGGCGCTCGTGCTTCAAATTGCCTTTACAATGCTTGTTTTATACGCAGTAAAACAGAAGAAATATATCTTCATAGTATACGCTATACTATTCCACGCATTTGTAGACTTTTTCGCGGCACTTTACCAAACAAAAACAATCAATATCTTCGTTGCAGAAGGAATTACACTTCTTTGTACAATTGGCGCTGTCGTTCTTATTCGCAAAATGAAAGCGAAATTAATGAGTGTACTGGAGTAAAAAATAAACCACCAATCGGTGGTTTATTTTTTATGGATTGTCGCAATGATGATAGCTTTTTCCTTCTTGCAGCTCCCTCTTTGTTTCTGCATCTATAACGATATATTTATGAAACTCTTCTACTTCATTTTGAGAAAAGGAAGCAAAAAAATAAACTTGGCGATCAGGATGAACAAAAAAATCTTGAAGCATCACACTACTCCGACAACCCACGGCTGTTTTTTGTAGGAAAGAAAATTCTTCATCGGGCACTTCTTTAAATAAGATTTTTTTTCGAACACTATATGCTGCATTATTGTATTCTTTATAGATTTTCTTATCTAACTGTTTATAAAAAATATCCTCACTCACAAATGACTTATTTCGATTGCTTGGATAATTTACTTTTTGATTCGACTCTGCACAAGTTGTGGACAAGTGTATTAAAAAACAAAGACTAACTACAATACATATCATTTTATTCATGATTGCACCTCAAATGTTCATTATCCACATTACTTTTCCACATATTTAAATCCATATGCCGTTTTACAAGAAAAAGGAATTATTTCCACATTTGTCGAAGTATATAGCGTCAACTTGAAAGATGGGGATAAATTATGAAGAAAATTATTGTAATACGACATTGTTCAGCAACTGGGCAAAAACGTGATGCTGAATTAACGACCGATGGAAAAGACCAAGCAAATACCCTTGCTACATTCCTCTTAGAAAATCATCTACAAATCGATCATATTATTTCAAGCCCATTTGTCCGAGCTATCGATTCCATTCGGCCCTATGCGCTCCAAGCTAACTTATCTATCCAAGAAGATGAACGATTAACTGAACGCATATTGAGCAACGTTCCAATGGATGATTGGATGCAAAAACTAGAATCTACTTTTACAAATATAGATATTGCCTTTTCAGGCGGAGAGTCAACAAAACAAGCAACAGACCGTGCCATATCGCTTATTCAAGACGTTTTACAATTAAACCATACAACAACACTACTTGTTACACATGGCAATTTACTTACGCTCATTTTAAAGCATTTTAATCATACGATTGGCTTTAATGAATGGAGAACTTTAACGAATCCTGATATTTACGAAATTACAATCGACGAACAATGTATCATAAAACGCTTATGGGAAGCATCGTCTAAGTAATATCCCTTTCCAAAACATTCAGTTGACGCCACGAGAAGAAACTGTACTAATAATAGAAAGGGGTATCACTCCATATGTACGAAGATGTACTTGCTCTACTACATAAAACAAATGTTTCTTATGAAAAATTTGAACACGAACCAGTACTCGATTATGAGACAGATCGGATTGTACGTGAGAGACTCGGCTTACAAGGCACTCCAAGTAAAAGCTTATTTTTAAAATCAAAGTCTGGAGATTATTACGTATTTTTTACGTTAGAGGGCACAAGGCTCAACCGGGGAGAGATGAAAGAACTAACAGGAGAACGCTTATCTCTCTGTTCTCCTGATGAACTGCGAGACAAAACTGGTTGTACGCCGGGATGTGTGGCTCCTTTCGGATATTCACACGATGTAACAATTATTGTGGATAACGCTATTTATACGTACGATAAAATTTTAATTACACCTGGTGTACCTGAATTTACAATTGAATTATCCACAGAAGAATTAAAAAAGATTTTATTAACATGTCCAAATACCGTTTTAGAGTATAAACAAAAAGAGAGCTAATCGTTAGCTCTCTTTTTTCATTATTTAGCTTCTGCTGTTTTTTCTTTTGCAGAACGTACTTGCTCGTCCGCATGGTAAGAAGAACGCACAAGTGGGCCAGCTTCACAGTGGCTAAATCCTTTGCTAAGTGCAATTTCTTTAAGCTCTGCAAATTCTGCTGGTGGGTAATATTTAAGAACTGGTAAGTGCTTCTTAGATGGTTGTAGGTATTGCCCAAGAGTTAAAATATCCACATTGTTTGCACGTAAGTCATCCATTGCTTCAATTAAATCTTCTCTCGTTTCACCTAAGCCCACCATAATGCTCGATTTAGTTGGAATATCAGGCTGCATTTCTTTCGCTCGACGTAAAAACTCTAATGAACGTTCATATTTTGCTCTAGCGCGAACTCGGTCAGATAATCGACGTACTGTTTCAATGTTATGGTTTAAAATATCTGGTTTTGCATCCATTAACATTTTTAAGTTTTCTTCTACTCCACCCATATCAGATGGTAATACTTCGATAGACGTGAATGGGTTTTTACGACGTACTGCTCGTACTGTTTCAGCAAAAACAGCTGCTCCCCCGTCCTTTAAATCATCACGTGCAACCGCTGTTATAACAACGTGCTTTAAGCCCATTTGTACTACTGAATCTGCCACGCGTTCTGGTTCTTGTAAATCAAGCTCAGTTGGTAAGCCTGTTTTAACCGCACAAAAACGACAAGCACGTGTACAAACCGCACCTAAAATCATAAATGTTGCTGTTTTTCTTACAGCCCAGCATTCATGAATATTCGGACATTTTGCTTCCTCACAAACTGTATGAAGATTTTTAGAACGCATCATTTTCTTTAAGCCTGTATAGTTTTCATTCGTGTTTAACTTAATTTTCAACCATTCGGGCTTGCGCTTATATTCTGTTTGTTTTGTCATGGTTATCAACTCCGCACAATATGAAATAGTTTACCGTGTTCGCTTCTTTCAATGTAACATATCTATTCTAACGTATGAAAGCGATTTGCTCAAATGAAGATTCTAAGATTTTTTCCAATCGTTCCCTATAATGAAATACTCCGTATATCCCACACTAAAAAGAGTGATGTTGTGAAAGGAGTCTATTTCATGCTTCGAAAAATTTCTCTTTTGCTTTCTATTTGTTTTCTTCTCCACCAAAACATCGCTTACGGTGAAGATAATCAGCAAAGCATATACGAAAAGCGCATGGCACTATATAAAGAAACCGAGCAGTCTTCAGGCATTCCATGGTATTACTTAGCTGCAATGGATCAATATGAAAGAAATATACGGAGCGTAAGAAAAGATATTCCGAAAAAACCAGATGCCATCATTTCCCTTTATTTCAAACCAGAAATATGGGCTGGACCTATTAATAGTAACGATACTCTTCCCCATACAATTTCTCTATTTGGCGGAATAGGTTTAGATGGTGACAAAGATGGATTTGCAAATGCAAATAGCGACCGTGATCTTCTGCATACCGCAGCGACTATTTTAAGGAAACAAGGAACATCAGAAGACCGTATTAAAATTATGCTCTGGGAATATTATAGACGTGCCAAAACAGTTGATTTAATTAGCGAATACGCCCAAATTTATAAACATTATGGACGTATTAATTTAGAAGGAAATGCTTTTCCTCTTCCGATCCGTAGTGACCATAGCTACCGTAGTACTTTCGGCGCTGGAAGAAGTTTTGGCGGCAGAAGGATTCATGAAGGAACCGATATTTTTGCCGGATATGGCGTGCCAGTAAGATCGACTTGCTATGGCATTATTGAAACGAAAGGTTGGAACCGCCTTGGTGGATGGCGCATTGGTATTCGCGACCTTCATAACAATTACCATTATTACGCTCATTTAGGCGGGTTTTCAAAAGAAATACAGCTTGGACAAATTGTTGAGCCAGGGAAAGTAATCGGATTTGTTGGTAGCACTGGTTATGGACCTCCTGGTACAGCCGGAAAATTTCCGCCCCACTTACATTTTGGCATGTATAAAGACAATGGCTATACAGAATGGGCCTTCGATCCATACATGCATTTAAGCCTTTGGGAGCGCAAAGAACGAGCAAATACAAAACGATAACCGTAGCTGCATTGCTACGGTTATTTTTTATCCAGTAAAAGCCTGACTGAGCCGAGTTTCACTTTATTTACAACTAACTATCTGTTTTCTTTTTATCAGGTACAGCAACACTTCCGCTTCCATAATACGTAGGCACTTCCCCTTGAACGATACGCGTCGCAATCGGAACATTTTGTTTCACCTTTATCTCTTTCGTATGAAATGGAATAATCACTTGCAATGTTACTTCCATTTCCATAACAATTTGAATCGCTGTAGTATTAATCCCATGCGGCTCAATTTTTTGTTTAATATCTGTATTCACATGTCCAACTGGCGTGAAATGAATCGGAATATCTGGTCCTATATTACCAAGAAGTGCATTATCAGTTACACGCCCAAAAGGAACTGCCATAGTCGCGCCGTTTTTTTCAGAAATACCTAGCTCCTTCAACTTCCCTTGTTCTACTTGCTGCAAATATTTTTCTATGTATGTGGTCGTTGATGTTACAATTTCATTTACTTGCTTTGTATTTAAATTAATTGTGGATACTTTTCCGTTTTTATCATTCTGTACTTTCATTAATGAATCTACATCGAATCCTTCATTAATTCGATCCTTTACTGCCTTCGTCATAATTGACGTCGCCATTTTATGTGTCTCTACTTCCCCATATTTAATTAAGGTCGGCTGAATATTATTATTCACAATCCACAACCCTTGCGTAAGTAATATAACAAAAAGAATAAACGACATAAGCAGTATATACCGAAAGGCAATAGGTCCCCTTCGAAACCGCGAGTTTTTCGAGCGAAATATACTCATAAAAAAACCTCCTTCTTATATCATTTCTATGCAAGAAGGAGGGACGATATATGCTTATCTCATTTTTAATAATGCTTCTTTTCCAATCGTACCTGCTGGAATGCCTAATGCTTCAGCTCCAGTCGTTACCGATTCTAGTGGCGCTTCAAGAAGTTGTTCAATCGTTCTTACACCAACCGCACGGCCGGCAATAATTCCGCGATCACCTAATTTCTCATTTAAAAGACCTACATCTAATGCACCACACATAATATATCCTTTATCGCTCATTACAGCTAGCAAATTCGTCTTTGGAAGTTTCACGCTAACTGCAATAAACGTATAATTATCAATTATAATTGGCTCCACATTAACCATAGTTCACACTCCTCTCTTTCTTATCTGTATGACAAGAGAAAAATGAGTGTTACAAGTTAACTAGCCTATAGTTTAACGGAAGATGTATAAGTTATTAACATATCTGTTAACACATCTCTAAGTAGTTCTGGCATATAATATTGTTTGTCAGAAAGTGTGGATAGCTCTGGGTATAAGTAGCCAAATGTAAACATATCAATCGTTCCTACTGTATATATACGATCTAATTCCAGCGATTCCCCGTTAATTAATACATCTTCGAGTAAAATTTTATTCCCGGGAATCGTATCTGGAATGACTTCTACACCAGCGTAAATCATTTTCCCCATCACTTTTCCCCGAAATCCGAATCCTTTCACCTCAAGATTCTCCATATTCGGCTTACGTGCTTTCAAAATAACTTCTCTTAATATCTTTCCTGGAACTTTCAAAGCACACGGATTAATTGGATGTGGACAAATTCTGTGAATATCTCCGCGCGTTACAACACCCTCTTCTAACCCTTCAAGAAGTACACCAGCGTTCACCATGCCAATCTCTGCATTGCACCATGTTTTCAGCGCACTTGCTAACATGTGAGAAAACGGCGTCTCCTGAAACCAATCAACCGGTAATGACTCTTTTAAATGAACGACAGACTCTGCCATTATATGCTCACTTTCTTCCTGCAGTATTTCAATTGTGGATAACGGCTTGCTATAAGCACCTAACCGTTCCGTCTTAATCGCTCTACCGTCTTTTTTCAGCAATTTCTTCATCTCGATATCCACAGTAAGCTGCACGTGACCAACGTAACGTCCCCACTTTTCACAACAACAAAGTAAAGTATTATTCAGTAGAATACCACGCTCAAATAAATGATGCGTATGTGCTCCTAAAATAACATCTATATCATAATGCTCTGCCATATACTCATCCATACTTTTTCCAAGGTGAGAAAGGACAACCGTAATATGAGCCTCATCTTTCACTTCTTCTAAAATAGACTCTAAATGAATAATGGGATCTTCAATATGCCAATCGAGCATCTGATAAAACTCTGGATAAGCTACCGTTAATCCGATAAAAGCAATGGTAATCCCATCCGTCGTTGTATGCAATTTATAAGGCCTTGCCCATGACGGACGTACCCCTTCTTTTTCAAATAAATTTGCGACAAGTATTTCAAATCCAGCATCATCATAGAGCCGATTCAAATGCTCCTTCGCTAACGTAATTCCTTCATTATTTCCGATCGTTACATAATCATATAACGCCTCATTCAAAAGCTTCGTATTCCCAAGTCCATTCGTCGCTTCCGAAATACTATGAAAACGATCCACATGATCGCCGATATCAACCGTCAAAACAGTCTCTCCCGCTTCCTGTCTTCGCTTTTTCTCCCCTAGAACAAACCGAGAAATTTGCGGCCAATTTTCAAAATGACTATGTATATCGTTTGTATGATAAAGGTGGATGATTGTTTCTTTATTTATATTCAGAGAAAAAACCTCCTCTCAGTTCCTTACTGCCATTTACGCTATGCGTACGCAATAATCCTGTAAATACTTTTCGTCTTTTCTTGCTATTTTACATTGTACTCGCATTGTGAGAAAAAGCAAAAGATTGTCCTTTCCATATAAATTTTTCTGCTTTATCATCTATATAGGAGGTGTTCTTATTAAACTTTATAGCTTACTCTCACTCGTGTTTTCATTAATAGGAAGCATTTTATTTATCGCTTCGGTACTTTACTTACCGAATCTATATCTATTTATTAGCTTCCCTCTCGTTATTCTCGGCTTCATGTTTAGCATGGTTGCAATATCTAAAAACGAAGCTAGCAAACTGAGATTTGCCGGTATCTTTATCTTACTTCTATTAATTCTCTTTGTATTAATAGGCATTCCTTTTATATTTGTAGGATTCGGATTTTAGAGCTAGTTATCGCTAGCTCTATTTTTATCCCGCATTTAACGGGCAGTAAGCCCCCCACTGATTAAAGTTTCACTTTATGTTGCGGGGGTATAGGAAAAATTTCTTTTGTCTTACTTTGTCGATAAGTCGATATCCCTTGTCGAATCGTCGATATATTGCAATAATCGCTGATATATTCCGAGTTATGGTCGATATATTTGAAAAATCGTTGATATATTTAACTGAAAACCCACCTGGGTATCCCTACCATCCTGCCCTCAACCAAGAACAACATAAAAAAGCGTCCTGCACAGCAGGACGCTTCTTTAATCTATTTAACCAATAGAACCTTCCATCTCAAACTTGATTAGGCGGTTCATTTCAACTGCGTATTCCATTGGAAGTTCGCGAGTGAATGGTTCAATGAAGCCCATTACGATCATTTCTGTAGCTTCTTGCTCAGAAATACCACGGCTCATTAGGTAGAATAATTGTTCTTCTGATACTTTAGATACTTTCGCTTCGTGCTCAAGTGAAACGTAATCGTTTTTGATTTCGTTGTAAGGAATTGTATCAGATGTAGATTGGTTATCCATGATTAACGTGTCACACTCGATGTTAGAGCGAGAGTTTTTCGCTTTTGGTCCGAAGTGTACGATACCACGGTAAGTTACTTTACCACCATGCTTCGCAATCGATTTAGAAACGATTGTTGAAGACGTGTTTGGTGCTAAGTGAATCATTTTCGCACCAGCATCTTGGTGTTGGCCTTTACCAGCAATCGCGATAGATAATGTTAAACCACGAGCGCCTTCGCCTTTTAAGATAACTGCTGGGTATTTCATCGTTAATTTAGATCCGATGTTACCGTCAATCCATTCCATCGTTGCGTTTTCTTCACAAACCGCACGTTTTGTAACTAGGTTGTATACGTTGTTCGCCCAGTTTTGGATTGTTGTATAACGGCAATAAGCATCTTTTTTAATGATGATTTCTACTACCGCACTGTGAAGTGAGTTAGTAGTGTAAACAGGTGCTGTACAACCTTCTACGTAGTGTACGTGTGCGCCTTCGTCTACGATGATAAGCGTACGTTCGAATTGTCCCATATTTTCAGAGTTAATACGGAAATACGCTTGAAGTGGTGTATCAACTTTAACACCTTTTGGAACGTAGATGAATGATCCACCAGACCAAACTGCAGAGTTTAATGCAGAGAATTTGTTGTCTGTTGGTGGGATTACTTTTCCGAAATGTTCACGGAAAATATCTTCGTTCTCTTTTAATGCGCTATCTGTATCTTTGAAGACGATTCCTAGAGCTTCTAGGTCTTCTTTCATGTTGTGGTATACAACTTCAGATTCGTACTGTGCAGATACACCAGCTAAATATTTTTGCTCAGCTTCTGGAATACCTAATTTATCAAATGTTGCTTTAATTTCATCAGGTACTTCATCCCAAGACTTCTCAGATTTCTCAGATGGTTTTACGTAGTACGTAATTTCATCGAAATCTAAGTCGTTTAAGTCGCCGCCCCATTGTGGCATTGGCATTTCGTAGAACTTATCCAGTGATTTTAAACGGAAGTCTAACATCCACTGTGGTTCTTCTTTCATACGTGAAATTTCTTCAACGATTTCTTTTGTTAAACCGCGTCCAGCACGGAAAATCGAAACGTCTTTGTCTTTGAAACCATATTTATAATCGCCGATATCTGGCAGTTGCTTCGCCATGTTGGTGTGTCCCTCCTTAGATAACCTCGTTTTTAGGAACCTTTAACATTACTTATCTTCGTTTAAGCCCTTTTCTAACGCTTTCCACGCTAATGTTGCACATTTAATACGTGCAGGGAACTTGCATACGCCTTGTAATGCTTCAATATCTCCTAAATCGATGCTGTCATCGTACTCTTTTCCTAGCATCATGTCAGAGAAAATTTTCGAAAGCTGAAGTGCTTCTTCAATTTTCTTACCTTTTACTGCTTGTGTCATCATTGAAGCTGAAGACATTGAGATTGAACATCCTTCGCCTTCAAACTTCGCCTCTTGCACAATACCTTCTTCTACTTTCATCGTAAGTTGAATACGATCGCCGCAAGTTGGATTGTTCAAGTTAACGGTAACACTATCTTCTAATACGCCATGGTTACGAGGATTTTTATAATGATCCATAATAACTTGACGATATAACGTATCTAAATTATTAAATGACATTTGTGAAATACTCCTTTGTCTTGATTAGCGAGTCAACAAATGTATCAATTTCTTCTTTTGTATTATATAAATAGAAGCTCGCACGTGCTGTTGAAGAAGCTTTTAGCCACTTCATAAGCGGTTGTGCACAGTGATGTCCTGCGCGAACTGCAATGCCTTCTACATCTAATACAGTCGCTACATCGTGAGGATGTACGTCTTCAATATTAAATGTAACAAGACCAGCGCGATGCTTTGGACCATAAATTGTAACGCCATCTACTTCTGATAGTCTTTCTAAAGCGTATTGCGCTAATTCATGCTCATGCTTTTCAATATTATCAAGACCGATTTCTTCTAGGAAATCAATTGCCGCACCAAGTCCGATTGCATTACCGATAATCGGTGTACCTGCTTCAAACTTCCACGGAAGCTCTTTCCAAGTAGATTCTTGTAAATCTACGAAATCAATCATTTCACCACCAAATTCAATTGGCTCCATATTGTTTAGCAATTCTTTTTTACCATATAATACGCCGATACCTGTAGGGCCACACATCTTATGAGCAGATAATGCGTAGAAATCACAGTTTAAATCTTGTACATCTACTTTCATGTGAGGTGTACTTTGTGCACCGTCAACGACCATAATTGCGCCATTTTCGTGTGCAATTGCTCCGATTTCTTTTACAGGGTTAATCGTTCCAAGTACGTTAGAAACATACATGATAGAAACGATTTTTGTATTCGGTGTAATTGTTTGACGAGCATCTTCTATTGAAATTGTCCCATCTGGTTGAAGCGGAAGATATTTTAAAGTTGCACCAGTTTTCTTCGCAACTTGTTGCCACGGAATGATATTACTATGGTGCTCCATGTAAGAAATAACGATTTCATCGCCCTCTTTTACATTTTCAAGACCATAGCTAGCCGCTACTGTATTTAATGCAGTTGTCGTTCCGCGCGTGAAAATAATCTCTTCCATTGATTTCGCATTGATAAACTTGCGAACTTTCTCACGTGCACCTTCATACGCGTCGGTAGCTTTCGTACCGAGCGTATGAACACCGCGATGCACGTTAGAATTATATTCTTTATAGTAACGTTCTAACGTTTCAATGACTTGAATTGGTTTTTGAGAAGTTGCTGCACTATCGAAATAAACAAGTTGTTTGCCGTTCACTTTTTGATCAAGAATTGGAAACTGTTTGCGTATTTCATGAATATTCATTAGCGAACTTTCCTTTCAATTACCTCAACAAGCTGTGCCTTTACTCCTTCAATTGGAAGCTCATTAACTACAGGTGCTAAGAATCCATGGATGACTAAACGTTCTGCTTCGCGTTTTGGAATACCACGGCTCATCAAGTAGTATAGTTGGACTGGATCTACGCGACCTACTGAAGCTGCGTGACCTGCCATTACATCATCTTCGTCGATTAAAAGAATTGGGTTTGCATCACCGCGAGCTTTTTCATCTAACATAAGAACGCGAGAAGATTGTTGTGCATTTGATTTAGATGCACCGTGTTCAATCTTACCAATTCCGTTAAAGATAGATGTTGCACTATCTTTTTGTACACCGTGTTTTAAAATCCAACCTTCAGAATGTTTACCGAAGTGAACAACTTTAGTTGTAAAGTTTTGTGTTTGGTTACCACGGCCAATTGTTACTGTTTTCGTATCAGCATATGAACCGTCGCCCATTAAGTTCGTAACGTTCTCTGAAATTGTGTTTCCGTCATTCATAAGGCCTAGAGCCCAATCAATACGGCCGTCGCGTCCTACAACGCCGCGGCGGTTAACGTAAGTTGTTACGTCTTTTGCTAATAGATCAACCGCACCGAATTTCACTTGTGCGCCTTGTTCCACGATTACTTCTGCTACGATATTTGCAATACCTTTAGCATTTTCATTTGCAACATAGTTTTCTACATAAGTTGCAGTACTGTTCGCATCAGCTACGAATAGTACGTGGTTATATACGTTAGCTTCTTCGCCGTCTACTAAGAATACAGCTTGAAGTGGAGTTTCAAGAACAACGTTTTTCGGAACATATACGAATGCACCACCGTTGATTAATGCAGCATGAAGTGCAGTTAGACGATGCTCGTCTACTTTCACGCCGTCTTTCATTAAGTACTTTTGTACTAGTTCAGCATGCTCAGTTGCTGCTGTTACGATGTCTGTAAAAATAACACCTTTTTCTTTTGCTTCGTCTGCTAAAGAAACGAATGCAGTTGTACCAGTGCGTTGTACTAATACGCTGTTATTTTCATCGATTAAGTTTTTCACTGCTTCTGGAAGTTCAGTTAAAGAACTTACAGGCTCTTGCTTAGCAGCGTCGCCTTTTCCGATAAAGTCCCATTTGTCAATTTTCGTTTTATCAGGCGTTGGCATTGGAAGTTCAGTTGCTTGTGCAAGAGCTTGTAAGCGGAACTCAGTCAACCAAGCAGCTTCGTTTACTTCGCTTGCGCGTTGACGGATTGTTTCTTGATCGAAAGGTAATGTACCGATTGTCATGTTTATGCTCCTCTCTTACGCTTCTTGCTCTGTTGTTTCGTCTTCAATACCTAATTCTTTTTTAATCCAGTCGTAACCTTCAGCTTCTAGACGTTGTGCAAGCTCAGGGCCACCAGATTTAACGATACGACCGTTCATCATAACGTGAACGAAGTCTGGAGTGATGTAGTTTAATAAACGTTGGTAATGCGTAATCATTAGGCAACCGAACTCTTCGCCGCGCATTTCGTTAATACCTTTAGATACAACTTTTAATGCATCGATATCAAGACCTGAGTCGATTTCATCTAAGATTGCGATTTTTGGCTCAATCATCATTAATTGAAGGATTTCATTACGTTTTTTCTCTCCACCAGAGAAACCTTCGTTTAAGTAACGTTGTGCCATTTCTGGATCCATTTCTAGGAATTCCATATTTTTATCTAATGTACGGATAAATTTCATAAGAGAAATTTCATCGCCTTCTTCACGACGTGCGTTAATTGCAGAACGTAAGAAGTCAGCGTTTGTTACTCCGCTAATTTCACTTGGATATTGCATTGCTAGGAATAGACCTGCTTGTGCGCGCTCGTCTACTTCCATTTCTAATACATCTTCACCGTCGATGATGATGCTACCTTCTGTTACTTCATACTTTGGGTGGCCCATAATTGCAGAAGATAAAGTTGATTTACCTGTTCCGTTAGGTCCCATAATTGCGTGGATTTCTCCACCTTTTACTTCAAGGTTTACACCCTTTAAAATTTCTTTGCCATCAATTGATACGTGTAAGTCTTTAACCGTTAATGTAGAACCAGCCATCTCAATACCTCCATTAATCCTATATATACATTTTAAAAATTCCTAAAACGTTCATATTCTCATTTTATTCTCATTCTAATTTTATATCAAATAAAATGATATCGCAAACGACGAAAAAAAGTAACCGTTTTTTCACAAATGTATATAAGTATTTCCTTCACATCTTTCTATGATACACCTTTCTTCTTATTTATATAAAGAAAAAAGGACTGGTAATTTTCCAGCCCTTTCCTTATATTTATTCACTTACCGGAAGTACAGCACCTTTATATTCTTTATTAATAAAATCTTGAATTTCTTTTGAATGTAGCACTTCTACTAGCTCTTTAATTTCTTTTTTCTTCTCATCACCTTTACGAACTGCAATGATGTTTGCATACGGAGAGTCTGCTCCTTCAATCGCAATTGCATCCTTTGTTGGATTTAATTTTGCATCAATTGCATAGTTTGAATTAATAAATAAAGCATCACCTTCATTATTTTCATACAGCTTTGGTGACAATCCAGGCTCTACATCTGTTTTAAACTTTAAGTTTTTCGGATTTTCGACTACATCTTTTACTGTTGCCTTAACAACATCTACTCCGTCTTTTAATTTAATAACGCCGCCTTTTTGTAACAGTGCTAGCATACGGCCACGCTCCGCTACGTTATTACTCATAATCACTGTCCCGCCATCTGGTAAGTCTTTTAAGCTTTTATACTTCTTAGAATAAATACCCATCGGCTCTAAATGGATTTTTCCTGCGTTTACAATTTTATATCCCTTTTCTTGAATTTCTTTATCTAAGTACGGAATATGCTGGAAGTAGTTCGCATCAATTTCTTTATCCGCTAACGCTTTATTTGGCAGTACATAATCCTGAAACTTTTTAATCTCTAACTTAATGCCTTTTTTCTCTAATATCGGCTGTGCCTTTTCTAAAATAACAGCGTGCGGCACGTTAGAAGCTCCCACAACAAGCTTATTCTCTTCCTTCCCTCCGCAAGCAGCTAATGTAAATACAGATAATGCTGTAACAACTGACAATAGAATCTTTTTCATATGACGTCCCCTTCTCCCTATAGTTATGTAGTAAAAAAGGACCGGCATACACCAGCCCTTTTTCAGCAATTATTCTTTTACAGGAACAACTGCACCTTTATATTCTTTAGTAATAAAGTCTTCAATTTCTTTAGAATGTAATACTTCTACAAGCTCTTTAATCGCTTTTTTATCTTTATCACCTTTACGAACCACTAGTACGTTTGCGTATGGAGAATCATCGCCTTCAATTGCAATTGCATCTTTTTCTGGGTTTAATTTCGCATCAATTGCATAGTTCGAGTTAATTAAAACAGCGTCGCCTTCTTTATTGTTATACACTTGTGGCAACAAACCAGGCTCAATATCCGTTTTGAATTTTAAGTGTTTCGGATTATCTGCAATATCTTTTGGAGTTGCACTAACTGGATCTACTCCGTCTTTAATTTTTAAAATGCCTTCTTTTTGTAAAATTGCTAAACCACGTCCATGGTCAGTAACGGAATTACTCATAATAATTGTCGCCCCGTCTGGAAGTTCTTTTAAACTCTTATATTTTTGAGAATATACACCAATTGGTTCAATATGAATTTTCCCTGCTATTTCAAAATCATATTTTTTATCTTTAATTTCTTTTTCTAAATACGGAATGTGCTGGAAATAGTTTGCATCTAATTCCTTATCCGCTAACGATTTATTTGGCAACACGTAATCTTGGAATTTTTTCACTTCTAATTCAATTCCTTTTTTCTCAAGTAACGGTTTTGCTTTTTCTAAAATTTCAGCATGCGGTACGTTAGAAGCACCAACAACAAGTTTCTTTTCATCTTTATCTTTCCCGCCACAAGCAGCTAACCCAAAAATTGAAGTTGAAATAAGTGCCGTAAGTAATAATTTTTTCATTTAAAATATCCTCCCGTTTTTATTATCGTTTATCTATTCGAGTCGTTAAACTATCACCAATCCACTGGATTAAAAATACAACTAGTAATACACAAATTGTCGCAACGATTGTTACATCGTTATTCCCTCTCTGGAATCCTTCTAAGTAAGCAAGTGTTCCAAGGCCACCAGCACCAACAACTCCCGCCATTGCTGTATAGCCTACTAAAGCAATTGTCGTAACCGTAATACCAGATACTAATGCTGGTAATGATTCTGGAATTAACACTTTCAAAATAATTGTGCTTGTTTTTGCTCCCATTGCTTTTGAAGCTTCAATTACACCTTTATCAATTTCGCGAAGTGCAATTTCAACCATTCTCGCGTAGAATGGTGCGGCTCCAATAATTAAAGCCGGCAGAGCTGCACTTGCTCCAAGAATTGTTCCAAGAAGAATCTTTGTAAATGGGATTAATAAAATAATTAAAATGATGAACGGTATAGAGCGGAATATATTTACGAATGCTCCAATCACCGTATTAATTGATTTGTTTTCCCATAAATTATCTTTTGCTGTCATGAAGAGTAACAATCCTAAAATTAGTCCTAAAACAAATGTCGCAAGGGCTGCGATTGCCGTCATATATAACGTTTCACCAGTTGCTTCTAACATTTGATTCCAATCAACATTTGCGAGTAACTTATCCATGTGCAATCACCTCCAGCTCTACTTGATCTTGATGAATTCCTTCTATTGCTTGCTGGATCGCTGTTTCCTCACCATTTAAATGAACAACTAAACTACCGTAAGAACCGTTATTCGTTTGTGCAATATTTCCTTGCAAAATGCTAACTTCTATATCACTGCGTTGCATTAATCGTTGAAGCACTGGTCTTTCTACAGCCTCACCGATAAACTGCAAACGAATTACTTTTCCATCTGGATATTTTTCAATTAAATTTTCAATTGTTTCATTTGTATCTTCAGAATCTGTTAACTGCTGTACAAATCGTTTCGTAATATCTTGCTTCGGATTACGGAATACATCAAGTACTGGACCTGTTTCTACAATCTTTCCTCTCTCCATTACCGCCACTCGGTTACAAATCTTTCGAATCACGTGCATTTCATGTGTAATGAGTACAATTGTTAAACCAAGGCGCTTATTAATGTCTAATAGTAAATCTAAAATTTGATCTGTCGTTTCCGGATCAAGAGCTGACGTTGCTTCATCACATAAAAGCACTTGTGGATTGTTAGCTAATGCTCTTGCAATCCCGACGCGTTGCTTTTGTCCTCCACTCAGCTGAGATGGGTACGCGTCTCCTCTTCCTTCTAATCCAACAAGATGAATTAATTCATCAACACGTTTTCTTCTCTTCGCTTTATCAACACCTGCAATTTCAAGTGGAAACTCAATATTTTCACGTACAGTTCGTGACCAAAGTAAGTTGAAGTGTTGAAAAATCATTCCGATTTCTTGTCTTGCCTTACGAAGTTCACTTCCTGTAATTGCTGATATAACACGATTCGCAATTGTAATTTGGCCAGAAGTCGGTTTCTCTAACTGATTAAACAATCTGATTAACGAACTTTTTCCAGCGCCGCTATATCCAATAACACCAAATATTTCGCCTTTTTCTATTTTTAAATTGGCGTTATCTACAGCAGTGACATCACCGCTTTTCGCCTTATATATTTTCTTTACGTTCTCTAATAGAATCATGATGTTCACCCCTTTTTTGTTTGGATCGACTCCGCAATTTTTTATTTTTAATGCGTGTAGTCCACTGTTATCATTACTTTTATTATTTGAATGTCCTCCACATTCAAACAATAAAAAAACCTTCCTGCTTTAGAGAAGCAGAAAGGTTTATATGCGTATATAACAACATTATCCCTCTCTCTCATCTCTCAAAGCATTCGCTTTGCAGGAATTGGCACCATTTCAACATAAGTTGACGGTTGCCGGGCTTCACAGGGCACAGTCCCTCCACCTCTCTTGATAAGAGAAATCAGATTCAATTTTCGTCTGATTTGAAATTTATGAAATTGTCTATATTTTATGACTTGAATTGTATCAATATACACTCACCATGTCAACAGAAATTTTCGCAAAAAATGAAACTTCAGAATTTTAAGCACCTACTGACATCGGTTTACATATATGAAACATCGATTCCACTAATAACATCGTTCGGTACGTTCCTGAATATTGTACACGTCCATCGTTCATTAACATTTGCAATCGTACATTTCCATTCACCAATTGTTCTATATCCTTTTCATCTAAGCAAATGATTTGTTCCGTTCCTCTTTCCTCATGTACCAGCTCTATATAATCTCTTGAAATTTGTAACGAACAACTTTCATCTCCAAAGCGAAAATTAACAGTTTTTTCTTCTTGTCTTAAAAGCGGTTCTAAATGATATTGACCATTAGCGTAATTTACAAATGATTGAAGCAAAGAATATAATCTCACCCTAAATCACATCCTTCATATCACTTTCTATTACATACCATTCCCTCTCACTAAAGAGCAATCCTGTTATTTTCGCTCGACAAATACTGTATCCACCCTGCATCTCGACATATTTCCCAAGAAATATGTCGAGGCGGCAAAAATTTTGCCGCCTACTTTAATTCCGTATATAAATATTCAACCGAATGAAATGCGTATATCTTCTTCATCAGTGTCCCATTTTCAAAAACAAGTAAACAAGGTACACTTTCAATCCCATACTCTTTCGCTAAATACGGAGCATAATTTAAATCTAACATCCCAATTTTGAGGCCTTCAATTGTCATCTCAACGACTGTTAACATCTTTTTTGCTAATTGGCATGTTCCACACATTGGAGTATATACATATAATACTGTTTTTTCTTCGTTCTCTATTAGGGCTGTAGCTTCGGCTCCTGTCCAATCAATCACTTCTATCATTCCTTACCGTAAATATTCTGTATAAACGTCAATGTCGGCTCCCCATAATACATTTGCTAAGTGTGTAGATGGCGCAGTTGCCACTTCTCGGTACGAGCGATCAATATAGATATGCTCGGCTTGCGGAAATTCTTTTCGAAATTGTTTCCTTAACTTTTCTCCAGCATCATCAGCATCCACTAGCACATACACTTCCTTATCAAAAAACTGATCAACGAGCTCATCCATTTTCGACAAACCAATTGTACCATTTGTACAAACAATTTCCACCGGTTCACGAATAATAGATTCAATCTTTCTTCTATCTGATGTACCTTCTACAATAATGACTTTTTCTACATAAATCATATGTCATCACCCGATCACCATATACTATATAACCTTGAACTTAGTATATAGTATATTCGTTATTTTCATGTTGTTTCCTGTTTATTTTTGCAAAAGAAAAGCGGAAGCGGCTCGTTTAGAACAGGAGGGCATTGGAACTCCTGAACTAGAGGCGCCTTTTGCCTCAAGTGAAGGAGTGAAATGATCGACTGTTCTAGCCGCTGGAGCTGGATCATAAAGAAAAGCGGAACCGACTGTTTAGCCCTGTTGGCTAAGGTTCTTTCGCACAGAAGACGCTTTTTGTCTTCTTGTGCGGAGGGTTCTTAGACATGAAGGGCTAGGAGGGGGAGCTGGACAATGAAAAGCGCAAGCGGCTCGTTTAGATTGTGAAGACTTATGAAACCTTACCACAAAACAGTTTTTCTCATAATAGCTTATTTATTTACATATAACTTGAATTTCATTATTTCACACAAAATAAAAAAGGACAGCACAAAGGCTGTCCTTTAGTCGACTATAATTAGTCTTGGTTTGTCATTTCTGCATATTTTTCTGCAGTTAATAACTTCTCAACTTGGCTTGCATCAGAAAGCTCAACTTTAACCATCCATGCACCCTCGTATGGAGATTCGTTAACAAGTTCTGGTTGGTCACTTAATTCTTCGTTTACTGCTACAACTTTACCGCTTACAGGTGCGTATAACTCAGAAACTGTTTTAACAGATTCTACGCTTCCGAATGGCTCGTCAGCTTCGATTGTTGCACCTACTTCAGGAAGTTCAACGAATACGATATCGCCTAGCTCACCTTGTGCAAAGTGAGTGATACCGATAACAACTTCATTACCTTCAGTTTTTACCCATTCGTGTTCTTCAGAGTAACGTAAATTATTTGGAATGCTCATGACTGTACCTCCAGTGAATGTATTAATTATGTAAAAATACCTTATTGGTACTTTTTCCACACACTTTCAAACTGCTCTTCGTTAAAACCAAGTGTTACATTCGTTCCATCTGTTACAATTGGACGTTTAATCAACATGCCATCAGATGCTAAAAGCTCATACATTTCGTCTTCGCTTGCATCTTTCAACTTATCTTTTAGACCAAGTTCACGGTAACGCATTCCACTTGTATTAAAGAATTTTTTTAATGGTAATTCACTTTTTTCATGTAAATTACGTAAATCTTCTTTTGATGGTGGATTTTCAACAATATGAATCATCTCATATGCTACATCGTTTGCCTCAAACCATTTCTTTGCCTTTTGACATGTGCCACACTTTGGATATGAATAAAATGTTACTGTCATAAATTCACCTACTTTTTTACTAACCTTTACCTTTATCATATAGAAAACGTTTTATTATTTCAAACCATTATTCGCTAAACTTTTACTTATTTCGTGATAATTTTTAATAATCCTGCGAATTTTTCTTATTTTTCCGCCATTTGTTAAGAAAAAAATAAATATATAAATTTTTTAGATTCTGCACCAAACATATATCTTAAACAAGCGTTTGATTAATTCTCCATTTTTCTTTCTTAACCTTTGAACTACAGGAGTTTCTTCCTACCGAACATACAGCTTAAACAAACGTTTGATTAATTCTCCATTTCTCTTTGTTAACCGTTGAGTTACATCAGTTTCTTCCTACCGAACATACAGCTTAAACAAACGTTTGATTAAAAAAATAAGAAGCCTCGTTTACAGGCTCCCTCATCATCTATTCAAATAATCTGCGATGGTTTGAAATACGACGATATACATATTATGAATACTTTCTTCTGTATTTCCACCATTAGATAAACCAATTGCCCATTGTTGCCCTTCACCACTTCCGATATTTGCAAAGCCTTGCGTATACATAGCATTTACATCTTTTCGTGCACTGTTATACTCTATTCCTTTTGTAATAAAAATTGAATATGATTTATCTTGTAAACCGATAAAAAACACTGGTTTCTTTAGCGATGAAAATACATTTTTATACTGCTCTGTTGAGGCTTCTTGAAAGTGATCTTTCATTATTAGAAAACCATCCACTTCCTTAGATTTCTTTTCTAGTTCCTCTAACTTCATTTCTTCAAACTTTACATTCCTAAACGTATCTTTCGGCTTTTCTCCAACAACTCCAATTACGAGTGCTCTTCCATTATATTCTAATTTCTCTCCTTCTTTATCCTTTGCACACCCAGCACCTACTAGGCATATCAATATAAAAAATAAGAAATACGATAAACGCTTCATTTAGCACCCTCTCCTTCTTTTTAGTCAAGTGACAAAAACGTAAGGTTAATTCAAGAAAATGTAAGTAAAATCGATAGCCCAATTCACGTTTCTATATTATAATCAATTGAATTTACTTACATTACTAAACATAGGAGATCAACATGAAGAAATTTAAACTTTCATCTTTTCTTCCGTTAAGTTATATACTTCTACTCGTGCTCGTAAGTCCCCTTTACGACGTATTAAATAAATCGACTGTTCACGCAGTAGACGTTACAACTGTAGTAGATGATTGGATTCCATTTGTAAAAGCATTTATTATTCCTTATTTACTTTGGTTTCCATACTTATACGGCGCACTTATTTATTACTGCTTTGCTGACCGAAAGCAATATTATGTCACTTTAAGTAGTGTTATTTTTGGAAAGCTTGCTTGTTTTTCTATTTATTATTTTTGGCAAACAACTGTACCGCGTCCGACTGTCGTTGGAACAGATGTATTTTCTGAACTAGTTCGCTATATTTATAGTATCGACCAGCCAGTAAACTGTTTCCCTAGCATTCACGTTCTTACTACATTTGTAATTATGTTAGCTGCCTTTAAGCGTAGAGAACAGCATGCTTTTGAATATTACATCCTTACTTTCTTCGGTACACTTATTATTTTATCAACGCTATTTACGAAGCAGCATGCCTTTGTAGATGCCATTTCTGGAATGACGCTTGCAAGTATACTTTACTTCGGCGTTCAGCTCTTATTGGCCAAAGAACCAATAAGAGTTCCAGTAAAACAAAATCATAGAATGTAGCATGACAAAAAGCAGACTGTGGCTTCTCAGTCTGCTTTTATATATTATTAAGGAGATTTTCAACTTAAGATTGCGGTACAGTCATATCACCAGAGTGAATACGACCTGCTTTTTTAAGAGCAATGTAAAGTATATAAGAAACAGCTACTGGAATGACGATATAAGTAATTACCATCGCCGGGAGAACTTCCCATCCTTGGCTGGAAATTAAATTAATTGGTGCGATAAGAGAACTTAATCCAAGACCTGCAATTTCCTTTCCTGCTTCCAGTTGGAAAATTAATGCGGATACTGGACCGACTATAGCACTGGCAACGACAGTTGGGACGAGAATCATTGGATTTTTAGTGATATTTGGTAACTGTACTTTCGGAGTACAAAGTGCTTGAGCTAATATGCCACCTAAATTATTTTCTTTCGCTGAGATGACAGAGAATCCGATAAACTGAGCGACGCATCCGGCAAGAGCAGCACCACCTGCAACACCGTCTAAGCTAAGTGCAATTGCTAACGCAGCTGATGAAGCTGGAGAGATAAGTAATAGCCCCCAAACTACTGCAATGACGATAGAAGCAATAAACGGACTACCAGCTGAGCTATCTTTAATAAACGCTCCAACTGCATTTAAAACAGGAGTAATATTATGAGATAACCAAATACCAACTAAACCAGAACCTAATATGGCCGCAAATGGAACGAGCATCATATCTAACGCAGTTTTTCCGCTTAAACGTTTACCAATATATACAGCTAAAGTTGCTGTTAATAATGCACCGATTGGCTCACCTGTTTTAATAATTAGACCGGCTTCAGTAATTGAAATGGATCCGGCACCAATTGCTCCGGCTACCATCGCCGAGAAGATTACAAGACCGTTTGCACCGAGCATAAAAGCAATTCCGGCACCAATTGCCGGTGCCATTAGTGATTTTGCAACAACTCCGATTGTAATAAGTAATGGTATATCAACAATTCTTCCTATATTTTCGATCAGTAAACCAATTCCGAGGGATACGAAAATACCTTGTGCGATTCCAGCAGATGCTTTAAATACACGAGACATTATATATTCCTTCATTTGTTTCACCTTCTTCTATAAGTTAGTAACCAATTGTTTTCATATAATCACGTAAAATATCGTTTGATTTTGCGAATCGAGATTCTTCATCCTCTGTTAAATTGAGTTCTACAACTTCTCTTATACCGTCTCTAGTAATAATAGCTGGTACTCCTGTACAAATATCATATTCACCATACTCACCATCTAAAATGGCTGATACAGCAATGACACGGTGATCATCATTAAAGATTGAACTCGCAATATATGCTAGAGAATTTCCAATTCCGTAATAAGTAGTTCCTTTACGTTTATAAATTTCCCAACCAGCTTTTGCAGTCTTCTCAACAATTTCATCTAAATCTATTTCACCAAATCGTTCTTTTTGTTCTTCTAAAATTTGCAGAATTGGCTTTCCACCAACAGTTACATGAGACCAAGCAACCATTTGAGAATCACCATGTTCTCCTAATGAATACCCATGAATACTACGAGGGTCTACATGTAGCATTTCAGATAAAATTGTTCTTAAGCGAGAAGAATCTAGTGATGTACCAGTACCGATTACGCGATTTCTAGGTAATCCAGATAATTTCCACACTTCATATGTAATAATATCAACTGGGTTCGATGCAAGTAAGAAAATACCATCAAATCCACTTTCCATTACGCCGCCAACAACACTTTCCATAATCTTCGCACTCGCTCCTAAAGTATCTAAGCGACTTTGCCCTGGTTTTGGTGCTGGCCCTGCTGTAATAATAACAATGTCCATATCTTTGCAGTCTTCATAGCTTCCTGCATATACTTTTGTTCTTGTATTTGTAAAGTTAATGCAATGTGATAAATCCATTGCTTCCCCAACTGCACGTTCATGATTTATATCAATTAATAATAGCTCTTCACAAATCCCTTGATTTACAATGGAATACGCACAACTTGATCCAACTAATCCAGTACCGATAATTGCAATTTTTCTTGTATGTCTTTTCATAGCAATCTCTCCTAATTGATCATATAATCTATTTCTTTTGCTCTTTACACTCCTAATTATAGAGGTTATCACGATAGAAACCATGGATACTTTGTGAAATATTGAACAAAGTATTTGTCCTTTTTGTGAATTGTTATATTCCATTTTCGTCATATTTGTTACAATTGGAAAAATATTTATTTTATATTTATTGACATGCTCAAAACAAAAAACGAGCGACTTCATTCGCCCGTTTTTTGTCATCCCGTTATTCCGCACTTAATTGACTTTTTAATTGCTGCACAATCATTGGATTCGCAGGTGCTGCCGGTTTGTAATAACTTTTTTGCTTTGCGTACTCATACATATTACGTTGGCGCATCTCATCTTGATTACGAATTTGAATTAACGTTTGATGTAACTGCTCATTATCAGACTGAGCAATATAATTTGCATAGCTTGTTAAACTTGCATTTAATCCTGCTAAATAATCATTTACCATATCTTTTTCATTCATGTTCCGCTTCCTCCTATCCTAAAAAAGTCATTAATTGTTGCTTCGTATTTCGTGCATCTTGCGCATCTTTTTGTAACATTTGTTTCAATTGTGGATCTGTACACGTCTGTGCATACTGCTCCAACTTGTTAATAATTGTTGCGTGTCCACCAATTAAATGACGTAAGTTTTCTACTTCAAGCTCTGTTAAATTTTGCATGGAATACTCCTACCTTTCTTCTTTCATTCTCCTTTAGTATTCTGTTCTTTTTAAATCGTATTCATGAAAAAGCTTTCTTACATTTCAAATCAATCACATCTATTTATAAATACAAAAAAATGTTATAGTTACAGAAAAATACAAATATTCAAAAGCTAACCTTATAATAACAGTATAATCCTCAAACAAACCATGGTAGGAAGGCATGCTCATGCAAAAATATGTTAAAGTTATCTTCTTTATCATTTACGCAAGCCTCTATGTAAAACTGTTGATTGATATATTAAATTTAAAACCAATATTCACTTCTATACCTTTACATATGTTATTTCTCATTTGTTTTCTATTTATAGCACTTAACAATTATAAAAATCGTAACACTACATTTTTCCTATTGTTTATTAGTGCAACTCTATTAGTAAGTATTAGCTTCATTAAAAGTATTCTTATATAAAGGAGCAATAAACATGAAAACACATGACTTCCTTACAGAAATCCAGAAGGGCTCTGAGCCTAGTCCATATCAAGACCCCATCGTATTCAGTTTCGTTTGCTTTTTCTTAGCGATATATACATTTTTCAAACCTGCAAAATAATATCATTTCATAAGAAAAAGCCTACCATTCTTTTCGAATCATATGCACTAAAAAACCTTAGAATCACTTCTAAGGTTTTTGTTTACCTTGCTTCTTATTCACGTAACCCTTTAATAAACGTTTCCAATAATACATGTAAACTTATATCTAGATCTAACGGCAAACCAAATCCGCCTTGCTGTTCAATCGAAGCAAATCCATGACAAATACTTCTGAATCCGCGTGTCGCATGAAGTGCATTCTCTCCTTCTAAGCCATACTGTTGTAATACTTGAAGACAAAGCTTTACAATTCCGTCACCTGCTTTTCTTACTTCTTCATCTCGTAAAAAAGTTGCTTCATATAGTCCAGGATGTTTTCGGACAAATGCTACATACGCTTCTCCTAATGCATGAATTGCTTCATCCATACGTTTATCCTCGGCCGCTTCTTCCAGTTTGTTATGCAGCTGTTTTATTCCGTAAATACCAAGATTTTTCCGTACATCTTGTAACCCTTTTACATGATTATATAGTGAGGGCGAACGTATCCCTAACCTTTGTGCTAATGAAGCTAACGTTACTTCTTGTATTCCATTTGTATCTGCAATTTCTGTAGCTGTTTCTACAATTTTCTGTAATGTAAGTCCGATTCTCGGTGACATAAATTAACCCTCTTTCTTACTTTCTATATTCCGTTTCGCTTCCTTAATAGCAAGCTCTATGACAGTGCCTGGATTCTTTATCATTTTCCCATGTCCTGCCGCAAGCAAGGAAGGCTCATATTCGCTTAACTTCTCTGCACTTTGTACTGATATTTCTTTGCTCCACGTTGCCATCGCTGGAAACGGAAACCAAAATTTCATTTGTCCCGAAACAGCCATACCTCCTCTTGTTTGAAATGCATCCCCAACAATAAGAGCTTTATTTCGTACATCAAGAAATGACATGGAGCCTGGCGTATGCCCCGGTGTCATAATCGCAAGAAGCGATCCAACTCGGTCGCCATCTTCTAATAAAACATCAGGTACCGTTTTTACTTTTTTAGGCACACCGCCTTTTATCGGTATATTCTGTTCATCCTTTTGTAACGTCGTATCTCCTTCTAACAGCTTTGCGTCCCGCTTAGAAATATAGACTGGAACATGAGGGAGTACTTCCTTTAATGCGTCTAATGCACCGATGTGATCATCATGCGCATGTGTTAATACAATCTTAGTAATTGGTTTTCCTATTTTCTCAGCCGCCTGTAAAATACTTTTTGCGCTATATGGCAAAGCCGCATCAATTAAAGTTAAACCATCTTCTTCCTCCACAAAGTAACAATTCACAGGAAACACTCTTGGCAAAAATGACAATTGATATAACGTTTTTTCATGTATCATCCTCATAGTCCCATCTCCCTTTTCACGAAAACTAATACTATTAGTTTTATTATACTAATGGCATTAGTTTTATGTCACTAAAAAATTTATTTTTTTCAAAAAAAAGAACAGTAGCCGTATAAACGACTACTGTTCTTTAAAGATATTAAACTGTGTAACGCTCATCTTCTAAAATTTTCGCAGCGATTTCACGTTTCTTCGGAATTACGTTAAGTGGTGTGTGACGAGTTAATTTACGTAATGATGATAACATCATGCGCAGCATGTCGCCATTTTCAACTGCGATAAGTGTTTCTTTCGCATCTGCTTCGATTTCGTTAAATGCTTCTTGGCAGAATACTTCAGTGTATAACACTTTTTGTTTATTCTTTTCAAGACCAGTTGTTTTGATCGCTTTTTCTGTACGAAGAACAGCTGATTCCATTGCGTATAGATTGCTTACGATGTCAGCGATATTTACAAGAATTTCTTGCTCTTTATCTAATGCTTTACCGTATTTTTGAGCCGCTAATCCAGCTACCATTAAGCCGATTTTCTTCGCATTAGTTACTAAATACTTTTGAAGTGCTAATGGCTCATCGCCTACTTCTTCTGGCATCATCATCATTAACTCTTCTTGTAATTTTTGTGCTTTTTGAAGAAGTGGTAATTCACCTTTCATCGCTTTACGTAAGAACGTACCTGGTACGATTAGGCGGTTAATTTCGTTCGTTCCTTCGAAAATACGGTTAATACGAGAATCGCGGTACATTCTTTCAATCTCGTACTCTGCCATAAATCCATAACCACCGTGAATTTGAACACCTTCATCTACTGTATAGTCTAATACTTCAGAACCGAATACTTTGTTTAAAGAGCACTCGATTGCATATTCAGCGATAGAAGCTGCTACTGCTTTACCGTCTTTTACTTCTTCTTCAGATAATGTGCTCATGCGGCTTTCGAATAAACCTACTGTACGATATACAGAGCTTTCAGCTGCATATGTTTTTGCTGCCATATTCGCAAGTTTCTCTTGAATTAATGGGAAGCGAGCGATTGGTTGTTTGAACTGTTGACGTTGGTTTGCATATTGTGCTGAAATTTCTACTGCACGTTTCGCAGATCCAACTGTACCAACACCTAATTTATAACGACCGATATTTAAAATGTTGAATGCGATAATATGACCTTTACCGATTTCGCCAAGTAAGTTTTCTTTCGGTACTAACGCATCTTCTAAAATTAACGTACGAGTTGAAGAACATTTAATACCCATTTTCTTTTCTTCTGGGCTTGTAGATACGCCAGCGTAGTCTTTCTCTACGATAAATGCTGAGAAGTGCTCGCCATCAATTTTTGCATATACAACGAATACGTCAGCGAATGCAGAGTTTGTAATCCATTGTTTTTCACCGTTTAATACATAATGTGTACCTTCTGCATTTAAACGTGCAGTTGTTTTTGCGCCTAATGCATCAGATCCTGAACCTGGCTCTGTTAATGCGTATGCAGCTAATTTTTCACCAGTTGCAAGCAATGGTAAATATTTTTTCTTTTGCTCTTCGTTACCGAATAATACGATTGGTAAAGAGCCGATACCTACGTGAGCACCGTGAGTAATTGCAAAGCCACCAGCGCGAGAGAACTTCTCTGCGATTAACGCTGAGCTTACTTTATCAAGACCAATTCCGCCGTACTCTTCTGGTACGTCAGCGCCTAATAAACCAAGTTCTCCAGCTTCTTTTAAAAGACGAACTGAGCGATCAAACTCATGTTGCTCTAAATATTCAAGCTCTGGAAGAACTTCATTTACGATAAAGTCCTCTGTCGTTTTTGCAATCATTTTATGCTCAGATGAAAAATCTTCTGGCGTAAACACTTGATCAATCGTAATCTCATCTACTAAAAAGCTACCGCCTTTAACCGCATTTCCTACTGTTTTTTCCATGAAAATTTCCTCCTTCATATTTTCATGAGCCGCTTCTCTCTTTTTGAAAGAAGCTAGCTCTCCCTTTTTTTATAAACCTTTGTTGCTTCCATTTTTTTTTTATAATCCAGTTCCAGCGGCTAGAACAGTCGGTCGTTTCACCCCTTCCTGTGAGGCAAAAAGCGCCTCTTCGTCAAGGCTTCCAACGCCCTCCTGTTCTGAGCAAACCACTTTCACTTTTTTTATAGTCCAGTTCCAGCGGCTAGAATGTTCGGTGGCTTCGCTTCTTCCTACGAGGCAAAGAGCGCCTCTACGTCTGAAGCTCCATCCCCCTCACATTCTGAACAAGCCGCTTCCACTTTTTTTATAGTAATTCAAATACTCCCGCTGCTCCCATTCCGCCGCCGATACACATTGTTACGATACCGAATTGTTCGTTGCGGCGTTTCATTTCGTGAATAAGAGATAGTGTTAGTTTTGCTCCTGTACAGCCAAGTGGATGTCCAAGTGCGATTGCACCACCGTTTACGTTTACTTTTTCTTCATCTAAACCAAGTTCACGAATAACTTGGATCGATTGAGAAGCAAATGCTTCATTTAGTTCGAATAAGCCAATATCAGATAACTCTAAGCCAGCTAGTTTTAACGCTTTTGGAATTGCAGCGATTGGGCCGATTCCCATTACTTCTGGTGGTACGCCAGCTACTGCAAATGAACGGAATTTCGCAAGTGGCTTCATGCCATCGCTCACTGCTTTTTCGCGATCCATTAATAATACAGATGCTGCACCATCACTCATTTGTGAAGAGTTACCAGCCGTTACAGAACCGCGAACGTTAAATGCTGGACGTAATTTTCCTAAAATGTCTAGTGTCGTCTCTGCTCTTACACCTTCGTCTTGTGCGAAAGTGATTGTTTCTTCTTGAAGTTTATTGTTTGATCCAACCGAGCGTAACGTCACATCTACAGGTACTGTTTCATCAGCAAAGTTTCCTGCAGCTAATGCTTTCGCAGCACGTTGATGACTTCTTACTGCAAATGCATCTTGCTCTTCACGAGAAATTCCATATTTCACAGCAACTTGCTCTGCTGTATGTCCCATACCCATATAATATTCTGGAGCCGCTTCTACAAGGCGACTATTCGGACGAACAACGTGTCCCATCATTGGAACTAAACTCATTGATTCTGCTCCGCCTGATAATACAGCTTCAGAGTGACCAAGCATAATACGCTCAGCTCCGTAAGCGATACTTTGTAAACCTGAAGAACAGTAACGGTTAATCGTAATAGCTGGAACATCGTAAGAAAGTCCTGCTAATCCGCCGATATTACGAGCCATATTTAAACCTTGCTCTGCTTCTGGCATCGCACAACCGAAAATTAAATCATCGATTGGTCCTTCATAATTCGCACGCTTTAACGTTTCCTTTACTACTAACGCCCCTAGATCGTCAGGACGAACTGTTTTTAATGAACCCCTCTTTGCTTTTCCAATTGGTGTTCTTGCTCCCGCAACAATGACAGCTTCTCTCATGAACGATATCTCCCCTCGTTATTAGTTACGTAATGGCTTTCCTTTTACAAGCATGTGCTGCATTCTTGCTTGTGATTTCATCTCACTTACTAAGCTAATAAATGCTTCACGTTCTACATCTAATAAATATTGCTCATCAACCTCTGTTCCGTACGGCACTTTTCCGCCCGCAATGACATATGCAAGTTTCTTAGCAATGTGAAGATCGTACTCTGAAATGTAACCAGATAAATGCATTGCTTCCGCACCAAGTGCAAGAGTTGCATATCCTGTTTCCCCAACAACTGGTATCTTTTTACGGATCGGCGCTTTATAACCAGCTTCATATAAAGCAAGTGCTTTCTGTTTCGCATCGTATAGTAAGTGATCACCATTCACACTAATACCATCTTTATCACCTAAGAAGTTATGAGAAACTGCTTCTTGTCCTGAAGTTGAAACTTTCGCCATTGCGACTGTTTCGAACACTTTATTTGCAACTTTTTGCAGATCAAACTCTACACCTTTTGGCATTTTGTTTAAGTGTTTAATGTATAGCTCTTTATTACCGCCTCCGCCAGGGATTAAGCCAACACCAACTTCTACTAAGCCCATATACGTTTCGCTAGAAGCTTGAATGCTCGCTGTTGGTAAACAAACTTCTGTACCTCCGCCAAGCGTCATACCATATGGTGCTGCTACAACTGGCTTAGAAGAGTATTTAATTTTCGTCATTGCATCTTGGAAGTTTTTCACAACTAACTCAATTTCAAAGTAGTTGTCATCTTGTGCTTCCATTAAGATCATTGCTAAGTTCGCACCAACGCAGAAGTTCTTCGATTGGTTACCGATAACAAGACCTTTATAATTCTTTTCTACTTCATCAACAGCGTAGTTAATCATTTGCGTAATATCCATACCGATTGCATTACTCTTCGAATGGAACTCTAAGCAAAGGATGCCGTCGCCTAAATCAATTAAGCTCGCTCCGCTATTTTTCTTTAAGACACCATTTTTCGCTTTTAATTGCTTAAGAGAAATTGCTTTTTTATTACGTTCGATTAGCTTATATTCGCCATTATCGTAATAGTAGCTATCGCCGTTATCATGTTTATAGAAAGTAGTGAAACCTTTCTCTAACATTTCTTTCACCCAAGTAGGAACGACTACGCCGTTTTCTTCCATCTTTTGAACAGATTTTTCAACTCCGATTGCATCCCAAACTTCAAACGGTCCTTGCTCCCAGCCGAAGCCCCACTTCATCGCTTGGTCAATTGCAACGATATCGTCAGCAATTTCTTTATGCAGTTTTGCAGAGTATAAAAGAGTTGGTGTAATGATGTTCCATAATAACTCTCCTGCGCGGTCTTTTGCGTATACAAGCGCTTTCAATTTATTCGCTAATCCTTTTTCTTGTTTACTTAACTCTACGGATGCAGCTTTTAATTTTTTACGCGCTTCATATTCCATCGTTTCAGGATTTAGTTCTAAAATTTCTTTTCCTTGTTTTAAGAAGAATCCTTGACCTGTTTTGCTTCCAAGCCATTTTTTCTCAAGCATGTCATGCATGAAAGCTGGTACTTTAAATACATCACGCTCTTCTTCTTGCACATTTTCATATACGTTATTTGCAACGTGTACGAATGTATCTAAACCGACAACATCTAATGTGCGGAACGTTGCGCTCTTCGGACGACCAATAAGTGGGCCTGTTACAGAATCAACTTCCCCAATGCTATAGCCGCGTTTTACCATCTCTTGAAGAGTAACAAGTAAACCGTACGTACCGATGCGGTTTCCAATAAAGTTTGGTGTATCTTTTGCGATAACAACGCCTTTTCCAAGAACGTCTTCGCCAAATAGTTTCATGAAGCTTAATACTTGTGGATCTGTTTCTTTCGTCGGTATTACCTCTAGAAGTTTTAAATATCGTGGTGGGTTAAAAAAGTGTGTGCCTAAGAAGTGTTTCTGGAAGTCGTCTGAACGACCTTCTGCCATTTTTTCAACTGAAATGCCTGACGTATTCGAGCTTACAATTGAGCCCGGTTTACGAACAGCGTCTACTTTTTCAAATAATTTCTTTTTAATATCTAAGTTTTCAACTACTACTTCAATAATCCAATCTACATCAGCTAGACGCTCAAGATCATCTTCTAAGTTACCTGCTTCAATCAGTGCTAGATTTCCTTTCACTGTCAGAGGAGCTGGTTTTTGCTTTAATAGTTTTTGCACAGCCATATTACTAAAACGATTTCTCACACTTTTATGTTCTAATGTAAGTCCCTTCGCTTCTTCTTCTTTCGTAAGCGCAGGTGGTACAATATCAAGCAATAATGTCGGAATACCAATATTAGCTAAGTGTGCCGCAATTCCCGAACCCATTACGCCTGAACCTAGAACAGCAGCCTTTTTAATTTGGAACATCCAATTCTCCCCCTATTCTTGAATGAATGCTCATTCAATTTTTCGACATAAGTCGCAATCAATGAGTGAGCCTCTACTAATAAATATATGATACTGTTTAAATTTTCGCAATATATTTATTGATAAAATTTTCTGAAATAAATACTTTTCTTTCATTTGGCCATGCTATATATGTATTTTCTTCACTAAAATACACTTTCCCTTTTTATAATCTGACGAAACTGGAGGAATATATATGGCAAAACTTAAGAAGAACCCTTCAAAGGCTGGAATTAGTGCAGCTAGTGTAACTGGAAACGCAGGTCCGCATAACCACGGCGTGGAAAAAGGACGTCAAGGTAATAACCAACAATATAAAAAGCATAATATGGGCGAAAAATAACGCTATATTTTTGGGCAGAGAACGTGGCATAATGATTAATGGCTGCTTTTTCTGCCCAATTTATTTGTAACAAATGAGGGAATTATAATGAAACGAACAATAGTTATGATTGTAATGATTGCCACACTATTTACAGGGATGATTTTCTTCTCTTATGCACAAAGACAACAAGCTGTAAGAGCTGATCAACCCAACATTACTGGGCAATATGGGGTTACAATCGATGCAGACACAGGTGAAATTTTGTATGGGAAACGCGAAGACGAACGCTCTTATCCGGCTAGTATAGCCAAAATGATGACAACCCTTCTTTTACTAGAGAATGTAAAAGAAGATGAAGAAATTACAGTTACAGACAACGCAATTAAAACAGAAAGTCAAAGCAAGAAAATTAAACTTCGTGCTGGAGAAAAATTAAAGCGTGATGAGGCATTAAAACTTATGCTTATCATTAGTGCAGACCCAATAGCTGAATCAATTGCAGAACATATCGCAGGATCAAAAAATGAATTTGTGAAAATGATGAATGCTAGAGCGAAGGAACTTGGTACAAAGCATGCGACTTTCAAGAACGCAAGTGGTGCTGATGCACTTGGAAATAAAGTATCGCCATATGACATTGCTATTATTACGAAAGAAGCATTAAAGTATCCAGTTGTTTTAGAATATATGAATTCAACGCGTACAACTCTACATACTTCAGAACGCTCTCCAAACATCGCAAACTACGGACGAGAAGAACTATATGACGATCCATATGCGATTGGAAGTAAAAGCGGTCTATCAGCACTTGGCAAATATACAGTCGTAACAGTGGATGAAAAAGACGGTAAACGTGTCATTAATGTTGTATTATCTTCTACCCGCAAGCAACTGTATCCTGATACGAAGAAAATGGCACATTATGCATTTCAGCAATTAAAATAACCAAGGAGTATTTTCTCCTTGGTTATTTTTTAACCATACCTTTTAATACGAACGCAACGTTTGCTGGACGCTCTGCTAGACGACGCATGAAATATCCATACCAGTCGTTTCCATAAGGTACGTAAACACGCATTTTGTAGCCTTCTTTTACTAGCTCAAGTTGACGCTCATTACGAATACCATATAACATTTGGAATTCAAATTGATCCCTTGGAATGTTGTGTTCTTCAGCAAGTTTTTTTGTATATTCAATAATCGCTTCGTCATGTGAAGCAATTGCAGTATAATTTCCATTTAATAAGTGCATTTTAATAATTTTTTTATAATTGTCATCTACATCTTTCTTGTCTGGGAATGCCACTTCTTCAGGTTCTTTATAAGCACCTTTTACAAGACGTAAATTAGGATTATAAGCATTTAAATCTTCAATATCTTTTTCTGTACGATATAGGTAAGCTTGAATAACAGTACCAATATTATCGTATTCAGATTTTAATTGTTTAAAGATATCAATTGTTTTACCACAGCGTGTATAGTCTTCCATATCAATGGTAACGAACACACCATTTTCTTTCGCCGCTTCTAAAATACGGCGCATATTGTTCATTACGATTTCATCAGAGATATCTAATCCCATAGAAGTCATCTTTAAAGAAAGCTGCGAATCAAGACCTTCTCTTCCAATTGCACGGATTGCTTCAATCGATTGGTTAGCCATTTCATTTGCTTCCGCTTCATTATCAACGAATTCCCCTAAATAATCGATTGTTACACAAAGTCCTTGCTTGTTCAATTGTTTAATAGCTGCTGTCGCTAATTCAATTGTCTCCCCTGCGACAAAGCGACCTGCACCAAAGCGTAAACCGTACTTTTTAGCCAGTTTTGTTAGCGCTTTATTTTTTGACAAGAAAAGAAACGAATTTCGCATTAATTGTTCCATGTAATTCACCCCTATGACTGTAATTTATCTGTTTTTTACCCCTCTTCAAAATTATATCATTGTTTAAAATTATTGGATACAAATAATTATTTAGATAATTTATAAAATACTATAAAAACATTTAAAAACCTATATTTCTGCTTATAAATATACCTGAAATATTTTTCGACATTTAGAAAAATGGAGTTTAATAGGCATAAAATAGGCATGTCGAAAATATTCGACATGCCTATAAAACCCTTAATATTCCATGTAAATTATATAAGGATATTAATACAGAAAACTTACGATTATATTTCCCTTAAGTTTTTTTATTGCTCATTTCGCTTCTCTTCATTCAGCCTTTTAATATCTGTAATTAACTGTACCATCTCTTCTTTCGCATCTGGATAAGTTTCATTCCAATGCTTTACTAAAGCTGGCATCGTCTTCGCTATGTAAGAATACAGTGCCCACTTCTGTACCTGTTCTTTTCTCTCTTCATTGCTCTCTCCAAGTAACAGCTCAGTGTATTTCTCCAGTAAACCATCAAACTGCTCGTTAAACTTTTCACTCATTTTATTTACCTCCTATATGAAAAAAGCAGCGAAGGTCGCTGCTTTTTCTTATAATTTTGATCGAACAGAGTTTAATTTTTTCTCCATTGTGCTTACTTTATCACGACGATCATCAATACGAATAGTTGTTGCAACGCGCTGCGCACCTTTCGTATATGGAACTTCATGCATTTGTTGAATTACTTCTAGAATGACAGGAAGATCTCCTTCAATAATTGTATTCATCGGTGTTAATTGATACTTCACGCGATCCGCATTTTTCTCTAGCACCTTTTGTACTTCTGCTACATATTCACTAACACTTGGATTACCTGTTCCTACTGGAATAATCGATACATCAACAATTGCCATAGTAGTCTTCCTCCTATAATCGTTTCTTATATATCCATTGTCTATTTTACCGAAATCCTCATCATTTTACTAATATGTTACTCTTCCACTTTAAACTGCTCGACTAATCTTTCTAAATCTCTCATATGTTCTGTCAAACTTTCCATCGTGTGAGCTACCTTTTCTAAATGATTCACCTGTGATTCCGTTGCAGCATGTACCTCTTCAGAAACAGCTGCACTTTCTTGACTCGTACCAGCAATTGTATGCATTACCGCTGTAATTTCCCCTTGCTCGTAACCTATGTTATGTACCTCTTCTACAATTTTTTCAACTGAAGTACTAATCGTATTTACAACTGACATAATTGTGCGGAACTCCATTTCCGCCTCTGTCGTCACTTTATTTTGTACATCTGCAATGTCTTTCAATTTACTTACAACTTCTACAACCCTTTTTACTTCTAATTGTACATCACCAATCATCGTTGTGATTTCTCCGGTTGCCTCTTTTGATTGTTCCGCTAATTTCCGAACCTCTTCAGCAACAACCGCAAATCCCTTACCTTGCTCACCTGCACGGGCAGCTTCAATCGATGCATTTAAAGCAAGTAAATTTGTTTGATCCGAAATGCCTTTTATAAGCTCAACAACATTTTGAATCGATCCAACTCTTTGTTCTAACTTATCCGATGCTTCTTCTGTATGAACAACAATCGAAGATGATTGTCCCCTCGTACGGATTAAATTCCTCATTGTATTTAATCCTTGCTTAGATGCCTCTTCCGCTTTGCCAGCCACTCCTTTTATTTCACCGACGGAGCTATTCATTTGTTCCACTGACTCCGCCATATTCTCGAGCTGAGCTGAAACTTCATCCACACTATTCGCAAGAGTAGAGGCTCCTCCACTCACATCATCCATTGCTCCTGAAACTTCTCTACTAGCCGCTACTGTTTCATTCGTTAAGTAATGTAAACTATTCGTTGATTGTTGCACCGTTGATACACTGTTTTTAATTTTACTTACCATTTCATTCATTTGTTCAACCATATCATTAAAGTGCTTAGTCAACTCTCCAACTTCATCTTTACTTGTCACTTTCATTCGCAACGTTAAATCGCCTTCTGCTACTTTTTGCACGTGATTCTTTAATAGTTGCAGTGGTCTTGCTAATCTTCTTGAGAACAAGTAGGAAGCTACGATTCCAACTAATAAACTAATACATGCCATTATAATAACTGTATTTCTCGTACTATTTAATAGCCCATCGATCGTTTCTTTCGGATAAAAGATTCCTATCGTCCATTTCATCGTATCAAATGATTGACTGTAAACAACTACATCTTCACCTTTTATTGTACTGACCGCATATTTTGTTACCTCTTTATTTAAGCTCTTTATAAGTGGCTCTTTAGAAACATCTTTTCCTATCTTTTCTGGATAAACAAGAGCCATATTTTTATCATTTATAATAAACATTTCTCCGTCATTATTGTATTGAATATTGTGAAGCAACTTCTGAATCGTCCCAAGCGATACATCCATCGCAACAACGCCTAATACAGATCCATCTTGAGCTGTAATTGCTTTAGAAACACCTACACTTAACTTTCCTGTTGCAATTTCATAAGAAGGTTGTCCCCAGTGGACCTTTTTTACATCAGCCTCTGAATCTTTATACCATGGTCTTGTCGTTGGATCGTATCCTTCTGGCACTTGCCCACCTTCAGCAAGATTGGCACTTAATGTTTTTTTATCTTTCGTACCAATATATAAATCTAAAATACCAGGATGATTCTTTTTATACTCCGCAAACTCTTTCGTTAAAAACGCTTCCTCTTCTGGAGTAACCCCACCTTGAAGTATATTACGAATCATCTCACTGTTCGCGTAATACCCCATATCTTCATCCGTTCTTTGAACAAATGTCGTAAGTTGCTCTGTTACAAGATCCATCGCATTTTGAGAATACTCGTCTAAGGAACGCACTTCCTTTTCTTTCTGTAATTGATACACAGCTGTACCCAATATTACGAACATCATAGAAATAAGAACTGAAAACACTACCGCAATTTTTAAACGTAAACTTCTTAACATCTTCCCCCCAGCATCCCCTTCGCATTAAATTAAAATCTTATTAATCATTATATTAAGTATAATAGATAAAATTTAAAAATTGAAATTAATTCTCACCTTAATACAATTAGAAAACGGACTAC
The DNA here is from genome assembly GCF_053557995.1 of Bacillus sp. XB1. Taxonomy (NCBI): domain Bacteria; kingdom Bacillati; phylum Bacillota; class Bacilli; order Caryophanales; family Bacillaceae; genus Bacillus; species Bacillus sp. XB1. Next base: position 108,275 of record NZ_JBNRIL010000004.1, on the reverse strand, counting down.
CACTTGTGCAAAAACAAATAGTTCATTATCCTTAAAATATAATCTCATTCGTTCGGAGGGAACTATGTTACAAAAATTCGGTTTCTCACAATATGAAAGCCAAGCTTATGAAGTTGTCGTATCAAGCAATGAACCATTAGATGCTACAACAATTGTGAAGCATTCAGGTGTTCCAAAAGCAAAAATATATGAAGTGCTAGCACGCCTAATCGATAAAGGAATGGTAATGGATTCTGTTTCAGAAAAGAAAAAACTGTATACAGCATTACCACTAAAGCTAGCAATTGAAAAATTAACGACAGAATTCCAATCAAATATTAAAGAACTGGAAACAAATATATCAAAAAAATCATTTACAGATGACCGTGTGTGGAGCTTAAAGATGCAATCTTCTATTCGAGTTCAAAGTAAGGAACTCATTGAAAGTGCAAAAGAATCAATCCGTATTTCAGCTTGGAATGATACTCTTTTAGAATATCTTCCTTTACTAGAACAAAAAGCAAAACAAGGTGTTCAAATTGAATCCCTTATTGTTGGAGAAGTAGAAACAGACTTAGAAAACATGCATTTTCTAATCCCAGCTGAAGAACCTAATGCATTAGAGCGCTACTTGCTACTCATCGTTGACGATCGTGAAATTTTATTTGCTGGCGTAGAACAAGAGTCATGGCAAGCGATGAAAACAATGTCACAACCTTTCGTAAAGTTCTTTACAGAATTTTTCTATCATGACGTTGCACTTGCAAAGATTACCCAGAAACACCATGACCTCTTTATGGAAGATGAGGAAATTAAGAGTTTGTTAATGAAATTAAGATACTAATTAAATAATAAAAAGGAGTCTAGTTTTTCACTTAGACTCCTTTTCGTTTTGTTCCTTTATCTCCATCAACAGCTCAATGATTTTCTCATTTTGCTCTACCTGTTTCTCTGAATTTTTATAGATGAAACGAACCCATCTAAGTGCAAGAATAATAAGAAACAAGGGGAGCATTGAAATTAGAAGACCAATAATTGAAAAATTCGTATACATATACATCACCTCGCTACATACAAATTCTCCACCTTTCTACTAAAACCTGCAATTTTTTACAAATAAAAAAAGAACCTATCAAACGATAGATTCTTCTTTCACGAACTGAGTAGAGCGTCCTCTCGTAATCGAGAAAATCGCGCAAAGCAGTGCTAATACAATAAAGCCACCGCCTACCCAAGCATTATATATAACAGATGATTTTTCGATAACAACTCCGCCTACTGTTGAACCAAGTGCAATCCCTAAGTGAAGGGCAGAGTTATTTAAACTTTGCTGAATACCAGCTGATTCTGGTGCAATTTCAATTAAATAGTTTTGTTGCGCTGGTGAAATCGCCCAGCTCAGCATACTCCAAAGTCCCATCATAATGATGAAGAGCGGGAATGAGAATGTCATTAATGGCAGTATGAAGATTGCACACGCAAATACGATAATGATAGAAATAATACTTTTCTTCGATCCCCATTTATCAGCAAGCCAGCCACCGAATCCGCCACCAATTACTGCTGCGATTCCGAAAATAAAGTAAAACACACTAATCCAGTTTGCTTCAACATGCATGACATCTTTTAAAAACGGTGTTAAATATGCATACAATGTTAAATGCCCTGTTAAAAACAAAAATGATGTTAACTGTGCACTTACAATTTTTTTATCTTTTAAAGTAGCAAGTTGTTCTTTTATTGATAATACCGATGTCGGTGGTACTTTCGTTAAGAATAATGAAATACAAGCAATTGCCATAACTGTTAATACCGAAATTAATACAAATGGTGCACGCCATCCATATGCATTTCCGAGTACAAGACCAAGCGGTACTCCAAGTACAAGTGATCCACTAATTCCCATAAAAATGATTCCAATTGCACGCGCACGAAAATGCGGTTCTACTACACTAGAAGCAAGTGTTACCGATAGTGCAATAATTAATGAACCACTCGCCGCACAAATAACCCTTGAGAACATCAGCATTCCGTAATTCACACTAAATGCCGAAATAATATTTCCGATTAAGAAAATCGATAATGCTCCAACATACAATGTTTTTCTTTCAAACTTCCCTGTCAAAGCTAATAAAACTGGACCTGACAAAGCAAATACTACCGAAAATATTGTTATAAGCTGACCAGCTGCACTAATAGATACTCCTAAATCATTGGCAACTAAATCGAGCGTTCCTCCTATAATTAGCTCAACCGTTCCGACTACAAAAGCCGCGATAGCTAAAATATAAACACGAAAATTCAAGTCTTTCCCCACGCTTTCTATTTTGGTTACTACCATCATAGTAACCAAAATAGAAAGTGGAAGCAAGTACAATTTTTTTACAGTAAAAAAGGTAGGCGTATAATACGCCTACCTTTTCATCATTCTGTTTCTTTCTTCTTATTCAAGTACCAATACACCGGCAGTCCCGTAAATACAATTCCAATCGATAAGAAACAACTTACTGGATCGTTAATAATTGCACTACCAATTACAAATAACGAACCTAAAATCGCTACGATTGGTACGATTGGGAATAACGGTACACTATATGCACGCTCTTTATTCTTATTACGTTTTCTTAAAATAAAGACACCAATAAACGTCATTACATAGAAAATATAAATAATGAATACGGAAATCTCAGATAGCTTATTTGGATCACTAATAATCATTAAAATAATTCCTAAAATGATTTCAACAGTAATCGCATTTGCTGGTGTTTTAAATCTCGGACTTTCCTTTGCAATAAACTTAGAAAATGGAAGTTGTCCACGCTCTGCCATAGACATTGGGATACGTGGAAACGTTAAAATCTTTCCATTTAAACAGCCGAAAATAGAAACGATAATACCAATACTAATAATTTTTCCGCCATATTCTCCAAGTAACATGCCTGCAGCTGTCGCTGTTGCATTTTCTCCAAGGTCTACAATTTTTGCTGCTGGTAATACATTTAATAACGCCAAGTTAATTAATACGTAAGCAGCCGTTACGATTAAAATCCCTACTGTCATTGCTTTCGGTAATAACTTTGTTGGATTCTTCATTTCTCCACCAATCGAAGCAAGTAAAATCCAGCCGTCATAAGCAAATAACGTTGCTAAAATTGCCATACCGATACTTTGATTTTCTGATATCGGCACAACTACGTTAAAAATATCGCTATTCCCCTTCCAAAAACCTAGCACAACAATTAACACAATCGGAATCATCTTCCCAATTGTCGTAACCGTTTGGACGATACCTCCATATTTTGTTCCCATACTATTTACAACGCCAAGGAACACAACCGTTCCAATTGCGATTGGTAAATTCCACACTTTATCTAAATAGAAAAAATTAATCATTAAAGAACTAAAGTATAAACCTAATGTTCCGATAATAGCAGGTCCATAAACAATTGTTTGCATCCAACCTGATAAATATCCCCAAAAACTTCCGTAAATCTCCTCTAAATACGTATACAACCCACCATTTTTCGGGATTTGCGCTCCAATTTCAGCTACTGTTAAACCACTTGCTAGCGTCAACAGACCACCAATTATCCAAGCAAGAATGGCCATATTAGAACTCCCCGAGTAATCTAATACGCTCCCTGGTTTCATAAACACACCAGATCCAATAATCGTTCCTACTACGATAGAAAGTGCTACTGTTAAACCAATTTTGTTCTTCTCATCATGATGCATGCTGCGTATCCTCCTTCCAATCCTAGTGTGATGCAAAAATGAAATAAAAAAACACTCCTCCCTAAAAAAGGGACGAGTGTTGTATTCGTGGTTCCACCCTTGTTTCAATTCGTAAAGTAATACACTTCACCAATTTCTCAAGTCTAAATAACGGTTTTTGCCGGCAAGCAATTACTAGATGCTCGTTCACTGCTGCAGTTCAGAGGTGGTAATCCATTTTTCCGTATTAGGAAGCTCACAGCCAAAGGCTTCCCTCTCTGAGAATCGTAAAAAATTGATCGTGTCCTCATCATCACTTCTTGATGTCGAATTTTGTAGTTATTGTTCATTATATTGAATTGTTAGAAAAAATCAATATATTTTTTATATAACATAGGAAATATTTATCTTCTTATATTATAACAGAAGCTGTAATATTTCTCTAATTCCCTCGTATCTTTGGAGCAGTGTAGCTGTAAAAATTATATCAGCGATTTTTCAAATATATCGATTTACCAACAAAAAACGCCAACAATAAAAGGGGGTCTTTCAAAAGAAAGCCCCCTCACGCCTGTACCTTTCGGTTGCCCACACGAAAGATACGACTTCATTCAATTATTTCTCATCTTTTTTCATAAAAAACTTATGGTGCGGTAAATCAACATTCAATGCCTCTAATTGTTTCTTTTCATTGTCTAAAATCGCTTTTGCTTTTGTTTTTGTTGCTTCATCTAATCCTGCAAACATGTCTTCATGCTTCTCTTTCTCTGGAAGTTTCACACCTAATTTTGTTAATTCTTCTTTTGCTTGCTCATGCGTTAATTTTCCAGATTTCTTTTGCTCTAAAATTGACTTTGCTTTTTCTTTTGCCTGTTCATCTAAGTTAGCAAACATGTCTCCATGTTTACCTTTCTCCGGCATTTTCACGCCTAGCTTTGTTAATTCCTCTTTTGCTTGCTCATGCGTTAATTTTCCAGATTTCTTTTGCTCTAAAATCGACTTCACTTTCTCTTTCGCCTGTTCATCTAAGTTAGCAAACATGTCTCCACGCTTACCTTTCTCCGGCATTTTTACGCCTAACTTTGTTAATTCCTCTTTTGCTTGTTCTCGTGTTAATTTTCCAGACTTTTCTTGCTCTAAAATCGACTTCGCTTTTTCTTTCGCCTGTTCATCTAATCCCGCAAACATTTCTTTACGTTTTTCTTTTTCTGGAAGCTTTACACCTAGCTCCTGTAACTGTTTCTTTGTATCGTCCATAATCGTTTTTACTTTTTGTTTTGTAGCGGCATCTAAATCTTTTTTCGCTGTTTTTGTCGCTTGCTCAGCTGTTGGAGTATTTGTTGCCGCGAATGCCGGAACACCGACTCCTCCAATGATTCCGAATGATAAAGCACCTGCAATCGCTAAATAACCAACTGTTTTCTTCTTCATAGGAAATTCCCTCCTTCATATTTCTAAAGCATGTACACTTTCGTATACAACGCCAATAGTAATATTGGTTTCTTAAAATTTCCTTAACGATTCAAATAAAAAACACCGCTCGTAATGAGCGGTGTTTCTCTATGCTTTTTGTAATTGTAACTCTTCACGTTCCATTATTTTTCTTAATACAATTGTTTGTGTCATTGTAAATAAGTTACCTGTTATCCAGTACAACACAAGTCCTGATGGCGCCGCAAACCCCATAAATAGAATCATTGCTGGCATCATAATTTGCTGCATCTTTAGCATCTGTACTTGTTCTCCAGGTGTAATATTCGATTGGAAAACTTTCATCTGAATAAATGTCGTTAACGCTGCAATAATCGGTAATATATGATATGGATCTGCATGTCCTAGGTTCACCCATAAAAACGAAGATGTGCGAATCTCTTCCGTTCTGCTAATCGCATAATACAAAGCAGAGAAAATCGGCATTTGTATAAAAATTGGCCAGCAACCAGCAAGTGGATTCCAACCGCCTGATTTCATTAGTTCTGACATTTCTTTTTGATACTGCTTTTGTTTTTCAAGGTCTTTGCTTACATCACCGTATTTTTTCTTTAGCTTCTGCAATTCAGGTTGCATTTTCTTCATTTTCGCTTGGCTGCGATATTGCGAAACAGCTAATGGAATCATGGCTGAACGAATAACGAGCGTCATAATAATGATAGCAACCCCGAAGCTAGCTCCCGGTATATGATGAGCAACAAATTGAATCATATACGAGATTGGATATACGAAATAATGGTTCCATATCCCCGTACTATGTGAATCAATTGTGCCTGCATTACTGCAGCCAGATAAAACAAAAACAAGTACTACTGATAAACTAATGAGCGCAGCTCGGTATGATTTTAACATGTTCATTCCTCCAATGTTTCGTAATTATTTAGCGAAACATTGGTGTATACGGACCAACCTCATCATTCTCTTCACTTGATTCTTGTCTGCGTACGGAACGAATCATTCCATATTTATAAAAAATTGAAAATAGCGGTACATTTCCCGCACTATCTTCACATGTATCAACTAACGTAAAAGCTCTTTGTCTACCGCTTGATGCTTGTTGACGCACAAAGCGAGAAACATTAGCAAGGAAGAAAACTTCTAATAAGCAAAGTGCTGTCGTTACAAACGATATATATAGAATTGCATCCTGCAATAAAAATTCCATCGCTTCACATCCTTAATAAGGTCATTTTAGCACATCGGGCAAATATTCTCTATTTCCTTTTATTTTCAAAAAAAGTATTTTGCATATTTTCTCAAGAAAACAATAATTAAGAAACGTTGTATTCGCTTTCTTTAGCATATTCACACACATCAATGAATAGGCTTGATTTATTAGAAATTTATAAAATTTTTGCATTATAATAAAACTATTGCCAGTTTTTGAAAAAACCTTTATTCTCTTCTTGTAATCAAAAATGAATATGGAGATGAAACATACTATGGGTCAACTAGGAGACGCCGATTACGTTCCCGACACCGCCTTTTTATCCTTCCCAGCAGCTAAAACATTTCACTTAGAATTTATGATACAGTTGGTTGTTATTTTTATAGCTTCTATTTTGTATGCAATTTCTATGAATATGTTTTTTATCCCGCATAATATGATTAGCGGTGGATTCGCTGGTGTAGGGATGATTATCGGTTATTTAATGCACTACAATATCGGTGCACTTATCTTTTTACTAAACATTCCTCTTCTTATTTTAAGTCACTTTTACTTAGGAAAGAAGACAACCTTTTTAACAGCGTACTTTGTAGCTGTATCATCGTTAGCGATGAACATTATCCCGGTACACCAAGTTTCAGACGATATTTTACTTTCTTCTGTATTCGGTGGTGTTATCTGCGGAGCAGCTTCAGGAATTATATTCCGATTTGCTTCTTCAACAGGTGGTTTTGATGTTGTCGGATTGATTGTAGCGAAATATCGAGATGTTTCAATTGGAGCAATCATATTTGTATTCAACTTAATCTTACTTGTAGCAGCAGGTTTTATTTTCGGATGGGATATTACACTTTATACGTTAATTAGTCGATTTGTAGTCAGCAAAGTTATCGACGCTGTGCATACGAAACATATTAAATTAACGATAATGACTATTACAGAAAAAGGCGAGGAAATAAAAAGCGCACTACTACATCACGGCATACGCGGGGTGACAATGGTAGACGCTGTCGGCGGCTATACAAACCATAAGAAAAAAATGATTTACACTGTCGTGACTCGCTATGAGTTAGGCGAAATGAAACGTATTATCCGTCAAGTGGATAACAAAGCATTTATGAACATTACTGAAACAGTTGAAATTGTCGGCCGTTTCAAACGCATATAAAACAGGTTAATAAATTAAAGGGCATAACATATTAGTCATATATAATATGTTATGCCCTTTGTTATTCAACTAACGTACCTTTTAGCATAATAAAATCACTAAGTTTATTACTACAAATCGGAGGATAGCATTCCATATACAATACTATCTGTCCATTCCTCTTTATTCCAAAAATCTTGTATGAAATGGGCTTCCTTTCTCATGCCTATTCGTTCACACAATTTTTGTGAAGCTGTATTACGTGCATCAAGATTAGCCTGTATACGATGTACATTACATTCATTAAATAATTTCAATACCAAACTACTTACTGCTTCTGTTGCCAAACCTCTCCCAGCTACTTCCTTTGCAAAACTATAACCAATCTCAACAGTGTCTTTCATATTTGTGTACCATACGGATAAATCACCAACTACTTTAGTTTTGTATATAACTGCCAAACTTAATATTGTTTCTTTAGTAAGTACATTATTTGCTAGCTTCTTATTAAATCTTTTCTGCATGTCTTCATGAGTCCACTTATTATGTAATAGGAACTTACATGTATCATCACTATTATAAATAGCAAATACATCCTGTAAATCAGTACTCTTAAAAGGTCTAATTATTAATCTTTCTGTTGTGAACTCCAAGTTAGCTCTCCTCCCTTACATTCATGCTATAAAACATTTTTTATAGTATTTAAGCCTCATTCTTAGATCTCACCTTGATTACATATTTCATCATAATAAATTAAAATCCTTCTTCCACTAAACTGCACCGTTAATGGTATTTCCTTACGCTTTTTATTTTTTACACTTATTACAAAATCAGATAATTCTATTATTATGTCCCTAAATGTGTTATAATGAAAGCAGACTCACAAAAAAAGAGTATATAGACTTGGAAGTTTCTCTTATTTTACAAGCAAAAAGAAACGAGCAGTCGGGTATATTTCAGACACCATACACGTAACGGTTTAAACAACCGATCATCTTAGTTACTCTTCAATGATTTTTTTATAAAAAGATACGTACAATTAAAACTCACTTCAATATACTATACCTACCTTTTTGACTTCCAAATCATCTTATTACATAGGGAGATGAACATATGAATCAATATATACGATATACAATAGCTGTCCTGTTTGCTATTATCGGCGGAACAATCTGCTTCTGGACAAACACTCAGCTTGGAGAGAATATCATCTTTAATGGAATCGAAACGCTTGTAAGCGCTTCAATTTTAGGCGGATACATTTACTTCCTCTTCAATCCAGAAGAAAATGCTCAAAAAACAATGTTATTAACAATGATCGGAATCGTTGGTGGATGTATTTCCTACTCAATGACAAACTATACATTACCACTTCAATTAAGCTCAGCTTTCTTCCACGGTCTATGGACTTGGTTCATTGCATTCTGCCTAGCAGACGTATTCAACCTATTACAAGACACTGAAGAAGATAGCGGTCGTCAAATTGAAAGTAACTCTTAAGCTGGAAGATACTCTTCCAGCTTTTTATATTGTTTTGCATATCCCCGCATCACGATAAAAAGAAGTTACCCTCACGGCAACTTCTTTCTCACATACCCCATCCAGTACCAACCGGATTATATCAGCGATTCTCCATATATATCGGCGATTTCTCCACTTATATCAGCGATTTTTTCATTATATCGACCATTCGACACAGGATATCGACTTACCGGCAATTTTCGGCAACCTATTTATGCTCTATACCCTGCCACTACAATAAAAAGAAGCTACCCAACGGCAACTTCTTTTCCACATACCCCACTTCGTATTCACTAAAATATATCAACGATTTCTCAAATATATCGATCATTTCTCCACTTATATCAACGATTTTTTCATTATATCAACGGTTCAACACAAGATATCGATTTAACGACAACCTTCGACACTCGAAACGCACAATATACCCTATCCCCCAAGCAACTTACTGCCGAACTCTACGATTAAAAAGATAATTAATAGGATCGCGAGTATCTTTAATGCTACATATGCCACTTTAAAAACAACATAAATGAGCAAGACTATCAAAATAATTGATAAAATTTCCATATTTACTTCCTCCAAGCTTTGCTCTTCTTATCTCATTTTACTCGCCCCAGGCTATTTATGGAACGGCATAAGATGACATATAAAAAAGAGGATACCTCATCCATCGTAAGATACCCTCACCTTCAACTGCTCAAACCATTCTCTTTCTAATTGTAAATATCCAATCTCACTCTTCTCGGCGCTCTTTAATTCTTTATCAGCTTTCTTCATATAAGTATGGGAAGCTTCTAGATCATTCTCTAAATATTTGATAATTCCTTGTGTACGATAATATCCGTTTAAGTCCATTTTTGTAATAGCCTTTGCATGTTCCTTTGCTTCTTGCAAAGAAAGACTATCCATCTCATAAAGGGCTTTATATAAAAGATACCAACTATGAAAACTACTAACGAAAAACTTATTTTCTTTCGTTACAGGTAGTTGAACAATTCTTTCTATATACGGTATCGCTCTTTCCATTCCCTCTTGATCTGCACGAGCAAAAAAGACAAGCATAAGTCTACTCATTATCTCTCTTATCCCTTTATTCTCTTTTATTTTCTCCTCACTCAATTCTACTAATCTTTCATCCCAATCTTTCGGTCTTTTATAACTAAATAACTCACTCGATATTTGAATCTCATATAAATGATTTCTAGCTCTTTCATCATCTTTAATTAAAATAAGAAATTGCATCCCATCACTCATAAGCGTTCCTTTTATCGGCACAATTGTAACCGCAAAGATTGCAAAATGGAAAAAGGAAAAATATAAAAGATATTGATAATAACTCACCATGTATATGTAACCGGAAGTAATACCAAACAGTAAACTCGTAATTGGTCCACCTAAAGTGAGCCACGCCCATTTTTTCGAAAGATTCGGTGTCTCTATAGAAGGTGGTACTAGTGTTGCAACGCCTCCAAAGTAAGCCCATAATTTATTTGCTCGAATGCGTAATTTTCCCTTTTCTTTTTGAATAGTAATGGTTCCTACTGTCATAAATTTAAATGTTAAACCACCTATTACACCAAATACTACATGTCCTAGCTCATGAATGGCTAACACTAATAATGAAATTCCAACTATTGCCCATAGGTTCAAAATTACTTCTAATTTCCCAGTTCGGATTACTCCGTATAAAATGGACAGAATTAACGCCACTGTCATTGAGCCAGCTGGCCTTCTTAAAATATCCACCTTTTTCTCCCCTTAATAAATCATTTTCCTTTGCATTTCGTACATGAACTTCCCAAGATGCAATATCCAAATAAATGAGATTAAGCCAATTAATACAAAATCGATATTACTAGCAGCTGTATATATAACGGCAGCCCACCATACATATGCCAATATTGTATTCGTAAATTCATATGCTTTATATCCAGCCTCATGCACAATGTGCTTTAATCCTTCATCTGCGTTTTTCGTCCACATTTTCATAGATTCCATATACGTTACACCTTGTTCAGGATATAGCTTATTATAACGATTTTTTGTTATGAGTCCGATAATTACTACAGTAGTTAAACAAACAATAGAAGCTACTAAATTCCACACCGCAAATGAAACATTTGTATCCTGCAACAGTGCACGTCTACATGTAATAACTGCATATACAAACCATGCCTGCGTCACTATATCACCTACACGTAAATATATACTTATAATGCCTAATTTTCTGCCTTGTACGCTCTCTTCTTCATCGCGTGCCTCTGCTAACATACGTGTATTCTTCCAAGTATAGTACATCATTAAAATTCCAAAAATAGTACATATACCTATAAATGTATTGGATGATAATTTTCTCGGTTCATCCGAGAGTAAATTTAAAGCTATATAAGACGTTAAAAATCCTCCTATCATACTTAATGCTATTTTCCCCACAGAATCAAATTGTTTTTTTCGCTTACTCTTCATCGTCCTCTTCCCCCTCTACTAACGTAAATATTTCCTCCACCGGTACATTGAAAATTTGTGCGATTTTTAACGACAATACGATAGATGGTGCATAATCCCCACGCTCAATTAAACTAATCGTTTGCCGTGATGATCCAATCGCTTTCCCTAAATCCCCTTGTGATAAACGATGCTTTGCTCGCAATTCCCTCACTCGATTTTGAAGCTTCATGTCTTCCCTCTTTTTCATTTATTTAATTAAAATTGTAAATAATATCCTTATATTTGTCAATTATAATTGTCATTACGACTATAATAATTGACAAAATACTTATTTCTTATCCTGTATCAAATTCCTATAAAGAATGTAAAATGTGCATTAAACATAGTCTTAAAAATAAAATAAAAAAGGCAGTGCTTTTGCACTGCCTTCCTAAATTCTGACATAGAATGGATTTCATATTAACTTGCGTTTTGTAGTAATACTCGTTTTAACTGCTTACGGAAACGAATACCCAACGTAACCGCTACAATCACAATAACTCCAAAAATGATTTTACCGATATGACCTTCTAGCACTCCAAAGATATCATGTAAGTTTCCACCTAACCAGTAACCACCGATTAAGAAGAATGATACCCAAAATAGAGCGCCTGAATAAATTGTAATGGCAAAACGACGGAATGGTAAATTAATAATTCCTGCAAAGTATCCTGTGAAATGACGTACACCAGGAATAAAGAAACCAATAAAAATTAGGAAGTACCCATACTTATCAAACCACATTCTCGTTAAGTCAATTTTTCTTTGTGTTAAAAATACGTATTTCCCATACCTTTGAATGAAAGGCATACCTAATTTATTTCCTAAAAAGTATTGAATCGTCATCCCTACACTTGTCCCAATAAAGGATAGAATGATTAAAATCGGTAAACTTAAATCACCCTTATGTGCCAAAAATCCCGCATATGCTAATGTTGGCTCTCCCGGAAACGGAAGTGCAATATATTCTAACAGCAAGCCGACAAGTACAACATAATACCCGTATTGCTGAAATAATTCATGAATCCATTCCATGTCATCTCTCCTTTCAATCACGTACAACTTCTTACTATTATTGTATAAAAAAATTGTCGAAATAACTATCACAATAGCTTACATTTTTATTACATTTTTGTAAGGGTCACACTAATGATTTTCGTTCTTTATTAAATAGTAAAAATTATTTTCCAAGTCGCAATAGCGAAAAGACGCATTAATAACATGCAGATTTTATCCATTTTTTAGCACTAAAAAAGCTCTCTTATTTTGTTCTCAATAAAAAACCATCACAAACTCATGCTAACTTCATATTAGCTTCATATACGTATTGTAAGATTATATCGGAATTTGTTGAAAAATTTAACCAATATATGACTAAGCATTAATTTGAATAAATATAAGTCGTTTTTCGAAATTGAAAAAAGGGTGAATACGAAATGGAAGCATATAAAATGCACGATTTTATTAATACAAATGTTGAATCTCATCAAAATGAAACCGTTTTTAATTTACAAATATGTGAAACAAGTGAATTTGACGTAAGTTTAACAAAATCTACAACACTATCTTTTATCGTTTCAAAAAAGAATATTAAAATTGTCACGAAAAAATGGATTAATTCAAATCAAGAAAGCATGATTGGCAAAAGCTACATCATTCCAACAAAAGCTTTTCACTATTTCTTACCAATCATTTCTGAAAATGAAGATGAGCTAAATATTCAAGTTCAAAGTTTTGGACTACGTGGTGAGCTTTTATTAAATGAAAGATTACTTATTGATAACAACAAACACAACAGCAAAATCACTACATTCTTTGAAACATTAGATGAAAATGTAAATAAAGCATTACGAGGATTACAACTTCATTGTATGTAAGACTATTACGATAGTAAAAGGAGAATAACAATGAAAAAATTATTATTAAGCGCACTATTATCATTAGGATTTTTAACTCTTCCATTCGCTAGTGCAGAGGCAGCTACAACGAAAGATCAATTAATTGTAGACACTCAGTTAAATAAAATGGATTATTATCAGGATGGAAAATTTATAAAAAGTTTTACTGTCGCTACTGGAAAAGCTGCAACACCTACACCTAAAGGCACTTTTCAAATCGTAAATAAAATTAAAAACCGCCCTTATTATACAGGCAAAATTAAAGGCGGCGATCCACGTAATCCACTTGGTGACCGTTGGCTCGGATTAAATATGGCAGGAACTTACGGAACAACTTATGCGATTCACGGAACTAACAATAATCAAGCAATCGGCAAATGGACAACACTTGGTTGTATTCGTATGTATAACAATGATATACACTGGTTATTTGAGCGCGTTCAGCAGCAAGCTACTGTCACTGTAAAATAGCCTAAAAACAAGATTTATGTGTAGCCAAGAATTTTATGTCTTGGCTTATTTTATTTATTCATTTACAGTAGCAAAACAACTGTATTTACATATATAATAGGAATAGATTTGATTAGCTGATATTTAAACATTGATAAACGTAGATATTAAAATTATACAGTTATAATGTTTTATAAATTTTATAATACATACTATAATAGAACTACTGTAATTCTGAACTATTCAGTAACACTAAACTATTCCCCTTGCTACCTTCATGATTATTTTATAGCGGGGGCTTATTATATGTATAAACAATCTGAGTCACTCGAAAAATGATGAATTCGAATATTGCAGTAAAAAGCGTTATTTAGGAGGTGTTACTATGACGCATATACTGGTGATTGAAGACAACCCAGATATACAAGAACTTATTCGTGAATTTCTAATGGCACAAAACTTTACAGTTGATGTAGTTGGTGCTGGAACAGAAGGTATTCTTCTTTTCCAAAAAAATTCATACGATCTTGTCCTCCTCGATGTAATGTTACCAGATATAGATGGCTATAGTATTTGTAAAATTATGCGAGGACAATCTGATGTACCAATCATTATGTTAACAGGCTTACATAATGAAGAAAGTGAAATTAAAGGATTTGAATTAGGTATTGATGACTATATTACGAAACCGTTCCATTACACTGTATTTATTAAGCGTGTAGAGGCTGTATTAAGAAGGGCAGCAACGAAGGAAGCAGAAGCTGCAACTATACTACAATTCCATGAATTGATGTTAAACTCTACAGCATATGCAGCTTATGTTCATGGTAATCAAATTGAATTGACAACAAAAGAATTTGAAATTATTTATACTTTACTGCAAAATCGAGGAAAAGTATTATCAAGAAGTGATTTGTTGAATAAGGTATGGGGCTATGAACATTATGGTGATGTAAGAGTTATAGATACACATATTAAAAACTTAAGAAAAAAATTAGGAATTCCTTATATTAAAACGGTGAAAGGCATTGGCTACAAAATCGAATCGTAGCAAAGACAACATCACCAAAAGTATTTTCATCAAAACCTTATTATTTTGTATTCTTTTATCACTTTGCCTTTATCAAATTATTTACTTTCTAGCTTCAAACTACGATAAAGAACGTTTTGCGAAAGAAAATGGAACGCCGACTACAGAACAGGCCGATTCAGATAAGCAAAACGACGGAAGTAAAACGAAGCAAAATAAAGCTGTGTCAGAGGGGAGCATTTCTAATTTTCAATCTTCTATTATAGATTATAAATCTCTTTCTACAGCTATCAATCACCTTTTGCAGCCTAGCCAAACTGTAAAGGCAAAAGAACATACACAAAATCTTTCGGGGAAAAATAGCACTTCTAATCCGCCTACAGAAGCAGAAAAGAAAGCTGCTAATAATGATGCCTTACATACACAAAATGCAGCAAGTAAAACAAATGATACAAAGGATAATCCAAAGTTAGCAGATGCGTTGCAGCAATTAGCTCCACATATTGGCGCGACAATGCTTGCATTATCACTACTCGGATCTTTAATTTATACAAAACTAATTGCCAAACCTTTTCAATATATGAGCGATGCTTTAAAAGATATTATGAATCTTGATTTCTCAGATAAAAAGCTACTTAACAAAAATACAGATCAAACAGATTTTAATTTGCAAGTAGCTGCTTCACAAGTACCAAATATTGTGAAGAATTTACATGCAAGCAATCAAGATTTAAGAAACGAGCTCAAGAAGGAACAACAATTAGAACAATCTCGTAAAGAATTTATGTCTATGGTGTCCCATGAATTAAAAACACCAATCGCAGCCGTCATGGGACAACTAGATGGCATGATTCACGGAATTGGAGCTTATAAAGATAGAGATAAGTATTTGAAACGTTCCTACGAGATGATGCAAGACATTAACATATTAACGGAAAAAATGTCGGAATTATCCAAAATACAAAACCCTCAATTTAAACCGAATTTAGAAGTCATTTCTTTATCTAATATTATTGAGGATGTTATGAAGAAAGTAGATTACTTTGTATCTGTAAAACAATTAAATGTACAATCTAATATTAAACACGACGTACAAATTTTAGCTGATCCTAAATTTATTCAAACTGCTATTTTTAACATTATTTCAAATGCAATTCATTATACAATTGACCATCAGCACGTATATATAAAGCTTTATGAAAAACCAAATGGTTACGCATTAGAAGTATTAAATACAGGTTCACAAATTGATGAAGATAAACTTGCTCATTTATTTGAGCCTTTCTATCGCGCAAATCCTGATAAACACGGGTTAGTACAAGGTAGTGGTCTTGGATTATATATCGTGAAACAAATATTAGATAAACATCAGTTTCCTTACGGGATACAAAACACAGCTCAAGGTGTAAAATGCTCCATTGTATTCCCAAAAGCAATGTAACATTCACTATAATTACATACCCCAAACTCATACTTCATGTGTGAGTGGCGGAATTTTGTAGAGTGTCTTACTCTGTTTCGTTCGCCCGTTATCCTTATTTGGATAGCGGGCGTTTTTTATTACTTAAAAGGAGGATTTTTTATGGAAAAGTTTAAATATTCATTGCTCGTTTTATTCGGTGCTTGCAGCTACGGCATACTTTCAACTATTTTCAAACTCGGATTCATAAATGGATTTTCAGCACATCAACTCCTAGGGGGACAATATGTCTTCGGATGGATTGGACTATTTCTACTCGTTCTTTTCTTTTCACATCATAAAGTAACAAAAAAACAATTTTTTTCATTACTAACCGTCGGAACAACAATGAGTATGACTGGGATTTTTTACGCTATTTCTGTAGAAGAACTACCCGCATCTATCGCTGTCGTCCTACTCTTTCAGTTCACTTGGATTGGTCTCATTATCGAAGCCATTGCAAATCGAACATTTCCAAGCCGCGATAAGATCATATCTATCCTTATTTTATTTGCTGGTACATTGTTTGCAGGTGGTGTATTTGAAGGCCTCGGACAAAGTTTTTCTACGAAAGGGATTATCTTTGGGCTATTAGCTGCGGTCTCTTTTTCATTCTATGTTTTTGCAAGCGGGCGCGTCGCTACGGATGTTCCGCCTTATACGAAAAGCTTTCTTATGACAACAAGTGCTACTCTTATCGTATGCCTATTCTTTCCGCCAACCTTTTTAACAGACGGTGCTTTGCAAGCCGGTCTATGGAAATATGCTTTCTTCCTCGGATTATTCGGCGTTGTTGTACCTGTCATTTGTTTTTCAATCGGTGTACCAAAGGTTGGAACAGGACTCGGTACAATATTAGGTGCAGCTGAATTACCAACTGCTATTATCGCTTCTATTACACTTGTACATGAAGTCGTAACGTTCATGCAGTGGATTGGTATTATTTTTATATTGGTTGGGATTTTCACTCCTCAGCTGCTTACGGCTAGGAAAGAAAGGAAACAAAATCGCGTGCACAGCGCTTGAAAAAATACAGAATTTATATAAAAGATATAACTGCAATTAAAATAAGTAAATTTATCTGGAGGTATAAATGACTATTTTAAGCATCGTATTTTTTGCTATTATGTGTATCTTCTTCCTAATAAGATATATGAAAGAAAAGAAATTTTACGATTTACTTCTCGTTCCCGTTTGTATATATGCAGGAGCAGTGAAAACTCCTTTCGTAGAGTACTTAAACTTTAATACTACATTTAAAATAACGTATGATATTGCAGCTATTATTCTTGTAATCCTTGCTGTACTTTTCTTTTTGAAAGATAAGAAAGAGAACCATACTGCATAACAAAAGACCTTTCATTTACTTGAAAGGTCTTTTTCTCTATCTCATTTTACCGCTCCATACAGCTTCTCTATCTCATGCTCAATTTGTTTTACATCGATTCGCTCAAATAATGGCTGTACGCTATCAATTCTACTTGGCAACGTATTTTGCGGTTCCCAATTTCGTTTCACAATCGACAATGTGTTTCGAACTCTTTCACTTGAAAATGGTAAAAATGGCTCAAGGAGATGGGCAAAATTAGCGATAAGATACACACAGTTATAAATCGTTTCTTCACATGAAACTGGATCATCTTCTCTTTGTTTCCAAGGCTGCTTTTCATCAAAATATTTATTTGCAAAACGTACTGTATCAAATACTGTCTCTAGCGCCACCTTAAATTTAGTTTGCTCAATCGCCTCTCCTACCTGTTTATATAATCCTTCTACTTTATCTTTCAGCTCTACTTCAATACTTCCTTTCGGCACGATACCACCATAATATTTTTCAATAAACTTTAATGTCCGGTTCACAAAGTTCCCGTATGCACCTAATAATTCACTATTATGACTGTAAATAAATTCCCGCCATGAAAAATCAGTATCGCGATTTTCTGGTGCGTTGACGGTTAAAAAGTAACGAATAGAATCTGGATCATAGCGTTCTAATATGTCAGGCACCCATACTGCCCAGTTTTTACTTGTAGATAATTTTCTTTTTTCAACTGTTAAATATTCATTCGAAACGATATGACGCGGGATTGCTTCCTCCCCTATTCCAAGTAATACCGCTGGCCAAATGACGGAATGAAACGGAATATTATCCTTTCCGTGCACATAATATGTTTTCGCTTCGCTATCCCAAAACTCTTGATCATCTTTCCCTGTTTCTTCAGCCCAATGTTTACTCGCTGAATAATAGCCTGTCACTGCTTCAATCCATACGTAAATTTTCTTATCTTCATACCCTTCTACTGGAATTGGTACCCCAATTGGCAAATCACGTGATACGGCCCTATCTAGTAATCCTTCCTTTACATATCTCTCTGTTAGTTGAATCGCATTGTCGCGCCATGTCCCTGTTTGTTTGGCAATTTCTACAGTCCTTTTAATTTGCTGCTGAAATGTATGCAATGCAAAATAGAAATGCTCTGTTTCCTCTACAGATGGCGTACTACCACATAACTTACATTTCTTTTCTAACAAATCGAGAGGATCTAAAATAGCAGAACAAGCATCGCATTGATCTCCTCTTGCTGCTTCATGGCAATGTGGACATATTCCTTCTACATAACGATCCGGTAAAAACTGCGTACACGTTTCACAATACGCTTGTTCCACTGTTTTTTTATAAATATGTCCTTCTTCTAATAAACGTAAAAAAACATTTTGAACTGTTTCATGATGGTGCTCACTATCTGTACGTGTATAGCAATCATAAGTAAAACCAAGGCTACGAAAACATCGCTGGAACTCTTCATGATACTTATCAGCAATTTCTTTCGCTGTCACACCTTCTTGTTTTGCTCTAATTGCAATCGGTGTTCCATTACAATCACTCCCTGAAACATACAGCACATTCTCACCTTTTGCCCTGTAATAACGCGCTAAAATATCTCCAGGTAACAAACTCGCAATATGGCCAAGGTGTAACGAACCATTTGCATACGGCCAAGCGCCTCCAATAAAAATACTCATCTTACATTCCTCCTTTTAAATATAAAAAGCCCCGCCCTTATCTTAAAAAAGATAAGGGCGGGGCTGTATAAACAGTCGCGGTACCACCTTATTTCGCCAATTACTCACATAATTAGCCTTAACAAGTACGGAGCTATATGCTCTTATACTGTGGTTTTGATAACGAGTACCAACTCTCGTCGCCGCCTACTATTATCATTTGATAAGTTCAGGACGAAGCTCAAAGGCCATTGTTCAAATGAATATTCTTGCTTCTTCTCAGCTACCGAAGCTCTCTGGAAAGAATGTGTTCATCCTACTTTTCCTTTTCAACGCTTTTACGTATAAAAAGTATTGTACGACTTAATAACAGAAAAATCAAACTTTTATTCAGAAAGAAAAGGAAATCCCATCCCTCTGCCGAATAACTATACGTTCACAAAAGGAGTGATAACATTGAACCAAAAACAACTAAGCACTATAAATGAAAAAAGCTGGAATACAGCTGCTTATGAAGCTTGGACGAATCGCCACGGGGCACCAGCTGATTATGCGAAAAAAATCATGAAAGATCCCACGCGCGAAGTAGCACATTATTTACCTTACATACAATCTCCAAAAGGAAAATGTATTATTAATTTACTCGGCTCAAAAGGAAATAAAGCTGTCGCACTCGCTCTTTTAGGAGCTGACGTAACAGTTGTTGATATTTCAGCAAGTAATGCAAAATATGCAAATGAACTTGCGGAAGCCGCAGGCGTCTCTATTCATTACATCGTTTCTGATGTACTAGATGTAAATCTCTCCAAATCATTTGATATCGTATTACTGGAACTTGGTGTACTTCATTACTTTCTAGATTTAAAACCACTTTTTACAACAATCTCTCAACTACTAAAGCCCGGTGGAATACTTATCCTTCGCGATTACCATCCAATATACACAAAGCTATTAGGAGTAGACCATCCATCATTTCGAGCAAGTGGAAATTATTTCGATAAAGAATTAATTGAAGATGATGTTGCTTATAGCATCCTTCTTACAGAAGCACAGAAAGAATCGCTACCTAAAACAACCATCCGTCGCTGGACGTTAGGAGAAATTATTACAACACTCGCGGAAGAACATTTTAAAATTGAAAAACTAGTTGAAGAACACGGACCTCATCAAAGATGGCTCTTCCCTTCTACTGCACCGGAAGGAATCGAAGAACGTATCCCTGGTCTATATACAATAATTGCGACAGCATGCAAAAAAGGATCCCTTCACGGATAGGATCCTTTTTGCATGCTCACGCATATAAGTTGAGGTTGGAGATTACCATAATTCTGTAGAATAGGACACAAGATATTTCAACATTTCGTCTCTGACTTACGCCGTCAAAAAGGGGTATGACCAACATAACGAAGAGTAATGTTTTAGTTGATACTGATAATCGTTATCAACTAATTAGAAGTATACATGATGTCATTTCAAATTTCAATAGCATTTCTAATATTTATTTATGAATTTTATGATATGCAAATGTATACATTTTAAGAACTTTTTCTAATACCAATCTGACTCCTTCCATTATCTGCTATAATTTTCATTGAACAGATTAATAACTTCATAATAATGTTTTTATTAATTTCGTTTTGAATATCCATAAATCATAATAAACAGTTTAAATGAGGGTAGGGGTAACGATGAAATATGTTAGTATTCGAAAAAAACTACTGTTCACACTCTTAAGCATTTCTTCTTTATTTAGCATTGCTCTTATAGTTATTCTTTCATTCGCCATGAATCAAGCAAGTGAAATTGAAACGTTAAAAAATGATGTATCAAAAAGAGCGACGATTTTAAAAGAACGTGGCGATTGGTTCCAAGCACAAGTTGCTGGTTTACAAGAATATTTACTATCACATGATCAAAAAGGATTAGATAAGTTCAACCGAGAAGGGAAAAAATTAGCTGATACTAGAGAGAAAGTAACAAGTGACAAGAAGCTCCCAGAAGGAATGAAAGAAGCTATTTTAATGGGGGGAAAATGGCGTAGCGTCATAGATAATGAGGTACTACCTCTTGCTCGTGAAGGAAAATGGGACGAAGCATCCAAAATTGCTTTAGCACAAACAGATTATGTAAATGATCTTTTAGATCGTTTTAATAAATATACAAATGAAGAGAATGAGAAACGTGACGCATTAATTGCTGACGTCGAGTCTTCTTCATCACTTATTCAATATATTATTTTCTTCTCACTCATTACATGTACATTAACGTCTATTTTATTAGCATGGTGGTTCTCTGGTAAACTCGTTAAACCAATTCGACAAATTGATGAGAAGTTAAAAGAATTAGCTTCTCAAGATGGAGATTTAACGGCTAGATTACACGTAACAAGTAAAGATGAAATAGGTGACATTGCAAATTCCTTTAATCAAATGCTCACTAACTTACAGCATATAATAAAACAAGTTCAACAAACATCAACAAGTGTAAAAGAAGCTTCCGAAAATGTATTTATCGAAACGACTGCTTCTATGGAAAATACCGCAAGGACCCAAGAAACTATGAATGCTCTTGAACACAATATTCGTTCACAAGTTTCTAGCATTGAAGAAAGTTCAACTGCAATGGATGACATGGCAACAAGTGTTCAGCGTATCGCTGAGTCCGCCTCTTCTGTTACTAGTTTAGCTGTCACAACTTCAGAAAAAGCAGATGATGGGAATAAAGTCATTGAGAAATCTATTACACAAATGCACACAATTAACGAAGCTGTTAACGCTACATCACAAGTAATTGAGCGACTCATTACACATACAAATCATATCGATACTGCACTTCAATCTATTTCGAATATCGCCGAGCAAACAAATTTACTCGCTTTAAATGCTTCTATTGAAGCAGCTCGTGCTGGTGAACATGGAAAAGGATTCGCTGTTGTTGCTGATGAGGTTCGAAAACTTGCTGAACAATCTCAACTAGCCGCAACTGACATTAACCATTTACTGCATCAAATTCAAGCCGATACTAAAATAGCAAATGACATGATGACACAAGGTCAAGCAGAAGCTTCTGAAGGAATTACTGTTATTCGTACTGCCGGATCTTCATTCTCAGAAATTGTTAACCACATTAACAAAGTCTCTACGCAAATGCAAGAAATGTCTGCAACTGCTGAAGAGATGGCTGCAAGCTCTGAAGAAATGAACGCAGCTTTAAATAATATCGCCTCTATTTCAAATGAAGTTGCTGCAGAAACATTACAAACAGCACATTCAGCTGGTGATCAAGTAAACAAAATGAGTATCGTGGCTAACAAATCATCTGAAATGAAAACAATCGTACAAGAACTTGAAGTTCTCGTCTCTCATTTCAAAACAAACGCTTAAAGTGAAAATGACACGAGCTCAAAGGTATAGGAAAGAAAGTTTTACAGGTTCTCCTTTTTCACTTTAAAATATCTCTTTCTATCTCTCATTCCGTCTGCTATAATTCCTAAAGGAAATAAGAAAGCTTTATTCCAACTGGAGTAAAGCTTTCTTTCAATTTTTTACATTTATTAATTCTAATACTAAGATTTCACAAAGGAGGCTTTTAATTATATGAATTTTGTAAGTATCAGAAAAAAACTTATGTTCATGATGGGAACGATTTGCGCTTTATTTGGCATCGCCTTAGCTTTTATTTTATTTTTTGCTATTGACCAATCTCGTAAAGCTGAAACATTACAAAAAGAAATTTCTCCACTGGCAACAGAATTGAAAGAACGTGGAGACGCTTATCAAGTACAGCTATCTGCTTTAAGGGGTTATTTACTACAACATGATCAAGTCGAATTAGACAAGTTTAATCAGATGAGTAAACGTCTTGAAGATTCAAAAGATAAACTTCTTTCTAATCCAAATCTTTCTTCGTCCGTAAAAAGCACAATGGAATTAGGGTCTACTTGGAGAAAGTTCATTGAAGAAAAAGTATTCACTCTTGCAAAAGAACAAAAATGGGAAGAAGCTTTACAAGTAGCTTCTTCAGAAAACGGAACGGTCTATAAAGTAATTGGTGACTTCACAAATTACAGTAATGAACAAGCTAAATTACGTGAACAATCTATTGAAAAAATTGACCAATCTGCACTCTTAATTGAATATGTTATTTTCTTATCACTTGTTATTTGTATTGTCGCTGCAATTATTCTTGCATGGTGGTTCTCTGGTAAACTTGTGAAACCAATTCAACAAATTGACACGAAACTAAAAGAATTAGCCTCTCAAGAAGGTGACTTAACGGCACGTCTACAAGTAAATAGCAACGATGAAATAGGTGCTATCGCAACATCATTTAATAAAATGTTAGAAAACCTACAACATATCATTAATCGTGTTCAAAAAACATCAGTGGAAGTACAAACCGCTTCTGAAAATATGCTAGAAAAAACGAATACATCACGTGAGGCGACATTAAGAGTCCAAAGCTCGATGTCCAACTTAAATGCAAGTATTCAATCACAAACTTCTAGTATGGAAGAAAGTTCAACTGCAATGGATGATATGGCAGTAAGTGTTCAGCGCATCGCTGAATCTGCTTCATCTGTAGCGGAACTTGCTGTTGCCACATCTGAACATGCTAGCGATGGAAGTACGGTTATCCAAAAATCTGTTTCACAAATGACAACAATACACAAAGCTGTAAATGCTACGTCAGAAGTGGTTGAACGTCTAATCACTCATACGAAATATATTGATACTGCTGTACAATCTATTTCTAATATTGCTGAGCAAACAAACTTACTTGCTTTAAATGCTTCTATTGAGGCAGCTCGTGCTGGCGAGCACGGAAAAGGATTTGCTGTCGTAGCTGACGAAGTTCGAAAACTTGCTGAACAATCTAAAACAGCTGCAACAGACATTAATCAATTACTACATCAAATTCAAAATGATACAGAAACTGCTAGCTCTATGATGTCTCAAGGCCGTTCTGAAGCATTTGAAGGTATCAATGTTATTCGTGAAGCTGGTACTTCTTTCACAACAATTGTGGAACAAGTAAATAAAGTATCTACTCAAATGCAAGATATATCAGCAACTGCTGAAGAAATGGCTGCAAGTGCTGAAGAAATGAATGCTTCACTTAATAACATCGCTTCTATCTCTACTGAAGTATCCAGCGAAACTGCCGCAACGGCACAATCTGCTGAACAGAAAGTTATTGTTATGAATGAAATGACAGTAACTGCTAGAAAAATGAAACAAACAGTTGAAGAGTTAGATCAACTCGTATCTCATTTTAAAACAGAATAGATGTTCAAAAATATCCCTTCTTTGAAAGAGGGATATTTTTTTGAGCTCATTTCCTGCACATTATGCTCATTTCCGTTATAATGAGAATCGATATCATTAAAGTGTAGGAGGGGCTGCTTATGTCACAAGAAGCATTTGAAAATAAATTACTTGCCAATTTAGAAGCTGTTATTGACCCTGAACTAGGTGTTGATATCGTTAATCTTGGATTAGTGTATGACGTTACAGCAGATGAAAATAATAATGCTGTCATTACGATGACTATGACTTCTATCGGTTGTCCAATGGCTGGGCAAATCGTATCAGACGTTAAAAAAGTATTATCAACAAACGTACCTGAAGTTAATGAAATAGAAGTAAATGTCGTTTGGAATCCGCCCTGGTCGAAAGAACGTATGTCACGTATGGCAAAAATCGCATTAGGTATTCGCGACTAAATAAAGTGGAAATTTCATCATTTGCGGATAGCGGGATAAAGAAAAGACCTGACTAGGATGTCAGGTCTTTTCTCTTATTATTTTACACCTACTGCATCATAAGCTTTCGTTACAGCTTGTACAGCTTTAGAGTTTTTACCGTATAAATCTTCAGCTGACTGAAGTGCCGCTTGACGCATCATTTTGAAGTCAGAGTTTGCAGTTAAATATTTCGTAAGCGCACGGTAGTAAATTTTTTCTGTTGCTTCACGGCCCACTCCAGTTACTTTCACGCCGTAATGATCTCCGCCTTCAGATACTAAATAAGCAGCTTTATTATTAATACTACTGTTAATATGAACGCCGCCATTATCAGCTGTTCCAGTATAACGTTTACTATAGTGATCTGGGTAACCTTCACTTGGTTTTAATGGGTTTGGAATAGACGCTGGATCTTTTAATGAACGAAGTGCATCGCCTGGTTTATCAGGTGTATAAATGTCAGCACCTAAATCCCAGCTCTTCTTCTCAACCATAACACCCATAATGTCAGATAACGATTCATTTAACGCCCCTGACTCATTTTTGTAAACAAGGTTTGCTGTATGTTCAGTTACAGCATGCGTTAATTCGTGACCGATAACATCAAGTCCAGCAGATAATGGAATGAATGTTTTTCCATCGCCATCACCGTACATCATTTGCACACCATTCCAAGCTGCGTTATTCCAAGCTGTACCTACGTGAACAGTTGAAATAAGCTTCGCACCTTTATCATCGAAAGAGTTACGATTAAATGTCTTTTTGTAGTAATCATATACTTTTCCCGCATTTACATGCGCATCAACTGCAGCTTTATCTTCGAAGAACTTAGATTTACTTTCAACTTCTTCTCCTGTATATCCAAGCCATTGTGAGAATAAATTAAACCAGTTCTCGTCCATATTTTCTGCATCAAATGTATGAACACCTTGTCCTCGTTTACCATCAAACAAGTTGAATTGTCCTGTTTTCGTATCTTGAGCAATTTCAAATGATTGTCTAGCACCTAATACTCCGTAACCAAATCCAGTAATGTTATCTACAGCGTTATATTTCTCAATAACATTTCCATTCGTTGCATCAACAAAATAATGCCAATATCCTGGAGCTGGTTTTGAAATCGATGCCTTAACTAAGTATGCAAGATAGTAATTACCGTCCTTTTCATATACAAATAAATCTTTTTTCACACCGTCATAACTCTTTACTTTACCAATTTCTTTCTCAATATCTGCCTTTGCAATCGTTTCTGCTTGTTCCGCAGTAATGCTTGCAGCTGCAGGAATATTTTTATCATCTAAATTCGGAATAACTTGTCCGAAGAATGCTTTTACATTATTCTCTTTATCAAGTGTAACAGTTTGATCAGAACCGTACACAGGAATGTTATTATGTTTCTCAACTAGCTTCACATGTGTCGTATCAGATTCAGCGTCTTTTTCTTCCCCAACGATATTAAAATGCTTTTCAATATTTCCTGCTAATTTAAACATATCTTTCTTACTCTCTAAGTATTGAAAGACTGTCTCTTTTTTATCTAGTCCTTCCGGTGCTTTCCATTCTTCACCTATGTATGCAGGTGTTTTAAATTCTTGATGATATTGAATTTTTTGTTCTTCCGCTTTCGTTGTCGTTGCCCCAAACGCTCCAAATCCCCCGGCGATAACAGTTAACGCTAATGCTGATGAAATGACTTGCTTTTTCACTATAACATTCCCCATTCCCATAAAGATTTTTGACACTTTTATACAATTCTTATTTTCCCAGCTGATACCTCTACCGAAAATTTGAGAAACATTTTTCAGACAATTCCAATCAAAAAAAGAGGACATCTATCGGATGTCCTCTTTTCTATAAACCTTTTATTGTTTTTTCAATTCAATTGCTAAATAGTGTGATTGCTCTTTTGCTTCAATATGAATATCTTCTTCTACCGCTTCCGCTGCATCACGCATAACAAGATTTTCACCATTGATTACACTGCTTCCTTCAATTTGTACAAGATACAATTGACGGCCTTCTTTCACTGGAAAATGAATTTCTTTTCCAGCCTCTAATGATAAGGAATATAAATTCGCATCTTGGTGAATTTGAATTGGTGCATTTCCTTCTACTGAAGATACCATGTGGAACCATTCATTTTCACGCTTGCTCCAATCAAATTTAAACTCACCATAGTTTGGTTTATGATCTGCACGGTCTGGTAAAATCCAAATTTGTAATAAACGCAGCGTTTCATCGCCTAAATTATGCTCGCTATGAAATACGCCCGTGCCAGCACTCATATATTGAACATGTCCACGCTCAATTGTTCCGCGATTTCCCATGCTGTCTTCATGTGTTAAAGCACCATCTACAACGTAAGAAATAATCTCCATATCACGATGTGGATGCATATCAAAACCAGTTTGCGCCGCTACTAGATCATCATTAATAACACGTAACGCTCCGAAGTTCATGTTATTTGGATTATAGTAATTGGCAAAAGAAAAATGAAAATGTGTATTTAACCAACCATGATTTGCTCTGCCCATATTTTTATGATCAATTTTTCTAAACATATCCTTCACCTCATACTATCTCGAATTCGAGATTTATTTTAAATTTTTTTCTTATTGTAACTTTTTTAGTAGTGTTAATAATTGCTTTTGTTCCTCTATGTTTAAATTATGAAACTTCTCTGCTTGGAACGTTTCTTGAGGTGGGACGATTTCTTCATATAAAGCTCTTCCCTTTTCTGTTAAAGAAATATATTTCGTAGTACCCTCTTGTTCACGCAAAATCCACTCAAGCTGCTCCATTTTATTTAAAAGCTGCGTTACATTTCCTTTCGTAACAAATAGCTTATTTCCAAGTTCTTGCTGCGTTAAACGATCATGTCCTCCAACTTGAGCTAACACATCAAACTGGGCGGCAGATACATTCCATCTTTTCAAATGCTGATTCGTCTCACGAATACTCTTATTATAAAAGCGTGACAAACGAAACCATAATAGTAGCCCTAGTCTATCTTCTGTTTTCATTTCATCACCTCGCTCGTTTCATATCATTAGTTTAGAACTAAACTTAATAAAAGTCAAATACTTATTTTTAATAAGCATAAAGAAAGCACAGGGCTATTTCTCCACTATGCTTTACATTAACTTTCTACTCTTATATTCATCCAATTTCCTCTCCGCGAACTTCCTCGCATCTTTTTCAATCCACCGCTCTTCGTACCGTTCACTTCCCACATACAATATATCTCTCTTATGTTGCATCGCATGGCGAAATTCATGCAGTAGCGTTTTGAGAACTTGCTCATACTCTTCCCACATACAAACGAAAATTAATTTCTTTTCTTTATGATAAAAACCACCTACTGGGAATAGGAACTCTTCTTCCTCTTCCCCTAATGATAGAAGTACATCATTTGCATCACACGTATCACAAAAAATAACGGGTGTTTTACATACTTCAATAAGAGAACACAAATCCTCTCTCAGCTTTTTGACATCCCAAGGAAGCTCCGAATCCAACACATACCAATTCTCTACCTGTTGATATACATTTTGAAACTGGAGTTCCATTTTTCTTTATTCCCCTTTCCAAACTCCCTTTTCCTATATGTATGCCACAATATAGTAAATATTAAACGTATTCTTTCATCCTTGAAAAAATGCCAATAAAAAGGAATCTACTTCGACATAGATTCCTTTTCTGTAATCACTTTTTTTTCATCATTTTTTTTAATACAAAATAACCAATTGCACAAACAATAGCAACAAGTGCAAAGTATTTCACATATGGCCCCGCAACTTTATTAATACTTTCCCACTCTGTTCCTAATTTAAAACCTAAATATACAAACACAATTGACCACGGAATAACAGCTAATGTAGTTAGCGTAATAAACTTAGCATGTGACATTTTCGCAATACCCGCTGGTATCGAAATAGCATGACGCACAACCGGAATAAAACGTGCGGTAAAGATAACGCCAGTTCCATAACGATTAAACCAATCTTCAGCATAATCAATATGTTTCTTCTGAATTAAAATATATTTTCCATATCGCTCAAGAACAGGTCTTCCTCCATATCGACCAATCCAATAAATGAATAGTTGTGCAATTACACCACCAATTGTACCGAACGCGACAGCGCCCCAAAATGTAATGCTTCCTGTTGATACTAAATAGCCTGCATAAGACAATACGATTTCACTTGGAATAACCTCTAGCATTAATCCAAGCATAATTCCCCAATAACCAAGTCCTTCTAAAAAAACTAAAACCGAATGAATCAACTCTCCTAACATCATGTACCTCTCTTTACTGTTTTCATCACCAAAATAAAAGTACAAGCAGGAAATATCTTGTACTTTTATTTTTTTAATTTAGTTAGTCTTCGTATCCCACTTAAAGATTTTATTTAAGAATTTATATACATTCTTCGACTCTTTTGTCAGAAGTGGGCCTAAAATGGATAGTATAAGCACGTATAGTGCTGAGAATGGTTTCAGTACTGACATTAAACCACCGGCGATACCGATATTAGCCATAATGATGGAGAACTCTCCTCTTGAAACGATTGTTAATCCGATATTTGTTGATGCTTTATGAGATAATCCAGCTTGTCTTCCTGCAATCATTCCTGCTACAAAGTTACCGATTATCGTAAGAAGGACAGCACCTAACGTTAACCATATCGCTCCGCCTAATGAGAACGGATCAATACTTAACCCGAAGCTGAAGAAGAAAATAGCTCCGAAAAAGTCTCTAAATGGAACAACAAGATGTTCAATTCGGTCACTATGCTCTGTCTCAGAGAAAACTAATCCTAGAAGAAGTGCTCCAATTGCTTCTGCAACGTGAATTGTTTCTGAAAAACCAGCAATGAAGAATAACGAAGCAAATACTACAATAATAAAGATTTCATCTGAGCTAATATTGAGCAATTTATTTAATAACGGCGTAGCCTTTCTAGCTACTATAAAGAATAGAAGCATATATCCTAAAGCAATTCCAATTGAAGTAAGGGCACCTAAGAAGGAAGCGTGATCCCCAAGTACTAAACCAGAAACAACTGATAAATATACAGCAAGGAATATATCTTCAAACATAATAATTCCTAAAATTAATTCGGTTTCATTATTACCAGTTCTTCTTAAGTCCACTAACACTTTAGCAACGATAGCGCTAGAAGAAATCGTAATAATACCCGCAATAATTAAGATTTCTAGTAATGGGAATCCCATTATAAATCCGTATAACAAACCAAGTGAAAAGTTAATTAAAATATAAATCGTTCCGCCAATCGCAATAGAGCGTCCAGATTTAATTAGTTTTTTCATTGAAAATTCTAATCCTAGATAGAATAGAAGGAATAGAACCCCAATCCGTCCAAGGAAAGAAATTACACTTGCACTTTCAATAAATTTGAGATCGATAACACCTATTGTCGGTGCATGCGGTCCTACTAACATTCCAAGAACGATTAGAAAAGGAATTACTGAGAATTTAAATTTTCCAGCAATTACTGCTGCAATTGCCACTAAAACTAAAGCTGTACCAACTTCAAAAATTAACGTATCCATCTAATCAGTCCCCCCTATTTGAAAGTAATTCATTAATGATTTTTTTAATTTCTTCTCTCTCACCTGAAACTACAAGCATATCTCCTTCTTCAATTACTGTTTCTGGTCCTGGATTAAATAGCTTCTTCATGTTCTTCTTCATAACCGCGATTATTGTTACGCTATATGTTTTTCTTATTTCAAGATCGCCAATTGTTTTTCCGATTGCTGGAGCTGTATTCTCCACTTTGAACCACTCAATCGCTAAACCTTCAAAAACCATCTCAACATTTTCTAACGCCCTAGGCTTATATACCATTCCACCTAATATTGCAGCGATTTGTCTTGCCTCTGAGTCACGTAGTGAAATACTTGAGATGCTTTCTTCATGGTCTGAATCAAAATGATACATTTCTCTACGACCATCATCATGAATGACAATTACCATCTTTTCATTACCTTTCGTAACGATTTGAAACTTATAACCAATACCCGGAAGTTCACTTTCTCTAATATTCATTTTTAGCTCCTCCATAACTTGTTTATTTTAATTTTCTGTTTTTCTGTCTTTTATTCATCCAATCAACTTTAGAAATTCTAACCACTCAGGATATTTGTGATTTGGAAATCTTTTATTGTAATAATAAGTGGACCCTAAAAAGATACTTAAAGATGTAATGATAAAAAATATATTACTTCTCATTTTCAAACTCTCAAGGCTTACTTTCCATAAAGAATCTTCTTTCAAATTATCCCCACCTTCTCGCTTTAAATTTAGTTTTTTAAAATGTAAATAATTCTAAAAATATTACGATGTAACATAATCATAACACAAAAATGTTTTAAGTAACATAATTTTTTAGAAAAATTGATTCTCGTATATTTTTTGCATATAATTTTCTTATTACGAAAAAAAGGAAGTGTATTATATGGTTGATATCTTTAGCAGATTCCTTGAGGTAACGAATAATATTTTATGGTCATATATTCTTATTGCAATGCTAATCGGCTTCGGTCTTTACTTCTCTTTTAAATTAAAATTTGTCCAAATTACTCATTTCAGTGAGATGGTCAGCTTAATTAGTAAAGGGTTTAATCGAAAAGAAAAAAAGAAAGATAGCATCTCACCATTCCAAGCATTTTGCTTAAGTGCAGCAGCACGTATCGGTATCGGAAACTTAGCTGGTGTAGCATTAGCAATTTCAATGGGTGGACCTGGCGCAATATTTTGGATGTGGTTTATCGCAATTATCGGAGCAGCTACTAGTTTTGTAGAATGTACACTTGCGCAAATTTATAAAGTAAAAGATGGAAGTAGGTTCCGTGGTGGGCCAGCATATTACATGGAAAAAGGGTTAAACAAACGCTGGATGGGCGTCTGGTTTTCACTTCTTATTACAGTTGCGTACGGATTAATTTTCAATTCAGTGCAAGCAAATACAGTAACAATAGCGTTTGAAAATGCTTTTGGACTAGAGCGAACAATCGTAGGAGCTCTATTAGCCTTATTAGTTGCAGTTATTATTTTTGGTGGCATTAAGAGCATTTCACGTATTACAGAAATGATTGTTCCGCCAATGGCAATCGTTTATATCGGCGTGGCTATTTTTGTCGTTATTAACAACTTCAGTATGTTACCAAGCATTTTCATGGAAATCTTTAACGGTGCATTCGGTTTAGACCAAGCCATCGCTGGTGGTATTGGAGCAGCAATCAAGTTCGGAATTCAGCGCGGTTTATTCGCTACAGAAGCGGGAATGGGTAGTTCTCCTAATGCAGCCGCAACATCTGATGTATCTCACCCTGTAAAACAAGGGCTTGTTCAAGCGTTAGGCGTTTTCGTAGATACATTCTTAGTATGTACATCAACAGCATTTATCGTATTATGTTCTGGACTTTACAAAGGATCAAATTTAGAAGGTATCGAATTAACACAAAACGCATTAAGTTCACAAATTGGACCGTGGGCAAGCACTTTCTTAGCGATT
The DNA here is from genome assembly GCF_053557995.1 of Bacillus sp. XB1. NCBI lineage: Bacteria > Bacillati > Bacillota > Bacilli > Caryophanales > Bacillaceae > Bacillus > Bacillus sp. XB1. The sequence continues at coordinate 75,635 of NZ_JBNRIL010000004.1, read as the reverse complement.
ATTATTTTCCTATTCGCTTTCAGTTCACTTCTAGGAAACTACTATTATGGTGAAACAAATATCGCATTCATTAAAGAAAGTAAAACATGGTTAATGATTTATCGTGTTGCAGTTGTCGGAATGGTATTCTTCGGATCAATCGCTGCTCTTAAAACAGTTTGGAGTTTAGCTGATTTATTCATGGGACTAATGGTATTCACAAACTTAATTGCCATCTCATTCCTTAGCAAATTTGCTTACGCTGCATTAGTAGACTATTTGAAGCAAAAGAAACAAGGAAAAGATCCTGTCTTCGTTGCAAACTCTATCCCTGGCTTAAAGAATACAGAGTGCTGGGATGGGCAAGATGTAGAAGAAAAACAAAAGGCTGTTTAACAAATAAAAGCGGAAGCGGCTCGTTCAGAATCGCAGGACACTTCAAGCTCTCGACCTTGAAGAGCTTTTTGCTTCGAGCGAGAGAGCGAAATGACCGGAGATTCTAGCCGCTGGAGCTGGATATCAATTAAAAGCGGAGGTGACTTGCTCAGAACAGGAAGGCGCGAAATGACCGACTGGTCTAGTCACCGGAGCTGGATATCATTAAAAGCACAAGCGGCTCGTTCAGAACAAGAGCCATATCTCAAACAAAGGCCCTATTACTTCACCGTAATAGGGCCTTTTATTTACAACAGTTCATAATTTGTTCAAATTAATTCCAGCAAAAGGGTTGATTTATAGAGATTACTAGATTATAATTATTATAAATTAGTAATTGATATCACATAACAACTCAAAAGGAGATTGATCATAATGAACAAACAAGTAATCGAAGTATTAAACAAACAAGTAGCAGACTGGAGCGTTTTATTCACAAAACTTCACAACTTCCATTGGTACGTAAAAGGACCTCAATTCTTCACATTACACGAGAAATTCGAAGAACTTTACACAGAATCAGCTACTCACATCGATGAAATTGCAGAACGTATTTTAGCAATTGGCGGCAAACCAGTAGCAACAATGAAAGAATACTTAGAACTATCTTCTATTCAAGAAGCAGCATACGGAGAAACTGCAGAAGGGATGGTCGAAGCAATCATGAAAGACTACGAAATGATGCTAGTCGAACTGAAAAAAGGCATGGAAATCGCTCAAGACTCTGACGATGAAATGACATCTGACCTACTACTAGGCATCTACACAGAACTAGAAAAACACGCTTGGATGCTACGTGCGTTCTTGAATCAATAATAATTAAAAGCGGAAGCGGCTTGCTCAGAATCGCAGGGCATTGGAGCTCTCGACCTTGAAGCGCTTTTTGCTTCGAGCGAGAGAGTGAAATGACCGGAGATTCTAGCCGCTGGAGCTGGATATCACCTAAAAGCGGAGGTAGCTTGCTCAGAATGTGAGGGGGATGGAGCTTTTGACGTAGAGGCGCTCTTTGCCTCGCAGGAAAAAGCGAAGCCACCGAACATTCTAGCTACCGGAGCTGGATATAATTAAAAGCGGAAGCGGCTCGTTCAGAGTCGCTTTTTTCTATAGATTGGTCGCGCATGCTGGTACATGAAATTTATATCAGCGATTTTTCCAATATATCGGCGATTCCCCCCAACATATCAGCGATTTTCCAATTATATCGGCGATTCCCTCCAATATATCAGCGATTTTTTAATTATATCGACTTATCGACAAATCACGACAATATTAACAAACACCTCTCCCCTACTTTTATCAATATATTACAATCTCATCTATGTTAAAATATAGGAAACACCCTTTAGTATCATAGACCCAAAAAGCTTTTCCAAATTCATCATTTACTACTTAAATGACGGGAGTGGTTCAGTTGAAAGACTACTTAATTAGAGCATTTTTTGCGTTAATAACAGTTGGGATTCTCTTACTTATAGCTAATATTTTCAATATACGTGTCGAGGTTAAGGACTATGCTTTCCTCATTGTCGTAGCAATTGGTGGCGGCTGGGGTGGCTGGTACCTGTATAAAAAACAAAGCAATCAAAATGATAAAGGCATTCCAAAGTAATATGGAATGCCTCTTTTATTGCCTTCTGTAATAAATAATGAAATTCAGACCACTAATACAACCAATCGCAATAAACATACAAAACGATTGTGGATCTCCACCTAGATTATACTCATCAACGATAAACCCAGACATAAACAACGTTATCGCGGAAACACCGATACACAATACCGAGATAAACCAAAGCGAAAATTCATTAATCAACTCTTTCTTCTGTCTCAAAACAATTAGCATAACAAGAATAGATGCTGCTAAAATACTTTTAAAGACCGGTCTTAAATACACAAACTCCTCCATCTCTTTCTCCTTTTCCAAAAACATTACATCTAAAATTAACATATTTAACCAAATTAAAACACATGCCATCTTAAATTAAAACGACATGTGTTTCCGTATTTGCTATGATAGTTGCTTCCACTTCGTTCCCAAAACAGGACGCTCATAATTTTGGATTGCATGAATCAGTTTATCTGCTGTCTCTGCTGAAACGATCAATTCTTTATTTGATGGATTCATAAATCCTTCTTCCGCTGCACGTTCAACCATTTGCAAAATTGGTCCGTAAAAACCTTTTATGTTTAATAAACCAACCGGCTTATTATGTATACCAATTTGTGACCAACATACAACTTCAAATAGTTCTTCAAACGTTCCGTATCCGCCTGGAAGCGCAATAAAAGCATCTGCAAGCTCTGCCATTTTAGCTTTACGTTCGTGCATCGTCTCTACTTCAATTAATTCTGTTAATCCTGTATGCACAATTTCTCCTCGGAATAGACCGCGCGGCATAACACCTGTTACACGTCCACCTAAACGAAGAACTTCGTTTGCTACTTCTCCCATTAATCCGACACATGAACCACCGTATACGAGCTCATAGTCGTTCTCAACAAACATTTTACCTAACTGAATTGCCTGCTCTTTAAATTCTGGTCTCTCCCCTAAATTAGAACCTGCAAACACACAAATCTTTCTCATCCCTACACCCCGAAACTATATATTGTTATGATACAATGAACATTGTACAACATATTGAGGAGATGAGGAAGAAATGGATATCGTTGCATTTCAAAGATGGGTTGAGGAATTTTACGAAAAACGAAGCTGGTCACAGTATAATGCCTTTATTCGCTTAAATTTCTTAACCGAGGAAGTTGGGGAAGTTTCACGAGTCGTTCGTGCTATTGAAATTGGCCGCGATCGCCCTGATGAAGATGCGAAAACAGAAGAAGAGCTAAAACAAGAACTAAAAGAAGAACTTGGCGATGTACTATCTAACCTTATTATTCTTTCGCAAAAATATGATTTAGACTTACAAGACATTATGGATGCACACGTCACAAAGCTTTCGAAAAGGTTCGAAGTATCTAAATGAGAATATTATCAATTATGGTATAATATTATTGTCACAATACTAAGGGGGATTTTATGTTATCAAAAAAATTGCACGACGCATTAAATGAACAAATGAACTTTGAATTTTACTCTGCCCATGCTTATATGGCAATGGCTGCTTACTGTACAGCTGAGAGCTATGATGGATTCGCTAACTTTTTCCTTGTACAAGCTGAAGAAGAACGTTTCCACGCAATGAAGCTTTACAACTATATTAATGACCGCGGAGAACGCGCTATTATTACTGGATTTGATAATCCAAATAACGAATACGAATCTGTATTAAACGCTTTTGAAGTCGCACTTGAGCACGAGCGTGAAGTAACGAAACGTATTTATAACTTATCTGATATCGCTTGGGACGAGCGTGAACATGCAACAATTACATTCTTAAAATGGTTCGTTGACGAACAAGTTGAAGAAGAAGCTTCATTCGATAGCATCATTCAAAAATTAAAACGTATTACAAGTGATTCAAACGCACTGTTTATGCTAGATGCTGAATTAGAGAAACGTACATTTACGCCTCCAGCTGAATAATATTTCAATCACCTTAATACATGAATTAAGGTGATTTTTTTGTTTGCTCTCTATCTTAAAATCACCTTAAATTTCCTCATATTTGACATAGTGCCAGCTATAAAATGGTATTATTTTCAATATAAAAACGAATATACGAGGAAAGGAAAAATGAATCAACGTGTAGAAGCTGTTGATGCAATTCGTGGTTTCGCTTTGTTTGGCATTTTACTAGTCAATATGACATTAATTCAATTCGGGTTCTTCACCAGTGAAAAACCAACTTATCTATTCGGCGATCTTGATAAAGGCGCTAATTGGTTTATTCAATTCTTCGGCACACATAACTTTATATCCCTATTTTCTTTTCTATTTGGACTTAGCATTATTTTGTTACAAAAAAGTATTATCGCAAAAGGAAAAAAATTCTTCCCCACATACATAAGACGTATTCTCATTCTTTTACTACTCGGCTACATTCACGGCACTTTTGTTTGGGAGGGCGATATTTTATTTGCATACGGAATAATTGGGATTTTCTTAATGATGTTCATCAATCGAAAACCGAAAACTTTGCTCATTTGGGCGATTATTCTACTCGCACTTATTACACTTATGTCTTATCAAACTGATCCATCTACAAATATAAATGATTTAGCACCTTATACTGAAAAAGAACATAAAGTCCATCAAACTGGAAGCTATATGGATCACGTCAACTTTAGATTGACTGAAAATCCTTTTGATTACATGGGAATTGACGGTGCATTCGGATTATTTTTCATATCAGTTTTCGCAATAATTTTTATGTCTCCACTGTTTCTACTCGGAATGTATGTAGGGAAAAAAGGCTGGCTATTTGAGGTCAATAAACATATACCTGCTGTCAAAAAAATATGGTTTGCCACCGGTCTCTTTTCTTTTACAATTAAAATCTTAGCTATGTTCGTAAAGCACCCGCTTTTAATTATGTTACAAGATGGCCTTACACCAGTAACTATGACCTTCTTTTACGGAAGCACAATCATTTTATTATTCCATTACAAAAAAGCAACCCGTCTACTAACATACATGGCGAACATGGGGAAAATGTCCGTTAGTAATTACTTAGTGCAATCTATTATCGCAACAACTATTTTTTACGCATATGGATTTGGCTTATACGGGAAAATCGGCTATTTCTTCGGTATTCTTTTAACCATCGGAATTTATACGATTCAATTATTCGTTAGCACCTATTGGCTCCAGAAATACCGAATGGGGCCAGTGGAATATGTGTGGAGACTGGGAACTTATTTAGAGAAACCACGTTTTAAAAGAGACTTGGATAAAGCAAGTTAAACAAAAAAGCAATGAGCCTACGCTCATTGCTTTTCTTAATTTATTAAAGCATAACCCCAACGATAATCGCTGATAATATACTTACTAATGTTGCACCGTATACAAGTTTTAAACCGAATGATGATACAACGTTTGCTTGTTTGCCATCGATACTCTTCGTTGCACCTGCGATAATTCCGATAGATGAGAAGTTCGCAAATGATACAAGGAAGATAGATAAAATACCTACTGTACGAGCTGATAAATCACCAGCTACTTTTCCAAGGTCAAGCATTGCAACGAATTCGTTCGTTACTAATTTTGTTGCCATAATTTGTCCTGCTTGTAGCATCTCTGATGTTGGAATACCCATTACAAATGCTAATGGTGAGAAGATGTATCCTAAAATGCTTTGGAATGTGATTCCGAAAATTGAATCGAATACACCGTTAATTGCTGTAATTAATGCTACGAAACCGATTAACATCGCCGCTACTGTTACAGCGATAGAGAAACCAAGCATAATATATTCGCCTAACATTTCAAAGAATGTTTGTTTCTTGTCTTCTTGTAATTCTAAAATATCGTCTTCTTCTTTTACTTCATATGGATTAATGATATGAACGATAATGAATCCACTGAATAAGTTTAATACAAGTGCTGTTACTACATATTTTGGATCAATCATTTTCATATAAGAACCGACGATTGACATCGATACTGTAGACATTGAAGATGCACAAAGTGTGTATAAGCGATTTTTCGGTAATTTGCTTAGTTGATCTTTTACCGTAATGAATACTTCCCCTTGACCAACGATTGCAGCTGCTACCGCATTATATGATTCTAGTTTTCCTAAACCGTTAACTTTACTTAATAGGAAACCGACTGCACGAATGATAATCGGTAAAACTTTAATATGTTGCAGAATCCCGATTAATACTGCTAAGAAAATAATCGGTAATAATACTGTTAAGAAGAATGGTGCTTGTCCATCGTTTGCTAGACCACCAAATACGAAATTAACCCCAGCTTCCGCAAATTTTAAAATGGCGCCAAATCCATCTGCGATTCCTTTTACTAATACGAATCCGACCTTTGTATTTAGTAAGAAATACGCAAGCACCAATTGAATGACAAGCATAAGTGCAATTGGTTTATATTTAATTTTCTTACGATCTGAACTGATAAGGAAACCTAGTACAAACACTACAAGTAAACCGACTAGAAACATTACGAACTTCATATGTGAATCCTCCACTTCTCCCACGAGTTATTGGTCGTATAACGTATAACGAATGACGTCTGACCATTGTTGTTAAAAAAATTTAAAACCCCTAAAACTATTCAACTGTCATCTAAAATCAGTAAGCGTTTACATAAATTGCAATTTATAAAAGGTAGCTTCTTCTCTCCTACCATAATTGAAAGTCTGAAATTGATACCACCTACAAATCAAATTGTAAGCGTTATCTAGACGAAATGCAATATAAATTTTAAAAGATTTTTATATGTTAATATATTCCTAATTAATTGGTTTTTTCATGCAAATTTACCATAAAAATAGCCCTAGCTATGAGCTAGAGCCATCTTTTTTTATAACATAACACCAACGATAATCGCTGATAGAATACTTACTAATGTCGCACCGTACACAAGGCGTAGACCAAATGATGATACAACATTTGATTGATTTTCATCGATACCTTTCGTTGCACCTGCGATAATTCCGATAGATGAGAAGTTCGCAAATGATACAAGGAATACAGAAAGGATACCAACTGTACGAGCCGATAAATCACCAGCTACTTTTCCAAGATCAAGCATTGCAACAAACTCGTTTGATACTAATTTTGTTGCCATAATTTGTCCCGCTGTTACCATCTCAGCTTGCGGGATACCCATTACGAATGCTAATGGTGAGAAAATATATCCTAAAATAGCTTGGAATGTAATACCGAACATTGAATCAAACAAGCTATTAATTGCTGTAATTAATGCTACGAAACCAAGTAACATAGCTGCTACTGTAATCGCAATCGTGAAACCAAGCATAATGTACTCGCTTAGCATTTCAAAGAATGATTGTTTTTTCTTATTTTCTAATTTCAGTGTATCTTCTTCTTCTGTAATATCGTACGGGTTAATAATATGAATGATAATGAAACCACTAAATAAATTTAATACAAGTGCTGTTACTACATATTTCGGTTCGATCATTTTCATATAAGAACCAACGATTGACATCGACACTGTCGACATAGAAGATGCACATAATGTATATAAACGATGTTTTGGGATTTTACTTAATTGATCTTTTACTGTAATAAATACTTCTGCTTGTCCAACAATGGCAGCTGCTACTGCATTATATGATTCTAGTTTTCCTAGACCATTTACTTTACTTAACAACGTACCAATAGCACGAATAAATATCGGTAAAATTTTAAAGTGTTGCAGAATTCCGATTAAAACCGCAAAGAATACGATTGGTAATAGCGCTGTTAAGAAGAATGAAACCTCTCCTTTATTAACAAGACCACCAAATACGAAAACGATTCCAGCTTCCGCATATCCAAGAAGTGCGCCAAATCCATCTGAAATTCCTTTTACTAAAATATAACCAACTTGCGTATTTAATAAGAAATAAGATAATGCTAGCTGAATAATAAGCATAATTGCGATTGGTTTATACTTAATCTTCTTTCGATCGGCACTTATAAGAAAACCGAGTACAAATACAACGAGTAATCCTACAAGGAACATAACAAACTTCATTAATAAAATCCTCCATTTAACTCTTCATTAACGTTGAACGTCTGACCATTCAAAACAAGAAATAATCCGAACTTTCCATTTCTCCTCCGTAACCTTCGATTGGATAGGAAATGTCATAAAAACTCTTGTTTCAAAGGCATTTTCCATTCTAACATAAATCACAACTCATATCCGCACTTTTCTTTAAAAAATTACATTTAATTATGAAATACTCATAAATGTTCGTCTTTTACCATCTATAAACAACTGGATAAAACAAAAAATGAGCATCAAGTTTCACTTGATGCTCACCTCATTATACTGCTTTTTCTTTATCAGCTACTGCTGACTTATCCCAGCACTCTGTATTTTTCAAACCTGGAATAGAATCCGCATAGAATACCGGATCTTTCCCTTGTTTCTTTTGCTTTACGTAATCTGATAATGCCGCAAAAGCATACTTAGAGAGGAATACAATCGCCACTAAGTTAATAACAGCCATAATACCCATGAATAAATCTGCTACATCCCAAACGATTTGAATTGTCGCTACAGATCCTAACATAACCATACCAAGTACAGCAATGCGGTACGCTGTTAATAACACTTTACTTCCATTTAAGAATTCAATATTTGTTTCACCATAGTAGTAGTTACCTACTAATGAACTAAATGCAAACAAGAAGATTGCAACTGCTACAAATATAGAAGCCCATGGACCGATATGTTGACTTAACGCCTGCTGCGTTAATTGAATTCCATTTAAATCAGCTGCATTATGCACATCTGATAAAAGAATAATAAATGCTGTACAACTACAAATTAATAATGTATCTGTAAATACCCCTAAAGTTTGAATGAAACCTTGTTTAACTGGGTGCGTTACGTTCGCAGTCGCTGCTGCGTTCGGCGCACTCCCCATACCTGCTTCATTTGAGAATAATCCGCGTTTTACCCCTAGTAAAATCGCGGCTCCTAATCCTCCACCTACTACTTCTTTAATTCCGAAAGCATGTAAGAAAATCTCTTTAAATACATACGGAATTGCCGTAATGTTTGTTACAACAACGAATAATGCCACTGCTACATAAATAATTGCCATTACTGGAACAATCATTTCAACCGCGCGAGCAATTCGTTTTACTCCGCCGAAAATAATAACTGCAAGTAAACCAGCCATAACAAGACCTACTAACCTACTATCTGTTTTGAATGCCCCATCAAAGGCAGCCGCTACAGTATTAGACTGTACAGCATTAAAAATCAATCCGAAACTTACTGTTATTAGAACAGAGAACACAACACCTAACCAGCGTTTCTTTAAACCCTTTTCCATATAATACGCTGGGCCCCCACGGAATGCATTCCCATCTTTTACTTTATAAATTTGCGCTAATGTGCTCTCTACAAATGCAGAAGCACCCCCAATTACCGCGATTAACCACATCCAAAATACTGCTCCTGGACCACCTGCTGAGATCGCAATAGCTACACCAGCTAAGTTACCAGTACCTACACGAGAAGCTGTACTCATACAAAATGCTTGAAATGATGATACACCGCTCTTCTCTTTTTGCGCTTTCCTCGTTTTCGAGCTTGCTCCATCCCCAAGCAAACGAATCATTTCACCGAAGTAACGAACTTGGACAAATTTTACACGAAATGAAAAATAGAGCCCTAACCCAATTAACATCGCAATAATGACATATGACCAAAGGATATTATTTACATCCCCAATTACCTTAGCTAAAAAATCCATATTTGCATTGCCCCCTCTTCCTAACAATAAGAAAATTATATTCTAAAAACTTTTAGTAATCAAGAACTTTATGTTAGGTTTTATGACATGATTACGTTAATTCTTTTAACATATGTGTTTTTTTACATAAAAACATAGCCATTACATGCATTTATCCAATACTTAATAACTTATCCTATTCGACCAGCCATACTTTTAAAACAGTACGTTCCCCACAAATAACGAGAGAAACAAACAAAAAAAGTTATATTAATAATTACCTCTCACCTTTTTCATCATTTACTACAACAAAAAAGGCGAGCATCGAATTTACCTCGATGCTCACCTTTTCAATTACACTGCTTTTTCTTTATCTGTTACCACTGGCTTATCCCAGCACTCTGTATTCGTTAAACCAGGAATAGAATCTGCACTGAAGACTGGATCTTTCCCTTGTTTCTTTTGCCTTACATAGTCTGTTAATGCCGCGTACGCAAATCGGCCAAGAAGTGTAATCGCAATTAAGTTCGTTATTACCATTAGACCCATAAATAAGTCTGCCATATTCCATACAACTTGAAGCGTCGCAACAGAACCGAATAATACCATTCCAACTACCGCAACACGGTAAATTGTTAACCACGTTTTACTTTGCTTAATAAATTCAATATTTGTTTCACCATAGTAGTAGTTTCCTAGAAGTGAACTGAAAGCGAATAAGAAAATAATAATCGCTAAGAAACTGCTCGCCCATGGGCCAATTTGTGAGCTTAATGCATTTTGTGTTAATTCAATACCTTCTAAGTTCGTTGCTTTATATGCACCAGAACATAGTACGATAAATGCTGTTGATGTACATACTAAGAATGTATCTACTAAAACGCCGATTGTTTGAATAAAACCTTGTTTGGCTGGATGCGTTACATCAGCTGTTGCTGCCGCGTTCGGCGCACTACCCATACCTGCTTCGTTCGCAAATAACCCGCGCTGAATACCATATTTCATCGCAGCACCGATACCACCGCCTACAGCTGAATCTAAACCGAATGCACCGTTAAAGATTTCTGTAAACACATCTGGTAGTAAATAGAAGTTTTTAATAACAACGAAAATCGCTACTGCAATATAAAGAATTGCCATTGGCGGAACAATCATTTCCGACATACGCGCAATACTTTTTACACCACCAAAAATAATAACCGCAACTAATACTGCTAATACAATCCCAACAACGTAACGCTCAATACCAAATGCATTTTTAAACGCTAATGTAACTGTGTTTGCTTGTACTGAGTTGAAAATTAAACCGTAACTAATTGTAATCAGAATAGAGAACCAAATCCCCATCCAACGTTTATTTAAACCTTTTTCCATATAATAAGCAGGACCACCACGGAATCCACTGCCATCTTTTATTTTATAAATTTGTGCAAGCGTACTTTCGACGAAACTTGAAGAAGCCCCGATAATCGCAATAACCCACATCCAAAATACTGCTCCAGGTCCTCCCATAGAAATAGCTAACGCTACACCAGCTAAGTTACCTATACCAATACGAGCTGCAGAACTCATACAAAATGCTTGGAACGATGATACGCTGCCCTTTTTACGTGTCTTTCCAGTTAGTCCATCACTCATTAAACGAACCATTTCCCCTAAATGAGTAATTTGTACGAATTTCAATTTAATAGAAAAATAAAGCCCTAAACCAATTAACATTGCAATAAGAATATATGACCAAAGAATTGTATTTGTTGATGAAATAAATTGCTCTAAAATATTCATACAATTAACCCCTCCTTTTCTCCATAAAACGAATTATATTTAAAAAACATTCAAAAATCAACATTTTTCGACAATTTGCAATTTCCAAATATTAGCCAGGTTCACAGTAACAATATCTTTATGACTGACTACCCTCCCTCTAACTGTGCATACTAAAACAAAAAATAAATTCACAAACAACCCTATTGACAAAAATACCAACCTGTAACTATAATGATTACAACAGGTTGTAACAAACCTAATTACAACAAATTCATTTACTTTCAGATATACACTTTAACAAAACACTTTGGAGGGATTTATTATGAAAATCGGAATTATCGGAGCAACTGGTAAAGCAGGAAGTCGTATTTTAAAAGAAGCATTGGATCGCGGACATGAAGTAACTGCAATCGTAAGAAACGCTGCAAAAATTACAGAAGAAAACGTAAAAGTTTTAGAGAAAGATGTATTCTCTCTTACATCTAACGACCTGCAGGCATTTGACGTAGTTGTAAATGCATTCGGTGCTCCAGCAGGCGAAGAACACCTTCACGTAGATGCAGGAAACGTACTTATTGAAGCTATGAAAGGCGCACCAAATACAAAATTACTTGTAGTTGGAGGCGCTGGAAGCTTATTTGTAGACGAAGAGAAAACAACACGTGTATTTGAGACACCAGGTTTCCCGAAAGAATATCTTGCAACAGCTCAAAACCAAGGTAAAAACTTAGAAATTTTACAACAAACAAATGATATCACTTGGACATTCATCAGCCCTTCTGCACTATTCGCATTAGGAAAACGCACTGGTTCTTACAAAGCTGGCAAAGACAATCTTCTTGTTAACTCAAAAGGTGATAGCTACGTAAGTTACGAAGACTTCGCAGTTGCAGCACTTGATGAGATTGAAAACCCAAAACATGTAAACGAACGCTTCACAGTAGTTTCTGAAGCTGAATAATAGAAAAAGCTCGTAAAACATAATGTTTTACGAGCTTTTTTTATTATTACACTTGTTCTAAACCATTTGGAGTAACCTTAAAGGAAATTTCTTTAAACTTTTTCTTATCTCCTTTTCCAACTAACTCACTCTTTTTATACCAACTTAAACGATCTGACTCGGCATGATACACTTTCAATACGTCACCATACTCGAACGCCATACCATTTACTTGTTCTGCAAAATTCTGCGAAGTTTCTTGTCCTTCTGCGGTTACATGCTTTTTCTCAGTTCCATTTTGATCATAAATCGTAAGGCCTATATACTGTTCATTTACAAAGCGATAATGAATCTCATCATTTGTAAATGTTGCATGTAATTTCTTTTCAGCGTGGTTTAACGTAATAATTGAACGTGTAACATCGGACACACCTTGATAGACTAGACTATCCCCATATGTCACTTCTACAGGAACTTCCGTCACTTTCTTATTTCCAAAACGATCTTTCGTTTCTACTTTCACTTTTTGCTGACCAATTTTTGTCGTATCTATTTCCCCTACAAAACCTACTACTTCTCCACCCTGTACTTCAACAAAGTTCTTCGCGTCTAGCGTTTCGCTATTTGTTCCGATTACTACTTGCTGCGGATTTGCTTTTACTGTTTGCTCACCGTCTAATCTTTCAAATCCATTTTCAGTTATTTTGAAGACTAATTCCTTTATCTCTTTACTTTTTCCTTCGCCCACATATACATCTTTTTGATACCAATGTAAACGAGAAGATTCCGCATGATATACTTTCACTACATCTCCATACTCAAATGCAATTCCATTTACTTCCTTAGCAAATTCTTGCGTATTCTCTAAACCTTTTACTGCTATATTTTTCTTCACTCTTCCTTCTTTATCGTACAATGTGAATTCAAAATACTTTTCATCTTTAAAGTAATCATGAATTAGGTTCTTTGTATCTGTCGCACTCAGTTTTTTCGTATCATGATGCAAAGTTACAATTGATTTTAAGTCACCATCTCTATAGCTTAGCCCATATACAAGTAGGCTATCTCCATATGTTACTATTAGAGGAACTTCTGTCACTTTCTTATTTCCAAATCGATCTTTCGTTTCTACTTTTACTTTTTGTTCTCCGATTTTTGATGTATTTGGTTTTTCTGCAAAACCAACCACTTCTCCATCTTTTACTTGTACAAATTCTTTCGGATCTAGTTTGTCTACATCCATTCCGACTACTACTTTTTGCGGTTTCGCCGTCACTTCTTGTAAACTATCTTTTAATTCGAACCCTTGCTCAGTGATTTGGAATAATTTCTCTTTTTTATTTTTAGCCTTCCCTTGATCTACAAGTGTATTATTTTGGTACCACTTCAGACGATCCGGTTCTGCATGGAATACTTTTACTACATCACCATATTCAAAATCCAATTCATTTAGTTCCATCGCAAATCTTTTTCCCGTTTCTTGTCCTTCTGCAGATACGCGTTTCTTTTCAATCCCATTTCGATCATATAGCGTTAAGCCCATATATTCTTCTTTTTCAAAACGGTAATGTATTTCATTATTAGTAAAGTTTACATTTAATTTCTTCTTATTGTGGTGAAGTGTCACTGTCGACATTACATCATCTGAAAGTCCTTGAAAAACTATACTGTCATCATAAAATCCGTTAACTTGGACAGGAATTGAATTTTTATTTCCTTTCTCATCCCCAATTTCTACTAACACTTCCTGTTTACCATTCTCTAGTTTAGGCCATACAATCTTTCCTGTTACTTTTACATTCTCACCTAAATTTCGAACAAGTTTACTTGCTTCATTCTCGTCAGAATCTGTACCAACTAAAAGATTTTGTACTTCATTAGCAGGTTCACCATATGGAACCTTATACGGTTCAACTTGCTTCTCACGAATATCATTACTATCTGTAGCTTTCCAGATTTCCTTTTCTAATTTAGGTAACTTTGATTTTTCTATTTTCTCTCTAATATCATCATTTGGTGTTAATCCCCATTCCTCAAAGAAAGGAATTAAATTTTGCCCTGCCACTTGCGATGTCATATAAATAAATAGCTGCTTTTTCTCTTCATCAGAATGAGGCATTTCACTCTGAGGTAACAAACGATAAGCTTGATGTAACCTAGGATAAAAATGTTCTCCATACACTACATTTAATTGCCAAAACATTGTAAGAGGATTAATATCATCAATGAATCTTTCTGCTTTAGGCTTCTCTAAATACTCAAATGAGTTTTTATAGTGCTCATCCATTTCTAATTGATTCCCTAACGCCTTTTGAACAGCTAATGAGTAAATATTTACTGTTACTTCCCTTACTTTAGACCACTTCCACGGTTCTTGTTGATGTAAATGACCAACTTCATGCCACGGTCCCCATCCATCCTTCTCAAGTACCTCTATATCTAAAACTCTATTCATTGCAGTTGGAATATATCCTGTATGATAATGTTTTGCAAACATAAAGTCCCCTTTAGCAGGCTTCCGTTTTTCAACAAACTGAACATAATGAGTTGGAGATTTTGCAACCCCAACACTGTCCTCAGATAATCCTGCCACTGCGTTTTCTAAACGGATAATCTTATCATGCAATTTCATTAAATCTGTTGGATCCGTATTCTTCATATATTTCTGCACAGAATCGTAAGTAGTAGTAATTAAGCTTCTCTCACCTTTTAATTCAACTGCATAAGGATCCTTATATTTTTTTAACATTTCATCCCAATCTTTTTTTGTATGCTTACCTAAAATAAATAAAGGAAAGTGACTACCACCATTTGTAACGGAAGCTGTTACTTCTCCTTCGTTATTCATATTATAAAAATATAAAATACCGCCTCTTGAAGATGAAATAACATTTTTCCCTGGTTTTAAATCAAACTCCTCTGGGTCCTTTTCATCATAAGATCTCGTTCCAATAAAAGCTTGGATAGACTGCGTTCCTTTTATGTCAATTGTAATCTCTTCATTTGGCTCTGCATAAATTCCAGTCGGTTCATTAGCGGAAAGTTTCCAAGTAACTCTTAAACGATTATTTTCTTCTTCTACGCTACCTTTCCCCGGCAACTGAAATACTCTCTGCTCAAACTTATTCTCTTTTACCTCTTCTAATTTCCCACCTTTATTTTCTTCCAAAGGTGCTGCATATCCTTTCGATGCTTCGAAAGCTACTGGCGATAATAATGTAGATATACATATTCCAGCTACTAATACCCTACTCGTCTTTTTCTTCGACATAATCTGTGTCCCCTGTTCCTTTATTTAGATAAACTACCCTATATATTCATCTAATAAGTAATCCTATTATTTCTATAAAAACATTTGATGAATGGACTAACACCTCGCGCACCTGTATATATTACTACCGCATTTCTCTCCATGCATTCGCTTTCTTACATTGTAAAATTTTTATGTAATATGCCCTCCTCACTTCTCTCTATTTGTGATGAGTTCTCTTGCTACATAAAAAAAGAGAATAGTAAAAGATATTTTTCAGTATTGTCATCTATACATCTAAAAATAAAAATAACAATAAAAACTTACATTTTCTTCATATATGACCATCTATAGGTAGTTTTTCCAAATGAATTTTACACGCTTTACACTTTGTTTGATAGCCTCTCTAATTAGAATAATGTTACAATTTCGTGAATAAAATCTATTTATTGTAACGTTTAGATTTTGTCACATTTTATTATTTTTAAATACTTTTTAAAACGTTAAAATAGTGTTTTACTCGATTAATTATTATCTTGATATACCTTTAAAGAATTCATATGAAAAAGCATTGGCATACGCCAATGCTTTCTCATTATCTCTTTTGATTCGGTTTATGCGGTTCATTTGGAGTATATGGCTTATTTGGTTTATTTGGAGCCTCAGCCTTTTTCCAACTTACCGCTAACTCTGGACTTGTTTTTTCTTCACTACGCTCAAGTAATACTACTGCATTTTGAATAGTCGGTGTACCTTTATGCGCAATCCCTTGTAATTTCGTTAAATTTCCTGATACTTTAAAGCTAAATCCACCAGCTGGTGTTTGTTTCGGAATTAAAATGCGGAACTTTTCTCCTACATTAAATTCTGTTTTTGTTTCGCCTTTTTCATTTGCAAATTTCACGCCCGCTGGCGCACCTGTTGCTTGCACTTTATACGTTCCGCTTTTTGCATTTGTTTCTACTGTATATAAACCTGTTTCAAAGAAATCATTTTTTAATACTGCTTCTTGTTCTTCTGTAGGAGTTACACTCATCGTAATTTCTTGTAACTCTTCACTAGCGCTTGCTTTTGCAACGATGTCTTTCGTTACTTTCTCTACATTTTTATTGCGGAAATCTAAATCATTAATATCGATTTGTTTTAACGCATTCCACACTGCAAGCTGCGTTGCGTAATGTGCTTCTCTCCAATCAGAAACACCTAATTCTTGTGGACTCTTTTGTGGATATCCATTCAATAGTACACGGTATACGTTAATATCCACTTTCCCCATTTCCGGTAAATCTTGACCGCTTGGAGATTTCAAATCTACATTTAAGCAAAAAGCAATTTTGCCATCTGCCGTTTTAATAAGCTCTGTTCGAATTGGTTTCTTCTTTGACTTACTATAACTCCAATTCATTTCATACTTTGTATGGTCCATAACTTCTGCAAATGCTTTTTGAAGCGGGAATAACACAAATAAAACACTTAAAAACATAGCTAAAATCTTGAACGATTGCTTTATATTCATGTTTACAGCCCCTTATCACAAACTTAATACTAAGTAGTATTTATTTAGAAACTATTTTTATGCACAAAAAAAGAGTGCTTTTACGCACTCTTCTTTCTTACTTTAATCTTAGAAATCGAAGTTATCAGGATCCGGACCAACGCGGTGATTTTGATTTAACGCATCGATTTTTTCCATATCTTCTTTCGTTAATTCGAAATTAAATATATCGGCATTTGCAATAATGCGGTGTTCTTTCGTTGATTTTGGAATAGTGATTACTCCATTTTGAAGATCCCAACGTAAAATAACTTGCGCTGTTGTTTTACCGTGTTTCTCAGCAATTTCTTGTAATGTTTCATTATCTAATAATTGACCTTGCATAAGTGGTGACCATGCTTCCATTTGAATACCTTGTTCTTTACAGAAAGCTTGTAATTCTTTTTGTGTTAAACGAGGGTGGTATTCTACTTGGTTAATCATTGGTTTAATTTCTGCATCTTTCATTACATCTTGTAAGTGATGAATTTGGAAATTACTTACCCCAATTGCACGTACGCGTTTTTCTTTATAAAGTGTTTCTAACGCTCTCCACGTATCTTTATATTTCCCTTCTACAGGCCAATGAACAAGGTATAAATCTAAATAATCCAGCTCTAATTTTTTTAAGCTTTCTTCATATGCAGCAAGTGTCGTTTCATATCCTTGATCCGAATTCCACACTTTTGAAGTAATGAATAAATCTTCACGAGAAATGCCTGCTTCTTTTATACCCGCGCGAATTCCTTCACCTACAGCTTTTTCATTTCCGTAAATTGCAGCTGTATCAATGCTGCGGTATCCTGCTTTAATCGCCGATTTCACTGCTTCTACAAGTTCTGGTCCATCCTCTACTTTAAATACACCTAAACCGAACCAAGGCATTTCTACACCATTATTTAATACTGTTTTACTTTGTAAGTTTTTCATTTTATTTTCTCTCCTTTTATTTTACTTGATCTCTTTTTTCTAATGTCATACTCCACGCAGTTAAAACAACAGCACCTACTACCATAATTCCACCTACCCAAGCCGTATGAATTAATCCTAACGAGTTCGTTACAATACCGCCCAAGTAAGCACCAAGAGCAATTCCTGCGTTAAATGCTGCAATGTTAATCGCCGATGCTACATCAACAGCGCTAGGTACAAACCTCTCAGCTAATATAACAACATACACTTGTAGCCCTGGAACATTCATAAATGCGAATAGTCCCATGAAAATAATTGTGATGAATCCAGCGACTTTAAATGGCGCTGTAAATGTTAAAACAAATAATACAATCGCTTGAATAAAGAACATGTAAAATAACGCTCGAATCGGATTATGATTTGATAATTTTCCCCCGACCATATTCCCAATCGCAATTGCAATTCCGTATACTAACAAAATAATTGTAACGGTACTTGCTTTAAATCCTGTTACTTCTTGTAATAACGGAGATAAATACGTAAATGTTACGAACGTTCCCCCGTATCCTAATGCAGTAATAATAAATACAAGTAACAGTCTTCCATTCGTAATCAGCTTAAATTGATCGCGAAATGATACAGACGTACCCTTTTTTAAATTAGAAGGAATTAGCATACTATTGGCGATTAAAGCAACGATTCCAATGGCCACAATAACAATAAACGAGGCCCTCCAGCCAAATTGTTGACCGATAAATGTTCCAATTGGTACACCTGTAATAGTCGCAACAGTTAAACCAGTAAACATAAATGCTATTGCACTTGCACGTTTATTCTCAGGTACAAGCGCAGCCGCAATTGTAGATCCAATTGACATAAAAACACCATGCGCAAATGCAGATACAACCCTCGCAATAAGTAACACAGTAAAACTTGTTGCTACCGCCGCAATTCCATTACCAATAATGAAAATAATCATAATCCACATTAATAACGTCTTTCGCGACATACTAGCTGTTAATGACGTTAATACTGGAGCACCAAACGCTACTCCTAATGCATATAAAGAAACAGTTAACCCCGCTGTTGTAACAGAAACATGTAAATCCTCTGAGATAGATGGTAATAAGCCGACACTAATAAATTCAGTTGTACCAATTCCAAACGCACTAATTGCTAGTGCTAATAAAGCAAATATACTTCTCCGATTCGTCTGCATAACCGAAGAAGATACTGTATATGAATTCAATTGAACTCCTCCTTAATGCGAGAAATCCAATCATAATAGTATGATAAAAAGGCCTTTTTATCTTCTACAAAAATAACTTTACTGTTGATATACGCTATTATGAATGGCTTTACTCTTTTTTTGAAGAACGCACTTAAAAGTACGATAGGTACCTAAAAGTAACATAGGCACTTTTTAGTACCGTACTACTCATTTCCCTCTTACGTATGCTATTATGGAACATATTCAACATGATAAAAAGTACGTACTTTAAAGTGCTATAGGCACTTTTTAGTAACATTTAATTGTTTAGCTTCTTTTGTTGGAGAACTTAAATCTACATTCATCAAAGGAGATTTTTATATGAAGAAATACAATATTCCCGTTGAAGCGACTTTAGAGGTTATCGGTGGAAAATGGAAGGTTGTTATCCTTTGTCATCTAACGAAAGGCACAAAAAGAACAAGTGAACTAAAACGTTTAATGCCTGGGATTACACAAAAAATGTTAACTCAGCAATTACGTGAATTAGAAGACGATGGGGTTATTCAAAGAAAGGTATACAATCAAGTACCACCAAAAGTAGAATATTCACTTACAGAATACGGTTGGTCTTTAGAGTCCATTCTTGATTCTCTTTGTACTTGGGGCGAATGCCATCTTGAAAAAAGCGGTAACACATCGATGCTAATTGTAGAAGGTGAATAATAGGAAAAAGGAAAAAACGAACATGAATTTGTTCATTTTTTCCTTTTTTTCTTTATATGTATATACATTTCTAACTGGAACAAAATATTTTATACGCTTTCATACCTTGTCAGCACTACGTTATACACTCAATATCAAATAATTAGGAATCATTTTTATGTTAACATAGGTGTATATAGTATATAATATAGGATATATATTATATACACTTTCCGGTAACGGAGCTTTTCCATTATGCGGACAAGCCATGTATCGGACAGTTCATAAATAATAAGTAAGACGTTATGGTTTTAGATTTATGTTTGCAGCTTACTTGCTGTCATAAATTTAAAGGCATTTTATTGTGTTTTGTGAAACTTTGTATAAAGTTTCGTAAACGTTTACTATCTTACTTATAAAAAATAAGAGTATTGCTATCGTAAAGGAGAATTGGAGATGCCAGAAACTATGACTCAAACAAAGCCAGAACAAGAAACTGTACAAATTTCTGCTAGCCAAGGACAACTTGATGTACTTGATCAGTTGTTAAAACCTGAGGTACAAGAATCATTAACAACACTAGTAGAACAGCTTCCAAAATTAACTGAGCTTGTTAACATTTTAACTAAGTCTTATGACTTCGCTCAAACTGTTGCTACTGATGAAGTATTAAAAAGCGACACTGTTGGTGCAATTACAGAGCTTGTAGAACCTGTAAAAGATACAGTGAAAAGCATGGCTGCAACTGCAATCGAAGCGAAAGATCGTGCTGAAGAAAGCAACGAAGTTATCGGCCTATTCGGTCTGTTAAAATTACTAAAAGATCCACAAGCACAAAAAATGTTCCGCTTTGTGAACGCATATCTTCAAATTAGTGCAGAACGTAACAATAAATAATTTAACTTATAACAACAATTAGTAAAGACGGGGGATATCATACTATGTCAAAACAAATTGTCATCTTAGGCGCTGGTTATGGCGGTCTTCTTGCCGCTTTAAACGTACGTAAATATTACAGCAAATCAGAAGCACAAGTTACAGTGATTAACCAATACCCAACACACCAAATCATCACTGAACTACACCGCCTTGCAGCTGGTAACGTGTCTGAGCAAGCAGTTGCAATGCCACTTACAAAGCTTTTCAAAGGTAAAGACATCGATCTTAAAATCGCAACAGTTGAGTCATTCTCAGTTGATAGCAAAGAAATCAAACTAGCTGGTGGCACTACTTTATCTTACGATGCACTTGTAGTTGCTTTAGGAAGTAAAACTGCTTACTTCGGTATTCCAGGACTAGAAGAAAACAGCATGGTATTAAAATCGGCTGCTGATGCAAACAAAATCTACAAACACGTTGAAGACCGTATTCGTGAATACGCGAAAACGAAAAACGAAGCTGATGCTACAATCGTAATCGGTGGTGGCGGATTAACTGGCGTTGAGCTAGTTGGTGAGCTTGCTGACATTATGCCTAAACTTGCAAAAAGCCACGGCGTAAATCCAAAAGAAGTGAAACTTCTTCTTGTTGAAGCAGGTCCAAAAATCCTTCCAGTATTACCAGACCACTTAATCGAACGTGCAACTACTAGCCTAGAAGCACGCGGTGTTACATTCTTAACTGGTCTTCCTGTAACAAACGTTGCTGGCAATGAAATTGACTTAAAAGACGGTCAAAAACTTGTTGCTAACACATTCGTTTGGACAGGCGGCGTACAAGGTAACCCATTAATCGGTGAATCAGGTCTTGAAGTTAACCGTGGACGTGCAACAGTTGATGCATACCTACAATCTACTTCTCACAAAGACGTATTCGTTGCTGGAGACAGCGCTGTTGTCTTCGCTCCAGACGGACGTCCATACCCACCAACTGCACAAATCGCTTGGCAAATGGGTGAGTTAATTGGATACAACTTATACGCAGCACTAGAAGGCAAAGCATTAGAAGAGTTCGCACCTGTAAACTCTGGAACACTTGCTAGTCTAGGACGTAAAGATGCGGTTGCTACAATTGGAGCAAGCAATACTCCACTTAAAGGCTTACCAGCATCATTAATGAAAGAAGCAAGTAACGTTCGTTACTTATCACACATTAAAGGTCTATTCAGCTTAGCTTACTAATCTGAATATAAGCCCGAATCATGCCCTGCATGGTTCGGGCTATTTTTTATCCGTAATTTTCTCTAACTTATTTATTCGTCAAAAAAATTATATACCCTTTAAATTTATCTAAATATACTGACTTTTTATAATGAAAGCTGTCCCGTTCGGAACAGCTCTTATTGTCGGTAAATCGATATATTGGGAAAATCGCTGATATATTCGGATTTGCGCTGATATATTTCGAAAATCGCCGATATAATTTGAGTTACGGTCGATATATTCGAAAAATCGCCGATATATTTTCCAGCCTTACTTATTATCCTAATTTCACAAGACTGTAGTTCTTCTTCCCTTTACGAATAATAATAAATCTTCCATCAAATGAATTTTCTACAGTAACATCTGTACCCACATCTGTTACTTTCTCACCATTCATAGAAATCGCACCATTATTAATGTCCTCGCGTGCTTGTCGTCTAGATGGTTCAATCCCTAAATCGACTAGCCACTCTACGATGTTTTTCGTCTCTTTTGAAGACTGGAATGTTGGCATTTCTTTAAAGCCTTGTTCAATTTCATCAGCTGTTAACGATTTAATATTTCCGCTAAATAACGCTGCTGTAATTTTCTCAGCTTGCAGGAACGCCTCTTCTCCATGAACAAATTTCGTCATTTCTTCCGCTAACACTTTTTGCGCTTCACGTTTATGAGGCTCTGTTTCTACCTTCGTTGCTAATTCATCAATACGCTCTTTCGTTAAGAACGTAAAGTATTTCAAGTATTTAATTACGTCACGGTCATCTGTATTTACCCAGAACTGGTAAAATTCAAACGGTGTCGTTTTTTCAGGATCAAGCCAAACCGCACCACCCGCTGATTTACCAAACTTCGTACCGTCCGATTTTAATAATAACGGAATCGTTAATCCGAATACTTTCGCCTCATGACCTTCTAACTTACGAATTAAATCTAAACCACTCGTAATATTTCCCCATTGGTCACTACCACCAATTTGAAGTTGAACATCCTCTTTCGTGTATAAATGATGGAAGTCCATCGCTTGCAAAATTTGGTACGTGAATTCTGTGAAAGAAATACCTGTATCTAAACGGCTTGCTACAATATCCTTCGCTAACATGCTATTGATGCTAAAGTTTTTCCCGTAATCACGTAAAAACTCAATAATATTTATTTCATGTGTCCAATCATAGTTATTTACCATCTTCACTTCGCTATTTCCACCAAAATCAAATAGCTTTTTCATTTGTGCTGTTAACGCATCTACATTATGCTGAACCACTTCTAACGTTTGAAGCTGACGCTCTGATTGTCGTCCACTCGGATCACCAATTGTTCCTGTTGCCCCGCCAATTAAAATAACAGGATGATGGCCAGCTAATTGGAATCTCTTCATCATCATAAACGGAATCAAATGTCCGATATGCATACTATCACCAGTTGGATCAACTCCGCAGTATAGTGAAATCTTTTTCTCTTCTACTAGCTTACGTAAGCCTTCTTCGTCAGTCTGCTGATTAACGGCGCCGCGCCATTCTAATTCATCAATAATATTCATCTTTTGTCATCCCCTTTATTTTTTAAAAACAAAAAAGCCCCTATGTCTACGATAGACATAGGGACGATTATTCACCGTGTTACCACCCAGTTTGCATAAATAGCATAGCTACTCATACCACTCTTAGCAATAATATCGATTGCTAGTCCGCTTAGCATTACCTAAGATACTCCAGAGTGTAATTCGCAAGTTTGTTTGTGCTAGGTTCCAGCAACCCCTAGCTCTCTCGTTAACAGTGACAAACTGCTACTGGGCTCTTTCAACGTATGTTATTTGTTAAATTATTAGCCATTATATTGAATTGAAAACAAATTGTCAACAATACCCAAATGTTATTTTAAAATAATTCATATCTTCATACGTATTTCGTTATTCTTTATCTTCTCCAATAATCCTTACTTCTCGCTCCAACTTCACGCCAAATTTCTCTTCAACTGTCTTTTGTACGAAGTGAATTAAATCGATGTAATCTTGTGCTGTTCCGTTATCAACATTCACCATAAATCCAGCGTGTTTTAAAGAAACTTCTACTCCACCAATTCGCTTACCTTGTAGTCCTGAGTCTTGAATTAACTTACCAGCAAAGTTATTTGGTGGGCGCTTAAATACGCTACCACATGAAGGATATTCTAGAGGCTGTTTTGACTCACGTTTAAACGTTAAATCATCCATTTTGGCTTTAATTTCTTCATGTACACCTTCTTCAAGTTCAAATCTCGCTTCAAGAATAATGTAATGGTTGTTCGCAAATACACTCTTACGATATCCAAATTCAAATGCTTCTTTCGTCAAAGTACGTAGCTCTCCATCACCTGTCATTACGACAGCTTCTGTTAATACAAACGAAATTTCACCGCCGTATGCACCAGCATTCATATATAATGCTCCGCCAACTGAACCTGGAATACCACAAGCAAACTCAAGACCCGTTAAGTTATGGTCTAAGGCAATACGTGATACGTCAATAATTGCTGCACCGCACTGTGCTACAATCGTCGTTCCTGTTACAGTAACACCTGTAATATGAATTAAACTTACTGTAATCCCGCGAATTCCACCATCTTTAATAATGACATTTGATCCATTTCCTAAAAACGTAACTGGAATATTATATTCGTTCGCATATTTGATAACTTCTTGAATTTCATCATAATTTGTAGGCGCAACAAAAACATCTGCTTTTCCGCCAACTTTAATATGCGTATGATTCTTTAACATTTCATCTTGTTTAACATGTCCTTCAGGCAATACCGTACTTAAATATTTATAAACCTCTTGCATATTCATTTTACGATTCCTCTATTTCTATATTCATTTTATCCCGTTATACGGGCCCATAATACCCCCACGTACATGAAAGAACCTAAAGTGGTGGATACAGTGTACCCAAAATCAATTCGAGACACCTATAAACCTCTTAATTTATAAGAGGTGCCACTCATATTAAAATATATATTGCATAATAAAGCAACCCAAATGGACTACTAAACTTGACATGTCATCAGAAAGACAACAATTTGTAAAATATATGACTTTTTCAAAACACTATCCCTCAGTATCTTACTATACCACACAAAAAGAAAGTGGTATTTTTTTGTACTTTTTACTTTATTTACATCAACAAAAAAGAGCACATCCCACAGAATGTGCTCTTTCTATACTCTTTATATTACTTTTCGTTCTCTTCTTTTTCTTTATCAAACCATAACAGCTCATCGTTATCAACTTCACCATTATAATTGATTAAAATTTCTTCTCCTGCTTTTATATCTTTATAAGCATAGAAGTTAAATGTATGATTCTCAAAAACGATGTCATACGTTGCATTCGGTGTATATGAATGATTAAATAACATACCATATCCTAAAAGGATTGCCGTATGATTGATTCCATACTCAAATGCGTAATCAGCAAGTAACGTTTTCTCAATATGTTCATGCTGTTCATTCGGATAAGAGATAACTGGTGCTGCGTGTATCAACTCACCCTTTTTAATATCACGAGTTGCAAATACACCTCTATTAAATTCTCCATCACTAAGTTCAGAAGTCTTAACTTCGATCATATGCGTCACCTATATAATTCTTTCTTTGAAGTATTTTATTCCGCTATTTGCGGATAGCTTGATTGGTGAGGGCTAATAATCAGTATGTACTAGTCTCACTTTATCTCCTTAAGCTTGGCAGAAAACGCGCAGAAAAGCAATTAAATTCCTATCAAGTATTCGTTTCAATGAAAAAAGAGCACATCACTCGTGCTCTTTCTAAGCAATATTACTTTTCTAAAATATCTTCTAACAACTTCACTTGCTCGCTAACAGTTTGTAACGTCTTCACTGACGTATCATTTCGATGTTTTTCTTCTTCCACACTCGCTAGCACTTCTTCTGTAGCTGTAGAAGTTTGCTGAATTACGTTAGAAGCATGCGTAACATCCTTTACGATATTCGTCGTTTTAACTTGGAAACTTTCTTGTTGAACAACAACCTCTCGCATTACTTCATTAATCGCATCAATAAACTTCCCTAAATCAGTTACATTTGTTAAAACGCTTGCTAACATCTCGTTACATTCTTCTTGCACTCTTTCTGACTTCTCTACTTGCACTTCTACCTTACTTGCTTGATTACTAAACTCCTTCAAAATCCCTTGAATTCTTCCCGCAGAACGATTTGATTCTTCAGCAAGCTTTAACACTTCACTCGCTACAATAGCAAAACCTTTTCCATGCTCGCCTGCCCTCGCAGCTTCAATATTTGCATTTAAAGCTAGCAAACTCGTCTGACTTGAAATATTCGTTATTACATCTACAATTTCATTAATTTGTTTCGATTGCATCATTAAATCTCTAAATATAATTCCAGACTGTGAAACAACATCATTTAAACTTCTCATGTTAGTTTCAAAATTTCTTAGAGTATGTACACTACCTTTTGAAATTTCTAAGCTTTCATCCACATGAGCCGATGCAGTTCTTACTTGAGAGATGATTTGCTCAATATTTCCCTCCATATCATTCAATACTTCTACCGAACGATACATCATCTCTGATTGTGATTGCGTACCAACTGCCACCTCTTCAAAGGCAAAATTAATTTCACTCATCGATTCCATCGACGTGTTCATATTTTGTCTTAAATGATTGAAATTACTATCTAGTTTCACAACTGTTTCTTCAATAAGTCTTTGCGTCTCTTCTAACTCCTGAGCTTTTCTCATTACTTCTTGCTTCTCATCACTTAAACGAAGGAGCAGATTAGAACCGATTTTCGTGACGCCCCACATAGCGATTGTTACAATCGCTAACAAACTTGCGAAATTAGCAGCTTCAGATGAGGCTGTATAAGCAAAAAATTGCTCCGGCCAATAGCTACAAAGGATAAATGTGATCACAACAGCTATCCCGCCAAGAATTAAAATGAGGCGCTCACTTAAGTAAATAAGTGAAACAGCTAATGTAAAATAGACCATTTGAAATACAGCCGGGCTTTCATTAAAAGCTTGTACCATAATGTAAGACATTGTAAGCAACATAAATGTCATGATATATTTATACGCTGATTCCATACTTTTTATAAAAGTAAAAAGCGTTCCAAATGCAACGACAGAAATACCACAAATCCAAAATGCTATGGCTCTCTCTGTAAAAATATATCCATAATACCCAATTGCGATTATCCCAAGGAAGAAACTACAAATCGTTATAAACAGTAATAAATGATTTTTCTGTGATTCTTTCTCAAGGTTAGAAAAACAAGTCCTCTTTAACCACTCCATATGAAGCCCCACCTTCTACTTATACATATCAATTACTTCAGTTTAAATACCGCACTTACTGGGTTATGATCGCTATTTTCAAACTTTAAATCTTTCCCTTGTACATTTACAATCTCTACATTCGGTGAAACGATAAAGCCATCAATAATAGTGACGAAATTTTCACCTTCTACATATTTCTTTACATCATCTCTTACAGTCATAACAGACGGATCTACAGCCCATTTAAAGCCACCGTCTGTAAAGTCCTTCGGTAACTCTACTAACCACTCAGGACGCTCTTTCACGAACTTCGGATCACTTAATTGAGCGTTCGAAACCAATTGATTCCAATCTCCACCCATTATTACGTAATCACCATTTTCATAATGCTTGTTCATATATTCTTTTAAATACTCTACTTGCTGTTTTCTAATTTTCCCGCCTTCATCATAAGCAGACAAATGTAAATTTACGAGTCTAACATGTTTTCCATTATTAACAGGAATTTTATATTCCACAATTGCTCGATCTAAATCAAACAAACGCTTTGGCCAAGGCTCCATTCCAGGCAGCTGGAACCTCTTCGCTTCTTGAACAGTGTATTTAGAAAACGTACTTAATCCAGCCTCCGCATATCCCATTGGATTTGTTATTGGTACTGGAACCCATTTCGTATCGTAGTTCTTGCCAAATGACGAAACATAATCAGGTAATCCTTTTTTCAAAAATTCATGTTCATTTACATCAAATGAACGAAGTGACTTTATATCAACTTCTTGTAATAGCGCAAAATCACTATTCTCATTTTGTAAAAACGAAAGCATATTCTTTAAATTAGTTTCCGTTTGCTCTTTACTACTTGAACCAGATCCCTTTCCACCATCCATAAAGAAATCTTGATCCTTATCTAACCCAGCATATCCAATATTAAATGTTGTAACTTTAAACTCATTTCCAGTCGCTAATACGCGCTCCTTATTATTCTCTACCTTCAAGCTTATAACATCAGCAGGCTGTTCTTTAGTAAGTGTCATATAAGCTAGAAATCCTCCTACAATGCCCGCTACTACTAAAACACATGTAAATACGATTTTTAAAAATTTCTTCAAATAAATGACTCCTTTTCACGCAAATTTATTTTTCTTTATTTTCAGTCAAATAAAACAAAACGACACACATAAGAAACATTTTATCATAATTAAAACCGTATATCACTATATTTAGTTGATAAGTAATCGATCCCATTTTAATTACTTAAAAAGCCTTCAGACATCAAAAAAAGAAAAGTTACACCCTCCTCCTCACTGGAAATTAAACGGTATATTTAGTACACTATATGTAATAATCATAGGCGATGGAGTTCGCCATAAACGCTGCTTAGCTAATGACTCCTACCAGTATGGATACTGGTAGGAGTCTATTTTTTTGAGCAAGCTATTTAAAGAGGTGAGAAAATTGATTTATATTATCGTTGGCATTGCTGGTATATTAGGAGCTCTTTCTCGTTATTATTTAGGTCTTAATATCAACACATTTTGGCATCATTCATTTCCATTGGCAACATTACTCATTAACTTAATCGGTTGCTTTTTCTTAGCGTGGCTAACTACTTATATCGCTCGGCTAAACATCTTACCTTCAGAGGTTATCACAGGCATCGGAACTGGATTCATCGGTTCCTTTACGACTTTTTCAACATTTAGTGTAGAAACTGTGCAATTGATCAATCATTCTGAGTGGAGCATAGCCTTCTTATATGTATCATGCAGCATACTTGGTGGCCTCATTATGTCTGGTCTTGGCTATACACTTGGAGATTTCTTAATTAAGAAGTCTCTTACGGAAGGTGATTACTCATGATAGAAGCCTTA
The DNA here is from genome assembly GCF_053557995.1 of Bacillus sp. XB1. Lineage (NCBI taxonomy): Bacteria > Bacillati > Bacillota > Bacilli > Caryophanales > Bacillaceae > Bacillus > Bacillus sp. XB1. Next base: position 46,258 of record NZ_JBNRIL010000004.1, on the reverse strand, counting down.
TTAGTCGCAACAGGAGGATTTTTCGGTGCGATTACACGATTTGCAATTAGCAATTGGTTTAAGAAAAGAAATAAAACACAATTTCCAATTGCTACATTCCTTATTAATATAACAGGAGCATTTTTACTTGGATATATAATCGGCAACGGAGTTACTACAGGCTGGCAACTATTATTAGGTACTGGATTTATGGGCGCATTCACTACATTTTCTACGTTTAAATTAGAATCCGTTCAGCTTCTCAATCGTAAAAAGCTATACATCTTCCTTTTATATTTAAGTGCTACTTACATAATTGGTATCCTCTTCGCCTTCCTTGGAATGAAGCTAGGCGGAATATAAAAAAAGCGACTCTATTGAGTCGCTTTCTTTCATAAGAAATATGTCCCGCCATATGGAATGGAAAATAAACCAGCTGGATGTACATCGTAATGTACAATTTGCATCGGAAGTTGTGAATACGGCATATACTGACTTTGCATCATTTGTGCAAAATATGCTTGTTGCTGCATTTGAATAGCTTGATTCACAGCATGAATTGTCCCTTGTGCCCCAGCCAGCGTAATAGCAGCTCCTACTTGTCTACCATTATAAAAATAATGATTCATCATGATTCATCTCACTTATTCTTTTTCTTCCACATGGTATGTTTCTATTTCATAGTGAGTGTTTTGTCCCTATCTATTGCCCTTTTTCAGCTTTGAAGTAATAAATCCAAATAGCAATATACCAATACCACTAAGGAACAATATATAACTTATCGGTACTAGGAAAAAGAAAGGTTCTTCAAGAAATCCATCCGCTCCTACTTTACTGTTTGAAGCATGTATCGTTAAAGAAATAATCGCTAAAATCATGAAAGAAATAGCTACTACGTATTTATTTTTCATTTCACATTCTCCTCTACTTATGTAATTCCCCTTAGATTCTTACCATCATATTATCTAAAAAAGAATTAACAGTCAATAATTATTTATCGTTAAACAATAAATAATTATTGACTAAACAAACAACAAAAAGGTTTGCAAAGCATCTTAAATCACTTCGCAAACCTTCTAAATTATAAATATTTACACTTCAAACCTCTTGCTTAATACAATATACATTGCGCAAAATAGCACGAATATCCCAGCATAAATTAACAAAATCTCTACACTAAACATATCCGACAACGGACCAAATATTATCATTCCTAAAGGAAGCGCGCATGAATTCGCAATTTGTACAAGGCTAAACATCCGTCCGTGCATTGATGGTTCTACTTTCTCCTGCAATAACACAGTAACTGGTGTATTGAAGCACGGCATTGTTATACCAATTAAAAAATTAAAGACTAAATACATAATAAATATCGGTGCTATTCCGAGTCCAATCATAAGCAGTCCATATAATGCACAAGCTAGCGCTGTTGTATGCATACGATTACGAAAACCACCCCACGCTGCAATCAATACGCCACCAGCTGCCGCACCCGCACTAAAGGTCATCTCACTAGCAGTAAGTCTCCACATTTCGGCCCCGAAAGAACGATTTACCATTAAAGGTGTTAAAAAAGCAGCTGGACTTATTAAAATCATGACGATAATTAATAAAACGATTAGCCTTTTAATAAATACATTTTCTTTTAAATAAGAGAACCCTTCTTTAATTCCTTGTAGATTAGATTTTTGCTTACTCTCTACATTCACATGTCCTTCCACCTGAATGATAAACATAATACCAATTCCAATCATAGCCGTAATAACATCAATAAAAAATGTTGTTTCAATGCTGGCAATAGAAAGAATCGTAGCACTTGCTGCTGGAGAAAGAAACATAATTAAAGATGTAATACTGCTATTTATTCCATTTACTTTCATAAGATACTCTTTCGGAACGATTTGCGGAATTAATGCATTCACAGCTGGCGTTTGTACTCCTGTTCCAGCTGAACGAATGAGTAACACAATAAAAAGTAACCAAATACTTTTATATCCTGTTAAAAATAAAATTGCTAAAACTAACGTCGCAATCGCTATAATCCCGTCCGATAACATAATCATCTTTTTACGGTCATAACGATCAATCCAAACACCTGCAAACAAAGATATCGCAATTTGTGGTAGAAAACCGCAAACAGTTGAAATAGTCAACATCACTCCTGATGATGTTGTAAGGGTGATATACCATATAATCGCGTATTGCACGAGAGAGGAACCGAACAACGAAATAGTTTGAGCGGTCAAAAATAATATAATTTTCGTTTTCCAATTGTTTTCACTCATATGTTTCACACCCCCTTAACTAATCCCGTCTCTATATGAAAGATGCTATCTGCCCAATCAAGATAAAAACTTGCTTCGTGAGATACGAGTATAATACTGCCCTTAAACTTAATTAACGCCTTTTGCAAAGCTTCCTTCGCTTCTGCATCCAAATGATTTGTCGGCTCATCTAAAATTAAGAAGTTACAAGGTGATAGTAATAATCCACACAGTTTCACCTTCGATTGTTCACCACCACTTAACGTACGAATTTCTTGCGAAACGTGCGTATCCTTCACTCCACACGCAGCTAAATGATGACGTATTTCCTTCATATTCAGTTTAGGAAACTGTTCTGAAATAATTTGAAGCGGCGTTAAAGAATCATTGCCCCAATTTAAATCTTGCTCATAATATCCAATCTTTATTTGCTCTGAAAAGTGAAACTCTCCAGAAATACTAGCAATATTTCCAACGATTGTTTTTAATAAAGTAGATTTCCCTACTCCATTGAAACCTGTAATGACAAGTTTTTGCCCACCCATTACTGAAAAATTCAACTTTGGTAAGAGAGCGAAGTCGTAACCAACTTCAAGATTATTTACTTCAAGAACTGTCTGAACTGAAATGGGAAGTTCCTGAAAATGAATAGACGGTTTATGAGTAAAACTTGGTGGCGCAATTCTTTCCATACGCTGTAATTGTTTTCTACGACCTTGCGCTATTTTTGAATTCACCCCAGCAATATTTCTACGAATATACTCTTCCGTTTTTTCAATTTTCTTTTGCTGTGCATAATATTGGCGAATATAATCTTTTCGCAAATGCTCCTTTTGTCTTACAAAATCTGAGTATTTGCCGTAATACTTCTTAACTGTTCCGAACTCTACATCACATATGCAAGAAGTTACCTTTTCCAGAAAATCAAAATCATGTGATACGACAATAAACGCTCCTTCAAAATTCATTAAATAATTAGCAAGCCACTCCACATGCTCCTTATCGAGAAAATTCGTCGGTTCATCTAGCAATAAAATATTAGGCTCTTCTAATAAGAGCTTCGCTAAAATTACCTTTGCACGCTGCCCTCCGCTTAATTCACCAATCACACGATTTATCCCAATCACATCAATACCTAAACCGGCTGCCACCTTATTCGTAATACTATCTACTGAATAAAAATCACGAGCCTCGAGCAGTCCTTGAATTTCTGCCGCTTTCAATAGTTGATTTTCATCTCCAGTCATCGCACTTTCTTCATATAACTTGTTCATTCTCTTTTCCATTTCATACAAATCATAAAAGGCTCTCTTTAAATATTGTGAAATGGTGTAACCCTCATCAATTTCTGCGTATTGATCAAGATGTCCAATTTGAATATTAGGTTGCCACTTTATGTCTCCCTTATCAGGAATAATTTCCCCCACCAATATTTTCATTAATGTGCTTTTTCCTGCACCATTCTGTCCAACAATTCCCATATGCTCCCCTTTATGCAAATCAAAAGAAGCATTTTCATATAATACTTTATCTATAAAACTATGTGATAAACTTTCAACTTTAAGTAAACTCATTTTTATTCCTCTTTTCCTGAAATTAAAAAAAGCAGAGAGATAGCGTCATTCGACACTAGCCCTCTGCTTCGTGGTTTTTCCTATACTACTCCAATTTATAGTAAAGACTCATCGGAATAATATACACAAAGGGCCATAGACAAAGCATTGTCTATGGCCCCTTAATCTATTTTATACACCAGCTGAAAAACCATAACGAAATAAGCATAGATAAACTATACTTTTTTAGAAAAGTTATTCAGCCGATGAATATAGGGGATTTATGCCCCTTGATTAAGCTCCGTACAACGCTTCACCGTATACATTTGTGCGGAGCAAAGTTTTCTGATGAGTTTTACAAATTTTATATAAAGCATATTATGCACCTTCCTTAATACTTAAAAAGGATTTTAGCATACGGTTTTACGAAGCGTCAACATTACTTCCGAATCTTTCAACTACTTGTTTTCAAAATATTGCTTCTGAAACATACACATTCTTATCGCATTATGATAGTTACCATCAACGAAAAACTCATCGATAAGCTCACCTTCTACCATAAACCCAACTTTTTTATAAACATGTACCGCCTTTTCATTTTCCTTATCCACAACTAAATAAATCTTATGCATATTTAGTACGGAAAAAGCGTAATCCATCGCTAAACGCGTCGCATCCACTGCATAACCATATCCTTGATAATTCGGATCAATAATGATTTGGAATTCTGTTCTACGGTGAATATAATCGATTTCTACTAACTCAACTAATCCAACCATTTCATTGTCTTTCTCAACGATAAATCGGCGTTCGCTTTGATCATGTATATGTTTATCATATAAGTCTTGCAGCTCCACAAATGCCTCATACGGCTCTTCAAACCAATACGACATAATATGCGCATTATTATTCAGTTCGTGTACAAACTTTAAATCTTCTCGTTCTAATGGACGTAACTTCAATTCCTGATTCATTCCTATAACCTCCAAGTAAAAGAAACCTCTTCACTTAATTTCTCAATTTTTTTCGATTTCAAACGCCCTAATTTCATTGTAAACTTTCAAGCAACTTGAAGGTCAAGATGTAAAAAAGTAGTGCTGACTTATGTCTGCACTACTACTCTTTTCTCAAATCTCTCATATTTGATATGTATAAAGCAATAACTAAAACAAGAATTGCTCCTGCGTATAATAACGTCTCCATCGGTTCCTCATGAGACACAATAATTAATCGAATTAAGGCCGTAATTCCGATATAAATAAAATAGCGTAACGGGAAATGATAGTTCGATTTAAAATACTTAATAATTAATGCAATGAACTCGAAGTATAAGAAATAGACGATGATACTTTCAACCAATTTATAAGACGTATACTCTTTTGCCGAAAAAATATACTGCACGAACGTAATTGTCTCATTCACTAAGAAAATTGATAACACAATGGATAATATAATTAAGGCTATATTTAATATCCATTGCAAAACACTAGCTATAACATGATCGATATTAAATGACTTCATACTCTCTTTAGACTCCCCTTCGTATAAGTACTTATTTATTATAGCAAAATTACGATTGGAAAGAAGTTAAATCATATATTCGTCCTTTGTTATTGCCAGTGAAGGTGATGTTCATTGTTTGGAGGAGTCTTTTAACCGCAGAACTAGATTCCATATTAAGAAATTCCCTCAATTCGCTATTAGTAGTTATCACACTAAACAGAAGTGTGTAATCTTGTACAGCACGTAAATGAGCATGTTTAGACATACTATTGCAATTTGAACAACGCCATCCCTGTCTTTCTTTTAACATTGCCATTGTAAAACATTCCTCACACTGTACACCCTTTAGCAATTCCTCTTTTTTAATTTTATATTGTGCAAGAACATTTTGACGTTGCGGAATGTGCTCATTCATAATCTGGCCTATAAGTCCATTTATATTATCAATCACTTTTTCTTTATATTGATTTTTAATCTGTTTTATTCTATTAGGTAAATTTGCACTGTGGATAATTTTACTAGACAGTATTTCATCTGAAGTTTTAATAATTGTACGAGGGGAACTAATTACAACGAGGGCTTCAATCGGAATATTATGTAAATCATGTAGATTCAGCCATTTTCTCAGTTGCATCTCTTGCCGTTTCAGTTGTAAAAGCGGATCTGGGAATCCTTCTTCCGTATTACCATCTACTATTCGAATAAGTTGATTGAACTTTGTATCAAAAATTAATGTACCAATAATATTTTTTATTTCAAGAAAAAGAAGAAAATAAGATGAAACTATGAGGGTATCAATTTGGAAATAATGTTTTTGATCAAATAACCTAATATCATGTAAAATACTGTATTCTGTTTCGGGTAAAAAACTAAGTGGATACTCAATCGCCTGCTCTCCTTTATAGCCAGCCATAAATTTCGCTAGACTTTCAACCACCACATTCCTTTTTGGATGATGAGCAGGCAATCTTCTAAGTAAAGCTTCTAATTGCAGCAAATATACGGGCATTTTCCGCTCTTTCACAATCATTTTTATCCCCCTCCAAAATATATCAGCGATTTTTCAAATATATCAGCGCAACTCCAAATATATCGGCGATTTTCGAAATATATCGGCGCAACTCCAAATATATCAGCGATTTTCGAAATATATCGACTTACCGACAAAAACCGACACAACATACACACATAAAATCTTATACACAGTATAACATCACATCTAAAATCGCAATGTAAGCATAATGTGTATACCCCAATGTGATTACGCCAGTTTCAAAATAAGAAATTTACATTCCCCCCATGTAAAAAACCTTTTTATAAGTATGAAAAAAATTTAGGAATTAGTTTATCTTTTTTTAATGTTTTATTTAGAGGCAGTTTATAGTCGGGGATTAACATAAGAAACGTAGCAATTAAGTTTATATATGATGCACTGCTACTATAATCGCTAACCGTACTACTTGAAATCATAAAATAAGGAGACGATAAAACATGAACAAAAAAACAAAAACACTATCATCCATACTGCTCGGATTCACATTAGCATTAACAGGGTGTGCTGGTACTAAAGCTGAAGAAAATCATGGGAAACAAAAGCAAGAACAAGTTGCTAAAGAAACAAAAAAGGAAAATAAATTAACTAAAGGGCAAAAAATGGCTAATATTCTTAGCGAGACAAATTGGCAAGGTACACGAGTGTATGACAAAGATAAGAATGACTTAACAAAAGAGAATGCAAACTTCATCGGTCTTGCAAAATATGATGCGAAGTCAGGCAGATATGAATTTTTTGATGCTAAAACAGGTGCAAGTCGTGGCGATAAAGGAACTTTCTTTATCACAAATGATGGAAAAAAAAGAATATTAATTTCAGAATCAATGAAGTATCAAGCTGTCGTTGACATGACAAAACTAAATAAAAATGTATTTACTTATAAACGAATGGGGAAAGACGCTAACGGTAAAGATGTAGAAGTTTTCGTTGAACATGTTCCATATAAAGAAAAAGAACTTTCTTTCACTGATCCGGACAAGCAGCTGAACACGACTACAGGAGATATTGTTAAAAACGTTGATGGAGATAAAATTTTAGGCGGTACCCTTTGGCACGGAACAAAGGTATTAGACGAAACTGGTAACGATGTAACACAGTTTAATTCGAATTTTATAAGTCTAGCAAAATTTGATGACAAATCTAATAAATATGAGTTCTTCAATAGCGAAACAGGTCAAAGCCGCGGTGATTATGGCTACTTCGATGTTGTACACGAAAATAAAATAAGAGCCCATGTTTCAATTGGAAATAACAAATACGGTGCTGCTCTTGAACTTACTGAACTAAATAAAAATAAATTTACGTATAAAAGAACTGGTAAAGACCAAGCTGGTAACGATATAACTATATTCGTTGAACATGAACCTTATAAAGGTGATATGAAACCACAATTTAGCTTTTAAAAACGTTTGATTAAAGATCCTGTACTGAGTTACAGGATCTTTCTTATTAAGCAGGAGAACGAAAAGACGAAAAACATGTAGCTTTTCGTCTGCACAATATTCCCACCTTATAGTTGATGATTTACAAAACTTAAAAACATACCGATACAAAATAAAATTTGTGACCAAGTAAAAAGCGCCCTACTTATAGGACGCTTGTTTTATACTTAATGACTAATACTAGCTGTTGGGTATAATGTTGTTCCTCCAATTGAAACTTTTATTTCATTTGTTAATGGAACATTTTGTTCATTAATAATTGTTCTCCACCATTCCCATGCAAGACCTGTACATTCTCTTGCTACAATTTTTATATTTTTTGAGTTCGGTGGAAGAGGGATAACTGTAGAGTAATGAGCCGTTTTGTCTTTTCCGCTACCATCCCACGTTTTATGTGTTAGTACTTCGTTACCCTTTTGGTCAAATGTGAATTCATCCCAAGATACATCAAATTGAGCAACGTAAGCACCGTAATGATCAAGTGTCATTTTAGCACTTGAATATTCTGTAGTTGTCGTCTCAATATAATCTGTATTGTTATGAACAGCAGCAGTTGCATTACCTTTTAAGAAAGTGCTTGTATATGAAATTGGGTATGCTGGATTTTTAAGACTTAATTCAGCATTATCTTTAATGATATTTCGGATTTCATTGAAATCTTTAGTAACAACCTTGTTATGCTCTTTCGCATCTCCGCCTAATACTACAGCAGTAAAGGTACTTTCTTCAAAAATATCTTTATACTGTCCACTTGTTTCAACGCTGTTATTCTTAAGTAAGGCTTTAAAAGCAGCTTGTACATCTTTGCTCTTAGATGTTGTTTCTAATTTTACATAAATCGTTCTACCATAAGCTACATTTGAAACCATAACAGGTGGAGCCGAATTACTTACGCCTTTTCGAGTTAACTCGTCAAAAGTAACGCTATTATCAAAAAGGTCGGATGGATTGTTAGGTAGTTCAGCACTTACCGTATAAAATATTTGCTTATACGCCGCTACCATCACTTTTTTCTCTCCATTTGCAACCGCATTAAAATCAATGTTTAGACTGTTATCAAGATATTTAGCGTTAACATTAAGAGCACTTGCTATTTGTGATTTACTATAAACCATAGATTCCGTATACTGCATTCTTGCAGGTAACGTATGTGTTGTAGAATACTTTTCATTCCAAGTAGATACTAAATCGTCTACTGCTCCAGCTACATTACCATATGTCGGATTTTGGACAGTGATTGTATTTTCTTTTCTCATGCCCGGTAAGTCTATACTAATATTCAAAGGCTTTCTCTTAGCCACTAATAAACTTGGTTGATTGTCTGCAAAAGCTTTATTTGCAAGTTGTACAGCTCCTGGATACGTGCGATTCACTACAGAATCAATAATTGAAATATCGACTGGTGACGTTGTAAGTGATTTTTTCTCGCGTTCCACTACTACAAATTTACCATTTGAATTGATACTTTCTTTCGGAACAAAACTTTCTACTTTATCACCATTTACAGCTAAAACCTCTTGATTATTATATTTAAGATTTGCTATACCAGTATCAATGCCACTAGCATTTTTGGTTACATCAGTTGCATTACTTGCTTGTGTTTCTGCGAAGGAAATAGATGAATAATTAATAGTGCATAGACTAACTAATAAACATGCAAGGAACTTTCTTCTTTTAGTGTTTTTCTTAATATTCAGAAAAATCACCCCGTTCTTTTTTTAGTAAAATATGATAATGATTGATAAATGATAGCTAACTAATAAACTTACATAAATGCTTTTAAAAGTTCTTGAATTAACGGGATTACGCCACCTACAAATTTTAAAACTGCCATTGCGATTTCCATATTATTTCCTCCTTTTTATTGCTACGAAAATGTGATTTATCTTTATGCCCTCATTATAGTGACCCCTTACACTTTTATCAATACACTCTGATATGCAATATTACATATCAAAAAACAAGCTGAATTCTTTTAAAAAGTTATACAGGGATATTTTTTTCGTTTAGTACATATTTGAAAAGGTGAAGCATTCTTTTGCATTTTATGAGTAGTCACATAAAAAAGCCGCTGCCTATAAAATACAGACAGCAACTTCACCTAGAGTAGCTTGCATAATCTACGCAAGCTACAGTATTTTTTCACATTTTATAACTAATAAACAGCGATCGGCCCATAAGGACCATTAATAATCTCTATTTTTGTTTCAAAAATATCTGTCAAAAGTGTTGAGTCCATAACCTCTTCTACTGTTCCAAAAGCAGCAATTTGTCCATCTTTCATAGCACAAATTTTATCCGAGTATTTAGCTGCAAAATTTATGTCATGCATAACAGTCAAAATTGTTCGTCCAAATTCATTAGCTGCACGTCTTAAATGCTCCATCATTTGAACAGAACGAGCAACATCAAGGTTGTTCAAAGGTTCGTCCAAAAGTACATATTCCGTCTCTTGGCACAATACCATCGCTACATATGCCCTTTGTCTTTGACCACCAGAAAGCTCATCTAAATATCTATTCTCTAAACTAGTTAAATCTAAGAAATCGATATATTTAGAAATGATAACCTCATCTTCTTTAGTCAATCTTCCCTTTGAATAAGGAAAGCGCCCAAATCCAACTAATTGTCTAACTGTAAGCCTAGTTACAAAATGATTTTCTTGTCGCAATATAGTCAAAACTTTTGCTAAGTCTTTTGATTTGGATTCAGAAACATCCATATTTGCTACCTGAATTTGGCCTTCATCCATATCTAAAAGTCTGCCAATCATCAAAAGTGTCGTGGACTTTCCAGCGCCATTTGGTCCAATTAAAGAAGTAAAGCCTGCTTTTGGTATTTCAATATCCAAAGGTCCTATTTTTACCTTATCAGTATAGAACTTTTTAACATTATCAATTTTTATCATAAAGCCCTCTTCCTTAAAACTATAGTTAAGAATATAATTCCACCAAATAATTCAATAATAACTGAAACTACACCTTGAGCATGGAATACATGATACATTAAAAAGTATGCGCTCGTCATTATTAAAAATCCTATAGCAAAAGCCATCGGAAAAATATATCTATGATCATAAGTTGCCGCTGCCTGATAACTCAAAGTTGCTACTAAAAAGCCGTAGAAAGTAAGTGGCCCAATTAGAGCTGTTGAAATAGACATCAAAATAGCTACTAATACAAGCGTATAAATTACACTAGGTTGATATTTAACTCCAAAAGAAGTAGCAACATCTTTTCCTAGTGACAAAACATTCAAATTCTTAGAATGAGCAAAAATTAATACCGCTACAATTATGATCATAGGAATTACAATAGGAAAATATGCAGGATCTGCATGATTAACAGAACCAAATAATCTTGCTTGTAAAATATCAAATTCTGAAGGCGCAAGTAGTTTTCTCATGAAAGTTGACACAGAATTTAGCCCGGTACCAATAATAATTCCAACTAAAAGCATAAGTTGTAAATTCCCGTATTTACCGGAAAGTAACCATCCATAAAGTATTAAACTCATGAAGACCATAACAACAACTTGGAATAAAAATGATCCAATTCCATTAAAATTTATTAACGCACTAGCACCAAAGAAGAATACTGTACTCGTTTGAATTGCTGAATAAAGTGATTCGAAACCTAAAAGTGAAGGAGTAATAATTTTATTATTCGTAATAGATTGGAAAGCAACTGTCGACAAGCTATGGCAAACCGCAGCAATAATCATTGCAACAATAGCTACTATCCTTCTCTTAACGACTGGGATAAAAGAAGGTGAATCTATCGGAACTGGATTGTTATAAACTAAAAGTCCATATGAAGAAAGAAGACCTAAAGCAATCAATGTTATCAGTAAAATCCAATAACGTCTTGCTTCCTTCTTAGACCGAAAAGCGCTAGCTGATCTACTTTCATTATGAAGGCTAGAATCGATCTCGACATTTTCTTTTTTTCTATATTCTAATGTGATCATCGTAGCCTCCTTGGTTTTCTTTTTCTCAATAAAATAGTAATAAACACGACTGCTCCCACTGTTGCAAGTATTAAAGAAACAGGTAATTCAAAAGGCTGTATAATTGTTCGAGAAATGATGTCACAGGCAGTTATTGATCCCATTCCGATCACACAAACCCAAGGTAAATTACTCCTAAGATCATCACCTCTAAACATTGAAACGATATTTGGCACAATTAATCCTAAGAAAGGTAAGTGTCCAATAACAGCTGCAACAATTCCAACTGCAACAGAGATAAGAGCAGTCCCAAAAAGAACAATTCTATTGTAATTAACTCCAAGACTTGTTGCGACATCTTCTCCTAGTCCAGCTAAAGTCAATCTATTAGCATACATAAAAATAAGAAAAGTAATGATAACAATCAGCCATAAATATTCATATCTTCCCACCTGAATGTTAGCAAATGAACCGACAAACCAAGTTTCAATACTTTGCGTCTTTTGAAAAAGGAGTCCTAAAAAAGTAGACACTGCAGAAATTACTGCTCCAAGCATCAATCCAATAATCGGAACAATTAAAGACGAACGAAGCTTAACTCTTCTTAAAAATAGAAAGAAAATCATAGTTCCTATAAAAGAAAAAATGATTGCACCAGTCATTCTTTGAACTAAAGTCGGGGCAGGAAATAATAAATACACAAAAAGCAGGCCTAAGCCTGACCATTCAATAGTCCCCGTTGTAGTAGGTTCAACAAAGCGATTCTGTGTAATAAGTTGCATGACGAGCCCTGCCATCGCCATCGCAGCTCCAGTAAGCATTAATGCAAACGTTCTTGGAACACGAGTGATGAAAAACATCTCCATTCCGTCCTCTTGTCCACGTATATCATAAACTCCAGTAAACAGTGATATAATCCCTAAAATTATAACAACTATAACTGCTATTATAAAAGGTTTTGTCCATATTTTATTTTGATTATAAAACTGGGGTTGAGAAATATTCTCAACCCTAGAAATCATATTTTTTGACACTGTTTCGTACCCCTTTACACTACTTAGCTAAAGTTTTTGCCATATTTCCAAATAACTCTATATAAGTTTGAATTGATTCATTTGTGTAAGTATCTTCTGGTGCATAAATAACTTGTTTTTTAGAAACAGCAGTTGTGTTTTGAAGAGCAGGTGATTTAGAAATAACATCCTTAGCAGGTGTTGACTTAGCTGCATCAGATGTTGCAGCATCACGATCTAATACGAAAAGCCAATCAGGATTTGTTTGTGCAATAGCTTCAACAGAAACGTCATCACCTTTATGACCTGCAGTAGAATTCGAAACTTCTAATGCTGGAGTCCAACCGAAAATGTCATACATAGGTCCCCAAACGCGACCAGAGTGCGGCGCAGCAAAGCCAATATTTCCACCAGTAACGATAACACTCATAACTTTATCTTTTCCGTTATAAGCAGATTTTGCCTTTTCAATAGATTTATCGAAATCAGCTACTAATTGTTTAGCTTCTTTATCTTTAGCAAAGATTTTACCTAAAGTAGTTGTAGAATCTTTAAGTCCTTTTACTAAGTTTTCTCCAGGCTTAGTAGCCTTCTCAGAAACATCAAAATTAAGATCAATAACAGCTGCATTTGGCACTAATTTTTTGATTTCTTCATAATGATCAGCAAATCTTTGACCAACGATTACAAGATCAGGGTTTGCCGCTGCAATAATTTCTAGATTTGGTTCACGGTGATTCCCAATATTTTGAACTTTTTCATCCTTTTTATATGCTGAATCAGCAGGCATGATATCCTTTGGAGCAGCCGCTAATTTAATTCCCCAATCAGATAAAGTTTCAAAAGTTCTGTTATCCAAAGCAACTACATTCTTTGGGTTTACAGGTACTTTAACAGTTCCATGAGCATCAGTGATTTCAACCGTTTTTGGCTTATCACTACCATTATCTTTATTATTAGCCTTCGAAGTTTCTTTACTTGAATCTGAGCAAGCCACTAACATTAAAGTGAAAATTGCTAGAATACTCACTAATTTTAAAAGCATAGATTTTTTCATATGTATACTCCTTATAGTGTGATTTATTTCGAAAATGATGACATCCATAGATTGAATTAGAAGGTAACTTTTATTCAATTGAATCGCTATTGATAATCATTTTCATTTGAACATCCTGTTAATTAGTATAGTCATTAATTCTGTGAAAATCTTGTGAATCGTATGAATTCATAAAATCAAGCATAAAAAGTAATATGTGCGGTCAGGACTGTTGATTAACCTTCATTAAATACTTTCTCAACAAATACGGGACAGAGACCTTCCCTTACAAAATACGCGCAGTAATAGCTAATATTTCACAGAAACTACTTTATTATCTTATTTTTATCATTCAACCATTGAATAGCCTCTGCCATGTATCGTTTGAATATATCTATCTTTCTTCTCGCACTTTAGCTTTTTTCTTACATACCCAATATATAAGTCTACTACATTCGGATTTACTACTACGTCATATCCCCAAACTTGATTCAAAAGCATTTCACGGCTTAATATCGTATTTTTATTCTTAATTAAAAATACAAGTAAATCGTACTCGCGCTTCGTAAGCGAGAGATTTTTGCCACCTTTTTTCACAATATTGCTAGATGCATCAACAAAGAGATCTTTAAACTGAAAAAAGTTTGTCTCATTTTGCTGGTTATAGTCACTTCTTCTTAAAATAGCTTGAACTCTCGCTACTAATTCTTCCTTCACAAATGGTTTTCTAATATAATCATCTGCTCCTGCTTGTAACCCTGCTATGCAATCCTCGCTAGAAATATTGTTGGTCACAATAATGATTGGTGTCGTTTTAACAAGTCGTATTTGTCTACAAATTTCTGGTCCCGATATACTTAATGAATCCCAATCCAATATGATAATATCCCAATCTTGCTCATATGCTATATTTAAACCTTGGTTTTCATTGTGAAGTTTTAAAATGAAATGGCCCTCTTGCGTTAAACCGCTTACGATTTTCTTTGCTGAAGACCGTTCATTTTTAATCACCAACACCTGCTTCACCGATGGTTCACCTCTACTTCAATATAAATTATTTAGATAAAAAAATTATCCCGAAAAAATAATTTAAGATTTATAAATTTAAAACCCCTAAATAATCCATTAAAACAGTTTATTAGGAGAACTCTATATAATCTTACAATAGGTATGGATAAAAACACAAAACATATGAAGATTCGAATAAAGTAAAAAAATAATAACTACTTAACAATTGAGCGTTTACAATCTGCTATAGTATCTACCCGCTTATCATCAATAACCATTTTTTATTCTCTCTTTCAGGGATACCGTCCCATCAACTTCAGCATTCTATAAAACCACAAACAAAAAGAACCATAACCTCACCAACCTGGCAAAATTATGGTTCATATTATACAAAATAAAAAACCACCAAATATGTATTGGTGGAGACGGTGGGAGTCGAACCCACGTCCAAAAATATCGGCACTTAAGCTTCTACGAGTGTAGTCGATATATTAGCATTTCGCGAACTCTTCGGCCTATCGACAGGCTTCCAAGTTGCTAGTCTGGTTGTTCTCTTCCTTTGTCCTCAGACGGCGAACTCCGGCGTAGTCCACTTAGTTTGAGTCCCTTACCCTACCACATGGACGATGGAGGGAGGAACCTTTAGTGCAATTAAGCAGCTAAAGAAAGATTGTTTTGTTTGCCAATTATAGGCTTTGACGTTTTAACGAGGCCGATCCCCTCGACTCGCAACCTAAGCTCGAACTATCCCTGTCGAATCCGTAACGTCCCCATGATAAAAATGGAGCATACGAAGAAAATATCGTGATAGCTACTAAGAGCTGTTTTTCAATGTGCAACAACCTTACATAAGTTATTATAACATACGAGTTCCATTTTACAAATGTAAATATCTGTATTACATCTTTTGGCGATCACGGAACGCGCGGGCAATTTCACGTTTAGCTTCTTTCTCTTTTAAATCGTGACGTTTATCGTATTGTTTCTTACCTTTTGCTAAACCAAGTGCCATCTTTGCAAATCCATTTTTCAAATAAATTCTAAGTGGAACTAATGCGTAACCTGTTTCTTTCGCAGCGCCCGCTAGTTTATCAATTTCTTTTTTATGCAGAAGTAATTTTCTCGTACGAAGTGGATCATGGTTGAAACGATTCCCTTGTTCGTACGTATTAATGTGCATATTATGAACCCATACTTCACCATTATGTACACGTGCAAACGCATCTTTCAAGTTTACGCGTCCAGCGCGAATCGACTTAATTTCCGTTCCTTGAAGGACAAGCCCTGCTTCGTATGTTTCTTCGATGAAATAATCATGAAATGCTTTTTTATTCTGTGCAATAACCTTACCTGTACCCTTTGGCATATAACGTCCCTCCTCTATTTTTACTATTGTAACAAATGTTAATAAAAAGCGAAAGTGGCTCGCTCAGAATCTTTGGACATTGGAACTCCCGACAGAGAAGCGCTTTTTGCTTCGGCCGAGGGAGTGAAATGGCCAACAGATTCTAGCCACTGTAGCTGGATTCCATTAAAAGCGAAAGTGGCTCGCTCAGAATGTGAGGTGGATGGAGCTTCTGACCTTGAGGCGCTCTTTGCCTCTCGGGAAGAAGTGAAGCCGCCGAACATTCTAGCCACTGTAGCTGGATTCCATTAAAAAGCGAAAGTGGCTCGCTCTCAAGCCACGAAGAAAAAAGAAAACGGCCCCGCTTTTCATCAAAGCGAAGCCACTCTTTTCTTACTTACGCTTTTTCTTTTTCTTCTTGAATCCTGGTACGTTTTCGAAGAATGCTTTTTTCTTCTTACCGTTACCATCTTTTTTTCCTGGCTGGCTAGCAGAAGCGGATGCAGATGCGGATCCTCTTCCTTTTCCTTTGCCACCACGGTCAAATTTTCTACCTGTGCCACGTTCACCGCCGCGCTCATTACTGCGCTCGCTACGTCCACCGCGTTTCTTTCTGCCTGTTCTTGGCTGTTCGATAACGACTGGACGATCTTTGAACTTACGGCGAGGTGTGCCTTTCATGCCAACGATTTCAAAGTCGATTGCACGCTCGTCTTTGTTTACGTTAATAACGCGAATTGTAATTTCATCACCGATGCGGAATACGTTTCCTGTACGTTCTCCGATCATAGCGAAATGTTGCTCGTCATAACGGTAGTAATCATCCGTTAAGTAGCTAACGTGTACAAGACCTTCAATTGTATTTGGAAGCTCTACGAATAAACCGAAGTTTGTTACAGAACTAATCATACCGTCATACTCTTCACCGATCTTATCAACCATATACTCTGCTTTTTTCATCTCATCTGTTTCACGCTCTGCTTCAACAGCACGGCGTTCCATATTAGAAGAGTGCTCTGCAATCTCAGGTAATTTTTCACGCCATTTTGCTTGCGTTTCGTTGTCGACTTTACCATTAATAATGTATTCACGAATTAATCTATGAACGATTGTATCTGGGTAACGACGAATTGGTGATGTGAAATGTGTGTAGAACTCAGTTGATAAACCGAAATGTCCTAAACTATCCGCATCGTAACGAGCTTGCTTCATAGAACGAAGCATAACTGTTGAAATAACTACTTCTTCTGGCTGTCCTTGAACCATTTCAAGAATTTGTTGCAGCGCACGAGGGTGCACTTCATTCGCACGTCCTTTTACCGCATATCCGAAATTCGTTACAAACTCGAAGAAACGCTCAAGCTTATCTTCTTTCGGATCTTCATGGACACGGTACATAAACGGTACGTTCATCCAGTGGAAGTGCTCTGCTACTGTTTCATTCGCAACAAGCATAAATTCTTCAATTAACTTCTCTGAAACAGAACGATCACGCATAACAACATCAGTCGGTTTTCCTTCTTCATCCACTAATACTTTCGCTTCTTTAAAGTCAAAGTCAATTGCACCACGGCGCATACGTTTTTCACGTAAAATTTGTGCCAATTGACCCATCTCTTTAAACATCGGTACGAGCGGCTCATAACGCTTAATTAACTCTTCGTCCTCATCTTCTAAAATGCTTCTTACGTCAGCATACGTCATACGCTCTGTCGTTTTAATCACACTTTGGAAAATCTCGTGTTTAACAACATCACCTAAGTTGTTGATTTCCATTTCACAAGATAACGTCAGACGGTCTACTTTCGGATTTAATGAACAAATACCGTTAGATAGACGATGCGGAATCATCGGGATTACACGGTCAACAAGATATACACTCGTCGCTCTTTCCGCTGCTTCAACATCAATTGGAGAGCCTTCTTGAACGTAATGACTTACATCCGCAATGTGAACGCCTAGCTTGTAGTTACCGTTCTCAAGCTTCGTTACTGTAACAGCATCATCTAAGTCTTTCGCATCCGCACCATCAATCGTTACGATCATTTGATCGCGCAGGTCGCGGCGATCTTTTAAATCTTCTTCTGAAATCGTTTCTGGTACACGGTTTGCATGCTCCATCACTTCCTCAGGGAATGCTAAAGGTAAATGATGTTTATGAATGACAGATAAAATATCTACTCCTGGATCATTTTTATGACCTAGAATTTGAATAACTTCACCTTCTGCACTTAAACGATTCTCTGGATAGCTCGTAATTTTCACAACTACTTTATGACCTTCTACAGCACCCATCGATGCGCTTTTCAAGATAAAGATATCACTCGTCCAGCGCTTATTGTCAGGTATAACAAATCCAAAGTTTTTCGATTCTGTATATGTACCAACTAGTTCTTTCGTTCCACGCTCTAAAATGCGTACAATTGAACCTTCTTGACGCGAGCCACTCGATTGAGAACTAAGGCGTGCTAATACTGTATCACCATGAAGTGCACCGTTTAATTCTGTAGGCGGGATGAAAAGATCATCGTCTCCCGTTTTCTTCTCGTCTGGTACAACGAATGCAAAACCACGTGCATGTCCAATTAACTTACCTCTTACTAAATTCATCTTTTCAGGAAGACCGTAACGGTTGCTACGAGTACGAATAACAAGTCCCTTTTCTTCCATCGTTACAAGTGCCTTTACGAAATCTTTAAAGCCCTCAGAACCTTCAATCCCAAATGCCTCTTCTAACTCTTGTATCGTTAGCGGTTTATACGCTTCTTCTCTCATAAATAATAACAACTTATCAATATGTTCTTGTATGATTTCTTCCAAGCAAAAATACCTCCTTTAAAACCTTATATTATTTAGTGTATCCGAAAGATAGGGGATGTATAAAGTGAAACTTCAATACTCCCCTTATGATTTTTACAGTTTTCACAAAAAATTCCTTATGAAAAAAAGAGGCAACTAGATCTTACCAATCTAGTTGCTCCAAGAAGTTATATACATCCTCATGTAGCTCGTCACGTTGTTTATCAAGTGTAATGACATGCGTAGAGTCTTCATACCATTTAATGTCTTTTAACGTAGATTCTACACCGTTATAAATAATGTTAGCACTATCTGTATTAATCATTTCGTCATGACGTGCTTGTACAACAAATGTTGGCGCATAAATCATATCCACATTGTTACGTACGTCAGCAATTAATTGTTGTAATGCTTTTAATGTATTCATCGGTGTCTTTTGGAATTCCAACATTTCTTGTTCAATTTGTTCAGGTGATTTTTGCTCACGTTTTTTATATTCGCGGGCATATGCCAATATACCTTGGTACATCGTTTCTTCGCTCTTAATATACATCGGTGCACACATTGGTACTACACCTAAAACCGGTACTGTATAACCTAATTTTAAAGAAAATACGCCGCCAAGTGACAATCCAACAACTGCAATTTTCTCAAAACCTTTATCTTTTAAAAGCTGATATGCCTCCGTTACATCTTGCCACCAATCTTCAGGCCCTGTATGAACAAGCTCTTCTGGTGGTACACCGTGCCCTTTATAAATTGGCGCATGACAAGTATAGCCTTTCTTTTCTAAGAAACGCCCTAACATACGTACATCAGCTGAGTTCCCTGTGAATCCATGTAGTAATAAAACAGCGCGGTCTCCACCCTCAAATGTAAATGGTTTCGGAGATGCTAATTTCATCATGTATTTCTCCTCTTTCTCTTCTGTAATCTAGTCGTATTCTTTCTATATCTAGTGTACCATATTTGTATTTCTATAATCTAATTAGAAACATCTTTCAAATAGCAAAACAAAAAAAGAAGAACCATTAGTACCATTCACTAACGCTTCTTCTTTCAATTTTATAAATTGAAGTACGTAACACCAATTGTTAATACAAAGAACAATACAGCTAAAACAATTGTAATACGGTTTAATACCGCTTCAATTCCACGTGCCTTTTGCTTACCAAATAATTGCTCCGCACCGCCTGAAATTGCACCTGAAAGGCCTGAGCTATTACTAGATTGCATAAGTACCATAACAATCATTAAAATCGATACAATAATAAGTAAAACTGATAATAACGTATGCACTTGGCGTACCTCCTACAAAGATTCAGTTATTGTAACTGTAGCATAAATTCTATAGAAAAGCGAGAGCTATAGAGGCGCTCTCGCTTTTCTTCTATTACATAAACATCATCGCAAATAACGGTCCAAGTAAACATGTCAAAATTGCTGTTAATGTCATTGTTACCGATCCAATAACACCTTCATGTTCGTTATTTTTCATCGCTCTCATCACGCCCATAATATGAGAAGCACATCCAAATCCGATACCTTTACCAACTGAGTTTGTAACACGGCTCCATTTTAATAAAAGGGGTCCTGTAATCGTTCCAGTAATACCTGCGATAACAACGAAAGCTGCTGTTAAGGAAGGTACACCACCGACTTGCTCTGAAACACTCATCGCAACTGGCATTGTCACCGATTTTGGTAATGACGATAAGATTAAGCTTTTATCCGTTCCCATAAGTGAAGCAATCGCAAAATCACTAGCGATTGCAACTGTTGTACCTACTAATACCCCGCCAGCAATCGGTACAACATATTTTTGCAGAACATGACGTTGTTTATAAAGAGGAATTGCAAATGCTACAACACCGGGTCCAAGTAGCTTTGCAATCCAGCCACCACCACTTTCCATATAATGTTGATATGGTATATCAAGCACGATAAATAGGAAAGCCATTAATCCAGTTGCTACAAGCATTGGAATGGTGAATGGTGTTGGAAATAATTTATAGATTTTTTTAGATAATTGATATAATAGCACCGTAAAAAGAACCCAACCGATTCCGATTAATATTTGGCTCATCGCGACTCTCTTTCCTTCCTATTCGCAAGATATTGTCCTGTATGTCCTGCGACAATAATAATTAAAAATGTACTCGCTACAACTGTAATGAAAAGAGAAATTCCTTTACTCATAAAAAAAGCACCGTAATTCATTAGGCCAAGCGTTGGCGGAATTAATAAAAACGGCATAATAGCAACGAGTGTTTCTGCTCCTAAATCGAACCATTTCACTGGAAGAACTTTTAGGCTAAGTAAAACAAGTAAGAGGAACATTCCAATCAAACTTCCTGGAATCGGAATATTTAACATTTCTTGCACCCAAGTTCCAACCATATAAAACACGTAAAGAGCAGCAATTTGGACAAGAATCTTTGTAAATTTCATGTTCATCATCCCTCATGTTTATACGATCTTCTGTTAATATCTTTATCATAGTATAAATTGTAAAAAGCTGCAATTTATCAACTTGACAGCAAAAACAGCCTATGTTATACGCTTACAACCTTGATATGACTGCATTTCTAAACGAAAATTACGTCAAAAACCTTGACCTAATATAAAAAGTTTTTATTTTCTGAATTTAAAAGACTATTATTTCAATAAAATAATCTTTTTATCCTTAAACTTACATATATATAAAGTGAAACTTTAATCATTGAGGTTTTCCTCATCCCCATTAATTATTAGCCCTCACCAAGCGGATTTGTACCGGATAAACAAGATAGGTGGTGAACATATGCCCAAAAAAGTTCTCATTTTTTGTGATCCTGGGATTGATGATACGATGGCTCTCCTCTTAGCATTCTTTATCGATGAAATAGAAATCGTCGGTATCGTTGCTGATTACGGCAATGTTCCAAAAAAAACGGCCGTAGAAAATGCTCATTTTTTTAATAACGAAACAAAGAATAGAAATATCAAGATATTCGGTGGTTCAGAACGTCCCCTTACTGGTGCCTCACCTGCGTTTTTTACGGATGTACATGGGAAACAGGGGCTCGGTCCAATTATTCCAAAGGTGAATGTGACTAACGGAGAAATGGAGAATTTTTTTGAAGTCATTCCTCTTATTGAACAGTATAAAGATGAATTAATCATTGTGAGTTTAGGAAGACTTACCTCCCTAGCAATTTTGTTTATCATGTGCAAACAGTTAATGAAACAAATTAAATCTTACTACGTAATGGGCGGTGCCTTTTTACATCCTGGTAATGTTACCCCTATTTCCGAAGCAAACTTTTATGGCGATCCTACTGCTGCTAATATAGTCCTTCAATCCGCAGTTAACATGTACATATACCCATTAAACGTCACTCAATACTCCATCATTACACCAGAAATGGCAGAATACATTGAGGCAAAAGGAAAAGCTCCACTTGTCAAACCGTTATTTGATCATTATTACTACGGATATTATAAAGACGCCCTACCACATTTAAAGGGGAGCCCCTTCCATGACACAATGCCAATACTCGCTTTATTTGATAACTCTATGTTCACGTATCATAAATCACCTATTGTTGTCATGACAGAATCCTCTGCACAAGGAGCAAGCATAGGGGAATTTCGCTCTCTAGTGAACCAGAAGCCATTTATTGATTGGCCGGTTCATCAAATCGCAATTGATTTTGACTATAACCGCTTCTTCAAACATTTCATGTCACTTATGACGGGTGAACAATTTTAGCATAAAAAAACAGACCGTGATTTCTCACGGTCTGTCGTTTATTTTCTACAATTATCGTTTGATGTTATAGAAAGATTTGATACCATCGTAAACAGCGATTTCGCCTAGTTCGTCTTCGATGCGTAATAATTGGTTGTACTTAGCAATACGGTCAGTACGGCTCATAGAACCAGTTTTGATTTGGCCAGCGTTAGTTGCAACTGCGATGTCAGCGATTGTAGCATCTTCAGTTTCACCAGAACGGTGAGATACAACTGCTGTGTAACCAGCACGTTTAGCCATTTCGATAGCTTCGAAAGTCTCAGTTAAAGTACCGATTTGGTTAACTTTAATTAAGATTGAGTTAGAGATACCTTTTTCGATACCTTCAGCAAGTTTTTGAGTGTTAGTTACGAATAAATCATCACCAACTAATTGTACTTTATCACCGATACGCTCAGTTAATAATTTGTGACCATCCCAGTCGTTTTCGTCTAAACCATCTTCGATAGAGATAATTGGGAAGTCTTTGCAAAGCTCTTCATAGAAATCAACCATTTCTGCAGAAGTTAAGCCAGTACGGCCTTCGCCTGCAAGGTCATATTTACCAGTTTCTTTGTTGTAGAACTCAGAAGAAGCAACGTCCATTCCTAAGAATACGTTCTCGCCAGCTTTGTAACCAGCTTTTTCGATAGCTTCGATGATTACTTCTAAAGCTTCACGGTTAGAACCAAGGTTTGGAGCGAATCCACCTTCGTCACCTACTGCAGTGTTAAGACCTTTGTCATGTAATACAGCTTTAAGTGCATGGAATACTTCAGCACCCATACGGATTGATTCTTTGAATGTTGGAGCACCAACTGGTAAGATCATGAACTCTTGGAAGTCAACGTTGTTATCAGCGTGAGAACCACCGTTGATGATGTTCATCATTGGAGTTGGTAATTGTTTTGCATTGAATCCACCAAGGTAACGGTATAATGGAAGACCTACGAAGTCAGCTGCTGCGTGAGCTACTGCCATAGATACACCAAGGATAGCGTTAGCGCCTAGTTTACCTTTGTTTGGAGTGCCATCTAATTCGATCATAGCACGGTCGATACCAGCTTGGTCAGTTACATCGAAACCTTCGATTTCTGGAGCGATAATTTCGTTAACGTTGTTTACTGCGTTAATAACACCTTTACCAAGGTAACGAGATTTGTCACCGTCACGTAATTCTACTGCTTCGTGTTCACCAGTAGATGCACCACTTGGTACGATAGCGCGTCCGAAAGCGCCGCTTTCTGTATAAACTTCTACTTCTACAGTTGGGTTACCACGAGAGTCAAGGACTTCGCGAGCATAAACATCAATAATTGTTGGCATAATAAATTCTCTCCTTTTTATATAAGCAAATTATTTAATAATTGTTTTACCTGTCATTTCTTTCGGTTGTTCCACATTTAAAAGTGTAAGCATTGTTGGAGCGATATCTCCTAAAATACCACCTTCACGAAGCTCTACATCATTTTTTGTAACGATGAAAGGAACCGGGTTAGTTGTATGAGCTGTCATAGGACCACCATCAGCAGTTAACTCCTGATCAGCATTACCATGGTCAGCAGTAATAAGTGCTACACCATCTTTTGCAAGAATCGCTTCTACAACTTTTCCTAAACATTCGTCAGTTGCTTCTACTGCTTTAATTGTTGGTTCCATCATCCCAGAATGGCCAACCATATCACAGTTCGCAAAGTTAAGAATGATAACATCATGTTTATCATTTTCGATTTCATTTACTAAAGCGTCCGTTACTTCGTAAATGCTCATTTCAGGTTTCAAGTCATACGTTGCAACCTTTGGTGAGTTAATTAAGATACGTTCTTCTCCTGGGAATTCAGCCTCACGACCACCGCTAAAGAAGAATGTAACGTGCGGATACTTTTCAGTTTCCGCGATGCGAAGTTGCTTTAATCCCGCTTGCGCAACAACTTCACCTAAAGTGTTATCAAGGTTCATTGGCTTGAATGCCACGTATCCATCTACAGTTTCACTGAAGTGTGTCATACATACGAATTCTGGAATGTGAGGTACTTTTTCACCACGATCGAACTCACGGAAGTCTTCGTTTGTAAATACACGAGCAATTTGAATTGCACGGTCTGGACGGAAGTTATAGAAGATAACTGCATCATCATCATTGATTGTTGCAACTGGCGTGTTATCTTCGTTAACAATTACAGACGGCAATACGAATTCATCATAGATACCGTTCGCATAAGAGTCTTCTACACACTCTTCTGCTGATTTATAAGTAGGGCCTTCACCATTCACCATAGCACTGTAACATTTTTCTACGCGATCCCAACGCTTGTCACGGTCCATAGAGTAATAACGACCAGAGATAGTCGCGAATTGTCCTACTCCTGTTTCTTTAATTACTTCATTCGTTGCATCGATATAACCTTTTGCTGTTTGTGGTCCAACATCGCGGCCGTCTAAGAATGCATGGATATAAACTTTCTCCACGCCTTCTTTTGCTGCTAAGCGAAGAAGAGCAAACATATGGTTCATGTGACTGTGCACACCACCGTCAGAAAGTAAACCGAATAAATGAAGTGCAGTACCTTTTTCTTTTACGCTTTTAATTGCATTTTGAAAAGTTTCGTTCTTATCGAACTCGCCTTCACGAATTGCAACGTTAACGCGTGTTAAGCTTTGATATACTACGCGGCCAGCACCGATATTTAAGTGACCAACCTCAGAGTTACCCATTTGACCTTCTGGAAGACCTACTGCCTCGCCACAAGCTGTAAGCGTTGTGTGAGGGAATTTGTTCCAGTAACCATCAAAATTAGGTTTCTTAGCTTGTGCTACAGCATTCCCGTAAGTTTCTTCACGAAGTCCGAAACCGTCAAGAATGATTAAAGCTGTTGGCTTTCTCATTTTACCGCCCCCAGAAGACCTAAGAACGAAGCAGGCTCTAAGCTAGCACCGCCAACTAAAGCGCCGTCGATGTCAGATTGTGCCATATACTCTTTAATGTTTTCTGGTTTTACGCTACCGCCGTATTGGATACGAACAGCTTCTGCAGCTTCTGGAGAAACAGCTTCTGCAACAACTTTACGGATGTGCGCACATACTTCGTTTGCATCTGCAGAAGAAGAAGATTTACCTGTACCGATAGCCCAGATTGGCTCATAAGCGATAACAGTTGCTTTAACTTGCTCTTCTGTTAAACCTGCAAGTGCTTTTGTCACTTGACCTGCTACTAGATCAAATGTTTTTCCGCTTTCGCGCTCTTCTAAAGTCTCACCACAACATACGATTGGTGTTAAACCATGTTCAAATGCTGCGATAGTCTTTTTGTTTACTGACTCATCTGTTTCAGCAAACATTTCACGACGCTCAGAGTGGCCAAGTACTACATAGCCAACTTTTAAGTCGCTAAGTGCTACTGGGCTAATTTCGCCAGTGAATGCACCATTTTTTTCGAAGTGCATGTTTTGTGCACCTACTTGTAAGTCAGTTCCTTCAGTTGCTGCTACAAGGCGCTCTAAGAATAGAGCTGGAGAGCAAACTACTGCATCAACAGCTGAAGCTGCTGGGATTTGACCTTTAACTTCCTCTACGAAGCTAACTGCTTCAGATAGAGTTTTATTCATTTTCCAGTTACCTGCGATAATTGGTTTACGCATGCTTTGCACCGTCCTTTTTCTTTGGCTGCTACTTATTTGTCGTTAAGACAAACTACACCTGGAAGCTCTTTACCTTCCATGAATTCTAATGACGCACCGCCGCCAGTAGAAATGTGGCTCATTTTATCAGCCATACCGAATTTTTCAACAGCTGCTGCAGAGTCACCACCGCCGATAACAGAGTATGTATCTTCTGCATCTGCTAATGCTTGTCCTACTGCTTTTGTACCTTCTGCGAATGGAGTCATTTCGAATACACCCATTGGTCCATTCCATACAACAAGCTTAGAATTTTTAATTACATCTGCATAAATTTCACGTGTTTTAGGACCGATGTCCACGCCTTCCCAGTTAGAAGGGATAGAGTCGATACCAACGATTTTAGTTGTTGCAGTTTCAGAGAATTCCTCAGTGATTACAACATCAACTGGCATGTAGAAGTTTACGCCTTTTTCTTTTGCAAGTTGCATAAATTCTTTAGCTAGTTCGATCTTGTCGTCTTCACATAGAGATAGACCAATTTCATGACCTAAAGCTTTAACGAATGTGTAAGCAAGTCCACCACCGATGATTAAGTTATCTACTTTGTCTAATAGATGACGAATTACACCGATTTTATCTTTTACTTTCGCACCACCGATGATAGCTGTAAATGGACGTTCTGGGTTAGAAAGTGCTTTACCAAGTACATCTAACTCTTTTTCCATTAATAGACCAGATACTGCTGGTAGGTAGTCTGCGATACCTGCTGTAGAAGCGTGAGCACGGTGAGCTGCACCGAATGCATCGTTTACGAAGATGTCAGCAAGTGCTGCAAATTCTTTCGCAAGTTCTGCATCGTTCTTTTCTTCGCCCGCATAGAAACGTACGTTTTCAAGAACTAATACGTCGCCTTCGTTCATTGCTGCAACCATTTCTTGTGCAACTGGTCCGAATGCTTCGTCCGCTTTTTTAACGTCTTTACCAAGAAGCTCGCCTAAACGTGCTGCTACTGGAGTTAAACGCATTTCTTCTACTACTTGACCTTTTGGACGGCCTAAGTGACTTGCTAAAATAACTTTCGCACCTTGCTCTACTAAATATTGAATTGTAGGAAGAGCTGCACGGATACGAGTTTCATCTGTAATTTTGCCTTCTTTCATAGGTACGTTGAAATCAACGCGGCAAAATACACGCTTACCTTTTAAATCTACGTCACGAATTGATTTTTTGTTCATTGGATTTCCCTCCGACTACTAGTTAGGATTGACAAAACCCACTCAAAAGCTTAACACATTTGCTTTTAAAACGAAAGAAGAGAGAGAGGGAACAAACCCTCTCCCTCGTTTTGTCATTGATAACTTATATAATTAAGAATTAAAGACCTTTTGAAGTCATGTAAGCTGCTAGGTCTACTACGCGGTTAGAGTAACCAGTTTCGTTATCGTACCAAGAAAGTACTTTAACCATGTTACCTTCCATTACCATTGTAGATAATGCATCGATTGTAGAAGAAGCTGTACATCCGTTATAGTCGATAGATACTAATGGCTCTTCGCTGTATCCAAGGATACCTTTTAATTCGCCTTCAGCTGCTGCTTTGAATGCTGCATTTACTTCTTCAACTGTTACTTCTTTGTCAAGTTCAACAACTAAGTCAACTAGAGAAACGTTAGCAGTTGGAACACGTACAGCGCCACCGTTTAATTTACCTTTAAGTTCTGGTAATACTAATGCTACAGCTTTAGCTGCACCAGTAGATGTTGGAATCATGTTTTCAGCTGCTGCACGAGCACGACGTAAATCTTTGTGTGGTAAGTCTAAGATTTGTTGGTCGTTAGTGTAAGAGTGAATTGTTGTCATCATTCCGCGTTTTACGCCGAATTTTTCGTTTAATACTTTAGCGAATGGAGCTAGACAGTTTGTAGTACAAGAAGCGTTAGATACTACGTTGTGGTTAGCTGCATCGTATTGTTCGTGGTTAACACCCATAACTACAGTGATATCTTCGTCAGAAGCTGGAGCTGAGATGATAACTTTCTTAACTGATCCACCTAAGTGTTTCTCAGCATCTGATTTTTTAGTGAAACGGCCAGTAGATTCTACTACTACTTCTACTCCGTAGTCGCTCCATGGTAATTGAGCTGGGTCACGCTCAGCGATAACTTTAATTTCTTTACCGTTAACAACGATGCTGTTTTCGTTAGCAGATACTTCTGCATTTAAAGTTCCGTGAACTGTGTCATATTTTAAAAGGTGAGCTAATGTTTTAGCATCTGTTAAGTCGTTGATTGCTACTACTTCTACCTCAGAGTTGTTAAGAGCTGCGCGGAATACGTTACGTCCGATACGTCCAAATCCATTAATACCAATTTTAGTCATTTGAATTTCCTCCTTGGGGGATTATATTAAAGGGTAAAACCCTTTGTTAACTGTTTTGCTGCACCTTCATCTGTAATTAGAATTGAAGTGTGCCCTTGTTTAATTACAGCCTGTATTGCTTTTGCCTTTGAAGAACCTCCAGCGACTGCAACAACATGAGATACATTTTGTAAGTCCTCTAGTTGCATACCAACTGTTCTTACTTTATGAACAACATTTCCTTCTTCATTAAAGTAGTAACCGAAAGCTTCGCCAACCGCTTCGCTTGCCTGAATCTTTAACCAATCTGCTTCTGAAGTACTTCTGCGACGTGCCATTGTTAACGCATCACCTATTCCATGAATGACGATATTGGAAGATCGAATCAACTCAAGAACTTCTTTCACGGAAGGCTCTGTCACAATAGACGCATATGCTTCGCTACTAACATGGTCTGGAACATACAATAAGCGATAATTACTCATCGTATTTTGCGCCATCTTGGCACAAATGGTATTGGCTTCTAATTCAACACCTTCTCCAATTCCACCACGTGCTGGGACAAACAGCATATGTAAATCTTTGCAATCAAGTTGCATCATGTCCGCAGCAGCAGCTAGCGTAGTTCCTCCAGCCACAGCAACGATATTATTCGCTGTCAGACGGTCTTTTATACAAGTCACACAAGCACGGCCCATCTCCAGTTTGACCCAAGGTGATTCATCACTATCACCAGGGACAACGAAAACTTCATCCAAGTCTAATGTTTCCTTAAGTTGCTTTTCTAAAACCTTTAACCCGGAAATTTCTTTCATAAAGTCTTCCAAAGCAAGAACTAAAGCTGTTCCTTCTTCTGTCAAAGTCATTCCAGAAGAAGCGACGTGAACTAAGTTTTGTTCTTTCAAAACTTGAACTTCACTTCGCAATACTCGTTCTGTCATACCGAGACTTGCTGATAAGTTTCTTCTTCCAATCGGCTGCATGAGCCTAATGTATTGAAGAATTTGCATTCTCGTTTGCATAACAGGTAGCAGATCAGGTAATAATTTTTTTGTGTTCTGAATCCATGAGCGCATATCTTTTCTCCTCACTACATCGGTTCATTTTCCCTCGTGGTCACTTTACGTCCCGTAGTGACATTTTGTGTCCCACATAGGTTAAAAAAATAATCCCTGCTACGTGTATTATTGTAACAGGAGATAGAAACTTATTCAACTCTTAACTGCATTCTTTATATAGTTTATTATGACACCTTTGTGAATGTTACCATATTCTACTTGTTTTCCGTCCATTTCTACAACCGGAATCATTAAGTGATATTTTTCTAAAAGGTCATTATCTTCATATATATCTATTTCCTCGATTTGAAAAGAATATTCACATTGTACTTCCTGTAAAACTTGTTTTGCCTTCACGCAAAGGCCACAATCTTTTTTAGTATACAGTACAACTTTCATCTTCTTCACCTATCCGATCGTTTTTCGTAATGACGAAGCTGGGATATGCATTTGTTCTCTATACTTCGCCACTGTTCTTCGAGAAATAACAATTTCATGCTCTTCTTCTAATAATTTTGAAATCTTTTGATCTGAAAGTGGCTTTTTCTTATCCTCTGCCCCAATTAGCGTTTGAATAAATTGTTTTACACGTTTTGTAGAAACTGCTTCATCTTCAGTCGTCGAAACGGCATTGCTAAAGAACGATTTCATCTCAAATAAACCGTGTGGTGTTTGCACATATTTATTTCGCGTCGCACGACTAATTGTCGATTCATGCACACTTAACTCTTCCGCTACCTCTTTTAAAGCGAGAGGTCTTAAATACTCTGGACCTTTCCAGAAGAAATCACGTTGTTTTTCCATAATAATAGTCATTACTTGCAGCAATGTCTGTTTTCTCTGCTTCAAACTGCGCATAATCCACTGCACATGCTGATACTTTTCTGATACGTAAGATGCTACTTCACTTTCACTATTATTAAGAAGCGCACTATATTCGGAATGAATTT
This sequence comes from Bacillus sp. XB1, assembly GCF_053557995.1. Taxonomy (NCBI): domain Bacteria; kingdom Bacillati; phylum Bacillota; class Bacilli; order Caryophanales; family Bacillaceae; genus Bacillus; species Bacillus sp. XB1. The sequence continues at coordinate 15,553 of NZ_JBNRIL010000004.1, read as the reverse complement.
CAATTCTCGGCATATTTCTCTCATTCATTTGTAAAACGAGGCGATCGCCATCTTTTTTCACCGCCATATCAGGTACAATGTAAAGTGGTTTATCTGAAGAAAACGCAAGACCTGGTTTTGGTTGTAATGACGTTATACAATTTACCGCAATCTGCAATTCCTCATTACTACACTTCAACACTTGAACGAGCTTTCGCCAATCTTTCTTCACAAAATAAGCGAAATGATCTTCTACAACCTCTTCTGCTAATCCATTACGTCTTTGTAAGCGCTTCAATTGCAAGGTTAAACATTCCTGAATATTACGCGCCCCTACCCCTGCTGGCTCCAGTGATTGGACAAGCTCTACAGAACGGTCGACTACATGAATATGTGCAGAAAGGAGCTCTGCTAACTCTTCATTCGTTTCTTGTAAATATCCATTTCCATCCATGTTCATAATAATGAAAGAAGCTACTTTTCGCTCTTCTTCATCTATTTTATAATACTGTATTTGATTTAATAAATGTTGCTGAATCGTTGTAGAATCCACACTGTAGATCTCCATCTGATTCTCGACTTGTTTGCTGGTACTTTTACTGTTGTTAGAGCTCTTTTTCTTCTCCCTCTCAAAACCACCTAACTCAATAAGGGGATTCTCTAACGATTGCTCATACAAAAACTCAGATAATTCTTGTACATTATACTGGAGCATTGTAATCGCTTGCCTTAACTCTTGTGTCATTGCCAAACGTAAGCTTTGTTCTTGTAAAAGACTTGCCTTCAAACTAATCTCCCCCTTGTTTCTATTGTACAATAAGTTTGGTAAAAGGAGAATCCTCACGCAGACACCCATTCCAAAATATTATTAATTTATATGTATTAATGAGATTTACAACTTACAACCGAAATTTGAATAATATTGAAAGAAAATAATAAAGTGAAACTTTAATCAGTGGGGGGTTTTGTCCATCCCCACTGATTATTAGCCCTTACCAATCGGGCTTTTACGGGCAGTCCGACCCCCACCTAACTTCTTTGCTTCCGCTGAATTTTGAGGTGGGGGTCTTACTGCCCGTTAATGCGGGATAAACTTTTTTACAACCACATACTAATAGTAACTCTTAATTTTATATATAACAACATTAAATTTCTCTCTGTTCAATTCCAAAATAAAAAGAGCAGTTTAGGTATAGTGACGCTTCACTATGCCTAACTACTCTTTTGTGATTTTTATTAAGGAAGAAACCTTTTATTCAACGCTAAGGAACTTTGATTCCTAATTACATAGGAATCATAGAGATAATCATTTGATTCACTAGACGCTCCTTGAATTCCCCTCATCTCTTCCACAGACAACTCAACTATTTTTTTCACGCTTCTCTCGCCACTACTATCCATCATTTTTTGTTTTCTTTTCGAAAAAAATCTCATTATTTATTCCCCCCTACAATTAATTATTTTTTAACAATTGACTAAATTTAAGGCTCTTACCACTTCTTAACACGCCTTTCGGATAGACCTTCGCTGCAAACATAGCAATTAAGCTGATACTAGCTAATAATACAACCATAGATGTAATAATTTCTAAACTCCCAACGGATCCATTAATAATCCTAACTACCATACTAATCGGAGCTGTAAACGGTACATATGATGTCACTCTTGATACTAGCCCTTCAGGGTTATCAAGTACTACTAATAACTCCACCACTAAGCTTCCCATCAATATAAGAGTAATTGGCATCGTTGTTCCAGATAATTCTTCTGGCCTGCTTACCATAGAACCAAACACTGCGAAAAGTGCCGCATAAACGAAGTAACCGAGAACAAAATATAACAAGAAATATGCAGCGTGCTCACCTGTAATCATATTTACATCAATATTCACTCCAAAAAACGAATCCGATACCTTAAAAATTCCAGATTTAATATATAGCGCCATACTAAAGAAGAAGATAAATAACTGTGTCAAACTAGCAAGACCGACTCCTAAAATTTTCCCGAAAACCATATGGACAGGAGATACTTTTGTGACCATCACTTCCATAACACGTGAGGCTTTCTCTGATGCAACTGCTGTCGCGATAGCATTTCCATATGAAGTGATCGCTAAGTACATAATCGCTACTAATAAATATACTAGTAAAAATGAACTTGTTTCTTCATTATTTAAGTTTTGCTTTGTCGCTTGCACGTTCATCGTCAATGATTTCACAGCCTCTTCTGATAACTGCTGCTTAACTACCGCACTTTGAAAATACTGATTTTGTACAAATACCTGTGCACTTTGAATCAACTTAGGATTATCTAGCTTCATAAAGTAATCTAATACTGGTTCAGCACCCGCACCCTCTTTTAATATAAAGAGCGCTTCGACTTTCTTATCTAACAATTGTTGCTTATATTGATTTAATTTTGTTTTATCTCCTAAAGACCAATCCCATTCTGGCAGAGCTTTACTAAGATTAGATTGATCCACCGTAACATTGGGTGCTTCAGAAATAAATACAACCTTTGCTTTTTCTTTCTCCCCAGAAAACTTTTGTACTAAAGTTGGAAAAGAGAATAAGAATATCCCTCCTCCTATTAATAACAATGTCATCCCAATAAATATTTTCGTTCTCACACGGTCCCAGTATGTTTGCCCTAAAACAATCCAGAAATTCCTCATTACTTATGCACCCGCCTTTTCAACAAAGATTTGATGTAAAGAAGGTTCTTTAATAGAAACATCTCGGATATATTGTTTAGTTTTAATATCTTCAAGCAGCGAAAATGCATCCTCTCCATCATTAACTTTAATCATGAACGTACGATTAACTTTTTCAAAATTGAAATTTTTCTTCTTAAGAATAGGTTCAATATCCCCTTCCGTTTGCAACGTCATATATTTATATTGATAACTTTTCTTAATATCTGACAAAGCACCCGATAATACAAGTTGACCGTTTTTCATAATACAAATTTCCTCACAGAACGTTTCTACACTGTCCATTTGATGACTACAAAAAATAATCGTTTTTCTTTGCGCAATTAACTCAAGCACAACATTTTTTAACATCTCTGCATTTACAGGATCCAATCCACTAAATGGTTCATCTAGTATGATGAATTCCGGATTATGCAATATCGCTGAAATCAATTGGATTTTTTGTTGATTTCCCTTTGACAATTCCTCTGTTTTCTTCTTTAAATGTGGTGTCATTTCTAATTTTTCTAGCCATTGTAACGCATGCCTTTTTGCAAGATTAGCTGGCATTCCTTCTAACTTGCCGAAATACACCAATTGCTCCACTACATTCATTTTCGGGTATAATCCACGCTCTTCTGGTAAATAGCCAATAGATAGGTCTTTCTTTGAAAAAGGGCGATTATTCCATAGAATTTGGCCGCTATCCGGTTTGATTAAATCTAAGATCATACGAATCGTTGTCGTCTTACCAGCACCATTTCGGCCCAGCATCCCTAAAATTCCACCTTCTTCTACACGTATATTTAAATCATTAACGGCTTTATATTCACCAAATGTTTTATTTAATCCTTGAATTTCAAATGCCATATATAACATCCCCTTTACTGTTTAATAAAGTAAATAACTGCCATTCCTAAAGCAATTCCACCAATCATAAGTAAAAACTTTTTAAAATTCATCTTTATCTCTCCCATTTTTTGAAATTTGTATTTCGAAAATCAAGTGCACCCTTCGCATTTACAATACCTTTTCCAAAGTACTTTTTTCCGTCATCTAATGCGGGTTTGGCCCCCTGATATAATCTTGTTTTAACAAATCCATTACTAGGCTTCAGCCTAAATTTTTCTTTATATTCCGCAATTACAAGTGCGGCTGTAGCAGACACTTTAGGAACTGCTAGACTCGTTCCAATCATTAGCTCATACCCTCTATCAAACCCTAACCATTCACTTAGCTGGGATTGCGGAAGGTTTGTAGGATATGTGGTTAATACCATAGCTGTTTCATCTCCCACTTTTTCACTTTCCCACAAAGATCCATAATCTCCTGATGGAGCTGCAATATCAACATTGGTTCCATAATTAGAGTAATAAGCTAATCGATCATCTTTATTTGTTCCCGCAACAGTTACTACCCCCGGTAAACCTCCTGGCATATGAAGTTGCAAGTCGTTTTCATATCCTCTTTGCTTAGCTAATTGAAAAGGATTTGAAATATCGAATCCTTCTGTTCCAGAGGAAGCCACTAGCAAACTCCCTTTACTATTCGCATACTCTATTGCTCTTTTATAAGCTAAGTACACAGCTCCTTCTTCTGGATCTTTAATGGACTTGTATGTTCCTAAACTTAAATTAATAACATCCATACCATCATTTGCAGCCTCTACAATAGCTTTAATAATCCAGCTTGAATCCGCAGAACTACCTTGAAATACTTTGTATGGTACAATCCCAATTTTGGGCGCTACTCCCTTTATTTTCCCATCAGCAGCTATTAACCCCGCAATCATTGTTCCATGACCAATATTATCTTCAATTGATTCTACATTCGGAACTAAAATTTTCCCCTGACTAACTATATTTCCCTTTAGCGCAGGATGATTTACATCAATCCCACTATCAATAACACCAATCTTTACACTATGATTTCCTTGTTCAATTTTATAGCTCTCTCCATTTTCTGTTACCTTATCGACATCCCATTTCCATTTGCTATAATCGACCTCTTCTTGTTCTAGTTGTGAAGGTGCGTATTTTGTTATATTCGAAGGTTTCTTTACTATAGCGGGCGGCTTTAATTCCACTACATCCTCTCTACCTGCTTTTTCAATTATCCCTTTATAATTTTTTAATAAATACTGCTTCGCTTCTTGTACTCTTTCTAAATTATCACCTTCGATATTCAGCATCTTAATTTCTTTTATTACTTCTAGCTTTAAATCGGGATATTTATCTCTAATTTCCTTTATCATCTCATCCGTATTTTCACCTTGCCTCAATGTAAACACATACGAATTTTCTTTAATTTGATTATGTTTCATTTCTTCAGCGCTTATCGTACTAACTCCAACTATAGGAAGGTTTAATAATAATCCTACTGTAATTCCAGCACCTATTTTCGCCATAGTGTTTCGATATTTAGGCCAATCTTTCACTTTTAATCCCTCCTTTTACTTCCTGAGCTTTTGACAATTGATAATAATACCCTTGCTTCTCAAGTAATTCTGTATGTGATCCTATCTCTACAATTGCTCCCTTATCCATAACAATAATCTTATCTGCATTCTTAACCGTACTTAACCTATGTGCAATGACAATCCTTGTACATAACATATCAGTTAAATTCTCATCAATAACTCTTTCAGACAATGTATCAAGTGCACTTGTCGCCTCATCTAATATTAGAATAGATGGGTTTGTTACCAATGCTCTAGCTAATATTAATCTTTGCCTTTGCCCACCAGAGAAGTTAACTCCAAATTCAGATACCATCGTTTGAAAATTTAATGGTAGCATCATAATATCTTCTAATATATTCGCTTGCTTCGATGCCTCAATTACTCCATTCGGAGGCACCCCTTTCCTTTGCGCAATGATATTTTCTCCTACCGTTTTGTTAAACAATCTCGCTTCTTGGAAAACAACGCCTATTGATTTCCTTAAAAATTTCAAATTTAACTTTTCGCTTTCAATCCCATCAAATCGAATTTTCCCATTCGTTGGTGTATATAGTCCGAGAAGCATTTTTACAATTGTACTTTTTCCAGACCCAGACGCCCCAACAATTGCAACCTTCTCACCCGCTTTGATTTTAAATGAAACATTCTGAATTGCATCTTCACTGAAATAATTGTGACGATAAGAAACATTGTCAAACTCAATATCACCATTCAGTTTCTTAATTCCTGAAAATTGATTGACCTCTCTCTCCGATCTTGCATGCATTACATCGTAAATCCGCTGAATATAGGAGCTAATATAAATCAATTCACCATAGCCACTCCCAATGGAAATAATCGGAGTTATAAACGAAATCGCTAACGCATTAAAGCCGAGTACACTTCCTAATGTCATATTTCCAGCTAGCACCTGTTGTCCACTGAACCAAAGTAGAAACAACGGTAAGATAAATTGAATAGAACCCGCTAATGTATTCATCAATGCCGTCCATATAGATCTCTTCTCTGCATGAATAAGCTGAGAACCAAAGCGTTCTTGCCATTCTTTATATACTTGCTTTTCCAATCCCATAACCTTCACGTCACTAATCCCATTAATACTCTCAGACAAAATCCTTTGAACTTGAGCTTGAGCCGAAACCTCTTTATCAGCTAACTTCTTAGAAACAGTCGTGCTCATGACAAGTAGGGCGAATATAACACTCCCAACTGCTAACACAACGAATCCTAATAAGGTCGAATAACGAAACATGAAAAATAAGTAAGTGAAAAGCAGAATTCCATCTATAAGAAAGGAAATTACCTTAGTAGATAATATTTGTCTAATATATACATTGGAATTTGCTCTAAATAACAGTTCTCCCATAGAGCGATTCTCAAAAAAGTTATAAGAAAGACTTAATAGTTTTTCTATAAAACTTTGCATTAAAGACATATCAATTGCCGTTTGCAACTTCGCTATTAGGAAACCTCTTAACGAAGCAAATACTTGATAACTTATTAGCAATACTAAAATGCTGTAACCTATCATATTCATATAGCTCGGATCTCTCGGAATAATTACATGGTCAGTCATCCAACTTGTGACAAATGGAATCACCAGCGCAAAAGCCTGAATTATCAAAGAGGCTAATACAATTAAAGCTATTAATTTCTTTTTCCCTAACACAAACGATAAAAAGAATTGCAAATGAGAGACACCTTTTTGTTTTTGAAATGACTCATCTGGTTCTAGTGTTAATACAAATCCAGAATACTTTTCCTCCATTTCTTTTTTAGAGATTTTATTTCTTCCGTAAGCAGGGTCTATAACTATAGCCCCCTTTTTTGTCACTTTCTCTAGGACTACATAATGTTTATGTTCCCAATGGATAACTGCTGGTAATTTAACTTCACTTAAAGCTTCATATTCAGCTTTATATCCTTTTACTTGAAAACCATTTTTCCTAGCAATATGCATAAGCTGGTATAAAGATGTACCACCTTTTGGAACACCAAACTCTTCTCTTAATTCAGCTAACGAAACATGCTTTTCATAAAAACTAAAGACCATCGCCAATGAGGCTAATCCACATTCGCTATGTTCCATCTGTTCTATAAAGGGCACCTTTGCCATTTTATTCCCCCCTATCTCTTTAACTATTAATCATAGCAACACCCTCATGGTTACCATGATTAAAATTAAATTCAAATGTAATTAATCCTAAAAAATATGCAGCTATTCCAATTTGGACCCTTGAATGTATTTCTAACTTTCTTTTAATTGAGGCTACTAATTCCCCCACTCTCCTTCTACTAATAAATAACTCCCTTGCTATTTCAACATCCTTCAAACCTCGTGCAATCAACACAGCTACTTCTTTTTCTCGACCACTTAAAACTTTCTTCATCATTCTCCTCCTTTATTCTCAATCCATATTAGATTATTTTTTCTCGTTTATTAAACTGTGTTGTCTTAATCTGTACTCATATCATATCCTTCTTTTAAACGTTATTGTCCGCAATGCATGTTGTAGTTACCGCAAACAAATTAGCGGGATTCTCCGCAACATCTTCATAAAAAAAACACATCGCATTTGCGATATGCTTAATTGTGAAGATGTCCCTCTTATGTTACAATTGGAATATTCCGAATTTTTACAAAAGGGGAGCTACGAGTGATTTATTCATTACAAAATGAATTAATTTTGCGTGCAAAAAAACTGGTTTATGGACATTTTTTCGAATCTACATTACGTCAATGTTCTTCAGAATATATTGAATACAAATTCAATGATTCTACTCGTTTTGCTAACATCACTCTCGTACATTATGAAATATTTCAAGATAACCAAAATGAAGAGGAAAAACAATTACTGCTAACAATTATAGAATTACTTATGCTCGCTCTAGATATTATGGATGATATTCAAGACGAAGATTTCTTAGAAGGACCTTGGACAAAACATCCAATTGCCACAAATCTCAATATAATTATGGGATTTTTACTTATTTGTTTGCAAGAAATTGACAAGGCTTCCCTTTCAATTCAAATGAAAAACTGGCTCAAAAATGAAATACACTCTTCTATTTTAAACTCTATTAATGGACAACAACTAGATCTTAAAAATGAAATCCATTCCGAGAAAGATTATATTGATATGGTAACTCACAAATCTGGATATCTAATTAAACTTGCATGCTTATTAGGAACAGGGAATATCAACCCTATCCAGCGTTCTTTAATTGAAAACTACGCACTATGTATAGGCGTTATTAATCAAATAAAAAACGACATGCGTGATATTATGCAATGGGATAAGAAAAATGATTTTCTTAATTTAAAGAAAACTTTACCAATACTATATTATTTAAATAGTAAAAATGATAACTTTATACTTATAAAAAAGTTCTTTAATCAAGAGATACAATATGATGAATTAAATAATCAAACATTAGATTCTTTAAAACACATATTACTGTACGGTGGATCAATGGAGTACTGCTCCGTTATGCAGAACCTATATGTATACAAATCAAAAGGATACATCGAACAACTTTCACTCAGTCAAGCAAATAAGGATAGGTTAATTGATACTCTAATTTAGTTTACTTCCATGTCTCAGCAGCTTTACTAAGTAAAGACGATTTATTTAAAGTACCTAAAATAATTTCTAATTCTTGTTTTGATATACCATCAATGGCTATTGTTCCTTGACTACACACATTTTTAAATTGAATATCTTCTAATATACGTTCAACTAATTCTCTAATCATATATCGTTCACCCCACCAATTTTTATAGTTTTATATTATTACATATTCTTTTGCTATTATCCGCAATCCTATTGCGGGATTCCGAAATTATATATGATAGTGAGGTAATTCTAGCAATGATTAAACAACGTCCAATTTATTTCGTAATTTCATTAATAATTTTTTACTTAATTATACAAAGTTACATTCTCTACAAGTTTTATCAGCCTTACAGTGGCATTATCGCTTCTAAAGAAAAACATAATACATATACAATCAGTCAAATTGATACGTCGGGTTGGGCTGCAAAAACAGCCTTAAAAGCAGGTGATGAAATTTACAAAGTGGATGGGGCGAATCCTTATTTAGGGGTTTTCAAGCGGTACCAAAATCAATTTTTAAATGCAACTGAAATTCAAACTATACAGAATGATAGGATTTCTACTTATAGCACAACAGCTACTTCAGACAACGAAGAGCTAATTATTACATTATATCTACCAATGATTTTTTCTCTGACCATTTTAAGCTTATGCTTTATTGTCTATAGAAATAAAGCTATAAGGCGAGAAGAGCGTTATTTTATGCTTTTTTTATTAGCAACCTCTATTAGCCTTTCCGCCTCTTCTATATCTAGTAAATCTGATTTTGGCGGACTCTTAATTATAAGTATCTCTTTTCAAAGTGTATCTTTATTTCTTACTTTATTTTTATATCAGCTGTTTAAGCGGAAGGAAATTATTATTATACATAAAAATGTGATTAGATTTCACATTTTCCTATACATGACCGTTATTACTACCGGCTTATTATCCGTTACCTTTCTTCCAAATTTGCAACAAGTCTCTGCTTATACAGATTTAGCTTATTTATGTTTTAGTATTCTTTTAAGTGTATATTTCCTTTTAAAAGGATACATAAAATATAGAAATACTTTACACAGACCTTTTTTTAAATTTATGTTAGTTATCCAATGTATTTCTTTCGGGCCATTTATAATGCTATATGCTCTTCCAAGGATATTATTTAATGCAGCCATTATTAGGGCTGATATTGCAGCATTATTCCTATTTTGCATTCCAATTGGCTACTTTTATTTAATATTAACAAAGCAAATCTTTGATATTGATTTTATGTTTGATCGTGTTCGGTACTACTCTTTGCTTTCATTACTTCCAACTATCATTATTACATTAATTATAAGCTGGGGTATTAATCCTGACGAACGATTCTTTATTAGACTCATGCAAAATTTCATTATCATTTTCCCTTTAAACATACTGTTTCTTGTAATAAAAGAACGATTAGATTTCACATTTCGCAATCAATTATTCAGAAGCAAAACCAATTTACATGTAAGTATTGATCAATTCGCACAACAACTTTCTTCCATTATGAAAGTAAAAGATTTAGAGAAAAAATTTATGAATGAAATTATCTCCCTACTAAAACCGTGTTTTATACAATTTATTGAGTTTGATACAAAACAAAATACATACAATTGTTATAAAAGTTACGGAGAAACAGAAAAATTTAATCTTTCGAAAAAGAAACAATGGGGAATGGAATCAGGGTATATAAATGATTTATTAGAAGATGACGGATGCATCGGTATTTATTTATATTCTACCCAAAACACAAAGCATTACATTTGGGTTGGAAATAAAACCAACAATATTAAATTTAATATCAATGAAAAAACTTGGTTTATTGCTATCGTAAAATATGTACGTCTAGTTTATGAAAACCTAAATTCAGTTAACCAAATCATTCAATCTTTAGAAAAAGAAAGCATAGCAAATAAAACACACTCAGCAACTCTTTCGCGCCTACTATTTCAAATCTCAGAAACTGAAAGGCGTCGGCTTGCTGCGGATCTTCATGACGCTGCCCTGCAAGACCAAATTGTCTGGTATCGTAAACTAGAAACCGTATTAAAAGAACATACTGTACCAGGTGAATTGCAGGGACAATTAGAAAAAATAAAATTCGGTATGTTTGATGTTATTCAACAAATTCGTGACACTTGTAATGAATTAAAACCTGCTCTTCTATCTGAAATTGGACTTATAGGTGCACTTAAAGAGCTATTAGCACAAATGCAACTACGTACTAATTTCCGAATTCAATTTGAATATGACTCAATACAGGAGAATCATTACGAATTTGATAAAATTTTATCTATTTATCGTATTATCCAAGAATTATTAAATAATGCTGATAAGCACTCTAATGCAACCTTAATTAATATATTTTTATGGGAAGAAAATAATTGTATTTATCTAGACTATCGTGATAACGGCATCGGTTTTAATACCCAAGCCCCCTATTCTTCAAATAAACATATGGGTTTATCCGGAATCAAAGGGCGCGTTCAAGGAATAGGAGGCGAAATTCAGCTTATTTCAGAAATAGGAAATGGACTACAAGTAAATATTACTATACCGAGGTGAATAAAATGATACACGTTTTGATTGTAGACGATCACCAAATAGTGGGTGAAGGTACGAAAAATATGATCGAATTAGAAGAAGATATTCAAGCAACATACATTTTAAACGAACAGGAAGCAATTTCTCAAAGTTCAAAAACACCTTTTGATATATATCTTTTAGACATGAACATGCCTAATTATAGTGGACTTGATGTGGCTCAAAAACTTTTACACATACAACCAGATGCAAAAATCATTCTCTATACAGGCTTCGAATATTTATCACAATTTAATTTATTAATAGATTCTGGTATTAGCGGTATTGTTAGCAAATCAGCATCACAGCAAGAGTTATTAATGGCTATTCGGGCCGTCTTAAATGGGTATACTTTAATTCCAATTTCTTTATTGCGACAACTTCGAGTTGAAGATATGACTGTTGATAACTTAGATACGAAAAGAGCATCAAGCCATGTTACAATTACACAAAAAGAATTAGAAATTCTTGAATCCATCGCGAAAGGAAAAAGTAATAAACAAATTGCAGATGAATTATATATGAGTTCTAGGGCTGTTGAATATAATTTAACGAAACTGTTTAAAAAGTTCAAGGTGAGTTCTCGCTCTGAAGCATTAGCTGAAGCTGTTCGAAAAGGTATAATAAATGTAAATGTATAATAAAGACATTCTACCAAAAGGTAGAATGTCTTTTCATTTATCCTTTTACATTTTCTAATGTCATAACGGATGGAATTTCATTCGGCTGTAATAGTCTTAACAACTGCATACCAACTCCTGCTATCCCTACAAACATACCAAATGATTGAATATCATCTGGTGCATCACATTGATAACTACCAGTTTCTCTATAATTATTAATAACTTGTATGCCAATTTGTAACGCCTGTTCATACAATTCTTTATTACCATATAACTGTGAAACAGCCAATAGTAATTCCGTGTCCCCCATATTCCCATGACATAATGTATCATTATTTTTAAATCCATACTTTCGTACATTATCTACAGCCACTCGAATTTCTTCGTCCATTTCTACATCTTCTTCATAGCTTCTTACTAAAACTCTACTCAATCCTATTCCAGTGGAACCGTGGCACCATTGATGTAAGCACTTCTTCTCACTCTCTCTTGTGTCTTTCCACGCACTTTCTTCTTTTTCAAACAATGATCGATCATAAGCAAATGCTTTTTTAGCTAAATCAATATATTCTTGATTCCTATTCATAATCCCTGAACGCCATAAGCTCCAAGCTATACCACTCGTCCCATGAGAAAAACCGCCTAAATAACTGTTAGTATGTTTATTCTTCCACGCTACTCCACTTTCTAATATTGATACATTTTCCACCAAATGCTTACTGTACATATCAGCAAGATCTAAATAATCTTGATCCTTTGTCATTTCAAATAAATTAAGGGCCACTTGAATAACTCCTGCTGAGCCACTTAACAAATCAAACTCTTCTTCTTCTTTGAGCCTTTCTTTTAATTCTACTTTTATTTCTTCTAAAAAATCCTGATATTCTTTTCTAGGACTTATAGATTGAAAATGTGCTAATGGATATAACAATGAATATTTACCCAAGAATGTCGATAGAAGCCCCTTCGCTTTCGATAAAGGGTTCATCGCTGACTTCAACGCCTTATGAGCAACCTCTAAATATTTTTCGTTTCCTGTAACCTTATTTAGATACAATAAGAATAGTGCTACGCCACCTAAACCGTCATATAAATTTTGCTTCATAGGGGCAACATACCACTTGTCGTGAATAACATTTGCTTGTAACCATGAAGCCGTTGTTTTATCATCTGATAATACTACATTCTCTACTAAAGCCTCTCCGATATTTATAGCTTCCTGCAAGATTGTCTCCTGATGATTTTCTAACAATTCACTTCTATACTCCCCTTTTCTTCCCACTTTAATATCAACATCTCTATTTCCCTGTATTGCCAACTTCAGCCATCCTCGTTGCTTTTCCAATTCCTTATCATCAAAATGATAAATTCTATTATATACTTGCTCATAACCGCTCTCCTTAAAAAAGTCTTCCATCCTTTCACCTGTACTACTATATAAATCTCGTGAATCTGTAAAAGTCGTAAATATAGGAACATCCGCACGTAATAAGTCTTGAATCTCATGAATGACCAGTTCCTTATTTTCATATGGGTAATACCATACTCTTTCAAATAATTGTTCCAATAAAATTGAATCTCTCATATAGTCTGGATGTGTAGACTCTTGTAAGAAATTACAATATTGTTGAGTCGCCCTAGCAACAATGCGAATTTTATTTTCTTTAAATATAATTAAAGGTCCTCTTTCTGATAAAATCTCTTCCTTATACTCGATAAAAAATTTACACATTTCCTGAAAACCATCAATAATAAAGGTTAAATAATCCTCTACATAAATTTCTTCTACTCCAAGTTTCGGTAGATTTTTAGCACTTTGACTTTTAGCTTCTTTCATAGTAAATTCCATTTCATCCTTACTATTTTGATTTAAAGCCAACACCTTAAACGGCAAATCTTGCTCTTTTCCATTTAAAGCACTTAAATCTATACCTTTTCCATCGATGTTTTGAAACATAGCTTGCGGTAACAATCCAGATCCTATCACTGAGTCGCTTTGTTCATATTTCAATTTTACTTCCGCACTATCCGGAAAATTCAGTTTTGGATATTGATGAAAAATCGTCTCCGAATCAATAATGTATGGATACTCTCCATGAGCAATTATATTTTCAAAATGCAAATCAGCACCTTTTAACATATGCATTAAACCAATCAACTTACCAAAACGTAAATAGTAGCGCTCCACCTCTTCTTTAGAAGAGCACGGTTTATACAATATTTTTTCTTCCCATCCATATTCACCAAAGTCTAAAACTTTATATGATGGAAGTTGTATACTTCCACTTACCTCATTCATCCATTCTAAAAATGCATGGTACGATTTTGTAATTTCCATAGACTTTGGCTTATATAAAATTTCTTTACCTGAAGAGAATACAAGCTGAACAACTGTTTTCCCTTCTTGATGTGTATCTCCTAATCCAACCTTAATTTCGCTTAATGATACATCCTGCAATTGAAATTCTTTTTGTAATTGTAGCCAATTTTCATTCAAACGAAATAGTAACATTTGAACATTTTGTATAAAATACTCTGTTCTCAAAATTAACCTTCGTGTTAATGTTGCGTATTCCTCATAGAACGCAATTAAATTCTCCTTATTTCTAGCTTTCTCTCTGACAAAGGAAAGAAATCGCTCTTCTGGAGTCTCTCCTACTAGTTCTTCCCTTAGTTTTGCAATATTAAATTCTAAGACTAGTGATCGCACCGCATTATTTAATAACTCTTCTACTAAAGATCGCACTAGCATTTCTTTAATCTCTTCATGCTCATAACGTATCTTATTTAATCTATATTTCAACGAACTATCTATCATTTCGGCTGCATAAAGTGCAAACGGCCTAACAAATTCTATAAACCCTAAATCTTCCTCTGAACTTAATGGCTTACTTTCACACAACTCTATTCCTATTTCTAACACGCGCAAATTCACATGTTCATTTAATTCATCTATATATAAATGCTCTTTTGATTCAGGGATTTTCTCAATTAAACTCGCAAAATCTTCTTTTGTCATTTCATTCATTTTTAATTTAAAATCAAAATCAGCTTTATTACTTCTAAACATTTTATCTATCCATTTATTTAATTGGGCTAAATTTAAATCCTCCGATAATAATAAATCTCTTCTACTCTTTAGCGTTTTATAACGCTCTTTCAAATTAAGACTCTTCGCAAATGCCTTTTCATTTATATATGAGTGAATTAACATAATAATTTAATCCCCTTCCTTATTTTAAAATCCATATTCCAATAAATTGGCTCCCCTTCAGGGGAAACAGATTCCAACATTCGATTTTTCGCATTCGAATATTGGAATCTGTTTCATTCAAAAGGAGATGAACACCCCTTTCGAATGAAACCTATCTACTTACAAATTTTAATTGATGCCGTTATTCCTATAATTACTCCCACACAAAGTGGTGTTGTTTCTGGTTGTACATCTGATGCCCCTTGAATTCCCGCTAGTTCTTCCTCACTTAATTCATTTAGTGCTTTTCCAGATGGGTGTTTCGGTAAGTCTTTTAGCTTTTCTCTTACTTGTGGATCTTTCCACGCCTCTACTAACTCTTCTTTTGTGAACTTGTAT
>NZ_JBNRIL010000003.1:0-373710 GCF_053557995.1 Bacillus sp. XB1 | reverse complement strand
CCAGGATCAAACTCTCCAATAAAGTTAGTTTGTCTAGCATCTAAAATAAAAATTGACGTTTCACGTTGTTTGTTTCGTTTAGTTTTCAAAGTTCAATATCGCGTTTCAGCGACTTTTATAATATATCATAGTATATTATTTTCGTCAACAAGTTTTTTCGATAAATTGTATCTCTCATTTGCTGACTCTGCCTATTATATAGGCTTTCTCTTCCCTATGCAAGTATTATTATAAAAAAATAAAGAGAGGGAAAATCCCCTCTCTTATTCTTCTGAAGAAACCTCTTCACTCGTTTCTTCCTCTTCATCTTTTTGTGCTTTTGCTACCGTCGCTACCTCTTGGTCTTCCTCTAATCGAATTAGACGAACACCTTGTGTATTACGTCCCATTTGAGAGATTTGATCAACTGGCATACGAATAATAACGCCTGCCGCTGTAATTAACATAATATCTTCTTCACCTGTAACAGATTTAACAGCTACTAATTTACCGTTCTTATCTGTAATGTTACAAGTTTTCAGACCTTTACCACCGCGGCTTTGCAGACGGTATTCATCAATCGGTGTACGCTTTCCGTAACCATTTTTCGTTACAATTAGAACATTTACATCCTCTTCGACAATTTCCATACCTACAACTTGGTCTTCATCGCCCAACGTAATAGCTTTAACACCTGCAGCATTACGTCCCATAGAACGAACATCTTGTTCATTGAAACGAATTAGCATACCGTTACTTGTCCCGACAATAATATCCTTATCACCCGATGTTAAACGTACAGATATTACCTCATCCTCTTCACGAAGAGAAATTGCAATTAAACCATTTGTACGTATATTTGCAAATGATGAAAGTGGCGTTCTCTTAGAAACCCCTTGTTTTGTCGTAAAGAATAAGAACTGATCGTCACCAAATTCGCGAATCGGAATAATAGCGTTAATCCACTCACCCTTATCTACCCCTAATAGGTTAATAATTGGTAGTCCTTTTGCAGTACGACTATACTCTGGAATTTCATATCCTTTCGTACGGTATACTTTACCCTTGTTTGTAAAGAATAAAATATGATCATGAGTAGACGTTGTTAATAAATGTTCAACAAAGTCATCATCATTCGTACCCATTCCTTGCACACCACGTCCCCCACGGTTCTGTGTTTTGTACGTAGAAGCTGGTAACCTCTTAATATAACCGTTATGAGTTAACGTAATCGCAATGTTTTGTTCAGGAATTAAATCTTCATCTTCAATAAATTCCATACCGCCAATTGTAATTTCTGTTCGTCTCTTATCATTGAAACGCTCTTTTACTTCTGTTAATTCTTCACGAATAATCTCAAGAACTTTTTCTTCATCTGCTAAAATCGCTTTTAATTCAGCAATTAACTTCATTAAGTCTTGATATTCTTGCTCAATTTTTTCACGTTCTAATCCAGTTAAGCGTTGCAGACGCATATCTAAAATTGCTTGCGCCTGTTTCTCACTTAAACCAAAACGTTCCATTAAGCCTTGCTTGGCAATATCTGCCGTTTTTGAACTACGAATTAACGTAATAACTTCATCAAGATGATCTAAAGCAATTCGTAATCCTTCTAAAATATGAGCACGTGCTTCTGCTTTTTCTAATTCATAAGCAGTACGTCTACGAATTACTACCTTCTGATGCTCTAAATAATGATATAGATTTTGTTTTAAATTTAGTACTTGTGGCTCCCCATTTACAAGAGACAACATATTAATACCGAAACTTGTTTGAAGCGCTGTATGTTTATATAGATTGTTTAATAGTACGTTTGCATTAGCATCACGACGTACTTCCATGACAATACGCATACCATTACGATCTGATTCATCACGTAAATCTGTAATACCTTCAATTTTCTTATCGCGAACTAATTCTGCGATTTTTTCAATTAATCGTGCCTTATTAACTTGATAAGGTAGTTCAGTTACGATAATAGATTGTTTACCGTTTGACTTCTCTTCAATTTCAACCTTAGCACGAAGCATAATGGAACCGCGACCTGTTTCATAAGCTCTTCGAATTCCACTTCTTCCTAAAATTAAACCTGCCGTCGGAAAGTCTGGACCGGGAATATATTCCATTAATTCTGCGATAGTAATATCAGGATTATGACTTAATGCCAGCACACCATCAATTACTTCGCCAAGCTGATGCGGCGGTATATTTGTTGCCATACCAACAGCAATACCTGTTGTACCGTTTACTAATAAATTAGGGAAACGCGCTGGTAGTACTATCGGTTCTCTTTCGGAACCATCATAGTTATCTTGATAATCAATTGTATTTTTTGAAATATCACGTATTAATTCCATAGAAATCTTAGACATTCTTGCCTCTGTATAACGCATTGCAGCTGCTGAATCTCCATCTACAGAACCGAAGTTACCATGCCCATCTACAAGCATATAACGTTGACTAAAATCTTGCGCCATACGTACCATTGTTTCATAAACGGCTGAATCACCATGAGGGTGATACTTACCGATTACTTCACCGACAATACGTGCTGATTTCTTATACGCTTTATCAGCTGTAATTCCTAAATCATTCATCGCATATAAAACCCTACGATGCACAGGTTTTAATCCATCACGAACATCTGGTAATGCACGAGATACGATAACACTCATTGCGTAATCTAAAAATGAGGTACGCATTTCATGACTAATATTAATTTCTCGAATTCGTGCTTGTTGTTGATTGTCTGACATCAACGAGCACCTCCTCTTACATTTCCGTTACACATACATTGATTTATATGTAGAAGACAGGAATACTTAGATTCCTGTCATTACTCATTTAAATATCAAGGTTCTTCACGTATTTTGCATTCTCTTGGATAAAGTTACGACGTGGCTCTACTTTATCTCCCATTAAAATTTCAAATGTTTCGTCTGCTTCAATTGCATCTTGAAGGGAAACTTGAAGTAATGAACGTACTTCTGGGTCCATTGTCGTCTCCCATAGCTGAGTTGGATTCATTTCCCCTAGACCTTTATAACGCTGAATCCCTGGCTTAGGTTGGGCCGGTAATTCTGCTAAGATTTTTTCAAGTTCCTTATCGTTGTAAGCATATTGAATTTTTTTACCTTGTTGTATTTTAAACAACGGCGGCTGTGCAATATAGATATAACCACACTCAATTATTTGACGCATATAACGATAGAAGAACGTTAATAATAGGGTACGAATATGTGCACCATCAACATCGGCATCGGTCATAATAATAACCTTATGATAGCGTGCTTTTTCAATATCGAAGTCTCCACCAATATTTGTACCAATCGCCGTAATAATTGTACGAACTTCATCATTTGATAAAATCTTATCTAAGCGTGCCTTTTCCACATTAATAATTTTACCCTTCAGCGGTAAAATTGCTTGGAAATGACGATCGCGTCCTTGTTTTGCAGATCCACCCGCAGAGTCACCCTCTACGATGTAAATTTCACTAATTGCTGGATCTTTCGAAGAGCAATCAGCTAATTTACCAGGTAAACTTGAAACTTCTAACGCACTCTTTCGACGTGTCAATTCACGCGCTTTTTTCGCAGCTACACGTGCACGTGCAGCCATCGTACCTTTTTCTACAATTTTTCGCGCTACATTAGGATTTTCTAGTAAGAACTTTTCAAACGCCTCTGAGAATACAGACTCTGTAATTGTTCTCGCTTCACTATTCCCAAGTTTTGTCTTCGTTTGTCCTTCAAATTGTGGATTTGGATGCTTGATTGATACAATTGCTGTTAAACCTTCACGAACATCCTCACCAGTTAAATTACTGTCCGCATCTTTTAAAATGCTATTTTTACGACCATAGTCGTTGATTACACGAGTTAAAGCTGTTTTAAAACCTACCTCATGTGTACCACCTTCATACGTATGGATGTTATTCGTAAATGAGTAAATATTATTTGTGTATCCCTCGTTATATTGAAGAGAAACCTCAACCTGAATACCATCTTTTGAACCTTCTACGTACACAGGCTCTTCATGAATCGGTTGTTTTGAGCGATTTAAATGCTCAACGTATGATTTAATTCCACCTTCGTAATGGAATTCTTT
The DNA here is from genome assembly GCF_053557995.1 of Bacillus sp. XB1. Taxonomy (NCBI): domain Bacteria; kingdom Bacillati; phylum Bacillota; class Bacilli; order Caryophanales; family Bacillaceae; genus Bacillus; species Bacillus sp. XB1. Next base: position 369,621 of record NZ_JBNRIL010000003.1, on the reverse strand, counting down.
CTTTTGCTTATGTTCACGTTTATCTTCAATTGTTAATTTAATATTACGATTTAAAAACGCTAATTCACGCATACGAGTTGCTAGCGTATCAAAATCGTATACTGTTGTTTCTTGGAAAATTTCTGGATCTGGTTTAAATCGAGTTATTGTTCCTGTTTGATCTGTGTCACCAATGACTTTTAAATCCGCAACCGGAATACCTCTTTCGTATTTTTGGTAATGGATTTTACCTTCACGATGTACAAATACTTCTAATTCTGTTGATAGAGCATTTACAACCGATGCCCCAACACCATGTAAACCACCAGAAACTTTATAACCGCCACCGCCAAATTTACCACCGGCGTGGAGAACAGTCATAATAACTTCTACAGCTGGACGTCCCATTTTTTCTTGTATACCAACCGGAATACCACGCCCATTATCCGTTACACGAATACTATTATCTTCTTCGATACTAACATTAATTTCATCACAATAACCTGCAAGTGCTTCATCAATACTATTATCTACGATTTCCCACACAAGATGGTGAAGCCCTTTTCCACTTGTAGATCCAATATACATACCAGGGCGTTTCCGAACTGCCTCTAGTCCTTCAAGCACCTGTATCTGACTTTCATCATATGCATTTTCTTGCATTTGCTTTTGTTCCATTGACACAAAGATCACCTACTTTTCCATTTAAACAGGGGTTATTCCCTATCTATTTCACAATCTACAGTGCCGTTCGTTACATGAATTGTTTTCGCTTCTTTTAATGTTTCGTGTTCAATTCCGTCGACACTCGTCGTTGTAACAAATGTTTGCACTTTTCCTTGAATTGTATTTAAAAGATGTGATTGACGATAATCATCTAATTCTGATAAAACATCATCCAACAAAAGGATTGGATATTCTTTAACCTCTGAATAAATCAATTCAATTTCAGCTAATTTTAGGGATAGTGCGGTCGTTCGTTGTTGTCCTTGCGAACCAAAGACTTGAACATTTTTACTATTAACGAAGAATTGTAAATCGTCACGATGAGGACCAATTAAAGTCGTACCACGGAAAATTTCACGTTGTTTCACAGATTGAAAACTTTCATAGTATACTTCTTTTATTTTCGACAAATCCATTGATTCTGATACATCTACACTTGGTTTATAGACAATTTCTAACTCTTCTAATCCACGGCTTATACCTCGATGAATTGGAGCTGCCCATTCCTGTAGCAAATGCAAAAATTCAAAACGTTTTTGCAGTATTTTCGCACCATGCTCAATTAGTTGAAGTGTAAATACATCCAACATCGTTTCCTCATTCTTACTATTCCCTTGCATTTTTTTCAACAAGTGATTTCGTTGCGTGAGCACCTTTTGATATTGACTTAATTCATACAAATATACAGGAGCTATTTGTCCTAATTCCATATCTAAAAAGCGTCTTCTTACTTGAGGGCTTCCTTTTACAAGATTTAAATCTTCTGGGGCAAACATGACAACGTTCATCACGCCAATATATTGACTTAACTTTTGTTGTTCAAGTTGATTTAATTTTGCCTTTTTACCTTTTTTCGAAATATTTAATTCCAAAGACAAAGAACTGTTTCTTTTTTGTAATTTCCCCTTTATTTGACCAAAATCTTCATCCCAGCGGATAAGTTCGCGATCATTAGAGGTTCTATGAGATTTCGCCATCGCTAAAACATAAATAGCTTCCATCAAATTTGTTTTCCCTTGTGCATTTTCGCCGATAATTACATTTACCTTATCTTCAAAGGAAAGCTCTAATTTTTCATAATTGCGATAGTTTTTTAATTGTATTTCTGAAATAAACAAAGGGCTCCCCCTTTATGCCTGAACTTGGAAAGTTCCGCTTCCTGGAATTTCAATAACATCATTCGCATATAGTTTGCGACCTCTTCTATTTTCAAGTTCGTTGTTCACGTACACTTCATATTCTTGTAAAAACCATTTTACAGCGCCACCTGTATCAATTACATCAGCTAACTTTAAAAATTGTCCTAGTGTAATATACTCTGTTGAAATTTTAATACGTTTCATAAAATCGCTCACTTTCTGAAAGTGTTCATTCTTTCATTGTACTAAATAAACTAGCATTAGGAAAGTAATACCCAAAAATCAAATAAGGGCCACTAGCATCTTTAAACTAGCAACCCTTATTCCTTACCTAGTAAGTACGAACCGGTAAAATTAATTGAATAATTGAATCATCATTTACTGTACGAATTAAGAACGGTCTCATTGCCCCAGTAAAGCTAACTTTAATCTCTGTACTATCCAAAGCTTTTAATGCATCCATCATATATTTTGCACTAAAAGATATTTTTAACTCTTCTCCATCTACTTTTTCGCATTGTACTTCTTCGACAACTTTTCCGATTTCTGGTGAATTCGAAGAAATCTCTAGCATTTCTTGCTCTAAAGTTGATAATTTAACAACGTTATTGCGGCCATCTCTTGCTAATAGTGAAGCACGATCAATTGCTTGTAGGAATTCTTTTGTATTTACAAAAATATCCGTTTTACTCTCTGCTGGAATTAAACGTGTCGTATCAGGATAATTTCCTTCTAACAATCTTGAGAAGAATAATAAATGTTTTGTACGGAATAATACTTGATACTCCGTAATAACGATATCTACCATTTCTTCAGACTCATCTAAAATTTTACTTAATTCATTTAAGCTCTTACCTGGAATAACAACATTAGCTTGGAATTCATCTGCAATGTTATGTCCTTCAATTTTTGCTTTTCGAAGTGCCAGTCTATGACTATCTGTTGCAATACAAGTTAACTCGCTGTTATATACCTTCCAGTTTACACCTGTCAAGATCGGTCTTGTTTCAGAAGTAGAAACTGCAAATACAGTTTGTCTGATCATATGCTTAAGTAAATCTGTTGGTATCTTAAATACATGATGTTCTTCAATCTGTGGCAATAACGGATATTCTGCAGAATCTAAACCATTTAAGTTAAACTCTGATTTTCCAGATTTTATTTTTGTCATAAAATGATTTTCTACAGAAATTTCGACAGTGTCTTTAGGTAGTTTTTTTACAATCTCACTAAAATATTTTGCCTGTAAAACAATGCTTCCTGATTGAACAATTTTTACGATTTCTTTTCCATCTTCTTCGACTGGAATAAACGATTCAATAGAAATATCAGCATCGCTTCCTGTTAATGTAACCCCTTCTTCAGTAGCTACAACTTTAATTCCCGTAAGGATGGGGATTGTTGTACGAGAAGAAACTGCCTTCATTACATCTTGTACACCTCTTACAAGATAGTCTTTTTGTATTGTAAAACGCATAAAGAAAAACCTCCGGTAAGTATAAGATTTTATTTAATTAATAAAGATAAAAAAATAGTAGTAATAGTAATAGGGCTTGTGGATATGTGGATAACCCCTATAAAGGATGTAAAAACAGTCTATCTACATGTGGATAGACTGTGCGTAAAACAAGGTAAGTTATTCACACTATTCAGCTACTACTTTAAAATACCATTAATTTCTTCAACTTGCTTTTGTAATTGCGTATCGGTTTTTAGTAGTTTAGAGATTTTTTCATGGGCATGGATAACTGTTGTATGATCACGTCCACCAAATTCTTCACCTATTTTTGGTAAAGAGGAATCTGTAAGCTCGCGCGATAAATACATTGCAATTTGGCGAGGAAACGCAACTGATTTGGTACGTTTTTTCGCTTTAAAATCTTCTAATTTCACTTGATAAACATCCCCGACAGCTTTTTGAATATCATAAATAGAGATAATTTTTGGCTTAGAATTTGGAATAATATCTTTAAGTGCTTCAGCTGCTAAATCAGCATTAATATCTTTATTAATTAAAGATGAATAAGCTACAACTCGGATAAGTGCACCTTCTAATTCACGAATATTTGAATCAATTTGATTTGCGATATAAAGCATAACTTCATTTGGTATATCAAGCCCTTCAGCTTTTGCTTTTTTGCGTAAAATCGCAATTCGTGTCTCTAAATCTGGCGGCGTAATATCTGTAATAAGCCCCCATTCAAAGCGGGAACGAAGACGATCTTCTAAAGTCGGAATTTCTTTTGGTGGTCGATCACTAGAAATTACAATTTGTTTACTTTCTTCGTGTAATGCATTAAATGTATGGAAAAACTCTTCTTGAGTTTGTTCTTTTCCAGCAAGAAATTGAATATCATCTATCAATAAAACATCTACGTTGCGATATTTATTACGAAAATCAACAGCCTTATTATCACGAATAGAGTTAATAAATTCATTTGTAAATTTTTCTGATGATAAATATACAACTTTTGCATTTGGATTATGTTCAATTACATAATGACCAATTGCGTGCATTAAATGCGTCTTTCCAAGCCCAACTCCCCCGTAAATAAAGAGTGGGTTATACGCTTTAGCTGGCGCCTCGGCTACAGCTAATGAAGCTGCATGGGCAAAACGGTTACCAGAGCCGATAACAAATGTATCAAATGTATATTTTGGATTTAACATGCTCTGTGGTAAATGAGCTGAATCATCTTGTGCTGGATTCGGCTTAACTGGAGGCAGATCAATATCCTCTTCAGCTTGACTTTGGGGAATAATAAAGCGAATTGCTAATTTTGCCCCTGTTAAATCGTATAGTGTTTCTGAAATTAGTTCGGAGTAATGAGATTCTAGCCAGTCACGAGCAAATTCATTTGGAGCTGTAATCGTTAATACGTCTTTCTTCAAGTTATGAGCCGTTGTTGATTTTAACCATGTCTCATAACTAGGCTTGCTTACCTTTTTTTCTAATTCTTTTAAGGCACTATTCCATAAATCAGAGATATTTTCCAAAGGTGTCCCTCCTTTACTAAGATGGTAAAAGAATAAGGTTGCGCAACAAATGTACAACCCAATAAATATAAAATGTATATTTATACGAAACGTATTTTAAAACCTAAAAACGTCGTTTGTATATGAGATAGGGTTTTCGACAAAAAAAGCAAATGTGGACAACTATTTACCCACATGTGATTAAAACTGTCCACATGTTATACACAAACTGTGGATAAAATAAAGGTGTGGAAAACTTATTCAAAGTGAAAACACAACTATAATATCAAAAAAAAGTGGCTATAGCAATGAATTTAAGAAAGTTATCCACAAAATCAATACCTTGTGGAATAAACTTGTCCACAACACGATATACTGTGTAAAAGTGCGAAAAAAGTTTGTGGATATAAAAAACGTGAAAAAACATTTATCCACAAGGAAATATAGGTGCTGTGTAAAAGTATGTGAATAGGTTCAAAATGAATATTTGATGAAAATTTCTAGAACCATTGACATTTTCCTAGTTGATTAACTATAATTTATAGGACTGTCTTTAACAGATATTCCTCAGGGAGGTGTCATATAATGAAAAGAACTTACCAACCAAATAAACGTAAGCGCAGCAAAGTACATGGTTTCCGCAGCCGTATGAGCACAGCGAACGGACGTAAAGTGCTAGCAGCTCGTCGTCGTAAAGGAAGAAAAGTATTATCTGCGTAGACCACTGATCGTTCAGTGGTCTTTTTTTCTAATAATAGTGAATTTCCGCTGATGAAATACAGGAGTGTCAATTGATATGAAGAAAAAACATCGTATAAAGAAGAATGATGAATTCCAGGCGGTTTTTCAAAAAGGAAAATCAAATGCGAATCGTCAGTTTGTTGTATACCAATTAGATAAAGAAGAACAGCCAAACTTTCGCATCGGCCTTTCTGTTAGCAAGAAAATTGGAAATGCAGTAGTTCGTAATCGAATTAAGCGCATGGTCCGTCAGGCTATTACAGAGTTAAAAGATGAGATAGATTCTGGGAAGGATTTTGTTATAATAGCAAGGAAGCCTTGTGCAGAGATGACATATGAAGAAGTAAAGAAAAGCTTAATTCATGTCTTTAAACGCTCTGGTATGAAAAGAATAAAAAGGTAGCGTAAGGAAATGAATTACACTATATACATACCGATACAAGGAGGAGTAGGCTTTGAAAAAGAAATTAGGTTTACTAGCCATGGTCGTTGCATTAATGGCGATTGCCACCGGTTGTAGTGAAACGGGTCAGCCGATTACATCGAAAAGTACTGGGATTTGGAATGAATATTTCGTATATCCGCTTTCTCAGTTAATCACGTATTTTGCCGACTTATTTAACAGTAATTACGGTTTAGCAATTGTTATTACAACTCTTATCATTCGTTTTGCATTATTACCACTAATGATTAAACAAACGAAGAGTACGAAAGCGATGCAAGCGTTACAACCGGAAATGGTGAAGTTAAAAGAGAAATATAGCTCTAAAGATCAAGCGACACAGCAAAAACTGCAGCAAGAAATGATGCAGTTATATCAAAAAAATGGTGTAAATCCATTAGCTGGTTGTTTACCAATCTTTATTCAAATGCCAATTCTGTTCGCTTTTTATCATGCAATTATGAGAACAGCTGAAATTAAACAACATAGTTTCTTATGGTTCGATTTAGGACATGCAGACCCGTTCTATATCTTACCGGTCGTTGCAGCAATTACGACATTTATTCAGCAAAAGCTTGCAATGGCAGGAACAGCTGGTCAAAATCCGCAAATGGCAATGATGCTTTGGCTTATGCCGATTATGATTTTAATCTTTGCAATTAACTTCCCAGCCGCATTATCACTTTACTGGGTTGTTGGTAATATCTTTGGTATTGCTCAAATGTACTTTATCAAAGGGCCAGAAATTAAGGCTAGCAAAGCTGGAGGCTCAAGCAAGTGAGTGTAATTACTGCTAAAGGACAAACAGTCGAGCTGGCAGTAGAGGATGCTTTAAGGCAATTAAATACATCAAAAGATCGAGTAGATATAAATATTGTCGATGAGGGTAAAAGAGGATTCTTAGGTTTATTTGGGAATCGTCCTGCAGTAGTAGAAGTTGTATTGAAGAAAGATCCAATTCAAGAATGTGAAGAATATTTAAGAAATGTTATTCACGATATGGGTGTGGAAGTTGAGATTAGTAAAATTGTAAAAGGACGCGAAATTGAATTTACAATTTCTGGTGATAATGTAGGTGTTTTAATTGGAAAAAGAGGTAATACATTGAACTATTTACAGTATTTAACAAAACTTGTCGCGAATCGTAACACGAAGCAGTATATCGGTATTACACTAGATGCTGAAAATTATCGTAGTAAAAGAAAAAGTACGTTAGAATCACTTTCTTATCGATTAGCGAAACAAGTATTTAATACGAAAAAAAGAGTTATTTTAGAACCGATGCCATCTTTTGAACGAAAGATTATTCATCAGGCATTATCAAATCATCAAGGTATCAATACAACTTCTGAAGGAAATGAACCACATCGGCATGTTGTAATATCTCCTAAATGACCGGTTGCTCAAATGAGTGCCGGTTTTTTTGAGCGGAAAATAGATGTGGATAACTAAAAAACACTAAACTTATCCACTGTGAATAAGTTTAGTGTTTTTTACATGGGGATATAATAAAATGAGTTATTCTTCTTTTGTAGATAGGTTCGTTATGGTATCCTAATAATTTAGTGAAAGAAATAATCATGTTGAAATAGAGATAAATAAGCAAGTGAGGTGAAAGGACATGGAATTTGATACAATTGCTGCGATTTCCACAGCGCTTGGAGAGGGTGCAATTGCCATTGTTCGAGTAAGTGGGGATGATGCGGTTGAGAAAGTTAATCGTATTTTTAAGGGGAAGGATTTAACAGAGGTTCCTTCTCACACTATTCATTATGGTCATATTGTTGATTTAGATACAAATCAAGTTATTGAAGAAGTTATGGTGTCTATTATGCGCGCACCAAGGACTTTTACACGTGAAAATATAGTGGAAATTAACTGTCACGGTGGACTTGTTTCAGTAAATAAAGTATTGCAACTTATTCTAGCACAAGGAGTACGATTGGCAGAACCGGGCGAATTTACAAAACGTGCTTTTTTAAATGGACGTATCGATTTATCACAAGCAGAAGCTGTTATGGATTTGATTCGAGCAAAAACAGATCGTGCGATGAATGTAGCAATTAATCAAATGGAAGGGCGATTATCTAAATTAATTGGTCTTTTGCGTCAAGAAATATTAGAAACATTAGCTCATGTTGAGGTAAATATAGATTATCCAGAATACGATGATGTAGAAGAGATGACACATAATATTTTAATTGAGAAAGCGACGCATGTTCGTTCGGAAATCGAAAAAATATTAGAAACATCAAAACAAGGGAAAATTTTACGTGAAGGTATTGCTACGGCAATTATCGGTAGACCTAACGTTGGGAAATCATCGTTATTAAATAGTCTTGTTCAGGAGAAAAAGGCAATTGTAACTGATATTGCAGGAACAACTCGTGATGTTATTGAAGAGTACGTTAACGTGCGTGGTGTACCTCTTAAACTTATAGATACAGCCGGTATTCGGGAGACAGAAGATGTTGTTGAACGAATTGGTGTGGAACGTTCAAAAGAAATGATGAGCCAAGCGGATTTAGTATTAGTTGTTGTAAACTATAGCGAGGCTTTAACAAATGAGGATGAAGATCTATTCCGTGCGGTACAAGGAAAAGAATTTATTGTTATTGTGAATAAGACTGATTTACCGCAAGCGATTGATATGGAACGTGTTACAGAGTTAGCCGCGGGAAATCGTGTTATTACAACATCCTTAATTGAAGAACAAGGAATAGATGAACTCGAAAAGGCAATAGCTGATTTATTCTTTGAAGGAACAATCGATTCTGCAGATATGACATATGTTTCTAATGCGAGACATATTGGATTATTAACACAAGCAGGAAAAACAATCGGTGATGCAGTTGAGGCGATTGAAAATGGTGTACCAATTGATATGGTACAAATTGATTTAACAAGAACGTGGGAAATACTTGGTGAAATTACTGGGGACACAGTGCATGAAAGCTTAATTGACCAGTTGTTCTCTCAATTTTGTTTAGGAAAATAATATAGTGAAGTTGTAGAAAGATAGAGATTATTAGGAGGAATAAACAATGGGATACAATGCCGGTTCATACGATGTCATAGTAATCGGTGCAGGTCATGCAGGATGTGAAGCTGGTCTTGCGGCAGCACGAATGGGCTCAAAAACATTAATGTTAACAATTAACTTGGATATGGTAGCATTCATGCCATGTAACCCTTCTGTTGGTGGACCAGCAAAAGGGATTGTTGTTCGTGAAATTGATGCATTAGGCGGAGAAATGGGACGTAATATTGATAAAACTCATATTCAAATGCGTATGCTAAATACAGGTAAGGGACCAGCCGTACGTGCACTTCGAGCGCAAGCTGATAAATTCTCTTACCAACATGAATTAAAGAAAACAATTGAAGAAACACCAAACTTAACGTTGTTCCAAGGAATGGTAGAGCGTTTAATCGTTGAAGAAGGTGTATGTAAAGGGGTAGTTACACAAGCTGGTGCAGAATATACAGCAAAGACAGTTGTAATTACAACTGGAACATTTTTACGCGGCGAGATTATCATGGGCGACTTAAAATATTCAAGTGGTCCAAATAATCAGCAACCGTCTATTACATTATCTGAGCATTTAGAGGAGCTTGGATTTGATCTTGTGAGATTTAAAACAGGGACACCTCCTCGTGTAAACAGTAATACAATTGACTACAGTAAAACAGAAATTCAACCAGGTGATGATAAGCCACGTGCATTCTCTTTTGAAACAACGAAATTTATTATGGATCAAATTCCATGTTGGTTGACATATACAAGTACAGAAACACACCGTTTAATAGATGAAAATTTACATCGTTCAGCTATGTATTCTGGTATGATTAAAGGAACAGGTCCTAGATACTGTCCTTCTATTGAAGACAAAGTAGTAAGATTTAATGATAAACCACGTCATCAAATTTTCTTAGAGCCAGAAGGGCGTAATACACAAGAAGTATATGTACAAGGTTTATCCACAAGCTTGCCAGAAGATGTACAACGTGACATGCTTAGAACAATTCCAGGCCTAGAAAATGTTGAAATGATGCGTACAGGTTATGCAATTGAATATGATGCAATTGTGCCAACACAACTATGGCCAACACTTGAAACGAAAAAGATTAAAAATTTATATACAGCAGGACAAATTAATGGAACTTCTGGTTACGAAGAGGCGGCCGGACAAGGGCTTATGGCTGGAATTAATGCAGCATGCCGTTCTTTAGGTAAAGAAGAAGTTGTTTTAGGTCGCGAGGATGCTTATATTGGCGTCTTAATTGATGATCTTGTAACGAAAGGTACAAATGAACCATATCGTTTATTAACGTCTCGTGCAGAATACCGTCTATTATTACGCCACGATAATGCTGATCTTCGTTTAACTGAAGTTGGTCGTAAAATTGGATTAATTAAAGAAGAGCGCTATGAGCGATTTACAAATAAAAAATTACAAATTGAACAGGAAAAGGAACGTTTAAGCAGCATTATTATTAAACCACGCCCTGAAGTTCAAGAATTAATTCGCAATATTGGCGGAAGTGAATTGAAAGATGGAATACGTGCAAGTGACTTATTACGTCGTCCAGAGATGACATATGAGCATATTCATCTTTTAGTACCAAGTGAAGTAGAATTAAGTGATGAAGTTAAAGAACAAGTTGAAATTCAGATTAAGTATGAAGGATATATTGAAAAATCTTTACAGCAAGTAGAGCGTATGAAGAAAATGGAGAATAAAAAAATCCCTGTAGATATTGATTATGATGCGATTTCTAGCATTGCTTCAGAAGCTAGACAGAAATTGAAAGATGTTCGTCCACTTTCAATGGGGCAGGCTTCACGTATTTCTGGCGTAAATCCAGCGGATATTTCCATTTTACTTGTGTATATAGAACAAGGAAAAATTGCACGCGTATCGAACCAATAAATAGTAAGGAGATATTGCTAGATGAACATAGAACAATTTCAATCTATGCTAGAAGAGAAGGGAATCACCCTCTCTTCTAGACAGTTAGAGCAGTTCAAAATCTACTTTGAAACATTAGTAGAGTGGAATGAAAAAATGAACTTAACGGCTATTACAGAAAAAGAAGAAGTATATTTAAAACACTTTTTTGATTCCATTACAGCTGCTTTTTATTATGATTTTTCAAAACCATTCTCAATTTGCGATGTTGGTGCAGGGGCTGGATTCCCAAGTATTCCTTTAAAAATTTGTTTCCCGCATTTAAAAGTAACAATTGTAGATTCGTTGCAAAAACGTATTAATTTCTTAAATCACTTAGCACAAAAGTTAGAATTAAGTGATGTTGCATTTTGTCACGATCGTGCTGAAACGTTTGGGAAAAAAGAAGGTGTACGTGAATCATACGATATTGTAATGGCACGTGCAGTTGCGCGTCTTTCTGTATTAAGTGAGCTATGTTTACCGCTTGTAAAAGTTGGAGGAACATTCATTGCAATGAAAGGTGCAGCAGCAAACGAAGAAATTGAAAATGGCAAGTATGCTTTAGAGGTGCTAGGCGGAGAGTTAAAAGAGATGTCTACGTTCCAATTACCGTTTGAAGAGAGTGAACGTAATATTTTATTAATCGAGAAAAAGCGCAAGACACCAAAGAAATATCCACGCAAACCGGGAACACCCAATAAATTACCTATTGAAAAATAAATCTTATTAGACGTAAGATTAAATTATATAAATGAAAACGTAAATGTTTCATAGGAAACATTTTATGGAGAATAGTCAATAGGCCTAAAAGGTGGTGGAATATGTATGAAAAATACGTTTTCTCGTTTATTTGGCTTTGGAGATAAAGAGAGCGAATTCGAATTACAAGACGAAAGCCATGAAGAGATAGATAAAAAGGTATATGAAGAAATACAAGAAATTCCGATAGTAAATATTACCCCTAACCGTTATCAACCAAGAACAGTTTTTGATGATGCGCGTATTGATGAGCTAGCATTAACAATTCGTACACATGGACTTATTCAGCCGATTGTTGTAAGGCAATATGAGGATGATAAGTACGAGATTATTGCTGGAGAAAGACGTTTTCGCGCGGCAACAAAGTTAGGTTGGGAAAAGGTTCCTGCAATTATAAAGAACTTAAATGATACAGAGACAGCTTCTGTAGCTTTAATTGAAAACTTGCAACGTGAGGAACTAACGGCAATCGAGGAAGCTGTGGCATATCAAAAGCTGATTGAGTTACATAATTTAACACAAGAAGCATTGGCACAACGACTTGGAAAAGGACAATCTACAATCGCAAATAAGTTGCGATTGTTAAAGTTGCCTGAAGAAATAAAAAGTGCATTATTAGAAAAAAGCATTACAGAACGTCATGCCCGCGCTCTCATTCCTTTAAAAAATGAGGAATTACAACTGAAAGTTTTACAGGAAATTGTGGAGAAACAACTAAATGTAAAGCAAACAGAAGAACGAATTGCGAAGTTACTAGAGGAAGCGAAACCGAAGCGTAAGGCAAAGCAAAAAGCAGTAAGTCGAGATACGAGGATTGCTATGAATACAATTAGACAATCTTTACAAATGGTTACTGAAAGTGGTTTGAATGTTAATTCTGAGGAAGAAGAATTTGATGAGTACTATCAAATTACAATTAAAATTCCAAAGAAAAAATAATAATGACGTGCTAGAGACCTTATCCTATTGGAGAGGTCTCTTTTACTATATTTTCTTGTTAAATGAAGAAGGAGTTTAGAAATAAATTTTGAAGTTTAATAAAGGACGTAAAAGAAAAAGTTTTATTTCATGTTACAATAAACGTAATTGTTACTAGAATAAGATAGAAAGGTTGAAAGTAGGTGACATCATGGGAAAAATCATTGCTATTGCTAATCAAAAAGGCGGTGTTGGAAAAACAACAACATCTGTTAATTTAGGGGCTGGATTGGCGCAAGTAGGTAAAAAAGTCCTTCTTGTAGATATTGATGCTCAAGGAAATGCAACGACTGGTGTGGGAATTGAAAAATCTGAATTAGATCAATGTATTTACAACGTTCTTGTGGAAGATGCAGATGTTCAAGGGGTTATACAGAAAACCGCAACTGAAAACTTAGATGTTCTACCCGCTACAATTCAATTAGCTGGTGCTGAAATTGAATTGGTACCGACTATTTCCCGGGAAGTACGTTTGCAAAGAGCATTACAGCCAGTTCGTGATAAATATGACTATATTATTATCGACTGTCCCCCATCTTTAGGGTTATTAACGATTAATGCATTAACAGCAGCGGATTCTGTTATTATTCCTGTACAGTGTGAATATTACGCACTAGAAGGGTTAAGTCAGCTATTAAATACAGTTCGACTTGTACAAAAACATTTAAATAAAAATTTAGCAATTCAAGGTGTATTGTTAACAATGTTGGATGCCCGTACAAATTTAGGAATCCAAGTTATAGATGAAGTGAAAAAGTATTTTAGGGATAAAGTATATCGCTCGATTATTCCGCGTAATGTACGCTTGAGCGAGGCTCCAAGTCATGGGAAACCTATTATGCAGTATGACGCTAAATCAAGAGGAGCAGAAGTATATATAGATTTAGCAGAGGAAGTGATTGCAGGTGGCTAAAGGATTAGGAAGAGGAATTAATGTGTTTTTTCCTGATTTAGATGTGAAAGAAGAGGAAACAATTCAGGAGATTCTTGTAACTGAATTAAGGCCGAATCCATATCAACCGCGTAAACACTTTAATAAAGAGGCGATTCAGGAATTAGCAATTTCGATTAAGGAACACGGTATTCTACAACCATTAATTGCTAGGAAGAGCATTAAAGGATATGAAATTGTTGCAGGTGAAAGACGATTTCGTGCTGCGAAAGAGGCTGGTTTAGAAAAAGTACCTGCGGTTGTAAGACAATTAAATGAACAGCAAATGATGGAATTTGCTTTGTTAGAAAACTTACAACGAGAAGATTTAAATCCTATGGAAGAGGCAATGGCATACCAGATGTTAATGAATGAGCTAAATGTAACGCAAGAACAATTAGCGAAACGTCTTGGTAAAAGCAGACCTTACATTGCAAATTATACTAGGTTATTAAGCCTACCTTCTTTCGTACAAGATATGATTGCAAATGGTCAACTTTCAATGGCTCATGGGAGAACTTTACTTACGATAAAAGATGAAGAACAATTGAAGTCCTTATTGAAACGCATTGAAAAAGAAGGATTAAATGTTCGTCAATTAGAGAAAATCGTCCAAGAGATTAATCAACACGTTTCACGTGAAACAAAAAAAGTGAAAAAAGAGCGAAATATATTTTTCGTAGAACGTGAAACGTTCTTAAGAGAAAAGTTTGGCACAGATGTGAAAATTAAAGAGACGAAAAAAGAAAAAGGTAAAATCGAAATTGAATTTTTTAATAAAGAAGATTTAAATCGTATTTTAGAACTATTAGCACAGAAAAATTAAAAAGCAAACCATCTTATTATTTATAGATGGTTTGCTTTTTTTAATGCGGATAATTTTTGATCCGTCTCTTTTATACTTTGTGCGATTACATCAGCCATTTTCATGACTAAACTTAATCTTGTATTTTGAAGAACGAAAAACTCCATAAACCCATTTAGATTGACGATACCGTGTATGTGCAAATCACCAACTGCAGGTAATTTCTTATTCATAGCAGCTCCAGGTTTACTAGGTCCCTTTCCAGTAGTGATCGATCCGATATTTTGGGACTTTCCTAAACATGCATCAACAGCAATTATAAATGCAGTAGGATATTCTTTCTGTATATTCTGAATTTTCTCTTCTAAATTTAGCGCATGTACTGGCTCATCTAGTGTACCGAATACTTGGAGGTTTTGGATGTCTATTTGTTCAAGTTTTGTACCAACTAATGGGCCGAGTGCGTCACCTGTAGAGCGATCTGTGCCGATACAAACGAGAATGAGTGGTATATTAGTTTTAATAGGAATATGGGTAAGTAAGAAATTACTGATTATCTCGGAGGCTTCTAGATCTTGGTGCATAACGTTTTGAGTTTCTTTCTCAAAAAATGGTAAGCGAAAACTTCCAATATTCATGAAGCACCCATCCTTTTAATAAATTTTCAATATATGTTATATGGTGAGGAAAATGGAAAGTTATAAGTGCATAATTTTTGCAAAATGTGAATGAAAACGGAAATAATAGTACTAGTATATATATATTCGTTCCATTTTATACCTGGATGTCGGGGATAAAATAGGATTAAAATCATAAAATTTTTTCAGCAATTAGGGGACTTCTGATACAATAATAAGGGTAACTAAAAAGAAATTTTAGCTAGAGAGGTAGAGGTACATGGATTTATTAGCGAAGTGGTTTAATTCTATGAAACAGTATTTATTAGATGCTGATCGTTGGGCTCATATTGGAGTTGCGACATTAAAAATATGTATTATTTTAACAATTGGTGCAGTTGTTGTGCGAATTGCAAGAGCGGTTGTACGAAATGCGTTTCGCATGGGAAGTCGTTCTCCAATTCAAATTTCAGAACGTCGTACAGTTACAGTAGCGAAATTACTTGAAAATATTGTAGCGTACGTTGTTATGTTCATTATGCTAATTGCTATTTTAGGTGTGTTTGATATTAATGCATCAGGTTTATTAGCGGGTGCTGGGGTAATTGGTTTAGCAGTCGGATTTGGTGCTCAAAGTTTAGTGAAAGATGTTATTACAGGTTTATTTATTTTGTTAGAAGATCAGTTTTCGGTTGGCGATTATGTTAAAATCGGTCAATTTGAAGGAGTCGTTTTAGAAATTGGACTTCGTACAACGAAAGTAAAGAGTTGGACAGGTGAAATTCATACTTTACCAAATGGAAGTATTGTTCAAGTTACTAACTACTCAGTTAGTAATAGTGTAGCGTTTGTTGATGTATCTATTTCATATGAGGCTGATATTGCGAAAGCAGAGCAAGTTATTGAAGATTTATTAGTAGAATTACCTTCAAAGTACGAAAAAATGGTAACAACACCTCAATTATTAGGTGTGCAAACATTAGCTGCATCAGAAGTTATATTACGTGTTATTGCTGAAGTAGAACCGATGCAACATGCAGTTATTGCAAGGGCACTTCGTAAAGAGATTAAAAATCGTCTTGATTTACATGGAATTGAAATTCCATATCCACGTATGGTTTTATATAATCGTGAAGAATTAGTTAGTGGAAAAGCAATTTAGTATGGAGAGGAGTTTGGAGAGTGGAGCAAAAGGAATATAACTTGTATGATGTTGTGGAAATGAAGAAAGCCCATCCATGTGGCGAGAATCGTTGGAAAATTATTCGTATGGGAATGGATATCCGCATTAAGTGCGAGGGGTGTGACCATTCAGTAATGATTCCTCGAAGAGAGTTTGATCGTAAGGTGAAAAAAATACTTGTGAAGCACGAAGAATAGAGGGAGAGTAACAGTTACAGTAGGTAACTGTTACTTTTTTTCGTTTGGCGGAAACTTGTCATTTTTTTCGTTACTATCTATAATGATGAAAGATTGAGACATAGGAGTGAAAAATATGGGATTAACGGCTGGGATTGTTGGATTACCTAACGTAGGGAAGTCCACTTTATTTAATGCAATTACACAAGCAGGAGCAGAATCTGCGAACTATCCATTCTGTACAATTGATCCAAACGTAGGGATTGTAGAAGTACCAGATGAGCGTTTAAATAAATTAACGGAATTAGTAGAACCGAAAAAGACTGTTCCGACTGTATTCGAGTTTACTGATATTGCAGGTATTGTAAAAGGTGCTAGTAAAGGTGAAGGTTTAGGAAATAAATTCTTATCTCACATTCGTCAAGTAGATGCAATTTGCCAAGTTGTTCGTTGTTTTGAAGACGAAAATATTACGCACGTTTCAGGGAAAGTAGATCCAATTGATGATATTGAAACAATCAATTTAGAGCTAATTTTAGCGGACTTAGAGTCTGTTGATAAGCGTATCGAGCGTGTTGCGAAATTAGCAAGACAAAAAGATAAAGAAGCGGTATATGAGCATGAAATTTTAGTTCGTTTAAAAGAAGCTTTTGAAGAGGGAAAACCGGCTCGTACTGTTGAATTTACAGAAGAGCAGATGAAGGTTGTTAAAGGCCTTCATTTACTTACAACAAAAGAAATGTTATACGTAGCGAATGTAAGTGAAGACGATGTTATCGATCCTTCGGAAAATAAATACGTACAAATGGTAAAAGAATTTGCAGCAAATGAAAATTCTCAAGTAATCGTTGTATGTGCAAAAATCGAATCAGAAATCGCTGAATTAGACGAAGAAGAGAAAAAAGTATTCCTTGAAGAATTAGGAATTGAAGAGTCTGGTTTAGATCAATTAATTCGTGCAGCATATGACCTATTAGGACTTGCTACTTACTTTACAGCTGGCGTTCAAGAAGTACGTGCTTGGACATTTAAACAAGGAATGAAGGCACCGCAATGTGCTGGTGTTATTCATACAGACTTTGAGCGTGGATTTATTCGTGCAGAAACAGTTTCTTACGATGACTTAATGACAAACGGTTCTATGACAGCTGCAAAAGAAGCTGGAAAAGTACGTTTAGAAGGAAAAGAATATATCGTAAAAGACGGAGATGTTATGCACTTCCGTTTTAACGTTTAATTTAATATTTCCTAGGAAAAATAAAGATATGAGCTTGGCAAATATATTATATGTTTGCCAAGTTTTTTATGTATTGGTGAGTTGATTCATATAACTTACTATGATATAATCTAAACTCGTGAGTAATTACTATAAATTAATTGCTCCTTGCCCATTACGGGCCGTTTAGACCAAAAGGAGGTGAAAGTGTAATGAGAAAGTACGAAATTATGTACATCATTCGTCCTGGCGTTGAAGAAGAAGCTCAAAAAGCTTTAGTTGAACGTTTTGCAGGTGTTTTAACAAACAATGGTGCAGAAATCATTAACACGAAAGAGTGGGGTAAGCGTCGTTTAGCTTACGAAATCAACGACTTACGTGAAGGTTTCTACATGATCTTAAACGTGAAATCTAACGCAGAAGCGATTAATGAATTCGACCGTTTAGCTAAGATCAACGAAGACATCCTTCGTCATATCGTTGTTAAAGAAGAAGAAAAATAATTGATATATAAGGGAGAGTGGTTCGATTGATGAATCGTGTTATCCTCGTTGGTCGTTTAACTAAGGACCCTGACTTACGTTACACGCCCAATGGTGTTGCAGTAGCTACTTTTACGTTAGCTGTGAATCGCGCATTTGCCAATCAACAAGGTGAGCGTGAAGCTGACTTTATTAATTGTGTAATATGGCGTAAACAAGCAGAAAACGTAGCAAATTATTTGAAAAAAGGTAGCTTAGCAGGCGTAGATGGACGTCTTCAAACTCGTAATTACGAGGGACAAGATGGTAAACGTGTATACGTAACAGAAGTTCTTGCGGAAAGCGTGCAATTTTTAGAGCCGCGTAATGGCGGTGGGGAGCAACGTGGTTCATTTAATCAGCAACCATCAGGAGCTGGTTTCGGTAACCAAGGCTCTAACCCATTTGGTCAATCTAGTAATTCAGGTAACCAAGGTAACTCTGGATTTACGAAGAATGACGATCCATTTTCAAATGTAGGTCAACCGATCGACATTTCCGACGACGATTTACCGTTCTAATACAGTAAATTTGTTAGTTTTAACAAAGAATGGAGGGAAATAGACATGGCAGGACGCAAAGGTGGACGTGCGAAACGTCGTAAGGTGTGTTTCTTCACAGCTAACGGCATCACTCGCATTGACTATAAAGATGTTGATTTATTAAAACGTTTCGTTTCTGAGCGTGGTAAAATTTTACCTCGTCGTGTAACAGGAACAAGCGCGAAATACCAACGCAAACTTACAGTTGCAATTAAACGTGCTCGTCAAATGGCACTTTTACCATATGTTGGTGAATAATAGCGTATGAAATGCACAGTAGAGTCGGACTCTACTGTGCATTTTGCTATGCTTTTCTTTTTTGAAAGAGAGGTTAAAATGTGAAACAAGCAAGATTTATTACTGAAGGTGCCGCGTTGTTGGCTATATATGCAATGTTATTGCTTATATCTATGTATGTTCCGATTTTGGGTACAGTTGTAACTTTTGCGTTGCCGTTACCATTTATACTATTAATGATAAGACATAAACTATCTAATGTGCTCGTGGTTTTTGTAGCGGCACTTTTTGTTACTGTTATTGTGAGTCAACCGATGAATTTAGTGAAGACAATTATGTTTGGATTGATAGGGATTGTTTTAGGATATATGTATAAAACAAGAAAAAAGCCAGTGGAAATCTTAATAGCTGGGACGCTTGCATACTTAATTGGTTTTGTACTTATTTATGTTGCGAGTATAAAGTTTTTCAACATAGATATAATGAAGCAAATGCAAAGTATATTTAGTGAAAGTATGGCGAAAAGCGAAAAGATAGTAAGTGCTACAGGTATGCCGATTAGTAAGGAACAAAAAGAGTTACTTGCACAAATGAACGATATATTACAATCGTTACTTCCGAGTATACTTGTGCTAGTTTCAGTATGTTTTTCTTGGATGACAGTGATAATATCAGATAGTGTTTTGAAAAAGTTAAAACATGACGTTATATCTTGGCCTAAATTTAAAGATATACAATTACCAAAGAGTATCATTTGGTATTACGTTATATTTATTTTGTTAGCAACTTTTATAAAAGTAGAACCAACATCATATTTACATATGGTATTTTCTAACCTAAATGTCATATTTGCACTATTGCTTGTACTGCAAGGTCTGACATTTATCGCCTTTTTAGCGTATAGAAAAGGTTTTACTAAAGGGGTTCCTATTATTAGTTTTATTGCATGCATGTTTATTCCGATGCTGTTTCCTCTTGTGACAATCTTAGGTATAATTGACTTAGGGATTTCATTGCGTTCTAAAATAGGGGGATAAAATAATATTCCTTATACTATTTTAATCTGTTTAACTAACTGGAAGGTGAGTTAGTTTTACTTTATAGGAGTTGTATACATGCCTGAATTTGATAAGAAACAGTGGTTTTTATATCCTGTTTATGTATTGGCATTTTTTGTGTTTGTGCTCATTTCAATTCTCTGTTATTTTCATTTAATTATGGGGATAGCTGCTTTTGTCATTTTTTGTATCGTATTCTTTATCGTTATACGATTTGAACTTAATTTTCAAAGGAATTTCGAAAAGCATACGACAGATATGATTACAAGAGTAAAGAAAGTAAGTAATGAAGCATTTAACCAAATGCCGATTGGTATTTTGTTATACAATAAGGATTATGGGATTGATTGGGCAAATCCTTATTTATCTTCATGTCTGGGACAGCATGCATTAGCTGGATGGCACCTTTACGATGTATCAGAAACATTACTTCTTTTCATTAAAGGAGAAACTTCTGATGATATAGTCTCTTTAAATAATCGAAAGTTTCGCGTTTTTGTAAGGAAAGAAGAAAAGTTAATTTATTTCTTTGATGTAACGGAACAAACAGAAATCGAAAAGATGTACGAGGATCAAAGGACTGTTTTGGCTGTCATCTATTTGGATAATTATGATGAAGTTACACAAGGATTAGATGATCAATTACGTACGAATATAACAAGTCTTGTGACATCGCGACTAAATGAATGGGCACTTAAGTATGGGGCGTATTTAAAACGTGCATCTTCAGAAAGATTCTTCGTTGTGCTAAATGAAAGTATTTTGACGCAGATGGAAAAAGGGAAATTTAGTATTTTAGATCAGGTGCGTGAAGAAACATCTAAAAGGAATATACCACTTACATTAAGTGTGGGTGTCGGATCAGGTGATTTACCTTTATCAGAGCTTGGAGCAATGGCTCAATCTGGTTTAGATCTTGCGCTTGGGCGTGGGGGAGACCAAGTAGCTATTAAACAAGCGACAGGTAAAGTTAAGTTCTATGGAGGTAAGACAAATCCGGTTGAAAAACGTACCCGTGTACGCGCTAGGGTCATTTCGCATGCGTTAAAGGATTTAGTATTAGAAAGTAGTAATGTCATTATTATGGGGCATAGGGCTCCCGATATGGACGCAATTGGTGCTGCGATTGGTATTTTAAAAGTGGCTCAATTAAATGAGCGTAAAGGATATATTGTGTTAGATGAAAATGATTCCGATAAAGGAATTAAGCGTTTGATGGACAAAGTGAAACAAAATGAGGAGTTATGGTCTCGTTTTATTACTCCAGAGCAAGCGATGGAATTTGCAAATGATGAGTCGTTACTTGTTGTTGTCGATACGCATAAACCTTCTATGGTGATGGAGCAAAAACTGTTACATAAAATTGAAAATGTAGTAGTTATTGATCATCATCGCCGTGGAGAAGATTTTATTGAAGACCCATTGCTAGTTTATATGGAACCATATGCTTCTTCAACAGCAGAATTGGTTACAGAATTACTTGAGTATCAACCTAAAAATTTAAAGATGACAATGTTAGAAGCGACGGCATTGTTAGCGGGTATTATTGTCGACACGAAAAGTTTCACATTCCGGACAGGGGCTCGTACATTTGATGCTGCTTCTTATTTACGCTCACATGGTGCAGATACTGTACTTGTACAAGAACTTTTAAAGGAAGATATGGATCAGTATTTACGGGTTGCAAAAGCTATAAAAAATGCGTACATTTATAAAAATGGAATTGCGATTGCTAAAGTTGATAGTGATGATTACTACGATCAAGTGCTTATTGCGCAATCGGCAGACACGTTATTAACGATGACAGGGATTATTGCATCATTTGTTGTTGCGAAACGTGGCGAGAACCTCATTGGAATTAGCAGCAGGTCTTTAGGTGAAGTGAATGTACAGCTAATTATGGAAAACTTAGGCGGTGGCGGGCATTTGACGAATGCAGCCACACAGATGAAAAATGTTACAGTAGATGAAGCTGAGGAGAAGCTTCGATTTGTTATTGATGACTATTTACAGGGAGGCACACAATCATGAAAGTAATTTTTCTAAAAGACGTAAAAGGTAAAGGTAAAAAAGGAGAAGTAAAAAACGTACCAGATGGCTATGCAAATAACTTCTTATTAAAACAAGGATTAGCTGCTGAAGCAACAAATAGCAGTATGAAAACTTTAGAAGCTCAAAAGCGTAAAGAAGAAAAAGATGCAGCAGCAGAGCTTGAAAATGCAAAAGAGTTAAAAGAGACTTTAGAGAAATTAACTGTAGAATTAAAGGCGAAATCTGGAGAAGGTGGCCGTTTATTTGGTTCTATCACAAGCAAACAAATCGTAGATGCAATGCAAAAATCACACAAGATTAAGCTTGATAAACGTAAATTTGAAATGGACGATGCAATCCGCGCGTTAGGTTATACAAACGTTACTGTGAAATTGCATCCACAAGTAACAGCAACAGTAAAAGTTCATGTTAGTGAACAATAAAAATAAATTAAGCAAGGAGGATTGCGTATGAGTGATGTACTTGCTGATCGTACCCCTCCGCATAATATAGAGGCTGAGCAGGCGGTTTTAGGGGCCATATTGATTGATCAAGATGCGTTAACTTCAGCATCAGAGTTATTGGTACCTGATTCGTTCTATCGAACGAAACATCAAAAGATTTTTGAAGTCATGCTTGGGCTATCTGATAAGGGAGAGCCGATCGACTTAGTAATGATGACATCAGCAATGGCTGATCAAGGATTACTAGAAGAGGTTGGTGGGGTTTCTTACTTAGCAGAGTTAGCAGAAGTTGTGCCAACTGCAGCTAACGTAGAATATTACGCACGCATCATCGCTGAAAAGGCGCTTTTACGTCGTTTAATTCGCACGGCGACTCATATTGTATCGGATGGATACGAGAGAGAAGATGATGTGGATGGTCTTTTAAACGAGGCTGAGAAAAAAATATTAGAAGTATCCCATCAAACGAATGCAAAAGCATTCCAAAACATTAAAGATGTTCTTGTAGATGCCTATGACAAAATTGAACTTTTGCATAATCAAAAGGGTGAAGTTACTGGGATACCAACTGGGTTTACTGAATTAGATAAGATGACAGCAGGTTTCCAACGAAATGATTTAATTATCGTGGCAGCACGTCCATCGGTAGGGAAAACGGCATTTTCATTAAATATTGCACAAAACGTAGCGACGAAAACGGATGAAAATGTAGCGATTTTTAGTTTGGAGATGGGTGCTGATCAGCTTGTTATGCGTATGCTTTGTGCAGAAGGGAATATTGATGCACAAAGACTTCGTACTGGTTCATTAACTTCCGATGATTGGGCAAAATTAACAATGGCAATGGGGAGTCTCTCAAATGCTGGTATATATATTGATGATACGCCAGGTATTAAAGTAAATGAGATTCGAGCAAAATGTCGTAGATTAAAGCAAGAACAAGGTCTTGGTATGATTTTGATTGACTATTTGCAGCTTATTCAAGGAAGTGGGAAATCAGGAGAAAACCGTCAGCAGGAAGTATCTGAGATTTCTCGTACCTTAAAAGGGATTGCACGTGAATTGCAAGTGCCTGTTATTGCTTTATCACAGTTATCTCGTGGTGTAGAATCTCGTCAAGATAAACGCCCGATGATGTCTGATATTCGTGAATCTGGAAGTATTGAGCAGGATGCTGATATTGTAGCTTTCCTATATCGTGAAGACTACTATGATCGAGAAACGGAAAATAAAAATACAATTGAAATTATTATTGCAAAACAACGTAACGGTCCAGTAGGTTCAGTGGAACTTGCATTCGTCAAAGAGTTCAATAAGTTCGTTAACTTAGAACGTCGTTTTGAGGATGGACATGCTCCGCCGGCATAAAGGCAGTATAAAAAAGAAACACATTTCTTATAATAAGATGTGTTTCTTTTTTTTTATAAGAAAGATAAGGCTTTCATAAGTTAAATATATAATTCTTACGAACGAAAAAGTTTTTTTATGAAAAAATGTTCGCTTTTCGGTTGACTTCTTTTTCGGTTTTGGTACAATTATATTGTTTGAATAGATCGTTTGAAAATTGCGGAGGTGCTTTAATAATGTCTTCAGTAGTAGTTGTAGGAACACAATGGGGCGACGAAGGAAAAGGTAAAATCACTGATTTTCTTTCTGAGCATGCGGAAGTAGTTGCAAGATATCAAGGTGGAAATAACGCGGGACATACAATTGTTTTCGGCGGAGTTAAATATAAATTACACTTAATTCCATCTGGTATTTTCTATAAAGAGAAAATTTGTGTAATCGGAAACGGATTAGTAGTAGATCCAAAAGCATTACTTGAAGAGTTAAAATACTTACACGATCGTGGTGTAAGTACTGATAATTTACGTGTAAGTAACCGTGCACATGTTATTTTACCTTACCACTTAAAACAAGATGAGTTAGAAGAAGCAAGTAAAGGTGATAACAAAATCGGTACAACGAAAAAAGGTATCGGTCCTGCATATATGGATAAAGCTGCTCGTATTGGTATTCGTATGGCTGATCTTTTAGACCGTGAAGCATTTAAAGAGAAGCTTGAGCGCAATTTAGTAGAAAAAAATCGTTTATTTGAAAAAATGTACGATACAGAAGGTTTCACTGTAGAAGAAATTTTCGAAGAGTACTTCGAGTACGGGCAACAAATCGCGCAATATGTATGTGATACGTCTGTTGTATTAAATGATGCATTAGATAATAATCACCGTGTATTATTTGAAGGTGCGCAAGGTGTTATGCTTGATATTGACCACGGTACGTACCCGTTCGTTACATCTTCTAACCCAATTGCTGGTGGTGTAACAGTTGGAACTGGAGTTGGTCCTGCGAAAGTTACTCGCGTTGTAGGTGTATGTAAAGCATATACAAGCCGTGTTGGTGATGGTCCATTCCCTACTGAACTTCATGATGAAATTGGTCATCAAATTCGTGAAGTTGGTCGCGAGTATGGAACGACAACTGGTCGTCCACGCCGCGTAGGTTGGTTCGATAGCGTTGTTGTAAGACATGCACGTCGTGTTAGTGGTTTAACGGATTTATCATTAAATTCTATCGACGTTTTAACAGGTATTCCAACTCTTAAAATTTGTGTTGCTTACAAATACAATGGCGAAGTTATTGATGAAGTTCCAGCTAACTTAAACATTTTAGCGAAATGTGAGCCTGTATATGAAGAGCTTCCAGGTTGGGAAGAAGATATTACTGGTGTAAAATCATTAGATGGACTTCCTGAAAATGCACGAAAATACGTAGAACGTGTTTCTGAGTTAACAGGAATTCAAATATCTATGTTCTCAGTTGGACCAGATCGTAACCAAACAAATATTGTTCGTAATGTATATGAAGCTTAATTAATATTTTTTAGAAAAAACTCATGTCCGCATGAGTTTTTTCTTATTCTTTTATAAAAAAACAAAAAAAGTATTGCAATAAATACAGAATACATGTTATGATACATCTTGTCGTCACGAAAATATGACGTTGGTGAGTATGAGCCATTAGCTCAGTTGGTAGAGCATCTGACTTTTAATCAGAGGGTCGAAGGTTCGAGTCCTTCATGGCTCACCATTTTATTTTTCGTGGCCCGTTGGTCAAGTGGTTAAGACACCGCCCTTTCACGGCGGTAACACGGGTTCGAATCCCGTACGGGTCATGTTTTTTTTTGCTTATTTTTGGTCCCGTGGTGTAGTGGTTAACATGCCTGCCTGTCACGCAGGAGATCGCCGGTTCGACCCCGGTCGGGACCGCCACTTTTGTTTATACCACCATTAGTGGTTTTATATATAGTTTTGGCTCGGTAGCTCAGTCGGTAGAGCAGAGGACTGAAAATCCTCGTGTCGGCGGTTCGATTCCGTCCCGAGCCACTCTCAGGATATTAAGTGGGCCCACTTAATATCCTTTTTATTTATGTAATTTTACAAAACTGAGTAGTTATTTTAAAATAGAACGAGGAGCCTCTAGCAGTTGAAGCTAGAGGTTTTTCTATAGATCGTATAAGATGCCGTGTAAAAGTGGATCATACATGAGTCTATGAGAATAGAGGAGAAAATACTTAAACAAAGGATGCGGTCATATAGGACATACTATGTAAACATCAATATGTTTAGGGATTATTGACCATATTTTTATAAGGAGGAAATAGACGATGATGGGAAAGAAAATTTTAGTAGTTGATGATGAAAAGCCGATTGCAGATATTTTGAAGTTTAACTTAGAAAAAGAAGGTTTTGAAATAGTAATGGCGCATGATGGTGATGAAGCAATTGAAAAGGCTAATGAAGAGCAACCAGATATGGTTTTATTAGATATTATGCTACCAGGTAAAGACGGCTTAGAGGTTTGCCGTGAAATACGTAAAAGCTCAGAAATGCCGATTATTATGCTTACAGCAAAGGACTCTGAGATTGATAAAGTATTAGGGCTTGAGCTTGGGGCAGATGATTATGTAACGAAGCCATTTAGTACAAGGGAATTACTTGCTCGTGTGAAGGCGAATTTACGCCGCCATCAACAAGGTGGTGCTGCGGAAAAAGAAGAAAATACAGAAATGGTTATTGGACCAATTGTGATTAATCCAAATGCATATAGTGTAACGAAGCGCGAGGAAAATATCGAGCTTACACATCGTGAATTTGAGTTGCTACATTATTTAGCGAAACATTTAGGACAAGTTATGACACGCGAACATTTATTACAAACAGTTTGGGGTTATGACTATTTTGGAGATGTGCGCACAGTAGACGTTACAGTACGTCGTTTACGTGAAAAAATTGAAGATAATCCAAGCCATCCTACTTTAATTGTAACTAGACGTGGAGTAGGGTATTACTTGCGTGACCCAGAGCAGGAATAGTATATGAAGAAAGTTGGTTTTTTTCAATCTATTCATTTAAAATTTGTGCTTATATATATGCTATTAATATTAATAGCGATGCAAGTTATTGGAGTATATTTCGTAAGGGAATTAGAGAAGAGCTTAGTACAAGGTTTTAGGGATTCTTTAACACAGCAAACAAACTTATTATCATATAATTTGAAGCAAGAGTTTAAAAAAAGTTATACAAAAGCAGAAACAGAGTCAACAGATGAAACGATTAAAACGTCAATTCGAAAATTTGCCTCTGATCAGAAGAAAGTTATACAAGAGGTAAGTGTATTTGATTCGCACAGAAAGTTACTGGCTATTTCAGATGAATCAAAGCAGAATAAGGTGAATCGAACATCAACTGATATAGCTGTTCAGCGAGTGTTAGTACAAAAAAAGCCAGAAGTGAAAATTGAGAAGGATGGTAGTACAGGTCATCGTGTTCAAGTTATGCTTACTCCGATTCTAGATGATAACGGTAAGGATGCGCTTGGTGTTATTTACATTGTGGCATCTATGGAAGATGTATATAAACAAATGAAGGATATAAATCAAATTTTTGCTACGGGAACAGTAATTGCTTTATTAGTAACGGCCGTACTTGGGATTTTATTGGCTCAAACAATTACAAGACCAATTTCAGATATGCGGAGACAAGCAATCGAAATGGCAAAAGGAAATTATTCCAGAAAAGTAAAAGTGCATAGCCATGATGAAATTGGACAACTGGCATTATCCTTCAATAATTTATCGAAAAAATTACAACAAGCTCGTTCTTCTACAGAAAGTGAAAGGCGTAAATTATCATCTGTTTTATCACATATGACAGATGGAGTAATTGCTACTGATCGAAAAGGGGATATTATTTTACTAAATGACCCTGCGGAAAAGATGTTAAATGTTTCTCGTGAAACAGCGCTCGATCAATCTGTTTTAGAGGTATTAGGGATACAGGAAGAATTTACGCTCGATCATTTATATGAAGAGCCAGATTCTGTTTTATTAGATTTTAGTACGAGAAATGAACCATATATTTTACGTGCTAGTTTCTCTGTTATTCAAAAAGAAACAGGGAAGGCAAACGGCTTAATTGCTGTACTATATGATGTAACAGAGCAGGAACGTATAGAACGGGAACGCCGTGAGTTTGTGGCAAATGTCTCTCATGAATTAAGGACGCCATTAACGACGATGCGCAGTTATTTAGAGGCACTTACAGATGGAGCATGGCAGGATCCAAATATTGCACCACAATTTTTAACGGTTACACAAGAAGAAACAGAAAGAATGATTAGACTTGTCAATGCGTTGTTACAGCTATCTAAACTGGATAGTACAGAGCATCGTTTAATGAAAGAATGGGTCGACTTTACTGATTTCTTTAATAATATTATTGATCGCTTTGAAATGTCTAAAGAGCAAAATGTAAGTTTCAAACGATCTTTCTCTAAGAAATCTAGATTTATTGATATGGATACTGACAAAATTACTCAAGTGCTGTATAACATTATTTCTAACGCATTAAAGTATTCACCAGAAGGTGGAACAGTAACATATCGTTTACGTGATCGCGGTGATTTATTAGAAATTAGTGTAAGTGACCAAGGAATGGGTATTCCAAAAGAAAACGTTGATAAAATCTTTGAACGTTTTTATCGCGTAGATAAAGCTCGTTCAAGACAAATGGGTGGTACGGGACTTGGATTAGCAATTGCAAAAGAAATGATTGAGGCACATGGTGGCTCTATTTGGGCGAAGAGTGAAGAAGGAAAAGGGACAACTATTTATTTCACGTTACCAATGGCAGCAGATGAAGAGGACGATTGGGAATGAGTATGGAAAACTTTAAAACAATAGTTTTAATTAACCTAGTTGTAATTAGCCTATTTCTTACTTTTAATCTATGGACGTATGTGCCAGATTCTACATCCATGCAAAACGCGAAATTTGTACAGGGGAATGAAGGAATGAACCAAACTAAAATTTCCGATGTTGTCCGTCCTACTTCTATTATCGTGCATAAAGATAAAAATCATTATGGGAGCAGAAGAGAGGCAGATATAGAATCAATCTATAAGCCCCTGGAAGTAGGGGAACTACATGATTTTAGAGAGATATCAATCACTAAGGGTGATTTCCTTTCATATGTGCATGGTGAAGGGAAAGTTGAACTTGTTTTCCCTACCGATATCCCATTTGATGCAGTTAAATCCATGTTTAACATGAAAGAGAAAAGTACAGATAAGCCTAAACATTTTAATCGTATTCTCCTTGATCCTTCTAGAAGTAAGGATCAAGAAATTAAAATTAACTTTGTTTCTGATGGTGATAACTTTAAAATATACGAGGCAAAATTAAGTGGCTTGTATTTAAAAGATATTGTAAATGCCCAAAATCAATTTATAGTATCAGCAAAACCTTATTTTGATTATCAACTCAATGATATGAAAAAATTATTTTTACCAGATGGAACGACAGAGTTAAGCAATATAACATATATTTCATCTAATTTAGCAGTTGATACGTTTAAGAATGCTCTGTTTAGTGATCCTCGTTATTTAAGTCCGATTACCGAGATGTCGAAAGAAACATTTACAGATGGTATTAGATCCATGGAAATTGAAAACGATCGTCACATGCTAAAGTATAAAAACTCTTCTGTCTTAACTGAGAAAACGATAGATAATTTAATGCTTTTACAAAAAAGCTTTGAATTTGTAAGTGGTCACAGTGGGAGTTTGGATTCATATCGTTTGGACTATATGAATAAAGGAGAGACAGTATTTCGCTTAAATGAAGATGGATATCCAGTATTCAATGCAGATGGATTAGCGGAATTAAGACAAGTATGGGGATCAGAAGAAGTAATGGAATATGAAAGACCGTTGCTGTCTTTAAATACTAAAGGTATAGAACAGAAGGTTACTCTTCCGTCAGGGCATGTTGTAATAGCATCCCTAGAAAATAATCCAGAGATAAAGAAACAAGTAATTAAGGATATTGGCATTGGATACAAGTTATCACTAGATGGGCAAGTGGTTCGACTACAACCAATTTGGTATGTAAAGCTTGTTGAAGATGAAACAGGTAAACAGAAAATCTATGAGTGGAGTGAGGGAGGACTAAATGGATTGGGATCGGATTAAAACCATATTTATTGTGACCTTTTTTGTTTTGGATCTCTTTCTCATTTTCCAATTCATTCAAAAGCAAGATAGTAATCAATTGGAGCTTATTGCAGAAACAAAGATAGATCAAGAATTAAAAGCAAATAAAATTACGATGGGAAATATCCCTAAAGAACCGAAAAAAGAGTCATTTATTAGAGCGGAAAATAAAGCCTTTAAAGAAGAAGATATACAGTCTTTGAAAAATCAAACGGTGCATATACAAAATATGTACAAGATAGAAAGTAAGCTAAAAGAGCCTTTTTTAAATACGAAATCATTATCAAAAGATAAGTATAATGAATTTTTGAAGAACTATGTATTGGATGGACAAAAGTATGAATTTGGAGCGGTGAAAGACTCTAAAATTTATTTCTTCCAAAAATATAAAGATAAGCCTATTTTCTATAATAATCAGGCGATGATTGTTGTGGAATTAAATGAAAAAAATGAACTTGTTTCATATACGCAGACAATGCTAACTGATTTAAAAGAAATGGGCGAAGGTGAAAAAACGAAAGAGCAAGAAATTATTACGGCTCAAACAGCTTTAGAAAATTTGTATTTAAAAAATAAAATTCATGGAAATACGCATGTTAAAGAAGCGCAAATTGGTTATGCCACTCTTACCGCATCTACTTCTAATAACCAAGTACTTGCTCCAACGTGGAATTTAAAAACGGAGCAGAAGCAGGACTTCTTTGTGAATGCAATTGAAGGACAAGTTATGGAATTAGGAGAAAAGGAAAATCAAGTGGTTGATGAACATACTGGAGTGAGAAAGAATGGGGTTGCATTTTAGCGTACTTGCAAGTGGAAGTACAGGAAATATGCTATACGTAGGAACCGATGAAAAAAAATTACTAGTCGACGCAGGTTTAAGTGGTAAAGCAACAGAGGCTTTATTTAAACAAGCAGAACTAAATATAAATGATGTATCAGGTATTCTTGTAACGCATGAGCATAGTGATCATATTAAAGGATTAGGTGTATTGGCACGTAAATATGATTTACCTGTTTATGCGAATGAGAAAACATGGAATGCAATGGAACATTTAATAGGAAATATCCCAACTGAACAAAAGTTTATTTTCTCAGTTGGTGATGTGAAAACATTTGGTGATATTGAAGTCGAGTCATTTGGAGTTTCTCATGATGCGGCAGAACCGATGTTTTATGCTTTCCATAACAATAATAGGAAATTAGCGCTTATTACAGATACGGGATACGTAAGTGACCGTATGAAGGGCGTTATTAAGGGAGCTAATGCTTTTGTATTTGAAAGTAATCATGATGTAGAAATGCTTCGTATGGGACGTTATCCATGGAGCATTAAACGACGTATTTTAAGTGACGTTGGGCATGTTTGTAATGAGGATGCTGCATTAGCGATGGCAGATGTAATTACAGATGAGACAAAGCATATTTATTTAGCTCATTTAAGCTTAGATAATAACATGAAAGAACTAGCGCGTATGTCAGTATCACAAGTACTAGAGGAAAAAGGATTTGGAGTGGGTGAATCCTTTGAAATTCACGATACAGATCCAAAAATGCCTACAAAAATTCAATACGTATAATTCTTCATTTTAGTAAACAATAAAGGTGAATATAGTTGTTTTCAGGAAGATAGGTGAACAAATATGTCCTTTATTGATGAAGAAAGTTATCGTATGAAACGTGCAGGAAAAAAGAAGCACAAAGGTATAGTTCTTTCGAGTATAGCGGGAACAATTGTAGGAGCTTCTTTATTTGCGTTTGGAGCGCCTTTATTTTCGAATTCTGCTGATACGCTTCCGCAAGCTGAAGCAAGCGGAAGTAATATGGCTGAAGCTCAAGGGATTAAACAGATTAGCTTTGTAGATGCTGTTGATCGTGCATCTGAAGCTGTTGTGGGTGTTATTAACATTCAACGAGATAATTTTTCAGAGGCAGATTCAGAGGCCGGTACAGGATCAGGAGTAATTTATAAAAAGACAGATGGTCAAGCTTATATTGTAACGAATAATCATGTTGTAGCTGGAGCGAATCGTATTGAAGTAAGTCTAAGTGATGGTAAGAAGGTTCCTGGAAAAGTATTAGGAACCGATGTAGTCACAGATTTAGCTGTATTAGAAATAGATGCAAAGCATGTGAAAAAAATAATTGAAATTGGCGATTCTAATACTGTTCGCAGAGGAGAACCAGTTATTGCGATTGGAAACCCACTTGGACTGCAATTTTCTGGAACAGTTACACAAGGTATTATTTCAGCTAATGAACGTATTGTCCCTGTAGATTTAGATCAAGATGGACATTATGATTGGCAAGTAGAAGTGTTACAAACAGATGCAGCGATTAATCCGGGGAATAGTGGTGGTGCGCTTGTAAATGCAGCAGGACAATTAATTGGTATTAATTCAATGAAAATTGCTGCAAAAGAAGTAGAAGGAATCGGCCTTGCTATTCCGGTGACTAGAGCTGTTCCGATTATGAATGAACTTGAGAAGTATGGAAAAGTAAGAAGACCGTATGTTGGGATTGAACTTAGGTCATTAAATGAAATCCCAAACTATTATTGGTCAAAAACATTACATTTACCAGGTACTGTAACAGAGGGCGTTTGTATTTTGGATGTGAAAAGTCCTTCGCCAGGTGCGGATGCTGGTTTAAGAGAACATGATGTTATTGTGGCAGTAGATGGAAAACCGATTCGCGATATTATTGGATTCCGTACGGCCTTATATGATAAGGAAATTAATGATAAAATGACTCTTACGTTTTATCGTGGTACAAAAAGAGTAACAACAACAGTGAAATTAGGCATTCAAAAGTATTAAAAACAGGAGGGCCTACCTCCTGTTTTCTATTGTAGAAAAGTGAGGTGTAGAAAATGAATTTACCTTGTTGTTTAGAACATGTTGAATTAGCGTTAGATATTATTGTGGATGAGTGTGAAGTTGCACCAGTTATCAACAATGTGGATAACTCGGGAAAAGAGAAAAAAACATGTGAATTTTGTCAAAATGAGGCGACATATGTTGTATCGAACACAGATTCTCACACAATATGTGGGTAGTATTTGTGGATATGTGGATAAGTTTTGTGGATAACATGTTTGTAAGGTGGAGGATACGTGTGAATATCTCGATTATTTCAATTGGGAAATTAAAAGAAAAATATTTGAAACAAGGTATAGCAGAATACTTAAAACGATTATCTGCATACGCAAAAGTAGAAGTAATTGAATTACCTGATGAAAAGGCGCCAGAAAATTTAAGTGAAGCAGAAATGTTAATTGTAAAGGAAAAAGAAGGTATACGTATACTCGATAAAATTTCTGATGACACGCATGTGATTGCATTAGCTATAGAAGGAAAGCAAAAGTCATCAGAAGAATTTGCGGTAAGTCTAGATCGCCTTGCTACATACGGAAAGAGTAAAGTCGCATTTGTAATTGGTGGATCACTGGGACTAAGCTCAGAAGTGATGAAGCGTTCAAATGAATCACTTTCTTTTTCAAAGATGACATTGCCACATCAATTAATGCGATTAGTGTTGCTTGAGCAAGTGTATAGAGCGTTTCGGATTAATCGTGGAGAACCGTATCATAAGTAATGTATTCTATGTAAAACACTGATATTATCATATTTATTTTATTATGCCTATAATTGGAGGCTATGTGAATGGTAAGTGATCAGACGAGATATTCTAGACTCGCAAATATAACAAAAATAATAAATACGAAATTAGAACTACGTGACGTATTGCAGCGTGTGACAATGGCGATATCAGAGGAAATTGTTAGGTGCGATGCTGTTGGAATTTATTTACCCCAGGAAGATGGAACATTTAGAGGGTTTGCAGGAAAACCAGAGACTATAAATGGCGTAACGCTCGATACTCAAGTAATTGATCCTGAAATAGACTTACTGGCAAAAGAGGTTATTGAAACGAAAAAAACCATCTATATTCCTGATACCTCAAAGGATCATCGACCAGATCCGAGACCGGTTAATGCATTCAAAATTAAGTCCTTATTAGCTCTGCCTATCTCATTTGGGCAAGAGTTATTTGGTCTAGTTTTTTTATTTGATTATGGAATTCCGATGAATTTAACAGATTCAGAAATTCAAAGTGTTGAAGCTTATGTAAATATGGCTGCGGTTGCAATTCAAAACACAAATAATTTAAAACAAAAGGAAAACCTTATTGCTGAGAAGCAGCTGTTACTAAATGTTACACGTGATTTATCAATGTGTTCCTCGATACAGGAGAGTTTTGATAAATGCTTTTTTTACCTAGAACAGATTTTAGAGAGTAAAAATATGACTGCCCATCTTCTAGATCCGCTAGATAAAACAACAATTAAAACAACGAAATTAAGTAAGGGCTGTCATTGGACAGAAGCGGATTGGACAGAGAAAAGCTATGAAGCCAAGATTCAAGAAGTTATTCAAACAAAAAATATAGATAGTAAGGGTCTATTGATGATTCCATTGGTTTCAATTGGAGAAGTATTAGGGGTAATCGTCGTTGGCAAAGAAGGAAAAGCTCACAATTATGATCATTCTCAACTTCAACTAGCAAAATCTATCGTTGATGCCACAGCCCCTACGTTTTCGAATTTGTCATATATGGATCAACTAGAAAGCATAGTGGAAGAGCGAACGAGAGAGCTAGCTGCTGCTAATGAAAAAGTTACAAGTGTGATTGAATGTATTACGGATGGATTTTTTATTTTAAATAATAAATGGGAATTTACGTACGTAAATAAGCACCAATATTTTCCGAAAAGAAAAACAGCAAAAGATGTATTAGGAAAGAATATATGGGATGTTTTCCCGAGTGAAATCGACACAGTTATGTATAAGGAATTTCATCGTGCGATGTCAGAGCGAACTACAGTTCATTTCGAATTTCTTTCTACTGCAGATGAATATTGGCACGAAGTTATTGCATACCCGTATGATGATGGTATTTGTTGTATTTTTAAAAACATAACGGAAAAAAAGAAATATGAACAGGAATTGAAAAGATTATCCAACATAGATTTAATAGGGCAAATGGCAGCAGGTATCAGCCATGAAATTAGAAATCCAATGACAACAGTACTAGGATTTTTACAGTTATTAAAAGAAGAGAATACCTATGAGAAACATAATAAGTACTTTCATTTAATGATTGAAGAACTTAACCGTGCCAATTCTATTATTACTGAATTTCTCTCAATGGGTAATACAAGGAAATCGGATTTGCA
Source organism: Bacillus sp. XB1 (assembly GCF_053557995.1). Taxonomy (NCBI): domain Bacteria; kingdom Bacillati; phylum Bacillota; class Bacilli; order Caryophanales; family Bacillaceae; genus Bacillus; species Bacillus sp. XB1. The sequence continues at coordinate 334,352 of NZ_JBNRIL010000003.1, read as the reverse complement.
GATGTTAGATCTAAATTCAATTATCCACGATATTATTCCTTTAATAAAGATTGATACGTACAATCAAAATAAATATATTCAAGTCGATACAAATGACATTCCAGAATTACTTTTAAATCGTAATGAAATACGGCAATTATTAATGAATCTATATCGTAATGGCTTAGAAGCGATGAATACAGGGAAAGTTCTAACCATTAGCACTTACAAGGAAGGTCAAAATTGTGTGGTGCTTGCAGTGCGGGATCAAGGAAAAGGTATCAGGCCTGAAGTATTAGAGAAACTGGGTACGCCGTTTTACACGACCAAAGATAATGGAACTGGATTGGGGTTAGGTGTATGTTATGCCATTGCTGCCCGCCATAATGCAAAAATAGAAATTCAAACAGGATCGGAAGGCACTACCTTTTTTGTTAAATTTAATTATGAAAATAATAAAAAATAACCTTATTTAGAATAGTTACGATGAACCGTATCATAAATAAATTTATTCTTTGCATATAAAAGGATAAAAAGACCATTGGACAAAAATTACCGATGGTCTTTTAAATATTATTAGATGGTATGTAGATTTCCTAAAATAAGTATGTTTCTATTTCCATAAAAATATGCTGTAATATGAAGAGGAAAAAGTATAAGTAGTTAGAGAAGTGAGGAATTAAAGGTGAAGAAGTTTAAGAAGTTTTACTTGGAGATTACGAGTGTATGTAATCTTGCGTGTAGCTTTTGTCCGCCGACGGAAAGGCAGAAGCAATTCATTTCTGTGGAGGATTTTGCTAAAAGATTAGACCAAATTAAACCTCACACAGACTACATTTATTTGCACGTGAAGGGTGAGCCGTTGCTCCACCCGAAAATAGATCAACTATTAGACTTAAGTCATGAAAAAGGGTTTAAAGTTAATATTACAACGAACGGAACGTTAATTAATAAGAGAAGACATAGGCTGTTAAATAAGCCTGCGTTAAGACAAATGAATTTTTCACTGCATAGTTTTGATGGACATCCAGGTTCGCAAGATAAAGAGGGCTATGTAAGGAGTATACTTTCCTTCATTAGGGAAGCGACAAGTCAATCAGATTTAATTGTATCGTTAAGGTTATGGAATTTAACTCAGGATAATAAAACGAATGCTGAAATCCAGAAAAATAGAGAGTTATTATCTATAATTGAAAATGAATTTGATCTATCTTATCAAATTGAAGAGAAGCTTACACCAGGAAAAGGTATAAAAATTGCAGAACGTGTCTTTATTAATCAAGACTATGAATTCCAGTGGCCAGCATTACATGAAGAAGAGGATGATGGGAAAGGATTCTGTCATGGACTTCGTAATCAAGCGGGTATTTTAGCGAATGGAACAGTTATTCCTTGTTGTTTAGACGGTGAAGGGATTATTAACCTTGGGAATATTAATAATGATTCATTTTCTAACATTATCGAAGGTGAAAGAGCAACAAACATTGTCGATGGATTTTCGAAAAGAGTTGCGGTTGAAGAACTTTGCAGGAAATGTGGATATCGTAAACGGTTTGGGAAGTAAATATGAAATAAGCCCTCATAAAGCGAGGGCTTATTTTTTATACTTGATAAGAATGCTCTAATTTATCAATTAATGAACCAACGTAAGAAACAGCTTTACGGATTGCATCTGGTTTTGACATATCTACTCCGGCATGTTTCATTGTACCACCAGCGATCAATAGCAGGTTGTACTTCCTCTTTAATCATTTGAGCTACTGCAGTGGATGCAGTGTGTGCTGCCTTTTTTGTAGTATTTCTAGTAACGATTTACGGAAAGGTTCAAGTTTTGTTTCTTCAGTTAAATATTTTTCAATTGTTCCTTCGCCGAATATGAGGATTTCATTATGAATAAAGGATAGTGCAGTATGTACTTTCGTCCATAAAGCAGAAATTTTGGAAGAGTTCGCTTGAATACTTGGATTTGTACGATCAGTAGATTCTTTTAAATTTGCATATGAGTACAGTTTTGTTAACGTCATTAAAAGTTCTTCTTCTAAAAGTAGGCAATTTAATAAAGTGTGGGAGCTAGTATGTAAATGTCCTTTAAATGAATCAAGTTTCTTTATATCATTTTCCAATGCGTTTAATGCAGTATGCTATTCGGCATCAGAATTATACAAATCGGATAAATCCCATGTTAGTTCAGCAGGTACCTCTGCGCAATTAAGACGATTTTCTATTACATTTTTCAAGTCGTATATCCTCCTTCTTAAGACTATCTAAAAATATAGCGATAGAAAATTCTGTTAAATTAAAATGTTTTTCATTTTTATATACAAAAAAGAAGGACAAGCATGAAAATGCTTGTCCTTCAAGTTAATTTAAGAATTAATATACTTTGTCACCATTGAAAATCGAGTTTTTCACGACAACATAATCTACAGTACGAATAGCATCTAATTTTGTTCCACCAGCGTAAGAGATAGAAGATTGAAGATCTTGTTCCATTTCGATTAACGTATCTTCTAAAGAACCTTTATGCTCAACGAACATTTTCTTACCTTCAACGTTTTTCTTCTCACCCTTTTGGAATTCAGAAGCAGAACCGAAGTATTCTTTATAAAGTTTTCCATCTCTTTCAATTGTTTCCCCTGGAGACTCTTCGTGACCAGCGAATAGAGAACCGATCATGACCATAGTTGCCCCAAATCGAATAGATTTAGCTACGTCGCCGTGTGTACGAATACCACCATCAGCGATAATTGGCTTGCTTGCAGCTTTTGCACACCAGCGAAGTGCAGCTAGCTGCCAACCACCAGTTCCGAAGCCTGTTTTAATTTTAGTAATACAAACTTTACCAGGTCCAATACCAACTTTTGTTGCATCGGCACCAGCATTTTCTAATTCTCTTACCGCTTCTGGAGTTCCAACGTTTCCAGCGATAACGAAGCTCTCTGGTAAATGTTTTTTAATATGTTGAATCATGTTGATCACAGCATTAGAATGACCGTGTGCGATATCAATCGTGATATATTCAGGTGTCAGTTGCTCAGCAGCTAATTGTTGTACGAATTCATATTCGTCCTCTTTTACACCAACGCTGATAGAAGCGATTAATCCACGTGATTGCATATCTCTAATGAATGAGATTCGTTTCTCTGGTTGGAAACGATGCATGATATAAAAGTAGTTGTTCTCAGCTAAATAAGTTGCAATTCTTTCATCAATAATCGTTTGCATATTTGCAGGTACGACAGGTAATTTAAATTTATGTTTTCCTAAAGTGACAGTTGTATCACATTCAGAGCGGCTATTTACAATACATTTTGCAGGAATTAATTGAATATCTTCATAGTCGAATACGTTTTCCATCATTTACACCCCTAAAATACGAATATTTTATTTTTATTAATTAAAAATGTTCGTCCATAGGATAATTTACATTATTTTTATTAAGAAGTCAAAGGTTTAATTATTAATTTGGAATTTAAATTTTATTTAATGTTTTTTGTATTTAAATGTCTATAATGTATTTTAATGTTTATTGGTTTACTGTAGAATTATATTTGGAAAATAGTAGATATATATATTAATTATGGGAGAGGTTTTATGGGACGTTTAGTTTATATGGATTGGCTACGCGTATTAGCAACAATTGCGGTCGTTACAATTCACGTTTCTGCTGGTTATGTTTCTATGTTAGATGCAAGTAACGTATCGCGTTGGATGGCTGGTAATTTTTATGATTCATTTTCACGTGCTAGTGTTCCGATATTTGTAATGATTAGCGGAGCTTTATTGTTAAGGGGAGCAAAAGATAGTTCTATTGGGGAATTTTTAAAGAAACGTGCAAGTAAAGTAATCATACCTTTTATAGGTTGGAGTGCTATATTTTACATCTATGGAGCTTGCGTAGGATATTTTCCGGCTTCTTTAAAACAGGGGGTAAAGTATTTTTTAACAAATAGTATTGGTTTACATCTATGGTTCTTATACATGATTGTAGGAATATACCTAATCGCCCCTTTACTGAAAGTATTCGTGAAAAATGCTAAAAAGAGAGAGATAGAATATTTTTTAATTTTATGGTTATATGCATCTGTTATAGTCAAACTAGTAAATTATTATTATCCTATCAACTTTAATATCGAACTATTTTATGTGACAAACTATGTAGGATATTTTCTACTAGGTTATTACTTATCTAATTATGATATTGCAAAAAAATGGAGAAACCTATCTTATATTGGGGGAATTTTAGGGTTTATTGGTACGTTCTTTATTACATACTATTATACAGTCAAAGCTAATGGGCAATTGGACCAATATTGGTATGAATATTTTGCGCCAGGTGTTGTACTTATGGCAATTGGATTATTTGTCTTTTTTAAATACACTTTCCAAAATTCGGAAAGACAATTACCATTTTTATTACGTGGTATAAACCAAGCAAGTCTTGGAATTTATATTCTTCACTTTTTCTTATTAAATAACTATCTATACATAGTTATTCCAAAGGTAGATGCCCATGTACATGCAATACTGGCAATACCTATAAATGTAATGATTACACTTTTTCTGAGTATGATAATAACTTTAGTATTGCAACGAATACCATTTGTAAAAAGGTTAGTTCCGTAAATATATTTTATCTAAAAAAATATATTTTTCATTATGTAGGTGGGCAGGCTTATTATTAAGACTGCCCTTTTCTATGTTGTTTTAAAAAATAATATAAAAAGAGTTATACTTAGGTTAAGATGATATTTCAACGAATTGCAAATATTAGTTTGATATATCATCTTAGTATAATTAAGTGTAGGAGAATAAAAAATATAATTATTAAATAAAGAATAAAATGAGGTTAGTACATGAGTAAAAGAAGCTTTGCTGAGTATACATTAAGTAAAGAAATTATAAGAGCACTTAATGGTTTAGGTTATAATCATCCAACAGAAGTACAAGGTGAGGTTATTCCAGTCGCATTACAAAAGAAGGATCTTGTTGTGAAGTCCCAGACTGGAAGTGGAAAAACAGCTTCATTTGGTATTCCACTTTGTGAAATGGTGGAGTGGGAAGAGAATAAACCACAAGCATTAGTTTTAACACCAACGAGAGAGCTTGCGGTACAGGTAAAAGAAGATATTACAAATATAGGTCGATTCAAAAGGATTAAGGCTGCGGCAGTTTATGGGAAATCTCCATTTGCACGTCAAAAATTAGAATTAAAGCAAAAGACACATATTGTAGTTGGGACTCCTGGTCGTGTGTTGGATCATATTGAGAAGGGTACCCTTTCTTTAGAGTGTTTGAAGTATTTAGTTATTGATGAAGCAGATGAGATGCTAAATATGGGCTTTATCGATCAAGTAGAGGCAATTATTGATGAATTACCTACAAAAAGAATGACGATGTTATTTTCAGCAACACTTCCAGAAGATGTTGAGAAATTGTCTCGTACATATATGAATTCACCAATTCATATTGAAATTAAAGCAGCTGGGATTACGACGGATAAAATTGAACATACTCTTTTTGAGGTGATAGAAGACGAGAAGCTTTCACTACTTAAAGATGTAACAACGATTGAGAATCCTGATAGCTGTATTATTTTCTGCCGTACACAAGAAAATGTAGATCATGTATATAGACAATTAAAACGAGCTAACTATCCTTGTGACAAAATACATGGTGGTATGGTACAAGAAGATCGTTTTGAAGTCATGGATGATTTTAGAAAAGGAAAATTCCGTTATTTAGTAGCAACAGATGTAGCTGCGAGAGGAATTGATATTGATAATATTACACATGTTATTAATTATGATATTCCACTTGAAAAAGAAAGCTACGTACATCGTACTGGAAGAACGGGACGAGCTGGAAATAGTGGAAAAGCTATTACATTTATAACACCATATGAAAATAGATTTTTAGAAGAGATTGAGGAGTATATTGGATTTGAAATTCCAAAGGCAATTGGACCTTCAAAAGAAGAAGTTATGAAAGAGAAAGCTGCATTTGAAGAAAAGATACATGCTAAACCAATTATAAAGAAAGATAAAAATGCAGATATCAACAAAGGCATTATGAAGCTGTACTTTAATGGCGGGAAGAAAAAGAAAATTAGGGCGGTAGATTTCGTCGGTACAATTGCTAAAATTAAAGGTGTTACAGCAGAAGATATAGGTATTATTACGATACAAGATAATGTTTCTTACGTTGAAATATTAAATGGAAAAGGACCACTTGTCTTGAAAGTCATGAAGACTACAACGATTAAAGGGAAACAACTAAAAGTTCATGAAGCAATTAAGTAAATAAAAAACTATCCACTTTAATAGGTGGATAGTTTTTTATTTATGATTCTTTTAAATCATCCACTAGTTGCTCCGCTAAACGTCTATACATATTACTCATAGTCACGAAGGATGTTAGTAGTAGAAATTTTTCTAGCTTTGTATCTTCTAAGGAAGAAATCTCATTTACTTCTGTAACACGGTTATTTACGTCTTGTTTAAAGCTTTCGACATTGCTTTCAGTAAGAGCAAGATAATTTTTGTATAACGTATTTAATTCGAATGAATCATCATTTAATAAGGAGTCATTTATAGTTTCTAATGAACTTTTTATGTCGTTAATGGAGAGAGCTCCCTTTAATTGATAAATTAGGCTAATTAAAATCATATGCTCTTTTGAATACTTTTTATTTTTGATAGGGATGAATAGTTTCCCTTTTGCGTAATTATTAATCATCGTTTTTGTTAATACTTTTTCATCATCAGTTCTCGTTGTATCTGCGTAAGTATTCTCAAATAGTTGGACAACTTGGTCTACATATAAGTCAACATTTGGAATATCCTCAAGTTTAATGTTTTTTTCTAAATGTAATGTCTTAAGTAATTCATTTATATTTTCCACGTAGAATCCCTCACTTTTATAACTTAGTGGAACTTAATGTTTAATATATCTTTAAATATGGTATTACGAAACAAATGAATTGTAAATGTTGACCTTAAAAAGAAATGTGTATATAATTACATGTAGTTATCAAAACTACATGTAATTATATGAGGGGTGTTATTATGAATGCTTATGTAAGGGAACCAGTTAATGCATTTACTCACTTAGGTGGAGCGATATTATCATTTATTGCGTTATTAGCTATGCTTGTGAAAGTTTCTATCAAGATGCCATCATTTGCTGCAATTACAGCTGTTATTTTGTTTGGTATTGGAATGATGGTCCTTTATACGGCGTCAGCTGTATATCATAGTGTTGTGGCCAATGAACGTGTTATATACTTCTTTAGGAAGCTAGATCATTCTATGATTTTTATATTAATTGCAGGTACATATGCACCCTTTTGCTTAATTACATTAAATTCAGCAAGTGGTTTGCTATTATTTTGTTTAGTCTATGCAACTGCGATTTGTGGCATTGTATTTAAAATGTTTTGGTTTAATTGTCCAAGGTGGTTATCGACAGCAATTTATATTACGATGGGTTGGTTAATTGTTTTATTCTTTGCACCGTTAGCTGAGAATTTAAGTACAGGAGGCATTATTTTCTTAGTACTTGGTGGCATTTTTTATACAATTGGTGGATTTATTTATGGAACAAAGCCAAAATGGTTAGAGTTTAAATATATGGGGCATCATGAAATTTTTCATGTTTTTGTATTATTAGGTAGTCTTGCGCATTTTCTAAGTGTATATTGTTACGTAATTTAATAAAAAAACGCCACATAATAAAAATTATGTGGCATTTTTTTATTACCTGATTAGAATCGTATATGTTATAAAATTATTATGGGATAAAATGTAAGTTTCTGTGTTCGCATGTTAAACATAGGATAAGAAATATGTGATATACTTTGAGAAGTTTATAATGAATGAAATATGGAGGACTATAATTATGGCAATACTTGTAACAGGTGGAGCAGGATATATTGGTAGTCATACATGTGTAGAATTACTAAATAGCGGTTACGAAGTTATAGTAGTGGATAATCTTTCGAATAGCTCGGTAGAATCTATAAATCGAGTAAAAGAAATAACAGGAAAAAAATTTAAGTTTTATAAAGAAGATGTTTTAAATCGCGAAGCGCTTGACGCAATTTTTGAAGAAAATTCAATTGAAGCAGTTATTCACTTTGCAGGATTTAAAGCTGTAGGGGAGTCAGTAGCGATTCCATTAACATATTATCATAACAACATTACAAGCACGTTAGTGCTATGTGAAGTAATGCAGAAACATAATGTAAAGAAGATAATCTTTAGTTCATCTGCAACTGTATATGGTATCCCGGAAACGTCACCGATTACCGAGGAGTTTCCATTAAGTGCAACAAATCCATATGGTCAAACGAAATTAATGATTGAGCAAATTATGCGTGATGTAGCATTTGCAGATGCAGAATGGAGTATCGCATTACTTCGCTATTTCAATCCATTTGGTGCACACGAAAGTGGGCGTATCGGAGAAGATCCAAATGGAATCCCAAATAACTTAATGCCATATGTAACGCAAGTAGCGGTAGGTAAGTTAAAAGAATTAAGCGTATTCGGAAATGACTATCCAACGAAAGATGGAACAGGAGTCCGTGATTACATCCATGTTGTGGACTTAGCAAATGGTCACGTAAAGGCGCTTGAGAAAGTACTGAGTACAACAGGAGTAGATGCTTATAACCTGGGCACAGGCATGGGCTATAGTGTACTAGAGATGGTTGAAGCATTTGAAAAAGTTTCGGGCAAGAAAGTTCCTTATAAAATTACAGAGCGTCGCCCAGGTGATGTGGCAGTATGTTTTGCTGATGCATCGAAAGCAAAGCGTGAATTAGGCTGGGAGGCAACACGCGGATTAGAAGAAATGTGTGCTGACTCTTGGAAATGGCAATCAAATAATAAAAATGGCTATTTAGAAGTTTAATGATGAATATAAAAAATGACCTTTGCATAAAAGCAAGAGGTCATTTTTTATATTCATTTTCTACTAAGTTTATTAGCGAACCTAGAAAAGAACGTTCGCTGTTTTAAATGATATGATTTTACAATATCTTATGCTAGAAGGTAGTAGAATGAGATAGAGTAATGTATTATTTTATTAATTTTTTATGGGAATTGAAAGCGTATTATTGAAATGTATTCCAACACTTGTATCATTGCTAGAGTCCGTTTATAATCAAGGAATCCTAGTTCATGTTTTGATAGGATTATTTATTATTGAAAGCGTTTTAAGTTCACTCCTTTTTTGAGGTAGGAGGTCTGACTTATTTAGATAAAAAATTATGTATGTAGTTTTAAATGGGAAGAAAAATAATATAAGTATCATTTTATAGTGTGGGGAGGTTAAAAGTGTGAAAGGTAAAGATTTTCACACGAATATATATGGGTTATGTAGGATTATTACTTTCAGGGGCAGCTTTATTTTTAAATAGTCTTGTTATATTAGGGAAAGCAGAGATGAAAAGTGCGGGTGTTTTTAATTTATTTGTGGGTGCACTACAAATTATTATTCCGTTTTATTTGATTATGATTTCTGACCAAAGCAATTGGACAGTGTATTCATATGCGGCTACTTTCTTATTTGGATTAACTTATTTATATGTAGGTGTTACTTTTATAAAAGGAATGGATAGTAGTGGCCTAGGATGGTTTTGTATTTGGGTAGCAATTATTGCCTTATTCTATATGGTTGTTTCATTTGTTCAATTCCATGATGTTGTTAATGCGTTAACGTGGTTTATGTGGGCATTACTTTGGTATTTATTCTTTGTATTAAATACACAAAAGAAGAACATTAATCAATATCTTGGAAGGATTGCCTTCGTACAATCATGGGTAACATTGACTTTACCTTCACTCTTTTATTTTATGGGAGTGTGGGGAGAGGGATTCGTATATGAATTATGGGTTTATGTATCTGTAATTTCTATTTTATACTTCTGTTATTGTATTTATAAATATCGAGTACGTTAATATATTATCTGTATAAAGGCATGGAATCGTTAAACGAATTCCATGCTTTTTATATGTTAGCACTTATAATAGAGAGGTAGTATTTTACAATTTGCTAAAGTGGGGATGATGAAGTTGAAAAAAGTATTGGTGCTAGGGGGAACAAGATTTTTTGGTAAACATTTAGTAGAAGCACTTTTGCAAGAGGGGCACGATGTAACGATTGCGACGAGAGGAATTACGGAAGATTCTTTTGGCAGTAGAGTAAAAAGACTTATTGTAGATAGGGAAGATGAAAAACAACTAGCAGAGCGTCTAGAAGATAAAAGTTATGATATTGTATACGATAATTTATGCTATAGCTCGAATGCAGCGAAGGTAATATGTGAAGTTTTACGAGGGAAAACGAAGAAATATGTTATGACATCTTCAATGGCCGTCTATGAACCTGCCCTAAGCTTATCAGAAGAAGACTTTAATCCGTACGAGTATGCAATCGCGTATGGAGATAGGAATGACTTCAATTATGGTGAAGGAAAGAGATTAGCTGAAGCCGTTGTATTTCAACATGCAACATTCCCAGTCGTTGCAGTGCGTTTTCCAGTTGTTATTGGAGAAAATGATTATACGAAAAGGTTACAATTTTACGTTGAATGTACTGTGAACCAAAAACCTATCGTTGTGGATCATGTAGATGGAACTTTGTCATTTATACATGAAAAAGAGGCAGGAGAGTTTCTAGCTTGGTGCGGAATGGCAAATGTGAGAGGACCAATTAACGCCTGTAGTAACGGAGTAGTTTCTATGGAAGAAATTATTCATTTCATAGAAGAGAAGACAGGAATAAAAGCACTCATTCAGAAAGCTGGGGGAAATATAGCTCCTTATAATGAGGTAACTAACTGTACGTTATATAATGGAAAGGCTCGTGAATTCGGATTTTTGTTCCGAGAGCTGAAACTAGAAATAAAAAATATTTTAAAACATTATATAAATACAATGAAGTAATCATAAATCCCCCGGTGGCAATCCGGGGGATTCGGGAGGATTTCGACAATACTGATTTTACATTACCAAATTTACCTTATACGTACGACTAATGTTTTTGTGATTGAATTGCTTGTAAATACTTCTCGTTTACTTGGTCCCAGTTTACTGTATGCCACCAGTTGGTAACAAACTCTGGGCGCCTATTTTGATACTTTAGATAATAAGCATGTTCCCATACATCAATTACGAGTAAGGGGATTTTCCCTTCTTGCAAAGGCGTATCTTGATTTGGTGTACTCATAACAGAGAGTTCCTCACCGTCAAGAACAAGCCATCCATAGCCACTTCCAAAACGACTAATAGCTGCTTTGGAAAGTTGATCTTTTAAGTTGTCAAAGGTATTGAAATAATAATCAATTACTTTTGCAACGTCTCCATTAGGCTCACCGCCACCTCGTGGGCTCATCACTTCCCAAAAAAGACTATGACAATAGTGACCACCACCGTTATTTCGTACAGCTGTAACAATTTCCTTCGGTAAAGCATCTAAATTACATAGCAATTCTTCTAAAGATTTATTATGTAATTCAGTATAATTTTCTAAAGTAGCATTTAAATTGTTTACGTATGTCGCATGGTGCTTTCCATGATGAATGGCAAGTGTATTGCTATCAATATGTGGCTCTAGTTCATCATAGTCATATGAAAGCTTTGGCAATTGAAATGAAGACATAACATTCCCTCCTTTCGACTTAAAAAGTTGGTCTAGGTAAAAATACTTTACCTGAGTCAAAAATACACCCATTTTCCATATAAGTCAATAGTAATTCCATTAATTTTCTGAAAAATATTACAATAAAAGTAACACTCTCACTTTCATTTGTGACTCCGATCCTTTTTGCTTATACTGTAAAGTAGCAGGGTTTTGTTGAAATAGAAGGAGATTGTTTATGAGTAAAACGAAACAATTAATAGAGGAAGCAAGTAATTTTATTACGATTTGTTATAAGGAGCTTCATAAAGAACAATTGATAGAAGAACGTATAAAAGAAATTCAAATTGAGATAGAGAAGACAGGGACATATGAGCATACATTTGAAGAACTTGTTCATGGTTCACGAATGGCATGGCGTAACAGTAATAGATGTATTGGGAGACTATTTTGGAGTAAGATGCACATATTAGATGCGCGCGAAGTAAATGATGAAGAGGGTGTATATAATGCATTAATTCATCATATTAAATATGCAACGAACGACGGGAAAGTTAAACCAACCATTACGATTTTTAAGCAATATCAAGGTGAGGAAAATAATATAAGAATTTATAATCACCAATTGATTCGATATGCAGGATATAAAACAGAAACGGGAGTGATTGGTGATGCTCATTCCGCTATATTTACGGACTTTTGTCAGGAGCTTGGTTGGCAAGGAGAAGGTACGAATTACGATGTATTGCCACTTGTGTTTTCTATAGATGGAAAAGCGCCTATATATAAAGAAATTCCGAGAGAAGAAGTAAAAGAAGTGCCAATTGAACACCCAGAATACCCTATTTCATCACTTGGAGTAAAATGGTATGGTGTTCCAATGATTTCAGATATGCGTTTAGAAATTGGCGGTATTTCTTATACAGCCGCTCCGTTCAATGGATGGTATATGGGAACAGAAATTGGGGCGCGCAACTTAGCAGATCATGATCGTTATAATTTACTTCCGGCTGTTGCGGAGATGATGGATTTAGATACATCGAGAAACGGTACCTTATGGAAAGATAAGGCGCTAATTGAGTTGAATATTGCCGTACTACACTCCTTCAAAAAACAAGGAGTTAGTATTGTTGATCACCATACTGCTGCACAACAATTTCAGCAATTTGAGAAGCAAGAAGCTGCTTGTGGTCGTGTTGTAACAGGTAATTGGGTATGGCTTATTCCACCATTATCTCCAGCTACCACCCACATTTATCATAAACCGTATCCGAATGAAATTTTGAAGCCAAATTTCTTTCATAAATGATATTTAGTGTAGGTTTTTTCTGTGAAATATAATTTTTTTAAATTACTGTTATGTAGCAAATGGAAGCCTTTACTCTCGGTTATTTTTGGAAGAGGCTTTTTGAACCAAGGAGTTCCTTATGTTATAATCAAATTTCTGTTTCGAAGACCTTATAGAAATATAAGGTCTTTTGTTTTGCTTTTTTATGTAAGAGGAAGAGATTCTTTCTTTTTAATAAGGGATTTGGCATATTTTTAGGGACAACATAAGTATGTGGGAAGTCGATAAAATGTTATGCATATATAATTATTGTGTTTTGGTTTTAAACAATAAAACATAATAAAGTTGTTTTTTTAGATTGCTGAGGAAGGAGGAAGTGTAAATGAGGATGAAGAGTCGAAAAACTGATTGGCCTGTATTTATTATTAGTGGTGGTTCACTTTTATTATTTGTAATTGCAGTTTTTTTGAACAAGGATTATGTAGAGAGTGCGATTAATAAAAGTTTCGCTTTTTCAATTAAATATTTCGGTGCCTTCTGGCAAGTTTTATTATTAGGTACATTTATTGTTGCGATGTGTATGGCGTTCTCCAAATATGGGAGAGTTAAGCTTGGAGGATTAGAAAAACCTGAGATTAGTACGGCAAAATGGCTTGCTATTATTATGTCTACATTACTTGCCGGAGGTGGCGTTTTTTGGGCAGCAGCAGAGCCAATGTATCATTTGATGACGGTGCCACCAATACATGATGGTATATCTGCTGGAACGAAAGAAGCAGTCATGCCTGCTTTAGCACAAAGTTATATGCATTGGGGATTTTTAGCATGGACGATTTTAGGTACAATTAGTGCGGTAGTTATGATGTATGGACATTATCATAAAGATATGCCGCTAAAACCTCGAACGCTTTTATATCCTATTTTTGGGGAAAAATTAAGAAAGAGCCTGCTTGGAACGATAATTGATGCAGCTGCAATTATTGCAGTAGCTGCAGGTACAATTGGCCCAATTGGATTTTTAGGTTTACAAGCAAGTTATGGATTACAAGAATTATTTGGAATTTCTGATGTGTTTACTACTCAATTAGCAATTATTGTTTGTGTGGTGGCCGTGTCTACCATATCGGCAGTAACAGGTATTGATAAAGGGATTCAAATTATAAGTAATTTAAATGTTAGATTAGCAATTGTATTAATGGCATTCATATTACTATTTGGGCCAGGTGGATTTATTATTGATTCGTTTGTTTCTTCGTTTGGATTTTATGTAAATGAGTTTATACCGATGAGCACATACCGTGGTGATACAAGTTGGTTAGGATCTTGGACAATCTTTTTCTGGGGATGGTTTATTGGATACGGACCAATGATGGCAATTTTAGTGAGTCGAATTTCAAGAGGGAGAACGATTCGAGAAATCATCGTTGCAATTGGAATTATCGCACCTATTATTACAACGTTTTGGTTTACTATATTAGGTGGATCAGGCGTGTTTTATGAGTTGATGAATCCTGGGTCTATCTCGGACGCATTAAGTGAATCTGGTATGCCGGCAGCTATGATTGCAATTACAGGACAATTGCCACTTTCTAATATTATTGGACCAGCATTTCTTTTATTAACAATTTTATTTGTAGTGACAACAGGAGATTCAATGGCGTATTCCATTTCCATGGCAGTGACTGGAGACGGAGATCCTAGAATTAGTTTGCGAATTTTTTGGTCGCTTATTATGGGCGCAGTTGCAGCAATTCTTTTATATATGGGTGAAGGAAGTATTAATGCGCTACAATCGTTTATCGTGGTGACGGCAGTTCCGGTATCAATTTTGTTATTCCCAATGCTATGGTTAGCACCTAAAGTTGCGGGAGAATTAGCATTAAAACAAGGTATTGTAAAAGAAGAAGATAAAACTGCATTCTTATTTCAGAAGGCTAGTAAATCAAAATAAATAAAAACGTAAAAGAGGAAGCATCTTAAATGAGATGCTTCCTCTTTTACGTTTAATCTAATACTTTTCCCTTTGTTTCTGGTACACATAGTAGCATTGTAATTAACCCGATTGGGTAGATGATAAAAATCAAGGACAATGCTCCAAGTAAGTTGCCACCTGTAGCGAGTAAGCCAATAATAACAGGCCCAAATCCAGCTAACCCACGTCCTGTACCGAAAATAAAGTTTTCAGCGGTAGAGCGAGCTTCAGCAGGATAGTTTTCAGCTAAAATTGCCCCAAATCCTCCCATCATTCCATTTGCAAAGAATCCAAGCAATGCACTTCCCCATAATAATAATGTTGAATCTGTGAATAAGAAGAAGTAAATGAGACAGTATACTGTACCGCCAATATAATAGATTGCAAAAGTTTTACGGCGACCAATTTTATCAGCTAGAATACCAAAGATTGCAATTCCAATTAGCATACCGATGGTAGAAATGAACATCCAGCCACTTGCTTTTGCTAATGTATAGTTATATTTATTTGCTAAAATAGTGGGCATCCATGTGAAGATTCCGTAATATCCGAAGTTTTGGATAAACGACATAATAATGAGACCGATTGTTGTAATTGTTACTTTTTTATTGGCAAATAACTTTCGAAGTGGGAATTTTTTTATATGTTTTAGTTGTTCTGCTTCAGTAGTTGTTAATTTACCTGTAGCTTCTTTTTGCAACAGTTCCTTTTTGTAGCGTTGTTTTTGCTCCCATATTTTCGGTTCACTTAAACTTTTACGGACATAGACAGCTAGTAAAGCTGGAATTAATCCAAATAAGAAAACGGCTCTCCATCCAAAGTGCGGGACAATAAATGCTGGAAGGAGTGAAGCAACCAGTACACCAAATTGCCATCCAAGTGCAACAACAGATGTCGCTTTAGCGCGCATTTCTTTAGACCATGTTTCTGTTACAATGGCCATTCCGATTCCGAATTCACCACCAACACCCATTCCAACTAAAAAGCGCAGAATTAATAATTGCCAGTAGTCTGTTGCGAAATAAATGAGTGCGGTTGCTAGTGAAAACAGTAAGATTGTGAAGGCCATTGTACGAATACGGCCAAATAAATCAGCAATAAATCCAAATAAATAAGAACCAATTAACATCCCTATTGTGGTAGCTAATGTTAAGTTTCCACCTTCAACAGGACTTAAGTGAAACTCTTTTAAAATATAGACAAGTACGAAAGATAATAGCAACATATCTAAACCTTCTGCTGCATATCCTAGCGCAGAACCAAATAATGTTTTATATCTTTTCGCTTTCGTCTCCTCTGTTATTTGTTGTACATCAGTAGTGACGTTCATTATTACTCCTCCTTATTTTCTACAGTCGCTATGGAAGAATAACAAAAGGCCTTCTCACCTGATATGATGAGAAGGCCAAAAAAGCATACGTATCCCCCAAAAAGAACATACGTATATTATATTCCGACTTCCTTCTCAACCTCACGGGGTTGGGTTAAAGGACTGTATTATATTACTTTATTTTTAGCACTCTTCTATTGTATTGTCAAATAAAGAGGAAGTTATTATGTGTAAAATATTTCAAAAAATATTTCGTTCTTCTTGACGCCGACTTCATTATTTTCCCATAATAAAACTAACTAAATAAAAAGGAATGAATCAAAGATGCTAAATTTAGTACTCATGATGATTGAACGAGTCGGACTTATAGTTATTTTAGGATTTTTACTCTCTCATATTAAAACTTTCAGACGCCTCCTTCATAAACAGGATGGCTATGTAGATAAGCTGAAGCTTATTTGTATTTTTTCGGTATTTACAATTGTAAGCAATTACACTGGGATTGAAATAGCAGGAAATACGATTATGAATGAAAACTGGTTACAAGGTGTTTCTTCGTCAAGTACAATTGCGAATACGCGTATTATGGGTGTCGGTATTAGCGGCTTACTTGGTGGCCCTATTGTAGGGGTTGGAGTAGGATTTATTGCTGGTATTCATCGTTATATGCTTGGTGGTACGACAGCGCTAAGCTGCGCAATCTCTTCTATTTTAGCTGGGATTATAACTGGTTATATCGGATATATTTTCAAAAAATATAATCGTACAATTACTCCTAAATTTTCAGCAGTTTTAAGTGTTTTTATCGTATCTTTAGAAATGCTTATGATTTTATTAATTATAGAGGATGGAATTAGCGTTGTGAAAACAATAGCGATACCAATGATTCTTGTAAATAGTTTTGGAAGTTTTATTTTACTTTCTATGATACAAGCTATTTTGCGTCAGGAGGAGAATGCAAAGGCACTGCAGACTCATAAAGTATTACGTATTGCAGATAAAACGTTACCGTATTTCCGCCAAGGCTTAACAGAAGAATCATGTAAGCATGTGGCACAAATTATTCACCGTTTTACAGGAACAGATGCGGTATCCTTAACAGATACAGAGAAAATATTAGCTCATGTTGGATTAGCATCAGATCACCATATTCCTTCACATAGTTTAATAACCGGTTTGTCGAAAGAAGTGTTAAACACAGGGAAAATAATGAAAGCGAAATCACGTGAGGTTATTAATTGTCAACATGAAGGCTGCCCTTTGCAAGCGGCGATTGTAATTCCACTAACTTCGCATGGAAATACGATAGGGACATTAAAACTCTATTTCAAAAATCCTAACCAGTTAAGTCGTGTGGAAGAGGAATTAGCAGAAGGGTTAGCAAAAATATTCTCCACGCAGTTAGAGTTAGGAGAAGCTGAGTTGCAAAGTAAATTACTTCAAGATGCGGAGATAAAAGCATTACAAGCGCAAATTAACCCGCACTTTTTATTTAATGCGATTAATACAGTATCAGCTTTATGCCGAACAGATGTAGAAAAAGCAAGGAAGTTATTATTACAGCTTAGCGTATATTTCCGTTGTAATTTGCAAGGGGCACGTCAGTTATTGATTCCACTAGAACAAGAATTAAACCATGTACAGGCATACTTATCCCTAGAACAAGCAAGGTTCCCAAATAAGTATGAGGTAAAGATGTATATTGAAGATGAGCTAAAGACAACTTTAGTACCACCATTTGTTCTTCAACTATTGGTTGAAAATGCATTGCGACATGCTTTTCCGAAGAAGCAACCAGTATGCGAAGTGGAAGTGCATGTTTTTGAAAAAGAGGGTATGGTTCACTTTGAAGTAAAAGATAATGGACAGGGAATTGAGGAAGAACGTTTAGAACAATTAGGAAAGATGGTAGTTTCGTCAAAGAAAGGGACTGGAACAGCTTTATATAATATTAATGAACGTCTTATTGGATTATTTGGAAAAGAAACGATGCTTCATATCGAAAGTGAATTAAATGAGGGGACAGAGATTACTTTTGTTATTCCAAAAAAAGTAGGGGAGGAAGAGCAGATTGTTAAAAGTACTAGTAGTTGACGATGAAATGTTAGCACGTGATGAACTAAAGTATTTATTAGAGAGAACGAAAGAAGTTGAGATAATTGGTGAGGCTGATTGTGTGGAAGACGCATTAGAAGAACTAATGCAAAGTAGACCAGATATTGTGTTTTTAGATATTCAATTATCCGATGATAACGGATTTGAAATCGCGAATATATTAAAGAAGATGAAAAATCCACCTGCAATTGTATTTGCTACTGCCTATGATCAATATGCGCTGCAAGCATTTGAAGTAGATGCGTTAGACTACATTTTAAAACCATTTGATGAAGAGCGTATTGTGCAGACATTAAAGAAGTATAAAAAACAAAAACAAGCGCAAATAGAAACGAAGCACGAAATAAAGGGGACAGATGTAACAGCAGAGATGCATAAATTAGCATTACCAATTGAAGAATCAATCGTACTTGTGAATATTGAAGATATTATATATGTAGGGCTTGTAGATGGGAAAGTAACAGTAAAAACAATGAGGGAAACGTATGTAACACATGATACACTTGTAATTTTAGAGAAGAAGTTACCACAAGCAAGCTTCATGCGCGTACACCGTAGCTTTATTGCGAATATTAATCATATTACTGAAATTCAGCCATGGTTTAATTCTACTTATAATTTAATCATGAAAGAAGGATCGAAAGTACCTGTTAGCCGTACATATGCAAAAGAACTCAAGAAGCTGCTTCGTATTTAAGAAGCAGCTTTTGTATTTCATCCTTTTATATTTGTAACTGATTCTGTATATTTGACGTTCTGTTATGTAAACGCTTACTTATACGTTTGTATCCTATACAATAAAGGTACCAAATCGAAAGAGGTGGCCAAAATGAGTACGAAAAAAGTATATAGTTTCTTATCACAAGCATTCATATTCTCAGCTATTATGTTAATTTCTAATATTATTGCAACACATTTACCAATTCCAATGCCTTCATCGGTAATCGGGTTAGTTATTTTATTTAGTCTATTATGTTTAAAAGTTATTAAATTGGAGCAAGTTGAATCACTCGGAACAGCTTTAACAGGTATTATTGGATTCTTATTCGTCCCATCAGGTATTTCAGTTATTAATTCTCTTGGTGTAATGGGGCAATACTTTGTACAAATTTTAACTGTAATTGTTGTAGCAACAGTTATTTTACTCGCTGTAACAGGGTTATTTGCACAATTTATTTTAGGAAAAGATGAAAAAGAAACAGAAGATACAAAAGAATTGAAAGTAGTAAATAAAGGACGCAAGCACGGAAAGGTTGCGTAACCATTGCATTTATATATTGTTAGGAGGTAATGAACATGGCAAGCACAATGACTCCATATTTCGGAATCGTCGTTTCATTAATCGCATACGGAATCGGAACATTATTATTCAAGCATTCAAAAGGGTTCTTCCTATTTACGCCATTATTCGTAGCGATGGTATTAAGGATTGTCTTTCTAAAGGTAGGTAACTTTACTTTTGAAGAATATAATACTGGCGGAAAAATGATTAGTTTCTTCTTAGAGCCAGCAACCATTGCATTTGCTATCCCACTCTATAAACAAGTTGATAAGTTGAAAAAATATTGGTGGCAAATTTTATCAGCTATCGTGGTTGGATCTATTTGCTCAGTAATTGTCGTGTTCATTGTTGCAAAAGCAATCGGTTTAGATACAGCAGTAATGAATTCAATGCTACCACAAGCAGCAACAACAGCAATTGCGTTACCAATTTCAGAAAGTATTGGTGGTATTCCAGCAATTACATCGTTTGCAGTTATTTTCAACGCAGTTATCGTATACGCATTAGGAGCATTATTCTTAAAAACATTTAGAGTGAAACATCCGATTGCAAAAGGTTTAGCACTTGGAACAGCGGGTCATGCATTAGGAGTTGCGGTAGGAATTGAAATGGGTGAGGTAGAGGCAGCAATGGCAAGTATTGCTGTAACGGTAGTTGGGGTTGTAACAGTAGTTGTCATCCCAATGTTCATACCATTCATTGGATAGTAAAACTTACTTAAAAAACAAGAAAAGCAAGCTATTTGTAGGACAGATTTCTACTGATAGCTTGCTTTTTATGTTACAGTAGTGGTAAGACCTATTTAAAAAAATGTAAGTTTCCTTAAATCTTCATTAATACTATGTAGAATACGTTTTGAATTAGGTCATTGTATTGTAAAATAAGAAGTAAGCTACTGTATACCTGTTAAGGTAGGCATATAATGAGTTTATAAAAATCTTAATATGAATGAATAATTAAAAGTAGAAAAGAGAGAGAAATCTACTTAGTAACGTTTTAGTTTATAGGACAGGAGAGAGTATTCGTCGATTATGCAAATAAAAAACCTGTTTCAAAGTAAAGGATTTCAGAGGTTACTCGTATTAGTAATACTTGCTCTCGTGTTATACGGGCTGCAAAGTATGTTGAATTTAATATTAATTACGTTTATTCTCACGTATTTAATGGATCGATTCCAAAAGTTTATTTCCCGCAAATTAGATCATTTCATGCCTATTAATCGAAAAATTATTATAGCATTTCTATATGTAATGTTAATTGGTGGAATTGCTATTACGCTATTTAAATATTTACCAGTATTGACGATACAAATTTCACAACTGATTTACCAATTCAATGTATTTTTAAGAAACCCACCAGATAGTGAACTAATTAAGTATGCAGTTAATGCTGTCAATCATATGGAGCTTTCTAAATATGTAGGACAAGGCGTAGACATTTTGTATAAATCGATTACGAATGTTGGTAAATTTGGCCTTCAGGTTTTACTTTCTTTAATTTTGAGTTTGTTTTTCTTATTAGAAAAATCTCGTATTGTTGGTTTTACTGCAAAGTTTAAAGAAAGCAGGCTTGCAATTTTCTATACTGAAATTGAGTACTTCGGAAAGAAATTTGCACGTTCATTTGGAAAGGTAATCGAAGCACAATTTTTAATTGCTGTTGTTAACTGTGTTCTTTCAGTTATCGCATTATGGATATTAGGATTCCCGCAATTATTAGGTTTAGCATTAATGATTTTCTTGCTTGGATTAATTCCAGTAGCGGGGGTTATCATTTCGTTATTCCCACTTTGTATGATTGCTTACAATATTGGCGGTATTATGTACGTTGTTTATATTTTAGTTATCGTAACAGTGATTCATGCGCTTGAAAGTTACGTATTAAATCCGAAGTTTATGTCGCAAAAAACAAATTTACCGATTTTCTATACTTTTATGGTATTAATTTTCTCAGAGCACTTCTTAGGTGTATGGGGACTGATTATCGGTATTCCAATCTTCATTTTCTTACTAGATGTTTTAGACGTGACAAGTGATGAAATGGAGAAGGATGTTGGAAAAAATAAAGTGAAGTAAGAAAAAGCATCGATGTTCGATGCTTTTTCTTTTATAACATGATGTTCCTTATGCCATACTGTAAGAAGAACATAGAATAGGGGTGAAAGAATGGCTGTAAATGAAAAGGTAGAGTTAGCTACATTTGCTGGAGGGTGTTTCTGGTGTATGGTTTCTCCATTTGAAGAGATGGAGGGCATTATACAGGTTATTTCAGGTTATACAGGCGGTCATAAAGAGGACCCAACGTATAAAGAAGTGTGCTCAGAAACAACAGGACATTATGAAGCGGTACAAATTACATTTGATGCAAATAAAATGTCGTATGAGGAATTGTTAAATATATATTGGAGACAAATTGATCCGACCGATATTGGAGGACAATTCCACGACCGCGGACAGTCTTATGAAACAGTGATTTTTTATCATAATGAAGAACAACATAAAAAAGCAGAAGCCTCAAAAGAAGAACTTGAGCAGAGTGGGCGCTTTTCAAAACCAATTGCGACAAAAATACTACCAGCAGCTACATTTTATCCAGCTGAAGAATATCACCAAGGATATCATAAGAAAAACACATTCCGCTATGAGTTATATCGTAAAGGCTCAGGACGAGATGCTTTTATTAAGCAACATTGGCCAAAGGATAATGCTCATTTAAAAGAAAAACTCAATGAGATGCAGTTTTATGTAACGCAGGAAAATGGTACAGAACCACCATTTCGAAATGAGTATTGGAACCATAAAGAGGAAGGTCTTTATGTAGACATCGTTTCAGGTGAGCCGCTATTTACTTCTCTAGACAAATTTGATAGTGGATGTGGATGGCCTAGTTTTACAAAACCAGTTATGTCAGCAAGTGTGAAAGAAAAGATGGATGTGAGTCATAATATGACACGTACAGAAGTGAGAAGTAAAGAAGGAGACTCACATCTTGGGCACGTATTTCCAGACGGTCCAGGACCAAATGGCCTTCGTTACTGTATTAATTCCGCAGCTCTTCGATTTATTCCAAAAGAGGAATTAGAGAAAGAAGGCTATGGTGATTTCCTAATCTTGTTTGGAAATAAAAAATAACCTCGCAGTTAGCGAGGTTATTTTTTGTTATTTTGTTTTTTTCTTTTTAAATTTGCTTAATACTTCATAAACGATTGGAACAATAAGAAGTGTTAATAACGTTGAACTTGTTAATCCACCAATTACCGTTACACCAAGTCCTTTAGAAATTAAGCCACTACCTTCAAATCCTAATGCAAGCGGGATAAGAGCACCGATTGTTGCAATTGCAGTCATTAAAATTGGACGAAGGCGTGTTGCACCAGCTTCTAATAAAGCTTCACGTGTTGATAGTCCTTCATTTTCTTTATGAATAACGCGGTCGATAAGCACGATTGCGTTTGTTACAACGATACCGATTAACATAAGCGCACCAATCATTGCAG
Organism: Bacillus sp. XB1; assembly: GCF_053557995.1. Taxonomy (NCBI): domain Bacteria; kingdom Bacillati; phylum Bacillota; class Bacilli; order Caryophanales; family Bacillaceae; genus Bacillus; species Bacillus sp. XB1. Next base: position 311,244 of record NZ_JBNRIL010000003.1, on the reverse strand, counting down.
ACACACTTAATGTTTCACCGGAGATTAATAAGGCAACAAGAGCTCCGATAATTGTAAATGGTAGCGAGAATAAAATTGCGAATGGTGCAAGGGCACCGCCAAATGTAACGACAAGAACGAAGTATACAATGGCAATCGCAGCTAACATCGCTAAGCCAAGTTGCTTAAATGATTCTTCAATATCTTTTGTAACGCCGCCCATAGAAACATCTACGCCAGAAGGAAGATCCATTTTATCTACTTCTTTTTGAACAGCGGCAGATGCTTTTGAAACGTCATCAGATGTTAGTTTTGCACTTACTTCTGCATAAACACGGCCATCGCGGTGTTTCACTGTATTCGAAGTTTCACCTTCTTTTACAGTCATAACATCTTTCACAGCCACTTCATTACCAAGTGGTGTTGTAATTTTACGATTTGTTAAGTCATCGATTGTTTCATAATTTTGTTTTTCAGCTTCTACATATACATTGATATCTTTACCGTCTTTTTTAATTGTTGTCAGAACAGGGCGATCATGTTGATTAGAAAGTCCCATTCCAATTTGAGCAGCCGTTAAGCCCATTTTACTCAGCTTTTCTTGATCTGCGACTAAAGTGTACTCTGCATACGTTTTTGCAATACTAGAATCTATATCTTTTAAGTCTTTATTTTTCTTCATGATATTTTGAATATCTTTTACAACAGGCTTAATGTCTTCTGAGCTATCTCCGTAAACGTATAGTTTAATTTCGTTACTACCGCCACTTGCTCCGAAGTCTTGGTTTTTCCATTCGCCTTTGCCAGACATCTTCTGTAAATCTTTAACGACTTGTTCTTTCTCTTTTTCAAAGTTTTTCGTGTCGTTATCATATTGCACGAAGAACATTGCTTGGTTTGATTGACCAGGACTCATTGGGTTTTCGCCACCTAATGAGAATTGAATTGTTTTGACGTCTTTATTATTTTGGAAGTGCTTCTCAGCTTTTGTTGCAATTTTTTCAACGTCTTCTAACGTTTGACCTGGTTCAGGGTTGTATGTTGCGATAATCATTTTTTCTTCTTCAGAAGGTAAGAAACTTACACCGATAACTGGTACAAGTGCAAGACTACCAACTAATAGAAGGACAGCGATACTTGATGTAATAATTTTGTGATTTAAAGCCCATGCAAGTATGCGTTTATACCCATTTGCTAATTTACTTGGTTTTTCTTCATGATGTACTTCTTTTTCCCTCATGCTCTCTTTCTTAAATAAGGAATGAGCTAGCATCGGTACGATTGTAACTGCTACTAGTAATGATGCTAATAAAGCGAAGACGATAGTTAAGGCAAATGGTAAGAACATTTCACCAATCATACCTTTTACTAGTCCAAGTGGTAAAAATACAGCAATTGTTACGATGGTAGAAGACATAATTGGGATAAACATTTCTTTCGTAGCTTCACGAATTAAATCTTTTCCGCGCAATTTCTCTTCTGATAACGACATACGTCGGTAAATATTTTCAATAACAACAATTGAGTCATCGACAACGCGGCCTATAGCAACGGTCATTGCTCCAAGTGTCATAATGTTAAGCGTAATATCCATTTGCTTTATGACTAAAACAGCAATTAATAAAGAAAGTGGTATTGAAACGACAGAGATTAACGTTGTTCGAATATTTCGTAGGAACAGCATGATAATAACGATCGCAAAGATAGCACCGAAAATTGCTTTGCTTAGCATTGTTTCAACTGATTTTTCAATAGGTGCACCTTGGTCGAATGTTGAAATGATCTCTAAATCTTTATATTTTTTCTCAAGATCTTTTACTTTATCTTTTACTGCATTTACAACATCAACTGTATTTGCATCAGAGGCCTTCACAATTTGAATTCCAATTGCTTCTTTTCCATTTGTTCGAGAAATAGATTCTGCTTTCCCAACTTCTTTAATGTCAGCAATTTCTTCTAATGTAACTGTTGGAATCCCGTTCATAGTAGCTGGATTCATTTGCGGCGTTTGTGCACCAGCGCCAGCATTTTGACTACCTTGACCGTTAGGTGAGGAAGGTATAGCTGGGATTTTAAGTTCTTTTAATGCTTTAATCGTTGTAATATTGCCATCTACAACAACTGATTTTTCCGTGTCTTTAAATGTGTATAAGCCAAGTGGTAAAGATACATCCGATCCCTTAATAACATTTTTTACAGTATCTTCACTTAGTCCTAGTTCTTTCATTTTATCTTTCTTGAAGACAAGCTGTACTTCATCTACTTGTTGGCCAGCAATTTGGACAGATGCAACACCATCAAGTCCTTTTAATCCTGGTACAACATTCTTTTCTACATTTTCAGTTAAGGTAGCTAAAGATTCATTCTTGCTTGCTACGCTTAACGAAATAACAGGAAAGGCATTGAAGTTTACTCGTGAAACTTTAGGATCTTTAACACCTTCTGGGAGCTTTACATTTGTGAGAGCTTCTTTAATTTCTGTTTCTGCTTTTTCCATATTTTTATCAAAATCGTATTCTACTTGAATAGAAGATGCGTTTTGAAAAGATGATGAGCTCACAACGTTAACACCACTTAAATTTTGTAGTTGTTCTTCCATCGGCTTTGAAACTTTATCAGCTACTTCTTCTGGTGTAGCACCAGGATAGACCGTAGTTACTGTCACAATCGGTGTTGTAATATCAGGAATTGTTTCCAGCTTCATATTGAGTCCAGAGTAGATCCCGGCAATAGTAACAATAATGGTTAGTAGCCAAACTGCGAACTTATTTTTTAACGAGAAATTGATGATTTTGTTCATGTTTGCGCTCCCTTTTTATTATATTGACCAACTGGTCAGTCTAATACATAATATAACTGACCGTTCGGTCAATCGTCAATAAAAAGAGATGGTATAATACATTTATAATAAGATGCGAGATTAAATTTAGGAGAGAAGATATGAAAGAAAAAGAGCGTTTGATTATAGAATCGGCTATGAAGTTATTTGCTACTAAGGGTGTAAATGCGACATCAGTGCAGGAAATTGTGACAGCTAGTGGTATATCTAAGGGAGCTTTTTACTTATATTTTAAATCGAAAGATGAGCTTTTATTAGCGACACTTCGATATTATTATGACAAAATCCAAAAGAAAATGCTGGATATTGAACAAGAGTCTTTATTACCACGTGAAAAATTTGCAAAACAATTACATTGTCAGTTTAATGATATACAAAAGCATAAAGAATTTATTATTATGCATGCGAGAGAAAATGCAATTCCGTTTAATAAAGAAGTAGAAGAATTTATGATGCGGATGAAGTTAGAGTCTCATGCATTTTATCGGAATAGTTTATTGTCCATTTATGGTGAAAAGGTTATGCCATATTTATTGGATTTAGTAATTATAGTAGAAGGCATATGCCGTGGTTATTTAGAATTAATTATTTTACAAGCACCAGAAATTGATTTATCGTATGTCGCTGCTTTTATTTTAAAAAGAGTAGATCATTTAGTAGATGGTTTGGTAGAATCTTCGGAAGAACCTATTTTACATGAAGAAAAGCTTGGAGAATTCCTTTGTAAATCAGAGCTTATTAAGGAACAAGTTAAAGAGCATTTTTTAAAAGAAATTATTGTATTTAAGCGTAGTTTAGCTGATCAATTAGAGGATGATGAGTTGTTAGTAACGTTAGATGTTTTAGAGGCGGAAATACGATTGCTTAATCCAAGAATTCCAGTAATTAGAGGTATGTTAGCAAATTTAGAGGCGTATCCGGAATTAAAAGAATTTCGATTACGACTTATAGGATACTACAATATAAAAAATTCTTAATAAAAATAAGTAAAAAACTCCTTGTCTACACAAGGAGTTTTTTCTTAAAGACTATTTACTATTTTGAGACCATTCTTCAACATCCCAAACTTTTGTAATCCAATCTTCATAGAAGTCCGGTTCGTGACATACAAGGAGGATTGTTCCTTTATATGCTTTCATAGCCTTCTTAAGTTCCGCTTTTGCTGTAACATCAAGATGGTTTGTCGGCTCATCAAATAGTAGCCAGTTACTTTCCTCACCCATTAGCTTACATAAACGAACTTTTGCTTGTTCTCCACCACTTAATTGACTTAATGGGCGAGAAATATGTTCATTTTTTAATCCGCATTTTGCTAACATCGCACGAATTTGATGCTGGTCTAAACCAGGGAATGTATTCCATACATCATCAATTGGTGTTATATTGTCAGCTTTAACTTCTTGCTCAAAGTATGCAGGCTCTAAGAAGTCACCAAGGCTTGTTTTACCGCTTAAAGGCTTAATTTTACCTAAGATTGTTTTTAGTAACGTTGATTTACCAACACCGTTACATCCAACAATAGCAATTTTTTCACCACGTTCGATCGTCATTGATAGCTTTGGTAGTAGCGGATGTGTATATCCGATTTCTACATTTTCACCTTCAAAGACGAAGCGACTACTTGCGCGACTTTCTTTAAATGAGAATTCAGGTTTAATTGCTGTTTCTGGGCGATCAATAAGTTCCATGCGATCAAGTTGCTTTTGACGACTCTTTGCACGACCTGTCGTTGAATAACGAGCCTTGTTTTTTGCAATGAAGTCTTCTTGCTTTTTGATAAACTCGCGCTGCTTTTCATAAGCGTTTATATGTTGATTTTTATTGATTTCTGCTAGTTCTAGGAATTTTTCATATGTCGCTGTATAGCGTGTCATTTTTGTGAATTCTAGATGGAAAATAACATCAACACATTTGTTCATAAATTCTGTATCATGAGAAATTAATAAGAATGCATGTGGGTATTCTTTCAAATAATTTGTTAACCAATGAATATGTTCAACGTCTAAATAGTTAGTAGGTTCATCAAGCAATAACACTTCTGGCTGTTCAAGTAATAGCTTTGCAAGCAATACCTTTGTACGTTGTCCACCACTTAGTGCTGAAACATCACGATCTAAACCAATAGCATCAATTCCAAGACCACGTGCAGCCTCTTCAATTTTCATATCTAGTAAATAGAAACCACCTGCTTCAAGTGCATCTTGTATTTCTGCCATTTGTTCAAGAAGTTCTTCTAGTTCTTCTGGTGTAGCAGTTCCCATTTTTTCTGTAACTTCATTTAAAGCTTTTTCCTTTTCGAATAACGGTAAAAATGCATCCGCTAGTACGTCACGGATTGTACGTCCAGGCGTTAAAACAGTATGCTGATCTAAGTAGCCGTAATGTGTGCCCGGTGTCCATTCTACACGACCTTGGTCATGAATAAGCTGACCAGTAATGATATTCATGAATGTTGATTTACCAACACCGTTTGCACCAACTAATCCAACGTGCTCACCTGCTAATAATCGCATAGATACATCTTTAAATAATGTACGATCACCAAATGTATGTCCTAATTTTTCAACTGTTAATAAGCTCATAGTATCCTCCGTCCAACTTGAAATAGTACCTTGAATCATGATACTAAATTCTTTCATATAATGCCATCATTTCAAAATGTATATATTTTCAAAACAAGCTAATGTACAAATGTTTATTGCTCATTTCCCAGACTTTTATGGTCCAAATGCAAAAAGCACACTTGTCCATCATACATTAAAGGCAATACTTACAAATAAAATGTCTAGCTTTGTTGGAGATAAAAAGATTGCCCGTGAATATATTTTCACACCAGATGGTGCAAAAGCAATGGTTAAATTAGCTTCACATGATGAGGCTTATGGACAAAATTGGAACATAACAGATTATGGTGTCATTACAGGTGAGGAAATGATTCAACACATACGGGAATTAGCGGGATATACCAAACGAATAATAACTGTAAAAAGAGGAATGATCCAGTTCATTGGTCTGTTTGATAAGCAGATGAAAGAATTTGTGGAAATGCTATATTTGACGGAAAAACCAGTTGTATTAAGTGGAGAGAAATACGAGAAATGTATTGGAGAGTTACCAAAAACTTCTTATTATGATGGGTTAAAAGAAACAATTATGTATATGAAAAACAGATGTAAATAAAGAAGTTAAGTTCCTTTTCATGATTTTGAAAAGGAACTTAACTTTATACTACCTTTTCACCTGATTTTTGTTTTATAAACCCTAAAACGAATCCACGTATTTGAGGATCAATTACAATTCCGATTATACCGTATAGTATACCAGTAAGAGTTAAAGCAATTAGTGGTGGTAAGTTAATTAATGCAATTCGGTATAAACCGTAACTAATAATAAAGGCTAAGGAATTAAATATAATTCCTTTAACTAATAATTGCATGCCTTTACGAATAAAGAGGGTAAATCCGATTAATAGTGTAATTTCGGTAAGGATAGCTGCGACAGCTGCCCCCATCATTCCATATTTACTACCTAATACAATATAACCTATGATGGCAACAACTAATCCAATAGTCATTGTTGTTGCACGTTTCCATTGCTGGCCAATCGTTGTTAAATTATCGGCTAGTGGATAGTTAATTGATTGTAAAATAACCATAAACGCTAGAATAGCAAGAGCGTCACCGGCGGGAGCGTATTCTTCTCCTAATAAACTAACAATCCAGAAACTTGGATCAGCAATAAAGGGGATAGAAATTCCCATTCCTAAAAAAGACATAAGTTTTAATTCAAAACTTGATAATTTTCTATGTTCTTCAATATTTTTCTCATTACCAAAAGCAAACAGCCTTGGATAAAAGGCAGCTGCAATTACCCCAGGTATTTGATATAGTACAGCAGGTATTTTAGATGCAGCACCAAAGAATCCAACTTGATTATACGTTGAAACCTTTTCTAATATAATAGGGCCCAATTGTGGTAAGAGCATAATGATGATTCCATTGATTGTGAAAATAAGTAGTTGATCTAAAATGCCTTTATCCCAACCCTTATGGACTTTCGTGTAACGTATTGTCATTATAAAGGCGATAACACCTGTTACAAGACTAGATACCCCATACATGGCAGCAACCATCATAAGTGACCATTGGAAAGACATCCCTAGTAATAGGGCAGCAGCAGCTGTTACACCTTGTAGTACAGAAATAATAGCTGTAAATTGCATGCGTTCTGTTACTTGGAAGTAAGCCATTCCAACACCTTGTAAAGTTGCTCCAAACATTGTTGGCAGAACAACCCAATATACCATCGCACGTAAGTAAGCATCGGGATAGAAGAACTGGGCACAAATAGCGAAAAGTACAGAAATTACGATAGCTAATATTAAACGAATACGTAAATAACTACTTATTAGCACGCTAATATTAGCATCGCTTCTCGTTCCTTCACGCATAAACGTATGTGTCAAACCTGCATCTGTAAAGTAACAAATAACAGCTGAAACTGCTAACGCAGTTGTAAACATACCGTAATCACTTGGAGAAACATATCTTGCAAAGAAAATTGTTGCAATAGCCAGTACAAAACGGACAGTAATGTTTCCTACAAAGAGGTAGGATGCGTTTTTTAGAATTTTATTTGTTTTCATGGGAAAAGACCTTTCTATTCTTTAGGACCCGGTTAGCTTGTCCTATTTGTAAATTTGATTTGTTCACAGAAAGAGAGAGTATCGTTATATTTTCAGTTTAAGAAAACAGAAATTTAATTCGTACAAACCAAAGCATTGCATATAGTTTTTTACTACGTTTTCCATTCTTTGAATAGATTTTACGGCAATATTTCTTTATATCTTTTTTGATTAATTGAACTTGTGATTTATCTAATTGAGAGTTTCCCTTAATATATATACAAGCGTTATTGATGATTGTATAAGGGAATAAATAAGTCTCAAGAATCTCAATAAGTGACTGAGGGTCTTTTGTAATGAAATCTTGAGATTTATTATGTACCCAATCTTTCATACGATTGAATACTTCCAACTCTTTTGTCGTTTTTAATTCATAATCTTTATACTTAGAAGAAAGATTCCCTTCTGATAAGATTCTATAGTAAGTTAAGTATTCATCGACATAACATACATTTGTCACACTCATAAGTTTAAATAAAAACTCCAAATCCTCTCCCCAACTACATCCTGGTGTAAAACGAATGTTATGATTCATTACGATGGATCGTTTGAAAATCCAAGTACTTGTTTGAGCAACAACTTGATGTGTTAGGAATGCTTTTGCCATATCACCTTTAATAAAGTTTGTTGTATGTTCAACCTTTTCGCCTGTTTCTTCGTAGAAATTCATATAACCACAATAGCACGCATCCATGTTGTTTTTATGTATACTGTCGACTTGCTTCTCAATTTTAGTTGGATGCCATAAGTCATCACTATCAAGGAAAGCAATATATTCTCCACTAGCGTTTTCAATTCCTGTATTACGAGCTACCGAAACGCCTTGGTTTTTTTGATGAACGTATTTTACTTGCCCTGGGTATTTTTCAGCAAGATTTTTTACGATAGAAGGTGACCGATCTTTACTTCCATCATCTACAATTACAATTTCGATATTTTTATATGTTTGATCCAGTATTGACTGCATTGTCTCTTCAATATATTTCTCTGCATTGTATAGAGGAATAACAACTGAGACAAGCTGGTTTTGTTCCATCATAGAATTTTAACTCCTCAAATTTTTATGTTTTTAAATTAACTCCTTTTATAAGGAATAAAATGAAAAGAATATCTGTATAAGTTTACCGCATATAAACTTTGTAAATCAACTTAATGTATATAATAATAATTATTAAAGGTATAGAAGTTAGATATGAAAGATGGTTATAATAGAAAAATGTATTGTAATAAAAGGGAGGAAACTTTAGAATGTTACAAAAGTATATGCGAAGACCTGAATTAATAATATTAGGTATCATTCTAGTTATTGGCCTAATCTTTCGGTTAATGACTTTAAAAACATATGGTAGTGATTTGACGCTTGGTAGCGATGACTTAATGTATCAAAAAAATGCTGTCAATTTTTTAGAAACAGGTATGTTGACTTATCATGATCCGACAAAACCAACTATTCATATTATGCCTGGACAAGTATTTTTATTAGCAGGCATATTCGCCATATTTGGGCATGGAAGCCTTGGTGTTTTATGTGCAAAATTAGTTATGATAACTTTTGGTGTCTTAAGTATTTATATGACTTATAAGATTGGTACATATATCTTAAATCCAGCAGTAGGATTAATTGCCGCATTGTTATTAGCATTATACCCTCCTGAAGTAGTAGTAGAGAACTTGACGTTGACAGAAAGTCCGTATCTATTTCTATCATTAGGGCTATTATATTGGAGCTTGAAATTAGCAGATACGCATTCAATGAAAGATTTTTATATTATTTTATTATTCTACTTTGTAGCACTATATTTTAGGGTACAAATCGCTTTATATCCAATTTTATTATTTATATATCTTGTATTAAAACGTTATCCAGTACGTCTAATGGTAAAGCAAGCCCTTATTAGTGTATTGGTATTATTTGTTGTGCTTGGTCCTTGGTGGGCACGTAATTACGTTCAATTTCACAAGTTTATCCCGCTTACAGCAGGTTCAGGTAATCCGTTATTACTGGGCACATATCAGGGTGAAGGTTATCCCCCTGGAAAAAGTGTGGAAGAAATTGATGCGGAACTTCTTGCGAAATATCCGGGTATAGAAGCGCATGAATTAATGGCGAAGCAACAAGAAATAGCGATGGACCGTATTAAGGAATGGTGGCATACAGATAAAAAATCAATGTTGAAAAGTTATTTAATTTTAAAACCACAAATTTTCTGGGAAAAAGCATATTATTATCCAGGCACTCCAATTAGTATTTTTGATATATCTGGGGAAGATATGAAGAAAATTTATGATCCAATTAAAACAGGTTTCATAATTTGCTCGATCCTAGCATTTGTATTCTGTTGGAGAAGGTGGAGAGAGTATTCATTTTTATGGATAAACATTTTATTCCAAACCTTTTTCAATAGTTTATACCTTGCGTATGATCGCTATGCGCTTCCATTGATGCCAATGCTTTTTATAATGATAGGTGTAGGTATTGTCGCAACTGTTATGAGGGTTAGCAGACCATTTTTAAAATAGGTAAATGATTTCATTAAGCCTATCAAAAAAATTACATTTAAATGGTATATAAAAATGACCTACTTTCTAAAATAGAAAGTAGGTCATTTTTAATTATGCATCGTGTAAAGAATCATTTTGCTCTTTATTATTTAATTTTTGTTTTAGCAACGCATAATCTTGTGTCAATGTTACAAGTTGGTGATGCTGTTTAGAAACCTTACGAGTTAAATCAAAAATTAAAATAAAACAGAATAAAAGTCCGAACAGGAATAAAACAGATGGTGGGTATTCTACGTGTAATAGCTTCCCAATCCAATTTATAATCTTATCTGTAGAGCTTAAAATCGCCATTGCGATACAAACAAAAATCCAAAGAATGGAATATTTTGTTTCCAAAGCTCCTTTACGTATCGAGTTAATAATCAGGAAAAATAATAATAGAATAAAGATAAATGAAAAGGTAATTATAGGCATGGATTATCAACCTTTCACAATTTTTTGCATTAATATAGCTAAACTTACTTTAATCATGTAATATGCAGATTTCAATGGTGTAATAGAAGATTGTCCACCTTGTCTTTCTTGCATATTAACTGATATTTCATTAATGCGAAGATTTTTCTTTTTTAAGTGAATAAGTACTTCTGGTTCTGGATAATCTTTTGGATAATTGTGTGCGAAAATCTGAATTACTTCGCGATTAATAGCACGGTATCCAGATGTTGGATCCATAAATGTTTGTTTCGTTAGTAACTTTAATAAGGCAGTGAAGTAAAATATTCCAATTCGCCTTGAAAGACTTCCCTTATATGCAGTTTTTTCCGTAAATCGAGACCCTAGCACCATATCGCATTGATTTTCAGCAATAGGTTGGATGATTTTATATAAATCCTCTGGGTTATGTTGTCCATCGGCATCAAATTGAATAGCGATATCATAGTCATTCTCATAAGCATACTTATATCCAGTTTGTACAGCTGACCCAATTCCTAAATTATAAGGTAGATTTACAAGATGGACTGGGAATGTTGTAACAATCTCAGGTGTTTTATCCATTGAACCATCGTTAATTACACAAATATCTAATCCTACAAAATGTTCTTTTAGTTCTAAAAGTCTTGTTAATGTATCTGCAATCGCTTCTTCTTCGTTGTAAGCAGGAATAATAATCAAAGTTTTAGGTATTACAATTGGTACCTCAACAGACATATTGCACCATCCTTCATATAATCGGCATCATTACTTTTATTAAACATCATATACTATACCATTAATAGTATAACAAAATAAAGGACAAGTTAGTGGGTTGTTTTGTAAACTAGGAAGCATATTTAGGTAGTGATAGGTGTTTATAATTAAAATTGAAATAAAAAAGCAGGTAAACATAAAGGAATGTTTACCTGTGTTACATAGTGTTATATGCTCCATGGCTTACTTAAGGTTAATACTTCAGCCATTTCCTTACTTTTCAAACGCCCTTTTTTTCGGTTTTCTGCGCGTTCTGATCCAGTTTGGTGTAGCCAGTGCTCTTCTTCTGTTTCAGGTAGTACTTGTGGTACGGACGAAGGTTTTCCATCTTTTATAGCCACAAATGTAATGAAGCAAGTAGCAGCAATTCTACGCTCGCCTGCTAATAAATTTTCTGCGATTACTTTTACGAAAACTTCCATTGAAGATTTCCCTGTATAACATACAAATGCTTCATAACAAACAGAATCAGCTTGGTGAATTGGAGTTAAAAAATCAACTGAATCAATAGATGCTGTTACGCAATGTTTACGACTATGTCTTGCAGCCGCAATCGAAGCAATACTATCAATTTCTGCTAATAATTTCCCTCCAAAAAGTGTTTGGTGATTATTTAAATCGTTAGGAAAGACACGTGTTGTCTTAATTGCTTTAGATTCTCGCATGAATTTCTTTTCCATATATTCAGCCCCTATAGTCTGTTTTCAATCAGAATAATATGTGTAAGCGGATTACTCATATTAGATATTTAATGAAGTAAAGTGTATTCCAAAAGAGGATTATTTAAATTTCTGTATTTGTATTCATGTAACTGAAAGAAAATTTATTTTATCTAAAATGTAGTTTAAAAGAGGATTCGCTTACATTGCAAGTAAAAAGTAATGACTATGTATTTGTCATAGAAATTCTCTATCAGCCGTGTACCCATTCATGATAGAATCGTTTTGTTATGAATGGAAATAGAGGTGCAATGGACATATGAATCATATACAAACAAATTTTTCATCTTTCTTCAATAAAATTATGATCGGTGCGATGCTCGCATTTTTTGTTTATAGTTGTTGGGCAGCATTTGAGACAAGTAAGCAATTCTTTGGAGGAAGTACAACAAGTGTAACAATCATATTGGCAATTTTCGTCATACTCATTTTGTTAGTGGCATCAATTCTACAATATCGTTTTACAGATAAACAATTTCTTATTTTTCTTATAAGTATATCTATAGTTGTGAGGCTTAGTATGCTGTTATTTGTAGACGCTCCAATAATAGGTGATATGAAAGTGATGTATGAGTCTGCAAAGCAGATTGCAATTGGTAATAATATAGGGACTGTAACTCATTTGCCTTTTATTATATATGAGTCAGTAATTATTCGTATATTTGGTGATACATTATTCGCTTTACAACTATTTAATGTGTTATTTTGCGCAGGAACCACATTTTTTATTTATCGTATTGCGGTAATGGTTTTTGGAGAAGAATGCGGTCGTATTGCTTCTATATTTTATGCTCTGTATATTCCAAACATATTCATGAGTTCCGTATTAACTCCTGAGTCACTTGCAATATTTTTATTTTATTTTGCTTGTTACATACTTTTATATAAAGGATTAGATCATCTTTATATGTGGGTGTTTTCAGCGATTTTATTTGCATTTAGTAATATGATTTTCCCAATGGGACTATTTATTCCTATTTTTATCACGGTATATGTATTATTAATTGAAGTATTTCAATCAGCAACGAAACAGAAAGTGTTACTAAAGATGATAGGGATACTTATTCTGTTTTATAGTGCTCATTTTGGTGTGAATTATGGAATTAAGACAATGGGATTATCACAATATACGATTGCGAATGAGACATATGTTCAATCTGTCTTAATTGGAAAAACGAAACATGGGGAAAAAATATCGAAAAATCAAAGTGTAACAGAGCATATTGATCAAAAGTTAAAAGAGATTGAGGGAGAAAGATTTAAACTTTTAGAACCGATGATAAATCAGTTTTCAGATGAGGGGATAAATTCTATTCTTTTCAAATGTGAAAAACTGATATATATAGCCGTAACATTGTTTATGACTATAGCTCTATTACACTTCCTTATTAAGAAACAACAAAATGAGGGATATATGTTGTTCTTATTTTTAATTAGTGGCTACGTATTGCTAAGGCTCTTCCAAGTAGATATGGTATATTACAATGTAATTATGCCGGCATTGTTTATTTTGCAGAGCTTTGGTGTTTATATGAGTTATGTGTATTGTCAAAAAATATTTTTCAGAAAATAAAAAGAATCCATTCTGGATTCTTTTTTTGATGGAAGATGAAATTTAATAGTCAGTGCAGATGAAAAGTATGCCTGACCTGAATTTTATGCCGCTATTTTCCAGGAAGTAAGACCCCCATCTTAAAATTCAGCGAAAACAAAGAAATTAGGTGGGGCCCTGCTGCCCGTAAAAGCCTGATTAGTGAGGGCTAATAATCAGTGGGAAATGAACAACCCCCCACTGATTAAAGTTTTACTTTATCTTATCGATTTAGTTCTAGTTGCAAATTATCGGCTGTTAGAGCCATTTGTGAGGAATCATCTTGAATTCCTTTCATTACTTGTGAAATAGCTTGTAGTTCGTGTTCAATTTTCTTATTCTGTTCTTTTGAGTTAGACATATCTTTTACAATTTCTTGGAAGTATCGATCTGTTGCCGACATACTATCCGTTCCTTCCGATACGAGAGAGCTAATTTGTTTCACGGAAGACGAGACACGAGTAATTTGTTCATTTGTTTTTTCGACGAGCTTTGTAACGTTAAATATAGATTCTTTCGTTTGCTCTGATAATTTTCGAATTTCACCAGCAACAACAGAAAACCCCTTCCCAAATTCTCCAGCACGTGCAGACTCGATAGCAGCGTTTAGTGCGAGTAAATTTGTTTGCTCCGCAATCGATTTAACAATATCTATGATTTCATTAATTTTGTTAGAAATATTGAGAAGTTCATGAGTATCTGTAATAATCGTTTCCATATTCATTTGAATAGATCCCATTCGTTTATTCTGCTGGTTTAATTGTTCTTTCCCTTTATTTGCTTTTTCTTCAGATGTTGTAGCTAATGATGTACCTGTTTTAGCAATCTCTACAATAGTTTCAGATTTGGCGGTTAGTTTTTGAATAGAAGAGCTTGTTTTTTCAGATACAGCAGCTAGTTCTGTTGCGATATGCGTAATTGTCATAGCAGTTAATTCTTTTTCTTTCTCATGCTCTTTTTGCATTCTTTCATATTCAGATTCATAAGCTGCAAGAACAAGTTCTTGTTCAAGAGTGAATAATTTATTTATGACATTTATAGAATAGGAAAAATCATCGATTGTTGTTATTTTTGTTTGCAAAATCTTCATGATAGAGCGGAATAATTCTTGATAAGCAGCAGTATACCATTTTCGATGTAAACCAATTTGTACATGCCTTTTGGCAATCCTAACACGCTGTTCAATAAAATCTTCATGCATATTGCCGCTGAATAATTCTTTAATATGTGTTTTTAAAGTTTGTTTTAGTTTTGGAATAGAGCTGTAACGTTCAATAATAGTAATTAAATTAGGTTGTTTTGTAATGTTGGCATAGAATTTTTCAGTAATCCAATCAATTTCTGCATAAATAAAAGGCTGTAGTATTTTTACAACTTGTAAATCTTCTTTTGAAATATGTAGCATATCCATTTGAATTTTCAATTCAGAATTAGTAGGTACATTAAAAGTTATTTGTTGCTCTTTACTTAATTCGATTATACTGGCGTTTGTTTTATTAATATTTTTTTTGAAAACCCCAAGCATCATTCTTCCCCCTGTATATAAAACGTTTTCAATTTTAAAACTAATATAGAGTAATTATATATGCTTATATATAATTACTCTATATTAGTTTGTTGAATAGTACATAAATTAAGAGAATTCTAGATAGAATTCTCTTAATGGCCTTTATTAATTTTAGCATGTGTTTTAAAGAAAACAGGGAAATGCACATTATATATTACAGTGACGACACGAATAACGAATGTTACTAATAAACAAACATAGAAAGCTAATACGTGCGCCCCCATAGCGTGTGTGATTAGGAAGCTAATTGCTCCTAAGATAGAAGCGATTGCGTAAATTTCTTTTCGGAATACGTAAGGGATATCTTGAGCACAAATGTCACGCAAAATACCGCCTCCAATACCTGTAATGACTCCCATTGAAACAACTAGAAATGAGGCGTCAACATGATGTGACATTGCCGCATTTGCACCAATAGCTGTAAAAACGCCTAAGCCAACAGCATCAGAAAGCATAATAACGACTTGAAGTTTATTGATGCGTTCAAAAAACATACAAGTAAATAATGCTGATAATACACTTACGAAAAAGTAAATGGGTTTTACAAATGCGACAGGGGGCAGGTTACCGATCATAATATCACGAATAATACCGCCGCCGAGCGCAGTAGCTACAGCTAAACAAAGGACACCAAATAAATCTAAATCTTTTTTTAAACCAACTAATGTACCAGAAATGGCAGCGGCGATAATGCCAAGAAACGTAAATATATCGATTAATAACATGGCCTTAATCCCTTCCTCTTAAAGATGTTCCAGAGAAAAAATATACACTAAAGTATTGGAAATAACAATTACTTTTCGTTACATGTAGAAAAACGGATAAAATACATAAAGAAAGCGTTTGAAAATGTTTAGGGAAAAATGAAGCAAGGTTAACCTTTAGTTGTGGGATAGCTGAGTAGATGTCATTTTGTAATTATTAAATTCTATATATTAATATAATGATTAATGAATGTTACTATAATGCTGATAATAAGTAGAAGAGTGTTAGATAGTTTTTATAGAGATAGGGAAGGATAGCTAAAGGATAATATTTTCTAGTACTACTTAAGGTAGAGTGGCTAGTTTCGATATAAAAATAGTTCTCAATTTAAATATGAGTTATGTTATAATTGCTAGGTGTGTTTTAACGATAATAAATTATGATTAAAAGATAATGTTAAGATTTTGTATGGAGGTCTTGGAATGTTAGCAAATCAAGCTAGGGTTAGATTTGAGCGTTTTTTGCTCTTTTTTATTATTTTACAGCCTGTTTTAGATTTATTAACGTCTCTTAGCATCACTTTATTAAAGTCAAATGCTACCGTTGGAATTTTAGTAAGATTCCTTATTATGGCTGTTGGTGGCATTTATATTTTAATTCAGGCAAAAGAGAAGGAAAATAGAAAGTTTTTAATTTATCTTATATTATTAGCCGGAGTTTTAGGAATAGGATTTATTAATAACAAACTAGTTAAGGATCCTATTGTACTTAGTGAAGAAGTTAAATTCGTTGCAAAAGCATTATATATATATATCATGCTGGGATCATACATTTTAGCTTTAAAATCATTGAAAAAGACAGTTAATATTAGTGATAAGGTTCGAAATAGTATTGTATATTCTACATTAATCATTAACGCAATTATGGTTATTTCTATTTCAACATCTACTGACTTTGGTAGTTATGAATGGATGAAGGTTGGTTCTCGAGGTTGGTTCTATGCAGGGAATGAACTAGGTTCAATCTTAGCTATTATTTTCCCTATTGTGGTACTATATTCTATTCAAAAAACAAAGAGCTGGAAACACATTTTATATTGGATTCCATCACTTTTAATGATTTATTCGCTAATTCAAGTTGGTACAAAAGTAGGGATGGGCTCAATTGGTGCTACGTTAGCGGCAGCAATCGGAATCATTGTACTACAATTATTATTTGATAGAAAAAATCCGAACAAAAAATCCCTTGCGCTTAATGCAGTAATTGCTATTGTCCTATTAGCTGGTGTAGTTGGAACGTTTAAACAAACGCCATTAGCACAAAATATGGGTATTCACAATAATTATTTATCAGAGCAAAATGTGGCGCAGCAAGGTCAAAAAGAAAAAGAAATTAAAGAGAAGCTGAAAAAAGAGCAAGAACTTAAAGAAAAAGAAGAAAATCACCATAAAGTTGAAAAGCCAGAAGAAAAGGCGAAGATAGAAGAGGAAGTTAAGAAAGAGCTTGAGAAAGAGCAAAAGAAAGAAAATCAAGAAAATCTTATTTTCAGTGGACGTCAAGTATATGAAGAAAGACATAAGCAGTTCTTTAAAGAAGCGCCAATGTCACAAAAGTTATTAGGAATGGGTTATGCAGGTAACTTTAAATACAATGAACAAAAGCAGCCAGATCCAAAACTAATTGAAATGGACTTCCATGATTGGTTTTATGATTTCGGGATTATTGGCTTTGTATTACTAATGATTCCATTTATTTATTACGGGCTAAGAATTCTACTAGCATTTGCTACGAGATTTAAGGACATATTTAATATAAAATATGGAATGATTTCAGCAAGCTTATTGTTAGCGTTAGGTATTGCTTATATTGCAGGACATATTTTAACAGCACCAGGAGTTGGTATTTACTTTGTAGTGGTGTTAGCTTATCTAATAGTAGACCTAGAAATTGAATGATAAAAATAAAAGCTAACTTTTGTTAGCTTTTATTTTTTAGTACAGTAAAATAAAAATAGATGGAAACGTAGCGAGGATTTAAAGGAGGAAAAAATATGAGAATATTGCATATGAATGCAGGAGCAGAAGATGGGGGAGGGAAAACACATATTATTTCACTTCTCGATCAGTTTCCAGCTGGTGAAGTAGAATTAGCAGTATTTGAAGATGGAATTGTTGCGAAGGAAGCAAGGGAGTTAGGGATAAAAGTCCATGTGTTTTCACAAAAATCGCGCTATGATTTATCCATTTTAAAGAATATAAGTGAATTTATTAATAAAGAAAAATTTGATGTAGTTCATACACATGGCCCTAGGGCTAATTTCTATGTTTCTTTAATGAAAAAGAGAATAAAGGCAAAATGGGTAACGACTATTCATAGTGATCCATTTCAAGACTTTACTAAACAGGGCTTAAAAGGTTGGATTTTTACGAAATTAAATTTGAAAGCCTTAAAAAATATAGACTTATTTTTCGTTGTAACAAATAGATTGAAAAAAAGCCTGGCAGCATTAGGTATTTCAAATGAAAAGATGCATGTTATTTATAATGGAATTGAATACGATAAGGAAAAAGCAGAAGGCTATAATAAAAAAGAAATGTTCAATATTGATGAAGATGTATTTACGGCAATTCAAGTAGCACGATTACATCCTGTCAAAGGACATGAAGTTTTATTCGATGCGTTACAACAAACAAAATTAGAGAAAATTAAAGTATTATTAGTTGGCGATGGCCCATTAGAAGAAAATCTAAAGTCATTAGCTACTGAAAAAGGGATTAACGATAAAGTAGAGTTTTTAGGACATCGTCAAGATGTAAAACAATTATTTGCGTCGTCACATGTAAATTTATTAACTTCCCATAGTGAAGGGTTCCCACTAGTTTTATTAGAAGCGGCAAATCAGCGCGTACCATCAATTGTGACTAGGGCTGGAGAAATTGAACCATTAATCGTAGATGAAACTTACGGATGGATTGTGCCGACAGGTGATGGAAAGGCATTAGCATTAGCTTTAGAAGAAGCGTATGATAAGTGGAAAACTGGAGAGTTAGCAGCAATGGGTAAACATATTTATGAGCATGCTACTATGAACTTCTCACTTCAAAAACTATATGAAGATACAAAGGAAACATATAAGCAATTAATAGCGAAAAACTTGTAATGATAGAGAGGATAGTTAACTATGGCAGTACAAACAGTTGATATTCTAGGCGTTCCTTTTTCTACAATGACAATGGATGAAACGGTCCAATATTTAAAAGAACAACTAGAAGCGGAGCGAACTCATACGTTTCAGGTAGTAACAGCAAACCCTGAAATTGTTATGTGCGCAAAAAAGGATGAAAAGTTCTATCAAACATTATTGAATACAGATTTAATTACACCTGATGGTATTGGGGTTGTAAAGGCAAGCGGGATGCTTGGTACACCTTTAAAAGAACGTGTAGCAGGTTTTGATTTAATGTGTAATTTACTTGCGAAGTTATCAGAAGATAGTAAGCCGGTATCTGTTTTCTTATTAGGTGCAAAGCCGCATGTTGTACAAGCTGCAGCAGATCATTTAACAAAGACATATTCAGCTGTATCCATCGCTGGTATACAAGATGGTTATTTTAAACAAGAAGACGAAGAGAATATTATTTCTCGCATTCAAGAAGCAAAACCAGATTTATTACTTGTTGCACTTGGTTTCCCGAGACAAGAGAACTTTATCCAAAACAATAAGCATCGTTTAGAAACGAAAATGGCTGTTGGAGTGGGTGGAAGTTTAGACGTATGGGCTGGAGAGGTAAAACGCGCACCAAAATGGATTCAAGCGATTCATTTAGAGTGGTTTTATAGATTATGCAGTAATCCAACACGCTGGCGTCGTCAGTTAGTATTAGCGGAATTTTTAAAAGAAGTAATGCGTTCGAAAAAGTAGCGAAATATCGCTGCTTTTTTTATTTGTTCATTTTTAATAAATTGAAACTTTAATCAGTGAGGCATCCCCACTGATTATTAGCTCTCACCAATCGGGATAGACGTTTTACTTTTTGGGAATGATGAAGGAGAATTTTTTACACAAAAGTATTTTACTTATACAATTCACACATGTAAAATGATGTGTAAAGACACCTGTGTGAGGAGGACTTCTAGTGGGCAAGGTAAAAGAAATTTCGAAGCGCAAACTGCTTGGTATAGCTGGGCTTGGATGGCTATTTGATGCAATGGATGTTGGAATGCTTTCATTTGTAATGGTAGCCTTGCAAAAGGATTGGGGATTAAGTACGCAAGAAATGGGCTGGATAGGCAGTATTAACTCAATCGGCATGGCAGTAGGAGCGCTTATTTTTGGGATACTATCAGATAAAATAGGGCGAAAATCAGTCTTTATTATTACATTATTATTATTTTCTATCGGTAGTGGTTTAACTGCATTAACAACGACACTTGCGATGTTTCTCGTTTTACGCTTTTTAATTGGTATGGGGCTTGGCGGAGAGCTTCCGGTTGCCTCTACACTAGTATCAGAGAGTGTTGAAGCGCATGAGCGTGGGAAAATTGTTGTGTTATTAGAAAGTTTTTGGGCAGGTGGATGGCTAATTGCAGCTCTTATCTCGTATTTTGTTATTCCTAAATATGGTTGGGAAGTTGCGATGGTATTGAGTGCAGTTCCAGCATTATATGCTTTATATTTAAGATGGAATTTACCGGATTCCCCAAGGTTCCAAAAAGTTGAAAAAAGGCCATCTGTTATTGAAAATATAAAATCAGTTTGGTCTGGGGAATATCGTAAAGCAACAATTATGCTATGGATTCTATGGTTTTGTGTTGTTTTTTCCTATTATGGAATGTTCCTTTGGTTACCGAGTGTAATGGTGCTAAAAGGATTTAGTTTAATAAAAAGTTTCCAATACGTACTTATTATGACATTAGCTCAACTTCCAGGATATTTCACAGCTGCTTGGTTTATTGAACGTCTCGGTCGTAAATTTGTTTTGGTTACGTATTTAATCGGGACAGCTTGCAGTGCTTATTTGTTTGGGGTTGCGGATTCATTAACAGTATTAATCGTGGCAGGTATGTTACTATCCTTCTTTAACTTAGGTGCTTGGGGAGCATTATACGCCTATACACCTGAGCAGTATCCAACGGTTATTCGTGGTACAGGTGCAGGAATGGCAGCAGCATTTGGTCGTATTGGTGGTATTCTTGGGCCACTATTAGTGGGATATTTAGTTGCTTCAGAAGCTTCACTATCATTAATATTTACGATTTTCTGTGGATCAATTTTAATTGGTGTATTCGCTGTAATAATACTTGGACAGGAAACGAAGCAACGAGAATTAGTATAAAGTGAAAATTTAAACGTATCCCTGACCGTTTATTATCCTACACTACTCGGCTCTTTATAGGCAGTTAGTGCGGGATAAAAGGGGAGAGGAAACCGAAGTGGTTTCCTTTTTTCTGTTTTTTTAGATAAATAATGGTATAGTAAGAAAAAGGGATTATTTCTTATAAAAGCGAATGTATACAACAGGACATATGGACAAAGAATTAGGTGGTTGAAGAAATGAAAATTTTACTGATCATGGAAGAGGCAGAAGAGAGAAGAGAGTTAGCTGAAAATTTCACTGAAAATATGAGAAATGTAGAATGTTTTGAAGCAAAGACAGGAACAGAATCTTTATTTATGATGAAAAAACATATACCAGACTTTGTTTTTTTAAGTTCCAAATTACTAGATGGTACTGGTTTTGAATATGCAAGTTTATTACGAGAAATAAATTGCTATACAAAATTTATTTTTGTAGGTGAAAACATAGAAGAATCTATTACAGCCTTTCGTTTCCAAGCATTTTATTATTTATTGCGACCATTTCGTGAAGAAGATTTACAATTTCTTTTATATAAAATAGGTAAAGAACAAGGTGAGAAAGCAAAGAGTTATTTGCGAAAACTACCGATAGAAAGTCAAGAGGGTATACGATATATTCTTCCAGAAGATATCGTATATGTAAGTAAAAATAAAGAAAATAAAACTGTTTCAATTTACACAACGAATAATCAGTATATTTCAACATATACACTTCAGGAATTAGAAAATAAGCTAAATGCATATGATTTTTTACGTGTACATAAAAGCTATTTAATTAATATGTCATATGTAAAAGAACTGAAACCGTATTATAATGGCACGTATAATTTGTATTTAGATAGGTATGATGAGCAACCGATTCCAGTCAGTCGTAATTATGTAAAACGCCTTCGAAATAACATTGAATTATAGTAGGTAATGAGAGTAATTTAACATGATAAACTGAAAATCCTTCATGATAGGGAGGATTCAAGTTAAATATTCAGAAAATTTAGTACAATCTCCACTAAGAAATAGTATTGGGGGAATTGTATGTGAAGACATTGAAATCGATCTTACTTTGGGGCGTTATTACAGCAGTAGGAGCAGGTGCTTTTGGGGTAATAGCTTTATCACAAGGTGAAACCATTAATGCTGTATGGCTCTTAGTAGCTGCCGTATGTGTATATGCAGTTGCTTACCGCTTTTATAGTAGATTTATAGCGAGAAAGGTTTTTAATTTAGATGATAATCGGCAAACACCAGCCCATACATTAAACGATGGGAAAGACTATGTTCCAACAAATAAGTGGGTATTGTTTGGACATCACTTTGCAGCGATTGCTGGGGCGGGACCTTTAGTAGGACCGATTTTAGCAGCACAAATGGGATATTTACCAGGAACCATTTGGATTATTGTTGGGGTAGTTGTTGCGGGGGCTGTCCAAGATTTTGTCATTTTATTTGCTTCGATGAGACGTAATGGTAAATCGTTAGGAGAAATGATTAAAGATGAGATTGGACCTGTTACAGGACTAATTGCAATGATAGGTATTTTAGGAATTATGATTATTTTATTAGCAGTATTAGCGTTAGTCGTAGTAAAGGCACTAATCGGAAGTCCTTGGGGAATGTTTACGATAGCAGCAACGATTCCTATCGCTATTTTAATGGGAGTTTATATGCGCTATATTAGGCCTGGTCGTGTTGGAGAAGGATCAGTAATTGGTATTATCCTACTTATTTTATCTCTTGTTGGAGGACAGTATGTAGCAGAAAATCCAACACTTGCAAGTATGTTCACATTTAGTGGTGAAACAATTGCTATTATGCTTATTGTATATGGATTTATCGCATCGGCATTACCAGTTTGGATGCTTTTAGCACCACGTGATTATTTAAGTACATTTTTAAAAGTCGGAACAATTGTAGGGTTAGCAATCGGTATCTTAATTGTAGCACCAGATTTACAAATGCCAGCAGTTTCGAAATTTATTGATGGAACTGGTCCTGTGTTTTCTGGAAACTTATTCCCGTTCTTATTTATTACTATTGCTTGTGGTGCAGTGTCTGGATTCCATGCTCTCGTTTCATCAGGTACGACGCCGAAGATGATCGAGCAAGAGGGACACGCACAGCCAATCGGTTATGGAGCAATGTTAATGGAGTCGTTTGTAGCAGCGATGGCGATGATTGCAGCTTGTGTATTAACACCGGGAACGTATTTTGCAATTAATAGCCCCGCAGCACTTATCGGTACAGATGTTTCGCAGGCAGCTCAAGTTATTTCCTCATGGGGATTTGCTATTACACCAAATGAACTAAAAGATCTCGCTGTAAATGTTGGAGAGCAAACAATTTTATCACGTACAGGTGGTGCGCCAACATTAGCGATAGGTATGGCATATATTTTCTCACAAGTAATAGGTGGAACGGCCATGATGGCATTTTGGTATCATTTTGCGATTCTCTTTGAAGCTCTATTCATTTTAACAACAATTGATGCCGGAACGCGTGTCGGCCGATTTATGATTCAAGATATTTTAGGGCATGTATATAAGCCATTTGGGAAAACGGATTCTACATTAGCGAATGTAATCGCTACAACATTATGTGTATTAGGGTGGGGATATTTCTTATACCAAGGGGTAATAGATCCGCTCGGTGGAATTAATACATTATGGCCACTTTTCGGTATTGCAAATCAAATGCTAGCAGGTATTGCATTATTACTTGGAACGACAATTTTGTTTAAAATGGGAAAAAAGGCGTACGTTTGGGTAACACTTATTCCAACTATCGGGTTGCTGATTGTAACGATGACGGCGGGATATCAAAAGCTATTTCATGAAAATCCTAAAATTGGATTTCTATCGCATGCAAAGGTATTTCAGGGAGCATTAGATGAGGGAAAAGTGTTAGCGCCAGCTAAAAATGTCGCTCAAATGAAGCAAATTATTTTCAATGATTATATCGATGCAGCGCTTTGCGGAATTTTTATGATAGTTGTAATCGCTGTGTTAATTTCAGCACTTCGAATTTGGATCCAAGTATTAAGAAATAAGCCAATGCCGTTAAAAGAGGCACCATATATTCCTAGAGATGAAAGTGAGTCGAGGAACTATGCTTAAAAAGTTGTGGCAAGTATGGGGTGAAAGAAAACGCTTTATTAGTTTGCTCGTTGGAGTACCAAGTTATGAAGTATATGTGGAGCATATGAAAAAGCATCATCCTGAAGAAGAGGTTGTATGTCAAAAGCAATTTTTTGCTGAGGCACAAGAAGCAAGATTTAATGCAAAGGGTGGAAAAATATCACGCTGTTGTTAATGAAAAAGGGCGAGTTTTCGCTCTTTTTATTTTTTTGCTGTTTCACGTGGAACAGCAAAAATAAACAAAACCTTTGGGAATTAAAGGTATTTCGTATACAATAAAGTGAGGAAGGGGATAGATGGAAAAGTAGGGAGATTATTTTATGTTAAGGGACTTATTTGTAAATACAACAATTATTCTTTCCTTTATTTTTATTGGGGGTCAGCTTTTAAGGGATAAGCCGTTAAAAGAAGGATTCTCTTTTGGGCAGAAATGTGTAGTAGGCATTTTTACTGGGATACTAGGTATAGTATTAATGTATTTCAGTGTTCGTGTTGGTACCATTCTATTGGATTTACGCTATTTAGCTGTTATTCTAGCTGTTATTATTGGAGGACCGATAGCGAGTACCATAACAATTGGTATGATTTTAGTAACTAGGCTGTTGTTTATGGATTATTCATTAGCTTCTCAAGTGGCTTTTTATACAATCATTGCGATAGGAATAGGGAGTATCTTTATTTCGCGCATGAAGCTTTCTTTAGGGGGAAAGTGGGTATGGTTACACACATATATTTTATCTATTCTAATCCCAGCGTTATATATATGGTTAATTAAAGAGATCCACATAGTGGGATTATATTTAATTTCTAGTATTATTACAGGTTACATAACATTCATAAGTGCAAATTATGTTTTACAATCCAATGAGTTATTTCAAAAGATGAAACAATACGCAACGATAGATGCATTGACAGGTTTAGGAAACGTAAGACAGTTTGATTTAGAGATGAATCGTCATATTAGTAATAAGAACATGAAAAATGATTCGTTTTGTTTACTACTTATAGATATTGACCACTTTAAGTATGTAAATGATACGTACGGGCATCCTGCAGGGGACGAAGTGCTAAAACAAGTAGGATGTATTTTACGAGAAACTTCACAATTTCCAGATTTGGCTTTTCGAAAGGGTGGAGAGGAGTTTGCGCTTTTGATACCGAATAAGGGATTAGCTTACGGAATTCGTATGGGCGAGCAAATTCGTACAGCTGTTGAAAGTCACCCATTTCAATTGTTAGATGGAACGAAAATAAAAATTACAGTTTCGGTGGGGGTTTCAGAATATGAAGAATCACCGGAGAAATTTATTCAAGCGGCGGATGATGCGTTATACTACTCGAAACGAAATGGTAGAAATAAGGTCAGCTCTGTATCTTAAAGATAAGATGACCAGAAGACATAAAGCTTATAAAAAACACTCACAGAGGCAATGTATGAACTTTGTGAGTGTTTTTTATTTATATATTAGACAAGCTCTTTTGATACAACAAATTTACGATATGCACCATGGTGAGTTGGACCTACGTATTCGTTAATTTTGAATGAGTAACGAATAGCAGCCGTGATGAATTCTTTAGCAGTTTTTACTGCTTCTTTCACAGGTTTTCCTTTTGCAAGTTCTGCTGTAATTGCAGCAGAATATGTGCAACCTGCGCCGTGTGTATTTGTCGTATCAATTTTTTCTGATTCTAGAAGGTCGAATGTTTCTCCATCATATAGGACGTCGATTGCAGTTTCCGTACCAAGTTTGCTACCGCCTTTAATTAGGACGTATTTTGCACCTAAAGCATGGATCTTTTTCGCTGCTTCTTTCATGTCTTCAAGAGAATTAATCTTTACGCCACTTAATTGGTAAGCTTCAAATAAGTTTGGTGTTACAACTAATGCCTTTGGAACAAGAACGTCACGTAAGCAGTCATTCGTTTCAGGATGTAATGCTTCATCAGCACCTTTACATACCATAACAGGGTCAACTACTACATTATTGAAATTGTGCTTTTCGATTGTTTCTGCAACCATTTCAATAATTTCTACTGATCCAAGCATACCTGTTTTTAAAGCGTCTACGCCAACACCTTCAATTGTTGTTTCTAATTGTGGTTTTAATGTAGAAGCTGGGATTGGAAATACGTTATGTGCCCAACCGTTATGTGGATCCATCGTTACGATTGTTGTAAGAGATGTCATTCCGTATACGCCCAGTTCTTGGAATGTTTTTAAATCTGCTTGTATACCAGCACCGCCACTTGTGTCAGAACCAGCGATAGTAAGTGCTTTATTTAATGTCATTATGAAAGCCCCCTCGAGTGATATAATGAAAACTATGTTCTCACCATTATATCAATGTTACGAATAAGTACAAAGTGAAAAGTAGATGATTTATTTTAAGAGCTATTTAAAATCTTGTATGCAGGAGACTGAGTATGTTTCGAGATAATCGTACAAATGAATTAGTTATATTAAAGGAAATTGCAGAAACATTAAATACATCAAATGATACATATCATGTATTGCAAGCTGTCCTAGAGAAATTACTAAGTGTAACAGGTTTAACGACAGGATGGATTTTTCTTGCGGATGAAAATGGGAAGTATACGAAGTTAATTGACTATCAATTACCAGAGGCACTGACATATGAAAATAAACGCCCGATGTGCGAAGGTGAATGTTGGTGTTTACGAGGTTTTGTAGATGGAAAATTAGAGAGAGCCGTTAATATTATTGAATGTAAAAGAATTAATAATGCAATTGAATATAATTGGGGAGATACGGAGGGCATTCTTCATCATGCTACGGTTCCTTTAAAAGCTGGGGGAGAAAAATTTGGGGTGTTAAATGTTGCAAGTCCGGGTAAAACACATTTTTCAGAAGAAGAATTAGTATTACTCCAATCGGTTGCTTTCCAAATTGGTACGGCTTTAAAGCGAACAAAATTATATGAAAATGAAAAGAGAAGAGCACATTATTATGTGAAATTAGAGCGTTTCATTCAAGATTTAAAAACGATTCATAAGTTTAATGTACTACCTGAAAAAGTGGTAAATCACGTAGGTGAAGTATTTCAATGGAATCAAGTAGCGCTTTTTATTAGGGAGGAAAAAGAATTATCTCTGCGAGCGTCTTACGTTCAGGAAGAGTTACAAGAGGATGTAAAAGAGGCGGCCAAGAGGGCGTTAGAACAAGATGAACCAGTTCTAATAAAACATCAAATAGGACATAATGTACATCTAAATCGAGCTGTTATTGCTACACCAATACATATTCAAAACCATATATTTGGTGTTTTATGTGTTAGCTTGAATAATGGAGAGTTTGATGCTAATACAATAGACGTAATTCAAGCATTATCGAACCATGTTTCGTTAATAATAGAGAATTTGAGGTTAAACGAGCAGCGCCGTGAACTTGTACGAATGGAAGAAAGAAATCGGTTAGCAAGAGATTTACATGATTCTGTTTCGCAAAAATTATTTTCATTAACCTTCATGACAAAAGGCGCCGAGGCAGTTTTAAAAGGTAAAAATGAAAAGGTAGATCAATCTTTGCATGAGATGCGTGAACTTGCGCAAGGAGCTTTGAAAGAAATGAGGACATTAATTTGGCAGCTTCGTCCGGCGGGATTAGAAAAAGGATTATTGCCAGCTCTAAAGCAGTACGGTGAAAATTTGGGACTGAAAATTAGGGAGCAAGTTACGGGTGTTCGTGATTTACCTCGTGTAGTAGAAGAAGCTTTGTGGCGCATAGGCCAAGAAGCACTGAACAATGTAAGTAAGCATGCAGGTGTAAAAGAAGCGACGATTTATTTTACAGTGAATGAGAAAAATGTATCATTAGAAATAGTTGATCAAGGAAAGGGATTTGTGGAAAAGAATATAAAAGAAAAGAAATCACTAGGTATGACTACGATGCGTGAAAGAGTAGAATTAGTTGGTGGAACAATTAAAATTGTAAGTAGTAATAAACGAACGAGCGTAAAAGTAAACGTACCATTATGATGTGAAAATGAGGGAAGTTTGTGAAAATAAAAGTATTGTTAGTTGATGATCATACAGTCGTTTTAAAAGGATTAGCATTTTTCTTAAGTACACAGGAAGATTTAGAGTTAGTTGGAGAAGCGAATAATGGGAAAGAAGCGTTAGTGAAAGTAGGAGAAACAACTCCCGATGTTATATTAATGGATTTATACATGCCTGAAATGGATGGTGTTGAGGCGACGGCATATATTAAAAAAGAGTATCCAAATGTGAAAGTAATTGTATTAACTAGCTTTTCTGATCAGGCGCATGTGTTACCTGCATTAAGGGCTGGAGCAAGTGGGTATATTTTAAAAGATGTAGAACCAGATCAGCTTGTTGAGGCTATTCGAAGCGCATATAAAGGTAATATTCAATTACATCCGGATATAGCAAATGCTCTTCTCTCTCAAACATTACCTGTAGAAGAAAAGGAAGAAGAACCTTCTATTCAAGTGGATGTGCTAACAGCGAGAGAAAATGAAGTATTGCAGCTATTAGCAAAAGGGATGAGCAATAAGGAAATTGCATCGGTTTTAGTTATTACAGAAAAGACAGTTAAGGCGCATGTAAGTAGCATTTTGAGTAAGTTGAATTTATCTGATCGTACGCAAGCGGCATTATATGCAGTGAAAAATGGAATTGTATAAGACGAAAGTCGTAAGACCAAGTTCGCCTTTGGAAGGTGGACTTTTTTTATGAAAAAATACGTCTATGTGAGGACGAAATTGTCTTTATA
This sequence comes from Bacillus sp. XB1, assembly GCF_053557995.1. NCBI lineage: Bacteria > Bacillati > Bacillota > Bacilli > Caryophanales > Bacillaceae > Bacillus > Bacillus sp. XB1. The sequence goes on along the minus strand of NZ_JBNRIL010000003.1, from coordinate 282,167 downwards.
TAAAGATAAAATATGTTTGTAAGCAACAAAACAACAATTACAAGGGATACCTTTTTTGAAAGCATATAACAACATAAGAGTGAGTACTAGGAGGAATAAATAATGGCAACAGTTTTATTCGTTAAAGCAAATAACCGTCCAGCGGAACAAGCGGTTAGTGTAAAATTATATGAGGCATTTTTAGCAAACTATAAAGAAGCACACCCAAATGATACAGTAGTAGAACTTGATTTATATAAAGAAGAATTACCATATGTAGGCGTAGACATGATTAATGGTACATTCAAGGCAGGTAAAGGCTTTGATTTAACAGAAGAAGAAGCAAAAGCAGTAGCAGTTGCTGATAAGTATTTAAATCAATTCCTAGAAGCTGATAAAGTTGTTTTCGGCTTCCCATTATGGAACTTAACGATTCCAGCAGTATTGCACACATATATTGATTATTTAAACCGTGCTGGTAAAACGTTCAAATATACGCCAGAGGGTCCAGTTGGCCTAATCGGAGATAAGAAGATTGCATTATTAAATGCAAGAGGCGGCGTATATTCAGAAGGTCCAGCAGCTGAGGTAGAAATGGCTGTTAAATATGTAGCAAGTATGATGGGCTTCTTCGGCGCAACAAACATGAAAACAGTAGTTATTGAAGGACATAACCAATTCCCAGATAAAGCAGAAGAAATCATCGCTGCAGGTCTTGAAGAAGCAGCTAAAGTAGCAAGTGAATTTTAATTAAAATTATAATCGTCACTCGAAAAAACAGTATTAACGTTTACATGTTAATGCTGTTTTTTATATTTTTAGTTCATCAGCAAGTTTTTCTAATGTATTTCGATCTTGTATATAATATGTTCGGCCTTCTTTTCTTAAATAATTTTGTTGGCAAAACTGATTTAATATATATAAAAGATGACGGTAGCTGACATTTAAATATTCCGAGGCCTCGGTATGCTTTTCTATATAACAATTATTTTGCTCTGTTAATAAAATAAAAGCAGCTAATCGATTTTCAAAAGGATAACTATAGTTTTTTGCGTAATTTTCAGTGCGAGTAATTGTCTTTTCTCCAATAAATTTACATAAGTGCTGTAAAAACGTTGCATCTTGTAATAAAAGTTGCTGACAATCTTTAAGAGGAAGTGCCAAACACACACAATCTTCTAGTACTTCAACGGACTTAGTAATATTTTCTACTCCTATTAATCCTAATTCCCCGATAAAAGATGGTGCTTGAATAAAATTAATTAATGAAACCTTCCCGTTTTTATGACTCATATATATTTTTGCTTTCCCAGAAATTAAGTAATAGAGATAAGGGAGAGCATTTCCTTCGCTACATATCATCTCTTTCGTTTGAAAAGAATGCAGCTCTACATATGGCAAGACATGAAATGAAAATAGGGTATGGAATTGATGGATTCGCATGTATTGATAAATTTCTTCCTCATTTTTGCTGATTTTCATATTTTCACCCCTATGTATAGTATGAGATATCTCCTATTATCTTTACAAGAAGGAATGATACGATTTATGTAAATTTGTTTTTGTAGAAAAGAGAGTGTGATGAATTTATGAAAAAATATAAAACGTTGTTATTTGATGTAGATGATACATTACTAGACTTCCAAAAGGCTGAAAAAGTGGCTTTACGGGTGCTTTTTGAAGAGAAGGGAATCCCTTTAACAGACGAGATAGAGGCTCGTTATAAAAAAATAAATAAAGGTCTTTGGGATGCTTTTGAAAAAGGGGAACTATCACGCAATGAAGTTGTAAATACAAGATTTTCTCTGTTGTTTAAAGAGTATGGAGAAGAAGTAGATGGAATATTATTGGAAAATAATTATCGTAACTACTTAGAAGAAGGAAATCAACTCATGCAAGGTGCGTTTGAATTTATAAATCAAATTCAAGGAGAGTATGAATTGTATATAGTGACAAATGGTGTTTCTAAGACGCAAGATAAACGTTTACGTAATGCAGGTTTACATTCATTATTTAAAGATGTTTTTGTTTCGGAAGATACAGGTTTTCAAAAGCCGATGAAAGAGTATTTTGATTATGTTTTTGAACGGATTCCTAACTTTGCACCTGAAGCAGGGCTGATTATTGGGGATTCATTAAGCGCTGATATGAAAGGTGGATATGTAGCGGGAATTGATACTTGTTGGTTTAATCCAGAAAGGAAATTAAATGATAGTGGGATTATACCGACATATGAAGTGCATAATTTTGAGGAGTTAGAAGCGTTATTAAAGCAGCATGTGTAATAAAAAAATAGGCAGTGGAGCTTTTATCCCCACTGCCTATTTTTATTAATTTTTATTTTCGTTATGTTTTGGGAGCGGAAAGGCATTCCCGATAGCAGCTGCACCAAGCATGGGCAATAGTAAATTAAGCGGGAAAAACATAAGTAATAGTAATGTTATAGCTATTGGCTTTCGTAACGCATAGCTTGAAATTGCTGTCGTTACGATGGCAACAGATGCTACTGGATCTATAGGAAGAATAGATGCTACAGCGTATCCGATACTTGACCCGGAAAATATAATTGGGAAGATATGTCCACCTCGCCACCCTGTGTTCAAACAAACGGCAGTAATGCACAACTTTAAAATCCCTGAAAGAAGTAGTATCCAAAAAGATAAATGGCTCCATTCAACAACTAATTCTTTTAATTGATGTTCCCCTGAAAATAATGTGTACGGAAGAAAAGTTCCCGCAATTCCTAATAAAATACCACCGATAATTCCGAGTGTCAGTTTGTATTCCCTAAAAGGGTGAATTAACTTCTCTAATGTGAATTCTAACTTGAAATAAAAGAAACCAACTATAGCACCGATACTAGCAAGTGGAAGAAATGCGATCCATTCATTGAAAGAAAGTGCACCTTCCCCGAAATCAACAATAAAGGATCCACGATTATCGAGTTTACTCAGTAGTAAATAAACAGAAAAACCTGCGAAAGTAGTAGTTAAGTATACAATCGCCTTTTTTCCTTTAGAAAAAGCAGCAATTTGTTCCCCCTCATTTTCATTTGGTGCTAAATAACCGAATAATGGTGCGTTAAAAATGACACTTAAAGTAGCTCCAATTCCGATCTCGGTTAGCTCATTCATACCCTTTAAGGCAAATTTAAAGCGATCCCCTACCCATGTGCACAGTCCGCCTATAATTCCAACTAGTGCGGCTTCTGGACCAAGACTAGCTCCGAAAATTAAAACAATAATCGCTGTTAAAGTAGCCTGATGGACAAAGCGATATTCGATTCGACCAGTTTTTTTATATTCAGCCATCACTTCAGGCATAAGGCGTGGGTATGTACCGAAATGTTTTTGTGATAGACCAACAAGGACCCCGCCAATTATTGTTACGCAAAGGGTGTAATAAGAGGGAAAAGAGAGAACTTCAGGCAAGTATCCCCAAATAAAGTGGATTCCAATATTTATTGTGACTAAAAATAACCAGACTGTAGCTCCTACTATAGATCCTAGAAGAATGCCATATAGAGCAAGTATGTACTGCATATCTTTTTTATTTGTCATGTTATACCTCCGTTATGTAAATCTTAGTAGGTAAAAAAGTGAAATATACTAGTGAAAAATGGATTGAATATATATAGTATCTTTTTGAGAAGATGGCCTATTCAACATATAGGCTAACTTTAGGGGAATTTGAATTTATAGGTTAAATTACTTATTTAATTTTATAGATTGATTTGAGGTTTTTAAAGGTCTTTTTTGAAATAGACTAGAATATATTTCTTTTGTTGCTTTATATGAAACTGTTAACATTTATTTTAGAACATTCAGAAAAACTGTTTGACATTAGGAAATTATTGCTATAAAATCAACGGTAATTGCATAGTCTTATCAAGAAAAGGTGGAGGGACAGGCCCGATGAAACCTTGGCAACAGCCGTATAACGGAATTGTGCCAAATCCTGCAGGTAGTAATCCTGAGAGATAAGAAAGAGCCTTTAGAGCGTGTTTTCAAACTGCTCCTTTCTTGTTTTCAGGAAAGGGGCAGTTTTTTATTTTGTATAAAAGAAAGGAGAATGAGAGATGGGAGAATCATGGGGAAAAGGAACAATTTGTGTGCAAGGTGGCTATACGCCAAAAAATGGTGAACCACGTGTTTTACCACTTTATCAAAGTACAACATATAAATACGATACTTCAGATGATTTAGCAGCCCTATTTAACTTAGAGGCAGAAGGATATATTTATACACGTATTGGAAACCCTACTCTAGCCGCATTTGAGCAGAAGTTATCAGATTTAGAAGGCGGTGTAGGAGCTGTTGCAACGGCTTCTGGGCAAGCAGCTATTATGCTCGCAGTTTTAAATATTTGTAGTAGTGGGGATCATTTACTTTGTTCTTCAACGGTTTACGGGGGAACGTTTAATTTATTTGGAGTGAGTTTGCGTAAACTGGGTATTGATGTTACGTTCTTTAATCCAAATTTAACGGCAGATGAAATTACGGCGCTTGCTAATGACAAGACGAAACTTATCTATGCAGAATCGTTAGGAAATCCAGCGATGAATGTTTTAAATTTTAAAGAATTTTCAGCTGCTGCTAAAGAATTAGAGGTACCTTTTATCGTTGATAATACATTAGCAACTCCTTATTTATGCCAGGCGTTTGAACATGGGGCAAATATTATTGTTCATTCTACGACGAAGTATATCGATGGGCATGCGAGCTCCTTAGGCGGTATTGTAATTGACGGTGGAAACTTTGATTGGACAAATGGAAAGTATCCTGAACTTGTTGAACCAGATCCAAGTTATCACGGTGTAAGTTACGTTCAAAACTTTGGTGCAGCAGCGTATATTGTGAAAGCACGTGTTCAGCTATTAAGAGATTATGGAAATTGTATGAGCCCATTCAATGCATATATTAGCAATATTGGCTTAGAAACATTGCATTTACGAATGGAACGTCATAGTGAAAATGCTCTTGCAGTTGCTAAGTGGCTTGCTAGCCATGAACGTATTGAATGGGTGAATTATCCGGGCTTAGATAGTAATGAAAATTACTCATTGGCACAACAGTACTTGAAAAAAGGCGCTAGTGGTGTTTTAACTTTCGGTATTAAAGGCGGATTAGAAGCAGCAAAAGAATTTATCGCAAATGTAAAACTAGCAACTCTTGTAACGCACGTAGCTGATGCACGAACTTGCGTTATACATCCTGCTAGTACGACGCATAGACAATTAAATGCTGAAGATCAGCGTTTAGCTGGTGTTACATCTGATTTAATTCGTTTATCAGTTGGTATAGAAGATGTTTCTGATATTATTGCAGATTTGGAAGCAGCTCTAGTTGGGGGCAAAACACATGCCGATCATAATTGATAAAGATTTACCGGCTCGCAAAGTGTTACAAAAAGAAAATATTTTTGTAATGACGAAGGAGCGAGCGGAAACACAAGATATACGCGCTTTAAAAATTGCTATATTAAATTTAATGCCAACGAAGCAAGACACAGAGGCGCAATTACTTCGCTTAATTGGAAACACACCGTTACAATTAGATGTTCATTTGCTTCATATGGAATCACATCTATCTCGTAATGTAACGCAAGAACATTTAACAAGCTTTTATAAAACGTTTCGTGATATTGAAAATGAAAAGTTTGATGGGCTCATTATTACAGGAGCGCCAGTGGAGACCCTCGCTTTTGAAGAGGTAGATTATTGGGAAGAGCTTAAACATATTATGGAGTATTCAAAAACGAATGTAACATCTACGCTCCATATTTGCTGGGGAGCACAGGCTGGCTTGTACTATCATTATGGTGTTCCAAAGTATCCCCTTAAGGAAAAAATGTTCGGTGTATTTGAACATGAAGTTTGCGAGCAACATGTGAAATTGTTACAAGGATTTGATGAATTGTTTTTTGCTCCGCATTCTCGTCATACAGAAGTACGAGAGAATGATATTAGAGGAGTGAAAGACTTAACATTGTTAGCAAACTCTGAAGAAGCAGGTGTTCACCTTGTTATTGGGCCAGAAGGAAGGCAAGTGTTTGCCCTTGGACATAGCGAATATAGTTGTGAGACGTTAAAACAAGAATACGAACGAGATCGTGACAAGGGATTAAATATTGATGTGCCAAAAAACTATTTTAAACATAATAATCCAGATGAAAAGCCGCTTGTTAGGTGGAGGAGTCATGGTAATTTATTGTTTTCTAATTGGTTGAATTATTACGTGTATCAAGAAACCCCTTATATATTGTAAAGAAAGATTGTGTAACACGTGGCAACGTTTTCCTTGTAAAGATTAACCTTTATTTTTCCGAATGTTCAAAATACATTGTTTTTCAGATTTTTTACTCATATAATTTCATCTAAACACAATTTTTGAGGGGTGGACAGTACTATGAAAGAAATTCAAGTTGGGTTATTAGGTCTTGGGACAGTTGGCAGTGGTGTGGTTCGTATTATTACGGATCATCAAGAACGACTCATACACCAAGTAGGTTGTCCAGTGAAGGTAACGAAAGTATTAGTGCAAAACATTGAGAAAGAGAGAGAGGTAGAGGTACCTTCTACTCTATTAACACAAGATGCAAATGAAATTTTAGATAATCCAAATATTGATGTTGTCATTGAAGTGATGGGTGGCATTGATGATGCAAAATCATATATTTTACAAGCTTTAAAAAGCGGAAAGCATGTTGTAACTGCAAATAAAGACTTAATGGCATTACATGGAGCTGAATTATTAGCGACAGCAAAAGATAATAAGGCTGATTTATTCTATGAGGCGAGTGTGGCAGGGGGAATTCCAATTTTACGCAGTATCGTAGAAGGACTTTCCTCAGATCTTATTACGAAAGTAATGGGAATTGTAAATGGAACGACAAATTTTATTTTGACGAAAATGTCAGACGAAGGGAGAGCATATAACGACGTGTTAAAAGAAGCCCAACAACTTGGATTTGCAGAAGCAGATCCAACATCAGATGTAGAAGGTTTAGATGCAGCAAGAAAAATGACGATTTTAGCTACTCTCGGTTTCTCTACAAATGTAGAGCTTGGAGACGTGAAAGTAAAAGGGATTACCTCTATTACAGAGGAAGATATTGAATATAGTAAGAGCTTAGGTTATACAATTAAATTAATCGGTCTTGCAAAACGAGATGGTGAAAAATTGGAGGTTACAGTTGAACCAACTTTACTTCCAAATACACATCCTCTTGCGGCAGTACAAAATGAATATAACGCTGTGTATGTTTACGGTGAAGCAGTTGGGGAAACGATGTTTTATGGACCAGGCGCAGGAAGTTTACCAACAGCGACAGCTGTTGTTTCGGATTTAGTTGCTGTAATGCAAAATATTAGATTAGGGGTAACAGGAAATAGTGCTGTAGTCCCACAATATCAAAAAGTATTAAAAGAGCCAGACGAAATTGTCGTGAAAAAGTTTTTAAGACTGCATGTAAAAGACGAAATTGGTGTATTTGCAAAAATTACTTCATTGTTCTCTGAGCGCGGAGTTAGCTTTGAGAAAATTATTCAAATGCCGCTTGAAGAGAAAGGAAAGGCTGAAATTGTAATTGTAACGCATCGTGCGTCTCTTGCTGATTATGATTATATTCTACATACGTTGCAAGGGTATGAAGAAATAGATTGTTTGAAAGCGAACTATCGAATTGAAGGGGATGCTAAGTAGTATCCTTACCATAAAACAGAAAGAGCCTATTAAGCAGCTTGCTTAATAGGCTCTTTTCTATTTAAAATCTGCGTACCAACTTGAATAAATGCTTGGATAATCCAGCCTGTTGTAAAGGATAAGATGATTGTTCCAAAATAGATAGGTCCGTCTAATAAAAAGCTTAACGTTAAAAATAAAAAGGCTAATGAAATCTCTGTTCTTCTAAACGTCCATTTTTTCTTCTCAGCAACCGTTAAAACGAAAGCTTCTTGAGGCGCTGCGCAAAGGTTTGTAGAGACGTAAAGACCAATTCCAGCTCCAACGAATAGATTTCCGCAAATAAGTGTTATATATTTTGGAAGAGAGCGGATAGCGTCCATAATAGTTGTAATGGAACCAATCCAATCAACAAAAAGAGAAATAAGAACCATCGTTACAATTGTACCGATTGTAATTTGTTTTTTATTCCAAAAGAGTACGATAAGTGTAAAGGCAAAGTTAATCATAAAAATCCAAAAACCAATACTTATGCCAAAATTTTGATATAGTGCAATAAAGAAGGAATCATAAGGGCTAAGTCCAAAGGAAGTAATTGTCGTCATCATATTAATACCGATGGCAAGAATGAGTAAACCGCCAATGAAAAATATATATTCTAATTTGAATCGAAGCATAGTTGTATATCCTTTCTAAATGTATTTGCTAGGAAAGGATATATTGTGGAAAGCTTACCAGGTCAAGGGAGAATTTTTGTGAGAAGGGGAAAATGAGATGACAAATATAAGAAAGATTGCTGAACTTGCTGGAGTATCTGTTTCAACTGTTTCACGTGTACTAAATAATCATCCGTACGTAAATGAACAGAAACGAAAAGAAATTTTAGCGATTATAGAAGAATTAAATTACACGCAAAACGTGAATGCGATTCATTTAGTGAAAGGAAAAACGAATGTAATTGGCGTTTTATTACCACACGTAAATGATCAATATTATAGCGCTATTATCGAGGGGATATCAAAAGAGACAGCCAAGAATAATTATAATATGATGCTTTGCCAGACGAATTATAGCGAAGAAAGAGAACTAGAAATTTTAAATATGTTAAAAATGAAAAAGCTTGATGGGGTTATTATTTGTTCTCGGGCAAATAGTAAGGAGAAGCTTGAAGAATATACAAAATTCGGCCCGATTGTTATGTGTGAAGAAATAGATTCAAAATGCATTTCAAGTGTCCATATCGATTACTACAAAGTATTTTCACTTGGGATGAAAAGCTTAATAGATGCCGGTCATACACATATTGGATATTGTATTGGAAGAAGTAATAGTGTTAATAGCCAAAGACGAAAGAAGGCATATGAAGATTCGCTTCAACAGAGTATCGTAACACCGCTAGAGACCTGGAAATTTGAGGGTTGTTTTACAGTGGAAGATGGACGCAATGTAATTAGAGAATGGGCTCATATGTCAGTAAAACCGACGGCGTTCCTTGTATCTTGTAACCATATTGCAGCGGGGATGGTTACAGAAGCAAAAAAACAAGGAATTCGTATTCCGGAGGATATTACGATTATCGGGTGTGATGATCAAGAGGTGGCAGATATATTGGGTATAACGACGATTTCGCATTCTAGTAAAAACGTTGGAGTAAAAGCGTTTGAATTATTATATGAAAAGATTAATGAAGAGAAATTAGATGTGAAGCATATAGAGTTATTACCAGAGTTAGTAAATAGAGAAACGACGTAATTGAGAAGGTGTGAAAATCGCTTTTCAAAATTTCGTTTGGTATAATTATGGACAATCTATGAGGGCTAAAAGGGGTTTTGATATGAGATCAAAAGTAGTAAAAGTAATTCTACTCATTACAATTGCATCTTTCTGTTTATTTGCATATGGCTTTGTTTCAGGTGTAAATGATGTATTAAATCCGAAAGCTTCAAATTTAATTAAAAAGACCGATGTAGTGGCAAAAGAGAAAAAGAAAACGGGAACGTTACAAATCGTTAGTTTAGGTGATTCATTAACGCGTGGCGTTGGTGATAAAGAAGGAATTGGCTATGTTGGGCGAATGAAAGAGGATTTACAAAAAGATTATAAGCAAAAAATTGCATTAACAAATTTAGCAGTTAGTGGTGCAAAAATGCCCGATTTATTAAAACAAATTGAAAGTAATGGCGCTCAATATTCAATTAAGCAAGCAGATGTAATCGTGTTAACGATTGGTGGGAATGATTTGTTCCCAGGCTGGGAATCGCTTGGGAAAATAGATTTAGAGACGTATCGTCCTGACACAGAAACGTTTCAAAATGAAGCAAAGAAAATTATAGAAGAAATTCGTAAATTAAATACAGATAGTCCGATTTTTTGGCTTGGTTTATACAATCCTTTTGAAGATGTAGAAGATTTAAAAGGGTCTTCAAACATTGTTGTGGACTGGAATGCATCTTTAGAGAAGTTAGCGCTAAACGATAAAAATGTGTATATTACACCGACATTTGATTTATTCCAAAACCGCGGGAAAGATTTATTATACTCTGATCATTTTCATCCGAACGAAGTAGGTTATACGTATATGGCAGAACGTTTAGTTCAAAATGTTGTAAGTAAATTAAAACTAGAACAAGGAGGGGTAAAATGACGACGATACTTTCCGTACGAGATTTGAAGAAGGTAATTGGAAAGAAGACTCTTGTAGAGAATATTTCCTTTGATGTAAAGCAAGGAGAAGTGTTCGGGTTCTTAGGACCAAATGGTGCTGGAAAGACGACTACCATTCGAATGTTAGTCGGATTGATTAAGGCGACAGAAGGTAAGATTTCTATCGGTGGTTATTCGATTAAGGAAAATTTCAGAGAAGCGATGCGTCAAATTGGGAGTATCGTTGAAAACCCAGAGTTGTATACATATTTAACGGGATGGGAAAATTTAAAGCAATTTGCTCGTATGTTAGGTGATATATCAGATGAACGTATTATTGAAATTGCTGAAATGGTTCATTTAGATGAAAGAATTCATGACAAGGTAAAAACGTACTCACTTGGTATGAAACAACGCCTTGGAATTGCGCAGGCGCTCCTTGGGAATCCAAAATTGCTCATATTAGATGAGCCAACGAATGGTTTAGATCCAGCAGGGATTAGAGAACTTAGGGAATTTATACATAAGCTTGTAAAAGAAGAAAATATGAGCGTGTTTATTTCAAGTCACTTGCTAAGTGAAGTGCAAATGATATGTGATCGCGTTGCTATTATTCATAAAGGAAAAATGATAACAGTTGCCAAGGTTGAAGAATTAATTAAAACAGCAAGTGATCGTGTAGAATGGATTGTTACACCAATTTCTAAGGCGAAAGATATGCTAGAAGCGGCCGAAGAAGTAAGGGAAGTGAGTGTAGAAGGCGATCGATTACTATGCCGCATGGATATTGCATCTATAAGTAGTTGGAATAAACACTTTGTCGAAAATGAAATAGATGTACATAGCGTTAAGGAGCTTGTATTTACGCTAGAAGATTTATTTATTGAACTCACAAGGGGTGAGCAGCATGCGTGAATTTGCGAATCTAGTTTTAAATGAATCAGAAAAGATTTACCGTAAGAAACGTATTTTTGTTGTCATGCTTATTTTAGCAATCTTGATCCCGCTTTTTGTGTATGCGCAGTATCGTGAAATAGAAACGACACAAAAAAGACTCGGTACAACCGATTGGAAGGTTTCATTGCAACAGCAAATTGTTGATTCTCAGAACCGGTTGAACAATTCTAGGTTGCCAGAAGAATGGCGTGATTGGTTAAAGGTAAGAGTTGAGCAACAACAATATTATTTAGATCATGATATTAATCCGATGGCACCGGGTGCACCGACTTTTGTCAGATCATTTATTGAACAAGGAATTACATTATTTATTCCGCTTCTCGTAATGATTGTCGCCATTGATATCGTTTCAGGAGAACGAAGTGATGGGACGATGAAGATGTTACTTACGCGGCCAATCCGGCGCTGGAAAATACTCCTTAGTAAATACGTGACGATGTTATTTTTCATTTCGCTCATACTGTTTCTTGTAGGTTTGTTTGCTTACATATTATCAGGGCTTGTATTTGGATACTCGGGATGGAATTTACCTGTTTTAACAGGATTTGTTATTGATAAGGAAACGCTAAATACGAACTTTGTGCATCTTATTCCGCAGTGGCAATACATCTTAATGGCGTATGGACTAGCATGGTTTGTTGCTATCGTTGTCGGAACTATATCATTTATGGTCTCTGTTTTAATTCGTAATACACCAGCTGGTATGGGCGTTATGCTAGCTGCATTAATTGCAGGCGGTATTTTAAGCTCGTTCGCAACATCTTGGGAAGGCGCCAAATATATTTTTAGTGTGAATTTATCATTAACGGATTATTTATCAGGAAAATTACCTGCATTACAAGGTTTATCGATGGGATTTTCTTTGATGAATTTAACTGTTTGGGCAGTTGTTTCCCTTGTTATTTCGTTCGTAGTATTTACAAGACAGGATATGGTGAATTAATTAGACAGGAAGTGACAGTATGGAAAATGTTTTAAAGAATGATTGGGAGCCACTATTGGCACCAGAATTCGAGAAAGAGTATTATCTTACTCTATCCAGTTTTTTGACAGAAGAATATAGCACGCATGTTGTTTATCCGAAGGTAGAAGATATTTTTAACGCTCTTCAGTATACAAGTTATGAAAATACAAAGGTTGTTATTTTAGGACAAGATCCATATCATGGACCGAATCAAGCGCATGGTTTAAGCTTTTCTGTGCAACCTGGTGTTAAAACACCACCGTCATTGTTAAATATGTATAAAGAACTTCGAGATGAATATGGTTATGAAATCCCGAATAACGGTTATTTAGTAAAATGGGCGGAACAAGGAGTATTATTACTAAATACCGTATTAACAGTTCGTCAAGGCGAAGCAAATTCTCATAAGGGAAAAGGATGGGAGCACTTCACAGATCGTGTAATTGAACTATTGAATGAACGTGAAAAGCCAGTTATTTTCATATTGTGGGGGCGCCATGCGCAGGCGAAGAAGAAGTTAATTACGAATCCGAATCATCATATTATCGAATCTGTACATCCAAGCCCACTATCGGCAAGACGTGGTTTCTTTGGTAGTAAGCCATATTCTAAAGTAAATACGATTTTAGCTAATATGGGCGAAAGAGAAATTGATTGGGAAATTCCAAATTTATAAATAGAAAAGGTAGTTAACAGTCGTTAACTACCTTTTTATTATTATTGTTGCTCGTTCTTTAATTTTGCATCTAGTACAAAAGTGCCAAATGGGATAACTGATGAAACAAATGCTCCAAGTGCCCATAAAATTGATTTACGGTGTACGATTGTTACTTGAATTACTGCAAAGATGAATAGAATAAATAGAACACCATGAGCCATGCCTGTAATTTTAACAGCTGTTGCAAATCCTGCGAAATATTTCAATGGCATTGCTACAAATAATAGTAATAGGAAAGAAATACCCTCAACTAGTCCAATTGCTCTTAATCGTCCGATTGGTGTAGATAACATAAAGTAGCCTCCTTTAACGTATGCTTGTATATAGTAAATTTGTATTCTTTTTCAAAATAAAATAGTCTATTTTGTTTCATTATATACAAAAAGAAAGTTTACACTACGAGAATAGTGCAAAGTTCAAAATATAGTCACAAAAGCATGAGAATTTAAATAAAAACCTATTTGAAGTATTTGACTTCAAATAGGTTTTGTGAATGAAAATATTAAACAAGTACATCCGTTTTTAAAACGAATTTCTCTACAACTTTTGCAACACCATCGTTCATATTTGTATCTGTTACGTAGTTTGCAATTTCTTTAATATCATCAGGTGCATTGCCCATTGCAACGCCAAGACCAGCAAATTCAATCATCGCTTGGTCGTTATAGCTATCGCCCATTGCGATAACTTCTTCACGCTTAATGCCAAGCTTTTGGATCAGTTTGTTTAAGCTCGTTCCTTTTGTAACACCAGCTTCAGTAAATTCTAAGAAGAATGGTTTCGAACGCATCACGCTTAATTGGCCTTCTAGCTGTTTTTGTAGTTTCTTTTCAACTTCAACAAGGCGTTCAGCTTCTTTATTCATTAATACTTTTACTACGGGCTCTTTAACTGCAGCTTTAAAGTCATCTACTACAACAATTGGCATACCAGTAATATCGCCCTCAATTTCAGTATAAGGATTATTTTCTTCCGTTACGATATCATCGCCCATATAAGTATGAATCCATACATCTTCAGTTTTACTAATTTCAAATAGGTTGTGAACGATTTCAGGAGATAGTGTACTACTAAAGATTTCTTCGTTTGTTTTACAGTTAATAATTTTTGCACCATTAAAAGATAAAATGAAACTGCCGTATTCTTCTAAACGAAGTTCTTTCGCTACATTGCGCATACCGAACGTTGGACGTCCAGAAGCAAGTACAACCTTTACGCCTTGCTCTTGTGCAGTCATTAACGCTTCTTTCGTACGAGGTGAAATAGTATGGTCATCACGTAATAAAGTATCATCTAAATCTAAAACAATCATTTTATAAGTCATATAGAAAATTCCTTTCTTTAATTGAAATCAAAATACATGTTCATGAAGAGATTGAGGAATAATAGTAAGACATCAAACCTCTTTGAAAAGAAGTAGATAAATTATTATGAGTGTGTTGCTCATAATATTGGTTAATAATCATTGGGGATGAATAAAACCCCAATGATTAAAGTTTGATTTTATCGTAACAACTCTAAAGGTAGAGTGCAATAATGGAAGTTTTCCAATTTAAGATATTTGTTTTGCTGTGGAACGAGAAAATAGTATTTCTAGCAAGATTGCCATTACAGATCCAAGAACGAGACCATTACTTAAAAACGATGCTAGAAATGGTGGAAGTGTGGAATATGCTCCTGCTGGAACAAACATAACTCCGACTCCTGTAAAGATTGAAAGACCGGCTACTTTAAATAATCGTTCTTTATCCTGGACAGTTTCGTATTCTCGAAAGGCGAGGCCAATCATGCTTGCGAATACAGGATAAATAGCGGCATAACCAACTGCAACAGGGATTGCTGCAAAGAATGAAGTAATCTTTGGAAATATACTAACGACAATAATAAAGCTTGACCCTAATATAAACGGGAGACGTTTATAAATATTAGTCGTTGCAATAAAACCTGCTGATCCAGAAATAGCGACAGGCCCAATAGCTGAAAATAGGCCGCCTAGCAATTGGTTGATTCCTGTTATAATGCCAGCTTGTTTAAAACGATCTGATGCAGCGTTTTCTTCATATTTAGAGACAACCTTTTGTACAACGCGAATACTTGCTAACATATTTGTTAGAAGTAAGAGCGTAACGAAAATGACCGTAATTACCATGTTCCATTCAACACGAGGCATTCCGAAAACAAATAAGGATGGAAAACGGATTATGTCTGTCACTGGTGTTATTGGATTAGATAATCCGAAGCATGCGAATAATATCCAGCCGCATACGATACTGAAAAGAACGGAATATTGTCCAATAATAGGTAGCTTCATGATGAAAAAGGATAGTAAAATAACAATGAGTGAAAGAATAAATACGTTAGGTTGTACTTCTGTATGTTTTCCATCAAGGCCAAACATTCCCTTTAAGAAGGAGCCACTAAGCTGCGCGACAAGAAGAAATAAATACGTTCCAATGACTGTCGGTGTAAAATAGCGAACGAGTTTATCAATAAGTCCAAAAACGCTAAGAATAATACAAATAATACCACTTAATAAGAAAGCATATTGAAGAACTTTAAGTGTCTCATTATTTGATCCAAATAGTACGACGCCTAAACTTGCGTAAAGAGAGAAAATTCCCCACCAAAGGCCAGCAGGACCTTCTTGAATAGGAAGTTTATGCCCAAATATAGCTTGCAAGAGACCAGCAAAACCTAGAACAAATAATGTTCTTTGTACAAATGCGATGGCTTCAGCGCCATTAAGACCATAACTAGTTGCGACACTAATTGGTACAATAAGGCTTCCAGCTAAAATAAATAGTGCCCATTGTAAGGCGGAAAGAAATGTCTTCATTATATCAACCTCTTTCATAGATTCCGTATCTAGTATATACGTATTTTATTTCCACTGGCAAAGATTGTAGATAGAGAAAAGAGTTGAAACACAGTATGAATGCACGTAAGCAATTATGGATAGCAGTTATATGTATGACTTTTGTTGTAATTCTAGGAACGATAGGATTTATGACGATTGAAGAGATTAGTTTGTTTCAAGCATTTTGGATGACAATGATTACTGTATTGACTGTTGGATACGGAGATGCCGTTCCTGTAACGCAAGCGGGGAAAGTATTTGCGCTTCTTATTATTCCTGTTGGCGTAGGTATTGTTACGTATGCAATTGGGGTAGTGGCAGCTATGATTATTGAAGGGAATTTATTTCATGCAGTACGGAGGAAGAAGATGGATAAACAAATAGCGCAGTTGAAAAATCATATTATAGTGTGTGGTTGCGGTAGAGTGGGGCTTCAAGTTGTACATGAATTGCAAGAAAAGAATATTCCATTTGTCGTTGTTGATAAAGATGAAAGTATATTGGAGCAGGAAAAGCTTTTATTTGTACATGGAGATGCAACGGAAGATCAAGTATTACATAATGCCGGAATTTTAAAAGCAGCTGGTTTAGTTGCTATTGTTGCAAATGATGCCGAAAATGTATTTATTACATTAACAGCAAGAGGGTTAAACGATACGATTAAAATTGTGGCGAGATCTGAAAAGCCAGAAACTGAAGAGAAATTAAGGCGTGCTGGTGCAAATAAGGTTATTAATCCATCTAGTATGGCGGGTATTCATATCGCAAAAGGTATTGCAAATCCATTAACTGTTCATTATATTGATACAGTGTTGTATGGAGTAGAACAGTCATTTGTCATTGAAGAAATTCTAGTTGGAAAAGATTCAATATTGGTTGGTAAATCGTTACTAGAGAGTAATGTAAGGAATCAGTTTGATGTAACAATATTAGCGATTTCAAGAAATGGGAATATTATACATAATCCGACAGGGCAGGAAAAATTGAAAGAACGTGATATGATAATAGTATTTGGTTCAGTAGAAAAATTGGGACAATTCGAGAAAGAATTACAAAGTACGAGGTGATAAGGAATGCAAATATCTAGCGACAAGATTTTAAATAAAATGGCGAATGAAATTGCGAAGGCAAAAAGTAGTGAAGGACAAAAGTCAAAAGAACATTTATTAGTTGTGCGTGCTTTATGTGACTTATTATTAGATGAACAAGTTGAAACATCTACATATAGAGAACCGAAAATTCAATCGCAAGTAATTGGATCACAACCAGTAACAACTATGCAACCAATTGCACCTGTTTCTGGGGAGCCAGTATATATAAAAGAAAGTGATGCAAACGGTAATTCTTTATTTGATTTTTAGAAGATAAATCGTTTGGCTTATATGCAAAAATTGCTTATGATAAAGGTAAAAAAGGGGAATTAAGATGAAAATTTTCTTTTTACTAGGTTGTATTGCAGCGGGGCTATCTGTTGCGTTAGGGGCCTTTGGAGCACACGGTTTAGAAAATAAAATTTCTGCAAAAATGTTAGAAGTTTGGAAAACAGGCGTTACATATCAAATGTTTCATGCAGGTGGACTATTCGTAGTTGCTTTATTGATGGATAAGGTTCAATCATCACTTTTAACTACTGCTGGTTGGCTAATGGTAGCTGGAATTATTATGTTCTCAGGTAGTTTGTATGCATTAAGTACGACAGGCATTAAGTTCTTTGGTCCAATTACACCTCTTGGTGGTGTAGCGTTTATAGTGGCGTGGATTCTAGTAGGGACTGCAGTTGTAAAAGGATTATAAAAAAACAAAAGCTGGCATTTGCCAGCTTTTTTTATGGTCTTGGAGTATAAGTTGCTTGTTGACTAGGTAAATACGTAATTTCTTCTGGAAACTCTACGTAATCTAAGTAGATCATTAGTAGTAAATAGCGTTTTCCTGATTGCGGTTCACTAATAACAATATGGTCACGGCCAGCTGCTTCAATAATACCTGTATAAGATTGTGTACCAAGGGAACTGCCACGTTCATAAGTCATTACAACCGTAGCTTGCTTACCTTTGTTTAAACGAAGGATATTTTCAATATAGGATTGCTCTAGAGGTAACATGCCTTGAGAAATTGCATATTGAGCTTGCGCAGCTTGAGCTGTTTGTTGTTGCATCGCTTGCTGCTGTTGTTGAGTCATTTGTTGCGGTTGTACATAAGTTCCAGATGGTTGATAAAAACCTGTTCCATAGTACGGATTTTGTTGCTGTGCCATTCAAAAATCCCTCCTCATTTTTATTCCTTAATATACGCTAGGGCAGTCTCCAGCAGATGGCTGGAAGAAGCAGTGCTTTTTAAAGCGACCAGAGTTTTGTTGGTTATACCAAGTCGGTGGACATGCCCCTTCAGGTCTAAAGAACCATAAGGCAAAGTTGGCAGGCCAAAAACGTTGCCCTTGAATGGTCCGTCTCGCTAGGGCAATATCTTGTTCACGTGCCCGTTGATAAAAGTATCCTTTTTGCGTTGCTTCAAAACCGCCGGGGTTTTGATAAACCATTTGACGTAAATTACGAATGCTTTTAAAGTCTAAACAATTTCCGCGGACACGATTTACCCCAACGTTTCCGACCATTAACATTCCTTGTTGTCCTTCTCCTTCGGCTTCAGCACGCATCAGTCTAGCTAACAACTTTACATCTTCTTCGTTATAAGCAATAACTCCCATTATGTGTCACCTCTCTTTTTGGAATACCTTTTGGAAAGAGGTTTATCTCTAGATGAAGTGTGTAACAATTACTAGTTCATACGTATGAGGAAAAGGGCTCAGATATGACAACCAAACGAAGTTTTACATTGAGAGCGGAAAATAAAAAAAGCTAGCGTGAGCCAGCTTTTTTATTAAAAAACTTTAGACCATAAGTTTGAGAAGAAATCACCAATAGAGCGCATTGTTAACACAAACCAATTTGCTTTTTCAACTTCCTCTGTCGTTTTTGCAGTAACTTTCATACTTTTACTACCGTCTAAGAAACCATATTTATCAGTTGATTCTAAAGTAATTGAGCCTACTTTGGCATCTTTCTTAATAGGAGCAACTAAATGTCCATCTTCAGCAAGAGATTTATCTAATTCAGTCCCAATTTTATAAGGTTCTTTGCTACCTTTTTTCGCAATTACTGTTATTTCTTTTTCGGGTGCAACAGTTACTTGGTCTTCTTTCCCTTTTACTACAGAGATTGTATTGTTCTTATTAACTTTTAGTTTTTGTTTTTCAAAGTTATTAAATCCGTATTCGATTAATTCACGAGATTCTGTGAAACGTTCATCCATTGATTTTGTTTTAATAATAACCGAGATAAGACGTACATCACCACGTTTAGCAGTAATAGTAAATCCGTATCCAGCTGTATCAGAACTTCCAGTTTTTAAACCATCAGTACCTTCATAAGCGAAAGCAGCTCCTGGTAACATCCAATTCCAGTTTTCCATACGAATTGGTTTTGGGTGATTGTCTGGGAAGTTTCTAAATCTTTGTTTTGTATCCTCTAGCATTTCTGGATACTTTGTAATCATTGCTTTTGAAAGCATACCCATATCACGAGCTGACATAGAGTTTTCTGCATTTGGATCAGTACCCTCAGGATGTTTTCCTTTTAAGTCAGCGTTATTTAAGCCCGTAGCGTTTACAAATTTATATTTCTTTAATCCTAGCTTTTTAGCATGTTCATTTGCAAGATTTAAGAAGTTTTTCTCACTTCCTGCAAGAAGTTCTGCTAAAGCGATACTAGATCCATTTGCAGAGAATATAACAATAGAATGATATAATTCTTTTACAGTATATTGACGTCCTTTTTCGAACGGTACATTAGAGAATTCATTATTACGAGAGACTTCATAAGCGTAATCAGAAATATTTACTTTCGTATCCCATGTGATTTTTCCTTCTTTAATTGCTTCTAAAACAGCGTAAACAACAATTAATTTCGACATACTAGCAATAGCTAGCAATTCATCGGGATTTTGCTCGTGAAGTATTTTTCCTGTATCTGCATCAAATAAAAGTGCAGCGGCTGCCTCAATATGTATTTTTTCTTCCGCATGGGATGTTGTTACTCCTAAGGAAGAAATTGACAATACAAGCAATAGTAAAATAGACAAAATTTTTTTCATATAGATTATCACCTTCGCATCGTTATTTAGCATATAGCTCGTATCATTTTAGCATATCTTTACATATAAAAAGGTTACAATTTTACAATAAATTTGAAAAAATGTCGGTTTTTCTTCAAAAGTGCAGAAAAAAGGGGATTTTTGAGGATAAATATAGAGAAGAATAAAAAAAGGAACGAATTTCGTTCCTTTTCACCATTTATATGTGTAAAAATTTCTCTACTTTTTCGTCTGGTAAAATGTTTCCAACGAAGAATGTTCCAAATTCACCATAACGAGCACTTACTTCATCGAAGCGCATTTCATATATAAGTTTTTTAAATTGAAGAACATCGTCAGCGAATAATGTTACGCCCCATTCGAAATCGTCGAATCCAACAGATCCTGAAATCACTTGGCGTACTTTACCTGCGTATTGACGGCCAATTTTACTATGACTGTACATCATTTTTTTACGCTCTTCCATAGGAAGCATGTACCAGTTGTCATCACCTTGGCGACGCTTATCCATTGGATAGAAGCAAATATGATTTGCTTTCGGCAATTCAGGATATAAGCGAGCTAAAATTTGCGGGTTTTGGTATGGATCCTCATCAGCTGGAAGATAGTTGCTTAATTCAACAACAGATACGTAAGAATATGCAGGAACCATATATTCAGCTAAAGTTGTTTTATTCAATTCTGTCTCAATTTCATTTAACTCTTCCATTGTTGGACGTAAAATCATAAGCATAATATCAGCTTTTTGGCCAACAACTGTATACATTGCGTGACTACCTTTTTTCGCAGTAGCTACTTCGTTCCATTTTTCAACGACATTTAAAAATTCAGACACTGCTTGTCCGCGTTCGTCGCTAGATAATGTTTTCCATGCAGCCCAATCAATAGAACGTAAATCATGTAAACAATACCAGCCATCTAACGTTGTTGTTGCTTCACTCATTCTATTCACCTCAGTTAATGATAGTTTTACACGTTAACTATAGCATATATAGTTTTAAAATCATCTATATAAAACCTTGGCGCATAAAATTGTCACATTTAAGTGTTTAAGCAAGGTGAATTTAACGGCTGAATTTTATGAAAATATAATCATTTTTATTTTATCTATTTTTTGGGAGCTATAAGTTTAAAATATAGAAGAAAAGCAGTATTCTTAAAGATAGAGTTTTTTTAACATATGTAGGAGGGTTTATTCGTGAGCAACTTATTTACAACAGTAAAAGAAAAAGTTCAAGGAAAAGGCATTTCTATCGTACTTCCTGAAGGAACTGATGAAAGAATTTTAGGCGCTGCAGAGCGTTTAGCAAAAGAAGAGTTAGTAAAACCAATCTTAGTTGGTAATAGAGAAGAAATTAGCGCAAAAGCTGCTAGCATGAATTTAACATTAGCAGGCGTTGATATTTACGACCCAGCTACATACGAAGAAATGGATGCAATGGTAGCATCTTTCGTTGAACGCCGTAAAGGTAAAGCAACTGAAGAAGACGCTCGCAAAATCCTTAAAGACGAAAACTACTTCGGTACAATGCTTGTATACATGGGCAAAGCACACGGTCTAGTAAGTGGTGCAGCTCACTCTACAGCTGATACAGTTCGTCCAGCACTTCAAATTATTAAAACAAAACCAGGCGTTACAAAAACTTCTGGCGTATTCATCATGGTACGTGAAGAAGAGAAATATGTATTCGCTGATTGCGCAATTAACATTGCACCAAACAGCCAAGATTTAGCTGAAATCGGTATCGAAAGTGCGAAAACTGCTGAGTTATTCGGCATTGATCCACGCGTTGCTATGTTAAGCTTCTCTACAAAAGGTTCTGCGAAATCTCCAGAAACAGAAAAAGTTGTAGAAGCAACTCGCATTGCAAAAGAAATGGCTCCTGAGTTAACTTTAGATGGAGAATTCCAATTCGATGCTGCATTCGTACCATCTGTAGCTGAGAAAAAAGCTCCAGGTTCTACAATTAAAGGTGATGCTAACGTATTCGTATTCCCAAGCTTAGAAGCTGGTAATATCGGCTACAAAATCGCTCAACGTTTAGGTAACTTCGAAGCAGTAGGACCAATCTTACAAGGCTTAAACATGCCTGTAAATGACCTATCTCGTGGATGTAACGAGGAAGAAGTGTACAAGTTAGCTTTAATTACAGCAGCTCAAGCACTTTAATTCTATAATGAATTGAAATAAAGACCGTCGCTATTATAGCGACGGTCTTTATTTTTCTAAACCAAGTGCTTTATTATTACGATCAATAATACGTTGTAAATTCGTCTCATATAAAGGAATCTCATCTATTGTTAATTGAGATGGTGTTAACTTTGGAGCGAATTGCTGCAATGTTTTTAAAAGACGCATCATTAAATCTTGTACTGTAATGGTTTCACCAAGTAATTCTGAGAGTGAGGCCATCGTACTTGGTACAATTTCAGGGTACGTAAAGCGTGTTTCTTCCCCTTGAATTGCTAGGTTGTAGAAATCACGAACGAGTGCGGCACGCTCAGAGCCACTTCCGGTAGCGCAAAGATAGATTTGGACAGCGACACCTCCGCGAATACGACGTTGTGAAATACCAGCGAATTTTTGATCGCGAATACTTAAGTCATAACTACCAGGACAGTAAGAGCCGACAATTTCTTTTGCCTCGATAGTAACGTCGTAATCCTTTAACATCTCCTTAATCAAATGCCACATTGTATCGTATCCAAGGTCAATATCGATACCTTTTTCTGTTTCTTGGAATAAAAGTGATACGTTTAAAACACCTTCATCAAGCACGACCGCAAGCCCGCCAGAATTACGGACAATAACATTGAAGTTGTTTTGTTTTAAAAAAGAAATACCTTCTTCTAAATGCGGAAGGCGTGAATCTTGAATGCCAAGGACAATTGTATTGTGATGAACCCATGAACGCATTGTTGCCGCTGACTTGCCATTTCCAATGCTTGTGCATAATGTGTCATCCATTGCGAATGACTGAAGTGCATGGAATGTTGGTCCTAAACTAGATTGATCTACAATGCGCCACTCTGGCTGAGATAAAATGGAACGGGAATTGCTCATATAACTAACCCCTTATCTTTAAAATGACAATCTCTATTATAGCAAAAAATGAAGAATGGAGTTTTCTCACATATAAAGGGGGAGCTTATAGGTGAAATAATAAAAAGGATGCATTACATGCATCCTTTTTATTCTGCAATTTTTTCTAAATTACCGTTTCGGTCCATTCGGAAAGATGTTTGAGAACGTTCTTCGTCATCCATGACTGCCAATTTACGAGCTCGGTTCATAATGTTCATAAGTGTTTCGTAATCTTCTTGTACAGTATGAGATTGCTTTTCTAATTTTTCTAGTTTCTTTTCTAGTTCCTCATTCCGAAGGATTTGTGCTTTAATTTCTTGTTTCAATCTCGTATTCTCGTTTTCAAGAGCTGTCACTTTTATATTTGAAGATCCGACTGTTTGTAAAAAATAAATAACATCTTGCATTGTCATAGAGCTTCTTGCAGCAGGAGCAGTAGATTCTTGATATGGAATAGCTTCTTTATATTGTACGATTGATTCTTCTTGTACTAATTCTTCATAATCAGTTATCGAATCTGAAGCTGGTGGTGTATAAAGTAAACGTTTTTTCGCTTGTTCACCGCTTGCAGCACGCATTTTATCTTTACGATGTTTTTTTGCTAGTTGAAGAGCTTGTTCATAGCTATAGCGAACAACAGCATTCCAGCGGAAACCACAAGCAGCAGATGTACGATTTAACTGATCCCCTACTTCCTCAAATGCATTTAATTGCGTACTTCCTTCTCTAACATGACGAAGTACCGTTTCAGCAAGTAATAAATCATCCTCATCTGTCCAAGCATCTTGTCTTACTTTCATAGATTCAACTCCCTTTCTTTTTATGAACTTCCTATTTTTATAATGGGCAAAAAAATAAACTTTTATACAAAGCTTTTAAAAATATGGTAGATTTCGATGAAAGGTAAAAATTTTCCCATGAATGGTGAGCGCTTCTGTAGGAGAGCATATAAAATATGTAGCATTATGTAGAGAATAGGCTTTGTAGGGAAACTTGCAACGAGCTTCAAAGAGCGGTAAAATACCATTTAGTGTTTATTTTTAAACGTACTTGAGAAAAGTTTAAAATAGAGGAAGTGTTATATAATGGGAAACGAGTTTCGCGTGTGCGATGACTGTCAGGCAACGAACGTTAAAACGTTAGTTCCGAAGTTAAAAAAAGTAGATTCATGTGCAACGATTGAAGTTGGATGTCAGTCTTACTGTGGTCCTGGTCGTAAAAAATCATTCGCATTTGTAAATAACCGTCCAGTTGCGGCTCCAACAGAAGATGAGTTAATCGCAAAAATTGAAGCAAAGTTAAATAAGTAAGAAAAAGAAGAGTGAAAAGATTACTCTTCTTTTTTATGCCCATAAGAGGAATAATTTATTCTGCGAAAGTACTCTTGTATGGACGAACGTTTTCTAAAGGATAGACACAACTTTTGTATTAAAATTCCAATTTGTATAAATTTATATTTCAAAATAATGGTTGACAGTCTTTTAAAGCGATAGGTAGAATAGAAGTGTCTGATTCTGATAATCATTATCAGGAAAATAACAATTCACCTAATTTTTTTATTACTATTTGAGAATAAATTTCATTTCAATAAATATATGTTGTTAGTTAGGATGGTTGAGGGATGGAAGCGAGCGCAAGCAGTATAGAACAGCAAGAAGAGAATGTTAAAGAGATTAAGAGCAGACCGCTTATCGCTTCTATTATTTTAGTAGCGGGTACAGTTTTGTTAGCTTTAAGCATGGCAGTTTCTATTTCTTTTGGGGCTGCAGATATTAGTTTAAAGACTGTATGGCAAGCTGTATTTCAGTTTGATGGATCTATTACACATCATAATGTAATTCAAGAGCTTCGCATGCCTAGAGCAATAGGGGGCGTAGTTGCAGGTGCCTTTTTAGCGGTATCAGGAGCAATTATGCAAGGTATGACGCGAAATCCACTTGCTTCGCCATCGTTAATGGGGATTACAGATGGGGCTGTATTTGGAATTGCAATTATGTATGCATTTTTTCCTAATTCACCTTATTTAATGTTTGTTATCGCATCTTTTATTGGAGCTGCGTTTGGTGCAAGCATTGTATATGGAATTGGGTCTTCTTCACCAGGTGGATTAACACCTGTGAAATTAGCTTTAGCAGGTGCAGCTATTAGCGCTTTATTAGGGGCGATTTCATCTGGAATCGCATTGTATTTCAATCTTGCCCAAGAGGTAAGCATGTGGAATGCAGGCGGAGTTGCTGGAGTGAAATGGCAAAGTATTAATATGTTAGTGCCAATTGGCCTTGTTTGTCTTTTTATCGCAATTATGATGTCGAGATATATTACAATTTTGAGCTTCGGTGAAGAAATTGCAATTGGACTTGGTCAAAATACGACATTAATTAAATTTATCGGAACAGTACTTGTTCTTGTTTTAACGGGTTCCGCAGTTTCCATGGCAGGATCAGTTGGATTTGTTGGTCTTGTAATTCCGCATATGACTCGTTTTCTTGTAGGCTCGGACTATAGATGGGTTATTCCATGTTCTGCGGTCTTAGGCGGGCTGTTAATTGAATGTGCAGATATGTTATCTCGCGTTATTAACCCGCCATTTGAAACGCCAATTGGAGCAATTACAGCGCTAATTGGGGTTCCATTCTTCCTCTACTTAGCACGTAATGAAGGGAGAGGAAAGATGTGAGGACGAGTGTCTTAACAAAAAAGAACATTTCTATATTAACGATTTTAGTAGGACTAATCGTTTCTATATTTCTTATTAGTTTAAATACAGGAACTTTTAAAATCCCGCCAATGGACGTATTAAAGTCATTGGTTGGACTAGGGGCTGAAGATCAGTCTGTTATTTTATTTGAATTCCGTATGCCGCGTATGGTAATTGCTATACTAGTCGGATCTGCTTTAGCTATGTCAGGTGCGATTTTGCAAGGTTTATCACGAAATCCGCTTGCTGATCCAGGTATTATAGGTATTAATGCTGGAGCGGGATTAACAGTTGTTATATTCGTCTACTTCTTCTTCGGGAAAGTAGGGACTGGTACATTTTTATCTGTATTCATTCTTCCATTCTTTGCACTAGTTGGAGCGATATTAGCAGCGGTAATTATTTATTTACTAGCATGGAAAGACGGCGTTTCATCGACTCGATTAATACTTGTCGGTATTGCCGTTGCAGCTGGATTTGGAGCTGTTAGTTTAATTTTCTCTATGAAGATGACATCTAACGATTTTCGTTTTGCTACGATTTGGCTGGCGGGAAGTCTATGGGGTACAGATTGGAAATTCGTATTAAGTGTACTTCCATGGATGGTTATTTTCTTACCGCTTGCTATAAGTAAAGCACACATATTAAATGTAATGAACCTAGGCGATTCTACAGCAGTTGGCCTTGGTGTAAACGTAGAAAAAGAAAGACGTAAATTATTATTTATTGCAGTTTGTTTAGCAGGTGCATCTGTTGCTGTTGCGGGCGGAATTGGCTTTATCGGTTTAATGGCCCCGCATTTAGCAAGGCGCCTTGTTGGTGGTAAACATCAAATTATGTTGCCCACCGCTGCGCTAATAGGAACGTTTTTACTTTTATTCGCAGACGTAATTTCAAGAAGTGTATTAACAACTTCAGAAATACCAGTCGGTCTTGTTATTTCTGTAATTGGTGCACCATATTTCATTTATTTACTTATGAGGACAAAATAAAGGGAGGCTTTTCGTATGGCAACTTTAGCGGTGGATGCGGTATCTGTTGGCTATAATGAAGGTTTAATTATTGACGGGTTAACAGTTGAAATTCCGGAAGGGAAAATTACAACAATTATTGGACCAAATGGTTGTGGGAAGTCCACATTATTAAAAACGGCGTCTCGTATTTTGAAGGCAAAGCAAGGTACTGTTTATCTCGACGGAAAAGCAATTGAGAAACAGCCAACGAAAGAAATTGCAAAGAAAATGGCGATTTTACCACAAACTGCAGAAGTGCCAACGGGTCTTACTGTATTTGAGCTTGTGTCATATGGAAGATTCCCTCATCAAAAAGGGTTTGGCACGTTGAAAGAAGAGGATTATCGCTACATTAACTGGGCACTTGAAGTGACAGGAATGAAAGAATTTGCGAATCGTCCAGCAGAAGCGCTATCAGGTGGCCAACGTCAACGTGTTTGGATCGCAATGGCTCTTGCACAAGGAACAGAATTACTTGTATTGGATGAACCAACAACGTACTTAGATATGGCTCATCAATTAGAAGTATTAAACTTATTGAAAAAGTTAAATGAAGAAGAAGGTAGAACGATTGTTATGGTTATCCATGACTTAAACCACGCTTCTCGTTTCTCTGATCATATGATTGCATTAAAAGCAGGTAAGTTAATGAAACAAGGAACGCCAGATGAAGTTATGACAAGTGAAACACTTCGTAACGTATTTGAGATTGAAGCTCAAATCGTTCCATGTCCAGTAAACTGTAAGCCAATTTGTTTAACATATGATTTAGCGATGATTAGTAATCAATTGCGTAAAAAAGCATAAGTAGAACCCCCTCGTAAAGAGGGGGAATTCTAATGGACGTTGAGCTTCTTATATAAGAATGGGAAGTTGAACGCCCGTTAGAATGGGTTGTTAACAACAATTAATAAATATATATTAATTAATTGTTGTATTTGTTTCTTATAGTTCATTGTAACTTATAAGATAAATACAGCTAGAAGGAGTGGGAACATGAAGAATTTTAAAATGGCACTATTAGCAATGGTACTAGTTGTGACTTCTGTACTATTTGCAGCTTGTTCTAACAAAGAAGAAGAAAAGAAAGCAGATGCAAAGACTGAAGAGCGCACTGTAAAACATGCAAAAGGGGAAATTAAAATTCCTGCAAACCCAAAGAAAATTGCTGACCTTAGTGGTTCAACAGAAGAATTATTAATTTTCGGTATGAAACCGGTTATTACTGCTAATACATCTCAAGAAAAAATTGATGCACATATTGAAAAGAAACTAAAAGACGTTAAACCAGTTGGTTCTGCTTGGGGCGATAAAATTAACATTGAAGCAGTAGCTGCTGCAAAACCAGATTTAATTCTTGTAAATAATCGTCAAGAAAAGATTTATGATCAATTATCTAAAATTGCACCAACAGTTATGTTAAACACTCCATTAGATCAATGGCGTCCAAAATTCGAAGAAGTAGGTCAAATCTTCGGTAAAGAAAAAGAAACAAAAGAATGGTTCAAAAAGTATGATGAAAAAGCAAGCAAATTACATGACAAAATCGTCGCTAAAACTGGTGAAGCAACATTTATGAAAATGGCTGCATATCCAAATGCTTTCCGCGTATATGGTGATTACGGTTACGGTAGCGTAATCTTTAATGATTTAAAACTACCAGCAGTTAAAGGGACACCAACTGATAAACCGTTAGTACAAGTACAAAAAGAAGCTTTAATCGATTACAACCCAGATTACTTATTCGTATTTACAACTGGTGACGGTTCTCAGCGCTTAAAAGAATTCCAAGAAGAATCAATTTGGAAAAACATGAACGCTGTTAAAAATAACCACGTATTTACAATTAAAAATGAAGACTTAAACAAAGGTTACTTCCCACTAGGGAAAGATATGATCTTAGACGAAGTTGCTGAATTCGTTTTAGGTAAATAATGTATAAAGGAAATCACTTTTACTTCGGTAAAGGTGATTTTTTCTTTTTATAAAGGGAATTAATACAGTCTTTCATTTCTTTCTGTTTCTCATTTCGTTTATAATATAAAGTAAGAATGTAGTAAAGAAAGGGGGATGTCGGAAAGTGGTATATTTAAACGACAAACTCAGCGAAACAAAAGTGTTTAAAGACCCAGTACATAAATATGTGCACGTGCGTGATCGTGTTATTTGGGATTTAATCGGAACGAAAGAATTTCAACGCTTGCGCCGTATTAAGCAGCTTGGAACGACATTTTTTACATTTCACGGTGCAGAGCATAGTCGCTTTACTCATTCGTTAGGTGTATACGAAATTATTCGTCGTATGATTGATGATGTGTTTGATGGCAGACCAAATTGGAATGCTGAAGATAGATTGTTATGTTTATGTGCGGCATTACTTCATGATGTCGGTCACGGCCCATTTTCTCACTCGTTTGAAAAAGTATTTTCATTAGATCATGAGAAATTTACGCAAAAGATTATCGTAGGCGATACGGAGATTAATGATGTATTAAGTCGTGTTGATAAGGAGTTTCCACAAAAGGTAGCAGATGTAATTGCAAAAACATCTACTAATAAATTAGCGATTAGTATGATTTCGAGCCAAATTGATGCGGATCGTATGGATTATTTATTAAGAGATGCTTATTTTACAGGCGTAAAGTACGGAAACTTCGATATGGAACGTATACTGCGTGTAATGCGTCCGTATGGGAATCAAGTAGTCATTAAAAATAGTGGTATGCATGCTGTTGAGCATTACATTATGAGTCGTTATCAAATGTATTGGCAAGTATATTTCCACCCGGTAACGCGAAGTGCAGAAGTTATTTTAACGAAGATTTTACACCGTGCGAAATCACTGCACGAGAAGTATTATACATTTAAAAATCATCCTGTTCATTTCTATTCTTTATTTGAAGAAGAAGTAACAGTAGAGGATTATTTAAAGTTAGACGAGAACGTTATGTATTACTACTTCCAAGTATGGCAGGAAGAAGAAGATTCAATTTTAAGCGATTTATGCCGCCGTTTTATGAATCGAAATCTATTTAAATATGTAGAGTTTACAGATAAACACGGTTTAGATAATTGGATGGAATTAAGTAGTTTATTTAAAAAGATTGGACTTGATCCGGAGTATTATTTAGTAGTTGATTCAACATCAGACTTACCGTATGACTTTTATCGTGCAGGAGAAGAAGAAGAGCGTCTACCAATCCTACTTCTTATGCCAAACGGAGAGCTTAGAGAGCTTTCACGTGAGTCGGATATTGTTGAGGCGATTACAGGTAAGAAAAGAACGGATCAAAAGCTATTCTATCCACATGATTTAATCTATGAAGATGGAAGAAAAGGAAAATATAAAGAGAGAATTATTGAGTTGTTAGAAGGAAAGAAATAAGAAGCAGCTAATGGCTGCTTCTTATGAAAAAACTTGAAATTATTTGTCACTTAAGCGTTTTCCGCCAACTGCATAATGGTTTTTAGACATTTCTTCGATGAAAACAACGATGTTTTCTTCAGGAGCACCAGTTGTTTCGCTTACTGCTGCTGTTACTTTCTCAGCAAGAGCTTTCTTTTGTTCTTCTGTGCGTCCTTCTAGCATTTTCACTGTTACGTATGGCATGTACAATCGCTCCTTTTATGTAAGTTACACTCTTATTATAGCGGATTATGGGGAAGAACAATCGAAAAAACAAATAATTTCTTTTTTTGACATATGGAAGAGGAGATGAAGCATGGATCAGTTATTTAGATACCCGTTGCACCAAATTCCTTTGGTAGCAATGGCCATTATTATCGCATTATCAGTTCATGAATTTGCACATGCATATGTAGCATATAAATTTGGAGACGATACAGCAAAGAGACAAGGCCGTTTAACGTTATCACCGATGGCACACTTAGATCCTATAGGTTTGATTGCAGTATTAATTCTTGGATTCGGTTGGGCAAGACCGGTTCCTGTTAACCCATATAACTTTAAAAGACCGCGTCTTGCAGGTATATTAGTTTCAATTGCAGGGCCGATTAGTAACTTAATTTTAAGCGCAATTGGTTTAATTATTTGGTATAGCTTAGTAAAATTTGGTGTATTATACTCAATTCCATCTGCAGTAGCAGATACGTTAGCTCAATTTTTCCAGATTTTTATTATGCTGAATATCGTTTTACTTGTATTTAACTTATTACCGATCCCGCCACTTGATGGGTATCGAGTTGTGGAAGATTTAGCGCCAGCAAATATTCGCGCGAAAATGACACAGTATGAAAAATACGGGGCAATTGCGTTATTAATTCTCGTTATTACACCGCTTAGTAATTACACAATTCAACCTATTTTCCAGGTAGTTATTCCGCATGTATTTGTATTTTTAGATAGCATCATTGCGCCTATTTTTGGCCTTTTATAATTTTTAAGTGAGGAGGATTTTACATATGACAGAGAAAAAGAAAAAAATCGGTTTTAATATCGTGAAAAATGATTCAACAGATGGACATGGTGGATTTGGTGTTGGGGCATTAAGCTTAGAAAACATTTCACCTGTATTTGTTGATGTACTAGAGAAAACTGCATTCGTTGATATTGGTGCGATGCACGCGCGTAGTACAGTAGAAAAAGGTATTAAGTTTTTAACAAATAAAGATGAAGTTCCAAACGGAAAACCATTTTGGCTTGTTTGGGTAACGATTGAAAGAACTGCGACAGGTGCGTATTATGCAGGTGTAACAGCTTGTGAAATGACAGTAGACCGTGAAATTCGCCGCGGATATAAATCACTTCCAGAGCACGTAAATA
Organism: Bacillus sp. XB1; assembly: GCF_053557995.1. NCBI lineage: Bacteria > Bacillati > Bacillota > Bacilli > Caryophanales > Bacillaceae > Bacillus > Bacillus sp. XB1. The sequence continues at coordinate 250,639 of NZ_JBNRIL010000003.1, read as the reverse complement.
AAATGGATAAATCATTGAAGCGTCACATTATGGTTGACCATATGGATGAATCATCTAAAAAGGTACTTGGTACGTTCTTGAAAGAACATAATGAAGCTATTTGGAACGAATCTAGTGAAGAATTGCGCCGTGCATTATTAAGTGAATAAAAAATAGCTGACGGATGCCCGTCAGCTATTTTTTTTACCAAGGAAGATATTTTTTCCACCAACTTGTTTTTTTCTTTTCTTCAGTCGTTTTTTCAAATTCTTCTTTATCATCGACGTGATTCATACAATATTCAGTCGGTTCGGTACCTTTAGCGAAATACATTTTCACAGAAATAGGACAATTTTTTGTAGCAATTTTACCGTTCTCTGGATTGATATTAACCGCTACGACGTCACCTGGTTGTTTAAATTCTTTTTTTGGTTGTCCATCTAACCCTTTCTCCATCGTATCAGTCCATATTTTCTTCGCATATCCTTGTTCTGCTACGTTTGAAATAGATTTAGGTTGATCATATCCGACCCACACACCAGTTACGATTTGCGGAGTAAATCCGATCATCCAACTATCCGTTTCAGTAGAACCAGATTTGCCGGCATATGTTCTTGATAGTTTGGATAACATCGATTGACCAGTTACAGCAGCATAGCTGCTTAGTTTCTTATTAAACATACCGGTCATCATTTCTTCCATTACAAACGCTTTGCTCTTGTCGAGAACTTGTTTACTCTCTAAATGAGCATCGTATAATATATTTCCTTCATGATCCATAATGCGGCGAATGAAAGTAGGTTTTACTTCTTTTCCACCATTTGCGAACATGCTATAAGCGTTAACCATTTCAATTGGTTTTACTGGTGATGTACCAAGAGCTAGAGAAGGCACATCTTTTAATGCACTTTTAATTCCAAATTGTTTCGCTGTTTTTGCAAGCGCGTCATCGCCTAAAAACAAATTCGTTTTCACAGCATAAATGTTATCAGAGACTGCGAGAGCTTGTGCCATCGTTACGAAATCATCTGCATAATAATCTTTATAGTTCTTCGGTTTATACTTTGAAACGCCGTCACCTAAGGTGAATACAGTATATTCGCTTTTTAAGCGCGTAGCAGGCGTGAATCCTCGTTCTAATGCCGCATAATATAGAAATGGCTTAAATGTAGAACCAGGCTGACGAATGGCTTGTGTAGCCCTGTTAAATTGACTCGTAGTATAATCAGTTCCACCAACAAGAGCAGCCACTTCACCTGTCTTTGGATTCATAGAGACGAGAGCAGTTTGTATGTTTGTTGTGTCAGGTATGTGATCTTTTACAGCTTGTTCTGCTACAGCTTGTAGTTTAGGGTCTAGCGTTGTATAAATTCGCAAGCCACCCCGTTGTAAAGCTTGTTCGTCTAATCCAACATCACGAAGGAGCGAAGCTTGTACAGCATCTTGGAAATATGGTGCGACCTCTGCTACTTTTTTCGTATCTAATGAGGCAAAAGTTAGTGGCTCTTTCTTCGCTAAGGCTGCTTGTTGCTTCGTAATATATCCTTGTTCTACCATTTCATCTAATATGAGAGCTTGTCGTCCTTTCGCACGATCCTCTTTCAAAAAGGGAGAATAGACACTTGGCCCTTTCGGGATACCTGCGAGCATACTAGCTTCTGCTAATGTTAACTCTTTTGCCGTTTTATCGAAATATAGACGGGATGCAGCTTCGATGCCATAAGCGCCATGTCCGTAATAAATTGTATTTAAATATCCTTCTAAAATATGATTTTTATTATAATTCACCTCAAGGCGAATTGTGTACATTGCTTCTAATAGTTTACGTTTCCACGTTTTATCATGATCTAAGTAAAGGTTACGAGCATACTGTTGTGTAATCGTACTAGCACCTTGGACTTTTGCCATCGCTTTTAAATCGGCAACAATGGCACCGGCAATACGTTTCATATCAAAGCCATGATGTTTGTAGAATCGTTGATCTTCAATAGATAGTGTCGCCTCTTTTACATAAGGTGAAATTTCATTAAGAGGTACATTGTAACGTTTTTGCATTTCATTACTTTGTCCTATAACAGTGTCATCATTTGCGTAAAAGACGCTTGTTTGCGGGACCGCAACAGGAGGAGGTCCCATAATTTTTGCAACTATAATAATAACAAAAAAAGAAAAAACGAAGAAAAGGACGCAAGAAAACATTGCGGTGAAGAAAAGACGTTTATATTTTTTAAGTTTTGGATTCATAGTTTGATCCATCTTTTTTCAGCCCCTCATTAATACAAGCGTTATTGTATTAGTATTGAGGGTTTTCATTTATTTTAAACAATGAAATTTCGAAAATAAAAAAGCCCCTTCCATTAAGAAAGGAGCTCAAAGGCACGTGCTGGCCAATCAGTAATGATGACATCTACACCATAATCAATCATAGTTTGTAAATCTTTGTATTCATTAATTGTATATGGACGGAAAACATACCCTTGCTCTTGTGCTAACTGCACAAATTCTTTCGTTAATAACTGGAAGTTTGGATGTAATCCATTTGCTTCTCTATGTTTTGCTTCGGCAATTGGATCAGCAAGTGGTGTATCATATAAAATTGCTCTTGGGATTTCAGGAGCAATTTCTGCTAATAATGAAACAGAGTCATGGTTAAATGATGAAAATACAATTTGATTAGAAAGATGATATTCACGCACAAGTGCAACAGCTTTTTCCTCAATATTTGGGTAATGAATAACATCTGTCTTTAATTCAATATTTAGTTGTAAGTTCGTTGTGGAAAGCCAAATGAAAACCTCACGCAACGTTGGGATTTTTGCTTCATGGAAAGAAGGGTCTTTATAGCTACCAGCGTCCAATGATTGTAGTTCCTCTACCGTTTTTTCCGAAACAAGTCCAACGCCATTTGTTGTACGATCGACGGTTTCATCGTGAATTACGACAAGTTCACCATCTTTTGATAAGTGGACATCGAGTTCAATTCCGTGAGCGCCAATGCGTTCTGCTTCTTGGAAGGCAATCATCGTATTTTCGGGATGTGTTCCTTTTACTCCGCGGTGAGCGAAAATAAGTGGTTTACTCATGTGAAATTCTCCTTATTATCTCTTTTCTTTCATTATGAAACTGCTTTAGGGAAAATACAATTGAATATGACAAACATTTACAAAAGTCTAACAGTTGCACAAAAGTTAACGTTAACGTAAAATGTAATAATCAAGTGAAGGGAGGAATAAACATGTATAAAATTGATGAAGTAACAAAGCAAGTTGGTTTGACAAAACGTACACTTCGTTATTATGAGGAAATTGGTTTAATTCATCCCCCAGAACGTAGTGAGGGAAATATTCGTCTGTATACGGATGAGGATATTGCCAGAATTAAAAAAATTGTAGAAGCGAAAGAAGTGCTAGGAATCACACTTCAAGAAATGCAGCATTTTTTATCATTAAAAGAAAGAATGGAGCAAAGAAGAAGTAGTGAAAATCCTCGTGACCGTGAAGTGATTCAAGAAATTAAAGAGATGCTTGAACAACAAGTGCAAACGTTAGACGAGAAAATGGAGCAAATGCAGCGTGTAAAGACAGAGCTTGAAGATAGCTTACATCGTGCAGTAACATTTTTAGAGAACACAAAAGGAGAGTAATCAAAATGGAGAGCAAACAAAAATTAGGGAGATTGATTACAGTGGTGGCTACCTTCCTTGCCTTTTCGGGTATAGGGGTAGTCGACCCAATTTTACCAAGCATTGCTGAACAAATTGGTGCATCGCATTGGCAAGTAGAGATGTTATTTACAGCATATATTTTAACGATGGCAATTATGATGTTACCAGCTGGAATATTCGCATCGAGATTTGGTGATAAACGAATGATGACGATTGGTCTTGCGATCGTGACTATATTTGCGTTTATATGCGGTATATCGCAAACGATTGCTCAATTATCTCTTTTCCGCGCTGGATGGGGATTAGGAAATGCGATGTTTTTTGCTACAGCAATGACGCTATTAATAGCATTAAGTAAAGAAGTTCATGAAGCAGTAGGATTGTATGAAGCAGCTATCGGTTTAGGGATGGCAGGCGGACCGTTATTAGGCGGGATATTAGGTGGACATTCTTGGCGTTACCCATTTTTTGCGACGAGTATTTTAATCTTCTTAGCATTTATTTTAGTTTTCTTTTTTGTAAAAGAACCGGAGCGAAAAGTGAAGCGTAAAGCGGCAGGCGTAGGAGAATTACTTAACTTAGTTAAATATAAACCGTTTATGCAAGGTGCGATTTCAGGAATGTTATACTACTACGGATTTTTCGTTGTGTTAGCATATTCACCACTTATTATGCATTTATCTGCTATTCAATTAGGGTTTGTGTTTTGCGGATGGGGATTAGCGTTAGCTTACGGTTCTGCAATTTTAGCCCATAAGCTAGAAGGGAAATATGAGCCGAAAACATTGTTGAAAGGAAGTTTACTCGTATTTGCGCTTTTCTTAATCGCGCTATTCTTTGTAAAAATTATGTGGTTACAAATTGTATTAATTGTTCTATCAGGATTAGCATCTGGATTAAATAATGCATTATTTACAAGTTATGTAATGGATATTTCACCTTATGAAAGATCTGTTACATCAGGTGTTTATAATTTCGTTCGTTGGTTAGGTGGTGCAATTGCGCCAATCTTATCAGGGGTCATCGGTCATACTGTTTCACCGCAAAGTCCGTTTTTAGTCGGTGGAATTGTTGTATTAGTTGGTTGCGTAATGCTTTTAATTCCGATTCAAAAACCGGTAGAAGTAGAGAAAAAAGCCCTTTCTTAAGAAAGGGCTTTTTTTATGCATAGATATTGGAGCCCTCTGACTAAAATATATTTTCGCTATTTTTTTACTTTTAACTATACTTTTTGGATGTTTTGTTTTATTTTTGTTAGGGGACATTAATGATGTCCCTATTATAAATTTGCATTGAAAGGCGTGATTGTACGATGGAACTATGGTTCACTGAAAAACAAACAAAACATTTTGGGATTACGGCGCGTATTAACCGCACATTACATACGGAGCAAACAGAATTCCAAAAATTAGATATGGTTGAAACGGAAGAGTTCGGAAACATGCTTATTTTAGATGGCATGGTTATGACAACAGAAAAAGATGAGTTCGTTTATCATGAAATGGTAGCGCACGTACCTTTATTTACACATCCAAACCCTGAAAACGTATTAGTTGTTGGCGGCGGTGATGGCGGTGTTATTCGTGAAGTATTAAAACACCCAAGTGTAAAGAAAGCAACTCTTGTTGAAATCGATGGAAAGGTAATTGAGTACTCTAAACAATATCTACCATCAATTGCAGGCGCATTAGATAATGAGCGTGTAGAAGTAAAAGTAGGAGATGGCTTCCTACACATCGCAGAGAGCGAAAATGAATATGACGTAATTATGGTAGATTCTACTGAGCCAGTAGGACCAGCAGTAAACTTATTTACGAAAGGTTTCTACGCTGGAATCTCTAAAGCGTTAAAAGAAGACGGTATTTTCGTTGCACAAACGGACAACCCTTGGTTTACACCAGAATTAATTACAACTGTGTTTAAAGACGTAAAAGAGATCTTCCCTATTACTCGTTTATACACAGCGAACATTCCAACTTACCCAAGTGGTCTTTGGACGTTCACAATTGGATCTAAAAAACATGATCCATTACAAGTAAGTGAAGAGCGTTTCCACGAAATCGAAACGAAATACTACACAAAAGAATTACACAACGCAGCGTTCGCATTACCAAAATTTGTTGGCGATTTAATTAAGTAAGAAAATCGCGTTTGAACAAATAAAGTGTGAGTAGCTCATTTAAGGTGTTTGTCCAGAAGACTTGAACATGCTAGCTACTTACACTCCTGTAAAGAAAATCGTCTTCTTGTTATGAAACAGAAGACCCGGTAAATCGAGAAAGAGGAGCAATGCGCTCCAAATTTGAGAAATAATGAAAGGTTGGGATACCTTAAGTTCCACATAAGGAGGAAAAGAATATGCGTTTTGATGAAGCTTATTCAGGTAAAGTATTTATTAAAAGTCATCCAAGTTTTGAAGAGTCAAAGGTAGTTATTTACGGGATGCCTATGGATTGGACAGTAAGTTACCGTCCGGGATCTCGCTTTGGCCCTGCACGTATTCGTGAAGTATCAATCGGTCTTGAAGAATATAGCCCGTATTTAGATCGTGAACTAGAAGAGGTAAAATATTTTGATGCGGGTGATATCCCATTACCATTCGGAAACGCACAACGCAGTTTAGACATGATTGAAGAGTATGTATCAAAACTTTTAGATGCCGATAAGTTTCCACTAGGTCTCGGTGGTGAGCACCTAGTGTCTTGGCCAATTTTTAAGGCAATGGCAAAAAAATATCCGGATTTAGCAATCATCCATATGGATGCTCATACTGATTTACGTGAGTCGTATGAAGGGGAGCCTTTATCCCACTCTACACCTATTCGTAAGGTGTGCGATTTAATTGGTCCGGAAAACGTATATTCTTTCGGTATTCGTTCTGGAATGAAGGAAGAATTCGAATGGGCAAAAGAAGTAGGTATGAACTTATATAAATTTGACGTATTAGAACCGTTAAAAGAAGTATTACCGAAACTGGCAGGACGCCCAGTTTATGTCACAATTGACATTGACGTATTAGACCCAGCTCACGCTCCTGGAACAGGAACGTTAGAAGCTGGAGGTATCACATCTAAAGAATTATTAGATTCCATCGTAGCAATTGCAAATTCAAATATAAATGTAGTTGGAGCAGACTTAGTAGAAGTAGCTCCAGTCTACGACCATAGTGATCAAACACCAGTCGCAGCAAGCAAATTCGTGCGGGAAATGCTGCTCGGTTGGGTGAAATAAAAGTGAAGCCGACTGTTTAGACCCGGTGACTAAGGTTCTTTCTTGCAAAAGGTGCTTTTTACCTTTTGGCAGGGAAGGTTCTTAGACGCAAGGGGCTAGGAGACGTAACTGGATAAAATAAAAGCGGAAGCGGCTCGCTCAGAATGTGGGGGGGATGGAGCTTCAGACGTAGAGGCGCTTTTTGCCTCGAAGGAAGAAGCGAAGCCACCAATCATTCTAGCCGCTGCAGCTAGATAAAATAAGAGCCCTCTATATGATTAGAGGGCTCTTATTTTGTCGTTATGTGTCGGTAAGTCGATATATTGAAAAAATCGCCGATATAATTCGAGTTGCGCCGATATATTAAAAAAATCGCCGATATAATTCGAGTTGCGCTGATATATTGAAAAAACCGCTGATATAATTTCATTTACCATTACGCAACACAAAAAAAAGCTATTCTCAAACGATGGGAATAGCTCTTTTTCTTATGCAACCTTCTCTTCCGAAGTAACTCCGCGAATTTCATCAGCAGAGCGGATTGGATATTTACGGAACACAATAGATCCAATGTATCCGACAATAGTGGTAACGATTCCACATAGTACGGCAGCGATCGTTACTTTTATAACGTCATTAAATCCGAATAGGACAAGAAGACCTGGAATTGGTGATGCTGTTCCTGGTGCATTATTAACAAGCTGGAATAGCGATGTAATAATACCGGCAAGTGCACCGCCAACGAAATTTGTCATATAGATTGGAATTGGATTTGCTGAGACAACATCGGCTTGTGTTAAAGGTTCGATTGCTACAGCAATTGTATCTTTCTTTGAACAAATTTTTAATCGTTTAAAGAAAATAAAGTTCATCGGGGCTGAGGCCGCAACGGCAAGACTACCAATCGCCATAGGTAAACCTGTTAATCCAAGCATTGCAGTTAGTGCCATAGAACTCAGTGGAGAGGTAGAAATAACTGTTATTAATCCACCAAGCATAATACCCATAATGATAGGGCTTTCTGTAGTTGCAACTGAAATCATAGAACCGATTTTACCGAGTGTTGCGTTAACAAGCGGATCCATAAGCATTGCCATTCCGCGTGAGATTGGTGCAGCGATAAATAGGATTGCTAAAAATTCCACGCCAGCTGGTAATTTCTTTTCGAGAAATTTCACGACGAAAGCACAAACGTATCCAGCGAAAAATCCTGGTAAAATACCGAATCCACTAGTAGCGATACCAATTAAAACAGCGTATACGGGGGAAACACCGATTGCTAATGCGACTAAAATCGCTGCTGCGACACCGCTCATACTACCGGAAGCTTCTCCTACTGATTGTAAAAAGTCATTATGAAACATTTCCCCACCTATATAACGGTGAAATGCTTCAATAAGAAAACTTGCGATTGCTGCATTAGCTAAAGCACCCATCGCCTTCATTCCATAAGGCGCACGGTAACTAAAAAGTGTAAATAGACAAAGTACAACAAGTAATAGTGCTAAACCTTGCAAGATAGCCATTTGAAAACTGTCTCCTTTGATTTTTGTAATAAAAATTCGTATCATTCAATAATAATATAAAAGTGTATGAAACGGAAAAATTTTTTCTTGGGAACTTGCTGTAAGAAAAATCCCTTACAATAATGTAAGGAAAGTGTAAGACTTTTAGATAGAGTATAGTATGCTCTTTTCCGTATAATACAAGTATAGATATAATACTAGTGAGAAAGAAGTGCAAACAGGAGGTTCATGTATGAAATTGGTAATTAAAGTTTTAGCTGTATTCGCCATTATTCTAGGTGGAACAGCGTATTATTTGAACACAAAAACAGAAGGTGTACATGCTTTTGTAGACAACTTCTTTTCAAATAAAGAAATACAAGATTATTATGCGGTTATAGATAAAGGTGAGAAAAAAGACGGAGAATACTTGTATACTTTTAAAGGGTATACAGAAGACGGAAAGTTACAGATCATTAAAAGAATGATGAACCGTGAATTGCATACGGGGGCGTTTATAAAAATTTATGCAAAAGGTATGCAAGGAAAAGGATGGGCTGAAATCCCGAAAGAATCTATTCCACAAAAAGCGTTGGAAAAAATAGAAAAACCATAAAAGGAGCGACTCATTCGCTCCTTTTTAGTGCGTTAAAATAGTGATAGATGTTTTTTCCTTGTTAGAAATAATTTTTGCACGTCCACCAATTGGGAAAGTGAAAATCGGGGTTGTATGCCCGAAACTTGCGTTTGCAATGATAGGAATATGTGCAAGTTCAGGTTTTGAAGCAATCATTTCTTGAATGTCTTCTATCGTACATTCTGCACCTTTTTGCATCTTTCCTATAACGATTCCCTTTATGTATTCAAAATCTTGCTGCTGCATAAGGGAATGTAAATAACGATCAAAAGTTTTAAGAGTAGATGTTCCAGTTAAACTATCTTCTTCAATAAATAAAATTTTGTCCTTTAAATTTGGCATATATGGTGTACCTTGCAGTAAGTTAAATGTGCTCATATTGCCACCGATAATATCTCCCGTAGCTTCTCCTTCCTGAATTGAAACGTATCCTTTATTTTTAATAAATTCTCGATTTTTCTGATCTATATACCAAGAATCATCGCTCCATGTTTCAGATGGCAGGACTTCAATAGGCTCATTAGAAGTTAAGCACTTTAAAAAGTAATCGGTTGTATACTCGAGCCCTTTCTCCATTCCAAAGGAAGAGAAATGGGGTCCTGAATATGTAACGAGACCTGTTTTTGCGTAAATTGCATTATTTAAAGCAGTAATATCTGAATAACCACAGAAAAATTTCGGATTTTTACGAATTAGATCATAATCGAGATGTTTCAATAAACCATTGGAGTTGTATCCGCCAAGTGTCGTCAAAATAGCTTTTACATTAGGGTCTCTAAATGCTTTATGGAGGTCTTGAATGCGGGAAGAAATAGAAGAGGAAGCAAATCGATCTATCTCATCGGCATATTTTGAGAATGTAACTTGAAAGCCCATGTCGGTTAATCTTTTTATAGCAAATTTTTTATTTTCATTTGAAACAATACTTAAACTACACGATGGTGAAATCACCCGTATTTCATCACCCTTTTTTAACTTTGTTGGTATCACTATATTCACCTCTTTAATTGAAAGAATATTTAGATTTAAAAAATATTTTATCATATAAAATAAAGTAGAAGTGAATTATTTTTTGAAATGGAGTTTTCCTGATTTTTCAGCAGACAGACAGAGTCTTTTTTTGATATGATAGGAAAAGTGATTTATTATAAGTAGTATTTAATATCTATAACATTTGAAAGGTGTGCAAGACGTGGAGAAACAACTTGCAGGCTTGCCGGTACACGTTCATTTCGTAACAGAAATCCGTGAAGGGGCGAGGAAGGAAACCGTTGCTTTTGAAGCAAATGGTCAATACTATGTAAAAGGTCAAGGTACATATGTAACATTCCAGGAGCCGAACGAACAAGGCGAAGTGAAAACAATTATTAAAATTCAAGATGAACAAGTTCTCATTATGCGTTCAGGTGCTGTTTCTATGCGTCAGACGCATGTGAAAGGTGAATGGACAACTGGTACGTATACGAGTGAACTTGGTACGTTTGCATTGCAAACAAAGACTGATAACGTTCTTTTTAAATGGTCGGATGAAAAGAAAAAAGGACAACTCTTCTTAACTTACGCATTGCTTCTAAGTGAACAAGAAGCTGGCAGATATACTATTACAATTAATTTGAAGGAGGCAAAATAATGAATTCCTTAGAACAAGTAAAAGGATTGATTAAAGAAGAAATTCAGGCTGCTGTATTAAAGGCAGAATTAGCGACAGAAGAACAGATTCCAAACGTTGTATTAGAATCTCCAAAAGATAAAACAAATGGTGACTTCTCTACAAATATGGCAATGCAACTTGCACGCGTTGCGAAAAAAGCACCTCGTATGATTGCAGAAGAACTAGTTGCAAACTTCGATAAAGCAAAAGCTTCTATTGAAAAAATCGAAATCGCTGGTCCTGGTTTTATTAACTTCTATATGGATAATAGCTACTTAACAGATTTAATTCCAACAATCGTAAACGCTGGTGAAGCTTACGGTGAAACGAATACTGGTAAAGGTGAAAAAGTACAAGTTGAGTTCGTATCTGCTAATCCAACAGGTGACCTTCACTTAGGACATGCACGTGGTGCGGCAGTAGGTGACACTTTATGTAACCTATTAGCAAAAGCAGGCTACGATGTATCTCGTGAGTACTACATTAATGATGCTGGTAACCAAATTCATAACTTAGCTCTTTCTGTTGAAGCTCGTTACATGCAAGCTTTAGGCTTAGATAAAGAAATGCCTGAAGACGGTTACCATGGTGCGGATATCATTGGAATTGGTAAACGTTTAGCAGAAGAATTCGGCGATCGTTATGCGAAAGCTGATGAAAAAGAAAGCTATGAATTCTACCGTGAGTACGGTTTAAAATATGAATTAGCAAAACTTCAAAAAGACTTAGAAAGCTTCCGCGTTAAATTTGATGTATGGTTCTCAGAAACATCACTATACAAAAACGGAAAAATCGATCAAGCTCTTGCTGTATTAAAAGAGCGTGAAGAGATCTTTGAAGAAGACGGCGCAACTTGGTTCCGTTCAATGACTTACGGCGATGACAAAAATCGTGTATTAATTAAAAACGACGGTTCTTACACATACTTAACGCCAGATATCGCGTATCACCGTGATAAATTAGAGCGTGGTTTTGATAAGTTAATCAACATTTGGGGTGCTGACCACCACGGTTACATTCCTCGTATGAAGGCTGCTATTCAAGCACTTGGTTACGATAAAGACACGCTTGAAGTAGAAATCATCCAAATGGTACAACTATACCAAAATGGTGAAAAAATGAAGATGAGTAAGCGTACGGGTAAAGCAGTTACACTTCGTGAGCTTATGGAAGAAGTAGGCGTGGACGCAATGCGTTACTTCTTCGCAATGCGTAGCGGTGATTCTCATTTAGACTTCGATATGGACTTAGCTGTATCAAAATCTAATGAAAACCCAGTATACTATGCACAATATGCTCATGCTCGCGTATGCAGTATCCTTCGTCAAGGCGAAGAATTAGGATTAGCTGTAGATGGAGATGTGAACTATAAACTTGTTACTTCTGAGAAAGAAGTAGAGTTACTGAAAAAACTTGGTGAATTCCCAGCTGTAGTTGCGGATGCAGCACAAAAACGTCTGCCACACCGTATTACAAACTATGCATTTGAATTAGCAGCAACATTACACAGCTTCTACAATGCAGAAAAAGTATTAAACCAAGATAACTTAGAATTAAGTAAAGCTCGTTATGAGTTAATGAAAGCAGTACGCACTACACTTCAAAATGCATTAGCAATCGTAGGAGTATCTGCACCAGAAAAAATGTAATGAAGAAAAGCGGAAGCGGCTCGTTTAGAATAGGAGGGGGATGGAGCTCCTGACAGAGAGGTGTACTTTGCCTCGGAGGAAGGCGCGAAGCCACCGAGTATTCTAGCCGCTGGAACTGGACAATAAAGAAAAGCGGAGCCGATTGTTTAGTCCCGAAGGCTAAGGTTCTTTCCAACAGAAGATGCATTTTATCTTCTCGTGAGGAAGGTTCTTAGACAGAAGGGGCTAGGAGGCAGAGCTGGACATAAAGAAAAGCGGAAGCGGACTTTCGTTTTTAAATAAAAGGCAATCACACGATGTTGTGATTGCCTTTTTATGTGGAGATAATAAAAAAAATTTATCAAACAAAAGGGGAATTTGCGTCGTCTTATATAAATGACAGGAGGCTTATGATGGAAGAAAAGATAGAAGAATTAATTGATATATATAAGCAGCAAATATATTCCTTATGCTATAAGTTAGCGAAAACGAAAGAAGATGCGGAAGATATTTTTCAAGAGACGTGGATAAAGGTTTTTTCATCAAGGCACCAACTTTCTTATGTGGATAATTATAAAAAGTGGATTACTACAATTTGCGTTCGTACATTTTATGACTTTTACCGCAAGAAGAAAAGATGGAAAGATCGCGTCTTAGATTTATTTCATAAAGAAGATGGTGGAGAAATAGATTTCGCAGATGATGTGAATATATCAGAAGAATTTATTCAAAAAGTGGAAGCGGAAATGATACGGGAAGTTATACAGCTATTGAATGAAAAATATAAAACCGTGCTCGTACTCTACTATTATGAACAATACTCTTATAAAGAAATTAGCGAAATATTAAATATACCGATTGGTACAGTGAAATATCGCCTTAATTATGCGAAGAAGCAAATGCGAGAACATTTGGAGGGGTTCGTTTATGACAGAAGATAAATTTGAACAGAAGGTAAAGAGTAGCTTAGCAGAAGAGATAACTCCAAGCGAAGAGCTAATAAATAACACGAAGCAGGGCGTGCGAAAGGCTCAGAAGTTAGAGAGGAAATGGATGATTTGTATTCACACCATTTGGATTGTTTTGTTAACAATTGTTATAGAACAATTTATCACTCATTTGGATCATAAAATTCCTATGCTGATAGCAAGTGTGATTACGATGCACGTATACATTCCGATATATGTTGTAATACAGTCGTTTTTAAAGAAGGAGTATAAATTACATGATAGAGTTCGCTAATCCATTTGTAGTATTTGAGATAGCTGGGATTACAATGTTTTTGGCTTTTATAGCACTTTTAATATGTGTTGGGTCATGGGTATATACAGATGCTAAAGCACATCAAATGAGCAAAGGATGGAGTATTTTAGCAGTTATATTACCATTCTTTATTGGGTTTTTATTATATATGGCAAGAAGAAGTAAAAAGAAGGTTGAAGGAGAACGTAAGGTGAATTTTGTTAAAAAACAGAAAGTAACATTAGTTGCGATATTGGCAAGCACAATGTTTGTATTACTTAGTGGTTTTACTTTTGCACAAACGTTAGATGATGCGTGGAGAGCCGGAGATATATATTTAGCAAATGAGAAGCAAGGGAAAACAAGTTACGAGGCAAAATTCTCATCATGGGATATTGCCGGTAAGGATATTGAATTTCAGTATGAAAAGGATACAGAAGTGACATTTTCTTATGAGACAGATGCAAAACGAGGAAACTTATGTTTTAGTGTGTATGAAAGACAAGGAGAAGGTATAAAAGAGTTAAAGGAAATTTGTGAATCGAAAAAAGGTACTTTTACAGTTACTTTAAAAGCAAATGAGGAATATGTATTGAATATAAGCGGATTAAAAGTAAAAGATGGATTTGTAAAAGTGAATTGGGAAGAGAAATAAAAGGGTCCTATAAAGGACCTCTTTTCTATTGAATAGTATAAGTAACAGAAAAACTAACAGGACTATAGTAAACGTAAGGTGCATGAAATTGAACATACATATTTCCATCTGTTTTTGCAGTGAAAATTCGGCCGTAACCATCAGAATAACGTCCAATAAGGTTATGATTTGAGTCATAAACACTGTAACTAGGAGTTTTGCTGTTAGGTTGAATTGTTAACTCTTGTCCCTTTTGAAGGAAAACAGGTTCTTGTTCAGAACTACCTCCAGTTTGCAAAGAATAAAATTTTGTAAAGCTTTGTTCTTGAGCGGCAGCAGCGACTTTTGTTTCAGGAATAAACGCGGTAGCGCCGGTAATACCTGCTAAAGTTAACGCACCTGCTAAAATCATTTTTTTCATAATAGAAAAAGCCTCCTTATAAGTTGTAATCGGTATTGTTACAGTTAATATTGTATACGATAATGAGTAGGATAAAATATGCTTTTATGCATATATATTTTTTCTCAATAAAAGACCACTGATAAAAATCAGTGGTCTTTTATTGATTAAGCAGCTTTCTGTTCAGTTTGAGTAACAGGTTTTTGAAGCGAGTTATAAACACCTGTTCCGATAACGTCTAATGCCATTTTCATTCGTTCAGGTGAAATATTTTCTAATACGTTATCTTGAGGTGTATGGTATACCTTCTCAATATGATAGATTAATGGATTCCAACTATCGACACCCATCCAAATAAATAGAGCAGCAGGAATACCAGCTTCAGCAAATGGAACATGATCACTAGAACCGAATTTACCTTGTAGGACGAGGTCATTATTTAGTTGTTTACCTGCTTGCAAGGCAGCATCTGTTACAAAGTTTGTAGAGCCATCAGGTGTCATAGCGTATAAATTCTTTGCTTTATCATAATTTGTTGCAACCATGTCGGCGTTAAAGACACCTAAAATACGGTCGCGTTCTTTTTGGGATAGACTATTCACGTAATAATCCGAACCAAGTAATCCAGTTTCTTCAGAACCAAAGGTAATAAAGCGAATTTCTTTATCAGTTTCTACATTTTGAAAAGCACGAGCTAGTTCTAATACTAATCCAGTTCCAGAAGCATTATCATTTGCGCCAGGTGCTCCGACAACACTATCATAGTGCGAGCTTACAACGACTGCTTTTTCATTACCTGTACTCTTCTTTGGTTTCTTTTTGGCGATAACATTTAGAGATGTTAATTTAGATTCATGTCTCGCTTTTAGGGAAAGAATTGTTGTCCCCTTTTTAGCGATTTCTTCTTTAAATGCATTTCCTTGCGCATAAGCAAGACCAAAGACAGGGATAGATTGCTTTTTCATTAGGCGGGGATTGAAGGTTTGTCCATAATTTCCGCGTCCGCCAATTAAACTGTATAAAAGAACACCTTTTGCACCTTTGCTAACAGCATTTTCAACTTGTTTATTATAGTCGGTAACTGTCGTTCCTCTTTCAAATAAAACAATTTTACCGTTTACTTCATTTGGAATATCTTCTAATTTTGTCCCACCTTGAACAAAGATAAGGGGAGCTGTAACAGCTTCTGTAGAAATTAGTGCATTAGGAGCAGCACCAGCTTGCCAATTACGTTTTGTTGATAGGGGTGATTCAATGAATCCAACGTATTGATCGGGCACCTGAAATGGTTGATATTCTACTTCATAGCCCATTGATTTAAGCTGCATACCAATGTAACGAGAAGCCCATTCTTCGGATTTTGTTCCACCGGGGCGAGGACCAATTGTTTCAGATAAGAAACGAACATGTTCAATCGCGCGGTTTGGATCAATCTGTTTTGTAATAGATGGAGTTTGTGTAACCTCTGACGTGGAATCCGCTTTTGCTTGCCCAATTGGAGCTAAGCTAACAGCAAGTGATACAGCAAGCAAAGAGCTTACTATTTTTTGTTTCAATGATTTTCTCATTTTTTCCTCTCCTATTCTTCTATTCTCTCTGACTGACAAAAGAAGACGGATAATGACTTTATTTTACCTTCACACCTTTTATTTTTCAATATTCTGACATTGAGAAATAAAAAAACGATATATGCATATTTGCATATTTTTGAGGGAGATATGTATGCTATCATTTTAAACGAAGGTTCGCTTTCTACTCTGAAAGCTCCTACATTGCATGAATCTAGTGTACCCAAACTTTAGATTATGTAGAGGAATGGAACCACTGTAGGGTTTCATTTCTCATGTTTGAATCAGTTGATGGTAATTATGTTTCCGCATTTCATAATTATTATCAGTGATATATGTAAGGCATCCATATGAAAATAAGAGGCTGTTCAAAGGTTTTCCGTACTTTTGGGCAGCCTCACCCCGTTAAAAGGACGATACTTTATGTATCGTCCTTTTTGTATAAAAAAACATCCAATCAATTGAGAGATTGATTGGATGTGAAAAAATTATTAATAATTTTTTTTGCGTTTTGTAGCTAAAATACTTAATAATCCAGCTAGTAGAAGAACAATACCTACTGTTTGTGTAGGGTCTTCTTTATGACCTGTATTTGGAAGGTGTTTATCCGTATTTCGATCATCTTGCTGTTTGTTATCTGTTTTATTCGATGTTTCTTCGGAAGTTCCGTTTTCGTGTTTCTCAGGTGTTTCATTATTTTGTTCTTCAGAAGTTCCGTTTTCGTGTTTCTCAGATGTTTCATTGCCTTTGTTTTCTTCTTTATTTGGAGGAGTAATTGGCTTGTCATCTCCACCTGAAGAAGATTCAATTTTTTTATTTGAAACTGTAATTTGTAGTGGCTTAGCTTGGGCTTTATCAATTGTAAAGTTTATTGGTGATGCATCTAATTGATAGCCTTTAGGAGCCTTTGTTTCTACTAATTGATAATTACCAGGTTTCAAATCATTTACGATTACTTTTCCGTGTTGATCTGTTTTTAAACCTTCTCGGATGATTTTTCCATCTTGGTCTAAAATATTGAAAATGGCACCTTCAAGTGTTCCATGGTGATCAATATCAACTTTAGTTAACTCAATTGAACCTGTTGTTAAACTATTTAAAGCTGTAACAGAGGTAACCTGAGATTGTCCTTTCGTAATTGTGAAAGGAATTGGTTTAACGTTTAAATCATAGCCAGTTGGAGCTTTCGTTTCAATGAACTGATAATCTCCTGGACGTAAATCAGAAACTGAAATCTTCCCATCTTTATCAGTAGTTAAATCAGTGCGAACAATTTTACCTTTCGCATCGATGATGTTAAACACTGCATCAGAAAGTTTTGTATCTGAATTTATATCATCCACTTTTATTAATTCTACAGCACCCTCAGTTAAGCTATTTGTAGCAGTAACTTGGAGCTTTTCTTTTTGGCTTTTCTTAATTGTAAAATTAATAGGTGTACTATCTAATTTATAGTGTTTAGGAGCTTTCGTTTCAACAAACTGATAGTCCCCAGGACGTAAATCAGAAACAGAAATTTTTCCGTGTACATCTGTTGTAAGCTCAGTACGAATGTCTTTACCATTCATATCAGTAATTTTAAATACCGCATCTTTAAGAGCAGTACCATCTACATCATCCACTTTAGAAAGTTCCACAGCGCCTTTCGTTAAGCTATTTGTAGCTGTAACGGAGATAGGATCAGCTTGGCTCTTTGTAATTGTGAATGGAATTGGCTCTTTGTTTAAATCGTAGTGTTTCGGAGCCGTTGTCTCGATGAATTGATAATCACCAGGACGTAGGTCAGAAACGCTAATTTTACCTTGTTGATTCGTAACAAGATCTTTGCGAATTACAGTGCCATTCATATCCACAATTTTAAATACTGCGCCTTCAAGAGTAGTGCCATCGACGTCATCCACTTTAGAAAGTTCCACGCCGCCTTTTGTTAAACTATTTTTCATAGTAACGGTAGCAATATCTTTTTGGCTTTTTTCAATTGTAAATATAATTGGTTTTTTGTCTAAATCATAGTGTTCAGGGGCCGTTATTTCAACGAATTGATACGTACCAGGACGTAAGTTTTCGATAACGATTTTACCTTCACTGTTTGTTTTTAAATCTGTTTTAAGTACTTTGCCATCTTGATCTAGTAAATTAAATACCGCATCGGCAAGTTTTGTTTGAGTGGTTAAATCATCAACTTTAAGTAATTCGATACTACCTTGTTTTAAGCTATTTGTAGCAGTTAAAGAAATAACTTTCTTCTGTCCTTTTTCAATAGTGAATTTGATTGGTGTTTCATCTAAAACGTAATGCTTAGGAGCTTTCGTTTCGATAAATTGGTAATCACCAGGACGTAGGTCGTTAATTTCGATTATTCCTTGTTCATTTGTAACAAGGTCTTTATGAACTACATCACCGTTCATATTAACAATTTTAAATACTGCATCTTTAAGAACAGTGCCATCAATATCGTCTACTTTAGAAAGTTTAACTGCACCCTTTGTTAAAGCATTTGTAGCAGTGATATGAAGAGTTTCAGTTTGGCTCTTTTTAATTGTAAATACGATAGGTTTTTTATCTAAATCGTAATGTTCAGGAGCAATTGTTTCAACGAATTGATACGTACCAGGACGTAGATTTTCAACAACAATTTTACCTTCAGCATTTGTTTTTAAGCCTTCTTCCACTAGCTCACCGTCTGCATCTAATAAATTAAATACGGCGTTAGAAAGTTTTGTATTTATATCAATATCGTCAATCTTTGTTAGTTCAACGCTACCTTTTTTTAAAGCATTTTTGCCTGTAACATTGATCTCTTTCGTTTGACTTCTTTCAATTGTAAATGGAATCGTTGTTTCATCTAATACATAGTGCTCAGGAGCTTTTGTTTCAATGAACTGATAGTCTCCAGGGCGTAAATCAGAAACAGAAATTTTTCCGTTTTTATCTGTAACAAGATTCGTATGAACTTCCTTACCATTCATATCCACAATCTTAAAGATTGCACCTTCGAGCATCGTACGATCGATGTCATCAATTTTTGTTAATGTTACTGCACCTTTCCTTAAACTGTTAGTAGCGGTAACAGTAATATTCTCTTTTTGACTTTTTTCGATAGTGAACGGAATAGGGTCTTTGCTTAAGGTATAGTCTTTTGGAGCTTTTACTTCAATAAATTGATAGTCTCCAGGACGTAAATCAGAAGCAGTAATTTTACCGTTTTTATCAGTCGTTAAACCTTTGCGAATTACCTTTTTAGTATCATGAGCGTCAACGATTATAAATTCTGCACCTTCAAGAGTAGTGCCATCAACATCATCAACTTTTGTTAAAGTGACGCCACCTGTAAGTAAACTATTTTTTACAGTAACAGGGATAGGAAGATCTTCCTTACTACCTTTTTTAATTGTGAACTTAATAGGTGTTTTGTCTAATTTATAATGTTCAGGGGCTTTTGTTTCGATAAATTGATAATCCCCTGGTGCTAAATCAGGAATAACTAATACTCCGTGATCATCTGTTGTTAAATCTTTCATAATTTCTTTGCCAGTTGGGTCTTGCAATGTGAATACAGCGCCGGCAAGAGCTTTACTACTTTCCACATCATCTTCTTTAATAAGTTTAACTTTTCCTTTCGTTAAACTATTTTTAAATGTAAGTGGAAGGAGTTTTTGTTGTCCTTTTTCGATTGTAAATTCAATTGGTTCTACATTTACATCGTAATAAGTTGGAGCCTTTGTTTCGATAAGTTTATAGTTACCAGGACGTAAGTCATCTACAACTAGCATTCCTTTATTATTCGTAACAAGGTCCGTACGAACATCTTCATTAGTATCTCTATTAACGATTTTAAATACTGCACCTTCAAGTGTTTCCTTTTCATCTGCAGCATTCACTTTTGTTAACTCAATACCGCCTTTTGTTAAGCTGTTTTTAGCGGTAACAGTAGCCTGAGTTGTTTGACTTTCTGTAATCGTAAATTTAATTGGTTTTGTATTTTTGTCGTAATACTTCGGTGCTGTTACTTCGATAAATTTATAATCGCCAGGGCGTAAGCCAGTAGCGATAGCTTTACCATCCGCACCAGTTTTTACATTTTCGCGAATGACTTTCTTTTCATCATTTGCATCAACAATTTTAAATACAGCACCTTCAAGAGCTGTACCATCGATATCATCAACTTTTGTTAATTCAACATCTCCTGGTTTTAAAGCATTTTCAGCTTTCACAAGTAGAGTTTCTTTCTGACTTCTATCGATTGTAAATTCAATAGGTTCTGCTCGTAAAACGTAATGTTCAGGAGCAGCTATTTCAATGAATTTATACGTACCAGGACGTAGGTTACTAACTTTAACTTTACCGTGTTTATCAGTAGTTAAGTTAGTGTAAGGGGAAACGTCATTATTATTTGTATCGACAAGCTTGAATACTGCACCTTCAAGTGGTTTTTTCTCACCAAACTCATCAACTTTTAATAATTCAACTTCGCCCGTTTTTAAGCTGTTATTTGCCGTAACAGTAGCAAGAGCTTGTTGGCTTTTATCAATTGTAAACTCGATAGGGTTTGTACTTAACGTATAATCCTTAGGAGCTTCTGTTTCGATAAATTTATAAACACCAGGCTCTAGATCTTTAATGGTAACTTTTCCATCTGAACCTGTTTTTATATTTTCACGAATTACTTGTTTCTCGTCATTCGCATCGACAATTTTAAATACAGCACCTTCAAGGGCAGTGCCATCGACATCATCGACTTTCGTTAAAGTGACACCACCTTTAATGAGGTGATTTGTCGCGGTAACAGTAAGTGCTTTCTGTTGGCTTTTTTCAATTGTAAATTTAAGCGGTTTTTTATCTATTTCATAATGTTCAGGTGCTTTCTCTTCAACAAACTGGTACTCTCCAGGAAGTAAATTTTTCGCTTCGATTTGTCCGTTACCATTTGTCGTTAATTTGGTATAACCAGGAATTCTTTTGTTATTTTGGTCCCGTACACTAAATACAGCACCTTCTAAAGTATTACCCTCTTTATCAACTTTTGTTAGGATAGCTGAGCCTCTAATTAAGCTGTTTTGGGCCGTTTTATTGATTACTGTTGTTTGATCTTCCTCGATTGTAAATTCAATAAGTCGATCATCTAATTGATAATGCTCAGGAGCCTTTATTTCTTTTAAATAGTAAGTTCCTGGTTTTAAATTATCTACAGTAATTTGCCCTTTATCATTTGTTGTTAATTTTTCGTGTTCTGAAATTATTTTTTTATCTTTATCAAGTAGTGTGAAAACGGCACCTTGCAGTGTGACGTTTTTATTCAGGTCATCAGACTTTGTTAAAACTACTTTACCGACAAACTTCTTATTTGCAAGTTTATATGTTGTAGTCTCTTGTGTACCAAGTTCAACAATTTTCCCTTGTTTTAAATCCCAGCTAATTACATAGCCTTCAGGAGCCTTTGTTTCTTTTAATAAATATTTATCGCGTTTTAAATTATTAAATTTAGCGATACCGTCTTTGTCTGTTGTAATTTTACGGATAACAGTTTTACCTGTACGATCGTATAAAGTAAATTCTGCCCCAGCTAATAGTGCGTTTTTATTGTCGTTATCTACCTTTATAATTTCAAGGTTTCCACGGCCTTTAGTAGCAGATCCTCCGCCTGAACCAGAAGACATTCTCACTTCAATCGTTTCAGTAGTTTCTGTGTTTTTAACTGTCAACTTATTGCCTGTGATTTTCGCTTTATTACTTACTTTTTCTTTATCGTCTGCATTAATAAGTGAGCGATATTCTAAAATATAAGCTCGATCAATTTTTTTCAAGAAGGCAATTTCGAAATGTTGCTTTCCGGTATTATTGTCTGTTGTTATTTTGAGTTTATAGTCTGTTCCTTCTTTTAATTCGTTTACTGTATCTTTTGTTAAATTTCCATATGGATCAACAGTTGTAGGATATAAGTGGAATGAATCTTCCACAATTACCTGATTTTCGGTTGGGTCATCTGTTACAACGGCATCTGCAATGGTTGATTGGCTTTCGTTAATTGCGATACTCCAATTAATATAGTTGTCGTCTTGCACAGCTTTTTTAGTAACGAAGCTGCCACCTTTATTTACTTGAGTGTCACCTGTAAGGGTGTTTACAATTTTAGAGCCATCTTTTAAATCTGCCTCGTTTTTGTAGGTGCCTTGGATAAGTTCACCATCAAGGCTTGTTTTAAAGATAATATAGTAAGGTGAATTAATTGATTGTTTGAAATGAACCTTTAGGGTGTTTTTATTGTTCTCTGTAGGTTCTTCAAGTTCATATTGCTCAGTTGGTACAGCATTACCAGGTTGTGCATTATTAGGATTTCCATTTAAAATCATATCGCGCACTTCAATGGATCCAGGCACTAACTTTTGTTTATCTTGTATGACGTCTATAACATAAGGATCTTTAATCTCAACATTATTATAGTTAAAGCCTATTATCCAAGTAATTTCCTTCGTTTGGGCGTTATAAGAACCGTATTTATAACCATTTGCTTTTGTGAAAGTATCAGGATCAAAATTAGCTTCAACCTTATTTGATTGTGGATTAGAATCCGTATCTATCCAAGATAGGTTACCTGTATTTTTAAATGAAGTTTTACCACTTTCTAGCTTTGTATAATCAAAGTCTGTCGTATATTTTACGACTAATGTCTTTGTCATATTAGACTGATACGTACCTATAAGAGTAATTTTGAAGCCTTTATCTGTTGTATCTAAAATATAGTCAGTCCCAGCCTGAAGGGTATAATTTCCGTCTTTAATTTCTAGTTTCTTATCTTTTAATTGTAATCCACCATGATCAAAGGTGTCCGTAATGATCGCGTTGTTTAATGGATAGTTGTTATTATTTACTATAATTGTCCAAGTTGTTGTTTTGTCTTTATAATTTGTTTCAGCTTTATTATTAGATTTAATAATATTTTGCTGCTTGAAGCTAGCTTCATTTTCTTTACTTGAATCATTATCAGCTGTAACTTTATTTTTTACTTTTCCATCTTCTATAACTTTATTAGTTGGCTTGGTTTTATAGGTAATCACATAAGCACTATTAATATCATCATTAAACTGTAAATCGAAGCCATTCTTCTTGTTACTTACAGTGTAATTATTAACAGCGTCTCCTGTTACAAGCGTTCCTTTTTCATTATATGAAGCGTTTTTTACAACAATAGAATTTGCATCTAGTTCGTGTGTATCGTCAAAAATATCTTTTAAAATCGCATCTGCTTTTTTGATCTCTCTTTGATCACCATTGTAAGTAATTGTCCACTCAATTGTTTGCGTCTTTGGATCATATTTACTTGTTTTATTTAAGTGTGTACCATGAGAAACCGTTACAGTAGAGCTTGCGTTTTGTTGCTTTTGATTATCACTCGTTATCGTAACGTTATTTCGGAAACTTTTAATATTTTCATCAGTAATTTTTGTGGCATATTCGATTTGATATGCTTTATTGATAGAATCTTTAAAAGCAATCTCCAATTTTGAGCCATCTGATGAAATAATATTGTAATCTGTTGGCTCAGCTTCTGCACCACGCGTTACATTCCCATTAACATCAACTTCTAAATAATAAACTTTAATAGAATCTTTATTTAAGTTTGTACCTTGTGGAATGTTATCTTTAAAAACAGCGTTTTTAAGGGTGTCTTGCGTTTTGTTCATCTCTACTTTCCAATTAATTTCATTTGTATTAATTGGTCTATCAGGTAATCCTTTTTTATTCGTAGCTGTTTGTACATTAGGCTTAAAGTCAACTGTAATAGAAACATCCTTATCTTTAATCGGGAAAGGAATTTCTTGTGTTGTTGTACCTTTAATTTCAGCTTTATTAAATTCTGTCTTTAATTGTAGGTTACCAGCAACATCTGGATGCTCTTCAACATAATCGTTGAATGTCATCGTGACTTTTCCATCTTTTGTAACAGTAAAATTACCAATTTGATGGTTTTCACTATCATATAAAGGACTGTTAATTGTATTGTAAATCTTAAAATGTTTAGGAAGATCAAAAATATAGTAATCTCCATTTTTCACATTCATTGACTTTAAAAGTTCCCATGTAAACTCAATATTGGCAGGGGAATCTGTACTTGGACGGTTATCCTCTGTAAATGGTTTTCCGTCTTTATCCGTCAACTTTACACCGGTTAAAATGTTTGTTGTTATTTGCTTTGGACCTGAATTTGTATTCTCAGCAGGGTCGCTTGATAGCTTTTGTTCTGGATTGTCAGTAGCAATTTTAGCTGCTAGGTTTTGTTCCGGATTATCAGTGGCAGTTTTAGCTGCTGGGTTTTGTTCCGGATTATCAGTGGCAGTTTTAGCTGCTGGGTTTTGTTCCGGATTATCGGTAACAGTTTTAGCTGCTGGGTTTTGTTCCGGATTATCAGTAACAGTTTTAGTTGCTGGATCTTGCTCCGGATTGTCAGTAACAGGTTTAGCTACTGGATCTTGCGCTTGTTTATTAGTATCCTGTTTGGTGCCATCTTCTTTAGAGTTTTCTACTTGAACAGGAACTGATATAGGCTGAACCATTGTTCCTAAAGGAAAAGCGATTTGAACTGATTTTTCCCCAGGTTTTAAAGTTGAGTTAAACACGGTATCAACTTTAATTTTTCCTTTAGCGTCTTTCAAATTTTCTACTTGATCATTAAATATTAATTTTAATTTATTATCTTTAGCT
This sequence comes from Bacillus sp. XB1, assembly GCF_053557995.1. Taxonomy (NCBI): domain Bacteria; kingdom Bacillati; phylum Bacillota; class Bacilli; order Caryophanales; family Bacillaceae; genus Bacillus; species Bacillus sp. XB1. The sequence continues at coordinate 225,821 of NZ_JBNRIL010000003.1, read as the reverse complement.
GTTATAAAATATTGACCAATATTTTTTTGATCTGTTACTAAATCCCCTTGCAAATCTTTAGATACTTTTAATGCAAGTGGTATTTGAACTACTGCTGTATCATTTGCGTGTGCAACTTGTTGATCCTTTATTGACCAAGCGTATTCTACTTGAATGGTTGATCCTATCTTTATTAAATTGTTAGGATTTTTTGATTCGTCAATAATATGATTCGTCGCATCTTTCATTTCAACAGTGTCAAATAAGGAATCTCCTGTTAAGGTTTCCGCTCTTACTTGATTGTATGGAAAACTAGCAAGTTGCGAAAATAGTACGAATACAATTAAACATACATTAAAAAGTTTTTTCATTTTTCCTCCTCTGAACATTCATTTGTCCATTGGGGACTTATTCCACATGAACAAATGGAATATTAAAAGTATTTGTTATAAGCTATTTATTTTTGTTATCCCTCCGTTTCTATACGCGTTCTCAGACAAACAGAATTATGTTCAAAGCAATATTATTTAACGTAAAACAAAATGTATATTTACACAGTTCTATGGAAATATACACAATTCGACAAAAAATGTCGAAAAAAATACTGATATAAATAATGATATCAGACCTTTATATGTGAGATAGTTTTCATGTATATCTAGTAAAAAAGAATGGTTATAAAGGTAAGTTTTACGATACATACTAACCAATGTAGTGTATCCCTTTGTGAAGGCTTATTTTTGCCTTAAAGTTATGTGGAAATAAAAATCTAGATAGGGTTGGTTTTGGTCAGAATGAAGACAATATGTACTTTGAAAATAGTCATTTATTTTGTCTAAAGAGAGTTGTGCGATTAGTGGACCGAAGTTGAAAGGTGATAGTTTCTTACATTGTTAGAGAAATATAAGGATTACAGAATATTCGACTAACACGTTACTGCGGTCATTTTTGAGCCTGTTTAAACAATAGGAAAGAAGGTGTTTTACTCCTTAGTTACAATATCTTTTTAGTAAAGATAAGCTTAAGTAACCTCCGCTAAAGATTATATACTTAAATGATAAAGAGTTCAACACTAGTTCACATATTTTCCCAAAAATAAAAAACGGCTGTTTTATGTGGAATAAATCTACAAAACAGCCGTTTTTGGTATTAGATTTCTGTTAAGATTATTGGTTCACCGCGTGTTACGACAACGGTATGTTCACATTGTGCAACAAGACTTTTATCTGGTGTAACGAATGTCCAACCATCGTCACCACGTTCAATAATATGATCAGCTTTCATAGAGATGAACGGTTCTACAGCGATAACAAGACCGTCTTTTAGAAGCGCATTATCCATTGGGTCATAGTAACTTAAAATGTGATTTGGTGCTTCATGTAAGCTAAGACCAATGCCGTGACCAGTTAAGTTTTGGATAACATTGTATCCACTTTTATGTGCGAAGTTTGAAACAGCACGACCAATTTGATTTTGTTTTGAGCCAGCTCTAACCTTTTTCATTGCTGCCCAAAATGCATCAACCGCTGCTTGGCAAAGTTTTTCTTTTGCCTCGTCTTCTCCAAGAACAAATGAAATGCCTGTATCTGCATAATAGCCATCAAGTGCAGCGGATACATCGACGTTTACTAAGTCGCCTTCTTTTAATACACGATCTCCTGGAATACCATGAGCAACTTCTTCATTTACACTAATGCAAGTTACACCTGGAAAATCATATTCTTTTTCAGGTGCAGAAATAGCACCATGCTCATCTAATACTTTTTTACCGATCAAATCAAGCTCTTTCGTTGTCATACCTGGCTTCGCTTGTTTTTTCATTTCTTCACGTGCAAGCGCAACGATGCGGCCGATTTTTCGTAAGCCTTCTAAATCTTGTTCATTACGAATAATCATGAAAACCACTGTCCTTCCTCGAATATATATCTTATCCGATTGTATCATGTTTATTTTCGTCCTGCTACTCGCTTGCGGTATGCAGGTTGATTCCTCTCATAAAGAATACATGACAATTGTCATATCGATGTCATGACGCATCATACTGTTTCCTAAGTTTTCCAAGGAATACAATGTAAATATAAGAAACAGCGGGGGTGGAGAGATGGAAAAGATTATTGAAGTAAATGATGTTTCTAAAACATTTAAACATAAAAACGCAGTAAATAATGTTTCATTTCATGTAAATAAAGGGGAAATAGTAGCGTTGCTTGGTCCAAATGGTGCGGGGAAAACAACGACGATGTCGATGATGCTTGGATTAAAGGAACCAACGGAAGGTAAGGTCTCTATATTTGGAAAGAGTCCAAAGCATAAAGATGTTCGTAATAGCCTCGGTGCGATGCTGCAAGAAGTAAGTGTCATTGATAGTATTACGGTGGAAGAGGCAATTGAGTTATTCCGTAGTTATTATACGAATCCTATAGAGAAAGAAACATTACTGCAGTTATCAAATTTAGAATCAGAGCGAAAGCAAAGATGTGAGAAATTATCAGGTGGGCAAAAAAGAAGGTTAAACTTTGCACTTGCACTTGCGGGAAATCCGGATTTGTTATTTTTAGATGAGCCGACAGTCGGAATGGATATTACGTCTCGAAGAACGTTTTGGGAAACGATTCGAAAGTTAGCAAGTGAAGGGAAAACGATTATTTTAACGACGCATTATTTAGAAGAAGCAGATGCTTTAGCAAATCGTATCTTATTATTTGCGAACGGAAAGATTATCTCAGATGGTACACCAGACGAAATGAAAGCAACGATTTCGAGAAAAACAATCACATTTTACTCAAAGGAAAGCATTCCTACAAAATTACTAAAGGAATTACCAAATGTAATAGAAGTAAAGTCAAACGAAGGCCGCTTCATTTTAACAACGGAGGATACGGATGCAACTTTAAAAGCCATTTATCAAAGGAGTTTACCTGTAACAGATGTTTCAGTTGAGCGTGGAAGTCTTGATGAGGCATTTGAACAATTCGTTGCAAATCAGAAGGAGGAAATCGCATGAGAGCGTTATGGATGCAGTGCAAAATAGAAATTTTACGTACATTCCGCAATAAATTATTTATCTTTTTCTCATTATTAATGCCTGTTATGTTTTACTACATTTTCACAAATGTTGTTCAAGTACCACAAAACGGAGATGCGTGGAAAGCACATTATTTAATTTCGATGGCAACTTTCAGTATTGTAGGGACTGCACTCTTTAGTTTCGGTGTAAGGCTTTCTCAGGAAAGAGGGCAAGGATGGACACATCTTCTAAAAATTACACCGCTTCCAGAGGGAGCATATTTAACAGCAAAAATTATCGCTCAAACAGTAGTAAATGCTTTTTCAATATTAGTTATCTTTATTGCAGGGATACTAATTAATCATGTTGAGTTAACGGTAGGGCAATGGATTGGTGCGGGGTTATGGTTATTGTTAGGGGTAACACCATTTTTAGCGTTAGGAACAGTAATAGGTTCCATTAAGAAGGCGGACGCAGCTGCTGGCTTAGCTAATATTTTAAATATGAGTTTAGCTATAGTTGGCGGGTTATGGATGCCGATTGAAGTATTCCCAAAAATATTAAGAACGATTGGTGAATGGACACCAACATACCATTTCGGAAGTGGTGCGTGGGATATTGTAGCTGGAAAATCAATTGGATGGGAAAATATAGCGGTATTAGGAGGTTATTTCCTTATATTTGTTGTAGTATCAATATATATAAGAAAAAGACAGGAAGCGGTATAAATGATAGAGAAGAAGAGGATTGAGATTTTTCCGAAACATATGGGATTCTTTCCGTACATGTGGTTTGTTTATCTATTATTTCCAATTTATCACTTAGCACAAGCATCAGGATGGAAGCTTGTGCTAGGGAGCGGTATGTTGATACTTTTTATTATCACATACCGTCAGCTTTATTTTGTTCAGAAGACGTTTATTTTATGGGCATGCATTCAAATGATACTCATTTTTTTATTTGCTTTATTTTATAATCCTTTTATGATATTTTTTGGCTTTTTCACAGCAAGTGCGATGGTATTTGCGCCGAATAAGAAAGTATTTCAAGTGCTGTTATGCTCGTTAGTTATAATGCTTGGAGCATTTGTATTTGTAAATATGAATCAACTAACACCAACAAGTTTAGTAAATATCGTCCCGATGTTTATTTTAATGCTTCTTACGCCATTTGGTATGCGTAATTTTAATCAGAAAAAGATGTTAAGAAATCAATTAGATGAGGCGAACGAGCAAATTAAAGACTTAGTAAAACGTGAAGAACGGCAGCGGATTGCAAGAGATCTTCATGACACATTAGGACATACGCTATCTCTTATTACTTTGAAAAGCCAGCTTGTAGAGAAGTTAATTGTGAAAAATCCGGAGCGTGCAAGTGTGGAAGCGAAGGAAATTACACAAACGTCTCGTACAGCCTTAAAACAGCTGAGAGAATTAATTTCTGATATGCGTATGATTACGGTAGAAGAAGAGCTAGAGCAAATAAAAGCAATCTTACAAGCAGCTAATATTGAATTAGAAGTGAGGCAAGAAGCAAGATCGAGCTCGTTATCACCAATTGAACAAAATATTGTCGGGATGTGTTTACGTGAGGCCGTTACAAATGTTGTAAAACATAGTAAGGCGACGCGGTGCGCAGTTTCTGTATTAGAATCACAAGGTGAACTAATTTTGAAAGTAGAAGATAACGGAATTGGTTTAACAGATCAAAATCATGATGGAAATGGTATTCGTGGCATGAAAGAACGAATTGCTCTTATTGATGGATTTGTTGAACTAGGTACAATCAATCCAGGGACGTTGTTAACAGTAAAAGTTCCAGTTGTTATTAGAACAGGAAAAGATGAGGTGAGGGCATGATCCGAATTATTATTGCAGAAGATCAGCGGATGCTTCGTGGTGCGTTAGGGGCTCTGCTTGATCTAGAAGATGATATCGAAGTAATTGGACAAGCGGCAAACGGGGAAGAGGCGCTAAAATTAATTGAATCGTTAAAACCGGATATAAGTATTATGGATATTGAAATGCCGATTCAAAGTGGATTAGATGTTGCTGAAGCGTTAAAGAAAGAAAAATCATCATGCAAAGTAATGATTTTAACAACATTTGCACGGCCGGGATATTTTGAAAGAGCAATGAAAGCTGGTGTGCACGGCTATTTATTAAAGGATAGCCCAAGTGAAGATTTAGCGGCAGCAATTCGTAATGTAATGAAGGGGAAACGAGAGGTCTCCCAAGATTTAATGTTTGGCTTATGGCAGGAGCAAAATCCGTTGTCAGATCGCGAAAAGGAAGTATTGTTGCTTGCGAAAGAAGGAAAGACGGCAAACGAAATTGCGAAGGCACTTTATCTTTCGCCGGGCACAGTACGTAATTATATTTCTGAAGTATTAACGAAGCTCGATGCGAAAAATAGAATTGAGGCAATTACAATTGCGGAAGAAAAGGGTTGGATATAAAAAGAAGGTTACCTATGAGAGGTAACCTTCTTTTTATAATTATTGTACTTCTATTACTTTATTTACTTTTTGTAACGGTTTGTAACCGTGTGCTTCAAATGCTTTTGCAAATTCATTTGATACGGCAGTGTCATATAAATCTTTTGCAGCTTGTACGATATGAGATTGAAGTGATTCAAAGTCTTCAGCGGAAGTTGCATAATTTTGCAATGCACGCATAACAACTTTACTTACTTTTTCATTTCCTTGTTTTTGAACAGCAACACCGTTATATGTTTTACCTTCAGCTAATTGATATAATACGTGACTGATAATACCAGAATTCACGTGTGATTCTTGATTATTACCATCGTTATAGAAATCTTGTAAATTTGTATATAATTTATGACCGCCGTCACCAATTTCCCTTGGGATATCACGAATTGTTAGGTCACCTAATGTATCGCCCATAATCCAGTTTCCTTTATCTTTCTTTACGTAATATTCGATTTGTGTACCCCAGAAATCCGCTAATCCCTCGTTTAGTGCAGATGTTTCAGCGCTTGGATATCTCACGACTTTATTTTTCGTCGTGCCACTGAATACAGCATGTCCAAATTCATGAGCTGTTACATCAAGAGCGGATGTTAGTTTTCCGCCTAAACCATCACCAAATACCATTTGGTTCCAAGCGGGATGCCAAAATGCATTTACATAGTCTTCTTTTACACCATCACTAACTTCAGTAGAATCAAAACCGTGTACACTAGCAACAACTTTTGAATCTTTATTGTCGTAACTTTTTAGATTATGTTCTTTTTTAAAGTAATCGTAAATATCACTCATATTCTTCATAGCGCCCGCGGCTTCTTTATCTGCAAAATTAGGATTGCTACTTGAAATTAGTGTCCCTGGATAACCAGCTTGACTATATCCTCCGAGGGAATCGGCGTAGTTTGCATTATAAATATAAATACCATTTCCGCGTGATAAATCCGCTAAATAAAATTTCCCATCAGTTCCTTTGGCAATATTGAAAGAGATGTTTTCTTGAAGTGCATTTTTCCCAGTTCCTTGCTCACTTGCAGGGGATAATCTAGGTGATGTTACTTGATTTATAGTCTTATTCTCTTTGTTTTTAATGAACTTTTCTTGGAAAAGTACTTCGCCAGTTTTTAGATCAACGATAGCATTGCCGTTTATAATTTGTTCATTGTTTTCATAAGTAAATGTAATAACAGTTGCGAATGTATAATAGCCATCTTTTTTCTTATAAACAACGGTTTCGCTAGAGAATTCTGTCTCAACTGCATCACTTGGAATTTGAACTATATCGCGTAATTTAGATTTTACTTCATTTTTCGACAAAAAATTTGTTATAGTAAGATTAGGTTGTTGATTTAAATTCTGAACAACTTTACCACTAACAGTTGTGATCACTCCATTTTTATCTACTTTTACAATGAGATCTTGGCCATATACTTTATAGTTTTTATATGTTTGTGCAAGGCGAACTTCGGTTTGATTTTCTTTAGTTTCTTTATTTGTAGGTTGGAAATCTACATTTTTTTCAGTAGTGACTTGTTCTTGTTGAGCTTTCGCCCCATTTACCTCACCTTTTAAATACTTTTTAGCAATATTTTCTTTCGTATCATTTTGAGGTTGTGTTAATTTCCCGATTGTTAAACCAGGCTGAGCAATTTCAACTTTGACTGCACTTTTGTCTAACTCTTGAGCATGAATAGCTTCTGTTGATAAAGGGCAAAGAAGACCGAATGTAACGAAAGCACTAGCAAGTTTTCTATAATTCATCTATAACACTCCTAATCTATTATTGTATGTGAGATGAATTGTATGAAAAATTTGCCGAATTATATATATATTATGCATTATTTCATATCAAAAATTGTCGAATTCACATTATTGTAGTGGTATGACAACTTAAAAAATTAGATTGTTATAATGGGATGGTGAGTAAGTATGCACGCAGAAAAATTAGGAAGTGAAATTAAGAAAATTAGGGTGATGAGAGGATTAACACAAAAACAGTTATCCGAGAACATATGTCATCAATCGGAAGTAAGTCGAATTGAATCGGGCGCGGTATACCCAAGTATGGATATATTGCAAGGTATTGCAGCAAAATTACAAGTTCCCATCATTCATTTTTATGAGGTACTTATTTATTCTGATATTGAGAGGAATAAGCAGTTAAAAGATCAAATTATTCTGCTTTGTAAGCAAAAAAAATATAAAGAAATTTATAATAGAGTATGCAATGAATTGAAAAAGGAAGAATATCATCCCGAGCTTCAGCAATTTCTTCAATGGCAATATTATGTAGCTGCTTACGTATTGAAAAAAATCGATTACGAATATTGCATTTTAGAATTAAAGAAATTGCTCAATCAACAACTGGTAGGAATAGATGTATATCAGAACCTTTATATTGAAAACGCAATTGCAAACATTTATGCTGAAAACGGCTATTTGAAGCAGGGTATTGATTTGTTTGAAAATATATTAAAACAATTAGAGGCATTGCATGATAATAAAGAGTTTGATGTGAAGGTGAGACATAATCATGCAAAAGCATTATACATAGACAATCAATACGAAGAAGCGCTTTGTCACGCAAATAAAGCCATTGACCTATCTTGTCGAATTAACAGTATGACATTGATTGGACAGTTATACTTTCGAAAAGGTGAATGCTTAGCAAAACTTGGGTGTGATAGAGCAGAAATTGAAGATGCTTACGAAAAAGCATGCTTCTTTTTTGATATATTAGGAAACCATGAATTAAAAGAATCACTTATAAAAAAAATGAAGAAATAAAAAAGACATAAAGAACAAATATGCATAATTGCATAAAGTCTGGATAATTTTTCATGATATATTTAAAGAAAAAATGCGGGTGATGGAATATGAAAAAACTACTTATTGGTAGTTTACTAACGTTAGCGATGGCATGGGGTATTTCATTAGGAGATACAGCATTAGAGAAAAACCAAATAATTTCTCATAATAATCAAGAGATACAATTAGCTAATGAAGTACCTTTTGAGTTCTAAAAAACAACCGTCTTACTTAGACGGTTGTTTTTTTATGGAGTAACATCCAAACGTCTTTACTAGAAACAGGTTTGCTAATAAAGAATCCTTGAATGTGATCACAATTTTGTTTATGTAAAAATTTCCATTCTTCTTCTGTTTCTACACCTTCTGCAATCACTTCTAAATTTAGTTCTTTTGATAGTGTAATAATGGAAGAGACAATTGCTTCTTCTAAAGGGCTAGTTGTAATTCCACAAATAAACTCTCGAGCGATTTTTAATGTGTTGATTGGATATTTTGTTAAATAAGCTAAAGAACTATAACCAGTTCCAAAGTCGTCGATTGAAATTTGAATACCGAGATTTTGAAGTTGTTCTAGTTTTGCAACTACAGATTGATTTTGATTAATTGCGATGCTTTCCGTAATTTCAATATCTAGTGCTTCTGGTTTCAGTTCTGTTTCTTCCAACACCTTTGAAATAGTTGGGATTAAATCTGCATGGTTAAATTGAACAACAGATAAATTTACACCAACTTTTAAGTGAGAAAAACCTTGATTATGCCATCTTTTTGCCTCTAAGCAGGCAGTACGTAAAATCCAATTGCCAAGTTCAATAATAAAACCAGTTTCCTCTGCTAGAGGGATAAATTGGGCAGGAGATACGATACCGAGTTTTGGATGCTTCCAACGTATTAATGCTTCAAAACCGATAATTTGTTTTGTTTTTGTGCTTACTTGTGGCTGGTATTCAAGGAAAAATTCATTTTGTTGTAATGCTTTTGAAAGTTCACCTTCTAAGAATTGAATTTCATTTTGAGCGATACTCATTTCTTTTGAGAAGAAAACAAATCTGTTTTTTCCATTTGCTTTCGCACGGTACATAGCCATATCAGCATTTTTCATTAACTCATTTACATTAGTTCCATAATCAGGGTACATCGCAATTCCGATACTTGGTGTAATAGAGAGTTCTTCGCCTTGAATGAAGAATGGTTTGTTTAAAATAGTTAAAATCTGTTCAGCTATAAAAATTGCACTTTTTTCTGAGTACATTTCTGGTAATAGAATTGTAAACTCATCTCCACCTTGGCGAGCGACGATATCTTTTGAACGCAAGCAACCGCGTAATCTTTTTGCTACTTCAATTAATAATAAATCTCCGACGTCATGACCAAGTCTATCGTTAATTTTTTTAAATCGATCTAAATCAAGGAATATGACGGCAACATCATTTGCGTTAGTTTGGGCTGTATTTAAAATGGCTTTTAAATCTTTTTCGAACTTTCGGCGATTTGGTAATCCAGTAAGTGCATCGTGAAAGGCTAAATGCTCTACTTGTTTTTGTTTTTCATATAAAGTTGTAATATCACGCGCTATCCCAAACATTCCGACCACTTCTTTGTTTATAAAAGTAGGGATAAGTGTAATATGAAGATAATAATAATAGCCTTCTTGTTCTTTTGTACGAACTTCTAACGTTTGTGGCCTACCTTCCTTTGTTATTTGTAAAGCCTTCTTCAGTAGTTCGTGGTCTTTTGAATCAATGAAGTGTAGCAGAGAATAGCTTGCCACTTCGCAATAATAGGCAGTAAATAAGCTTTCGCATGCCTTATTAGATTGTTGAAAAATGCCATTCATATTTAAAGAGAAAACGGCATCGGGATGATCTTCGAATAAAGACTTATAGCGTTGTTCACTTTTTGATAATGCAAATGCACCTTCTTCAACTTCGTCCTCTAGTTGTGTAGTCAACTGTTCATATGTAAGGATTAGTGCTTGATTATCTTTCCACATGTAAAGTTGCCGCAAGAATAACAAAATAAGTGATAATACGAGACCAATTAACATAAATTTATCATCCCAAGGTTGAATGATAATAAAGGAAAAAGTAATAATTATACTAAAATAAGGTAGTATAAAACGTACATAATCGAATCGATAATATTTTGCTTTCGTTTCATGTTGCATTGGTTTATCCAAGATATATAGTATGGAAGAAAGTCCAATTAATAAAATAGAAGCAGTGTGTATTAAATAATTAAATTCAGGAGAAGTTTTCATCCCAAAATTTAATTGAAACAGATGAATGTAACCGTATACGAGTATAATAGTGAAACCGATAATTAATGCGATTCTACTCGAAGAATATTGTTCTCTTCTATATAGACTAATAACGGCGTAAATTACTAATGATTGTGCAATGAAATAGCCAATTAAAATCCAAGTTTCCTTTGTTAACATACGGAAGTTTGAAAGGTCCAAGATAAAAGTTAAAGTGAAATAAATGTTCATAATAACAATAAAGATGCTATCGAATGAAAATTGAGCAAGACCCTTAATAGAGTAAATTTTTATAAACTTTATAGCAAATCCAACAAAGAGTAAAACATATTGTATGATAAAAAAAGGTAATGCTTTATATGAGAATATAACTTGCTTATGAATAGAAAGTGAAGGAAGAAATAAAGTTATCTCCATAGCTAACCCACATAGACAAGTACATAATAATAAAATCCAAAATAATTTATCACCATGCGTCATTTTTCTAATCGCTTTACATAAGCAATAGCAAGAAAAAAGTGCAGCGAAACAGAATAAGAAAAGAATCCCGATTTCTTTTATATTCGTCTCATTTGGTATAAGGAATATCCAAAGAGCAAATATAAATATGTATATTATGACAGATTGTATATACTTTTTTTGATTAATCATATTGTGACTCCGTTTCAATAAAGTTGAATCTCGGGGAGAAAATGCTAATTTAAATAATAGCATATAAAATAGAATATTTTTTACTATAAAAATTACTTTTTTGAAAAAATGGTGCAAAGTTACAATTTACCACTGTAACTTTGCACCACCTATTCTTTTCATTCCTCTTATAGCAGAAAGTTCATCTATTAATTGGAATAGTGCTAAGTCTTTTTGTTTACTTTCAATCATAATATCGAAATTATGATTGTTTTTTTTCGCAATGTGTAAGAAAGGCTTAATAAACTCTAAATCGATATATTCAGCATGGGCCCTAAATTCTTTTTCCGATCTCGGGGAGGAAATGTGAACTTTAGGAGAGATATTTGTATGTGACCAAGTTTCAAAAATTGCAGGAAGCAACTCTTCTAGTGGTTCTTCGCAAAGATTGGCCATATGATGATGATAATCAAATACAAATGGGATATTTTCTTTTTTGCAAATTGATAAAGTTTCAGCGGTTGTATAGGTTTTATCATCGTTTTCAAGAGTCATTTGTTTTTTTATATGTGTAGGAAGTTTTTTTATGTTTTCATGGAAGCGCTCAATTGCCTTTTCTTTATTTCCATAGGCTCCACCTACATGAATATTAATGTAAGAAGAATCTGCAATGCCTATAGCATCCAATATTTTATAATGATAAGTCATATCCGTAATAGCGTTAGTAGTAATATGTGGTTTGTCGCTTGTAAATAGCGTAAATTGATTCGGATGAAAACTTATTCGTAAATTGTGTTCTTTAATTAAAGCCCCTATTTTATGCCAAAGTGGTGTGAATACCCCAATATAGTCAAACTCGACTTCGGGATGTGTTGCAAGTGGGACGATGGAAGACGATAGGCGATATAGTGGGATTTCATGTGCTATATTGTAATGAAGGATACGTATTGTGTGCTCTAAATTTTGCCTTATAATATGGTACAGTTTGTCTTCTCGTTCTTGCTTGCTAAGTTTCTTAAAGCTTGTAAACGTCATTGTTTTGGCAGGAGAACAGTCCCAGAGTGCCATTGCATGTGAGACATATCCAAACCGTATAATCATATGAGATACACCTCTTTTATTCATTGTCTTTCCTATAAAAAGAAAGCAAACATTGTTCCAATCCATTCCTTTCCTCTATCGATAAGAGAAGGCGGGTTTACATCGCTATAGGAAAGTACGGATGCATTCTCTAGATCTTCATGGAATTTATTTTTTACTGTTTGAATGAAATGTTTATTATATAACAGGCAGTTTATTTCATGATTAATATATAAACTTCTCATATCAAAGTTTGCCGTTCCGATATCACAAATATCATCGTCCACTATAATAATTTTGGCGTGAAAAAACCCTTGTTGAAATGCATAAATATTGCAACCAGCTTGTATTAATTTTCGGCAGTACGGGAATTTTGCTTCCCGAACGAGAGGGTGATCAGCTTTTTCTGGAACAAGAATTGTGATTTGAACCCCTCTTTCTCTTGCTTTTAATAAGGCATTCATAATTTTTTTTCCAGGAATGAAATATGGTGTACCGATACAGATTTCTTTTTTTGCCGCGTTAATTAAATGTAAAAAAGTATGCTGTAAATAAGCACCATCAGTCGGAATAAATTGATGCAGGATGGTACCTGGTTGTTGTTTTGGAAAATAAAGAGAAGCATCCAATAAATTCTGTTTCGTATCATCAAACCAATCATGTAAAAATTGCTTTTGTAAATCTTGAACCCCTTCTCCTGTAAGACGTAAATGATAGTCTCGCCATAATCCTAAGTGTTCATTATGCCCTAGATACTCTTCGCCAATATTAAATCCCCCGATATAGCCGGTTTTCCCATCAATCACTGTAATTTTTCTATGATTTCTTTGATTGGCAGAAAAGAAAGGAAGAGGAAATTTTACCTTATGACAAAATGAAAAAGATACACCATGTTTTTGCAGGGAGCGAATAGCTTCGTTTGATAAAGAATGGCTGCCAAATCGATCAAGTAAAAGTCGTACTTCAATTCCTTCCTGAGCCTTATCAATCAACAATTTTAAAAATTCACGACTGATTTTATCGTTTTTTACAATGAAGAATAAAATATGAATGTGGTGCTGTGCTTGTTTTATGTCAGTAAATAAAGCGTCATATAAATCTTTCCCGTATGTATAAAGGCGAAAATCACTTTGACGTAAAGGGAAAGTGCGAGAGCTTACTCGTTTTAAATGAAGAAGTCGCCCGTATGAAAGGTCAATTGTAATCCAAAGAGCAACGGATATTAACAAAAGAGATAAGTAGAGCATCAGTGAATTCCCTCCTTCGCATTCTTTTCACCTTCAGTGTGTTACAAATGATATGGGTAGCACGGCTGTTATTATAAATTTCTTTAGAGGATAGATGTTGTACTGGTTAAAGTTTCACTTTATCCCGTTTTAACGGGCAGTAAGCTTCCCACCTCAAAAACTGTTGGATAAGTAGAAGTTAGTTTGGAAATCAACTGCCCGTAAAAGCCCGATTGGTTCAACTAATAATCAGCGGGGGAAGAACCGCCCCTACTGATTAAAGTTTCACTTTATAGTTTCACCGAAATAAACAGCTTTATGAAAAAATGTGTTGTTCTATAACAAAAAACTGTTGACTGAATGCTCACTCATTATATAATGGGGATAGGGGATATAATTCAGAAAATTATATATTTTTGAAGATTCAAAAAGAAAGAGGGCTTACAAAGAGAGGGGTAGCATAAAAATGAATAGCTTACTGATTATTAATTGGCTGGCTGCCATTGCTGTTATTGCTTATGCAGGATATTTGTTTGTATATCTTATACGAACGAGAATGGCCTACATACAATTAGGAAAAAAAATTGAGTTTGACCGTCGTTTTAAAGAGCGTTGGGATCTCCTTAAGGTCAATGTTTTCGGTCAGAAAAAGCTGCTGAAAGATAAGAAAAGCGGCATCATTCACGTTATGTTCTTTTACGGATTTATTCTTGTCCAATTTGGAGCAATTGACTTCGTTTGGAAAGGACTCGCACCAGGATCACATCTTCCACTTGGACCACTATACCCTGCATTTACATTCTTCCAGGAAATTGTCACACTTGTTATTTTAATTGCAGTATTTTGGGCTTTTCATAGACGTTATGTAGAAAAGCTTGTTCGTTTAAAACGTAACTTCAAATCAGGTCTTGTTCTTATCTTTATCGGTGGTTTAATGATTTCTGTGCTACTTGGTAACGGTATGGGACTTATATGGCATGGCGAGGAGCTTTCATGGAGTGAACCAATTGCTTCTGCAATCGCTTACGTTTTTAGCGGGATAAATGAAACCGTAGCCATTTCAGTGTTCTATTTTTCTTGGTGGGTGCATTTACTAATTTTGTTAACGTTTTTAGTGTATGTTCCACAATCAAAACATGCGCATTTAATTGCAGGACCAGCTAATGTATTCTTCGGTCGTCTTTCAAACCCAGGAAAGCTTGAAAAGATTGATTTTGAAGATGAAACGCAAGAAACATTTGGTGTTGGTAAAATTGAAGACTTTAGACAAAATCAACTTATTGACTTATACGCTTGTGTAGAGTGTGGCCGTTGTACAAATATGTGTCCTGCAACAGGAACAGGAAAAATGTTATCGCCGATGGACTTAATTTTAAAACTTCGCGATCATTTAACTGATAAAGGAGCTGCGGTAACATCAAAAGCACCGTGGGTTCCAGTAGTTGCCTTCAATAATACACAAGGAAATCAGTTAGCGATGATGGCAGCTGGAAAAGGACAACAAGAATCAGCGTCTACAACGCTCGCTTACGATCCGAGTTTAATCGGAGATGTTATTACAGAAGAAGAGATTTGGGCATGTACAACGTGTCGTAACTGTGAAGATCAATGCCCAGTTATGAATGAGCATGTTGATAAAATTATTGATTTACGTCGATATCTCGTTTTGACTGAAGGGAAAATGGACGCGGAAGCACAACGCGCGATGACAAATATCGAGCGTCAAGGAAATCCGTGGGGGCTGAACCGTAAAGAGCGTGAAACATGGCGCCAAGGTGATGACGAAGTAACAGTTCCAACTGTAAAAGAAAAATCAAAAGCTGGGGAGGAATTCGAGTATTTATTCTGGGTTGGTTCAATGGGATCATACGACAATCGTAGTCAGAAGATTGCGATATCGTTTGCGAAGTTAATGAACGAAGCAGGCATTTCATTCGCAATTCTCGGTAATAAAGAAAAGAATTCTGGAGATACACCACGCCGCCTTGGAAATGAATTTGTATTCCAAGAGATGGCGACAAAGAATATCGAAGAATTTGAAAAGGCAGGAGTGAAGAAGATCGTTACGATTGATCCTCATGCTTATAACACATTTAAAAATGAGTATCCGGACTTTGGCTTGCAAGCAGAAGTCTATCATCATACAGAATTGTTAGCTCAGTGGGTGAAAGAAGGGCGCTTAAAGCCTGTTCACGCTATTGAAGAAACAGTTACGTACCATGATTCCTGTTATTTAGGAAGATACAACGAAGTGTATGAAGCGCCACGTGACATTTTGAAAGCGATTCCTGGAGTGAATCTTGTAGAAATGGCACGTAACCGTGAAACGGGAATGTGCTGTGGCGCAGGTGGTGGCTTAATGTGGATGGAAGAAACAACAGGTTCACGTATTAACGTTGCTCGTACAGAACAAGCATTAGCTGTACAGCCATCGATTATTGGTACAGGTTGTCCATATTGCTTAACGATGATCAGTGATGGAACGAAAGCGAAAGAGGTAGAAGAGAAAGTTCAAACTCTTGATGTGACAGAGATTTTAGAACGATCTGTTATCGGACAGAAAAAAGAAGCGATGTAATTTGTAAGAATGTATACAACTTTAGAAAGAGGTGCAATGATTGCACCTCTTCTCAACGTAGGGATACCGAGCGAGCGCTCAGTGTTAAAAAATGAAATGGGGGAAAGAAACATGAGTAAAACAGTTATTTTAAGTGCTGCAAGAACACCAGTTGGAAAATTTGGAGGATCTTTAAAAGATGTAAAAGCGACGGAACTTGGAGGAATTGCAATTAAAGCAGCGCTTGAAAGAGCAAATGTTGCGGCTAGTGATGTTGAAGAAGTTATATTTGGAACGGTTATTCAAGGTGGACAGGGGCAAATTCCATCGCGCCAAGCTGCGAGGGCTGCTGGAATCCCTTGGGAAGTGCAGACGGAAACAGTGAATAAAGTTTGTGCATCAGGACTTCGTGCGGTTACGTTAGCGGATCAGATTATTCGTACTGGCGATCAATCACTGATTGTAGCCGGCGGTATGGAGTCGATGAGTAACAGTCCTTACATTTTACGCGGAGCAAGATGGGGATACAGAATGGGTAACAACGAAGTTGTTGATTTAAACGTTGCTGACGGTTTAACATGCGCATTTTCAGGTACACACATGGGCGTTTATGGCGGAGAAGTTGCGAAGGAAGATGGAATTTCTCGCGAAGCGCAAGATGAATGGGCATATCGTAGCCATCAGCGTGCGGTTTCAGCGCATAAAGAAGGGCGTTTTGAAGAGGAAATCGTGCCAGTAACGATTCCGCAAAGAAAAGGCGATCCTATTGTCGTTGCAAAGGATGAGGCGCCACGTGAAGATACAACGATTGAAAAGTTAGCAAAGTTAAAACCTGTATTTGATAAGACAGCGACGGTGACAGCTGGTAATGCGCCGGGACTAAATGATGGTGGTGCCGCACTTGTATTAATGAGCGAAGACAGAGCGAAGCAAGAAGGAAGAAAGCCATTAGCGACAATTTTGGCGCATACAGCAATTGCAGTGGAATCTAAAGATTTCCCAAGAACGCCAGGTTATGCAATTAACGCATTGCTTGAAAAAACAGGCAAGAAAATTGAAGACATCGATTTATTCGAGATTAATGAAGCATTTGCAGCGGTAGCAATTGCAAGTACAGAAATCGCAGGAATTGATCCGGAAAAATTGAATGTAAATGGCGGCGCGGTAGCGATGGGACATCCAATTGGAGCAAGCGGAGCGCGCATTATCGTTACACTAATCCATGCACTTAAGCAGCGCGGCGGCGGAATTGGAATTGCTTCGATTTGTAGCGGTGGCGGTCAAGGGGACGCAGTGATGATTGAAGTCCATTAATTAAAGTTCGAGGGTATAAAATTTATTAACAATTAAGGGGGAAGAAAAAATGGGTGTACAAAACATTGTTGTAATTGGTGCAGGGCAAATGGGATCAGGAATTGCACAAGTATGTGCAATGGCAGGATATGACGTGAAGGTACAAGATTTAAAGCAAGAGCAATTAGATAGAGGAATGGCTATCATTACGAAAAACTTAGCGCGCCAAGTAGAAAAAGGACGCATGAAGGAAGAAGAGAAGGAAGCGACATTAAATCGTCTTACAGTAACGCTTGATTTAGATTGTGTGAAAGAAGCGGATCTTATTATTGAAGCAGCTGTTGAGAAAATGGATATTAAAAAGAAAATCTTTGCGAATCTAGATGAAATTGCTCCAGAACACGCAATTTTAGCGACGAATACGTCATCTCTGCCAATTACAGAAATTGCAGCGGTAACGAAGCGTCCGGAAAAAGTAATCGGTATGCACTTTATGAATCCAGTTCCAGTTATGAAGCTTGTTGAGATTATTCGTGGTTTGGCTACCGATGATGCGGTATATGAAGCAATTGAAGATATTACGAAAAAAATTGGGAAAGTACCAGTTGAAGTGAATGATTTCCCAGGTTTTGTATCAAACCGCATTTTACTACCGATGATTAACGAAGCAATTTATACGTTATATGAAGGTGTAGCGACGAAAGAAGCAATTGATGAAGTCATGAAGCTTGGTATGAACCATCCGATGGGGCCTTTGACACTCGCTGATTTTATCGGTTTAGATACGTGTTTATACATTATGGAAGTGTTGCATGAAGGGTTAGGAGATAGTAAATATCGCCCATGTCCATTATTACGTAAGTATGTGAATGCAGGATGGTTAGGGCGTAAAACAGGTCGTGGATTCTACGTTTACGAATAAATGCCCCCTTTGTTACAACATAGTGGTCTTACCAAATTATTTAAAGGATATATAGCAAATGGAGGCGGAATATATGAACTTTCGTTTTAATGAAGAGCAGCAAATGATGAGGAAAATGGTTCGGGATTTTGCACAGAAGGAAATAGCCCCCTTTGTTCCTAGTATGGAACAAGGGGTGTTCCCGAAAGCGATTTTGCAAAAGATGGGTGAGCTTGGATTAATGGGTATTCCAGCGCCTGCAAAATACGGCGGGGCAGAAATGGACTTTATTTCTTACATTCTAGCAATTGAGGAAATCTCAAAGGTAAGTGCAACAGTTGGTGTAATTTTAGCTGTACATACGTCAGTTGGAATGAATCCGATTTTATATTTCGGAACAGAAGAACAGAAGAAAAAATATGTTTCTAAACTTGCAACCGGGGAATATTTAGGTGCATTTGCTTTAACAGAGCCAAATGCAGGATCAGATGCAGGGAGTTTGAAATCAAGAGCTGTGAAAAAAGGTGATCATTATATTATTAATGGATCGAAAGTGTTTATTACAAATGGTGGTGAAGCAAGTACATACATTGTATTCGCTTCTACAAATCCAGAGGCAGGAAAAAGTGGTATTTCTGCATTTATAGTAGAGAAAGATACACCTGGTTTAATCATTGGAAAAGATGAACATAAGATGGGACTTCTCGGTTCTCGTACAGTACAACTTACTTTTGAAGATATGAAAGTGCCAGCTGAGAATTTACTTGGGGAAGAAGGACAAGGATTCAAAGTGGCGATGGCGAATTTAGATGTTGGGCGAATTGGAATCGGTGCGCAGGCGTTAGGAATTGCTGAAGCGGCGCTTGGCTGTGCAATTGATTATGCGAAAGAACGTGAGCAATTCGGAAAACCAATTGCGGCGCAGCAAGGGATTGGCTTCAAGCTTGCAGATATGGCAACAAGTGTCGAGGCAGCAAGGTTACTCGTATATAGAGCGGCATCTCTTAGGGCACAAGGATTACCATGCGGTAAAGAAGCATCTATTGCGAAATTATTTGCTTCTAAGACAGCGGTTGAAGTCGCGATTGAGGCGGTGCAAGTATTTGGTGGTTACGGTTATACGAAAGACTATCCAGTAGAACGATTTTTCCGTGATGCGAAAATTACGCAAATATATGAAGGAACAAGTGAAATACAGAAACTTGTTATTAGCCGTGCTTTATAAAAGGGCGAGGGGGAGACGGAGATGCATTTTAAACTATCAGAAGAGCATGAAATGATAAGAAAAATGGTTCGAGATTTTGCTAAAAATGAAGTGGCACCAACAGCAGCTGAGCGTGACGAAGAAGAGCGATTTGATCGAAAGTTATTTGATCAAATGGCAGAGCTTGGTTTAACTGGTATTCCATGGCCTGAAGAGTACGGCGGAATTGGAAGCGATTACTTAGCATACGTAATCGCTATTGAAGAATTATCTCGCGTTTGTGCTTCAACAGGTGTAACACTGTCTGCGCATACTTCACTTGCGGGATGGCCAATTTTTAAATTTGGGACGGAAGAGCAAAAGCAAAAGTTTTTACGACCGATGGCTGAAGGGAAGAAAATTGGTGCATACGGCTTAACGGAACCAGGATCTGGATCGGATGCTGGTGGAATGAAGACGATTGCTAAAAGAGATGGAGACCATTATGTATTAAATGGATCAAAAATATTTATCACTAATGGTGGTATTGCTGATATTTATGTTGTTTTTGCGCTAACTGATCCTGAATCGAAGCAGCGCGGTACGAGTGCATTTATTGTAGAAAGTGATACACCGGGATTTTCAGTTGGGAAGAAGGAGAGCAAGCTAGGGATTCGCTCTTCACCAACGACTGAAATTATGTTTGAAGATTGCCGTATTCCTGTAGAGAATCTACTTGGAGGAGAGGGGCAAGGGTTTAAAGTTGCGATGCAAACATTAGATGGAGGTCGTAACGGTATTGCGGCGCAAGCTGTTGGTATTGCACAAGGGGCTTTAGATGCTTCTGTAGAATATGCAAGGGAGCGCCATCAGTTTGGAAAACCAATTGCGGCGCAGCAAGGGATTGGCTTTAAACTTGCGGATATGGCAACAGATGTAGAAGCAGCACGCCTTTTAACATATCAAGCGGCTTGGCTTGAATCAGAAGGGCTTCCGTATGGAAAAGAATCAGCGATGTCAAAAGTATTTGCAGGCGATGCAGCGATGAAGGTGACGACTGAAGCGGTGCAAGTATTTGGTGGTTACGGTTATACGAAAGATTATCCAGTAGAGCGTTATATGCGAGATGCAAAGATTACACAAATATATGAAGGAACACAAGAGATTCAGAGGCTTGTAATTTCTCGTATGTTAACGAAGTAGGAACGAAAGCGTAGGTATTTTCCTACGCTTTTTCCTTCCAAAAAATAATAGAGAGAGGTGAAGGGAATGGTTAAACATAATGTGCATGCATCGGTGAAAGATGAAAAATTAGTTGCGTTAAGACGTGAACAAATGATTAAAGGTGCGGTGCAACTGTTTAAACAAAAAGGATTTCCGCGTACAACAACGAGAGAGATTGCAAAAGCGGCTGGGTTTAGTATAGGGACACTTTATGAGTACATTCGTACCAAAGATGATGTTTTATATTTAGTTTGTGATAGTATATATGAACATGTAAAAGAAAGATTAGAGGAAGTAGTGTGTACAGAAAAAGGGAGTATAGAAAGTTTAAAGATAGCAATAACGAATTACTTTAAAGTGATGGACGAATTACAGGAAGAAGTATTGATAATGTATCAAGAGGTACGCTTTTTACCGAAAGAATCACTTCCGTATGTATTAGAAAAGGAGTTTCAAATGGTAGGAATGTTCGAGAATATTTTAGAACAGTGTACGGAAAATGGAACATTTACATTAAATAAAAAAGAAATACAGCTTCTTGCGCATAATATTTTTATACAAGGACAGATGTGGGGATTTAGACGCTGGGCGCTGCAAAAACTGTATACGCTCGAAGAATATACAGAAATGCAAATTAGGTATGTATTGCAAGGGGCCCATATGCTTCCGAAATAAGGAACAGACAAATTATAATTTTACTACCCTATAAAAGTTTCCCGTTTTTTTTGTAGCATATTTGTGCGACTTTTGTTTATAATGAATAGTATGGATTTTTTTAAGCAGGCCGTTATATATAAGGTTATATTTGATGAAAGGAAGTGCCGCATAAGTGGATTTTAAGCAATATTCACCAGAAGAGCTAAAAGAATGTTCAATGATTGAAGTTGTACATAGCGTTTTAGGGGATAAAAAACAAGCAACGACATTCAACGAGTTGGTTCAAGAAATCGCTCAAGTGCTGGGACTATCTCAAGAGCAAGTTAATGCGAAAATCGCACAATTTTATACAGACTTAAACATCGATGGACGTTTCATTAATTTAGGAGAAAATCGTTGGGGACTACGCAGCTGGTACCCATATGAGCAAATTGATGAAGAAATCTTGCCTCAACCAAAACCGAAGAAGAAACGTAAAGTTGAAGAAGACGGTTTTGACGACTACATTGAAGAAGACGAAGATGACTTCGACGATGCAGACGTAAGTGAAGATGAAGACGATGTAGAAGATTTGGACAAGGTTCTTGAAGAAGAAGACGGAGATGACGACGATCTTGATGATTTAGACGAAGATGACGACGACTTCGCTGAAGAAGAACTTGAGTATGATGAAACTGAAGAAGAAGAAGAGGAAGAACTGTAGTTCTTGACTTTTCATTATCGTCCATGTAGAATCATTTTTGGGCTCTTTAAAAAAGGACGATAATACTTTTAAAGTGTAAATATAAAAGAAAATTGCTCCCTACTTATTACTTTTTGTGATGAGGGGAGCAATTTTCTTTTTTGTTTTTTGTTTAGAAAATAAAAAGAGTCTAACAATAAGATGGATACAGTGTTATCTACATACGTTGCGCTTTGCAACGGTGATTATATAACAACAGAGTAGAAGGGAGCTTTTTCATGACTAAGTATATTTTTGTAACAGGCGGTGTAGTATCGTCTTTAGGAAAAGGTATTACAGCAGCATCTCTTGGAAGACTTTTAAAAAATCGTGGTTTAAACGTAACGATTCAAAAGTTTGATCCATACATTAACGTAGACCCAGGGACTATGAGCCCATACCAACACGGTGAGGTATTCGTAACAGATGATGGCGCTGAAACTGACTTAGACCTTGGTCACTATGAGCGTTTCATCGACATTAACTTAAACAAATACAGCAACGTAACAACAGGTAAAATTTACTCTTCAGTTCTTCAAAAAGAGCGTCGCGGTGAATATTTAGGAGGAACAGTTCAAGTTATTCCTCACATTACTAACGAAATTAAAGAGCGCGTATATCGTTCTGGCCGTGAAACAAATGCGGATGTTGTTATTACAGAAATCGGTGGAACTGTTGGTGATATCGAGTCTCTACCATTCTTAGAAGCAATCCGTCAAATTAAGAGCGACATCGGTCGTGACAATGTAATGTACATTCACTGTACGTTAATCCCATACTTAAAAGCAGCGGGTGAAATGAAGACAAAACCAACACAACATAGTGTTAAAGAACTTCGTAGCTTAGGTATTCAACCAAACATTATCGTTGTTCGTACAGAAATGCCTGTTTCTCAAGATATGAAAGACAAGCTTGCATTATTCTGTGACATCGATACAAAAGCAGTTATCGAAGCTCGCGATGCAGATACTTTATATGCGGTTCCATTATCTCTTCAAGAACAAAACATGGACCAAATCGTTTGTGATCACTTAAAATTAGACAATCCAGCTGCAGATATGACAGAGTGGACTGCGCTAGTTAACAAAGTGCGTAATCTTTCTAAGAAAACAAAAATCGCTCTTGTTGGTAAATATGTAGAACTTCAAGATGCTTATATTTCTGTTGTAGAAGCACTTCGTCATGCTGGTTACTCATTCGACACAGATGTAGAAGTAAAATGGGTAAATGCTGAGCATGTAACAGCAGAAAACGTAAAAGAATTAGTTGGCGATACAGATGGTATCCTTGTACCAGGTGGCTTCGGCGATCGTGGTGTAGAAGGTAAAATCGTTGCGATTCAATATGCTCGTGAAAACAAAGTTCCATTCTTAGGAATTTGCTTAGGTATGCAACTTGCATCAATCGAATTCGCACGTAATGTATTAGGTTTAGAAGGTGCTAACTCTTCTGAAATCAACCCTGACACACCATATGCAATCATCGACTTATTACCAGAACAAAAAGATGTAGAGGACCTAGGTGGTACACTTCGTCTTGGTCTATACCCATGTAAGCTTGCTGAAGAAACAAATGCTTACAATGCTTATAATGAGCCGGTTGTATATGAGCGTCATCGTCATCGTTATGAGTTCAACAATCAGTTCCGTCCGGATATGGAAAAAGAAGGATTTGTATTCTCTGGTACAAGCCCAGACGGCCGTCTAGTTGAAATCATTGAATTAAAAGACCACCCTTGGTTCGTGGCAGCACAGTTCCACCCAGAACTTGTTTCTCGTCCAAACCGTCCACAACCATTGTTCCATGACTTCGTAAGAGCTTCTATTACGAATAAAGAGAGCAAGTAATAAAAAAAGCGCCTGAAATAAGGCGCTTTTTTTAATATTCATTTAACATTTCATCGATTGTAAATTTGATTCCGTGATAAGCAAATAAAGCTACTATTAAACTTGGGAATCCGTAGCGATTACCTTCATCGTCTGGAATAAGACCTTTTAACAGTTTTGTATCAATATGTACGTCTGTATATCGTTCGAGTGATTCCGTACCTTCTTGAAGAGCAGAAATGCCGACAATAGAGTGTCCATCTGCTTGTAGTCTTTTTGCTATTGCTACAACTTCTTCATCTGTTGAAAAACGGCTAATAAGAAGTACACGATCTGCAGAAGTTACTTCTACTTCTTTACCATTTTCAAATAATCGTTTTGCTTGCTTCATTGGTTCAGCACCGAATAGTGCTTCAGCAACGACACCCTCCATTTCATTTGTACCATGTAAATAAATGAAACCTTCGCCAATTAATGCTTGAGCAAGTAGACGGGCGCTATCTTCTATATTCATTTCCTCTTTTTGAGAAACTCTGGAGAAATAACCACTTAATTGAGTTGAAAAAATTTTTAACATAATGTTACTCCCTTCGTACGTGTTTACCGGCTTTCATTATAGTGTATTTTTTTAGAAAGGTGAAATTGAATGGTGGCATAACAAAATAGGAAACGGTAAAATAAGAAAGAATAGGAAGGAATTTGCCAAAGAATAGCGAAAATTAATCGTTAAGATATAAGAAGCTTTAAATCTTGTACTTACACAGAAAGGTTGGGAGTTATGGAAGGGAAAATTTTAATCGTTGATGATCAATATGGCATTCGTGTGTTATTACATGAAGTGTTCCAAAAAGAAGGTTATCAGACATTCCAAGCAGCAAATGGATTTCAAGCTTTAGATATCGTGAAAAAAGATAATCCAGATTTAGTTGTGTTAGATATGAAGATTCCAGGTATGGATGGTATAGAGATTTTAAAGCATGTAAAAGAAATTGATGAGAGTATTAAAGTAATTTTAATGACTGCTTATGGAGAGCTTGATATGATCCAAGAAGCAAAAGATTTAGGTGCTTTAATGCATTTTGCTAAACCATTTGATATTGATGAAATTCGTCAAGCTGTGAGAAATGAGCTCGCTGTAGAGGCGTAAAAATGAATTTTTTATAAAAAATATGGAAAAAAGCGTTTACATGGACTATTGTGCAGGTGAATACGGTTGAGTTTTTGAGTACAAGTTGTTATCCTATTGAGTGTAGAAAAAAGTCCGGTATGTATATATACATATTTTACCTTATTCTGGTCATACTACCAGCGATAAGAACTTATCGGATACAAAAAACGTTTTTTAGGAGGATTCACCATGCCTTTAGTTTCTATGAAAGAAATGCTAAACAAAGCACTAGAAGGAAAATACGCAGTTGGTCAATTCAACATGAACAACTTAGAGTGGACTCAAGCTATCTTAGCTGCTGCGGAAGAAGAAAAATCTCCTGTAATCCTAGGTGTATCTGAGGGTGCAGCTCGTCATATGACTGGTTTCAAAACAGTTGTAGCTATGGTTAAAGCTTTAATCGAAGAAATGAACATCACTGTTCCTGTAGCGATTCACCTTGATCATGGTTCAAGCTTCGAAAAATGTAAAGAAGCAATCGATGCAGGTTTCACATCTGTAATGATCGACGCTTCTCACCACCCATTCGAAGAAAACGTTGAAACTACTAAACAAGTAGTAGAATACGCACACGCTCGTAACGTATCTGTTGAAGCTGAGCTTGGAACAGTTGGCGGACAAGAAGACGACGTAATCGCTGAAGGCGTAATTTACGCTGACCCAGCAGAGTGTAAGCACCTTGTTGAAGCAACAGGTATCGATTGCCTAGCTCCAGCTTTAGGTTCTGTACACGGTCCTTACAAAGGTGAGCCTAACTTAGGATTCGCTGAAATGGAACAAGTTCGTGACTTCACTGGCGTACCTTTAGTATTACATGGTGGTACTGGTATCCCAACTGCTGATATCGAAAAAGCTATCTCTTTAGGTACTTCAAAAATCAACGTAAACACTGAGAACCAAATCGAGTTTACAAAAGCTGTTCGTGAAGTATTAAACAAAGACCAAGAAGTTTACGATCCTCGTAAATTTATCGGACCTGGCCGCGACGCTATCAAAGCAACTGTTATTGGTAAAATTCGCGAATTCGGTTCTAACGGTAAAGCGTAAGAATAAAATTCCGTTTTGGAAACCGTCTAGTCTTTTAGACGGTTTCCTTTCGTTGTATAATGAAAGCGTGAACAAGTCTAAAGATTTTATCATTTTTGTTTTTAAATAGAAAATAATGTGCATATTCCTATTAATAAATGTGATAACGTATCTAAATTGATAAAGTGCATTCGATGAATAGTTGATCTTTATCTATTCGTGCTACAGGAGAAATGAAGATAATGGTTTCCTATTTATTGAGTTTTGGGATGGAAAGAGTAATTGAGATTCTTAAGGGGAGCTTTCTATAAAAAGATAGAAAGTAAATACATTCACAAGAAGGGAGCTCAATATGGAAAAATTGCTAATTGAAGGCGGAAGAGCTTTAAATGGAACAATTCGAGTAAGTGGTGCAAAGAACAGTGCCGTTGCATTAATTCCAGCGACAATTTTAGCAGATACTCCAGTAACTATTGGTGGTGTCCCTAATATTTCGGACGTGAAAATGTTAGGAGACTTACTAGAGGAAATTGGAGGGAAAGTAACTTATGGACAGGAGGAGGAGATGGTAGTCGATCCTTCTAACATGGTTGCAATGCCTTTGCCAAATGGAAAAGTGAAAAAATTGCGCGCTTCTTATTATTTAATGGGTGCAATGCTTGGCCGTTTTAAAAAAGCTGTTATTGGGCTTCCGGGTGGATGTCATTTAGGACCGAGGCCGATTGATCAGCATATTAAAGGGTTTGAAGCGCTAGGTGCACATGTTACGAATGAACAAGGTGCCATCTATTTAAGAGCAGATAAGCTACGCGGGGCACGTATTTATTTAGATGTTGTTAGTGTAGGAGCTACGATTAATATTATGCTAGCAGCTGTACGAGCAAAAGGTAGAACTGTTATTGAAAATGCAGCGAAAGAGCCTGAGATTATTGATGTAGCTACATTGTTAACAAGCATGGGGGCACGTATTAAAGGTGCTGGTACAGATGTAATCCGAATAGATGGTGTGGACTCTTTACATGGTTGTCACCATACTATCATCCCAGATCGTATTGAAGCTGGTACGTATATGATTCTAGGAGCTGCATCAGGAGGAGAAGTAACGGTTGATAATGTTATTCCTCAGCATTTAGAATCAGTTACTGCAAAGCTAAGAGAAGCTGGTGTTCAAGTTGAAACGAACGATGATCAAATTACGGTGAACGGTAATAGAAAGTTAAAAGTAGTTGATATCAAAACGCTTGTATATCCAGGTTTTCCAACAGATTTACAACAGCCGTTTACGACGCTTTTAACAAAGGCGCACGGAACGGGAGTTGTAACAGATACGATTTACGGTGCCCGTTTCAAACACATTGATGAATTACGTCGTATGAATGCTCAAATTAAAGTAGAGGGTCGTTCGGCAATTGTAACTGGTCCTGTGTTACTGCAAGGTGCAAAAGTGAAGGCGAGTGATTTACGAGCGGGAGCGGCACTTGTTATTGCAGGATTAATGGCAGATGGAATTACAGAAGTAACAGGACTGGAGCATATTGATCGAGGTTATGAGAATATAGTGGACAAGCTTAAAGGGCTTGGAGCAAACATTTGGCGAGAACAAATGACAAAGCAAGAAATTGAAGAAATGAAGAACGCATAAGTGATACTTCCGCAAGGGGAAGTGAAGCATCACTACTTGCGGAAGTACACTTTATAGAAAAACACGGTTCACAAAATACGGCAGAAATATAAAGACTTAAAGGAGAGGGATTATCGTGGAGAGAAGTTTATCTATGGAGTTAGTACGTGTAACAGAGGCTGCAGCTTTATCATCAGCGCGTTGGATGGGGCGCGGGAAAAAGGATGAGGCAGACGGTGCAGCAACATCAGCTATGCGTGATGTATTTGATACAATTCCGATGAAAGGGACAGTTGTAATTGGTGAAGGTGAGATGGATGAAGCACCAATGCTATATATCGGAGAGAAATTAGGTACAGGATATGGACCACGTGTAGACGTTGCGGTTGATCCTTTAGAAGGGACAAACATCGTAGCAGCTGGTGGCTGGAATGCTCTTGCTGTTATTGCAATTGCAGACCACGGTAATTTGTTACATGCCCCTGACATGTACATGGATAAAATCGCGGTTGGCCCAGAAGCAGTTGGGGCGGTCGACATTGATGCGCCTATTATTGATAACTTACGTGCAGTTGCGAAAGCGAAAAATAAAGATATTGAAGATGTTGTAGCGACAGTTTTAAATCGTCCACGTCATCAAGAAATTATCGAAGAAATTCGTAAAGCTGGTGCTCGCATTAAATTGATTAATGATGGAGATGTAGCTGGAGCGATTAATACAGCGTTTGATCGTACAGGTGTAGATATTTTATTTGGATCTGGTGGAGCACCTGAAGGTGTATTAGCAGCAGTTGCTTTAAAATGTTTAGGTGGAGAAATTCACGGAAAACTATTGCCACAAAACGAAGCTGAATTAGCGCGTTGTAAAAAAATGGGTATAGAAGACATTAATCGTATCCTTCGTATGGAGGACTTAGTAAAAGGTGACGATGCAATCTTTGCAGCAACAGGCGTAACAGATGGAGAACTATTACGCGGTGTTCAATTTAAAGGTAGCGTAGGAACAACGCAATCCCTTGTTATGCGCGCAAAATCAGGCACAGTACGCTTCGTGGATGGACGTCATAGCTTGAATAAAAAACCAAACTTGGTTATTAAATAAAAAGCGTAAGCAGCTCGTTCAGAATGGGAGGGGGATGGAGCTTCTGACGAAGAGGCGTTTTGTGCCTCGCAGGAAGGGGTGAAATGACTGATCCTTCTAGACACCGGAGCTGGATTAAATAAAAAGTGCAAGCGGCTCGTTCAGAATCGCAGGCTATTTGGAGCTCTCGACCTTGAAGCGCTCTTTGCTTCGAGTGAGAGAGTGAAATGGTCGACTTTTCTAACTATCGGAGCTGGAACTAAATTAAATAAGAAGCGAAGACAAATTTTCTTGTCTTCGCTTCTTGTATTTGTGTTCCAACGTATTGATTAAAACTAGATAAAAGGGTTACAATAGTGAATATTACCCTACTTGAACTTATTGCCTTTCATTATTAATTATTTGCCTTCCGTATTTTTTCCCTTTACCCATGAAAAAAGAGAATAACGTTAAAGTGTGGTGTCTGAATGAATTTGTCAATTGCAGCATTAGAAAACATGAAATTAAAAGAGTTATACGAGCTTGCGAAAGAATTTAAGATTTCGTATTATAGCAAGTTAACGAAAAAAGAGTTAATTTTTTCTATTTTGAAAGCTCGAGCAGAAAAAGAAGGTTTCTTTTTCATGGAAGGCGTATTAGAAATTATTCAATCAGAAGGATTTGGATTCCTACGTCCTATCAACTATTCTCCAAGCTCAGAAGATATTTATATCTCAGCTTCGCAAATTCGTCGTTTCGATTTACGTAATGGAGATAAGGTTTCTGGTAAAGTACGACCTCCGAAAGAAAATGAACGCTATTTTGGGTTATTACAAGTTGAAGCTGTAAACGGAGATGATCCAGATTCAGCAAAAGAGCGTGTGCATTTCCCTGCATTAACACCATTATACCCAGATCGCCAAATGAAATTGGAAACGGAACCTAAAAAGTTACCGACACGCATCATGGATTTAATCGCACCAGTTGGATTTGGACAACGTGGTTTAATTGTTGCGCCTCCAAAGGCTGGTAAAACAAGTCTATTAAAAGAAATTGCACATAGTGTTACAACAAATCATCCGGAAGCAGAATTAATTGTACTTTTAATTGATGAGCGTCCAGAGGAAGTAACAGACATTGAACGTTCTGTTAAAGGAGATGTTGTAAGTTCTACTTTTGATGAAGTACCAGAAAATCATATTAAAGTAGCTGAGCTTGTGTTAGAACGTGCGATGCGTCTTGTAGAGCACAAGAAAGATGTTATCATTTTAATGGATAGTATTACCCGTTTAGCTCGAGCTTACAACCTCGTTATTCCACCAAGTGGTAGAACATTATCAGGTGGTATCGATCCAGCTGCCTTCCATAGACCGAAGCGTTTCTTTGGAGCTGCGCGTAATATTGAAGAAGGCGGTAGCTTAACAATTTTAGCAACAGCCCTTGTTGATACAGGATCCCGTATGGACGATGTTATTTACGAGGAATTTAAAGGAACTGGAAATATGGAACTTCACTTAGATCGTTCATTAGCTGAACGTCGTATCTTCCCGGCGATCGATATTCGTCGCTCTGGTACACGTAAAGAAGATCTATTAATTCCAAAAGAACATTTAGACAAGTTATGGGGCATTCGTAAAACAATGCGTGATACACCAGACTTCGTTGAAAGTTTCTTACGTAAGCTTCGTCAAACGAAGACAAATGAAGAGTTTTTACAAAACATTGTTGCAGACTCAAAAAGGTATGTAACAACTAAGTAAAGGGAAAAAATCAGGACTCGCTTATTTTATAGTAAGCGAGTTTTTTATGCTGTTTAGGTGATATTAAAGAGAGAGAGAAGTGAGAGAAACTTAGCCAGTCAGAGCTAAACGAGCCGTCTCCACTTTAAGATAATATCCAGCTTCAGCGGCTAGAATGGTCGGTGGCTTCGCGTCTTCCTACGAGGCAAAAAGCGCCTCTACGTCAGAAGCTCCATCCCCCTCCCATTCTGAACGAGCCGCTTGCGCTTTTAAAATTAAAAAGACAAAAACAGGTAGTTGCAAAATGAAGTTAGCCTTGTTATAATTTCATCATATGTGTTTCATCAATATAGTTGTGTATGCAGCTGAAGATGAAAAACTCTGTTTCGAAAATGATTCAGGGCGGAAGGAGATGAAAAGAATGAAAGCAGGAATTCACCCAGATTACAAGAAAGTTGTATTCATGGACACAAACACAGGCTTCAAATTCTTAAGCGGATCTACTAAAGGATCTAACGAAACTGTTGAGTGGGAAGATGGTAACACTTATCCATTACTAAAAGTTGAGATCAGTTCTGATTCTCACCCATTCTACACTGGACGTCAGAAGTTTGCTACTGCAGACGGACGCGTTGACCGCTTCAATAAGAAATACGGTCTTAAGTAATAAAAACATAAAACAGGCAAGTGTATGTATTCGCTTGTCTGTTTTTTTTGCGAAAATATTATACCTTTACCCTACTTTTAACTGAAAAGTAGATGAAAGGAGAGCTTCATGTACTTAATAAATCAAAATGGCTGGATTGAAGTGATTTGCGGTAGTATGTTTTCTGGCAAGTCAGAAGAGCTAATCCGCCGTGTGCGCCGTACGCAATTTGCAAAACAACATGCAATTGTATTTAAACCATGTATTGATAATCGATATAGTGAAGAAGATGTAGTATCACATAATGGATTAAAGGTAAAAGCAGTTCCTGTTTCAGCTTCAAAGGATATATTTGAACATATTACAGAAGAGCTGGATGTTATTGCAATCGATGAGGTGCAATTTTTTGATGGGGACATTGTGGAAGTGGTGCAAGTATTGGCAAATCGTGGCTATCGTGTCATTGTAGCTGGTTTAGACCAAGATTTCCGTGGTCTACCATTTGGACAAGTTCCTCAGCTGATGGCGATTGCTGAACATGTAACAAAACTACAAGCAGTATGTTCTGTATGTGGATCTCCAGCAAGTCGTACACAACGATTAATTGATGGAGAACCAGCGGCATTTGATGATCCAATTATTTTAGTTGGAGCTTCAGAATCGTATGAACCGCGTTGTCGTCATTGTCATGCAGTACCTGCAAACAAAGATAAGTAAAACTCGCTGCGCAAGGCGGGTTTTTTTCAAAATAGAGAGAATGAGCGGTGTGAGCCGCTTACGCTTTTAAATATATCTAGTTCTGGTGGCTAGCTCTTCGCATCTAAGAACCTTCCGCCCAAAAGGTAAAAAGCACCTTTAGGTCGAAAGAACCTTAGCTGGTCAGAGCTGAAAGAGCCACCGCCACTTTTAAATATATTATCTAGCTCCAGCGGCTAGAATCTCCGGCCATTTCACTCTCTCGCTCGAAGCAAAGAGCGCTTCAAGATCGAGAGTTCCAATGTCCTGCGATTCTGAACGAGCCGTTTGTGCTTTTAAATATAATTTGCGTTTTTTTGAGTAAGTACCATATACTATTTGTATTAGATACTAGGATGTAGAGGTGAATGATGTGTTAGATCGTTTGCAAGCTGTAGAAAATCGTTATGAGAAGTTAAATGAATTGTTAAGTGATCCAGCGATTATTAGTGATTCAAATAAGCTTCGTGAATATTCAAAGGAACAGTCTGATATACAGGAAACGGTAGAGGTGTATCGTGAGTATAAGGATGTTCGTGAGCAATTAAAAGATGCGAAAGCAATGTTAGAAGATAAGTTAGACGCAGAAATGCGTGAAATGGTAAAAGAAGAAGTTTCTGAGTTAGAATCACAAGATAAAACATTATCAGAGCGTCTGAAAATTTTACTTGTTCCAAAAGACCCTAATGATGATAAGAACGTTATCGTTGAGGTTCGTGGAGCTGCTGGTGGAGACGAGGCAGCTTTATTTGCTGGTGACTTATACCGTATGTATAGCCGTTACGCTGAGGTACAGGGCTGGAAAACGGAGATTATTGAGGCTAGCTATACAGAGTTAGGTGGATATAAAGAGATTATCTTTATGATTAATGGTAAAGGTGCTTTCGCGAAGCTGAAATTCGAGAATGGTGCTCACCGTGTCCAACGTGTTCCTGAAACGGAATCTGGTGGACGTATTCATACATCTACAGCAACTGTAGCTGTATTACCAGAGGCAGAAGAAGTAGAAATTGATATTCATGAGAAAGATGTTCGTGTTGATACATTCGCTTCTAGTGGACCTGGTGGACAGAGCGTTAATACAACGATGTCAGCGGTGCGTTTAACGCATTTACCGACTGGTGTAGTTGTATCTTGTCAGGATGAGAAATCACAGATCAAGAATAAAGAAAAAGCGATGAAAGTATTACGCGCACGTGTTTATGATAAGTTTAGACAAGAAGCGCAAGCTGAGTATGATCAAAACCGTAAACAAGCTGTTGGTACGGGAGATCGTTCAGAGCGTATTCGTACGTATAACTTCCCGCAAAACCGTGTTACAGACCATCGAATCGGTTTAACGATTCAAAAGCTAGATCAAATCTTACAAGGTAAGTTAGATGATTTCATCAATGCCTTAGTGATGGAAGATCAGGCTCAAAAGATGGAGGCAGCTGAGTAATGCGTGTCTATGAAGCCCTGAAATGGGCTTCTTCTTTTTTACAGGAAAATGGACGAGATGAAAATGCGGGAGAAATTGTCCTTTGTCATGTATTAAAGGTGAACAGAACAGGATTACTTATGAATATGCGTGAAGAAATAACTGAGGATCAAGAGAAAAGCTTTACGGAGTTTATCCACAAGCATGTAGAAGGTATTCCTATTCAATATATGATTGGTTATGAAATGTTTTATGGACGGTCTTTCTTTGTGAATGAAGAAGTATTAATACCAAGACCGGAAACAGAAGAGCTTATAGTGGGAGTATTAGAAAGAATCGAGCGCCATTTTGGTGATGAGAAACTACATGTAGCAGATATAGGTACAGGTAGTGGAGCGATTTCTATTACGCTTGCTTTAGAAAATGAAAATCTTCATGTTTATACAGTAGATATTGCACAAGAGTCGATTGAAGTTGCAAAAGAAAATGCAAAAGCTTTAGGTGCAGAAGTAACGTTCTATCACGGTGATTTATTGTCACCATTTCATAAAACGGGTCAAAAGCTAGATGTTGTTGTTTCAAATCCTCCATATATACCGGAAGAGGATTGGCGTGGTCTTTCTCCTGTTGTGAAAGAGCATGAGCCGAAGAGAGCACTTGTTGGTGGTGAAGACGGATTAGATTTCTATCGCCGTTTTATGGAAGAATTGCCGAATGTGTTGCAGAAGAAAGCGATTGTGGCGTTTGAAATTGGAGTAGGACAAGGTGAGGATGTAAAAAGATTGTTACAACAAGCTTTTCCACATGCTCATGTTGAGGTTGTTTTCGATATTAACGGAAAAGATCGTATGGTATTTGCAGAGATGGAGTAAGGTTCACACCTTACTCTATTTTTTTGTGGAAAAATTCATATAGATTTTGAATTTAATAGTTTAGAAAGATGAAAGTCTGTCCACACTGTTTGTAGAAGGGACGGTGGAGGAAATGAAAAAACAAGTTATTGCTTATCTTCTTATACTATTAATTGGTGCACAGTTACTTGTGCAGTTTGGATATATGAAAGCTGATGCGAAAGGGCCTTCAGTTATTCCGAAAGAGGCCGTTCGATTACGAATTTTAGCAAATAGTGATTCAGATAAAGACCAGGCATTGAAACGTAAAGTGCGTGATGAAGTAAAAGCACAAATTGATGGGTGGGTAGCGGATTTAACTTCATTTGAAGAGGCACGCAAAGTAATTCAAAGTCATATTCCAGAAATCGAGAAAACGGTGGAAAATACGTTAAAAAGAGAAGGAAGTAAAGATTCATTTCAAGTTAAATTTAGTAAGAATGTAAAGTTTCCTACAAAGGTATACGGGAATTTTATTTATCCAGCAGGAGAATATGAAGCAGTATTAATCACAATTGGAGAAGGTGAAGGGGCGAACTGGTGGTGTGTATTATTTCCGCCAATGTGTTTCTTAGATTTTTCGAGCGGGACAGCTGTAAGAAAAGAAGAGCACGTTGTGAAGGCGGAATCTCCTGAAGAGGAGCAGGTGAAACAACTAGATGAGGAAGTAATAGATAAAGAAGAGAAGAAAGTAGATAAGGTAAAAGAAACGAAAGCTGTAAAGCAGGAAGTAGTAAAAAGAGTAACAGCTTCTGAAAAGAAAGTAGTAAAAAATGAAACAAAAGTCGAAGAGCAGCCTGTAAGTAAAGAAGAAATGAAAACTGTGGAAAAAGTGGAGAAACCTGTGGAGAAAAAACAAGAAAAGCAAAATGAGTATGTAAAAGTAGAAGAGGAAGAAGAAAAGCCAGAAGTTAAATTGTTTATTGTAGAAGCTTTTACATCTTTATTCTCTAAATAGTACTATTAATAAATCCCTCTTCATATATAAAAATGAGGAGGGATTTATTATGAAGAAAGTGTATTTTGCTACGAAAGCAGATGTGGAAAGATTACATTCTTTTTTCGGACAAGCTAATAAAAAAGATGATAAAATAAATGAGTTGTACGCACAATTTATGATTTTGGAAGAGGCGGAAGAAATACGAGCTGTAATTGGTTATGAACAAAGTGGGGAAGATGTGCTTATTCGTTCTTGTTTATTCACACCTCATGTGGATAAACAGACTTTCTTATATTTTTTTGAAATGTTTTTGCAGTATATGAAAGAAAAAAGTGTTCAACAATTGTACTTACTAACAAATCATCCACAATCTGTACCGATCTTTCAGTTTTTTGACTTTTTTACTATAGAAAAGGATGAGGTTCCAGAGGGAATTCAACAACTAGAACATTTTTGTAAAAATATAAAAGAGCAGAATGCAATAATACTAAATTGTCAGCTATTCACAAAGTTATCCACGGATTAATTAGGTTTATCCACATTTTGTGGATAAACCTTGTTTGTCTTTTGGATAAATCTCATAGTAAACTAAAAATATACAAGTATTTAAGGGTAGAAAAGGACGTGGAAAAAAATGCATACAAACATGTGGGTTGTGGATAATGTTGTGGAAAGAAAAAAATATTATCCACAGTTACAAGAAGCAGCAAAATTATTAAGAGAAAATGAGGCGGTGGCTTTCCCTACGGAAACAGTATATGGGTTAGGTGCAAATGCGATGGATGATGAAGCAATCGCGAAAATTTTCGAAGCGAAAGGAAGACCGAGTGATAATCCACTCATTGTCCATATAGGTACAAAATCTCAGTTAGATGGGATTGTGAAAGAAATTCCACCAGTTGCAGAGAAGTTAATGGCGCATTTTTGGCCAGGACCATTAACAATTATTTTGCCGAGAAAAGAAGGGATTTCAGAGAAGGTGACGGCAGGACTTAATACGGTTGGAGTAAGAATGCCTGATCATCCAATTGCACTTGCTCTTATTGAAGAGGCGAATGTACCTGTTGCAGCACCAAGTGCGAATCGTTCAGGGCGTCCAAGTCCAACATTAGCTTCTCACGTATATGAAGATTTGAATGGGAAGATTGCAGGTATTGTTGATGGTGGTGCAACTGGAGTAGGCGTTGAATCAACTGTAATTGATTGTACAAGCGCGGTTCCAACAATATTACGTCCAGGTGGGATTACGAAAGAACAATTAGAAGCGGTGATAGGTACTGTTTCTTTAGATCCAGCTTTAAAGGATGAGAAGGAAAAACCGAAATCGCCTGGAATGAAATACACACATTATGCGCCGAAAGCACCACTTAGTATTGTTGAGGGTTCACGTGAGTTTATTCAGCATCTTGTGGATGAGAAAAAGGAAGAAGGATTTAAAGTAGGCGTATTAACGACAGAAGAGTATCAGCATGTATATAGTGCAGATGTTATATTATCTTGTGGTGTTAGAAGTGACTTAGCTAGTGTTGCGACTAAATTATATGATGTACTTAGAACATTTGATGCAAGTGAAGTGGATGTTATTTTTAGTGAGTCATTCCCTAATGAAGGAATAGGGAATGCAATTATGAATCGTTTAACAAAAGCGGCAGGACATCATATTATTATTGAATGATAAGGTAAGATTAGCAAACAGAATATTTCTCCTTGGATAAGCATATTGTGAAGTAGCACGTCCAAGGAGGGGCATGAATGACGTTTGAACAGCTAATACCTTTAATAATTATGGCATTCGCCTTAGGGATGGATGCGTTCTCGGTGAGTCTTGGTATGGGGATGATACCCCTAAAGTTAAGACAAATCCTGTATATTGGTATGACGATAGGGATATTTCATATTATTATGCCGTTTATAGGAATGGTACTAGGTCGTTTTTTATCAGAGAAGTATGGAGATATCGCACATTTTGCGGGTGCTATTTTATTAATCGGACTAGGGTTTTATATCGTATATTCGAGCATTTTACAAAATGAAGAGACTAGAACAGCCCCTATTGGAATTAGTTTATTCGTATTTGCATTTGGCGTCAGTATAGATAGTTTCTCAGTAGGACTTAGTCTTGGTATTTATGGGGCACAAACAATTATTACGATTTTACTTTTTGGATTTGTTAGCATGTTATTAGCGTGGATGGGTTTATTAATTGGGAGACATGCGAAAGATATGCTCGGTACATATGGTGAGATAGTAGGTGGTATCATTTTGGTTGGGTTTGGATTATATATCCTTTTTCCTATATAATTTTATGTAGCAGGGAATTATGAACAAGCTATTGGAATGGTATGTTAAATTTTTAACCTTCTACCCTCGATGGCTAAGAAGACTTATAATTTGGGGTATTATTTTGCAAATTTCGATGTTAGGTTGGATTAAGTTAATTCGTGAATGGTGAGATAGTTCCTTTCTGTGAATATTTTGTTTGTACTATATTTATTGCGCTAAAAATTACAGATATAGAAAGGATGAGATGAATGACGAGATTGAAGCAAGTTTTTGGTATTATTATTAGTTTTTTTGTTTTTTGGTTTAGTATGCTCGGTGTACAAATGTTTGCTGAGTTTTTAGATATTGAGTCATTGAAATTTGTTGCGGGAAAGACTGAGGCGGCGCGTGCCTTTTACTCTCCGTACCCGTTTTTAATTGTTTTTCTTATTACATTGCTTTCCCTATACTTCTTCGTAATTAAGCTAGGGAAGCCGAAAAAAGAGAAAATGCCTACTTTAGAGGAAAAGAAGGAAGAATTACAATGATAAAATCCCCTGCTAAAAAGCAGGGGATTTTATATTTGAGTGATGGGAGGAATCTAGCCGCCTTGCTTTTAAATATATCCAGCTCCAGCGGCTAGAATGGTCGGTGGCTTCGCGTCTTCCTGCGAGGCAAAAAGCGCCTCTACGTCAGAAGCTCCATCCCCCTCTCATTCTGAGCGAGCCGCTTCCGCTTTTAGATATTATCCAGTTCCAGCGGCTAGAATGGTCGGTGGCTTCGCGTCTTCCTGCGAGGCAAAAAGCGCCTCTACGTCAGAAGCTCCATCCCCCTCTCATTCTGAGCGAGCCGCTTCCGCTTTTAGATATTATCCAGTTCCAGTGGCCAGCTCTTCGCATCTAAGAACCTCCCGCACGAAAGGTAAAAAGCACCTTTTGTGCGAGAGAACCTTAGCTGGTCAGAGCTAAACGGGCCACTTCCACTTTTAAAGATTATCCAGCTTCAGCGGCTAGAATCTCCGGTCATTTCGCTCTCTCGCATGAAGCAAAAAGCGCTTCAAGGTCGAGAGCTTGAAGTGCCCTGCGATTCTGAACGAGCCGCTTCCGCTTTTAGATTGGCCTAACCAATTCAAATTGTTCTCCTAATTTTGCATAGTTGTGTCCTGCTAGGCGGCTTATTGGTTTGAGTCCTTCGGCGTGAATGCGCCCTTTTTCATATAGATGTTCGGCAACGTGGAAACGAACGACGCGTCCAATTAGTAGATCACAAGCTGGTGAGTCTTCCGTTCCGCCAAGTGGAATTGCACGTTCTAATACGCATTCCATTCGAATATTTGCTTCTTTTACACCTGGAACAGAGATGACTTCACTTTCGATTGGTGTTAGTTTTGCTAGTTCAATTTCACTTTCATTTGGCGGGAGATTAGCTGCTGTTTCGTTAATTGCTGCTACATATGATTCGTCAGAAATATGTACGACAAATTCTCCTTTTTCAATTGCGTTTCGGGAAGTGTCCTTTCTTTCTCCGGCTTTTCGTTGTACAGATACTGAGATAAGTGGTGGATTAGCAGCGACAATATTGAAATAACTATATGGTGCTCCGTTTAGTACGCCTTCTTTTGTTACAGAAGTAACGAATGCGACAGGACGAGGGATGATACTTCCAGTAAGTAATTTGTAATTATCTTTTTCAGTTTGTTCATTTGGATTAATGGATAACATGCTTGTAATCCCCTTTCTAAATATGAATACTTATTGTTTGTTTACAAGATAACGATGAGAAAATCCTGCTGGAAATAATATTTTGTTTCATAAAAAGAACTTACTTCAATTGTAATGAAGTAAGTTCTTTTTTCAAGAATCTCAAATTTGAGATAAAAATTAAAGTAAAACGTATGCGCCAGGTCCGATTAAAGCTACACCAACAGCGACAGCAATTAACATTAAGTTATATTCATATCCGTTTTGTGTTACCCAGTAACCATTTTTTCCGTGAACAGTGAAGATAGCCATTAACATTGTTCCAACGATAAATAATGAACCAACTAAAATGAAAATACCTGATGCAAATAAGAAACCACCTAGTAATTCAGTTGCGCCAGCCATAAATGCCATAAATACACCAGGACGTAAACCGATTGACTCCATCCAGCCACCTGTTCCTTTTAAACCGTAACCGCCGAACCAACCAAATAATTTTTGAGCGCCATGACCCATGAATGTAATTCCTATAATAAGACGAATAATAAGTAGACCGAAATCCATCATTTTTAAAAACCTCCTAAAAGTTATTAACTTACCTTACGTAAGTAATAATAAGATAGTTACTTACTTTAGTCAAGTTGATTTTGAAAAAAGTTTGAATTAAATTTTACAAATTAACAACAAAAAATAAAATGTAGTAAAGACCTCTAGACAAGTTGGGCAAAAAAAGAGAAAATATAAATAGAAGTTAACTTCTAATTGTTATTCAGACAATCAGAATTGACTGGAATTTTGTGAAGCGCTACAATAAGAGTCTATTAGTAATGACGTAATTTATTTCGAAAGCGTTTTTACAGTATAATATTCGAAGTATGAAGTCTTACATGTATCCCGAGCTTTACTAGGGATTGCCCTATAAACTTTTAGGTAAATTATAAGGAGGACTATCCTATGTTTAAAAAATTATTCGGTCTTGGTTCAAAAACAAATGAAGAAACAATCGTAGCTCCATTAACTGGAGCAGTGAAAAATATTGAAGAAGTACCAGATCCAGTATTTGCTGGTCGTATGATGGGTGACGGTGTTGCAATCGATCCTACTGAAGGTGTAGTTGTATCTCCAGTTGATGGTGAAATCGTACAATTATTCCACACAAAACATGCTATCGGAATTAAAGCGAAAAACGGTACAGAAATTTTAATCCACGTTGGATTAGAAACTGTAAAAATGGAAGGCGAAGGTTTCGAAACTCACGTTTCTGAAGGCCAAGCTGTAAAAGCTGGAGATAAATTAATCTCATTCGACTTAGAATTAATCCGTGAAAAAGCGAAAAGCACAATTACTCCAATTGTTATTACAAACACAGATGCAGCTGAGTCTATTAAGACAACTGTAGGCGTAGCAGCTACAAAAGGTTCAACAGAAGTAATGAAAGTTACAATGAAATAATTGCAATATAAGAGGAATCCGTTTCGTATGAAATGGATTCCTTATTTTGTTGCATGTTCAGCATGTATGTTAAAATACTCTAGGCACTTGGAAATAGGGTTTCACATATATGTGGATAAGGCGCATTTTTCTTAGAAAAGATATAAGAGAAATGCGCCTTTTGTATATTCACATTTCTTTTGTTCTATTCTAATGTAAGTTATGATGAATGGTAAGAAATCGAATATAGGGGTGGGTTTGAATGAAACGAGTGTTATTTGTTTGTACTGGCAATACATGTCGTAGTCCAATGGCTGAGGCGTTGCTTCGTCATCACGGAGGAGATAAGTTTGAAGTGCAATCTGCTGGTGTTTTCGCCTATCCTGGGAGCGATGCATCGATACATGCGAAGGAAGCTTTAGCTGAAAAAGGAATTTTAATTGATCATGCGGCGCAGCAAGTAAATGAAACTTTGCTTGATTGGGCTGATATTGTCGTAACGATGACAGAAAACCATAAGCAAATTGTACTTGGACATTATCCGAGCGTTGAAAAGAAATTAAATACGTTATATGGATTAACTGAAGGTATAGGCAAGGACATTTCAGATCCCTTTGGAGGCTCGCTTTCTATTTATAAAGAAACGTTAGATGAGATGGAAAAACTTGTACAAACTTTACTGAAAAAACATTCAGTAGGTTGATGTTTCGTGTATAATACGATATTGGAGATCACTTCTTCCTATGTGAGGTAGCGAGTGTGAAATGAAGATAATTGATTGAAAATTTGGAGGGGTAAAAATGAAAGTAGTAATAGCATCTGATCACGGCGGTATGAATATCCGCAAAGAACTTGTAAGTTTATTAGAAGAGTTAAATATTGAATATATTGATTTAGGTTGTGAATGTGAAGCTGGTTCTGTTGATTACCCTGACTTTGCGTTTCCAGCAGCTGAAATGGTAGCGAATGGTGAAGTAGATCGTGGTATTTTAGTTTGTGGGACAGGCATTGGTATGTCAATCGCAGCAAACAAAGTAAATGGTATCCGTTGTGCGTTAGTTCATGATACTTTCAGCGCGAAAGCAACGAGAGAGCATAATGACACTAACATGCTAGCGATGGGCGAGCGTGTAATTGGTGCTGGTCTAGCGCGTGATATCGCGAAAATCTGGTTAACAACTGACTATGAAGGTGGTCGTCACGAAAACCGCGTAGGAAAAATTAAAACATACGAAACAAAGTAATAGATTCTAACTATCAGTAGTGTGAAATATAATTTGGTGAACCAACCTGTGAAAGGAAGAGGCGTAATGACAGAAATCGTAAAGGTAAGAGAACAGCTACAAATGTCGCTTTCTGATTTCCAAGAACAAGCTTCATTACAAAGCGGTCAAATTTTTGTAGTGGGTTGTAGCACGAGCGAAGTGCTAGGCGAAAGAATTGGAACATCAGGAACGATGGAAGTAGCAGAGGCGATTTTCTCTGAGTTAAAACAATTTCAAGAGCAAACAGGTATTGAATTAGCGTTTCAATGTTGTGAGCATTTAAACCGTGCTTTAGTAGTTGAGAGAGAAGTAGCGATAAAATATCAATTTGAAATTGTAACAGTTACGCCTGTTAGATCAGCAGGTGGTGCATTGGGGACATACGCGTATCACAATTTGAAAGATCCGGTAGTAGTTGAGTTTATTAAAGCTGATGCAGGAATGGATATTGGTGATACATTTATCGGTATGCATTTAAAGCATGTAGCTGTTCCGGTTCGTACAAGTGTGAAGGCAATTGGAAGTGCGCATGTAACGATGGCCAAAACACGTGGAAAACTAATTGGTGGAGCGCGTGCTGTCTATGCGGCAGTGGAAGAGACTACCACTTGCCGTTAAATATGAGAAATTAGGAAGTCATATAGTAACTGTT
The DNA here is from genome assembly GCF_053557995.1 of Bacillus sp. XB1. NCBI lineage: Bacteria > Bacillati > Bacillota > Bacilli > Caryophanales > Bacillaceae > Bacillus > Bacillus sp. XB1. The sequence continues at coordinate 183,427 of NZ_JBNRIL010000003.1, read as the reverse complement.
TATCATAAGATAAAAGGTATGTTGTCTGACTTTATAATAGAAGAAAGAAAAGACCGATTTTCGGTCTTTTTTTTCTTTTATGATATAGAAAGTCATGTTAGAATGTAGTTGAAAACATGAAGGTTCGAAAGAATTACAACCTGAATTTTCGTTTTTTCTGAATAAATAAGAAAAAACTGTTGGGAATCGATGTAATTCGTTCAGAAAAGGGGGATTTTGGTGGATCATTTAAAACGTCAAGATGAAAAGGTATTTGCTGCAATTGAGGCAGAACTAGGAAGACAGCGTTCAAAGATTGAGTTAATTGCTTCGGAAAACTTCGTAAGTGAAGCAGTAATGGAGGCACAAGGTTCTGTTTTAACGAATAAGTATGCTGAAGGATATCCTGGAAAACGTTACTATGGTGGCTGTGAACACGTAGACGTAGTAGAAGATATCGCACGTGATCGCGTGAAAGAAATTTTCGGCGCAGAGCACGTAAATGTTCAACCACACTCTGGTGCACAAGCGAACATGGCAGTATACTTCACGATTTTAGAGCAAGGCGATACAGTACTTGGTATGAACTTATCTCATGGTGGTCACTTAACACACGGAAGCCCTGTTAACTTCAGTGGAGTACAATATAATTTCGTAGAATATGGCGTGGATGCTGACTCTCACCGTATTAATTACGATGATGTATTAGCAAAAGCGAAAGAACATAAACCAAAATTAATCGTTGCAGGTGCAAGTGCATACCCTCGTGTTATCGATTTCAAGCGATTCCGTGAGATTGCAGATGAAGTGGGCGCTTATTTAATGGTTGATATGGCACATATCGCTGGTTTAGTAGCTGCTGGTTTACACCCAAATCCAGTACCACATGCACATTTCGTTACAACGACAACACATAAAACGTTACGTGGTCCGCGTGGTGGTATGATTTTATGTGAAGAGCAATTTGCAAAACAAATTGATAAATCAATCTTCCCTGGTATTCAAGGTGGTCCACTTATGCACGTAATCGCTGCAAAAGCTGTTGCATTTGGTGAAGCACTTCAAGATGATTTCAAAACATATGCACAAAATATCATTAACAATGCGAACCGCTTAGCTGAAGGTCTTCAAAAAGAAGGACTTACACTTGTTTCTGGCGGAACAGACAATCACTTAATCTTGATTGATGTTCGTAACTTAGAAATCACAGGTAAAGTAGCAGAGCACGTATTAGATGAAGTTGGTATTACAGTGAACAAAAATACAATTCCATTTGAAACAGCAAGCCCATTTGTAACAAGTGGTGTACGTATCGGTACAGCAGCTGTAACATCTCGTGGTTTCGGTTTAGAAGAAATGGATGAAATTGCGTCACTTATTGCTTATACATTAAAAAATCATGAAAATGAAGTTGCATTAGAAGAAGTACGTAAGCGTGTAGAAGCGTTAACTAGCAAATTCACAATGTATCCAAATCTATAATAGATTGAAGAAGACTGCCGAGACTTAATTGTTTTGGCGGTCTTTTTTGTGGACATATATTATTTTTAAAGTATGTATACAAATGATGAATAAATTTTGGCGATATAATGAAGGATACAGCTCCCATAATTGGTAAAGATACTAGATAGATTCATCGTAAAATCATGATTTTGCCAAATTTGCCCTTGAATATTAGTAGCGTTTTCTTTACAATCGTAAATAGTGTAAAAAAGCGTGCAAACGCATGAATATCATCTAAAGGAGAGATTCACATGGGAAAACTGTATGTATTTGATCACCCGTTAATTCAACATAAGATTACATATATTCGCGATAAGAATACAGGTACGAAAGATTTTCGTGAATTAGTGGACGAAGTAGCAAGTTTAATGGCTTTCGAAATTACTCGCGACCTTCCACTTAAGGACATTGAAATTGAAACACCTGTAAGCAAAGCGACAACAAAAGTGATCGCTGGTAAAAAACTTGGTTTAATTCCGATTTTACGTGCAGGTTTAGGAATGGTTGATGGGATTCTGAAATTAATTCCAGCAGCAAAAGTAGGACACGTTGGTTTATACCGTGACCCTAAAACATTGCAACCGGTAGAATACTATGTGAAACTTCCAACGGATGTAGAAGAGCGTGACTTTATCGTACTAGATCCGATGCTAGCAACAGGTGGTTCTGCGGCTGAAGCAATTAACTCTCTGAAAAAGCGCGGTGCGAAACAAATTAAATTAATGTGTATCGTTGCAGCTCCAGAAGGGGTAAAAGTAGTACAAGAAGAACATCCTGATGTTGATATTTATGTAGCAGCATTAGATGAGAAATTAAATGACCACGGATATGTAGTACCAGGTCTTGGTGATGCTGGTGACCGTTTATTCGGAACGAAGTAAGACAACTGACGAGCAGGGGAGATTCCCCAGCTCGTCTTTTTTGTTGTAAGCAAGTAGGGGAGGGGGAGAGGATAAATATACATCGTATATACAACATAAGTTGCATACACCTCACATATAATATAGAAGTCTTACGTCTGAGGAACACTATATTATGGAAGAAAAGCGTTATATCTCGAAAATATAATAGTGACAAACTTGTGAACATTTCCTTCTATTATAAAGAGAAAACTGTTAGAAATTGCATATATGTAACCAGTATTTAGAAGGGGAACGTTTTCATTTTTGGGAGGAAATGCCTAATACTCAAATTTTTAGATTTTTTACGATTTCTCGTTGACACTGTTAATACCCTATTGTATGCTAACAACGGGGATAGATGGTAGGGCTTTCAGTGACAAAATTACATCTATTCCGTGACGAAAATGTAAACTTTTTGTTTTGTATAGGATTTATGCAAAAAAATGAGTTATTATTAACACATCGTGAATGAGGGTTACATATTGGAGGGATGAATCCTTGCAAAAAAACGATCGCAGCCATATAAAAGCTTATGCTTTAATGTCAGGTATTCTTGCTCAATTAGTCGGTTCTATTCTTGTTGGAATCTTTGGTGGGCAGTGGATTGATAATAAGGTTGGAACGTTTCCGTTGTTTCTTATTATAGGGTTATTACTCGGACTAGGAACAGGGGTATACGCAATGATTCGACTCATTCGACATTACTATTCGGGAGAGCAATGATGATAGACGTACATGGACTTGTCCAAAGACAAAAGAAATATATGTACTACTTGCTTGCGCTTCTAGTGCTAGGATGGGGATTTACCTCTTACAAGGATGTATTTCTTGGACTGATTATCGGGACGATTTTCAGTTTTCTTAGTTTGCGCATCATTGCACGTAGAACAGACAAGCTGCTAGATCGCGTAACAAATGGAGAAAACGTGAAGTTCAAGGCAACAGCGGTAAGTACATATTCAAGATTCGCCACGATTGGGTTATTAATTTTATTTGCAGCCAAATATCAAGAGTTAATCGCGATGTGGGGCCTAGGTGTAGGATTGCTGACAGGATACCTTGTCATGATCATAGATTTTCTTTATTTAGAGTATAAGAGCAGGGAAGAGAGGTGAATTACTAGTGGAACACGGTAAATTAGTTGAATTTCTAGGTTTAACGTTCGATTTGTCATCAGTTATGATGGTTACTGTAGCAGCAGTTATTGTTTTCTTAATCGCTGTTATCGGAACTCGCAGCTTAGCTCTTCGCCCAACCGGGATGCAAAACTTCATGGAATGGGTGTTTGACTTCGTGAAAGGGATTATCAATAGTACGATGGACTGGAAAACAGGTGGACGTTTCTTAACGCTTGGCGTTACGCTTATCATGTTTATCATCGTATCGAACTTCCTTGGTTTACCATTCATGTATTCAGCAACTGAAGCTGGCGAACATATTGCATGGTGGAGATCACCAACGTCTGATCCAGCAGTTACATTAACATTAGCCGTGATGGTAGTTACCCTCACCCATTATTATGGAATTAAGATGAAGGGTACGAAAGAGTACGTAAAAGGTTATTTCCAACCTATGAAATTCTTATTCCCATTAAAGGTTATTGAGGAGTTTGCTAACACATTAACGTTAGGTCTTCGTTTATTTGGTAACATTTATGCAGGTGAGATCTTATTAGGATTACTTGCTAAGTTGGGCGGAGCATCATTCCTTGGCGCATTAGGTGCACTTGTACCTATGTTAGCGTGGATGGGATTCAGTGTATTCGTTGGTTCAATCCAAGCATTTATTTTCGTTATGTTAACGATGGTTTATATGGCTCATAAAGTAAGCCATGACCATTAATATAATTTAAGTAAGAAAAAATTTATTTTTTTATAATACAAAGGAGGACAAATTAAATGAGTTTAGGTGTAATCGCAGCTGCAATTGCAATTGGTTTATCAGCATTAGGTGCAGGTATTGGTAACGGTCTTATCGTATCACGTACAATCGAAGGTGTTGCTCGTCAACCAGAACTAAAAGGCGCACTTCAAACAATTATGTTCATCGGGGTTGCTTTAGTTGAGGCACTTCCAATCATCGGTGTAGTTATTGCTTTCATCGTAATGAACAAATAAGGGAGACTCCCCTTACATAGATGGCGAAGAGTGTTTTTCCGAACTTTCTTCGCCATTGCTTTATGAATGAAACGTATGTCTTTTTTTTTCATATGATCAATTTAGATATTTTGAAGGGAGTGAATCCTTGTGCCAACTTTATTATTAGGTGCTGCCATTCCATTTGGAACGATTGCTTATACATTGTTCATTTTCTTACTTCTATTAGTAATGCTACGCAAATTTGCGTGGGGTCCTTTAATGGGAATTATGAAAGAACGTGAAGAGCATGTTACTAATGAAATCGACGCTGCAGAAAGAAGTAATGCTGAGGCGAAGAAGTTAGTAGAAGAACAACGTGAAATGTTAAAACAATCACGTGTTGAAGCACAAGAGTTAATCGAAAGAGCGAAAAAGCAAGCTGTAGATCAAAAAGATGTTATTGTTGCTGCTGCGAAAGAAGAAGCAGAATCAATTAAAGCATCTGCTGTACAAGAAATTCAACGCGAAAAAGAGCAAGCAATTGCTGCTTTACAAGAACAAGTTGCTTCTTTATCTGTTCAAATTGCTTCTAAAGTAATTGAAAAAGAATTAAAAGAAGAAGATCAAGTGAAGTTAATTCGCGATTATATTAAAGAAGTAGGAGAAGCGCGATGAGCAATGGGATTGTAGCAAAACGTTATGCTGTCGCTCTTTTTAAAATTGCTAAAGAAAAACACGTATTAGAAATGTTTGAAGAGGAATTACGCCTTGTACAAAACGTTTATGTAAAGAACGGAGAACTACATAGCTTTTTAACGCAACCGAACATTTCAAAGGAACAAAAGAAAACGTTTCTTGCAAACGTATTCGGATCTGTTTCTGAATCTATTTTAAATACGTTATATATTTTAATTGATAACAAACGCATTGATATCTTACCTGAAATTGCAGATGAATATGTTGTTCTTGCTAATGAAGAACGTAACGTAGCGGACGCAACTGTATATTCTACTCGTCTTCTATCAGAAGAAGAGAAGCTTAACATTGCAGAAGCATTTGCGAAGAGAACAGGAAAAGATGCAATTCGCGTGAAAAATGTTGTAGATGAAGATTTACTAGGCGGAATTAAAGTACGTATTGGAAATCGCATTTATGACGGAAGTTTACAAGGAAAATTAGCACGTATTCAGCGTGAATTAATGAAGAATAGATAGGGGTGAAGCACATGAGCATCAGAGCTGAAGAAATTAGCGCACTGATAAAGCAACAAATCGAGAACTATCAGTCTGAAATCGAAGTTAGTGATGTTGGTACAGTTATCCAAGTTGGTGACGGTATCGCGCGTGCTCATGGTCTTGATAACGTTATGGCTGGTGAACTTGTAGAGTTCTCTAACGGCGTTATGGGACTAGCACAAAACTTAGAGGAAAATAACGTAGGTATTATCATTTTAGGACCTTACACAGAAATTCGTGAAGGTGACGAAGTTCGTCGTACTGGTCGCATCATGCAAGTACCGGTAGGAAAAGAACTAATTGGTCGTGTTGTAAACCCATTAGGTCAACCAGTTGATGGTTTAGGCCCAATCAATACAACAAACACTCGTCCAATTGAAAGTCCAGCACCAGGTGTAATGGATCGTAAATCTGTTCATGAGCCACTTCAAACAGGTATTAAAGCGATCGATGCTCTTGTACCAATTGGCCGTGGTCAACGTGAGTTAATCATTGGTGACCGTCAAACTGGTAAAACAGCAGTTGCACTTGATACAATCATTAACCAAAAAGATGAAGATATGATTTGTATCTACGTAGCAATTGGACAAAAAGAATCAACTGTACGTAACGTAGTAGAAACACTACGTAAGCACGGTGCATTAGAGTACACAATCGTTGTAACTGCATCTGCTTCTCAACCAGCTCCATTATTATACCTAGCTCCTTACGCTGGTGTAACAATGGGTGAAGAGTTCATGTACAATGGTAAACACGTATTAGTAGTATATGATGACTTATCAAAACAAGCAGCGGCTTACCGTGAGCTGTCATTACTATTACGTCGTCCTCCAGGTCGTGAAGCTTACCCAGGGGATGTATTCTACTTACATTCTCGCTTATTAGAGCGTGCAGCAAAATTAAGTGATGCAAAAGGCGGCGGTTCTTTAACTGCACTACCTTTCATCGAAACACAAGCAGGGGACGTATCAGCATACATCCCAACAAACGTAATTTCTATTACGGATGGACAAATCTTCTTACAATCTGACCTATTCTTCTCTGGCGTACGTCCAGCGATCGATGCGGGTACTTCTGTATCTCGTGTAGGTGGATCTGCTCAGATTAAAGCAATGAGTAAAGTATCAGGTACACTTCGTCTTGACCTTGCATCTTACCGTGAGTTAGAAGCGTTCGCTCAGTTCGGTTCTGACCTTGATAAAGCAACTCAAGCGAAATTAAACCGTGGTGCTCGTACTGTTGAGGTATTAAAACAAGGATTACACAAACCATTACGTGTAGAGAAACAAGTTATCATTCTTTACGCTTTAACACGTGGATTCCTAGATGATATCCCAGTAGTAGATATCACTCGTTTTGAAGAAGAATTCCATGCTTGGTTAGATTCTAATGCGACTGACTTATTAGAAGAAATCCGCACAACTAAGAAACTTGCGGATGACGACAAATTTGCAGCAGCAATCAATGGATTTAAAAAAGTATTTGTAGCTTCTGAATAATAATAAAAAGTGAAGCCGACTGTTCAGCCCCATCGGCTAAGGTTCTTTCTCACAGAAGGTGCTTTTTACCTTCTTGTGGGGAAGGTTCTTAGACGAAAGGGGCTAGGAGGCGGAACTAGATTAATAAAAGCGGAAGCGGCTCGTTGTGAATGTGAGGGGGATGGAGCTTCTGACGAAGAGGCGGTGTTTGCCTCGTAGGAAGAAGTGAAGCCACCGAGCATTCAAGCCGCTGGAGCTAGATAGTATATATAAAAGGCATCTCGGGCTCTGAGATTGCTAAAGGTCATGTAAAGGAAAAGAGTAGGTGCACCTATTCTTTTCCTTCAATCATGAGCAAGAATATCTTGCAACGTAGATTAGGAAGAGGATTCTTACTAATCGTGCCAACTTCCGGAAAAAAGGTGGTGAAAACCTGTGGCATCTTTACGCGATATAAAAGCGAAGATTAACTCGACAAAGAAAACGAGTCAAATTACGAAAGCGATGGAGATGGTATCTGCATCTAAGTTAAACCGTGCAGAGCAAAATGCTAAATCTTTCGTTCCGTATATGGAAAAGATTCAAGAAGTAGTAGCGAGCATTGCGCAAGGAAGCAAAGGGATTAATCATCCAATGCTAAATGCGCGTCCTGTAAAGCGTACAGGATACATCGTTATTACGTCTGATCGCGGACTAGCAGGTGGTTATAACAGTAACGTATTACGTACAGTAAGTAACGTAATTCGTGAACGTCATAATATGGATTCAAACCAATATTCTATTATTGTGCTTGGACGACTAGGACGTGATTATTTAAAACGTCGCGGCTTTAACATTATTGATGAAGTAGTTGGATTATCTGACCACCCATCATTTACTGATATTAAAGACCTTGCTTCTCGAGCAATTGCGATGTTTGCAGATGGTGCTTATGATGAGCTGTACATCTACTACAACCATTACGTAAGTAAAATTTCACAAGAGGTAACGGAAAATAAAATTTTACCGCTTACTGATGTGGCGTCTGACAAACCGACGACAGCTTATGAATTCGAACCTTCTGAAGAAGAAATTTTAAAAGTACTATTGCCACAATACGCAGAAAGCTTAGTGTACGGTGCATTACTAGACGGTAAAGCAAGTGAACACGCAGCGCGTATGACAGCAATGAAGAGTGCTACAGACAACGCAATGGAAGTTATCGATTCACTTACACTTTCATTCAACCGTGCGCGTCAGGCAGCGATTACGCAAGAAATTACGGAAATCGTTGGTGGAGCAGCAGCGTTAGAATAGTATTAAAAGGCGGAAGCGGCTCTGTCAAAAGAGTCGCGTAAGCTATAAACCAATAAAAAATTAAAAGCTAGCTGCTCGTAGAAAGTTGGCTAATTAAAAGAAAGCTAGGAGGGAACCCGATGAATAAAGGGCGCGTTACGCAAATCATGGGTCCGGTTGTAGACGTTAAGTTTGATGGCGGAAAGCTACCAGAAATCTACAACGCCCTTACGGTAAAACAAAGCAACGAAAACGGAAGTATTAACTTAACATTTGAAGTTGCACTTCATTTAGGTGATGATACAGTTCGTACAGTTGCAATGTCTTCCACAGATGGACTTGTTCGTGGCACAGAAGTAGAAGATACTGGTAAACCAATCTCTGTACCAGTTGGTGATGTAACACTTGGTCGCGTATTTAACGTATTAGGTGATGCAATTGACTTAGATGGTGAGGTTCCTGCAGATGTACATCGTGATCCAATTCACCGTCAAGCACCTGCATTCGAAGAATTATCTACTAAAGTAGAAATTCTTGAAACTGGTATTAAAGTAGTAGACTTACTTGCTCCTTACATTAAGGGTGGTAAGATCGGCCTATTCGGTGGTGCCGGCGTAGGTAAAACAGTATTAATTCAGGAATTAATTAACAACATCGCACAAGAGCACGGTGGTATCTCTGTATTCGCTGGTGTAGGTGAGCGTACTCGTGAGGGTAATGACTTATACCACGAAATGAGCGATTCTGGCGTAATCAAGAAAACTGCGATGGTATTCGGACAAATGAACGAGCCACCTGGAGCACGTCAACGTGTTGCATTAACAGGTTTAACAATGGCTGAGCATTTCCGTGATGAGCAAGGACAAGACGTACTTCTGTTCATCGATAACATCTTCCGTTTCACGCAAGCGGGTTCTGAAGTATCTGCCCTTCTTGGTCGTATGCCATCTGCGGTAGGTTACCAACCAACACTTGCAACAGAAATGGGTCAATTACAAGAGCGTATTACATCTACAAATAAAGGGTCTATCACGTCTATCCAAGCGGTATATGTACCAGCCGATGACTATACTGACCCAGCACCAGCTACAACGTTCGCTCACTTAGATGCAACAACAAACTTAGAGCGTCGTTTAACGCAAATGGGTATTTACCCAGCCGTAGATCCATTAGCATCTACATCTCGTGCACTTTCTCCAGAAATCGTAGGAGAAGAACATTATGAAGTAGCTCGTCAAGTACAGCAAACTTTACAACGTTATAAAGAGCTTCAAGATATCATCGCTATCTTAGGTATGGATGAGTTATCTGAAGAAGATAAGTTAGTTGTACATCGTGCTCGTCGTATTCAATTCTTCTTATCTCAAAACTTCCACGTAGCTGAGCAGTTTACAGGTCAAAAAGGTTCTTACGTACCTGTAAAGAATACAGTTAGTGGTTTCAAAGAAATTCTAGAAGGAAAATATGATGACCTTCCAGAAGATGCATTCCGCTTAGTAGGTGGCATTGAAGAAGTTATTGAAAACGCGAAGAAAATGATGGCGTAAGGCCTTAGGAGGGACGAAGTATGAAGACATTTCCAGTCAGTATTGTAACTCCTGATGGACCGGTTTACGAAAAAGAAGTAGAAATGGTAAGTGTAAAAGCAGAGAGTGGGGAAATGGGGATCTTACCAGGTCACATTCCAACTGTTGCACCATTAAAAATTAGTGCAGTTCGTCTGAAAAATGGTGGACACACTGATTATGTAGCAGTAAGCGGTGGCTTTATCGAAGTTCGTCCAGATAAAGTGACTGTATTATCATCATCTGCTGAAGAAGCAAACCATATCGATATCCATCGCGCAAATGAAGCGAAGCGTCGCGCTGAGCAACGTCTGCAAGATAAACAAGCACATGTTGACTTTAAACGTGCAGAAATGGCATTACAACGTGCCGTGAACCGTTTAAACGTTTCCGATATGAAGTGAAAAAATCCGTAAGGGCTTTGCCTTTACGGATTTTTTTTGTGTATTTTATGGATAATTTTACAAAACTGGTATAATTATATTGATGCTTGTATAAGTAGAAGTGTACAACAATTTATATTTCATAAAGGGGATGAATCAATGATTGGTGAAATGAAGCGAGAAGCATTGTACTCTTTAAAGGGAAAATGGGGACTAGGTGTTGGATCAACAATTTTATATTTTATTTTAAGTTATGTTGTTTCGATGGCTGCAATGCTTATACTATTAATTCCAGGAATTATTATATTTCTCTTATTTGCTGGTTTAGTAGGTTCACTTGAAGGGCAAACAATATCAAATGGAGCAAGTGTTACATTCGGGATTTTTTATTGCATTATGATAATTTTGAGTAGTGCATCCTATGGGATTACATCATACGGTTATACAAATGTATTTTTACAGATTAGTAAACGAGAAGATGCTAAAGTAGATTACTTATTCGAAGGATTTCGTGGCTTTAAAAGAATGATGAAAACAATATGGGCAATGCTTGCAATTTTATTATATACAGGTACATGGATTCCGATATTGTTAGTAGCCTTATTTGCATTTTTTGGTGAAGAAGGAAATGCGTCGTTTGCTATTGCTATCTGTGTACTACTAGCTATTTCAATCGTTGGTATGATTGTGATGTATTTTTCTTATGCACTGACGTACTATGTGATGATTGAAAATCCAGAATATAGTGTTTCGCAGGCGATGAAGGAAAGTAAGAATCTTATGAAGGGTCATAAGTTAGATTTGTTTCTTTTATGGCTGAGCTTCATAGGATGGGCTATTTTAGCGCTTCTTACTTTTGGAATAGGACTTCTTTGGCTTAGTCCGTATATGAGTACGACGACAGCACACTTTTATCGCTATATTTCAAAAGGTGAATTTCAATAGGAACATGCTATACTAATAGAATTATTGTGTATAGGAGGCGAGGCTACGCATGATTAGTGATTTAAAAGGAGAAGCACTAGATTCATTAGAAGGAAAATGGGGATTAGCTGTTGGAGCTACACTACTCATTTCAATTCTTATCACGGCTTTTAGTTTTAGTGTTGATTGGGGATTTTCTTTGATTTTCGGTTGGCAAAAAACAAATGGTTCACTTTCAACGAATATTCTTACATTTTTTGTTACTGGACCGTTAACTTTAGGTGGATATTACCTTGGTTTAAATATCCTTCGTGAAAAGCAAGCTAGTATTGGTAATGTATTCATTTGGTTTTCAGAGGGAAAGAGATTTCTAAAATCATTTTTATTATATTTATTAGTAAATCTTTATCTTTTCTTATGGACGTTATTGTTCATTATTCCAGGTATTATTAAATCATTTTCTTATGCGATGACATACTTTATTATAAACGATCATCCTGAGTATTCACTGAACCAAGCTATTACAGAAAGTCGTCGTATGATGGATGGACATAAGATGGAGTATTTCATTTTATGTTTAAGTTTTATTGGCTGGTTTATATTAAGTTGTATTACGTTAGGGATTGGATTCTTATGGTTAATTCCATATTTCTATACGACATCTGCAGCTTTTTACGAAGAGATTGCAGAAGAATATTATGAGAAAAATATTTAGCACTAAAAAACCCCCGGTATGAATTATTTGTTCATACTGGGGGTTTTTTGTAGAAACTTTATAAACTGATTGCTAGTAAGTGGTTTACTGAAATAGTAACCTTGCATATATTTACAGTTATGTTTTTGCAGAAACTTAAGTTGTTTTTCGGTTTCAATTCCTTCGGCGACGACTGAAAGATTTAAAGTATTCGCGAGGGAAAGTATTGTAGAAACGATGGCTCGTTCTTCAGGACGATGATCAGCTAATTGTGTAAATTCTCTCGGTACTTTTAATGTGTCGATTGGAAAAATTGATAAATAAGCAAGAGAAGAGTATCCAGTACCGAAGTCATCAATGGAAGTTTGGATACCGTATTCTTTTAATTGCTTCAGTCTTAATAACGTTTCTTTCTCGTCAACCATTGCAATTCTTTCTGTTAACTCAAGTGTTACATATTTTGGATCGACTTGCACGTCGTTTAATATTTGTGAAATGCTTTCAATTAATTGATCTTGCCGGAACTCTTTTGCGGATAGATTAACACTTATTTTTAAATTTTGGTAGCCAAAGGTATGCCATATTTTTAATTGGAGACAAGCTTCTTGTAATACCCAATGTCCAAGTGGGACTACTTGTGGCGTCTCTTCTACAATTGGAATAAACTCACATGGTGAAATGTCACCTAATAGTGGGTGTTTCCAACGTATTAAAGCTTCAGCACCGATAATTTTATTTGTTGTCGTATCAATTTGTGGTTGATAAACGAGATAAAATTCTTTGTTTACTAAAGCGATTGGCAAATCTTTTTCAATTCGAGCTTTTCGTTCCATTTTTTTATATAGTTCTTTCGTGTAAAGAGAGCTACCGTTTTTTCCTTTATTCTTTGCTTCGTACATGGCCATATCAGCATGCTGCAAAATGGATAGCGCATCTTCACCTGCTTCAGGATATATTGCAATTCCGATGCTCGGTGAGATTTGTAAATGTTGATTTTCGATTTCAAATGGCTCATTCATGGCCGTTACAATCCTATCAGCTATTTTTTGGACATCTGGCTTTTTTTTGTAATTCTCGATAAGGATTGTGAACTCATCCCCAGCTAGCCGCGCGAGTTTCATATTTGATGTTGCTATTCTTTCGAGCCTTTTTGCTACTGCGATGAGCAATAGGTCTCCTACTCGATGACCGAGGGTATCATTAATAACTTTAAAACGGTCTAGGTCGAGAAACATAACAGCAAAAGGCTTTTTCGATATTTTTGCTCGCGCAATTGCCTGTTCTAAATGTTGATGAAATGCACGTCGATTTGCAAGCTCTGTTAAAGTATCATGGTATGCTAGGAAATTAATTTGTTCTTGTTGTTGTTTGCTTTCTGTAATATCTTTAATCATTAAATAAACCCCAGAAATTTTCTCCTTTAAAAAGATCGGTACGGCGGTAACGTGCAAGTAGTAAATATCTCTGCTTTTATGGTAAGCCCGTATTTCTAAAGAGATAGAATACCCCTTTTTCACGCGATGAAAGGCGTTAATCATTTCTTCTAAATCTTCTTCGTATATGAGTGAATAGTAAGGCTGGTTTAATAATTCATTCGTTTGATAACCGAGTAAAGTAGTGCCAGCGTTATTTACTTTGAGAAAATTACCGTACAAATCTAATGTGAAGATTGGATCTGGATGATGCTCGTATAAAGATTTAAACATTTGTTGATTATGATAGAGTTCATTTTTCTGTTCTACTAAATCTTCTGTACGTAGTTTAATTTGTTTCTCGAGTTCTGAGTTGAATTGCATTTGAGCAAACAATAATATTTTATTTTGTTTTCGAACTAAGCTATGACGTATGAGAACGAAAGAGAAAGTTATTATAAGTCCGATTACTATAATAGGCGCAAAAACGTATTCAACTAATATAAAAACAATAAGCATTACTACCGAAATATACGGTAATGATAATCGGATTGATTCACCAATTTTAGGTGTTAGTAGTACTTGTTCTTGTTTTTCAGGCTTTTTTGTATGGAGAATACAGGCGATTGCTACTAGTACTAAGGTTACTTGATAGAAAGGAGTAACTGTAAACATAGAATACTCTGGTATGAAGTATTTTATATACGCATAAATCGCATCTGTAGTAGCATATAAAATTAAAGCACTGCCAAGAAGTGCACCGACCTTTTTAGGTAATAAGGATAGTGGTTTGAATAAAAGGTTGATTCCTATTAAGAGAAAGAGTAAATCAGCCATTGGATAGGTAAGTTGAACAAATATGTCGATATAGGATGTTGTAAAGATATGAATAGTTCGTTCAATAAGTAAGTAGTAACTTAAAGTAAATTGGGCTGTAACGATAATACAAATATCGCATAGCATAAAAAGTTTTTCTAATAAATCTCGGTTATAAATGATTTCGTATAGAAAGGCAAACGTAAAGCTAACTAAAAAAAGTAAGTAAAAAAAGTCAGATGGATCAACGAACGTATAGAAGTCCTTTACAATTAAACGCTGATAGGCAACGACTATATCACCGATAAAATAAGAGAGAGCTCCAACAGATAATATGATCCAAAATAAACGAGATAGCCCTTCTTTCATGTTTGAAAAATAAAGTATATAACTACAAGCGATAATATCAATTAATAGGGTACTCGTTCCGATTAATAGCTGAAAAGAAAATGAGTATTCATATAGAAAAGGCATCGCTACATAGTGAAGCGTTATAGACAGCAATACAATGCTTATAAGAATACTTACATGTGTTTGTTTTTTCATTTATATCACCTACGGTTTCTTGAAAAGCATATATAAGTTTATATTTATTTTGCACAATTATAGCAAGTTGTAAAGATAGATTTTAATAATTCTTGTTTCTGCCTCCCAACATATCGACATAGGAATTTGAAGTTTGCTATAATGGTTAGAATAGTTGCATTATTTAGAAAAATTTAAAAATAATAATTACTGCAACTAGGACATATTGTTTACTATGTGAACTTGTTCTTAATTTAGGGGGGAGGGTTTCACAATGGCAAGTGTATATGAAAATAGTTATATGATCGTTTTGATTTTCTTGCTATTAGGTATATTGCTGCCGGTAGTGGCTCTTACATTAGGAAGGATGCTGCGCCCAAATAAACCAAGTGCAGCAAAGGCGACGACGTATGAGAGTGGAATTGAGCCTTTTCATGATGCAAATATTCGGTTTCATGCTCGTTATTATATTTTCGCTTTATTGTTTGTGATCTTTGATGTAGAAACTTTATTTTTATATCCTTGGGCTGTTGCGTATGACAAGCTAGGTTTATTTGCATTAATTGAAATGCTCATCTTTGTTGTAATGTTGCTAGTTGGATTAGCGTATGCTTGGAAAAAGAAGGTGTTACAATGGTTATAAATTTTGAGGAATTACATCCAAATGAGCGAGCAGAATTAGAACGAAATATCTTTTTTTCTACATTGGAACAGTTGAAAGGATGGGCGAGGAGCAATTCTTTATGGCCGATGACATTCGGACTGGCGTGCTGTGCAATTGAAATGATGGGAGTAGGCTCATCACATTATGATTTAGATCGATTTGGGTCATTTTTTCGGACTTCACCAAGGCAATCGGACGTCATGATTGTATCGGGAACGGTAACGAAGAAGATGGCTCCTATTGTTCGGCGCTTATATGATCAAATGCCCGAACCGAAATGGGTTATTGCGATGGGATCTTGTGCAACAGCAGGTGGTCCGTATGTAAATTCATATGCTGTTGTGAAAGGTGTAGACCAAATTGTACCAGTTGATGTGTATATTCCTGGTTGTCCCCCAAATCCAGCTGCTTTAATTTATGGAATTAATAAATTAAAAGAAAAAATTCGTTACGAAGCAAAGACCGGGAAGCAGGTGACGAATAAATGAGCAATCCAAATAAAGATTTAGAGGAGCTGAAAAAAGAAGCAGCTAGGCGTGCAAAAGAAGAAGCGAGAAAACGCCTTGTAGCGAAACACGAGGCGGAAATAAGTGAGCTTGAGGAAGAAGATCAAGAAAAAGAGAAAGCGCTACCAAAAAAAGATGATATTACTATAGAAGAAGCAAAACGACGTGCAGCAGCAGCTGCAAAAGCAAAAGCGGCGGCGTTAGCGGAGCAGAAAAGAGAAGGAACCGAGGAAGTAACGGAAGAAGAAAAAGCGAAAGCCAAGGCGAAGGCGGCAGCAGCTGCAAAAGCAAAAGCGGCAGCATTAGCGAAGCAGAAAAGAGAAGGAACCGAAGAAGTAACGGAAGAAGAAAAAGCGAAAGCCAAGGCGAAGGCAGCGGCAGCTGCCAAGGCAAAAGCGGCGGCGTTAGCGAAGCAGAAAAGAGAAGGGACAGAAGAAGTAACGGAAGAAGAAAAAGCGAAAGCCAAGGCGAAGGCGGTGGCAGCTGCCAAGGCAAAAGCGGCAGCATTGGCGAAGCAGAAAGCCTCGCAAGGTGATGGGGATTCGGGAGATGAAAAGGCAAAGGCAATTGCAGCGGCAAAAGCGAAAGCAGCAGCGGCTGCAAGAGCGAAGACAAAGGGGGCTGAAGGTAAGAGAGAGGATGAGCCGAAGCAGGAAGAACTGTCCGTAAATCAGCCGTATTTAAATCAGTATGTTGAGGCTATTAGGGAGAATTTAGGAGAGGGTGCATTAGTAGATTCCTACATTAATAAACTGTCAAAGGATGTGCCAACTCTTGTGGTGGATCACGAAAAATATTATGAAGTGATGGAGTCACTGCGATTCCATGAGGGACTTGCTTTTGATTATATGTCAGAGCTACATGCGACGGATTTTGTGACACATATGGAAGTGTATGTTCATTTGTTTTCATATAGTAAGAAACAATCGGTAGCGGTGAAGGTAAAGGTAGACCGGGAAACGCCGCAAGTCGAATCTGTGACAGCGCTTTGGAAAGGGGCTGACTGGCCGGAGCGAGAAGCATACGATTTGCTCGGCATTATATTTAAAGGGCATTCGAATTTAACACGTATTTTAATGCCAGAGGATTGGGTAGGATATCCGCTTAGAAAAGACTATGAACCGTATGATGTGGAGGTGTAGCTATGATCCGCACGGAAGAGATGCTTTTGAATGTAGGACCTCAGCATCCGAGTACACATGGTGTGTTCAGGCTCGTAATTAAGATTGACGGGGAAATTATTAAAGAAGCTACACCTGTTATTGGGTATTTACATCGCGGGACGGAAAAGATCGCTGAGAGCTTACAGTATACGCAAATTATCCCTTATACAGATCGAATGGACTATTTATCAGCTATGACGAATAATTACGTCATTTGCCATGCTGTAGAGACGATGATGGGGCTTGAAATTCCAGAGCGTGCCGAATACTTGCGAGTACTTGCGATGGAGCTAGGAAGAATTGCGAGCCATCTCGTTTGGTGGGGGACGAATCTTCTTGATATAGGAGCGGTTAGCCCGTTTTTGTACGCGTTTCGTGAACGAGAGATGATTATAAATTTATTAAATGAATTATGCGGGGCACGGCTTACTTTTAACTATATGAGAGTTGGTGGTGTGAAGTGGGATGCGCCAGATGGTTGGATTGAAAAGGTGGAAGAGTTTGTTCCGTATATGAGAGAGCAACTGGCAGGTTATCATGATCTTGTTAGCGGTAATGAGATTTTCTTAAATCGTGTGAAAGGCGTTGGTATATATAGCGCGGAAGAAGCGATTTCGTATTCTTTAAGCGGAGCAAATTTGCGGTGCACTGGAGTAAACTGGGATCTTCGCAAAGATGAGCTGTATTCGATTTATGATCGTTTTGATTTTGATATTCCTGTTGGAAGCGTGGGAGATGCTTGGGATCGCTACGTTTGCCGAATGCAAGAAATCGAGGAGTCTTTAAAGATTGTTGAGCAAGCGGTTCAGCAGTTCCCGAAAGATGGAGCTGTGCTGGCAAAAGTACCGAAAATTATTAAGGCACCTAAGGGAGAAGCATTTGTACGTATCGAATCGCCGCGCGGAGAGATTGGTTGCTATATTGCTAGTGACGGAAAGAAAGAGCCGTACCGCTTGAAGTTTCGTAGGCCGTCTTTTTACAATTTGCAAATTTTACCGAAGTTATTGAAAGGTGAAAACATCGCCAATTTAATTACGATTTTAGGTGGAGTTGATATTGTACTTGGGGAGGTTGATGGCTGATGATTGAAACGCTCTTACAATCACCTTCAAGCTGGACGAATTTCTTCATTTTTTTCGGATTAGCGGTACTTCTACTATTTGCAGTCCTTGGCTTCGTTACATATGGAATTTTGGCAGAACGGAAAGTGATGGGGTTTATGCAAGGGCGGATTGGACCAAACCAGGTTGGAGGCCGATTCGGTTTACTGCAAACGGTAGCTGATGTTTTAAAACTATTATTGAAAGAAGATAGTATTCCAAAAGCAGCAGATAAACCGCTGTTTATATTAGCGCCTGTCATTGCATTTGCGCCAGCATTTATGGTGCTTGCAGTTATCCCGTTCACTGATAAATTTCAATTTGCAGATATTGGAGTTGGGCTACTTTATTATATTGCTGTTTCCGGTATTACGACGATAGGTGTTGTAACTGGGGGATGGGCATCGAATAATAAATATTCCCTTTTAGGAGGAATGCGTGCGGCGGCGCAAATGATTTCTTATGAGATTCCGCTCGTAATGAGTGTAATTGGTATCGTTTTGCTAGCTGGTAGTCTGAATTTAAATGAGATTGTAGCGGCGCAGGAGAAGGTTTGGTACATTTTCGTACAGCCAATTGGCTTCGTCGTTTTCTTAATCGCAGCAGTTGCAGAGTTAAATAGAACGCCATTCGATTTGCCAGAAGCGGAGTCAGAACTTGTTTCTGGATATCATACGGAATACTCAGGTTTTCGCTGGGCGTTTTTCATGCTTTCAGAGTACGTATATTTCTTCGGGATGGCATCGTTAATTACAGTGCTCTTTTTAGGCGGATGGAATCCAGTCATGTTTCTTGGATTTATCCCAGGTGCCGTATGGTTTGCTTTGAAATTTAGCAGTGTAGTCTTTCTATTAATTTGGTTCCGCGTTACGTTCCCGCGTATAAGAGGTGACCAGTTAATGGAGTTTGGTTGGAAAGTATTATTGCCGATTGCACTTGCAAATATTTTCTTAACGGCATTGATTAAGGAGTTATTCTTCTAATCTATGAGGGGGGTGCCAGTAAGAGATGAAAGGACTATTTAAAGGATTAAAATATACATTAAGTAATTTGAGCAAGAAGAAGGTAACGTATGATTATCCAAATCAACCGTTGCCGTTGCCAGACCGTTTTCGTGGAATTCAAAAATTTTATCCGGAGAAATGTATTGTTTGTAATCAGTGCTCTAACATTTGTCCGACAGACTGTATTCAGTTAACAGGAAAGAAACATCCGGATCCTACGAAAAAAGGAAAAATTATCGACACGTATGATATTAATTTTGAAATTTGTATTCTTTGTGATTTATGTACAGAAGTTTGTCCGACAGAGGCAATTGTCATGACAAATAACTTTGAACTCGCGGAATATTCACGTGATGACTTATTTAAAAATTTGCAGTGGCTTGACGAAAACGACGAAAACGTCAGGAAGGAGAACAAGGCATGAATGGCGAGTTTGTAGCATTCTTTATACTATCCTTGTCTGCAATTATCGGTGGTGTTCTTATGTTGAACTTAACGAAAGTTATGCACATGATGCTAGCTCTCGTTCTGACATTTCTCAGCATTGCAGGTTTGTATTTTCTTTTATCAGCTGAATTTATAGGCGTTGCACAAATTTTACTTTACTCTGGTGCAATCACAATTATTATGATTTTCGGCATTATGTTAACGAAACATAACGCGGAAAATGAATCGCGTCTTACTCTTCGAAAATGGATTATCTTCTTTGCAGTTGTAGCATTTGGAGCGGTTATGTATTTCGCTGTTAATAATGTTGATTTTGCAAATGAAAGCACACAAGGAAGTTTACCTCTCCATGAAAACAACACACTTCAAATCGGTACGCTTCTCTATTCAAAATATATTATCCCATTTGAACTAACTTCAGTTATTTTACTTGTAGCACTCGTTGGCGCGATTGTACTTGCGAAAAAGGATGAGAAAGAGGAGGATTCCAATGAGTAGCGTTCCAGCTTCTGCATATTTAACACTTGCGATTATTTTGTTTTGCATCGGTCTATTTGGAGCTTTAACAAAGCGGAATACAGTAATCGTATTAGTTTGTATCGAATTAATGCTGAATGCTGCCAATTTAAACTTAGTGGCGTTTAGTAAATTAGGCTTATTTCCGAATTTAACAGGTCAAATTTTCTCACTGTTTACGATGGCTGTAGCGGCAGCGGAAGCGGCGGTAGGACTCGCTATTTTAATTGCTTTATATCGTAATCGTACAACAGTTCAGGTGGATGAAATGGATACGCTTAAAGGATAGCATTGTGACCGAAAAAGGGGGAAGGAAACAATGATCGATTATGCATGGCTCATACCGCTTTTCCCACTCGTTTCGTTTTTGTTACTTATTATATTCGGGAAGAAAATTAGAGAAGGAAGCAGCGTACTTAGTATTTTTTTCGTCTTTCTCTCCTTTATACTTGCGGTACTTGTGTTAATAGAAAGGTTTTCAGAAGCAAGCGTGAAGCATAAGTGGGTGTGGCTTAGAGCTGGAGATGTGGATATATCATTCGGCTTTGAAGTGACTGCATTAGGAGCTTTAATGTTATTTATCGTGACGCTTGTGAGTCTACTTGTACATGTGTATTCGAAAGGTTATATGAAAGGTGATGAACGATTACCAACCTTTTACGCATATTTAGGACTCTTTACATTTGCGATGTTAGGGCTTGTTATATCAACGAATTTATTACAGCTTTATATATTTTGGGAATTAGTTGGCCTTGGTTCATTTTTACTTATCGGTTTTTATTTCTTTAAAGAAGAAGCGAAGGCTGCTGCAAAAAAGGCTTTTATTATGACCCGTATTGGGGATGTTGGTTTATTTATCGGGATGATTTTAATTTTTTGGTACGCAGGTAGTTTTGAATATGACGCAATATTTAGGGCGATTTATACAGGGGATCTACCTCCTTACATGATTACAATAACAGCGATATTAATTTTTATCGGGGCGATGGGAAAATCAGGTCAGTTCCCGCTTCATACGTGGTTGCCAGATGCAATGGAGGGGCCAACGCCCGTTTCGGCACTTATTCACGCGGCGACGATGGTCGCAGCTGGCGTATATTTAGTAGCGACGATGTTTCCTCTGTTTTCAGCAAGTACAGTGGCGATGCAGACAGTGGCAATCGTTGGAGCTTTCACTGCAATCTTTGCGGCCTCTATCGGTCTTGTGCAAACAGATATAAAGAGGGTGCTTGCTTATTCTACAGTTAGCCAGCTCGGGTACATGATGCTCGCGTTAGGTTCTGCCGGTTATGTAGCTGGTATATTCCATTTAACGACACACGCTTTTTTTAAAGCACTACTATTTTTGGCAGCAGGAAGTGTAATTCATGCTGTGCATACGCAAAACATTAATAAAATGGGCGGTTTACAGAAGAAGATGAAAGTAACTGGTACGCTATTTTTAATAGGTACCCTTGCCATTAGCGGTGTTCCGCTGCTTTCCGGTTTTTTCAGCAAAGATGAAATTTTAGCGGCGACGTGGATGAATGGCAATTACGTTTTATTTACTTTAGCGGTAATTGCGGCGTTTTTAACAGCATTTTATATGTTCCGCCTATACTTTCTTGTCTTTACTGGAGAAACGAAGACGAAGGAAGAAGTGCATGAATCGCCTCGCGTTATGACGTATCCAATGATTGTTCTCGGCGTTCTTGCGGTAGTGGCAGGATATATAAATACACCGTGGTTTGGGACGTTTCTCGGAGATTGGTTGACGAAAGATGTAGGGTTTAAGGTTGAAGAAGCGCATGGACCAGTTTGGATTATGATTGTTGCGACACTCGTTTCATTTGCGGGAATCGCTCTTGCATATTTCATATATGGCAAGAAATCAATTTCTAGAGATTGGGCTGGGGGTACGGAAACATCTCTTTATAATCTTTTGAAAGAAAAATATTATGTGGATGAACTATACAACATGACGGTGATCCCTATTACGAAAGGAATCGCTCATGTGCTTCGCTTATTTGAAGTGTATGTAGTCGAAGGAATTGCAGTTTTAATTGGAAGTGTAGTTAAAGGCACAAGTAATCTTGGATCGAAACTTCAAAACGGGAATGTACAAGTGTACGGTACTGTAACGGCGGTTTCGCTCGCTGTACTCGTCATTATTTTGCTCTATACGGGAGGGGATTTACGATGAATGATTTGTTGTTAACGTTCTTCATTTTTTCCCCGCTTTTAGGAATTTTATTGCTTGTATTAACACCGAAAAAGGAATTGCGTACAGTGCGGGCGCTTGGCTTATTTGGGACGGCACTTCCATTTGGAATTGCTATCGTCCTCGCTTGTACATATGCTTCTGGAAAGAATTTGTCACTATTTGATGAAAAGGTGAAATGGATTAAGTTCGGCGATTTTACAGCGGTGGATAAAAGGTGGTTTTCTATTTATTACGAGCTTGGTATTGATGGTTTGTCGCTTGTCATGATGGTACTGACGGCTCTTCTAGCAACGCTTGCAGCAATTGCAGCCTTTTCTATTAAAAGAAATTTAAAAGCATTTTATATGCTGTTACTTATGCTAGAAATAGGAATGCTCGGCGTCTTTGCTGCTCAAAACTTAATGTTGTTTTTTATCTTCTTTGAAATTACGTTGCCACCAATGTTCTTATTAATTGGAAAGTGGGGAAAATTGTCGAGTGAAAAGGCTGCGTATAGTTATTTAATATATAACGGTATTGGCTCAGCTATTTTGCTCATTGTTTTCTCAATTTTGTTCGCGAAAACAGGTACAACAAATATTGTGGAGCTGAAAGAGATATTAAGAAGCGTAAGTGCAGAGGGAGCACTCGTCATCCCAAGTAGTTTGCAGCTTAGTGTATTTATTGCCATAATGATTGCTTTTGCAATTAAACTACCTGTTTTTCCGTTGCACCGCTGGATGGTCAATGTACACATAGAAGCGCATCCAGCTGTAGTTATGCTTCATGCGGGTGTTTTGCTAAAGATTGGAGCGTACGGTATTATTCGCTTCGGGAAAGGGCTATTCCCGGAATATTTTCACGATGTTGCAACGCTAATTGCGATATTAGGCGTAATTAATTTATTATACGGTGCCTTTTTAGCGCTCATCCAAACGGACTTTAGGAAAGTACTGGCTTACTCTAGTATTTCGCATATGGGAATTGTGTTAATGGGACTTGCGTCACTTAATGCACCTGGTACACAAGGAGCGTTATTCCAAGTTGTATCACATGGTTTAATTGCAGCCTTGCTCTTCTTCCTACTGGGTGTTATAGAACAACGATTTGGAACTTCGGACATTACGGTGCTAGGCGGACTTGCGAAAAGTGTACCGATACTTAGCGGATTCTTTTTAGCAGGAGGAATGGCATCGCTTGGATTACCAGGGATGTCTGGGTTTGTTAGTGAATTTCTTGCCTTTCTCGGTTTATTTCAAGGAGAGCCCGTCATTGCTGCAGTCGGTGTGATTGGCATCATTTTAACCGCTGTATACGTATTAAGGGCGACACTTCAAGTGACATTTGGAAAGAAAGAGTGGGAAGAAAAATCTGATATACACGGATGGGAGTATGTCCCTGTTTTACTACTTATCTTTTGTATTATTGCAATTGGAGTTATGCCAGAGGTACTAGGGGATCCGCTTCAAAATACATTGAAAACATTGGGGGTGAAGTAGGATGGATATGAATACGTTACTTAGCTTATCGTGGCATCTAATGGTGCCAGAATTTATTATTCTCGGCGCCGCCATCCTCCTTTCCATATGTGATTTGTTTTTTAAGCTGAATCATAGATATGTAGCTCTTGGTGCGATTGCTGCTATCGTATTAGCAATCGTGTCATTAATTACGCTATATAGCGAACCAGCTGGAGATATTTTAAACGGATCGTTTGTGTTAGATGGATTTTCAAAAGGGTTTAAAACATTGCTATTAGGTGCCTCAGCTCTCATTTTATGCACCGCAATGAGCGATGATAAGAAGAATCCAATTGAAGATAAGGGTGAATATTATTACTTATTTTTAATGGCACTTCTTGGTGCGATGTTCATGGCTTCTAGTGTTGATTTCATTACCCTTTTCGTTGGTTTGGAGTTACTTTCACTTTCTTCCTATATTTTAGTAGGAATACGAAAAAAGAGCCGTGCATCAAATGAAGCGGCAATGAAATACGTCATTAGCGGAGGAATTGGAACAGCGATTACGCTCTTCGGAATGAGTTATTTATACGGTATTACAGGTTCAACTAACATTATAGATATGCAAAAGGTACTCACTGGGGAGCTCGCTAGTGGTATTCAGTTATTGTTAGCTCTCGCATTTCTTTTATTGCTAGTCGGTCTCTCATTTAAAATTGCCACAGTGCCGTTTCATATGTGGGCACCTGATGTGTATGAAGGAGCGGCTACACCAGTTACTGCTTTTCTTGGAACGATTTCTAAAATTGCTGGGTTCCTGCTCATTATTCGTTTGTTCCTTATGGTTTTTGCAAGTGTATTAATACAAGGAGATATGCAATCTTTATATGGGCATATGAGTATATATATTGCGGTGCTAGCAAGTATTACGATGATTGTTGGGAATGTAGTCGCGTTAAAACAATACAATATAAAGCGTTTATTTGCTTATTCGGGCATTGCTCATGCAGGGTATTTACTCGTTCCACTTGTGGCATTATCACCATTTACGATGGATAGCATGTGGTTTTATATGCTGGCATACATGCTTATGAATATAGGTGCATTTGCTATCATCCACGGCTTAATCTTACAAAATGATGAGGAAAATATAACGATTTTCACAGGTTTATATAAAAGGTCACCATTTGCAGCGATTATGATGACAATCTTTATTTTATCGCTGGCTGGGATACCAGGAACGGCTGGCTTCATTGGAAAGATTAACATCTTTTTAGGCGCGCTTCATGTAGAGCCAGCACATTACGTACTAGCTTCGATTATGATGGGTACGACAGTTGTTTCATTCGTATATTATTTCCGTATTTTACAACAAATGTTTTTCCGCACAGGAGAGACAGAAGAGAGGATACGGTTACCGTTAAATATAAAGGTTGTTATGAGTCTTTGTGCAATTTCGATTGTAATACTAGGGATTATGCCGATGATTGGGTACAATTTCTTTTATGAATATTTTCCATTAATGAAAGATTTCTTCTTCTTAGGGAACGTGGTACAATAGTGAAAATAAAAGGTGTGGAGTCAGTACTCTGCGCTTTTTATTTTGTGTTAACTTGTAATGTAGATATACGTTTTTGGAAAGAAAATCACGATGTAAAATGTAAGATGTCTATGTGCATTTGAAAAAGTGTAGCTCCTACTTATTATGGTATCGTTTTTATATTCTTTCATAAGTAGTAGCTGAGTAAAAAGGGGTCGATTTTTTGGCACAACTTTTAGGGCAACAAGCACTGATTGCCATTGTTTCGCATTTATTGTTTATTACCATTACGTGGTGGGCCTTACAAGGCATTCACATTGAGCGTTTAATGAAGTCCGGAAAAGTGCTGCAGACGCGAGTATTACTCATCTTAATTACAATTGCAATTGGGACATCTGTAAGTAACTTTTTCCTTGATTATTTAGGCTATTCGAAGAGTTTAACGTATTTAGTAAAGTAAGTGTATAGAACCTCAAATCTCCGTTAACAATGGGGATAGGAGGGGATGAAATTGAAGCTTAAAGCCATTCTTATTGTTGCACTTAGTGTTGTTTTATTTTTGGTTGGATATAGAGAGATGAAACCGATAAGCGATGAACAGAAAATGGAGAGCATGATCAAGGCTTTAGAGAAAAATGATGCTAAAGTAGAAAAATGGTCATGGTTAGCGAGAGAAACAAAAACAATTTCTAACATACATACGTTTCAAAAGTTGTTAAACGATGTGAAGGAAAAGGCAAATATTCAAAAGTGGGAAGTAGAGCAATCTCCAGATGGATATAAAGCTACATCCTATAAAAAGCTTTCTTCTTATGAAGAACGAGTAGTAGTAACTTGGAGTAAAGAAAATACTAAAGAAAACACTTTCATTATCTTTGAAGTAAGTGGGGCGAAATGGGACCCGAAGTATGTTCAAAACATGAATAAAATTTTTAGTGAAAAACCTATAATTTACACTTGTGTTCAAGGTGTACTGAATGATAAGATTGAAGGTGTTTTGCAAAATAAAACCAATCAGGTTTTGAAAGATCTTTCAGCAAGAGCGATCGAACAAGTAGAAGAAAGAGCATTTGTGTCAGTCTCCGCATACAATAAAAAGTGGGATGACGCTCTTTCAACAAATAGAGAGAAAATAAATGTGCAAATAGCAATACGTTCTACAGACAACAAAGATACAATTGTGGTTGGCACACCGATCATAACTTCTGAGTATTGAGTGAATAGATACTGAAAAAAGGACACGGAGGGGAATAATTTGGAAAAGATCATCGTCCGTGGCGGAAAGCGGTTAAACGGCACAGTGCGTGTTGAGGGCGCAAAAAATGCTGTATTACCTATAATCGCTGCAGCCCTATTAGCGAGTGATGGAAAGAATGTACTATCTGAAGTACCAGTTTTGTCTGATGTATACACAATTAATGAGGTATTACGTCATTTAAATGCTGAAGTCGTATTTGAAAATAATCAAGTAACAATCGATTCTTCTAAAGAACTAAACATTGAAGCACCATTTGAATATGTACGTAAAATGCGTGCATCTGTTCAAGTAATGGGACCATTATTAGCACGTAACGGTCGTGCTCGTATTGCACTTCCTGGTGGATGTGCAATTGGTTCACGTCCAATTGACCAACATTTAAAAGGCTTCGAAGCAATGGGAGCAAAAGTACAGGTTGGTAACGGTTTTGTTGAGGCATATGTTGAGGGAGAACTAAAAGGAGCTAAAATCTACTTAGACTTCCCAAGCGTAGGCGCGACAGAAAACATTATGTCTGCAGCTACATTAGCAAAAGGGACAACAATTCTTGAAAACGCAGCGAAAGAACCAGAAATCGTTGACTTAGCTAACTTCTTAAATGCGATGGGAGCAAAAGTACGCGGAGCTGGAACTGGAACGATTCGTATCGAAGGCGTTGATAAATTATATGGTGCAAACCACTCTATTATTCCTGACCGTATTGAAGCGGGAACATTCATGGTTGCAGCAGCAATTACTGGTGGAGACATCTTAATTGAAAATGCTGTACCTGAACATTTACGCTCAATTACAGCGAAAATGGAAGAAATGGGTGTTAAAATTATTGAGGAAAACGAAGGTGTACGTGTTATCGGCCCAGATAAGTTAAAAGCGGTTGATATTAAAACTATGCCTCACCCAGGTTTCCCAACAGACATGCAATCACAAATGATGGCATTATTACTACAAGCTGATGGAACAAGCATGATTACAGAAACGGTATTCGAAAACCGCTTTATGCACGTTGAAGAATTCCGTCGTATGAATGCTGATATTAAAATTGAAGGTCGTTCTGTTATTATGAACGGTCCAAACAGCTTACAAGGTGCTGAAGTAGCAGCAACTGACTTACGTGCTGCAGCTGCATTAATCTTAGCTGGTTTAGTATCAGAAGGTTATACTCGTGTAACTGAGTTAAAACATCTTGACCGTGGCTATGTAAACTTCCATAAGAAATTAGCTGCATTAGGTGCAACTATTGAACGTGTAAACGAAAAAGTAGAAGAAGTGAAAGAACAAGAAGTTTCTGATCTTCACGCTTAATTGAAATAGTCTCTATGTCTTTTGACATAGGGGCTATTTTTTTGGGTTATTACTGTTATAGTCAATAAATTCTGTACTTATGCACGTACCAGTAAAAATATTTAGAAAATTTCTGTTTTATACTCTTCCCCTTAAGTATGTTCTAAAAGAAAGAGTTGTTCCATAAGAATGAATGGAGTAAAGCTTTTATATTGGGGGAAAATAGGATGAAATTTTCAAAGCCACTTTTTATTACAGTAGCGCTCTTAATAGCGCTCGTTATCATTGTACCTGCAGCCCTTGTTATTCCATTTGCGAAAGCAAAAGTAGGGGAAGAAACGGCCTCTAAAACTCCTCCAGCGATAGAAAGTATACCAGCTCCAGGAAAAGTAGATACAGCTGTTCAAGTTGCTGTATATCGCGAAAAACAGAAGAAGGTAGAAACATTACCAGTGGAGGAGTATGTGACAGGTGTAGTAGCTTCTGAGATGAATGCCAGTTTTGAAATAGAGGCACTAAAGGCGCAGGCATTAGCAGCGAGAACATTTGTAGTACAACGTATGCTAAGCGGAGGAAAGAAAAATAATGCGGACGTGACAGATACGGTGAAAGATCAAGTGTACAAAAGCAAAGATGAATTGAAGAAGCAATGGGGCAATAACTACGAAAATAATTTGAAGAAAATCGAAGAAGCCGTTTCGAAAACAGCAGGACAAGTTTTAACGTATGATGGAAAACCGATTTCAGCATCCTTCTTTTCAACGAGTAATGGCCGAACAGAAAATGCAGCTGACTATTGGGGAAATGATTATCCGTACTTGAAAAGTGTAGATAGTCCGTGGGATCAAGCCTCTCCAAAGTTTACGAGCGAGCAAACATTTACAGTAGCTGATTTTCAAAAACGTCTCGGTGTGAAAGTGCTAGCAGACGGGAAGGTTGGAAATATTAAAGACCTTACGGAAGGAAAGCGCGTAAAGGATGTAGCTTTTCAAGGAAAAACATTAACAGGAAAAGAAGTTCGTGAAAAGTTAGATTTACGTTCTTCTGATTTCACGTGGAAACAACAAGGTGATAAAATCATCGTTACAACGAAAGGCTTCGGTCACGGCGTTGGTATGAGTCAATACGGGGCGAACGGCATGGCAGCGGAAGGAAAGAAATATACAGATATCGTCGCTCATTACTATAAAGGCGTTGAAATAAAGACGATGAATGATTATGAAGGAAAACTGATGGTGAAGAAATAGGTGTCAGAACTCTGGCACCTATTTTTTTCTGTTTAAAATATCATAATTTTCCATTAACTGTTTGATATAATAGGATAAAAAGGCATTTGGGGGAGATGAAATGGCGTTACTAGAGTTGAAACAGTTAGGGAAGACGAACCAGTTACCGGAAATTGAGCTAAAGGTTGAAAAAGGACAATGTATTGTTTTGCAATGCAATAATCATACAGCTAAAGTGTTACACCGCATTATTATTGGTGAAGAAGAAGCTTCAACTGGCAACGTACTGTTTGAAGGGGAAGCAATTGGAAAGAAAAATTATTCTCGCATCGGTTTTTGTTTTTTGAAAGATGAAGCATATGATCGTTTGAAGGTGAAGGAATACTTTAAGTTTCTATTAGGACTTTATGAATCAAAGGTAAGTATAGAAGAAGTCGTACAGTATGTTGGTCTCCTAGATAAACTAAACGTTAAAATAGAAAAATTGTCATTTTCAGAGAAGCGCCGTCTTCATATAGGACGAATTATGATTCATCATCCAGATTTAGTCATTTTGGAAGAGCCAGAGCAAAATGTAGATATAGAGAGTACGATTATTATTCGAAAAGCAATTATGAAAATGAAAGAGCAAGGAAAGGCAATCTTTATTACGTCATCTTTCCTATCGGATGCCCTTTCGTTAACAGAGGATGTATACATATTAAACAACGATGGTGTGAAAAAAGTAGAAATTGAACAAGAGGAAGTGGAAGAAGTCAGTGAAGAAAAAGTCATTCAAATGATTCCGCAAATGAAGTTAGAAAGAATACCTGCGAAAGTGAACGATAAAATCATTTTACTTGATCCGATGGAAATCCATTTCATTGAAACGCAAAACGGAGTAACGCATATTCACGTTCGTGAAGGCGATTTCGTATGTGCATTAACATTAAGTGAACTAGAAGCGAGATTAACAGGTTTTGGTTTCTTTAGATGTCATCGCTCGTACCTTGTGAATTTACAAAGAGTGCGAGAAGTGATTACTTGGACTCGTAACAGTTTTAGCTTAATTTTAGACGACGAAAGAAAAAGTTCAATCCCGCTTTCAAAAGGACGAATGGATGAATTAAAAGGTGTTATTGGACTATAAAAGTGCTCCAATAAGCTCAACATGCGATTCATTCACCGGTAAAAATACTCCTTTTACCGGTATTTTAATGCGCCTACCCTTTGTTTTTCATATGATTGAGTCAAGAAAAGCGAAACAAACGAACGAAAAGCGCTAAAGCGGCTTTCATCTATAAAGAAGAAAAACAAAGGGGATGAAGAAATGACATTGGCAATTGAAATGAAAGATGTAATGAAAAGTTTCAGTGGAAAAACGGCACTTCGAAATGTAAATATTGAGGTGAAGCAAGGAGAGATATTCGGATTCCTTGGACCGAGTGGATCTGGTAAGACGACAACAGTAAAAATTTTAACTTCTCAATTGCTTCATAGTGTTGGAACGGTAAGAGTATTAGGGAAAGATATTACAGGACCAAGTAGCATCGATTACAAACGAATTGGTATTTTAACAGATAACAGCGGCTTATATGAAAGACTTAGCATTTATGATAACTTACTATTATTTTGTGACTTATATGATTGCAAAAAAGAACGAATCGATGAAGTACTAGCACAAGTGAATTTATTAGATGATAAAAAAACACCAGTAAAAAAATTATCAAAGGGAATGAAGCAACGCGTCACACTAGCAAGAGCAATCCTTCATAAACCAGATATCCTCTTCTTAGACGAACCAACATCTGCACTTGATCCAGTAAACGTACAAAATATTCATAAAATCTTAAAAGACTTAAATAAAGAAGGAACGACGATTTTCTTAACGACTCACAACATGGACGAAGCAGAAACGCTTTGTAACCGCATTGCCTTCCTGTGTGGCGGAGAGATTGTAGCACTTGATACACCGGAGAACCTTCGCTTACAATACGCGAAAGATCAAATACAAGTCGTGTTAAAGGATAAGAAGAAAGAAACGGTACAAAAAGATGAATTAGGTGCAAAACGTATTTCAGAATGGATGAACAAAGGAGAATTACTATCCATTCATTCACACGAACCAACTTTAGGCGATATTTTTATTGAAGTTACTGGGAGGGGATTATAATGACATTTTCAATGAGACGTGTATCAGCTATTTTTAGAAAAGAAGTACAAGATTTTAAGACAAATTCACAAGTGTTGTTAATGGCATTTTTACCAATTATACTTTCATTTTTGTTTAGCAGATTTGGAGCGGGAAAGGAAATGTTAGGCATTACTACTATAACGGCCTTCCTATTTGTCGCAGGCTTTGTTCAATCTATGGTAATTGCAGAAGAAAAAGAAAAACATACATTGCGTGTATTAATGCTATCACCGGCATCTTCGGTTGAAGTTCTACTTGGAAAAAGTATATTAACAGCATGTTTGACATTGGGCATTTGTATTGTGAACTTATTTATTTTGGATCAATTCAGTGGAAATCTATTATTGCTAGGATTTATTTTCTTATGTGGAACAATTTTATTTATTGTGATTGGAACAATGATTGGATTGTTAGCTGCATCTGTACCACAAACATCAATAATTGGAATGCCGATATTAATGACGATGTATTTGGCTGTACAGTTTGAGCCAATGGTTGAAAATAAAGTAATTAAGACGATGATTGGATATCTTCCAACATCTCATATTGTGAAAGCACTTAACAGTTTAGTAGGTGGGACGGGATTTGGTAGTATTAGTGGGCATGTATTAAATGTTGCAGTTTGGCTTATTATATCGCTCTTTGTATGTTTAATCGTATATAAAAAGAAACAATTAGATTAAAAACTGAGCCAAAAGTGCTCAGTTTTTTCTTTTTTCTATCATTTCCTCGGAAATTTTGCAATTCTCATACATATTTTTACAGATTTTGTCGAAAAGTAATTAGTTATACGTTGTATAGGATACGTGAATATTGTTCAAAATGATTGCTGAGGTGATGATGGAATGCGAGGAAGAAATAATAAAAAGTCGCAAAAGGTAGTACATTTATTTCAAAAAAGATGGGTGTTTCCGGCACTATACATTGCTTGTGCAGCGGTAATCTTAATGGTTGCGCTATGGTTCCAAGGAGCTAATCCGAAGAAGACTCCAAACCACGATCAAGCAACACCGTATACACAATCGGAAGATCCAGCAGTACCAG
The DNA here is from genome assembly GCF_053557995.1 of Bacillus sp. XB1. Classification (NCBI taxonomy): domain Bacteria; kingdom Bacillati; phylum Bacillota; class Bacilli; order Caryophanales; family Bacillaceae; genus Bacillus; species Bacillus sp. XB1. Next base: position 151,094 of record NZ_JBNRIL010000003.1, on the reverse strand, counting down.
TAACAAAATCTTCAGAAGTAGTGAAAATGCCAGCTGCCGCGAATGCGGAAGTAGTCGTACAGAAGAAATTCTATGAAGATGCAGCAACTGAGGCGGAACAAGAAAAAGCACTTGTCTTTTATAACAACACATATTCCCCGAACAAAGGAATTGACATTGCTGCGAAGAATGGAAAAGAATTCAATGTTGCTGCTGCTTTAAGTGGTACAGTAACGAAAGCTGAAAAAGATTCACTTCTTGGTTATGTTGTAACAGTTGATAGTGGAAATGGTGTAGCGGTATCTTATCAAAGCTTAGGCAGTGTGAAAGTAGAAAAAGGTGCAAGAGTTGCACAAGGTGAAGTATTAGGAACATCCGGTCTAAGTGCAATGAATAAAGAGGCAGGTTCTCACGTTCACTTTGAAGTACGTAAAGACAATGTGGCTGTGAACCCTGAACGTTACTTAAATAAATCAGTAACAGAAATTAAAGCTGATGCAGGTGCTGCAAAGGCTACGAATGCTTCTGGTAAAAAAGCTGATGACAAATCTCAAAAAGAAGAGAAGTCAACGAGCACGAAACCAGAAAGTAAAACAGAAGACAAGTCTCAAAAAGAAGAGAAATCAACAAGCGGTTCAACTAGTGACAAAAAAGAAGAACCGAAGAAAGAAGAAAAATCAACAAATGGTTCTACAGAATCATCTAACGATTCTTCTTCACAAGAATAAGAAAGTGAAAAAATCAGTTCCCACTAGGGGAGCTGATTTTTTTATTTTTATATAAAAATACTCAATTTCGAGAAAAAAGTTGCAATAACAAGGAAAAATGACGAGATTCTCGAATATATATTACAAAAGGGAGGGGATACTGTGTCATTTTTGTTTGTTCTGTCGACTGCTATTATTTTATTGTTTGTTTTATTCACTTTATATTATTATATTGCCGGTAAGAAAGAGGTTCCCCACCATCAATTATTAGAAGAAGAGTTTGAAAGAGAAGAATGACGCCTTATATATAAGGTGTCATTTTTTTTCGCCAAAATAGTCACTGTTAACGTATTTCTCACAAAAAAATGTAATTTTTCTTAACTTAGTCCGCAAAAATAGTGAACATGTAGCATATATCAGTAGTGCGGGCAATACAATGGTATAAACCAAAGCAAAGAGAGTGTTTGAGGTGAGAAATCGTGAATCATTTCATTATAAATCCAAGAATGTTTAACGCTTACAAACAGCACTCACACTTACTTCTTAGTCGTATGCAGCGAGGCTCATTTCACCCTTCTCACATCCAAATTAGGGAGGCGAGTGGTGTGCACGATTACATCAAAGAGAGAACTATCAAGATTGGTAAGTATATCGTGGAGACAAGAAAGACAGTGCGTGTCATTGCAAAGGAATTTGGGGTATCAAAGAGTACAGTCCATAAAGATTTAACAGAACGTCTACCAGAAATTAATCCAGAGCTCGCAAATGAAGTGAAAGAAATTCTTGATTATCATAAGTCTATTCGTCATTTAAGAGGTGGAGAAGCAACAAAACAAAAGTATAGAAAAGAAGATGTAGAGAAGCCTGTACGTCAATAATGTTACAGTAGCAAACATTCCGTTCACATTCGGTAATATTTTTCAGAAGAATTCTTTTTGCGAATATTACGTTTCTGTTAAATTTATGATAAAATCAGAAATTAGGTGAAAAGAATTCGGGTGTAACCTGATTTTGAATATCGAGGAGGAAAAAACGGGAATGTTTGCGCGAGATATCGGAATTGACCTAGGTACGGCTAACGTATTAATTCATGTTAAAGGTAAGGGTATTGTATTAAATGAGCCATCTGTTGTGGCAATTGATCGTAATAGTGGTAAAGTATTAGCAGTAGGTGAAGAAGCGAGAAGTATGGTGGGACGTACGCCTGGTAATATTGTAGCAATTCGTCCACTTAAAGATGGTGTAATCGCAGACTTCGAAATTACAGAAGCAATGTTAAAGTATTTCATTAACAAATTGGACGTAAAGAGCTTCTTTTCAAAACCTCGTATTTTAATTTGTTGTCCAACAAATATTACATCAGTAGAACAAAAAGCAATTCGTGAAGCTGCTGAACGTTCAGGTGGTAAAACAGTATTTTTAGAAGAAGAACCAAAAGTAGCCGCAGTTGGTGCTGGTATGGAAATCTTCCAACCAAGCGGTAACATGGTTGTTGATATTGGTGGAGGTACAACAGATATTGCTGTACTATCTATGGGTGATATTGTTACCTCTTCCTCTATCAAAATGGCTGGCGATAAGTTTGATATGGAGATCTTAAACTATATTAAACGTAAGTATAAGCTATTAATTGGAGAACGTACTTCAGAAGATATTAAAATTAAAGTTGGTACAGTATTCCCAGGTGCACGTAGCGAAGAACTTGAAATTCGCGGACGTGACATGGTAACAGGCTTACCACGTACAATTACAGTATGCTCTGAAGAAATTACAGAAGCATTAAAAGAAAATGCAGCTGTTATTGTACAAGCTGCAAAAGGTGTATTAGAGCGCACACCACCAGAATTATCTGCAGATATCATCGACCGCGGTGTTATTCTAACAGGTGGCGGAGCTTTACTACACGGTATCGACATGCTTCTAGCAGAAGAACTAAAAGTACCAGTATTAATTGCTGAAAACCCAATGCACTGCGTTGCGGTTGGTACAGGTATTATGTTAGAGAATATCGACAGATTACCAAAGCGTGCTTTGAGATAATTTGAAAGAACTAAGGCTAATGCCTTAGTTCTTTTTTCGTTTTTATATTTTTTTATTTTGTTTTTTTGCGAAAATGGAAGGAAAATAGAGAAATATGAAGGAAACAGGTAAAATATTCATATATATGGTTAAATTTAATATTTCCTTAATTGAAAACGTTTATAATATAATGAGTCGAATACGACATTAAGGCAAATAATGTTTCAATACATATTGCCTTTCCCTAATTTGGGCATACACTCTTTTCCACCTCCGTGTCAGTTGCAAAAATGTGCAACTATTTTAATGGAATAGAGTGTGTGCATTTTTTTTAGGAAGTTGTGCTAAATATAAAATGTTACTTTGTAATGACAAACAATAAACAAAATGGGATAATAGCAATATGTCCAAGTGGTAAGACCAATATTACAAAAGGGGCGATTGTTACATGCTAAATATAGAACAAATTAAAGAAATCATTCCTCACCGCTATCCATTTTTACTTGTTGATAAAATATTAGAAGTAGATGAAGGAAAAAGAGCGGTTGGGATTAAAAATGTATCCGCAAACGAAGAATTCTTTAACGGACACTTCCCTGACTATGCAGTTATGCCTGGTGTACTTATTGTAGAAGCATTAGCACAAGTCGGAGCAGTTGCAGTATTAAAGAAAGAAGAAAACCGCGGAAGACTTGCTTTCTTTGCAGGTATCGACAATTGCCGTTTCAAAAAACAAGTACGCCCAGGTGATCAGCTTCGTCTAGAAGTAGAAATGACACGCGTACGCGGCCCGATTGGAAAAGGAAAAGCAATCGCAACAGTAGATGGTGAAGTTGCATGTGAGGCAGAAATTACATTTGCGATTGGTGATAAAAAAGAATAGATAGTACTAAAAAATCTCCTTGTAAAAAGACAAGGAGATTTTTTTAATTTCTGCTATATAACGATGAAACGATAATATACAAACTAATCAGAAAATTACTTGTAAATAGATGGTAATTACCATATACTTACTTTATTGTTTATCTAGAAAACAGGATAAGTGATAAAGGTAATAAAGAAATAAGGGCATTGTCATATTGTTAAGGTACTTAAATAAGACAAAGTAGAATGTTATTGATTATGATGAAATGTAGGGAAATCAGCAAGAATATTAATTAGACGTATGAAATCGAGCATAAGAGAGAGAAAAGGGAAATGTCGCATTTCACAAAAGGAGATTATGAATATGTTCGGGAGAAAGAAAAGAAAACCATTACGACAATTAATTACACATAAAGAGCCTAAATCGCGTATTACAGAACAATACCGTAACATTCGTACAAACATTGAGTTTACATCTGTAGATAATCATGTTCGTTCTATTATTGTTACTTCAGCCGATCCAGGTGATGGGAAAACAACGACAATCTCAAACTTAGCAGTTGTTTTCGGACAACAAGGAAAGAAAGTTTTATTAATTGGAGCTGACTTGCGGAAGCCGACGATACAAAACTTATTTGCTATTCATAGTTCAAATGGATTAACAAACTTATTATCAGGACAAGCAAAACTTATGCAATGCATTCAAAAAACAGATATAGAGAACGTATACTTAATGGCAGCAGGTCCAATCCCGCCAAACCCAGCAGAACTATTAGGGAGCCGGGCAATGGACGAGGCGTTGCTAGAAGCATATAACATGTTTGATATTATATTAATAGATACACCACCTGTCCTTGCGGTTACAGATGCACAAATACTTGCGAATAAATGTGATGGAATCGTACTCGTTGTACGAAGTGAAAAGACAGAAAAAGATAAAATCGTAAAAGCGAAACAAATATTAGATAAAGCATCAGGAAAACTACTAGGTGTTATTTTGAACGATAAAAGAGAAGAAAAAGAACAATATGGTTATTACTAAAATATGAAAAAGCCAACAAAAATTTTGTTGGCTTTTTTGTTTTCTGATAATTATTTATCAAGTTATACATTATAAAAACGTGATAAAATAAAAATTTTGGGAAATGATTGGAATGTGTTGTCATATTTAAGATTATTTTGTAAGATTAAACTTGTTTCTTGTGAACAAATATAGAACTGAATTATTAAAAATAAAAAATGTAAGATTTATATGTTATAATTTTTCCTATGTGTAAATTTTAGAAAGTTGGAGGAACCTATGGAAGAAACAATTAGTCTAAAAGAGTTATTTCATATCTTAAAAAAACGTTTAGCAATGATCCTCGTAATCGCCTTTGGTGCAGCTATTGTAAGTGCTATCGTTAGCTTTTTCTTTATGACACCAATCTATCAATCTTCGACGCAAATTCTTGTTAACCAAAAGAAACAAGAGGGTACAGCAATTCAGTACAATGAAGTACAAACAAATATTCAATTAACAAATACATATAAGGTTATTATAAAAAGCCCTGTTATTTTGGACCAAGTGAAAGAAAAATTAGGTTTAAACATAACAACACAAGAATTGAACAAAAAAATCGAAGTGGCTAATGAAAAAGATTCACAAGTCGTAGCGGTAACTGCGCAAGACAAAAATCCGAAATTAGCTCGTGACATTGCTAACACAACTGCAGAAGTGTTTAAAGGTGAAGTTGCGAAGATTATGAGTGTGGATAATGTTACGGTACTTTCTAAGGCAGAGTTATCAGAAGAATTATCGCCAATTAAACCACGCCCAATGTTAAATGTAGTAATTGCTTTCATTGTTGGTTTAATAGCTTCAGTTGGACTTGCATTCTTACTAGAATACTTAGATAACACAGTGAAAAAGGAAGAAGATGTAGAGAACTTACTTGGCTTGCCAGTGTTAGGTATTGTAGCTCGTATGGATGAAGAAACAATGAACGTGAAATCACACGCTCCATCATCAAGAAAAGTGAGGGGACAAACAATTGGCTCTTAATTTATTTAAAAAGAAAAAGAATCATCGTCAACGTCGTCAATTAATTGCTCATCAACAACCGAAATCACCAATTTCAGAACAATATCGTAATATTCGAACGAATATTGAGTTTGCGGCTGTTGATACGAATTTACATTCATTAATGGTAACATCTGCGAACCCAAGTGAAGGAAAAACGACAACGACAGCGAATATGGCAGTTGTGTTTGCTCAACAAGGAAAAAAAGTATTATTAATTGATGCAGATATGCGTAAACCAGCAATGCATCAAATGTTCCAAGTAGATAACATTTTCGGATTAACGAACGTATTAACACATAGTGAACGTTTAGAGAACTGCGTACAAACGACATCTGTAGAAAATCTGAACTTTTTGGCATGTGGTCCAATCCCACCAAATCCAGCAGAATTATTAGGTTCAAAATCAATGAAAGAACTTCTTGGACAAGCATACAGCATGTACGATCTAGTTATTTTTGATATGCCACCAATTTTAGCTGTAACCGATGCGCAAATTATGGCAAATGTATGTGATGCTTCTGTTCTTGTTGTTCGTAGTGAATCAACAGAGAAAGAAACAGCAGTAAAAGCAAAAGGATTATTGGAGTCTGCAAAAGGTAAATTGTTAGGTGTTGTTCTGAACGACCGTGAACGTGAAGAAGGCTTACATTATTATTACGGTGTAAACTAATTAAAAGAGTGAGATATGGTTGAAACATATCTCCTTTTTTCCCTTGAACATGAGAAATCTCTCATATTCAAGGGAAAAAAGATCTTTATAGGAGAGAGGGAGGATGAAACAAATGATAGATTTACATTGTCACATTTTACCTGGTATCGATGACGGTGCACAGACAGTAACAGATAGTTTAGCGATGGCACAACAAGCCGTGTCAGAAGGAATACATACAATTGTCGCAACGCCGCATCATCAAAATGGAAAATATGTAAATGAACGTACCTCAATTATTCATCACGTAAAACAACTAAATGATGAACTACAACAACATAATATCCCGCTTACTATTTTACCTGGGCAAGAGGTCAGGTTATATGGCGATTTATTAGAAGACTATGAAGCTGGTAAAATCGTTACTCTAAATGAAACAAATAAATACATATTCATTGAATTTCCATCGAATCACGTACCTCGTTATGCCGAACAATTATTATACGAATTACGTGTAAAGGGAATGATTCCAATTATTGTTCACCCAGAACGTAATGCCGAGTTAATCGAGCGGCCAGATAAGTTATATAACCTTGTTAATAAAGGTGCACTGACGCAAGTAACAGCAGGGAGTTTGCTAGGGAATTTTGGTAAAAAAATTAAAAAATTCTCACTACAGCTTGTGGAATATAACTTAACACATATGATTGCATCAGATGCGCACAACACGACATCGAGAGGATTTCATTTAGCAGAAAGTTATGAACTAATTGAGAAAGAATTCGGAATGAATGTTATGAGTGATTTAAAAGAAAATCCGTACTTATTAATTAGTGGGAAAGCAATTTACAAAGAAGATCCAGAACAAATTCGTCGTAAAAAATTGTTCGGTATTTTTTAAATAAAGAATTGGTGATGTCTCCTAACCGTTATCAACGGGGGCACTCGGTCATGCTGTGGGTAGAAATTTTTATTTCGAACCTACCTTAGACGCTTGTCGTCGGGAGTATGACGTGAGGATGGGTTAGATGCCCATAATTATTTGTAACAGAAACTCTACCTATGTAGTAATAACTATGACTTTATAGGTAGGGTTTTTGTTATTGTTACATATAAATATAATAATTTATTTTTGGGGGTACTAGATTTGAAAAAAGTAAGGAAAGCAATTATTCCAGCAGCTGGTCTTGGGACAAGATTTTTACCAGCAACAAAAGCGATGCCGAAAGAAATGTTGCCAATCGTCGATAAACCGACAATTCAATACATAGTGGAAGAAGCAATAGAATCAGGAATTGAAGATATTATTATTGTTACTGGAAAAGGTAAACGTGCCATTGAAGATCACTTTGATCATTCTTTTGAGTTAGAGCAAAACCTTTTAGAAAAAGGAAAGTATGAGGTGCTTGAGAAAGTCCAAGCTTCTTCTAAAATTAACATTCATTACATAAGACAAAAAGAACCAAAAGGTTTAGGACATGCAGTATGGTGTGCTCGTAAATTTATTGGAAATGAGCCATTTGCAGTATTACTTGGTGATGATATTGTACAAGCGAATACACCATGTTTACGTCAATTAATGGATCAATATGAAGCAACACAATCATCCGTTATTGGTGTACAAACGGTTCCGGAAAATGAAACACATCGTTACGGTATTATTGATCCAGTTGAACAAAATGAACGTCGTTATCAAGTACGTCAATTTGTAGAGAAGCCAGCGCAAGGAACAGCACCATCCAATTTAGCCATTATGGGTCGTTACGTATTAACACCAGAAATCTTTATGTTCCTTGAGAATCAACAAACAGGTGCAGGCGGTGAGATTCAATTAACAGATGCGATTCAACGTTTAAATGAAATTCAGCGTGTATTTGCTTATGATTTTGAAGGGATTCGTTATGATGTTGGGGAGAAGTTTGGATTTATTAAGACGACAATTGAGATGGCACTTCAGCATGAATCCCTAAGAGAAGAATTAATGAGTTATATGAATGAACTTGTAAAAAAAGAAAATGTACATATTTAAAGTGAGGTGAAAAGGCATTGGCCTTAATTAAAGTATCAAGTGGAACTGTAAAAGAACAAAGAATGCTTGTTGCTGAAGAAATCAACCAGAATGGGACTTATTTATTTATCAAAAGGTTTATAGATATATTAGCTTCTTTGTTTGGTCTTATTCTCCTTTCACCTATTTTTCTTATTGTGGCATTGCTTATTAAACTGGAAGACCCAAGAGGTCCTATTCTGTTTAAGCAAGTTCGTATCGGAAAGAGCGAAAAGGAGTTTGGGATGTACAAATTTCGTTCAATGGTAACAGATGCAGAAGATCGACTAAAAGATTTATTACAGCATAATGAAGTTTCGGGCGCAATGTTTAAAATGAAAGATGATCCTCGTGTGACGAAGATTGGTAAATTTATTCGTAAAACGAGTATAGATGAGTTGCCACAATTATTAAATGTACTAAAAGGTGATATGAGTTTAGTAGGCCCTAGGCCCCCATTACCAAGAGAAGTAAAAGAATATACTTCTTATGATAAACAGAGGTTATTAGTAACACCTGGGTGTACTGGACTCTGGCAAGTTACGGACAGAAATAGTGTCGGTTTTAAAGAGATGGTTGAATTAGATTTAACATATATTAAAAATCGTAGTTTAGGGTTAGATATTAAATTAATATTAAAGACCGTGCTGGTGTTATTTGGATCTAAGAATGCTTTTTGATAGCATTCTTTTATATTTTTGTAATTCAAAATAGGGTTTATTTGAAAAGTTTATGGCGTATGCTCTAAATTGTTTTCGAAATAGAATGATTGCAAGGGAGATGTACTAATATGAATATAGCAGTAGTAGGAACTGGTTATGTAGGGCTAGTTACAGGTGTGGGTTTATCTGAGATTGGCCACAATGTTATTTGTATAGATACTAATGAGAAAAAAGTAGAGCAAATGAGAAGTGGAAAATCACCCATCTATGAGCCAGGGTTAGACACTTTAATGTTAAAAAATATTGATGCAGGGCGTTTAAAGTTTACTACAGACCATTCTATGGCATTTGAAGAAGTAGAGGTTATTTATATAGCAGTAGGAACTCCAGAAAATGAGGATGGAACAGCAAATTTAACATATGTAAATCAGGTTATTAAACAAATTGCTCGAAATATTAAGAAGAATATTATTGTAGTAACGAAGAGCACAGTACCAGTAGGGACTAATCATCATATTAAGAATAAGCTAAAGGAAATCCTACCATCTAATATTGAGGCTGAAGTTGTATCAAATCCAGAATTTCTTCGTGAAGGTTCAGCTGTATACGATATATTTAATGGTGATCGTATTGTAATTGGAGCAGATTGTGAAAAGGCATCGGCAATAATTCGCAAAGTTAATGAACCATTTGGCATTCCTATCTATGAGACTGATATCTGTAGTGCAGAAATGATTAAATATGCATCCAATGCATTTTTAGCCACAAAAATTAGCTTTATTAATGAAATTGCTAACGTATGTGAAAAAGTAGGTGCAGATGTTGAGAAAGTAGCAGTAGGAATGGGGCTAGATAGTCGTGTGGGTAACCAATTTTTAAAAGCAGGTATTGGATACGGTGGTTCTTGTTTCCCTAAAGATACAAAGGCTCTTAAGAAAATTGCAGAAAATGTAGAATATGACTTCAGTTTATTGAGTGCAGTAATTGAGTTTAATAATAAACAACAACGTAGACTACTTGACCAAGCAGTAAAGGATTTTGGTACTTTGGATGGGAAAAAGGTAGGTATATTAGGATTGGCTTTCAAACCAAATACGGATGATATTCGTGAGGCAGCATCTTTAGTTATTGTTCCAGAATTAATAAAAATGGGGGCTCATGTAAAGGCCTATGATCCAATTGCAATGGATAATGCAAAGAGGGTTTTACCAGGTACAGTAGAATATGTGAGCGAAGTCATTGAGGCTATTAAAGATACTGATATTGTATTTATCCTAACAGAGTGGGATGAAATAAAATCAATGTCGCTAGAAATATTCAAAAATGAAATGAAAGAAGTAAATATATATGATGGTAGAAATTGTTTCTCAATAGAAGATGCTCAAAATAGTGATATAAGATATCGTTCTATAGGAAGAGTATTGGTTGATAAAAAACATGTATGTGTTTGATTTAAGTTATAAAAAGTAGGAGAATCGAAAATAGCAAATAAGCCATCTTACTAATTTTTCAAGGAAATCGAGTGAAAGAGGGAGCGCTTTGAAAATATGTTTCGCAGCTTCATCAGGAGGGCATTTAGAACAATTAATGATGCTGTATCCAATGATGAAAAAGAATGAGAGTTTTATTTTGACAGAAAAAACAAGTTATCAATTTAACTCAAAAGATATCAAGCATTATGATGTAGTTCAAATTAATAGAAGAGAGCTTACTTTCTTTTTTAAATTAATAATCTTATTTGTACAAACTTTAATAATTTTATTAAAAGAAAAACCGGATGTTGTTATTTCAACAGGTGCATTGGCAACAGTGCCAATGTGCCTGTTAGCTAAGGTATTTAGAAAGAAATTAATATTCATTGAATCTTTCTCTAAAATAACTTCACCAACTATTACTGGGAAATTATTGTATAAGCATGCAGATTTATTTTTAGTGCAATGGGAAGATATGAAAAAGTTTTATCCTAACGCCAAGTATGGGGGGGGAATATATTGATTTTTATAACAGTAGGTTCCCAAAAATTTCAATTTGATAGACTGTTAAAAGAAATTGACCGTTTAATTGAAGAAAAGAAATTGAATTCTGAGGAAGTATTTGCTCAAATTGGCTATTCAACATATGAACCGTGTCATTATTCTTATCAAAAGTTCTTAAATAAGGAAGAATTTCTGAATTTAATAGATAAAAGTGAAATAATTGTTACCCATGGGGGAACAGGATCTATTATTAATGGAGTAAAGAAAGAAAAAAAGGTTATTGGTATTCCTAGAATGATGGAACATGGCGAACATGTAGACAATCATCAATTTGAAATAATAGAGCAGTTTAAAGATTCTAATTTAATATATGGAATTTCTGATGTTTCTGAAATCGAGAGTGCATTAAAATCCGTAAAGAATATGGAATTCAGAAAATATGAGTCTAATACTGAGAATATTATAGGTATATTAGAGGATTTTTTAATAGGAAATTAAAATATAGCTAATAATTTTAGTGGAAATAATATTAGAAAAAGGTGAACTAATGAATGTTATCATGATCGGATCCCACATAAAAGTAACAGGCGGGATTACAAGAGTTGTGAAAAATTATATGCAAGCTGGCCTTAAGGAAAAGACAAATTTGGAATATTTCCCAACTTATTATGGCAGCAGTCATCTCGTAAACATTATATTTTTTATATGGCAATATATAAAGTTATTTTTCCAACTAAATGCATTAAGTCGTAAGTATGACGTAGCGCATATTCATATGTCTTATAGAGGTAGTTTTATCCGTAAGAGAAAGATTATAAACTTATTGAATCAGAAAAATATCCCCATCATATTGCATATGCACGGATCACAATTTAAAGATTTTTACAATGAAAGCTCGGATAAGAGAAAGAGACAAATTGTTGATACGTTAAATAAAGTCACTGTTATAATTGCTTTAGGGGAACAGTGGAAAGAATATTATAAATCAATCTGTGAAACGGAAGTTGTGTCATTAGATAATGCAGTATTTCCAAAACAGGTATCCGATGATCCCGAAGAAAGAATATACATTACAACTATGGGAGTACTTTCTGAGAGAAAAGGTACATATGATTTGATTCAAGTTGGTGCGAAGTTAAAAGGGAAAATAGATAGCAAATATAAATTTGTACTAGCTGGTGATGGTGAAATTGAAAAAGCCAAGCAAAAAATCAATGAATTGGAACTAGATGATTTGTTTATTCTTCCTGGTTGGATATCAGATGATAAGAAAATAGAAGATATTTATCGGAAAAGTATTATATATACATTACCATCGTACAATGAAGGTATGCCTATGTCTATTTTAGAAGCAATGAGTTATGGGCTACCTGTTATATCTACTAATGTTGGATCTATTCCCTCTGTAGTTGAGAAGGAAAATGGATTTATTACTAAACCTGGGGATATAGATGAGTTAGCAAATAAAATTATCTTCCTATTAAATAATAATGAGATAAGCAAATCAATGAGTGAGCGTAATGTTGAGAAAATAAACTCAAATTACAATGTTTATAGTTCTTTAGATGAAGTTATCTCATTATATGAAAGAATTATGAAGAAATCAAAATAAAAGTTATAGCTAAAAATTTTAGTTAAAGTGAGTTGAGCGTAATGCCTGGATTTTTTGGCTTTATTTCAAATAGAGAAGAGATATTAGATAATGATATTAATATTTATGATATAGTTGATGAAAATCAGCACTTAATTGAAGAAGAAAGAAAAATTACTACTTCAATGTTATATGGGAAATTTTTCAGAAATGCAGTTAAGAAATTTGAAAAAGATAGAGCTTTTTATGAAGATCAACATAATTTTTCTATATTAGATGGTGTAATTTTAAATAAGAGTGATTTATATAAAGAGTATAGTGTTAATGAAGATAGAATAGAGATACTATTAAACAAGATGTCTAATGTAGAACCTAAAACGTTTTTTAATAAGTTTAGAGGAAGTTTTGGAGGAGCCCTTCTTAACAAAGATGAAAACAACTTTACCCTATATACAAATCATGTGGGAGATAAAGAGGTTTTTTATTATATTCATGAGAAAGAGAACACACTGTATTTTGCTACTGAATTTGAGGTTCTTATAAGGCTAGTTCACAAAAAAACAGGTAAAAAGTTCCATATTAATCATAATGCTGCGTATAGTTTAATGACACACTCGCACGCATTATGTAATGAAACCTTGTTTGAAGATGTATATAGGTTAACACCGGGGCACTATATTGAGTATTCAAAAAGTGGAATCAATAAAAAATGCTATTATGCTTTAAGTAATACGCCTGTTGAGATTTCAGAAGAAGAAGCTTTGGAAAAAGTAGATGTTCTTTTTAAGAATGCAATTAAGAGAGCATTTGAAAAAGATTTAGAGTATGGTTATAAGCATTTGGTAGCATTAAGTGGTGGATTAGATTCGAGAATGACTGCTTGGGTTGCTCATACTATGGGATATAAAAATATGCTTAATTATACTTTCTCTCAAACCGATTATTTGGATGAAAAGGTACCCAAGCAAATAACTGATAAATTAAAAACAGAGTGGATGTTTAAAGCATTAGATAATGGAACGTATATTTATAAATATTTTGATGAATCGGTCAAAATATCAGGAGCAAGGAGTCAAGGGTGTACTATTGCTCATACATTAAGTATGGTTAGTAATATGAATTTGGAAAAATACGGTATGGTTCATACGGGACAACTTGGTGATGTAGTAATTGGAACTTTTTACGATAAGGGCGAACGTAAAAAATTCATGCCGGGTGCAGGAGCATATTCTACTAAACTTATTGATAAAGTAGAGTACGATGTAGATAGGGCCTTTCATTTAGAAGACCAAGAAATCTTTAAATTTTATAATAGGGGATTTACAGGAGTAAATACTGGATTAAAGCCTATGTTCCAATATACTGAGACAATTTCTCCATTTTTAGATATTGATTTTATGGAGTTTTGCCTAACTTTACCACTAGAGTATAGAAAAGGGCACAGAATTTATATTAAGTGGATAAATAAATATTATCCAGAAGCAGCAGATTTTATTTATGAAAAAGTAAAAGGTAAGATAAATAAAAAAGTAATAACTGTAAAAGGAGTTCCGGTTCCTTGGACGAGCATTCCAGCAGCAGGTATTAAATTAGTTAAAAATAAATTAGGTTTAAAGTTGAATTCGAAAAATCATATGCATCCTATGGATTATTGGTATAGAACAAATAAATACCTGAAAGAGTTTTATGAAGCAGGATATAATAAGAATATAGATTTAATACAAGATTCGACTTTAAAAAATGATTGTGAAGATTTATTTAGAAACGGAAGTACACTTGAAAAAGACCAAGTAGTTACATTTTTAGTATTTGTGAATCAAATGAATAAATACATTATGTAATTCTGATATTCTAAAGAAAGAACGACTAAATTTATAATAGAATAGGAGAATTACAGTGAAAATAATGCATTTGAATTCTGAGTTGTTTCTTGGAGGTGGCTTAGAACGAATAATTGTTGATTTAATGGTAAAAAATACTGAAATTCCTCACTATCTTTGTGTTATAAATGATAGGTGGAGTCAAGAATATATAGAAATACTTAATAAAGACTCCCTTTTATTATGTAATAGAAAAGAAGGTACGAGAAATCCCATTATAAATATAGGTACTATCTATAAAGCCTGTAAGTTTATAAAGAAAAACAAAATTGATGTTGTTCATTGTCATGATACGTTTAGTTTAAAGTTTGCATATTTGCTTAAGAAAATTACGAAAGTAAAAGTGGTATTTACTGTACACGATACTAAAATATATAATGAAGCATTAAATAAGTATCCTGTTGATATGTACATTACTATTTCAAAAACGGTCTATAATGTTGTGAATAAATACGTTCCAGAAGAAAAAATAAAGTTAATTTATAATGGGGTAGACCTTGAAAAGTTTAGTGGTGGCCGAGAGTTAAACGTTCAAAATAAAGATTCATTTAAAATTGCTTGTGTTGCTCGTATTGTACCAGAGAAAAAAGGTCAAGATATTTTAATTAAGGCACTTGATATTTTAAAAAATCAGTATGGGTTTTCTAAATTTAATTGCTTTTTTGCTGGAAGCGCAGCAGATCTAAAATATATTAATGAATTAAATGATTTAATTGTAGAATATCATTTAGAAGAAAACGTTGAATTTCTAGGAAATGTAGCGAATATTGAAAAGTTATATAAAGACGTAGATATTTTTGTTTTACCATCTAGATATGAAGGTTTTGGATTAGTAGTAGTAGAAGCTTTAGCAGCGGGTTGTGCGGTAGTTGTTAGTAAACTTGAGGGACCTCTTGAGATTGTAAAAGAAAATGAAGAATATGGTTTATATTTTGAAAAAGAAAATCATCAAGAACTCGCCCAAAAATTATATCGCTTAGTAAATGATAGAGAGTGTCGTCAGCGGTATGAGAGTAATAACAATACTTTAGAATATTTAAATCGCGAGTATTCTCTAGAAAATATGATTAAGAGATATAACGAAGTTTATAGAGAATTATGCACAAACTAAATATGAAAAATGAAGATAAAGGTATTTTTATATGAAAAGTTTAAAAGTTAATTTAAACAAGTATGTTAATCATTCTTTATTTAAAAATCTTAGTATCGTATTCTTAGAAAGTATTATTACAAAGGCATTAAGCTTTATAAGTATTCTAATTCTATCTAGGCAACTTGGTCCTGAAGATTATGGTAAATATTCATTTGTATTTGTCACTGTAGCTTTTTGTAGTGCATTCTTTGATTTTGGTATGGAAAATACAGCAGTACGTTTTTCAGCAAGAGATAAAGGGAAAATGCAAAGTATATTTGGTTTATATTTTTTTACAAAAATAATTATTACTGCAACTGTAGTTACAGGATTAATCTTATTTGGCAGTCATATTTTTGCTAGCCAAGGTAAAGATGAAATAATTCAATATATCCCATATTTAATCGTGGGGTATATAGGGGAATCACTTTTATTTGTTAATGATACTTATTTACAAGCTATTCAAAAATTCAAATTGAGAGCTTTTATCAATATATTTAGGTATTCTATTTTAATACTTATAGTTTTAAGTTTACTATTAAATAATATGTTGTTATTGAAGTATGTATTTATTTTATACTTCATCCCGATTATAATCTCTTTACCATTTGTATTTAAGTATTTTAAATTTATTAAAATTTACTTTTCTTCAAAATTCCCTCGAAAATTACTAAAAGAGATTATGCATTATGAAAAGTGGATGTTAATGATTTCTATACCTAATAATGTTTTGGGCAGAATTGATTTCTTTATGATTTCTATTTGGGTTACTTATGAGCAAATTGGAATTTATAATGCCGCATTTCAACTATCGGCAATTGTTTCATTTCTACCATTTGCTTTTGGAAAAGTAATGCTACCTACAATGTCTGAACTAGATGAGAAAGAAGTAGTAAGAAAGACTAAGCAAATTATAAAGCCTACATTAATAGTTTCTTTCCTTATGTTATGTATGGTACCTTTAGTACCTTTAATTGTCCCATTTTTTCTAGGGGAAAAATATTTAGGGGCAGTTTCTATTCTTCAAGTAATGTTGATTTCGGCGATATTAGGGTTTATTATTGTTCCTATTGAACAGGCTATTTATTCCTTAGGAAAGCCAATGTTTATTACTATAGGTAAATACATTCAAATGGGAGGAATCATAATTTTGATTTTCCTTACTGTTCCATATTTTGGGGTGATTTGGGCTGCAATTAGTGTGGTACTGGCACGATTGTTATATTCAATAATATTAATAAAAATGTATTTGAATTATAAAAATAAATACATATTGAATGAAAACAAGTAAATTACTCTGAGGAAATTTTGTATTGAAAAGTATTGTTTAGTAGATTTTGAATTGGCTAAATGTATTTTTATTTGCCAAAATACATTTAGCCTTAAATATTATCACTTTAAATGCCGAAAAAGTATTTTTTAACCTTTTTATAGGGATTTTAATCAATTAGTCGTTAAAAAATAATTAAATATATAACTGATTTAATGTTTTGATAAATGAATTTTTATGTGTTTATAATGTATGGAATAGGTAAGTGATCTAGTTTACCTTAGACCAATATTATATACTTTTCAGTTAAATATTTTAAAAGGATATTGAGGGGAAACATGGAAATAAAATTGAAACAAATTACTATTAATTTAGTTCTCCCACTAATTTGTATTATTGCATTTTCTTTTTTATTGGGAACAAATTATTATGCATACTTTATATATTTGTTACTAGGGTGTAATTTTTATTTATTAACAAAGTTTTTAGGTTGGGAAATATCCTTTCTATTTATAATTCCAATACTTAGCATTGCGTTAGTTTTAACGGGGGATTTTTTCCTTCTTGATTTTTATAATAATAACGAGTTAAATCCATTAAAGATTCATCCTTTTGTACTAGCATGGTTAGTTGTATTTGTTCTATTTTTTATAGAAAATTTATTAACGAAAAAAATAATCTTTGATAAGGTTTTTCTGTTGTGTATTTTAGTGCTTGTTCTATTTTTTGGAGTTACTTTTATTACAAAAGGGATAGGTGGAATGTCATTAGCAATTCATAATTATCTTGGACCTATTTCATTTTTCTTGTTTTTTTATTGTAAAAGGCAAATAAATACGAAAAAAGTTAATAAGGCAATAGATGTCATGATTTGGTGTTCGGTACTAATTGGATTACTAGGTGTTTTTGAATACTTCACAAAAACGAATGTTTTTCAGAATCTTTATAGTGCAAATAATGCAACATGGTTAGATTCAACATACCGAGAAGGATACAGGATTAAAACAATAATTGGTCATCCATTAGATAATGCAGTATTCTTCCTTTTTTCAATGATCATTGTTCAAATGAGAGTTAAGGATAATAGAACAAAGTATACTTTACTCTTATTATTTATAATTGATATTTTATTAACTGGTTCAAGAAGTATATTTGCTATAGCATTTTTAGTGCTAATATATAATGAACAGGGTTTGAAAAATAGCTTGAATAAGATTAAGCAGTATTTTATTACTCTATGTATAATAGGGGTTACATGTTTAGTGACACTTAGTACATCTTTAGGATCTACTTTAATGAGTCGAGTAGGTAGTGCAAGTGATTCTACTGAGGCGCGCTTTATGTTGATAGACTATTTCATAAAACATTTATCGTCGTTCCAAATTATGGGTTTGGGTGGGGCGTCAGAGAACATTAAAATAATAGGTCGATATAATACTCCTATAATTCTTGAAAATCCTTGGATTATTTTATTTTTCGATGTGGGATATTTTATACTAATATACATTCTGTTGTTAATTCTTATTCTATGCAGAATAGAATACAAAGTATTAGCGATTACTTTAATTTTTGCAATTTCAGGATACAATTCATTTGGTGTAAAAAATAATGCCAATTATTTTTTATTTTATTTATTAACTTATGGATATATTCTAACCAGAGAAAAAAAGTCCTCAGCTTAATTTATATAAGAATTTAATTGTTCTACAAGATAAAGAAAAAAATCCCGAACCCCGGAGAGTATTGCGGAATTTGGGATTTTTTGTTTCTTGTTTTACTTTACACTCTATAATACCTTGCTATAATAGAGGAGATTATAAAAATGAAATGTTTAAATTTAGGGCGATTATTTTCTTGAAATGTAATTGGAATATTCATAGAGGTAGAAGATTATTTCGTTACATATACTATTAACTTTTGAAATAAAAGGAAGTTATAAAATTAAACCTCGATGATTGGACTAAATTTATTAGTTGAAAGAAGGAACTGGTATGAAAAAGAAAGTATTATTTTGGATTTTTGGTATCATTGGTGTTCTTATTATTGGTGGTGGTGTATATGCATATACTGTTTACTCTAATGTATCTAATACGTTAGATGCAGTACACAAACCATTAGATCGTGATAAATCTGAAAAGCGTGATGAAAAAGTAGATGTTTCGGATCAGAAACCAGTTTCAATTTTATTAATGGGAACGGACCAACGAGAAAATGAAACGTCTAGGTCGGATTCATTAATGTTATTTACATTGAATCCGAAAACAAAATCAATGAAGATAACAAGTATTCCGCGAGATACTTATACAGAAATCATTGGAAAAGGTAAAAAAGATAAAATCAACCACGCGTATGCCTTTGGTGGAATTGATATGGCTGTAAAAACGGTAGAGAATTTTCTTAATGTACCAGTCGACCATTACATTGAAGTAAATATGGCTGGATTTAGAGATATTGTAGATGCTGTTGGTGGTGTTGATGTAAATAACGATTTGGAGTTTACGTCAAGAGAGCAACATTTTGCTAAAGGGAATATCCATTTAAATGGTGAAACAGCATTAAAGTATACTCGTATGCGTTATGAAGATCCACGCGGTGACTTTGGCCGTCAAATGCGCCAACGTCAAGTAATCCAAGCAGTAATTAAAAAGGGTGCAAGTGTATCTTCTCTAGCAAGCTACGGTGATGTATTAAAAGCAATTGAGAAAAACGTTAAAACAAGTTTAACGCAAGACCAAATGTTTGATATTCAAAAGAATTATAAAGATTGCATGCAGAACAGTGAAGAAATCCAAATTCCAGGTGACGGCCATAAAGCTGCTGACGGTATTTGGTACTACTATGTTCCGGATGCAGCGAAACAAGATTTAACAAATAAGTTAAAAGCACATCTTGAATTGACTAAATAATATGTAATAAACCCAACTCCTTTGGAAGGAGTTGGGTTTATTTTTGCATGAATTTATATTAGTATTATATATTGTGAGATTAATAGATGAGGTGAATCGATGAATAAGAAAGTAATACTTGTTCTTGTTGTTTTTGTATTATTTATTGCTTCGATTGTGAGCGGTAAGTTGTACTGGAATAAGAAAGTTGCAAATGCGACGGGGCAGACGAGTGAAGTAACGAAGAAAAAGGCTGAAGTGAAAGATAGCGGAGCGAAAAAAGCAGAGAAAAAGCAAGATGCGAAGTCATCTTTTAATGAAGCATACGCGAAGAATTTGCCAGATGCAGTGAAAGAGAAGTTGAAGAAAGCTGCTGAGGATAAAAAAGCAGTAAATCTTGTTATTGTTGGTGATGAAGCCTCTTCATCTGCAAAAGGTGCTTGGGCAGCTAAGTTAACGACTAATTTAGAAACTGCTTATGGTAAAGGTTTATGGAATGTGACTGTAAAGGAATATAAAGGTGAAAGCACAGAGGAGTTAATCGCGAATAAGCGTGATAAAGAGATTGCGAAAGAGAATCCAGATGTGATTTTATTTGAACCACCATTCATTACTGATAATGGTAAAACTGGTAATGGAAACTCTGTAGTAAATACACAGAAGTTCGTTCAGGCACTTTCTACTGGTGCAAAGGGTGCTACGATTATGATTCAACCATCAAATCCAGTGTATGGTGCGAAAAATTATCCGAAATCGATTGAAGCATTAAAACAATTTGCGACGCAAAATAATTATACATATATTGATCATTGGGGAGCATGGCCGGATGCTTCAACGAAAGCAATTTTACCATACTTACAAGAAGAATTTGGTTTCCCAAGTGAAAAAGGACATGACGTTTGGGCGAAATCTATAACTGATTATTTTGTAGCTAAGTAATGAAGGAGAGATAAAAGGTGTACGAGTTCTCGTATACCTTTTCCTTTTATAATTAAGAGATTTGAAAATAGTAGGAGGAAAACAATGAACTCAATCCTAATCTGTGGCGGAGCTGGCTACATCGGTTCTCACGCTGTGAAAAAATTAGTAGACGAAGGTTTATCGGTAGTAGTGGTAGATAACTTACAAACTGGTCATGAGGATGCAATTACGGAAGGTGCGAAGTTTTATAATGGCGACCTTCGTGATAAAGCATTTTTAAGAGATGTTTTTAAACAAGAAAATATTGAGGCTATTATGCATTTCGCAGCGGATTCTTTAGTTGGAGTTAGTATGGAGAAGCCTCTTCAATATTATAATAATAATGTGTATGGTGCACTTTGCTTATTAGAGGTAATGGATGAGTTTAAGGTAGATAAGTTTATTTTCTCTTCTACTGCGGCAACGTATGGTGAGGTAGATGTGGATCTTATTACTGAGGAAACGATGACAAATCCAACGAATACGTATGGAGAAACGAAGTTAGCAATCGAAAAGATGCTTCATTGGTATAGCCAAGCTTCTAATTTACGTTATAAGATTTTCAGATACTTTAACGTAGCTGGTGCAACTCCAAATGGTATTATTGGGGAAGATCATCGCCCAGAGACACATTTAATTCCTCTTGTATTACAAGTGGCGTTAGGTCAACGTGAGAAGATTATGATGTTTGGTGACGATTATAATACACCAGATGGTACTTGTATCCGTGATTATATTCATGTTGAAGATTTAGTGGCAGCCCACTTCTTAGGGCTTAAAGACCTACAGAACAGCGGAGAAAGTGATTTCTATAACTTAGGGAATGGTAATGGTTTCAGTGTAAAAGAAATCGTTGATGCAGTTCGTGAGGTTACAAATCATGAAATTCCTGCTGAAGTAGCACCGCGCCGTGCGGGTGATCCAGCACGTTTAGTTGCTTCTTCTAAGAAAGCGAAAGAGAAGCTAGGATGGGATCCTAAGTATGTAAATGTGAAGACAATTATTGAGCATGCTTGGAATTGGCATCAAAAGCAACCGAATGGATATGCTAAATAAATATAATAAGTGAAAGAGAGGGTATCGTCGACAAAATATGTTCGACAATACCCTCTCTTTTTTTATAGGATTTTTGCTATACTAAACTGTACTATAATACGTGGTGGAAGGAGGAGAATGATGAAAATACTTGTGGTTGATGATGAATCGAGTATTCGTAATTTGATTCGGATGCAGTTGGAGATGGAAGGTTATGAAGTGTTGGCAGCGGCTGATGGGAGAGAAGCTTTAGAGAGATGGAATGAAGGGCCGGATGTATTGATTTTGGATGTTATGCTTCCGGATACGGATGGGTATGAGTTGCTTCGTTTGTTCCGTGAGAGGGATAGGGATATTCCGGTGCTTATGTTAACTGCAAAGAGTCAGATGAATGATAAGTTGCTTGGCTTGCAGCTTGGTGCTGATGATTATGTGACGAAGCCGTTTAATTATGCGGAGCTTATTCTTCGGGTTAAGAATATGGCGCGGCGTGTAAAGAAGACGGAGGCGGCTGTAAGTCATGAAGTAATTGAGGCTGGAGAGATCGTGATTTGTCCTAAGGAAAGAAAGGTACATGTGAGTGGACAAGAGATTCAGTTAACGTACCGAGAGTTTAATTTATGTCAGTTATTTGTTTCAAATCCACAGCGTGTGTTTATGAGGGATGAGTTACTTGAGAAAGTATGGGGGTTTGAGTATATCGGAAATACGAGAGCCGTTGATATTATGGTGCAGAGACTTCGCAAGAAGCTTGGGACGAGCGGAGAATATATTAAGACAATTTATGGCGTTGGCTATAAACTGGATTGTTAAGTGGTGATGGTATGTCTTTAAAGCGAAATATGGTGTTCGGAATAGTTGGGCTGTTAATTCCGATTTTTGTTCTTTTATATGCAGTTGTTTATATTACGTTAGAAAAGAATATGTATCATAACGCAGCAGATTCTTTAGAAAAGTTAAGTGTAGAAGCACAAATTTATACGATGAATTATTTAGAGAAGGAAGCAGAAGTGGATACGCTTGGTCCGAATTCACTTTTAATTGCGTCGTATTTAGCGAAGCGTATGGATGTCCGTGTGCAGATGATTGGGAAGAATGGCGATGTTGTTGCAGATACACAAAAAGGGGCATTGCTTCACCGTAACATCGACATTGAGAGTTCTTTGAAGGGGAAGAAGTCTTACGTTTTTGAGGAGGCGGATCCAGCTCCTATTCTTTTGTTTTCAAGCCCGGTTTATTATGGAAACGATGTCATTGGAAGTATTCGTTTTATAAATGAGTTAACGGGTGAGAAGGAAATTTTAACAAATGTGAGCTGGACGTTCTTAATGACGTCTCTTTGTTTAGTAGCTACCGGTATTTTCTTTGCAATTCGTTTGGCGAAGTCTCTTCATAAACCAATTGATCAGTTGAGACAAATGGCACAGCGGCTCGCGAATGGTGATTATAAGAGTAAGATTGAGTTAAATGAGTACGTGGAAATCGCTCAGCTTTCAGCATCTTTTAACGCGATGGCCGATGGAATTGAGTTGCATATTAAGCAACTGCAGGAGGAGAAAGAGAAGCAGAAAGATTTCCTAGACCGCATTACGCATGAGCTAAAAACACCGCTAACGGCAATTATCGGTTATGTTGATTTAATTCCGAAGTTACAATCGAAAGAAGATGTACAGGAAAGTCTTCGTTATGTGGCTGTGGAAAGTGAGCGTTTATTATCACTTGTAGAGGAACTGCTTAAGTCTTCGAAATATGGGACGAGTACGTTTGAAGTGTCTCCTACAGTTGTGAATATAAAGGAATTGGCAGAAGAAGCAGTTTCAATTGTGAAACCTCGCCTAAATCAGTTTGAAATTGAAGTGATAAATGAGTTAACGGATGTACATGTTGTTGCGGATTTTGATAAGACGAAGCAAATTTTCTTAAATGTGCTTGATAATGCAATTAAGTATAGTGATGCTTCGCACATTCGTATGAATGTAATTGTAAATGAGCATGAGGCGAAGGTTTTTGTTCATGATGATGGGATTGGTATAGATGAAGTGGTGCTTGCAGAGTGGAATGAGTCTCCGAAAGGAAAGGCACTTCCTTCTAGTTACGGGAATGGTTATGGTTTGTATATTTGTCAGGAGATTATGAGTAAGCAGGGCGGAAGCATGCGGATTGAGAGTAGTGAAGAAATAGGTACTACAATATTCATTACATTTTTGCTTCCGAGAAGGATGGAAGACATAAAAAACTTGAAAGCGGTTAAATGATACATTTATGAAACAATTATGCGGTATTTTCGAAACAACGTTTTTTTATCTTGGAGGTAGGCAGAAATGAAAAGGCTATCATTTCAAATTCTTATGTTTGTCATTTGTATGATTGTTTCTCTTGTTTTGTTTTATGTTATGGAGAAGCAAATCTATAATCGAATCAACATTGTAAATGATAAACAAGCCGTTTTACAAAGGGTGAATGAATCTCTTCCAATTGAAGTGAAAGTAAGACATGAAAAGTGGGGAGAAATTGTTGTAACGGATGAAGTTCGTTTGCATACGATTGTTTCATTCTTTGACCGAATTCGAATAGAGCCTGGGGACGTTAAGAGCCAAGAACAAGTATTTACTGGAGAAGTAACGTACTTGAATGGACATAAGCGTACTTTTGCAGTAGGTGACTTGTTCCAGTATGGGGAAAATGTATACGGAAAGAATGGCGTGGATCCGATGATTTCAGCACTTCAAACGTATTTATTAAGCCTGTATTACACGCCAGAGCGTATTAGTGATTTCTTTGCTTCAGCAAAGGATGTCGTAGTACGTCAAGGCGATGTGTTACGTACTATCAATCTTACGCACATACTTGATTCTATTCGGTCCGCAAAGCAAATTACAGATTACGGAGAAATTCAGAAGTTATTACAATCGCAGAATGAACCGATTGCTTATATTACAGCTTATAAAACAGGTAAGCGTGTAAAGAATGATCGTGAAGATATTCTTACGATTTCTGTGTATCCATCGTACTTTGTTGTGCAATATCTCGGTGATAATAACGGAAATGTCATGTATATGAAAGGCTCTCTAGCAGAGTTATTCGTAAAGGAGAATGCGTCATGAGAAAGATAGCCTTTTTCTTCTTTTTGCTAGTAATTGGAGGAGCGATGTCTAGTTGCTCTCGAGATACAACCTCTATTAAATATAGTAAAAATGGTCTCCCTATTTTGGATGATCGTCATATTGTTGCGTATGTAGCGGCTCGTGAGGAAGTTGGTGAAGCGTTACTTTCATCATTTTGTAAACCACGTGGATGTACGTATGAATTTATTCGTCTTTCAACAGAAGAACTTCTTCGTAGAGTGGAAGAAGAAGCTGGAAATCCGAAGGCGGATATTATTATTGGCGGTACAGTAGATGCGCATCAAATGATGAAGCAAAAAAATCTTTCTATTCCTGTGATAAGCCAACATGCAAATCGTATTTCAAAAACTGTTAAAGATAAAGATGGTTATTGGTACGGTTATGAAGTGGAGAAGCTGGCAATTGCGATTAATAAAGAGCGGTGGAACGAGGAAATAGCGCCGCTCGGTCTCTCGTATCCGTTAAGATGGAAAGATTTATTGAATCCAGTATATAAAGGAAAGATTGTCATGCCCGATCCAAATGTTTCAGGTACAGCATATACGTTTTTCCAATCACTGATTGATACGTTAGGTGAAGAGGAAGCGAAGGGATATGTGAAGAATCTGGCAGAACAAGTTGGAGAAGTAACAGTGAATGGTTACATCCCAGCAGAACTTGTTGCGAGCGGTGAATATATGATAGGCATCAACTTTATGGGAGATCAGAGAATGCTTCAAAAACAAGGCTTTCCGATTTTAAGTAACGAACCTGAGCAAACAGGGTTATCTGTTAATGCGATTTCGAAACTAAAACGTGCACCGAGTGGTATTATTGCGGATTTATTTATTGATTATTGTTTATCAGAAGAAGCGGGGCATATTTTAGAAAAAGTGTCGTTTGGCGTACCAACGATGTTTGCGAAGAATGAGAAAGAAATAGAAGGACAGCCGGTTAGAAGGACGAACCAAAATATATCAAATAGCGGAATAATCGAGATATGGAATAGACAGCGTCTCTCTCTGAAGTGAGAAAAGGAGACGGAAATATATGTTTAAATGGCTCAAGCCAGCACCTGCAATTGAAAGATTGCCAGCGGATATGATCGATCGTGTATATCGATTACTACGTATTCGTGTGTTAATCGGGATTTCAGTTGGATATGCGGCTTATTATTTAGTTCGTAGTAACTTTACGTTATCAAGTACGTATTTAGTACAAGAATATGGTTTTAGTACAGCTG
Source organism: Bacillus sp. XB1 (assembly GCF_053557995.1). Taxonomy (NCBI): domain Bacteria; kingdom Bacillati; phylum Bacillota; class Bacilli; order Caryophanales; family Bacillaceae; genus Bacillus; species Bacillus sp. XB1. The sequence goes on along the minus strand of NZ_JBNRIL010000003.1, from coordinate 125,026 downwards.
AAATTGGTCTACTAGGTTCAGTAATGGCAATTGTTTATGGATTTAGTAAGTTCTTTATGGGGAATTTATCAGATAAAGCTTTCGCCCAGCGCTTTATCGCAGTCGGTTTATTCTTATCAGGGCTTGTAAATATTTGTTTCGGCTTTGCATCATCATTTGGGATGATTGTTACATTACTTGTTGTTAACGGTATTGTACAAGGCATGGGAGCACCACCTTGTAGTATTGTTATGACGAAATGGTTCTCGAAGAAAGAACGCGGTACGAAAACAGGTCTTTGGAATATTTCACATAACGTTGGTGGAATGCTTGTGCCACCACTTGTCGGAATTGGTGTAGGTATTTTCGGTGAAAATCATTGGCAAGGCGGCGTGTTTATTTTCCCAGCGATTATCGCAATGGTAATTGCAGTACTTGTTTGGATCAATGCGAAGGATACACCAGAATCTGAAGGTCTTCCTCCAATTGATGAGTATCGTAATGACTATGAAAATCTTGAAAAAGCAGATAATGCTAACAAGATGTCACCAAAAGAAATTTTAATGAAGTATGTAGTGAAAAATAAATTTGTATGGTTCTTATGTATTGCGAATGCTTTTGTTTATTTAATTCGTTTCGGTGTTATTAACTGGGTTCCACTTTATTTAACGACAGTTAAAGGATTTTCAAAAGCAGAAGCGCATGCGGCATATGCAATCTTTGAAGGTATGGCAATTCCAAGTTCATTAATCGTTGGCTTTTTAAGTGATAAATTATTTAAAGGAAAACGTATGCCATTATGTATTATTAGTATGGTTGGAGTTGTTATTGGTACGTTTATATATTGGCAAGCAACTAGCGTACTTGTTGTAAGTATTGCAGTTTCTATTATCGGTTGTTTAATTTATGTACCACAGTTCTTAATCGGTTTAAGTGCGATGGAATTAGTACCGAAATTTGCAGTTGGTACGACAGTTGGTATGTGTGGTCTATTCGGTTATGTAGGCGGAAGTCTTGTAGCTAACGCAGCAATTGGTGTTATTGTTGATAGTTCTGGTTGGGATGGTTGTTTCATCTTACTATTAACAGGTGCGGTTTTATCAACAATCTTCTTATTTATTGTTCAACGCGGACATGAGAGAAAAGATCCTAAAGTAGCGTAATATTTTGTTTGAAAAGCTATCCAATTGTGTGTGATTGGATAGCTTTTATATTAGAAAAAACAAACAGTATGAAAAATTGCAGTTTAATATATAAATGATTTTTGTTAATTAATATAATTTTTTTAGATTCCATAAACCAAATAGATACATGGTTATACCGAAAAATCCGCCGCCACAGATGAAAATTACAACCTTAAATAAAGAAATAGAGATTTCCTCTGAACCTACATAGGGAAGGATATAATTCATAAAAACAAACATTTGAAAGCCCCAAAGCACACCTGCTTTTAAGCCAGCTTTTCTTAATTTTTTCTTGTGTTGTAAATATTCTTCTTTTGTTGCACATTCAGTATCACTTAAACCTTTTTTCTTGAATTTAAAGGCTAAATAATTAGCGTAAATCATATTAGATAGAAAAATAAATATAGTTCCTATAGATATTGTGTGGTTCATAGTATCAACAAGTAACATAATAAGCATTACCAACATATTTAACCACCATAAACCAATTCCAGCTACAGATAACTCTTTATTGATTTCTTGTTTTTGATATTCATCTCTCTCACTTAGTGTTCCAACAAAACTATTATAAACTCTTTCTTTCCATTCAATTTTCATCATTTAATCTCCCTCCCAAAATAGACTATTTAAATCTGTTTTTAGTGCTTTTGCTAATTCGATACACAAGGCTAAAGAGGGATTATATTTATTGTTTTCAATTAAATTTATTGTCTGTCTCGCCACGTTAACTTTTTTAGCTAACTCTAGTTGCGATAGACCTTCAGATTTTCGATATTGTTTAACGTTATTCAAATATAAACCTCCCATTGATGGTTGTAGACCTCGTGTACCAAAATGTCATTTATATGTGACATTTTATAATTGAATAGATGAAATGTCAAATATATATGACAAAATAGCGATGGTGCAATTAGGAAAATGATTTTAATGATTCATTTTGGCAAGAAGTTTGTTAATAAAGAATGGCTTCCATTCAATTAAAATTGCTCTTTTTCCTTTCCTTAAATCTATCTTAAAAGATATAATGTCATATTTCTAATCATTGGAATTTTTGTTACAATATAAATGGATGTGTAAAACTTTGTAAAAAGATTGTAATAATATACAATTTATTTTCAGAAAGTTTTATACAATTATGGTATTTATTACACTATTAATTTATAAAGGGAGAGAGACTATGTTACCAAATACGGTTCGTACTCCAAACAAGAAGAAGAAATGGATTATTATAGGGGTTATTGCACTAATTGTTATTGTAGCGGCAATTAATATTTTTGTTATGCAAGGTAAGAAGAAGGGTGCATCAACAAATGCTGATGCTGTAAGTTTTGAGAAAGTGACAGAGCGTAAGCTGAATAATACGAAGTTAATTTCTGGTCAGGTGAAGCCTGGTAATATTGAAAGCTTCTATGCAGATCCGGCCAAAGGGAAAGTGAAAGATATTGAGGTAAAAGAAGGGCAAGAGGTAGAGAAAGGTACGAAGTTATTCTCTTATGATAATGAAGAGATTAACCTTCAAATGAAGCAAGCTGAGCTTGATCAGAAGATGGCGGATATGCGTTACGATCAAGGGAAAAAGAAGATTGATTCGTTGAAGAAAGAAATTAAGAAGGCGAAAGATAGCGGAGCTGGGAAAGAAGCAATAGAACAGCTGGAAGATAGCTTGAGTGATTTAGAAATGCAGCAAAAGACATATGATCTTGAGAAAGAAAAAGGAAAGTTGCAGAAAGAAGAGTTAAGTAAGAAGCAGAAAGAACTTACGATTTATAGTAATTTCGCTGGTGTTGTTCAAAAGTTAGATAAAGATGCGGCGCAAAGTTCATCTCAAGCGTTAGGTGGTCAAGGAAAAGCGTTTTTACAAGTAGCTTCTAAAGATCCATTCCAAGTTCAAGGTACGTTAACTGAGCTTCAGAAGTCACAAATTCAAAAAGATCAAACATTCACTGTAACTGCAAAAGCAAATAATAAGAAGAAGTGGACAGGTAAGATTACAGAGGTAAGTGAGTTCCCAACAAGTGCAGAGATGGCGCAAGCTGGCGGCATGGGTGAAGCAACTCAAAATATGTCTCAATATACATATAAAGCTAGCCTTGATAGTCAAGATGGTTTATCTCCAGGTTATCACGTTTCTCTGCAAGTAAACTTAGAGAATAAGACGATGATTGCTGTTCCAAGTAAAAGCATTGTAGAAAAAGGCGATGATGCATTTGTTTATGTTGAGGATAAAGGGAAGCTTCGTAAACAAAATGTGAAAAAAGGTTCTACTGATGGAGACTGGACAGAGGTTGTAGAAGGCGTAACAGTGGGGCAAAAGGTGGTTAAAAATCCTTCCGACGATGTGTATGACGGAATGGAAGTGAAAGAGAAATGATTACGTTAAATAATATTGCTAAAACGTATTATCAAGGAAAATTGGCGGTGCCGATTTTACATGGTATTAGTTTAACGATTCAGAGCGGTGAGTTCGTTTCGATTATGGGACCGTCTGGTTCTGGTAAGTCGACGCTTATGAATATTATCGGTTGTTTAGATCGTCCAACAGAAGGCGAATATATGCTGAATGACGTGAATATCTTAACAGCAGACGAGTCAAAGCTTGCTTTAATTCGCAATGAATATATTGGCTTTGTATTCCAGCATTTTAATTTACTGCCTCGTCTTTCAGCGGTGGAAAATGTTGAGCTTCCGCTCGTATATGGTGGCGTGAAGAAAGCGGAGCGTCGCAAGCGTGCTTTGGAGGCGTTAGGTAAAGTTGGATTGGCAGATCGCGTGCATCATTTACCAAATGAGTTATCAGGTGGACAGAAGCAGCGTGTAGCGATTGCAAGAGCGATTGCGAATAATCCAACGTTCATTATGGCCGATGAACCGACTGGTGCACTTGATACGAAGTCTGGTGAGCAAGTTATGAATATTTTCACGAAGCTTAATGCAGAAGGTACGACGATTGTTATGGTTACGCATGAAGAGGAAGTAGCAGCGTATTCTTCTCGCCGCATTGTACTGCGAGACGGGAAAGTTACAGAAGATAGAAGGTGTGCGGTATGAGTTTACTAGATAGTATAAAAATTGCCCTGTCTTCTATTTTAGCTCATAAACTGCGTTCAGCTCTTACGATGCTCGGTATTATTATCGGGGTAGGTTCGATTATTACTGTCGTTGCAATTGGGCAAGGCGGGGAAGCGATGCTGAAGTCGAAAATCGCTGGTTCTGGTAATAATCTTATGCCAATTCAATTTAAACCGGATATTAATGATGAGTTTAGTATGGGGGGGCATCAAGTACCGAAATTAACAGAAGAAGATATTATGGAAGTAAAGCAAGTTAAAGATGTTTCTCATGTTATTACGACGAATAATACGATGGAAACAATGGATATTAATGATAAAAAATCAATGATTAATGTTATTGGACTTGATAGTGAATATTTTGAAGTAAATAAAGTGAAAGTGGTTAAAGGTCGTTCATTAAATGAATCTGATATTTCACAAGGAAATAACGTTGTTATGATTAGTACGAAATCAGAAGAGACGTTATTTAAAGATGAAAATCCAGTAGGGAAAATTATTGAAATGAAAGGACAACCGATGCAAATTATTGGTGTCTATAAATCAGATAATGAATTTATGGGGTTCGAGGCTGAGGAAATGTTAATTCCTCTTACTTTATGGCCTGTTTTATACGGAACGGATGAAATTCAAAGTATCGCCATTCAATCTAAAAACGTAGATAATTTAGAAACGGCAGGGAAAAAAGCTGTTGATGTATTAAATAGTCGTAAACCAAGCGATATTCCAGGTAAATATGAATTGGTGAATTTAAAAGAATTCCAAGAAGGTGTTTCTAAAGTTACTAACATTATGACGATGATTATTGGTGGTATCGCGGGTATTTCATTAGTTGTTGGTGGTATTGGTGTTATGAATATTATGCTTGTATCTGTAACGGAGCGTACACGCGAAATTGGGATACGTAAAGCACTAGGAGCAACACGTAGTAAAATTTTATTACAGTTTTTAATTGAAGCCGTTATGTTAACACTTCTAGGTGGTTTAATCGGAATTGGTCTTGGGTATGGCGGAGCATATATCGTTTCTACATTTGCAAAATGGCCGCCACTCGTTTCATGGGAAGTTGTCGTTGGAGGCGTACTGTTCTCGATGACACTCGGTATTATTTTCGGATTAATTCCAGCAAATAAAGCTGCGAAATTAGATCCAATTGAAGCATTGCGTTATGAGTAATTAATAGTGTAGTAGAACTACACATTACCGTTCTAGTGGGCGGTTCGTAGCCTCTATATGAGGAAGTGAACCGCCCGTTAGAACGGGTTATATAAATAGAAGGAGGCGTTATAATGGAAGCAAATATTAATACGCAAGATGTAGGCATGAAGAAGCCATCATTATTAGGAATGATTACTTCTCCAGGTGAGCAGTTTGAGAGAATGAAGACGAAAAGTCCGGTTTGGGGAGCATTTGTCTTATTTGTTATATTAGGAACGATTATAGCAACAGCAGTGTCTTACTTAACATTAATTAGTACTCCAGAATTGGCAAAAGAATTAAATGGTGAAGCAGGGGCAATGGTAAAAGGATTTACCCTTGGTGGAGGCGCACTTGTTGGTCTATTAGGAACACCTATAGGTCTCTTTATTGCGGCAGGTTTTTATAAAATTATTATGATGTTTATGAGCAATGATACACCATACATGAAAATATTATCGATTTACTTATATGCTAATCTTGTTTATTATATCGGCGGATTGTTAAATGCAGGATTAGGCTTTATTTTTGATGGAAATGGCACTGATGTTTATACAAGTTTAGCTCCTTTATTTGAACAAGGGACAGTAGCACATGGAATTGCCTCTTCAATTGAAATTTTTAATATTTGGAGCCTCATTCTAACAGGACTAGGCTTACACATTGTAGCTGGTTTAAGTAAGAAACAAGCTACGATTTTAATTGTAATCTTCTTTATCCTAACAATTGCATTCGGCGTTGTAAGAGGTTTAGTAAGCGGCTTTGGTGCATAACATATTATTTTAAAAAGGTGACTCTTTAAAGGAGTCACCTTTTTTATTTTTACCCCTATTTCAAATACCACCAACAAAATTTCAAATACTATCTATTGTAATTTCAAATTCTGTCGGTAGTATTTGAAATTACTCACAGTGAAATCTTTTCTTTATTTTTATATTGTGAAGGTACCGCGGAATACTAGAAAGGTATACCTTTTAGAAACGGGTACTGTGTGAAGCCAGCGACTTTTAAAGAAGCAGTTGTTTTGTATGAAGGGATGATTGTAAATCAAATAAAGAAATTAGGTATTCGTAAAGATTATGAAGAGTATTATCAATGTGGTTTAATTGGTCTTTGGCATGCGTATGAAAGGTTTGATGCAAAGAAGGGGTATTTCCCTGCATATGCACTTGTAACGGTGCGTGGTTATATATTAGAAAGATTGAAGAAAGAATCTACTTTGCAAGAAAGATGTGTATGTGTAGGTGAGTATGAGGAAATCTTTCATTTTGAAGATGTTGAAATAAGAGTGAAGGATTTTATGAGTGTGTTAGACGAGAAGGAGAAGTATATTATTTTTGAACGTTTTTTTGTAGGGAAGACGATGGGAGAAATCGCTTTAGAGACGGAAATGACATATTATCAAGTAAGATGGATGTATCGGCAAGCACTCGAGAAAATGCGAGATAGTGTAAGAGGATAAATATTAATATAAGAATGGAAGGCAAGAGATATTGCTTTCCATTCTACTTATTAGTTTAATGTAGTAAATGTAACAAGGGGTTTTTAAAGTGTAGTGAATCTTGCATGTTCATACGAGATAGTATGTATCCAGCTTTTAATAATTGTTGCTGCAATTTATGGGGACTGATAGATATTGTTGTAGTAGTGCCATTTGAAAAGTGTATTTTAGTCTTTTTAATCTTTGGGCAAAATTCTATATCATGTATGTGGTTATAAAATAGCCATATACAGCTTGGAGATGAAGGAGATTCTGTTGGAAAAGCACAAATGTATTCCCGATGATTAATTGGAATTGGAACGTTTTGTTTGAATCTAAAATTTGTTTGGACTGCATTGCGCCTGCCTTGATAAGTAGAGTGAATATGGGTTAAGCAAGATTTTTTGATGAGTTGTAATGCGGTTTGGCAGGAACGAAGATCATTTCCGCTACTGTCGATAAGTTTTGTACGATAATAAGGGTGATTGTATGGAACAAGCATCATAGTAGAACTAGAAATAATAATGTTATTTTCATCATTCATGATTTTAAGTCCTCCCTTATGAAATTAATATTTCGAATATAATTATATACAAAATAAGTAAATTAAGTGTTAATATTTTGTTTTGTATTGTAAATTTTGTCTATTCGTTTACAATCAATAGGTGATAGCCTTTCTAATTTGCATCGCTTGTACATATATATGAAAATAGAAAAGAGTAGGCGGTGATATAGTATGAAGAAAAAGTATATTATTATGGCTTTAGTTGTCGTTCTCCTAGTATATTTAGCAAACAGTAATCCGAGTAAGGGAGAATATACAGAATGGGCAGCGAAGCAGTTTATGAAGCGTAATGATGTGAGTAAGAAGCTAGATGAAGTTCAAAAAGAGAATGAAGAGGGTCTCCTTGGCGACTTGGCATCGGCCGGTAAAAAGTTAGCGAAAAAGTATGTTGAGCCACAAGTTGGGTTATTAGTTGATCATTATACGAAGCGAAATGATTATATATTCTTCTCAACATATACGACTGAGTTTGATATAGGTGAAGAACATTATAAGTACGTATGCGTTGGTTTCTCAAAGATTTTTATTCCGATTGAAATGCCGAAGAAAAAAGACGAATCTGCAAAATGATGCAGATTCGTCTTTTTCATTTTATAGAGTAATGGGAACTTCAGATACATTTTTTTCTACAAGGCGAGCTCCCTTTTTTCTTGTATTTTCATCAATGGATGAAAATACAGATGAGGCAAGGATTGTATTCATTACTTGATTTACGACTTGTGCATCGATTGGTGTGATGGGCGTATCGATAGAAAAAACGACTGTTTTTCCATCTTCTTTCGCGAAAATCAACTCTAGTACTTGCATGTGTTATTCCCTCCTTTGTATTTATCCCGCTATTTATGGGATTTGGGTCTGCCGGTTAAATTGTGGGCTAATAATCAGCGGGGATGAATAAAATCCCCACTGATCCGAGTTTTACTTTATAGTTTAGAAAGATCTGATGTGCTTACAAGTTGTACAGCGTGAAGTGGTGATGCTTGTAAGGAAGCTAGAGCATGAGCTACATTGTGTACTTGATCTAAGCTCGCATTTGTTTTAACACGTTTAAATTGTTTGCTCTTGAAAACTGTTTTGCCGTTCTTATCTAATCCGTTGTTTAAGACAAGACGTAAAGTTAAATCCATTACGATTGTTTCAATTGCCATGTGTATCACCTCCTTTCACTTTATAAATAGGATGCAAATGTCATGTTTTGGCGTGAAATTTTTTCTTTTTTTTGGTACCCTTAAAAGATTAAGAGAGGAGAATTCTGGATAATGAATCGTAAATGGTTATTTTGGATTCCTGTATTACTATGGATGGGGCTGATTTTCTATTCTTCGGCACAACCATATAAAAAGCAGGATATGCGTTCAGATATTGAACAATATGTAAATGTTGAATTTGTGAAAGAGCATTTTTCATGGGTATCTATCGATTATGGTGGAGGAACCCCTGTTAGTATTGCGAATAAAGGTGTAGGCGGATTTATTGAGTTTTTCCTTCGTAAAGGTGCTCATTTTATGGTGTTCTTTATCCTAGGTTCATTAATTTATTACGCTTTTCATCGATCAGGTTATTCGAGGAAAAGATGTTTTATATATGCCCTTCTTTTCGTTGCGGGTTATGCAACATTTGATGAAATTCACCAATGGTATACGGGAGACCGTACACCAATGTGGCAAGATTCATTGCTTGATACGTGCGGCGGGTTAACGGGGATTATAATAAGTAATTGGTTTTGGAATAGAAAAAAGCGCTAATCTCATTTTGAGATTAGCGCTTTTTTTGCGGGTAGTAAAACTCCTCGTAAATGGTCTAATTAAAGTTTCACTTTATACACCAAGTAATTCTTTTAGTTCGTCTGTTGATAGTTCAGTCATCCAACTATCGCTTGTGATGACTGCATTGTTTAGAGATTGTTTTCTTTCTAGCATTTCATCAATTTTTTCTTCTAATGTTCCTGTTGTAATGAGTTTGTGAACATGAACAAATCGTTTTTGACCAATGCGATATGCGCGGTCTGTTGCTTGATTTTCCACAGCTGGATTCCACCAACGATCGTAGTGAATGACATGGTTGGCAGCGGTTAAGTTTAATCCTGTTCCGCCAGCTTTTAAGGATAAGATGAAAATGTCATACGTTCCGTTTTGGAACTCCTCAATCATCTTGTCGCGATCTTTTTTCGGTACACTACCGTTTAAGAAGAGGACACGCTGGCCGAATTTTTCTTCTAGCACACGTTTTAGCATGTTCCCCATGCCGATATATTGAGTGAAGATGAGGCAACTTTCATTTTGATCTTTTATATTTTCTATGAGTTCCATTAACGTTTTTGTTTTCATAGAGCGTTCAACGACATTTTGTGGCTCTTCTTCTTTTAAATAAAGAGCTGGATGATTACAAATTTGTTTTAGCTTGTTCAGCATAAGTAATATAAAGCCGCGTCTTTCAATTCCACTTAATCCTTCGACATTTTGCAGTGTATCTTGAACAAGTTGTTCATATAAGGAAGCTTGTTCACCAGTAAGAGGACAGTAAGCTTTTTGTTCTTGTTTATCTGGTAAATTTAATGCGACTGTTTGATCTTTCTTCGTTCGGCGCAGTAAAAATGGTGAGATAAACCGTTGAACTTGCTGGATTTTTCCTTCATCACGATCCTTTTCAATTGGTGTGACGAAGCGGCGTTGGAATTGCCCTAAGCTTCCGAGATATCCATGATTAATAAAGTCGAAAATGGACCAAAGTTCAGCGAGGCGATTTTCCATCGGTGTACCAGTTAAAGCGATTTTGTGATTTGCTTGCAAGTTTCGTACTGCTTTCGACTGTTTCGTATGTGGGTTCTTAATATTTTGTGCTTCATCCAAAATAACAGCATCCCAGCATAATGAAGTTAGTTCTTCCTCATCGAGTTGAGCCAATGCATAAGATGTTAATACAACATCTGCTGATTGAAAGAAATCTTCAAAAGAATTGCCCTTATCTCTATTACTTCCGTAATGTAATTGAACACGTAAATTCGGTGCGAAACGCTCAAATTCTTTTTGCCAATTTCCAAGAACAGATGTCGGCGCTACGATTAATGCAGGGCCTGTTTTGAGATTGTTTTCTTTTATATATAGTAAGTAAGAGATTGTTTGAATACTTTTCCCGAGTCCCATATCGTCAGCTAGCAATGCTCCAAATCCAAGCTTTCGTAAATATAACAACCATTCAATGCCGTGTTGTTGATACGGACGAAGTGTTGCGTTTAGTGAAGTAGGGACATCTACTTTTGGAATATCTCCAATATGAAGCAGCTTTTGGAATAGTTCCTCATAATATCCATCTAGTTCAATTTCAATATCAGTAAACGGACTATCATCTTCTACAATTTCTGTTTCAGCCGTATTTGATAAATGTTGCTGCAGGACATCTTTCATCTCTAGTCCGTATTTATCGGCACGGTTCATGAGTTTCCTTACTTCTTCGATAAAGGCTGGATCTAGTCGCATCCATTGACCGTTTATATTAAATAGACGTTTGTTTTGTTCAACGAGTTCGAAAAATTCGCTTTCTGATAAATCAATGCCGTTCGTCGAAATGCGCCAATCAAAATTAACGAGCGTATTCATACCGAAGAACGATTGTGTTTGTGCTGTATTTTGCTTCAGCTGGACACGTAATTTCGGTTTTGTTGCTTTTAAATTTTGCCACCATGATGGTAGTAAAATTGTAATGCCGGCTGCAAGTAACTCGTCGCTTGCTTCTGTTAAGAAGTTCCACGCTTCTGTTTCAAAGAGTTCATTTCGGAACGTATCTCCTTCTTTTAACCACGGTATGAGCTTACTAAAACCTTCTTGTGTTTCTGTAATCCGTTCTTCGTAATCGTGCCATCTTTTCGGTAAGGAATCGATGTTTTCATATACATATATGCGATGCGCCCCGCGCTTTGGTGTCACAATTGTTTCAAGCTTCCACATTTCAAATTCTTCTTGTGGTTCTTGTAATCTTAGTCCGATTGTAAACGGAAGATCATCTTCAATATAACCAATTTTTCGAAGCCAATCTTCTTCATGTAGTGCTGTTTCCAGTTGTCTTTTCGTAAAGTCATAATGTTCATATAGTCTTTTAGCATCTTCCCAGCCGTCATTTGAGCGGTTGTCTTGTAATATGCTTTCATTTACTGCTGCTGAGAAAAGCGATGCTAATGTTTCATCTTCAATTGGTGTATTTTGAACTTTCCAAGATGGTTGTTTAGGCCAATGATTCATATCTGGTACGAAACTACCACTCGTAAAGGCATCCCATAGTTCATTTGCATCTTTCGTAAGTGCTGTAATCGTGCCATTTATTTGAATATGTGCAAAGGAATTCATCGGTTTGTTTGCAATGTATTCAAAGGCTTGTGCATTTGTTAGCAGCACACCTTGTTTTCCTTCGAAGGTTGCTTCTTTTAGAAACGTACCGTAGAAAGAAGTGGAGTGCCATGTGAATGCATTTCGTTTCCAACTTGTTACGGATAATGGAGTACCGCTGTCATCTTCTCCCCAAAGGAACCAACCTTGACTAACATGCTGGAGCCTAATTGTTACTTCAGTTTGATTGATCATCGATTAATTTTCCTTTCCGTAATTCCTCTTGTAGTGCACGCAGGCGTGAATGGAGATTGGCGATGTGAATAATGAAAGCATCCCATTCATCGGTGCGTTTTAATCGTTTATATAATGTCCGTAATTTCTTTAAGTAACGAACTGCACGTTTATATGATTTACGATTTCGTTCTTCAATCGCCTCTACAGCAGCAAGATGGTAAAGAGGAAGTGCCACTTCTGGCGCTTCTTTTTCAATATCTTTCAGTGGCTCTTTCAACAGTTCAATTGCCTCAAATCCATATAAGAGATGAAGCTCTGCCCATGTGCGATACTGTTTTTTCGCGAGTACGTACTGTTCGTAGTTTGTGAAACTATACGGTAATAGTTCTTGTAAAATCATTTCAAAACCAGCTTGTTCATTTGTATGTGTTGCGTATGTTTCATACATGATTACAAATAGCCGAACGATATCTTTTATGAAAAGCGTATTTTCGTGATCTTGGATCGTTTTCTTTACTTGTTTATACGTAAAGGAAAGCCAGTTTTTTGCACGATCCCATTGCATGGCACTTAATAGTTCTTCTAACCAATAGAAGTATAGACTCACAACAGAAGCAGGCTGTTTTTTTAGTAAGTCCATCGCTAGTAGATCTTCGTCATTCAAAAAGAGAAGATGGGAAGACGCTAACGCTTTGGATAGTGGATTGATTTTCGTATCGATTCGTTTTTCTTCTTCTTGTATTTTCTCTTTATTGTTTAAAAGTTCACTCCATATGTGACGATAAATGAAAAATCGCTCTTGCGTATAAGTGTCGGTAGAGAAGAATACTTCATGAACGAGACGAGCTGTTTCTTGTAAAATTATTTCAGACTCTGAAGGAATCGCTTCTGATTGTAAGTCCCGAACGATGGATTCTACTTTGTCTACAAATAGGCGAATGACATTAACAGGTTGGTGATAAGAATACGTTTTGTTTGCTTCGAATGCCTGAATTTCTTCTAATAATTTTTGAAAGCAGTAAATTGCTGCATGTAACCTGAATAATTCATGTATGGCGATGACGCGCGGAGCTTTCCGCTCAAGCTTCGTATAGAAATCTGTAAAGATACTCATAAGAAAATACATTTGTTTATAAGTAAGGCGAGCTTGTTCTTTTTTAAATGATTCATATTCTTTTTCAAAATATGATTCCCAACTTTTATAATCCGTTTCTTCAAAAGCTGATGATTGCAATAGTTGTCTTGCAGTTCGAATAGGAGGAAGGGAAGGTCTCGTATTATTTTTAAATAAAGTTAATACATCTCCTACTTGCCCGAAACTAGACGCTGCAGATAGTAATACAGCGAGCATATGCTCACATTGTGTTGGTGCGAAGCAATCACAATAACTTTCAGCGACATTACGAATCGGAATATGAACGCTATATACGTTGCCTTCCGCATCTACAGTTCCTGATAGTGTATAACCATCAAAGTCAACGTTGTAGACAACACCACTACGATATAGGTGCCGAGCTGTAGCGACATGTTCCTGATCAGCTGTTTGCTGTGGATCTAGTCCTTGAACGAACTCATTCGCAATCATCATAATTTCATCTTTCGTAATTGAGTGTTGCAGCATAATATTCCTCCGTACACATATTTCTTTCCTTTACCATTATAAACAAAAAATGCTCAAAACAGAAAAAATGAAATTTGGATTACATAACTTGAAAATCATGGTAATATATAAAATGTTAATTTCATATATGAATATATACGTATAGGAGGATAAATAATTTGTCAGATTTACAGACGAAGTTAGGTAGTGGAATGAATAAGTTACAAGAAGGAATAGAACAAGGGAAAATGAAGTTGCAAGTTGCACAAGAAATTGCTCAATTGAAAAAGGGAATGCAAGTGCAAATGCAGAAAAAAGCAGAGGTTCTATTAGAGGTTGGGCAGCAAGTGTATGTTCAATTAAGAGGAAGTGGAGTAAATGAAGCGAGCTTAAAAGAAATGATTGCTCCAGTTCAAGAATTTGATGTAGCTATTTATCAAGCAAGAAAGCGCATTGTTGAATTGCAAAAACAACAAGGTGAAAAAGCTACATGTGAATGTGGTGGACCTTTATCAATAAATGATAAGTTTTGTGGTTCGTGTGGAAAACCTAACCCGATGTTAGCAGTAGAAAATGAAGGTGAAACGGTAAATTGTATTTCATGTAATGAGCATATCGATAAAAACTCTACTTACTGTCCAGTTTGTGGAATTAAGCAAAGTGGGGAGTGAATTAAATGTATTGTCGCACATGTGGAAAACAACATGGTGAAGAAGTAAATTATTGCCCAAATGAAGGTAGTATGGAGATTGCAGGAGCTATAGATGCAGTAACATTAGAAAAAGATAATGCAAAATACTGCAAAGGTTGTGGCAGTGAAAATGCTCAAAAAAATTTATATTGTCAAAAGTGTGGGTATTCTTTATCTGTTGTGAAGAAAAAAGAACAATCTGTAAAATTGCCTACAATGGATGGTGCTCCTAAAGTTGAATTTAAAGCAGATAAAGCCGTTTTACAAAAAGGTTTTATTGGTGGGGCTGTTGCAAGTATTCTCATGTTAATTGCTGGTTGGATTGGTAGTTTATTATTTGCTGCTATGTTAAGTGAGATGTTTAGCAAATTTGCAAAAGAATTAGAAATGTTGCCAAGTTTTTATTCGAGTGCAACTTCTACGATGTTAAGTTACCATTTACTTGGTTTTACAGCTAACGATGATAGTGGGTTGATATTTTCTTTATCTTGGCATACTCCATTTACATTATTATTAATCATTCCATTTATTATTTTCGTTGGTACAGGAATTTGGTTAGGGAAACAGCATGTTGCGAAAACGATTAAAGATCAAATCTTTATGGCAGCAACAGTTGGTATTATTTATGGCGTCTTTTTATTCATTATAAGTTTTATAGCATCACAATCTTTTGCAATTCCATTCTCAGAAGCAGGTAAGATTACGGTTGGCTATTCAGCGATTAAGAGTTTATTGAGTGGTTTTGTATGTGGGACATTATTTACCTTATTAGGATTTATTGCTCATACAAGCAAAAACAATATGGCAGTAGCATTTCAAGAGTTAATGCCATATGGAGCGTCTGTGTATTACGGTGTTTCAGCTATGATAAAAGGACTTTTAGTAACAGCGGTAGCGGTTTGTATTATGGCGTTAGTAAGTAAGGAAGACGGTATTGAACCATTAAAAGAAATAACAACTTTAAAATCTGAAAGTACATTATTAGCATTAGAGTTAACACCTCAATTATGGAGTATGGCTCATTTTGCGCCGTTAGAAGTATCAAGTCCAGCACTTAGTAAAGAATTTACTAGAATTGGTAAGAAATCAAATACATATGAGAGCACACTATCGTTTTCATTTATATCAGGCGTCTCTGTAAATGGCGTAGAGCTTAGAGAGATATTGATTTCAAAAGGAGCAAATGAGGAAAGCCTTGCAGAATTTGATAAAGTGAATAACGTATTCCATTATGGTTTATTACTGCTTATTATTCCATTGTTCTTTATGTTTAGAGCGGGAAGAAAGTTAGCTAAATTACCGACTGCCAATATATATATTACATTAGCGGTATGTAGTGGTTCTTACACAATTATGATGATTGTAATGAATATGATTTCTAAGTTCCAAATTAATGTTTCAGGAACGGTAACAGGTTTATTTGGAACAAGTGGAACGGTATTATCTATGCAAAATTCATTTATATATTTAACTTTGTTTAGCTTGATTGTGACATATGTAGCGGCATTTGCTGGAATGAAATTAGCTAAAAAATAGGAGGAGAGCACGTTGAAGTTTTGTGGAACATGTAAAAAGAACGTTGCAGACCATTTGAACTTTTGTCCGGAGTGTGGGAGTAAAGTAGAAGTAATCGTTGATAACACTGCTGCTTCATATACAGAATTACAAAGCGAGACAAAATCAGTGAAAAGTAAGAAAAATTTATTTTTGATCATTGGTTTTGCTGCTATTGCTGCATTATTATTTGGGGCATATAAATTTGGAGCATATAAGTTTTCAAAAGAAAAGCAAGTAAATGTAATGATTGAAGCATTCCAAAAGAAAGATATTAATGCAATTGATGAGTTTGTAAAAGCGAATGATTCAAGCTTAAAGATTAAGACAGAGGATATTAAAGCGTACATGCGTTATTTAAAAGAGAATCCTTCTTACAACAAACAATTACTGTCTTATTTACAGAAAGAGACAGTAGATCAAAAGTTAACTAAAGATAAATCTTCATTTAAGGACGGGGAAATAGTAGAAGAGGGAAAAGAGTGGTTCTTATATCCAAAGTATAAGTTTAGCATGAAATCTTATTATATGAGCATTAGTACAACTGCAAAAAATGCAGAGATATATGTGAATGACAAAAAAGAAACAGAGCTTTCTAGTGATAAAACTTCGAAAGAGTTGGGGCCATACTTCCCAGGTACATATGTTGTAAAGGCAACGGCGAAGACAGAACTGACTGAATTAGAAACAGAGAAAGAAGTAGATCTAGCGGATGAACAGAGCGAGAAGGTGAAAGTGGATTTATCGCTTGAAGGCAAGTATGTAAGCATTTCTTCTGATGAAAGTGATGCAACTGTATTTGTGAATGGGAAAAAACGTGGAAAATTAAATTATGGAAGTTATAAGCTTGGCCCTGTATCCACAGATGAAACAGTAGAAGTACATTTAGAGAAAACTACTGATTTTGGTGTGATGAAATCTGAAAGTGCTAAAATTGGAGACCAAAGCACGTATTATTTAAAATTCCCGAAAGAAACATCAAGTTCAGCAGTGGGTGAATTTGTAAGAAATCATATTTATGATAACGTACGTGCAATTTCATTAAATGATTTTAGTTTAATTGAAAAGAATTATGATAAGAGTGGGAAATCGTATAAGGAAGACCGTGATTATATACAGTATTTACACAAAAAAGGAATTACAGAAGACTTATTAACAATGGAAGTTCGTAATGTAGAGCGTCAAAGTGATACGAAATATAAAGTAACGACATATGAAGAGTATCATATTCGTTACGGTGATGGATCTGTGAAGTTCAAAAGTTTTAATAACGAACATATTGTAACTGTGGATGGGAATGGAAAGATGTTGTATCATTCTCTTGGTGCAAATAATACGTTGAAATCAGAAGATGTATCTGGTCCAACTCGTTAATATGAGAGAAGCTGTTCAATATTTGAACAGCTTCTTTTTTTTGTAGCTAAATCGATATTTCGTTTTGAACCGTTGATATATCATAAGTTATGATAGATATAATTGAAAAATCGTTGATATATTTTTTTACAATTATGAGTGTGTTTCCTTTAATATTTCTTGTACATATGGATCATGTAATATCTGCTGTATAATTGGTAACATGTTTTGTTCAAATGGAATTTCGATAGGAAATGGCTTTTGAGAGCCTGGTTTTATTCCATATTGCACAATTTTGTAATGTGTATTGTTTTCAGACTTGAGCACAATTAACTTATAGCGGTTATCATCGCCAGCGAGTGAGAAATCAATAGACGTAGCGTTATATGTTACTTCATCTTTATATATGTACGGTTTTGGCGTACCAATCCAGTCTACTTTTGCTTGTACATTCATGGGCATAGCCTCCTTATATGTATTATAAATAAATAAAAGCCAGCTCTCAATAAAGAGAACCGGCTTGTAATTTAGCAGTCATTGGTTATTTTAAAATTTTCACTTTAACAGTTTTGCGTCCCCATTTTTGAGCAGCGCTATCTGATCCAAGTAAGATATCAATACGGTTACCTTTAATTGCACCACCAGTATCTCCAGCGATAGCTTCTCCGTAACCTTCTACCCATACTTTAGATCCTAATGGGATTACTTTCGGGTCAACAGCGATCATTTTCATGTTTGGATTCGCAGTTAAATCATGACCCATTGCAGTTAATACACGGCCGCCATATGTGCCACCGTTTTCGCTCGGGTGAGCTGTATATGCTGTAGCTACAACTGTTAACTCACGACCACCAGAAGGTGTGTTAGTTTCAGCAGCTTTTACAGCAGGCTTAGCAGCTGGTTTTGCTTGTGCTATAGGTGCTTGAGCCTTAGCTGGTGCTTCAGCTTTAGCAGGAGCAGTTGTTTCTTGTTTCTCAATTACAGGTGCTGTACCTGTTAAGAAAGGAACATGAACATAAGCTGTTTTCCCGTTATATTCAAATTGTAACCAATCATTTTGTACTTGGTTCGTTGTTTCGATTACATCGTCTTTCTTCAACTTTCCAAGAACCTCTGAGTTTGTGTTCGCTTCAGCACGTACGTTTAATACGTTAGCTGTTACGTAGTAGATGCTTTTTGTGAACTCTGCACTTACGAATGCGTCTTTACCGTTTAAAGTAACTTTTGACCATCCGTTCTCTGTATTTTGTACATCTATTTTATTACCGTTTAGTAATTTACCGACAACTTTTGATTCCGTAGTAGGGTTTTCGCGTACGTTTAGTACGTCTGTTGTTACAACAGTTTCTGCATTAGCAGATGATGTGAAAATCCCAAGACCAAAAACTGCTGCTGTTGCTATACCAATTAATTTTTTCATGATAGCCTCCATTGCGTTTGTTTTCGTGTCCTCATTATAGCAACAGATTTTTTCGGATTTGGGGAAAACACACAATTACAAACCATTCGTAATAAGTCGTTAATATCCTGTAATATAACAAAAAATATAGGAAAGCGTTTTTCATTCTATATGACTCATAGGTTTCTAGTTATATTCAAAATATTTAATACAACATGTTTTTTTCGACGTAAATAAAAATATTACAGGAATGTTACATGATGTTTACTAAACGGTTACATTCCTTGAGTATTTTACCGTTTTATGGGTAATATAGTTATATAAACATAAACATTTTGTTTGTGAAGCTATAAACACGTGCTATATACTAGCAAAAAAACCGCATAATTGTTACAAAACGAAAGGGTTGCAAGGAAGAAATTTGCCCTTTTTTACATATGTAACACATCCTTTTTTAGGAAAATACATTCCTATCCGCGTTTTTCTCACACAATTTGACAGCAGTATTTCTAACTTGTAGCTCTTGCAGAGTGAAAAGGTTATACGAAAGGTAAGGCTGTCCATAAGAATTCGAATTGGTGAAGGTGAAAGTAAGAAAATCACCGCAAAATTATAGTTTTCTATCCGATTTTACATATCGGAATTTATGTTATTTACAAAAGCGAAACCTACGAAGGGGGATTTGATGAGGAAACTGACAAAAACATTCATCGTTTCATTAACATTATGTATTGCATTTACAATTTGGGGGATTATTCCCGAATCTATTATTGGAAAAGGTAGTTTAGGAAATGTAACAACCGCAATTCAAACTGCATTAGTTAGTAAGTTCGGCTGGTTTTATATTATTTCCGTTTCTATTATTTTAGGTGTGTCTATCTTTTTAATTGTTTCGAAATACGGTTCTATTCGTCTAGGTAAAGATGATGACGAACCTGATTATAGTTATATGACATGGTTTGCTATGCTATTTAGTGCTGGTATGGGTATCGGCTTAGTTTTCTGGGGCGTTGCTGAACCATTAAACCATTTATACGCACCTCCGTTTGGAGAAGGTGCAACTGAGGAAAGTGCGCGTCTTGCACTGCGTTTTTCATTTTTCCATTGGGGATTACATCCTTGGGGACTATATGCGTTTGTAGCGTTATGTATTGCTTACTTTACCTTTAGAAAAGGAAAAGCAAGTACGATTAGTGCGACAGTAGGTCCGTTATTTAAGGGCGGGGAACACGGGCGTATTGCTCATTCATTTGATGTGTTAGCTGTTTTTGCAACTGTGTTTGGTGTTGCAACGTCATTAGGTCTCGGTGCAAAACAAATTGCGGGTGGTGTTAGTTATTTAACATCTATCCCGAACTCATTAACGACACAGTTAGTTATTATTGCAATCGTAACAGTATTATTTATGTTATCTGCGCAAACAGGTCTGGATAAGGGAATTAAATATTTAAGTAATACGAACATTATTTTTGCGTTTGCACTTATGATTATTGTATTATTTGCGGGTCCAACAAACTTTATTATGAATTACTTCACTTCAACAATCGGTTCTTATATTCAGGAATTACCAAGCATGAGCTTCCGTTTAAGTCCATTAGACGAAGGTGGGAACCAATGGATTCAATCGTGGACAATTTTCTATTGGGCATGGTGGATTGCATGGTCACCGTTCGTAGGTACGTTTATTGCTCGTGTTTCACGAGGACGTACAATTCGTGAGTTTGTAATCGGTGTGTTACTCGTACCGACCGTAATTGGTGCACTTTGGTTCTCTGTTTTCGGCGGAACAGGTATTCATATGGAGCTGTTTGGTGATGCACATATCTTCGAAAAAGTGAAAGAGATGGGAACAGAAGTAGGATTATTCGCTATGTTCGATCAGATGGGCAGCTTTGGATCAGCTTTATCAGTTTTAGGCATTTTACTTATTGCAACATTCTTTATTACATCTGCAGACTCTGCAACATTCGTTTTAGGGATGTTAACGACACATGGTAGTTTAAACCCACCAAATCGTATTAAAATGATTTGGGGTATCGTTCTAGCCGCGATAGCTTCTACGCTATTATATATTGGCGGATTAGAAGCCTTACAAACGGCAGCTATCATTGCAGCATTCCCGTTCGTCTTTGTTATTTTCTTTATGATGGCAGCATTATTTAAAGAGTTACAAAAAGAAGGACGTATGAAGCGTCATTAATAATAGAAGGAAAAGAGCTGATTTCATATCAGCTCTTTTTTTATCCCTCTATTTGCTGAGCAGTAAGAACCCCACCTCAAAATTCAGCAAAAGCAAATAAATCGAGCTGCTTGTAAAAGCCCGATTGGTGATGGCTAATGAAAGTTTCACTTTATATAGAAGGAATTTGAAATGCGGGTAGGGGGAAATAAAATACTTTACCATATAAGTAGTATGCCTTTTATACGAAGAAAAAACGATAGGTTTCGACAATATTCGATCCCTTACGAATTCTATTCATATTTTTGACAAAAAATTGTCGGAAATGTGTTGTCACGTTTATATATATGTGCTATATTATTTCCTGTAAGCGATTTCAAATAGTTTTAAAGCGCATTCAAGGGGGACATCTAGAATAATGAAACGTTACGAAAGAAAGTGGAAGCATATTTGTTTGAAACGTGTGGCACATCGTAGTGTCCAAGAAAGCACGGAACCTAAGACTGAAACGCGCAAAGAACAGCAAGAGAAGCAATTGGTTCTACAAAAATAGCAATCACTTTTTCGTATATAAATGAAGGTCGATCGTTCGTTGGGGGATGGACGTGAAATTACTTTCAGCTAAGGGGTATTGTCTGATATATAATTTATACGGCAATAAATAAGCACAGAGCATACGGCGCTCTGTGCTTATTTTTATTATTTATCTTTTTTGAATCGAACTGTTTTATCCCAGCCAATGACTTGTTTCTTGCTCTTTGCACGTAAGTATAAGATTAAGCTACGAATAAATAAGTACGTAAAGAGCTGTGCGTACGTAAAGTACATAATAACGCTAATAAAAATATTAGTCGGTGTAAAGGTTCGTTCGACACTCTGGGCACTAAATAATTGAGAAACATATGTAATATATGCGACATACCACATAAATAGTAGCGGAATGCTATATTGAATTTGGAATATCCCGAGTAGCCCAATTACAAACCAAACGTTCGAAATGATTAGGAATAGCCAAAATACAACATACACTAGAACTTGTTGTAAGGAATGAACAAGCAGCTTTCCTTTAAAGAAACTTAATGATGAGAACATTTTTTCTAAAATATATAAATTTCCTTGGAGCCAACGTGTACGTTGTTTAATAAGAATTTTTAAATGCTCTGGTTCTTGTTCCCAAGTAACTGATTCTGGGACGATTGGTAAGAGATAACCTTTTTGTGTAATTCGTAATGTTAATTCAGCATCTTCTGCAATTGCGTAAGGGTCATAGCCACCAAGCTCTTCTAGTGCGGAGCGACGAAGAAGCATGTTTGTTCCTGTCAGCGAGCCCGTTTGGAATAGTAACCAGCGTCCAGATTGCATAAGGAGCTGGAAGATTTGGAATTCTAGCGAAATCATTCGCGTTAACCAGTTTCTTTTTTCGTTTACTGTACGAACGTGTCCAACAGCTCCAACAGCATCTTCAGTTGTTTCAGCGTGTTCTACAAGCATTCGCAGTGCGTGTGGTTCAGGCTGGTTATCTGCATCGTAAACACAGAAGTACTCACCATCTGAAATACTAAGCCCATAGTTTAGTACACGTGATTTACCCTTCGGTTCACCGGGAGGAACACGAATATGACGAATATGAGCATAAGCTTTGTCGAAATCATCTCCGATTTCAGGTGTTTCATCTTGAGAGTTATCATTTAATAAATAAATAGTTAGCTTTCCTGGATATTCAATCTTTGCCATCGCCTCTAAAGTATCTTTAATAACGACGCCTTCATTATGGGCAGGTATGAAAATATCGACGCTCGGATAATGTTCTAGCGTACGATCTTTTCGTTTACTATTTCGGTGAATTAAGCCCGCGATTGTTAAGAAAGAGTAGTAAACGAGTAAGCCAGAGAATAGAAAAGCCGTAAAAATAAGTACATATTTAATTGAAAATGTGATACTAATCCAAAAAACGAGTACGCAAAACAGAAGGAATAAAAGAAGTATAACGAGAGTCATCATAACAGTGTCTGTCCTTTGTTTCCAATTTGCTCGCGTGAAATTTTTATATCTTTGATTGCTTCAGCAGCAAGCCATTGCTCCATTTTTGGTTTTAGGCGGTTCATTACAATGTCAGCACCAGCTTCATTTGTGTTTTGTAATAAAATAACTAGCGTATTATTATCATATTCAGCAGTAAGGTCAAAATCATTCCTTACCGTTTCAACTAATAAAGAAGCTACACGGTCCATAACACTTTCCTTTGTATATTTACTAAAGGAAGTGAAATCAAAGTAAACAATAATGCCTGTTTCATTACGACGATTCATTGCAGTCGTTAATAACGCTTGGCGTCTCTCAAATTCTTGTCTTGTTAGTAATTTGGATTCTCCAATATATTGTTCCAATGTTCTCACACGCTCAGTTAAAGTTTTATTTTCATGAACCACTTTTTTCAATAGGTGAGTTGTTATATATACAATGAAGAAGTTAGCTGCCATCAGGAAGTGGGTAATCATATATTGCCATTGATCTGATGTACTCCATAAGTGAAGCCATGCTTGATAGAACAAATAAAATACGGAAATAATGGTCCCTAGTATAAAGAAAACAAATGCTGTTTTGTCAGCTAAAAATAAGAATAGTACATTTACGATTACGTATATTATTGTAAAAATGAGAGCATGCTCATATTTCGTCACATATACAGTAGTAAAATAAAATACAATTTGTAAAATCCACATAGAGAGGATTTTATAGAACTTATCTTTCACAAAACTTTCCTCCTTAAAGCTATTTCATCAATAGATACTTGTAGTATGCGCAATTATTAAGAAATTGACTATGTCGTTACATTCTTTTGAAGGGCAACAACAAGTAGTATCTCTATTTTCATAAGAAAAATAAAAAGACTTAAACATTATTGTATCATAATGTACTTATATTTAGGATAAATTGATTAATAGATACATAAAAGACGCTTGGATTGCATGAAAAAAGTCTCCTCTTGTAGAAAGAGAAGACTCTATATAAGTTTATAGGAACATCATACCTGCAACTGCTGCATTTAAGAAGTTCGCTAATGTACCAGCGATAACTGCTTTAATCCCTAATTGTGCAATTTGTTTACGGCGAGTAGGAGCTAGCGTTCCTGTTACACCTAATTGAATTGCGATAGAAGAGAAGTTTGCGAATCCACAGATTGCGAATGTTAAAATTAGATTTGTTTTGTCAGAGAACTCTGCCATGTGCGGTCCTAAGTTTGCGTATGCAACGAATTCGTTGATTGCAAGTTTTTGACCGATAAAGCTTGCTGCTTGTATCGCTTCACCAGGAGAAACCCCGATTAAGATTGCGAATGGTGATAATAAGTAACCAAAGATTAAATCAAGGCTAAGTTTAATATCGAACAGAGAACCAACCCATCCTAATAATCCATTTAATAAAGCGATTAATGCGATGAAAGCCATTAACATTGCTGCTACGTTAATAACAAGTTGCATACCTTCAGATGCGCCGCGTGCAGCTGCATCAATAACATTTGCGTCTTCACGTTCTGTAGAAAGTTCAACGTTATTATCTACTTTTTCTGTCTCTGGCATGATTAGTTTCGCAATTAATAAGCTCGATGGAGCCGCCATAATTGCAGCTGCTAATAAGTGCTCTAACGGAATACCCATTGCTGCATAACCGACAAGAACGGATCCAGCAACAGCTGTCATACCGCTTACCATAATAGTGAAGAATTCACTATTTGTTAAGCGTGCTAAGTAAGGTTTAATTAAAATTGGAGCTTCAGTTTGTCCTAAAAATACAGTCGTTACTGAGTTTAGGCTTTCTGCTTTAGAAGTTCCAAGAAGTTTACTTAATGCACCACCAACGATGCTAACAAATTTCTGCATAATACCGAAATAATATAAGATTGCTACTAATGAACTAATAAATACGATTGGAAGTAGTGCTTGAATAAAGAATACAAATCCCCAAGGTCCCTTTGCGTTGACTAAATCCCCAGTAACGAACTTAATTCCCTCGTAAGAAAAATTAATTAATCCTTGAACACCGTCAGCAGCGTGTTTTAAACCTGCTTTACCAGCGTCCCATCGTAATACGATAAATGAAAATGACATTTGTAATGCTAGCGCAATTAAAATTGTGCGCCAATTAATAGCTTTGCGGTTGGAAGATAGTAAGAAAGCAATTGCTAATACTCCAATCACGCCGCCAATTCCCCATAAAAGATTCATGCAGTGTATGCTCCTTCCTCATAGTAAAAACAGTGTATAAACCAGTTGTCTATACGTTTGCGAATATAACATCTTTAGTAACTTATCATAATGGACATCGGAGGTCAAACGTCTAATGAAAAGTTTAAATAAAAAGAAAATTCTTCAAAAAAACACATATAAAATAAATAGACATGAAATAGGTTATGTTTTTTATGAAAATATATACATTATGATAACGTTATGCATTGTTTTTGTAGAATAAAGTGTATGAAATGGAAGAATGGATACATTATTTTTGTAGAGAGAAGGTAGGAGAAAGGGAGTAATATGTTGAACTCATAGCAAAAAAAGCCTTCTAGTAAACTAGAAGGCTTTGAAACTATTAATTAAGGTGCTTTCGTGTATCCTAAGAAGTGGCTCTTCCAATAAGAGTTACTTAATGAAGCGATCGCGACACCTTTATCTCCAGCTTGGATAAATGATCCGCCCCCAAGGTAAATACCCATGTGAGAAGGACCAGATTTATAAGTGTTTTGGAAATAAATTAAGTCACCAGGTTGTGGACTTGAAGTTTTTGGTAGGCTACTCCAATATCCTGCAACACTTTGGCGGCTAATGTTATGACCAAATTTCTTAAATACGTGGTAGATGTAGCCACTGCAGTCTACACCGTTAGCAGAAGTTCCGCCCCAAACGTACGGTACACCTTGCATTGATTTTGCATATGCAAGTACGGAAGAACTGTCGCCGCTATTGTTGCCTGTATTATTATTGTTGCTATTGTTTTGATTGTTATTTTGGTTATTGTTAGGCTTATTATCTACTGCGCCTCCAACTGGTGTTTTAGACAGGTAACGTGTTCCGATATAACCAGTTTGACCGTTGTAGTTAATTTTGCTCCATCCAGAGTTTTCAGAGATTACTTGAACCTTCTGTCCTTGTGGAAGTGCGCCTATGATTCTATAATTTGTACCTTCGCCGCTACGTACATTTAGTGCAGAAGCATTAATGTAGTAGTCGCCAATTGCACCTTGGTTAGGTTTTTCGGGTTGTTTTGGTTGCTCAGGAGTAGTAGTGCCACCTTTAACGAATTTTACAAATTCGCTACTAACAAAGCCTGTTTTTCCTTGGTAATTTACTTTAAACCAACCGTTTTCAGATCCAACTACGTTTAATGTTGTACCATTTAAAACGCCACCAATTACACTATGGTAAGCGGCAGGGCCTGTACGAACACGTAGAGATGTAGCGTTAACCACGTAAGAACCACCAGTTTGAATAGTTCCATTATTATTGTTTTGCTCTTGTTTGTTGCCTTCTGTAACGTTTTCGTTAGAACCGCCTTTTGTTACGTAGTCTTTGCTTACATAAGCAGTTTGTCCTGCGTAATTGATTTTGAACCAATCTTGAACTTCGCCAACAACTTGTACTACTTGTCCTTTTTTGACAGAACCTACAGTTGTATGAGAAGTGCTAGGACCTGTACGAACGCGAAGGGAAGATACATTTACTGTATAGTTTCCGCTTGCTGGTTTTACTTCTTGGTTGTTATTATTCGTATTGTTGTTTGAAGAACCTGCATTAGAAGAAACGCCAGATACGAATTCGCCACTTACATAACCTACTTGTCCATTATGGTTAATTTTCACCCAACCATTTTCTTGTCCAATTACGTTTAATGTTTGTCCTTCATATACACGCCCAGAAACAGAACTAGATGTGTTAGGAGCTGTACGTACACGTAATACATCAGCGGTAACTTTATTGTTTCCACCTGTACTTACATTGTTGTTTGCTGCGCCACTTTTTGATACAAATTCGCCACTAACAAAGCCTGTTTGTCCATTAATGTTAATTTTGAACCAACCGTTTTCTTCGCCAATCACGTTTAGTGATTGACCGTTATAAACGCGTGAGATGATGTCGTGAGAAGTGCTTGATCCCGCACGAACATGTAATACGCTCGCGTTTACCTTATAAGATGAGCTGTTTGATGCAGAAGCTTGGACAGCTGTAGCAGCTTTTTGTGTATTTTGTTCAGGTGCAGCTTGAACACTATCAAGTGTAGGTGCTGCTCCTCCTGCTACAGACACTGCCGCAAGACCGGCAAGATACTTTTTCATAATTTGTCGATTCCTTTCTGTCTGTAATGTAGTGAAGAAATATTTACCAACTGTTAAAAATTCTAAAGAGCATGTCGATTACTGTCAAGACTTATATAGGAATCTGAATATGACAAAAAGATTACAAGAAAAAAATCAAGGCATAAAATTACACCTTGATTTCCATTTAAATGCATATATTGAATATGAAAGGACAGAAATTATTCGTGTTTAAGAAGATGCCATATTGGATTGTAATAAGATTTGATTAAAAGATTTTTGCAGTTTTTTGGTGATAGGCCCAACTTGCCCATCTTGAATCGCGGTCCCATCAAGGTGGGTCATCGGTAAAATTTCAATCGTTGTGCCTGTAAAAAAGCATTCATCTGCTTGATAAACGTCACGAACGCTGAAAAGTTCTTCCTGCACAGGAATGTGAAGAGTATTCGCTAAAGAAAGGACATATTGACGAATAATGCCATTTAAAATAAGGTGATTGGCTGGATGTGTGTAAAGCGTTCCGTTTTTAATTAAAAAGAAGTTGGAATGGCTTCCTTCCGTTACAATACCGTTCCTTACGAGAAGTGCCTCTTTACAGCCTTTCCGTTCAGCTTTCGTAGCAGCTAGTACGTTTGGTAATAAATTTAATGATTTAATGTCACAGCGTAGCCATCGAGTATCGGGTTCTGATATAGCGCGTATACCATATTCAATCCATAAAGCTGGTCGTTCTTTTTTTGTAATATAGGCATAAATTGTCGGAGGGTTGTCATATGAAAATACATGTGTGCGAGCTTGTACACCACGAGATACTTGTAAATAAATGATGCCATCTTCGTGGAAATGGTTTCGTTCAATTAATTTGTAAAGTAAAGTGATGAGCTCAGCTTTTGAGAAAGGGAGCGATAATTCTACTTCTTCCATGGATCGATATAATCTCGTTATGTGCGGATCTAATAAATGAAAGTTCCCTTTATATAGGCGAATAACCTCATAGACACCATCTCCGAACTGCGAACCTCTCTCTTCAAGTTCTATGTACGTTTGTTGTTTTGTTGTATCAATAACTTCATCATTCCAAAGTACAAATTTTTCGTATGCCAATTTCCGTCCCATCCTTTCGTAAGTACGTAAGTAACGTGAAACTTTCATTCATGCGAGATAAAAATCACTATAGTAATTTTTATGTGAGCAATTCTCTACATATGACCATATATGTATTTGTAAATCATAGAGAAATAAGGATGATCTACCCCGCATTAACGGCAGTAAAGCCCCTACTTACAAATTCGGTAGAGCAAAGAAGTGAAGTGGCGAATTACTGCCCGTAAATGCCCGATTGGTGAGGGCTGATTAAACTTTCACTTTACAGCATTTTGTATATACAAATTCGAAAATAAGAAATGAGAATCCTGCTTTTAAATAAAAAAAAGCAACATTCTTATGGAATGCTGCACAAGGAGGGTAGCTATCTTTCATAGGGACATTGTCTCGTTGAATGCTTTGTGTATGGAAACAAAACAAGTTGAAAGACAATTATAAGAAAGTAGAAACAAAAGATTTACACATTTCTTTAAGGGATCTTACGAAAGATGAGAGATAAGAAATATGTAGAACCTCGTTTACATATTTTATTATAGAGATTCTTCATTAACACTATGTGAATATTTGGTAAAGGTTATGTAATTTTAAAGTTAATGAATATAAGTAGTTGTATGGAAGAAAATAAAAAAGAGGCTGAGATTACTCAGCGCTCTTCTTTTCTTCTTTAATAACTGTTTTTACTTCACCAGTTTTGATCTTATTACTTTCAGAGAAGCGAAGTAAGTCACCTTCAATGATTTTATCAGACATGTTCAATTCATTTTGGGCACGATCAATTAGTGGTTGAGATTCTTCTTTCGGTAATTGTACAACTTCGCCAGTAGCACGGTCATAGAATGTACTGTTTGTGTACATGTATTTATCTGTAACGAAGCTACCGTCACGAAGAACAACAAATCCTTTATTATCAGGTGAGAATACATCATGACCGAATCGAACGTCATTTGTAGAATCTACACCAAGTAAGTTTAGAATAGTTGGTTTAATGTCAATTTCACCAGTTGGTTTCGAAATTGTTTTACCTTCTTTTTGACCTGGAACGTGAATAAACATCGGTGTTTTTTGTAAGTTCATATGGTCAAATGCAGTGATTTCTTCTTTTCCTAAGAACTGTGCCATTGCACGGTTATGGTTTTCAGAAATACCGTAGTGGTCACCGTAGAATACGATTACTGAGTTGTCGTAAATACCTTCTGCTTTTAGACGCTCAATAAAGTGTTTCATTGCTTCGTCTAAGTAACGAGCAGTTACCATGTAACGGTCAAATACTCCATCACCAGAATTATATTCGTCGATTAATTTTGTACTGTCATCATAAGTGAATGGGTAATGATTCGTTAAAGTAAGGAAGCGAGTATAGAATGGTTGCTTCACTTGTTTTAACATATCAATAGATTGATCGAAGTATTCGATATCTTTTAATCCCCAATTTAATTTTGTTTCTGGCGTAATCTTGTAATCAAGCTCGTTGTAGTAACGATCATAACCAAGTGCTGGATACATAATGTTACGGTTCCAGAATGTTGCGTTGTTTGCGTGGAATACCGACGTGTGATACCCTTGCTGACGTAAAATTTCTGGAGTTGCTGTATATTCATTGTTACCGTGTGTAAAGAATACAGCACCGCGGTCTAGTGGATATAACGAAGTATCTACTAGGAATTCAGCATCAGATGTTTTACCTTGACCAGTTTGATGGAAGAAGTTATCAAAGTAATAACTTTCTTTCGTAAATTGGTTTAAGAATGGTGTAACTTCTTGTCCATTAACTGTTGCACCAATTAAGAATGTTTGTAATGACTCAAGAGAGACAACAATTACGTTTTTCCCTTTTGCAGTACCGAACATATTTGGATCTGGTTTACTTTGTGTTGTTTTTACGTAGTTTTCTGTTTCTTGTAATTTACTACCGTCAGCGAACGCTTTTTGTGAACTTGATTTTGCTTGTAAGCCAAGATCGTATACTTGGTGTACATATAATCCTAAGTTTTTAACAAGCATAACGCGGTCGAATGAACGTGTTAATAGTTCTGGGCGTTCAGCTTCTGCAAGTCCTAAGTTTGCGAAGAAGATAGCAACTGTTGATACGAAGTATAGGGAACGCATCGGGCGTGCTACACGCTCTGTAGGTGCAAAGTTTTTCATTTTCTTCAACAGAACGAAGAATATGATAATGTCTGCAAATGCAAGGATAATTTTGTAGTTAAATAATTCTTTCACACTAGAACCTAAACTTCCGAAGTTAGATGTTTGTCCTAGCACCGGTAATGTAACGAAGTCATTGTAGAATCCGTAGAACATTACGTTACCAACAAGAACGATTGTTAAGACAAAATTAATTCCAAGTGCTATATAGTTACGTTTTTTCCCTTTTGCAAATAATGCAAGACCAACAAGCAGTAATGATGCTGCTAATGGGCTAAGGAATAAAATGAATTCTTGCATGAAAGATTCAAGTTTTAAATCAAAGCTTGTGCGTGTAATAAGGTAAGTTTTCAGCCATAAGGCTAAAGCTACGAATACAGTGAAACGCACATTTTGAAATTGTGATTTCAAGGTTTCTTTCATTCATTTCCACCCTTTCTCTATCAGGCTTGGTCGATTTTGGAGCGAAAAATGTTAAAATAAAAAATACATAGTTTTCTTGGCCATAATTAAAGGTTCTATATTCACCCATATACGACTATAACTATGCATACCCTTTTGGTTTCTTTTGTTGCTCATAAGCATAACGTCATTTCTGTATTATACAACAAAATTCATTTCTGAGAAACACTATAACATTTTACATTTTTTGTATAAGATTTGTCACTACCAGAGAAAACTTTAACATTCGTTTATATGTCCGTCAACTAGAAAATATAACAAAGGTAGAGCAGAATGTTAAGTGGAAGTGAAAATTTTCTTTGTTGAGAAATAAGAAATGAAGATGGGTAAGGGTTATCTAGAAATCTATTATATGAAGGAAATAGTGTGAAAATTAACGAACACTTGTTCTTTTTTGGTTTGTTTGTTACAATAAAAGTTCATTGATAGGTTTTGTGTAATTTCCATGAACTTTTACTGATAACATATTGTAGCTTATTTCTTTTTAAAAATAGGGAGGCTTTTTACATGAAACAAAAATTTTCAGTTGAAGCGTTTTGGAAGAAAGTAAAACATGTTGCAAAGCAAGCAGGGCAATCGGTCATTTATGCAAGTTTATTACTGTTTTACGTTTTGCAAAGACCCGATGTTCCAAAACGAGTGAAAATTATTGTAATTGGAGCACTCGCTTATTTTATTGCACCGATTGATGCGATTCCAGATTTCATTGCTGGAATTGGCTATACGGATGATTTGGGGGCGTTAACGGCCGCACTAATACAGGTGTCGTTATACGTCAATGAAGATGTGAAAGATAAGGCACGAGTGAAGTTGGCAGAATGGTTTGGTTCGGATATAGACACAACATTTATCGATCAGAAATTAGGTCAATAGGTGAAACCTGTCATAAGGTGACAGGACGAACGTAAGCGAGGAAGTGCATTATGCCATCAGGAAGAACGCATACGAAAATAAACTTAATATCCCTTCCGGTTGTTTTGTTTTTGCTCTTTTCGTATGGATTAACAAATTTTGATTTTTTATTAACTTTTGCGATTGGTTTTTTAGTAGGTACTTCATTTTTAACACCAGATTTAGATACGTACAGTAATGCTTATAACAAATGGGGTTTCTTACGTATATTTTGGTATCCTTATAAGAAAGTAATGCCGCATCGATCTTTCTTTACACATACGATTATACTTGGTGATGTAATTCGTATTGCGTACATGTTAATCGTCTTTTCTCCATTTTTATTACTATTAAATGTAATCGCACTGGATGGTAATTTAATAGAAATTGCGAAGAAGCATGAGGTTGAAATTGTAACGTTCTTAATGGGAATTGTTGTGGCAAGTACGCTCCACATTATAGCGGATAAAGTGAATACGCGCCGAAAGAAAATGATGAGAAAAAAGAAGAAACGCAGAAGATAAAGTGAACGAATTAGGAAAAGGGCCCCTTGCAAATTGCAAGGGGCCCTTTTTAAACAAACATTTGTTTAAAATTAAGCTTTCAGCACTTTAATTCCTTTTACAATGTTCCAGATGAAGTAGTATAAGCTGATGATTCCGCAAATAGCTAAGACAATCATTGATCCAATTCCAAGTGTTACATCTGGTTGATCAGATCCAAGGCCCATAATTCCTAGAATAGTTACGCCAATGAATGTAGCGATACTTGGAATGATGTGTGTCCATAGAGCACGTTTTGCATGTGGTTTTGTTTCAGCGTCTCCCACAATCCAAACGATAATAGGGAATAAGATAGGGGCAAATAGTACACTAAAGTATGATAACGCAGCTAATATTTTATTTCCGTTCATATATATCACCTCATGAATAATTTCTGTTGTTATACTATTATTATGCAATAATTTTGGCAAACTTCCTATCGATGAACATTACAAGAACGTGACGATTTTGTAAGATTTTCTGTTAAATAATAAAATTTTCAAAAAAATCTTTTTTAATAGAAATTGTTATGGTACAGTATAAATGAAAGTTGTTGAAAACGTTTTCTTAAACGTTTTTTTATTTTAGGCTTAAAGGTATGATGACCTGATAGTATATTGATGAGGTTATTCTATTTAAAAGGGGATTCTTTAGGGGGAGAGAACAATGAACACATGGACACAAGTTTATGATCCATTCGGAAACATTTGGATTTCGGCAGCGGTCGCACTTATTCCGATTATCTTTTTTTTCTTAGCTTTAGCAGTTTTCCGCATGAAGGGGTATGTGGCAGGATTTATTACAGTTGTACTTACAGTTTTAGTAGCGTTATTCGCTTATAAAATGCCGTTCGCGATGGCAATGGCAGCAACCGGGTACGGTTTTTTGTACGGGTTATGGCCAATTGCTTGGATTATCATTATGTCCGTATTTTTATATAAAATTTCTGTGAAAACAGGTCAATTTGATGTGATTCGTGCATCGGTATTATCGATTACGAACGATCATCGTCTACTCGTTATTTTAATTGGATTTTCATTTGGAGCATTTTTAGAAGGAGCGGCAGGATTTGGGGCACCAGTAGCGATTACAGCAGCGCTTCTTGCGGGTCTTGGGTTAAATCCTTTATACGCAGCAGGTCTTTGTTTGATTGCAAATACTGCACCAGTGGCGTTCGGAGCGATGGGAATTCCGATTACAGTTGCTGGACAAGTAACAGGTATTGATCCACATAAAATTGGACAAATGGCTGGGCATCAATTACCGTTCCTATCATTATTTGTTCCATTCTTTATCGTATTTTTAATGGATGGATTTAAAGGGATAAGACAAACGTGGCCTGCGTTACTTGTAGCGGGTAGTTCATTTGCGATTACGCAGTTCATTACAGCGACATTTTTAGGACCGGAACTTCCGGATATTACATCGGCACTTGTAAGTTTAATTAGTTTAGCGCTGTTCTTAAAAGTTTGGCAGCCGAAAGAAACTTATCAATCTGGACAAGCAAATAGTGAAGTAGCAGCAACAACGACAGTAGCATCGATGCCAAAATTAACGTTTGGAAAAGTAGTGAAGGCATGGTCCCCATTTATCGTATTAACGGTTATGGTAGTCATTTGGAGCCAAAGTTTCTTTAAGGCATTATTCGCTCCAGGAGGGGCTTTAGAAAGTCTTGTGTTTAAGTTTGAAATTCCAGGTCTGCATAATTTAGTAATGAAAGCAGAGCCAATTGTAAATAAACCAACGCCTTACGAGGCAATTCTGAAGTTTGATGTATTATCGGCAACTGGAACAGCGATTTTAATTGCTTGTATCATTTCCATGTTTATTTTGAAAATGAATGTAAAAGATGCAGCAGTGACATTTAAAGAAACGTTAAGCGAATTAAAAATGCCAATTCTATCTATCGGATTTGTACTAGGGTTTGCATTTATTGCAAACTATTCTGGTCTATCTTCTACGTTAGCGTTAGCATTAGCCGGAACTGGCGGACTATTCCCGTTCTTCTCACCATTCTTAGGCTGGATTGGCGTATTCCTAACAGGGTCTGATACGTCTGCGAATGCACTGTTCTCAAATTTACAAGCCATTACAGCGCAGCAAGTCGGCGTATCTGAAGTGCTTCTTGTTGCAGCAAATACAACAGGCGGTGTAACAGGGAAAATGATTTCCCCGCAGTCGATTGCGATCGCTTGTGCGGCGGTTGGTCTTGCTGGAAAAGAATCGGATTTGTTCCGTTTTACAGTGAAGCATAGCTTATTCTTCGTAATTATTGTTGGTATTATGACGTATGTGCAGGCGTATTATTTAACGTGGATGATTCCGTAAAGTGCAAAAGAAATAAACTTTTCATTTTTCAGATTATCGTGTATGATGGGAAAGTATTGAAAATTAAATCAGTGATAAACTAGGGGTGCCTAACGTATGCGTAGGCTGAGAGAGAAGCGCGTGAACTTCTTAACCCTTTGGACCTGATCTGGCTCGTACCAGCGTAGGGAAGTTAACGGCTTTACATAATGATGTCTTTATGAGCCAGGTCCTTATTTTTTTATGGACCTGGCTCTTTTTATTTTGGCATGCGCTGGCCATATCTTGTCCTTGTCACGAACAGGGGGGCAACAAAATTTATGAAACAATCTGTTTCAGCTGAGCAAATTGAATTGAAGTCGAGTTTACCAGGGAGTAAGAAAGTATATGTGGATGGACCACGAGAAGGTATGAAAGTGCCGATGCGTGAGATTGAACAAAGCGAAACGAATGGCGTTCCAAATCCACCAATCCGTGTGTATGATACGAGCGGTCCTTATACAGATCCTGCGTATAAGGTCGAGTTGGAAAAAGGAATTCCAACGCCGCGCCACTCTTGGATTATGGGGCGTGGTGATGTAGAAGCATACGAAGGGCGTGAAGTGAAACCAGAGGATGACGGTGTGAAAGTAGCTTCGAAGCATACACCTGTTTTCCCGCAAATGGATCGCCAGCCGCTTAGAGCAAAGCAAGGTGCAAACGTTACGCAAATGCACTATGCACGTAATGGCATTATTACGTCTGAGATGGAATACGTTGCGATTCGTGAAGGGGTAGAGCCGGAGTTTGTTCGTAAGGAAATCGCAGAAGGTCGCGCTATTTTACCAGCGAATATTAATCATCCAGAAGCTGAACCGATGATCATCGGGCGTAATTTCCATGTGAAGGTAAACGCCAATATCGGAAACTCAGCTGTATCTTCTTCGATTGCAGAAGAAGTAGAGAAGATGACATGGGCAACGCGCTGGGGTGCAGATACGATTATGGATTTATCTACAGGTAAAAATATTCATACGACGCGGGAGTGGATTATTCGTAACGCGCCTGTACCAGTTGGAACTGTACCGATCTATCAAGCGCTGGAAAAAGTAAACGGAATTGCAGAAGATTTAACGTGGGAAGTATATCGTGATACGTTAATTGAGCAGGCGGAGCAAGGCGTTGATTACTTTACGATTCACGCTGGTGTATTGCTTCGTTATATTCCAATCACGGCAAAGCGTACGACAGGTATCGTTTCGCGCGGTGGTTCGATTATGGCGCAGTGGTGTTTATTCCATCATAAAGAAAACTTCCTATATACTCACTTTGAAGAGATTTGTGAAATTATGAAGCAGTATGATGTTTCGTTCTCTCTTGGAGATGGATTACGTCCAGGGTCTATTGCAGATGCCAATGACGAAGCACAGTTTTCTGAGCTTGAAACACTTGGTGAATTAACCAAAATTGCTTGGAAACATGATGTGCAAGTTATGATTGAAGGACCTGGACACGTACCGATGCACTTAATTAAAGAGAATATGGAGAAAGAGCTTGATATTTGTCAGGGCGCGCCGTTTTACACACTTGGGCCACTAACGACAGATATTGCACCAGGTTATGACCATATTACATCTGCAATTGGAGCTGCGATGATTGGCTGGTTTGGAACAGCGATGCTTTGTTATGTAACGCCGAAAGAACATTTAGGTTTGCCAAACAAAGATGATGTACGCACGGGTGTTATTACGTACAAAATTGCAGCGCATGCGGCTGATCTTGCGAAAGGACATAAAACGGCTCATCAGCGTGATGATGCACTTTCAAAAGCACGCTTCGAATTCCGTTGGCGCGATCAATTTAATTTATCTTTAGATCCTGAACGTGCGATGGAATATCATGATGAAACGTTGCCTGCAGAAGGGGCAAAGACAGCTCACTTCTGTTCAATGTGTGGACCGAAGTTTTGTAGTATGAGAATTTCACATGATATTCGTGAATATGCAAAAGAAAATGATTTAGAAACGACAGAAGCAATTGAAAAAGGAATGAAAGAGAAAGCAGAAGAATTTAAAGAAGCTGGTAGTCATTTATATCAATAACATGTTACACCTCTTTACTTGATTGATCACACTGTAGTACCTAACTTTATTATAGAAGAAGCCCCATTTGCTAAGACGGTAGCAAATGGGGCTTCTGTTGTTTATAAGGCGAAGAAGAGATGTACCCAGTAGAATAAGAGGAATAGTGTGACGACTGTTGTGAGCGGGATAACGATAAGGGATACACTTAAATAGTCTTTCCATTTTACTTTAATTTTGTTTTGTTTCAGAATATACATCCAAATGAGTGAAGCTAGCGTACCAATTGGTAGTAATAGTGAACCGATGTCACTACCAATGATGTTTGCAAGATAGATAGTTTTTAATGTGACTGGATCTAGTCCCATTTCTGTTAATGTGATTGTACCAATCATAAGGGCAGGATGGTTATTGAAGACGTTAGAGAGGATGGATACAAGTCCGCCCATTGCAAAGCTAGCATAGAGTAGATGCTGATTCACAATTGGCTCGAGCCATTGTACAAGTGCAGCTGTTAATCCTGCGTTGTGGAGTCCGTAAATAATGACGTACATAGAGAAAGCGAAAATTAAAATGTGCCACGGTGTCTTTTTCAAAATGTCGACAGGATTTGTTCGTAAGTAGTACCATCTCCAAATGAGAAGAACGAGTGAACCAAGTACTGCAACGATTTCAATTGGGATGGATAAGAAGGATGCAACGAATAGAAGACAGCGCATCAGGAAGACGAAACCTAATACTTTTAACATGAATCTTGTCCGTTTTTGTTTCGTATCGACAGAATTATTTCCTTTTAGTGGATGGAAGTTTTTCGTGAAGAAAATTTCTTCAATATCATATGAAGAAACAGGTAATTTTTTCGGAAGTTTTTTCTTCAAAACTGTATACATGAGCCATGACATAAATAATAAGCCTAATGTTGCAGGTACAAACATCATAGCGGTATGCATATAAAGAGTCATATGGACGATGTTTAATGCGATTAAATTTACGATATTACTTACACCAATTGGTGCACTAGATGCCGTAGCGATTAAAGCTCCGCTTAATAAATAAGGAATTTGTTGATGTGGTTTTAATTGAAGGTTTTTTAGAAGAAGAATTAAAATGGGAGTTGTAATTAAAATACTACCGTCGTTATTAAATAAAAGAGTCATAAGAAAACATAATAATTGAATATACCAGTATAGACGGCGTCCGGAACCTTTCGCTAGATTTGCCAGTTTCGCTGCGGACCAATGGAAGAAGCCGAAGCTTTCTAATATAACTGCCATAACAATAGTTGCTAATATTGTTATGGAAGCACCGCCAATTTTACTTATAATATCCATGATGTCTGGTTTTGATACAAGTCCAGTAATTATGATGATACCAGCTCCGATTGCTGCTGGCCATGCCTCATTTAAGCCGCGAGGTCGCCAAAAGATAACGATCATCGTTAAGAAAAATACAATAATAGTAATCCATATTTCAATGCTCATATTTTGCCTACCTTTCTATTTTCCCTTGAACAGATGTAGCTTGTCTCAAGTTTATATTGGTAGTATATTCAGCAAAAAATAAGAAGAACTAGACGTATAACGAGATGAACCGAATATGTGTTTTTCAAGCTAAAGGACAAGTGTCACGAATAGTGAAATAACTATTATGAGAGGAGTCTATAAATTATTGGGCAGTAAGATAGTAAATGAAATTTATATGGGCGATTATTGAGATATATTGGCGCAAGTTAAAATATATCAGCGATTATTGAAATATATCGGCGCAAGTTAAAATATATCAGCGATTATTGAGATATATCGGCGCAACTAAAAATATATCAGCGATTATTGAAATATATCGGCGCAAGTTAAAATATATCAGCGATTTTTAAAATATATCGACTTATCGACAAAACATGAAAAAAGGAGCCCATCCCAAAATGTCTTTTGGAACAGACTCCAATGCTATATTATTTTTCTTTCAAAAAAGTACGATCCTTCAAGAATAAGTTCCAGAAGAAAATAAATCCTGGTAATAAAATTGCAATCCCAATTGCGTATAGAATGAGCAGTGCATAGAACGTTTCTTTCGTTGTAAAGCTTGTAAATACCGTTACGTCAGGATAAATAATATACGGTAAATGCGCGACCCCGTAAGCATAGCTTGCAAATGCATATTGAGCGACGACAGCTAAAACGGCAATGCGAGGGTATCCTAGTGTATTGTACTTTTTGTTTGTCCACCAAAGGGACGAGTATCCGATAACGAATAAAACAATAGAAACTGTAAACCATGGGAATTGCTTTATTAATCCTTGCATAAGCCAATGTGTTTCTGGATCCATTACAACGAGGGCAATAATTGCCGTAACGAGCGTTGCAGGACCAAGGATGATAGCATTTCTTCTATAAATTCTATACGTATCTTCTGAACTTTGTTCTCTCGAAAAATCAGCAAGAAAGAGAGAGGAGAGAAATAGTTCAGAAGTTAGTCCGAAGAGCATATAACAGTAGATAACTGGGCTAGAAAGAAGTTTTCCATATAGGAGTACTTCCTTTCCTTCAGACATTGTAATATAGGCTCCCTCTGTAACGGGTAAAACGGTAATTAATAGTGCTGGAATTAATAGACCAGTAATACCTGAAATAACCCGAAGAAGGTATTGATATTTTGGCAAGGAGTAAGCAAATACCATAAATGTACTACGTACTGCAATGAGCACTAAAATTAACATAACTGGTACGAACATTACTGTCGCAAGAGTAAAGGCCGCTTTCGGAAAGAAGCCGAGAAATGCGACAACGACGAAAACGAGAAACGTATTTGTTACTTCCCAAGTTGGTGATAAGTATCGATTCGCAAGTTTAGCAGCGAGCGTCGGATGTTTTGCGTATACCATGCCCCAAAAACCAGCGCCAAAATCAATGGACCCTAGTATACTGTATACGAAAATAAGGGCCCATAAGATGATGATTGCAATACTTTCCTCATACATGAGAATCGCCTCCTTGGTGTTGTAAATCATTCTTTAATGGATGTCTTCTAAAGAATGTCCGTAGAACAATGACTGTTAAAATAGCGAGTCCAATATACAAAATGATGAACAAAACAAATAAAGGACCGACGAAATCGGCGCGTGTAGATGCATCGACGGTACGTTGCATACCATAAATTGTCCATGGTTGACGACCGCTACAACTGAAAATCCATCCGAATTCAATACCGAGCATCATAATTGGTCCGCATGCGGCAGCCCCCCAAAGTAGCCACTTCGGTAGTTCTGTTCCCTTTTTTCGGTACACGAAATACCAATATAAGAGTGCAATTGTTGCAACAGCAAAGGTAAACGCAGCAGTTCCTACCATTAAGTTGAATAGTGTATGTGTATAAAATGGTGGCCATGTTTCTTGTGGGAATTCGTTTAGTCCTTTTACGACAGTGCTAGGGTCTAGTCCCACTAATAAGCTAAGCATGTTTGGAATTTCAAGTGCATAGTTTAGTTCAAGTGTATTAGGATCCACAACTCCGCCAATGGATAGCGGTGCGTGTGATGTCGTTTCAAATAAAGCTTCAGCAGATGCAAGTTTTTCAGGTGAGTGTTTATGTAAGGCAATCGCTGATTCATGTCCTGAAAGCCACATCGTAGCGCCTGTAATAAATGTAACGACAAGCCCTAATAGCAGCCCTTTTTTATGATAAGCAATTTCACGTGTACTTAAATTTTTCTTCAATAATTTAAATCCAGCAATAGAAGCAATGACAGCCGCACCGGTTGCATAAGCCGTAATAACGACATGAAATGCACTTGTGCCAAAACTTGGATTAAAGAAAGCTTTCCACGGATCAACGTTAAAAACAGATCCATCTGGATTCATTGAAAAGCCTGCTGGTGTATTCATCCATGTATTTGCTGATGTAATAAGCACGGCGGATGCCGTGGCACCAAGCATGACGAAAAATAGCGAGATTAATCTCATAAATGGAGGAAGTTTATCAGCTGCATATACGTAAATCGACATGAATAAAGCCTCCAAAAAGAAGGCGAAAATCTCAATTTGGAAGGGAACAGAAATAACTTGCCCAACAATTTTGGCGAAACCAGGCCAAAGAAGTGAGATTTGCACACCAACAATTGTTCCAGTTGGAATTGCTACACCGAGAAGAATAGCAAACGCCTTTGTCCATCTTTTCGCCATAATGGCATAGTCGGAGTCTTTCTTCCAGTGATAGAGTATTTCGCTTATAAAAATCATCAATGAAAGTCCGACGCCAAGTGTTGCAAAAATAATGTGGAATGCTAATGAAGAACCAAAAAATGCTCTTGCTAATGTTACCGTATCCATATGTAAACTCCTCTTCTTTTTTGCCATTATTTTCTGATTGAATTGGAAGATTTATTCAAAAAAACTACCAAAAATATATATGTATTTAAAAAGTGAATATGATAATATAATGTTGTAATATTTTGAATAGAAAGAAATAAATAGTTTCTCATGTTTTGTTTGTTTTTTTTACAGGAATCTTTTATAATCTTTTATGCGAACATAA
This sequence comes from Bacillus sp. XB1, assembly GCF_053557995.1. Taxonomy (NCBI): domain Bacteria; kingdom Bacillati; phylum Bacillota; class Bacilli; order Caryophanales; family Bacillaceae; genus Bacillus; species Bacillus sp. XB1. The sequence goes on along the minus strand of NZ_JBNRIL010000003.1, from coordinate 83,870 downwards.
GTTCTATTTTTCAAAAAGAAGAAGTTTATGTGAAATGGAGAGGGTGTTTTATGTATCCTGAAGTCATTAAAAAGATGGCATTTTCAAAAGAGCATAGAGATTTATTATTGAAGCTATATAATAAAGAGATTACACGTCGTGAATATGATCGGCTTGTACAATCGCTATATAAACCTTCTAAAGAGGTTTACGAGGGATAGAAATGGGGGAGACAATCTAGTGGATTGTCTTTTTTAAATTTATGTATGTTCTGATAAAATTAAGGTTAGCCTTACTAGGGAGGTGAAAAGATTGCGGAAACGTTTATATATAGGGATTGGAATTATCTTCTTGATCGCTTTAGGTGGAATTGTATTTTGGTCAGCTTTACAAGGAAACCGTACAGAAAATTTTATTTTAAGACATATGGTGAATGACAATGGAACGCTTGCCACGTACCGTTTAGTAGATACTAAGGCAGGTACGGGTGAAGCAAAGGGACGTGAAGCTTTATCAGAATCAGCGGGATTATGGTTACAATATACACTTGATAAAGATGATCAGGCGTTATTTGATGAGCAAGTAAAGGTTATTCAAGATAATTTCGTATATAAGAATCATATCGTTTTATGGAAACTCTCTGAAAAGGGAGAGAGGCAGTCAGCTACAAATGCACTTATAGATGATCTTCGTATTATAGAACAATTATATCGTGCTTATGAAATGTATAAGGAAGAGCGTTATAAAAACCTTGCCGATCAATTAAGTGATGCTGTACTTCGTTATAATAAAAAAGATAATTATTATGTTGATTATTATGATGCAGATGCAGGGAAACAAAATAATTTTGTAACAACATCATACATAAATCCACGTGCATTCTCCTATATGAAGAAGTACGACAAAGTTTCTGCTCAGCAATATCAGGAAGTCGTTCAATTTTTAGCGGACTATCCAAGGCATGGCTGGGCATTCCCGAAAGAGTATAAAGAAGATGGTACGTTTACGTACGATAAAGAAGTGAATCTTATTGACCAATCATACGTTGCATATCATCGAAGTTTAGGTGGTCTTTCATCAACTGCTTATTTGGAATTTATAAAGAAGAAATTCCAGGAGGATGGAAAGCTATACGGTCGTTACAATTTAGAAACGGGAAAACAAACTGTGAATTATGAATCGCCAGCCGCATACGGATTAACGATTTTGTACGTACTACAAACAGGTGATAAAAAGTTTGCGAAAGAATTGTATGATCATATGGCCACATTCCGAAATGATAACGTATTTAGTAGATATTACGGTGGATATGTAACAGGTGAAAATAATAATACGCATATTTTTGATAATGTACTACCACTTTTAGCTGAAATGGAATTAAAAAAGAGTGAACAATAAAAGTTGCCACCATATGAGGGTGGCAACTTTTATTTGTTGATATAATTTTACGTCCTAATGTTGGAGAAGTAATCAATCACGAATTCACGGAATTGCTGAGCTGTTTTTGATAAGTAGCGTTTTTTTGACCAACTTAATCCGATGGTTCGCTGACAATTGGGTTCAATAATACGCAACTTGCTTGATGCTAAAGTAGAGTTTTTTAATAAAGTTAAACTTGGAACAAAAGCGATGCCGAGACCTTGCTTAATGAGGTCGCTAATCACGGTCGGTTCATCTACTTCAAAAGCAATATGCGGAGTGAAACCAGCTTCTTTGCAAAATCCATCCGTTAAGTGTCGAAATCCATAGCCAGTGTTCATACTAATAAACGGTTCGTTTTTTACTTCATGCAGGTGGATATTTTCTCGGCCTGATAAACGATGGCCTGAAGGGACGACTAAGAAAATTTCTTCTGTAATAAGTGGTTCCCAAACAATCTCCTCACCTTCAATTGGCACAGAGGAGATACAAAAGTCAATTTCTATATTATCTAGTTGTCGTTTCATAGAAGGAGTGGATGCAAGAAATTGTTGGAATCGAACGTTAGGATGTTCTAGTAAAAAAGAGCCAAGTAGTTCTGGTAATATTCTCGGAATAGAAACGGCCAGTGTAATAGAGCTTTGTTGTAATTCGGCTAAATCTTTAATTTCTCGTTGCCCTTCGCTTAATTCATGAAAAATACGTTCTACTCGTTTTAAAAATACTTTTCCGAAAGAATTTAAAGTAATCTGTCGGCCTTGGCGATCAAATAAAGGGACTCCTAAATCCTTTTCGAGTCTAGCGATTGTTTTGCTGAGTGAAGGTTGCGCGATATGCAATTCTTCAGCTGCCTTTGTCATGTGTTCTAGTCGTGCAACTGTCTGAAAGTATTTTAACTGGAGCAGTTCCATTTCGAGTCTCCTTTCTATAGACCAAAAGGAATGAATTAATAATTAAAGATGTATTATACAGTATGTAAAGTGACGTGTATAGTAAATCTGTTAAACCATTCGAAGGGTGTTAAATTAGAAGAGGAGTATGTTTCATGAAGGGAATTAAACTTATATTTAAAGATTGGAAAGCGATGTGGCACCATAAACATGGACGTATCGCTTTAATTTTTTTATTAATCGTTCCGTTAATTTATTCAGGATTCTTTTTAGCTGGATATTGGGATCCGTACGGAAAATTAGATAAATTACCTGTTGCGGTTGTGAATTTAGATAAGGGTGCTGCGATGGATGAAAAAACAATTCATGCAGGAGACGATTTTGTTAAAAATTTAAAAGAGAATAAGGAATTGGCTTTTCATTTCGTATCAGAAAAAAGTGCGGATGAAGGGTTAAAAGAAGATAAATATTATATGGTTGTTACGATTCCGGAAGATTTCTCTAAAAAGGTAAGTACACTTATGGATGAGAAACCAGAGCCAGCAAAGTTGCAGTACAAAGTAAATCCAGGTAAAAACTTTGTAGCGGCTCAAATTGGAACGACAGCTGTTGAAAATATGAAAACAAAAATCTCAAACAGTATTACGAAATCATATACAGAAGGTGTTTTTTCAAAGTTTCAAGATTTGGCACAAGGGTTGAGTGATGCAAGTAATGGTGCTGAGAAGTTACATGAAGGAACGACCGATGCAAAAAATGGAGCGAATCAGCTTGCGAATGGTATTGATCGTTTAAGTGACGGGACATCGAAATTGAAAGAAGGAAGTGACAAGCTTGCGTCTAGCCAATCTGCCTTAACGGGGGGAGCAAATGAGCTGAGTCAAGGAGCGACATCACTTCATAGTGGTATGGAGTTATTAGCACAAGGTGAAAAAACGTTACAATCAGGAGTTAGTGAATTAAGTGCTGGTACAAATGAATGGGTGAGCGGAAGTGAGAAGCTTGCTGAAGGGCAAGTAAAAGCGGATGGGGCGGCTAATAGTGTGAAACAACAATTAGAAGAGTACGTGAAAAATCATCCAGAAGTGCAGCAAGATCCCGCTTTTCAAAAAATTGTTGCTACGTCTAATGGACTAGCTAAAGCAACAAGTACTTTAAATAGTAGCCAACAACAATTGACACAAGGTGCGAAGAAGCTAACTGATGGTCAACATAAGATTGAAGAAGGCATGAATACATTCGGATTTAAGTTAAATGAAGCTACTGCTGGAACGAAAAAGATAGCAGATGGTGCATCGAATTTGGCTGATGGATTTATGAAGTGGGGAAATGGATTTACATCCCTGCAAGAAGGTGTAAATCAGCTTGCGAGTGGTGGAACGGAGCTGAATAACGGTGCTAGTAAATTAACAAATGGACTTGTTAAACTTGATGATGGTGCGAAAGAACTTTCTACGAAATTAGGAGAGGGCGCAGAGAAGATAGCGGATGTTCGTAATGATGATGCACGCAATACGATGTTCTCAGAGCCAGTTCAGTTAGTGAAGTCAACAGTTTCTGACGTTCCTAACTACGGTTCAGGCATTGCACCATATTTCTTATCACTTGCATTTTATGTTGGCGGAATTATGGCATCGAATATTTTACCTCTTGGCCGCAGACAAAACATGAAGGTAAGCGGAACGGTACATTTTATCAATAAACTAGGATTGGTATATTTAATTGGACTCATTCAAGCGCTACTCGTAGATGTAGTTGTGCTAGGAGTTATGAAATTAGAAGTTGCAAGTGTGCCACTTTTTGTTTTATCAAGTATTGTTATTTCCTTTACGTTCATGACATTTATTCTTATGTTAGTAACAGTATTTGGTCTTGTTGGAAAATTCTTAGCGGTAACGCTTCTTGTCCTGCAATTAGCGACGAGCGGAGGTACTTTCCCAGGAGAATTAAACATAGCTGTTCTTAGCAAAATTGGACAGTTTCTCCCAATGTCTCATTCTCTTAGAGGATTACAAGATGTTATTTCTTTAGGAGATTGGTCGCAATTACAAATGCAAATTTTAATATTGTTATGTTATCTCGTTGTTGCCGGTGGAATTGCTTGGATCACGAGCCATATACAGCATAGAGAAACGAATGCAGAACAAGTTTCTTAAAATGAAATAAGCTATCCGATTTTTCGGATAGCTTATTTTTTATTTGCGTTCCATTACTGCAAAGTAATTATTTTCATTATCAGCAAAGTTGAATGCTCTACCAGTAGGTAAATCTACAACCTGTCCAACTGTGACATTTTTCTCAGAAAGATCTTTATATAGACGGTCTAAGTCATTTGAGAAGAACATAAGTGAAGGCGTATTTAGGTTTAGTTCAGGTTGCATCTTCGCGATTAACGCTTTATCGTGAAGGACGATGCTTGTTCCTGCTTCTTTCGCCGGTGCAATTTCAATCCAGCGGAATCCGTTTCCGTTATTTTCTTCCGCAATGATTTGGAACCCTACTTTTTCTGTCCAAAATTGTACTGTTTCGTCTTGGTTATTTACATATAGCATAATTTGTCCAACTTGATTAATCATAGGTGTCTCTCGCTTTCTTTTTATATGCGTATTATTATATCAAATATATGGCTTGAATAGTTTTTTATGATTTTTTCGTAATACAACCTTCGTCCATTTCATCTTTGTTGTAGGAGAAGGCCCTGTAATCCAAGTATGAAATGGTATTGTGCTACAAATGACCATTGTTGAAATAGAGATAATGGCCGTTAACACAAATAGTAATAGGCTATATAATATAGTATTTTCTTGCAGTGTGAATAAGGAAAGAAGTTTTGTGCATAGTTGCAAGAAGAATAAATGAGCTAAATAAGCACCATACGTGTAATTACCAATGAAACGTAACGTTTTATATAAGAAACCCCGACGCTGTACTATCATAATAGATAACACATACAGTATGATAATTTCGCATACGATATATAAAAACATAGATGGTTTTAAATAGGTAGAAACAGTTAAATGAATAGAGTTTGCTCCGTAAAAACTAAACAACTCATAATTGATGAATAAAAATAAGATGAAAAATAATATTGTTATAAGCGGGATATGTTTCATGACGAATAGACGCCAAGTTTTTAGTGCTACAGCGGCAATGCCGCCCATAACGAAATAGAATGAGTAGAATAGAAATGATCGATCTGTATAATGTAAAATTGTTGAACTTGTTAATTTTTCTCCATTAAAAATATAGTGAGAAGAGAACCACATTAATAGAAAATATAGGCAAGCGAAAAAGGTCATATATTTATATATGTCTTTTTTATTTTCTGTTCGTTTTTGAAACCAATAAAAAAGTGTGCATAGTAAAGGGAACAATAAGTGAATTTGGAACATCATAATAACGTACCAAAGATGGGGCGCGGCTGTTCCGAGTAATAAACTTTTTATTCCGCTTTGTAATGTAATAAGATCGTTTGTTGTTAATAAGTAAAGAATAGACCAAAAGAAATACGGAATGAGTAAGTGTATCGCTTTTTCGGAAATATATTCTTTATATACTAATTGCTTTGTATAGTGACGAATTAAGTGAAATCCAACGATAAATATGAATGCTGGTGCTGAGAATTTTGCAAGATTAAATAGCATGCCCATAATGAGGGATTGCTCAAGTAAGACATTTCCTTGATTCATTGTATATAATAAGGAACTTTGCAAAACGACAGCGAGAAATGCAATGCTTTGCAAAACTTTAAATTCTGGTGCGCTTTGTGTCATTATTTCCATCTCCTGTTCCATACATGATTATAGTACGGAGAATGGATAATGGATGTGGAATATTTGTGAAGGTTTTAACAAATTTGTGGCGGAATGGATTAACAACAAAGAAAGAGGATGCTCGTTTGGAGCATCCTCTTTGTATTTATTAAGCAAATTTGTTTTTGATCCAGTTCTTACCTTCTACAAGGCGAGCTGTCATTACGGCACAAGCGTTATCTGCTGTTACGTTTAACATCGTTGCAGGAGGATCAATGATTGTACTGATTGCTGCGATAATTGGCAATGCTTCTGGCGGGAAGCCATATAAAGAAACGATTAACATTTCACCAATCATACCGCCGCCTGGAATAGCGCCCATTACTGTTCCTACTAATAGAGAAACAACAAGTGCGATTGCTAATGTTTTCGGTCCTTCGAATTCCATGTTGAAAATACCGAATAAGAAAGCAATTTTTAATACGCCGCCTAAAACAGAGCCATCTTTATGAAGAGTAGAACCAAGAAGGACAACTGTTTCACGAACGTCTGAAGAAATACCCATTTTCTTTGTTGCTTCTAAGTTTGCTGGAATACTTGCGGCACTACTACAAGTTGCAAGTGATGTAACTGTAGGAGAGACCATGTTCTTCCAAAATACTTGTACACCTTGTTTGCGACCTGCAAGGTATGCATAGAATGTGAAGAATACAAAGAAATAAATGAGAGAAGCAGGATAGTATACCATTGCTGCTCGGAAGTAAGTTCCAAGAAGTTGTGGTCCGAATTCGCCAACTAATGCTGCGAAGTAAGCAGCAAGTCCGATTGGAGCGTAGTACATAATGAAAGATACAACCTTCATTGAAATCTCTGCACCAGCTTGTAGGAATGTAGCAAATGGCTTTCCTTTTTCGCCAACTGCTGAAGTTGCAATCCCCATTAAGATAGAGAAGAAAATAAGAGCTAACATATTTTCACGAGATAGTAACTTCGAGAAGTCAGATACTGTTAAAATACCGACGATTTGATCTGCAACACTAACAGCTTTACCGGCTTTGTCAGGTTGTGTTAGTTCTAGTACAACACCTTGTGCTGGCGGGAATACTTTCACGACAATAATCATAAAAATAGCAGCTAAAATACTTGTAAATAAGAAAGTCCCAGCCATACTAGACATAATTTTACCGAAACGTTTTAATCCATCCATATTAGCAATAGACGATGCGATGCTAAAGAACACTAGAGGTACAACAATCGTAAACATTAAGTTTAAGAAAATGTCACCAAGCGGCTTTAAAGCAACTGCATCGGCACCCATGAAATAACCAATGAAACCACCAATTAGGATAGAAGATAATAAAATAAGTGGAAAGCGATATGCCTTCATAAATATATCCTCCTATCAATTAAAAAAATCATACTGAATCATTATAGCGAGTTAGGGGCCTCTTTACTAGGAGAATACGGATAAATGGAATAGCGTGAAAATCAAGAAATTTTTGTTTTTAAGCTCGGCATACAGCAGGAAATCTAGACATATATATTTGTAACCTAGTGGTGGCAAGGAGTGCACCATAACTTAGGTAGAGAAAAAGGGGGAGGGAAGCGGGATGAATATTTTACTTTGCTGTGCAGCGGGAATGTCTTCCAGTTTGATTGTTACAAAGATGGAGAAAGCAGCAGAGGCAATAGGGATAGAAGTAACAATCTGGGCAGTATCAGGTTCTGAAGTGAATAGTCATATTGATAAAGCTGATGTTCTTTTACTTGGACCGCAAGTACGTTATTTATTACCGAAAATGAAAGAATTATGTAAGGATAAAGGGATACCTGTTGATGTCATTCAATCTGTTCATTACGGACTTTGTAATGGAGAAGCTATCTTGCAAGCAGCTTTGTTAATGAAACCATGAGGAGAGTGGGATAGATGATACGGTTTTTAGAGAAGTATGTGATGCCGGTAGCAGGGAAGGTTGCAGAGCAGAGGCATTTACAAGCAATTCGAGATGGAATTATTTTAACGATGCCTTTCTTAATTATTGGATCGTTTTTCCTCATTATTAGTGCACTGCCGATACCGGGATATAACGATTTTATGGCAGGTTTGTTTGGGGAGAATTGGCAGCGAGCTTTAGGGTATCCAGTTAGTGCAACTTTTAATATAATGGCTTTAATAGCTGTTTTTGGAATCGCTTACAGACTTGGGGATTATTATAAAGTAGATGCTTTAGCATCCGGGGCATTGTCGCTTGTGACGTTTTTACTTGCGACTCCATTTCAAGTTGCATATATTATACCAAGTACAAAAGAAAGTGTACTTGTAGAAGGCGCTATCCCAGCTGCATTAATGGGAAGCCAAGGGTTATTTGTAGCAATGATTATTGCACTTATATCTACTGAACTTTATCGGTTTATTGTACAAAAAAAGATAATTATAAAGATGCCAGAGACAGTTCCACCAGCTGTCACGCGTTCATTTGCAGCACTTGTTCCAGGATTTATTGTTGTAACAGTTATTTGGATTTTACGCTTAATTATAGAAAATACTTCTTTTGGCAGTATCCATAATATTGTAGGACAAATTTTACAGGAACCGCTTAGTGTACTTGGTGCTAGTCTTTGGGGCGCGATAATAGCAGTTATTCTCGTTCATGTTCTTTGGTCTTGTGGAATTCATGGTGCTACTATTGTTGGTGGTGTAATGAGCCCCGTTTGGTTGTCGTTAATGGATCAAAACCGAGTTGCTTTTCAAGCTGGGCAAGATGTACCAAATACGATTACGGCACAGTTTTTTGACTTATGGATTTATATGGGCGGTTCTGGTGCAACGCTTGCTCTAGTTGTCGGAATGTTACTATTTGCACGAAGTCAACAATTAAAAAGTTTAGGGAGATTGTCAATTGCACCTGGTATATTTAATATTAATGAGATGGTAACTTTTGGTATGCCGATTGTGATGAACCCACTTTTACTAATTCCATTTATATTAGTTCCAGTCGTGCTAACAATTGTTTCTTACTTTGCAATGGAATGGGGATGGGTTGCACGTCCGAGTGGGGCCGCTGTACCTTGGACGACACCTATTCTTTTTAGTGGATATTTAGGATCGGGCGGGAAAATTTCAGGTGTTATTTTGCAACTTGTTAACTTTGCGCTAGCATTCTTCATTTATTTACCGTTCTTAAAAATATGGGATAAACAAAAACTGGCGGAAGAAAAGGGGGAGTAAAGAACTACAATGGATACGATAGAGACGAAAGCTTTTCATTTAATCTTGCATGGGGGAAACGCGAGAAGTTGTTCAATGGAAGCAATTGATTGTGCGAAGCGTGGGGAGTTTACAGAAGCTGAAGCTAAATTACAAGAAGCACTAGAGGAATTAAAGGAGGCGCACCGCGTACAAACGGAGCTTATCCAGAAAGAGGCTGGTGGCGAAAAGACCGAAGTTACTCTTTTAATGGTACACGCGCAAGACCATTTAATGAATGCAATTACGGTGAAAGAATTAGCGAGTGAGTTTGTAGAGTTATATAGGAAGATGTCGGTGGATGAATGAACCTTGCTTATGCAAGGTTTTTTTATTTCACTAAATAGTGGGTTAAAATAATGAATTATTTTTCATTGAAAAAGTTTTTTTAGTGTTTTTTCATGTTAAACACAACTAGACGACTAAACACTAATCTATTTTCATACAGTTATGTGTTAAAAGCGTGTTGTTTTATAACACACTGTGTGTTTTTTGGACGACACACTAATTGAAAGCGTTAACACACAAAGAAAATGCTCGAAAAAGCACTGATTTTAGTGGTTTTGAAAAGTTGGCACGCTAATTGCATTAATAAATAGCGTAAAGAAAAATAAATAAACATAAATTTTTTATACTACACAAGGGGGATTTTCAAATGAATATTTTATTATGTTGTTCAGCAGGGATGTCTACAAGTTTACTAGTTACAAAAATGGAAGCGGCTGCAAAAGCTCGCGGTCTAGAAGGAAAGATTTGGGCTGTATCTGGGGATGCAGTAAAAAACAATATCGACCAAGCTGATGTATTATTACTAGGACCACAAGTTCGTTATATGCTCTCTTCAATGAAAACGCTTGCTGACGAGAAAAACGTTGGAATCGACGTTATCAATCCAATGCACTACGGCATGATGAATGGAGAAGCAGTTTTAGATCACGCATTAACACTTAAAAAATAATTAGGGGGGAAGCGAAATGCAAAAGTTTATTGCATTTATGGAGAAATATATTGTTCCTGTCGCTGGTAAAATCGGATCGCAACGTCACTTAGCTGCGATCCGTGACGGATTTATTGCAGTTATGCCACTTATTTTAGTTGGTGCACTGGCATCACTAATTAATGGTTTTCCATCTGAAGTTTTCCAAGATTTCATGAAAGGTTTGTTTGGTGAAACGTGGAAACAAGTCGGCGGCGGAATGTGGACTGGTTCTTTCGCGATTCTAGCACTAATCATAGCATTTACAACAAGTTATAACTTAGCAAAATCTTACGGCGTTGATGGTTTGTCAGCAGGTATTATTTCATTTGGTGCGTTAATTATTCTTACACCAACAACACCGAAAGAAGGCGGATTGAACTTAGCTTGGACAGGTGCACAAGGGTTATTCGTAGCAATTATTGTGGCACTCCTTGTTACTGAAGTATTCCGTTTCTTTGTACAAAGAAACATTACTTTTAAAATGCCTGATGGAGTACCACCAGCAGTTTTAAGATCTTTCGCAGCTATAGTTCCAGCATTTGTTATCTTAACAGTAGTTGCAGGTATTCAATTAGCAGTGAAATTATCTGGTACAAGTGTTCATGAATTTATTTTTAATACGATTCAATCACCACTGCAAAGTTTAGCAGGGACATTACCAAGTGCAATTATCATTGTAATCCTTGTTCATCTTCTTTGGTTCTTCGGTTTACATGGGCCAAATATCGTTGGTGGTATTATTGAGCCATTATACTTACCGGCATTAGAGAAAAATATGAATTTATTCAAAGGTGGTACATCTGCATTTGATGTTCCAAATATTATTACAAAACCATTCTTTGATACTTTCGTATACCTTGGTGGTTCTGGTGCGACATTAGCATTCTTAGTAGTGGTATTACTCGTAGCAAAAAGTGCACAATTACGTGGTGTATCTCGCTTATCAATTGGACCTGGTGCATTTAACATTAACGAACCAGTAATATTTGGTACACCAATTATTTTAAATCCAATTTTATTCTTACCTTTTATCCTAACACCAATTGTATTAGTAATTACTTCTTATACAGCTATATCTATGGGGTGGGTACCAAAAACAGTTGTGATGATTCCATGGGCAACACCACCAATTATTAGTGGTTATCTTGTAACAGGTGGACATATTTCTGGTGCAATTCTACAGTTATTCAACTTTGTAATTGCAATGGTAATTTATTATCCATTCGTTGTGTTATGTGACCGTTCAGTTGTTCGTACTGAAAAAGCAGCAGCACAAGGTAATAGTAATTCTTTACCTATGTAACATAGTAATTGTTCTCACAGGCAACAGTGTCTGTGAGAACAATTACCTTTATATCATGTTCAAAAAGATGAAAAACATCTATATGAACACTAAACTATCATTAATAAATTCATACTTTAATAGACATGTTCAAACTGAAGGGGTATTTAAATCGGTTGAACCTTATAGAGAGGGCGGTAATTATGATGACTACAGCAGAACAAATTCCATTCCAATTGATTTTAAATAGTGGTAACGCACGAAGCTTTGCGATGGAGGCACTTCAATTTGCCAAACAGGGGAAAATGGTAGAAGCAGATGAAGCGATGGTAAAGGCGAAAGAAGCGATTAATGAAGCGCATCATTTCCAAACAGAGCTCATACAATCAGAAGCAAGAGGAGAAAAAACAGAGATTAGTGTTCTTTTAATTCACGCACAAGATCATTTAATGAATGCGATTACAGTGAAAGAATTAGCAGCAGAGTTTATCGATCTTTATAAAAAGCTTGAAGCGAAAGGGGAATAAAGCATGACTGGAATTAAAATTGCTACAATCGGCGGTGGATCTAGTTATACACCAGAGTTAATTGAAGGATTTATTAAGCGTTATGATGAGCTTCCTGTTCGTGAAATTTGGTTAGTAGATATTGAGGCAGGAAAAGAAAAGTTAGAAATCGTTGGTAACTTAGCGAAACGTATGGTGAAAAAATCAGGTTTACCAATTGAGGTTCATTTAACACTTGATCGCCGTGAGGCATTAAAAGATGCTGACTTCGTAACAACACAACTTCGCGTTGGTTTATTAGAAGCACGTGCAAAAGATGAAGCAATACCGTTAAAATATGATGTAATCGGTCAGGAAACAAATGGTCCTGGTGGTTTATTTAAAGCGTTGAGAACGATTCCTGTTATTTTAGATATTTGTAAAGATATGGAGGAGCTCTGTCCGAATGCATGGTTAATTAACTTTGCAAATCCAGCTGGTATGGTAACAGAGGCTGTCCTTCGTTATACAAATATTCAAAGAGTAGTTGGTCTATGTAACGTTCCAATCGGAATCCGCATGGGTCTTGCAAGATTACTTGAAGTAGATGCAAGTCGTGTCCACGTTGATTTCGCAGGTTTAAATCATATGGTATACGGACTAGATGTATACTTAGATGGCGTAAGTGTAATGGATCGTGTGTTAGAGCTTGTGACAGATCCAGAAAAGCAAATTACGATGGAAAATATCGCAGCGCTTAACTGGGAACCAGACTTTATTCGCGGACTTCGTGCAATTCCATGTCCATACCATCGTTACTACTACAAAACACGTGAAATGTTAGAAGAAGAGAAAGAGGTTTCTGTTGAAAAAGGTACACGTGCAGAAGTAGTAAAACAATTAGAAAATGATTTATTTGAGTTATATAAAGACCCGAACTTAGATATTAAACCACCACAATTAGAAAAACGTGGCGGAGCTTATTATAGTGATGCAGCATGTAGCTTAATTACGTCTATTTACAATAATAAAGGTGATATCCAGCCTGTTAATACACGAAACAACGGAACAATTGCAAGCTTACCACATGATTCAGCTGTTGAAGTGAACTGTATTATTACGAAAGAAGGCCCAAAACCAATTGCAGTTGGAGATCTTCCAGTACCAGTTCGCGGTTTAGTACAACAAATTAAATCATTCGAGCGCACAACAATTGAAGCTGCTGTTACAGGGGATTATCATAAGGCGCTGCTTGCTATGACAATCAATCCACTTGTACCATCAGATAAAGTTGCAAAACAAATTTTAGATGAAATGTTGGAAGCACATAAAGAGTATCTTCCACAGTTCTTTAAAAAGGTAGAGAAGTAAAAGCGGCGCTATTTAGCCCGCTTTTTTTATTCTATTAGGAGGTATTATGATGATTAAGTTAATTGTAAATGCAGATGATTTCGGTCTTACAGAAGGTACAAATTACGGCATTATTGATGGGCATATAAATGGACTTGTAAATTCAACGACGATGATGATGAATATGCCAGGAACAGAGCATGCGGTACGCTTAGCGAAAGAGTATAACCTACTCGGAGTAGGCGTACATCTCGTATTAACAGCAGGTGAACCACTTCTTGGAGACGTACCATCACTTGTAGGTAGCGACGGATCGTTTCATAAACAAAGTGTTGTAAGGGAAGGGAATATAAATCCAGAAGAAGTTGAGAGAGAGTGGACTGCTCAAATTGAGAAATTCCTATCTTACGGATTAACACCAACTCATTTAGATAGTCATCATCATGTACACGGATTACCGATCTTACACGATGTTCTTGAGAGATTAGCAGCTAAATATAATGTTCCAATTCGTCGTTGTGGGGAAGATAGAGCGGCGCATCCATTTTCTGATGTATTTTACAGTGACTTTTATGCGGATGGTGTGAAGGAAGATTACTTTGTGAAGTTAAAAGAAAGAGTACAAGGTGAACAAACGGTAGAAATTATGGTTCATCCAGCTTATATTGATCCAGAGCTTGTGAAGCGTTCTTCTTACGTAATGGATCGTGTGAAGGAATTGCGTATTTTAACAGAGAGTGAGTTGCCTGAAGGGATAGAACTTGTGAAGTTTTAATAGAAAAACGACGGCTACATCATGCCGTCGTTTTTTATTTACAAAATGGATAGAATATATCCGCCAAATGCCCCGAGTATAACGATAACCCAAGGTGGTGTTTTCCAAAAAGCTAGTAAGCAAAAAAGAAGCGAAGCGAAAACGAAATCTGAAGCATTCATAACTGTACTCGTCCAAATGGGATCGTAAAAAGCGGCAATTAAAATACCGACAACAGCGGCATTGACTCCAAGTAGTGCGCCTTGTATGAATGATATTTTTCTCACGCTGTTCCAAAATGGTAAAACACCAATAACGAGTAAGAAAGCAGGGAGGAAAATTGCAATTGTTGCGATTGTTGCCCCAAGCGTCCCGTTTAACACTGCTCCTATATAAGAGGCGAATGTAAATAGTGGTCCTGGTACTGCTTGTGTTAATCCGTATCCAGCTAGGAACTGTTCTTTCGTCATCATGCCGTTTTGTACGAACTCACCTTCAAGAAGGGGCAGCACGACGTGTCCTCCTCCAAATACAAGTGCGCCAGAGCGATAGAAACTATCAAATAAAGCGATGTAATAAGAGAACGGTCTTAATATTGGTAGCAGTAGTAATAGTCCAAAGAATAAGACGAGACAAGAAACTGCTATCTTTTTTGAAATAGGTACTCTTATATTTTGAGATTGGCTAATTGGTTGGTTGCGATATAAAAACCAACCGATAAAGCCACATATTATAATGAGGATCACTTGCGTCCAGCTACTTGGCCATAATAAGGCGATTGCGGCAGTTACAATCGCAATCGTCGCACGGTTGCGATCTGGAGTTAACTTTTGCGCCATTCCCCATATGGCGTGAGCGACAATAGCGACTGCTACAAGTTTTAGTCCATGAATCCAGCCAGCACTCCCAAGATCGAACTGATTAAGGAATGAGGCGAAGAAAACTAAAACAAGGACAGACGGTAAAGTGAATCCAATCCATGAAATAATAGCTCCTAAAAGCCCGCCCCGTAATAATCCAACCCCCATACCGACTTGACTGCTGGCAGGACCGGGAAGGAATTGACATAGTGCTACTAAATCTCCATAGATTCGTTCATCCATCCATTTTCTTTTTTGCACGTATTCGTGGTGGAAATAACCAAGATGAGCGACAGGACCGCCGAATGAAGTAAGTCCTAATTTAAATGAGACGAGAAAAATCTCTAATAATGTGTGAAAGGTGTGTTTGTTTTTTTTCAAAATAACCTCCTAGAATGTTTTTGCTATGTGCATTATACAAGAAGTGGTAAAGCAAAAGGAACAAATCTAATGTAAAGATTATGTGAATCTTTTCTTTGTAATTAAAATTGAAAAAGTCATAAATGATTATGTCTAAACCATAAAGTAGTAGAAGTAGTGCTGGGAAATTTATATAAGGAGAATGCCTTATGACAACACATTTCTTTGCCAGGTTAACAGGTAAGAGGGAAGTGCCTCCTGTAAATACAGAAGCTTTTGGGGTAGCAGAGTTTATTTTTAGTGATGATTTAACGAAATTGCATTACAGAGTAATACTAAAAAATATAGAAAAGGTTACATCGTGTCAAATTCATTTAGGGAAGTCTACTCAAATTGGTCCTGTTGTTTTATATTTGTATGGTCCACTGGAGCAAGGGATTAGCTTGAACGAGGGAAGTATTACTGGTGTAGTGAATGTGGAGGATTTTGAGGGACCTTTACAAGGGAAATCATTTGTACATTTACTTCAAGAAATTATTCAAGCAAATGTATATGTTAATGTCCATACGAAATCACAAAAAAGAGGAGAAATAAGAGGGCGAGTTAGAAAAGTAAAGAAATAGAGGAAAAGGCTGTCCATATGTTGGAACAGCCTTTTCTCATTATATAAGGTGCTAGTTTTAGCAATTATTGTCGGTAAATCGATATATTTTGAAAATCGCTGATATAATATGAGTTGCGCCGATATATTTCAATAATCGCTGATATAACTCGCGTTACGGTCGATATTTTTAAAAACTGCCTCGATTAATTTTTCACAGGTTGATTTTTAATAAAGAAGTCCATAACGTAAAATACTTCGTCATCTGGTATTTGTATTTCAAATGTATTTTCAATTGGTTGCAACGCTTTTTTTACTTTCATATACATCCAGTACTCATCTTGTCTTCTTTTCTCTTTATCAGGGTGAGGAAGAAGGCTTTCTCCTTTTTGAAGACGGTCAACCATACAGCTCATATGCAGAATAACACCCATTAAGCTATCAGGAGTTAGCTGTAAGGAAATTAATTCTTGGATTGTATTTAATGCGTAACGAATTGTTTTGATTAGTAATGCTCCATCGTTACGCTGCATTTGTTGTTCAAGAATATCCGCCATTTTTGCATATGTTTCTTCATACGTAATTAATTCTTGAATGGGCTGAATCGCTGTGTAGTTTACGATGTCTTGGAAATGATATGTTAAGCATGGTACTTGCACATCGAAATTCGTGACGATACAAATGATGTTACGCTCTTTTTTTATGTTCTCAATCATTTTCGTTAAATCTTTTTCATGGACGATACTAATCGGAATAATTTCAATTAAGTCTTTATCAAATCGTAAATAGTTCTCTAACATTTTTTGAATAGCTAAAGCACTTCCTTCACCAGTTAAGCAAGCTGTTAAAATAACAGATTTCATTGGAGAGAGAGGTTTTTTCTTTTCTTCTTGTACGTTTAAGTAAAATGGTGTTAAATTTTTTACTGTTTCATACAGCGCATCTAATGAATAACCGAGCTGAGCTTTTCGAGCTGCTTCTAGTGCGTGTGGTGTGCTCGTCATCGAAAGAACACGTACAGGGATTTTGAACTCCGTTTCTAATATGTCACCGATATAAGCAAGTGACCCCATATCGACAAGTAAGAGAAGCCCATTTACATTTTGTAGTGTTTTCATATACACTTTCACACGTTCCAAGAAATCTTTCGGTGATTCGTGTAACGGCATATCAATACCGGTTACTTCCTCAATGCCGAGAAGTTCGTTTGCGACGTTTGCCATTTCAGTTGCGATGCCATTACCGTGTGCTAATATTAATACTTTTACTTCTGTTTGTGAGGCAGGAATTGGATCAACAACGAAGAACATTGTTAAAAAGCCAGCTTCATCAATAGGCATTGTTATTTGTAATTCTTCCTCCAGTAGTTGAATGCATTGCATAGCTACGGAAAAAGCTTCTTTATATTTCGTACGAATTTGATTTAATTGTGGGTGATGTATTTGTTTTCCGCTTTGTAAACGTTGTAGAGTTGTCTGTACATGTAAACTTAAAGCGAGAAATACTTTTTCATCAAACGTCTTAGATAAATGCTTTTCAGCAAGTTCCGCTATTTTTTCACATACGGAAACGATATTACGATCCACAATTTTAAAAACATTTTCATGGCTTGTTTTTTTTGATATTTGGTTAAAATATTGTACGAAAAAGCTTTGAACATCATTTTCTATTAGTAATTCTAATTCTTCCTCTTCAATACCACGTGCTTGAAGTTCTTCGTATTTATAATCAATATAATCGTAAATAGAAGAGCGTTTTTCATCTTCTGTTTTATGATTACTCCAACCTTCCTCACCTGTAAATACAAATGTTTCATTTGGTATTTGGTATAAGTGACGGCTCTTCCTTTCAATGAACAATCCTTCTTTCATATACCAAGGTAAATCTGTACTTGAAACATAGACAGAATCACGTTTCTTTGTGACCAAATCAGAATAGGCTTTCGCACAGGCAATTTGAACATCTGTTTTTAATTGACCAATGTTATTGGGACAATTGTAAAAGACGAAAGC
This sequence comes from Bacillus sp. XB1, assembly GCF_053557995.1. Taxonomy (NCBI): domain Bacteria; kingdom Bacillati; phylum Bacillota; class Bacilli; order Caryophanales; family Bacillaceae; genus Bacillus; species Bacillus sp. XB1. Next base: position 65,900 of record NZ_JBNRIL010000003.1, on the reverse strand, counting down.
ACGCATTGCATTTGGGCTAACGTGAATGTCTTTTCCCAGACGAATTGCTTCATTTGTGAAAAATAGCTGTAGTAAAGCAAAGCGCTCTTTATGTGTACGCTCACGAAGTGGTGGCAGCGTAACAGTCATTGGTATACGTCTTGTAAATGTTTTTAATAAAAATGAATTTGGTTCTTCTGTTGTTGCAGTAATGATTAATACTTGTGCTTTACGTTCGTTCTCTGTTTCTCCAAGGCGGCGGTATACTCCGCGGTCAATAAAGGTGAAAAGCATTTCTTGTCCCTCTGGAGGAAGGCGATGTACTTCATCTAAGAAAAGAATTCCTTCATGTGCTTTTTCAATTAACCCTTTTTGATCACTTGCTCCTGTATAAGCTCCTTTTTTAATCCCAAATAATTGCCCGAGTAGTAACTGTGGATTATTTGCATAATCAGCACAGTTAAATACGATAAATGGTGCATCTTTGGGAAGCTGTTCAACTTCAATTGCATATTCGTGCATTAAAGAAGCAAACATAGACTTTCCGACCCCTGTTTCTCCCAGTAGTAAAGTATGCATACCGTTTGGAGGATAGAGAATAGAAGCTTTCGCTTTTTCAATTGCAATTTTAAGGCTCGTATTTTCAATTGCAAATGTATCTAATGAAGTTATGTCTTTTGAATGCGTTTCCAACGAAGTGTTCGTTTCTATGTAAAAACGAACAGGTCGCGTATTTGTTTTTAATAAACGTTTATCTTTTACAAGTTTGTTTAAATCGCTACTTACATTGGCGCGATCTAGTTGCAAAAATGTAGCGAGTTCTGATGCGGTTACACCTTCTGTATAATTGCCTTTTTGTATTGCGTTAAAAATGAGATCTATTCGTTTCATTTCTATTCACCTCGAAACTTCATCACTATTTAAAATTTTACACAAAAATGGGAAGGGTGGGAAGAGAAAAATAAAACAGCTTTAGCACATAGGCGCTAAAGCTGTTACAATCTTGTGTCTTTCCAAAAATTCACCTTGAGATGAGAAGAAGGATTATAGGGAAGAAGTTTGTATCCTTGTGACTGTAAATAATCAATTACTTTTGGCAGTATTTGTACGGTTACACTCGAATCATGCATTAAAATGACTTCGACTTGTTCATCACTTTGATTACGTACTCTTTCGAGTATGGCAGAAGGATTGTCATAGCTTTTCCAGTCGTATGTATCGATCGTCCAATCCCACATTTTATACTGGGCCGATACAAGTGCGTCACGGTAATTCTTTTTTAAGTAAGGCATACTACCATATGGAACGCGAACGAGATGTGTATTTAATTTCGTAACTTGCTGGACAATGCTTTGTGTTTGCTCCATTTCTGCAATTAAAGTGGAAGGGTCACCAGTGTAAAGGCGTTTTACATCATGTGACATGCTGTGGAGCCCGATATAATGTCCTTCTTTAATTAATCGTTGCATCGTTTTTGTGTAATGTGGCACTTTTCCACCAATAACAAAGAAAGTTGCTTTTCCGTTCTTTTCTTTTAAGATGTTTAAAATTTGTGTAGTATATTTGTTTGGCCCGTCATCAAATGTTAAGTACGCAATTTTTTGTGTAGGAGAAGTTGTTTCAGTATTTGGATGATATTCAGCAGGAATAACAGTTGTTGCTTCAGTATTAGATGATACGTACATAGTAATCGTTAAAAATAAAATAATACATTGAAATACTCGCTTGATCATAACATTCACCCTCAGTTTGACAATCAAGATGTAAAAAAGAAAACTTGATACTTTTCTTATTATGTATAGCTTTCTCCAATAGAGGAACTCTCAAACAATCTATATTTTGGAAATATAAAATGAGAATAAAAAATAGCATCCTCTTATAAGAAAGAGGATGCTATTTGAATATTTCATAATTGAAAAGGCTATACTACAATTAGTCTTCGCGTTTTTTCACTTTTTTATAAAAGGAAATGATTGGTTTGTAGCGTTCATGTACAAGCCCGATTATTTCAGCGATGATTTCTGTGAAGAAAATCAAAGCGAAAAGAAGAATAATGGATAACCATAACGTTGCACTAGTGAAAATAATGGCATTTACACTAAAGAAAATACCGAATGCGTATATAATTAGTACCGTTTTGCGATGAGAGAATCCCATTGCAAGTAAGCGGTGATGTAAATGCGATTTATCTGGTGCTGAAATAGGTTTTTTATTTACGATACGACGGATGATTGCAAATATCGTATCAAATATAGGTACACCTAAAATGATAATTGGAACGATAAAACTGAATAACGTTACACTTTTGTATAATCCAAGTAACGATATAACAGAAATACAGTATCCTAAAAATAGTGCTCCTGTATCTCCCATGAAAATTTTTGCTGGATGGAAGTTGTAGAATAAAAATCCAATTGTACTTGCTAATATAATTAATGCAAGTGGCAATATAATAGCTGTTCCAGTACCCCATGGGCTAGTGAAGGCCATATATGCTAGCGTTGCAAGTACGATAGATGAAATCCCAGCAGATAATCCATCTAAGCCGTCAATTAAGTTGATTGCATTCGTAATACCTACAAGCCAAAATACTGTAATTGGATAAGCAAGCCATCCAAGTTCAGTATCCCCAAGGAATGGGATATATAATACTTGCACTAATAATCCACTTTTTACAATCATAATGGCAACTAACAGTTGTCCACCGAATTTTACTCTCGCAGATAACTCGTACATATCATCTAAAATTCCGATGATTACAATGATAATCGCACCTAGCGTTATCGATAACATTCTTTGTTCATATAAGCCGCCGACAACAAATCCTACAGCTACACCAATAAATATTGCCAACCCGCCAAGACGTGGCATAATCTTTTGGTGCACTTTACGTGCGTTTGGCTTATCTGTCGCTCCTATTTTAAAAGCTAATTTAATAACTAAAGGAGTAACGACGAGTACAGTGATGAATGATGCCAAAATGGCATAAATCACTTGTGAGTCCATTAATACCCCACCCTTTATAGTCTAACGTAATTTTTTTTTGAAAATATATTTATCTGAAAATTATGATGTTTATTTACAGGCTCATAACATATGGTATCACAAAAAGATTAGAATTCAATCTTTTTTTCTTTTTACGGTTAATGGAAGCGGATAGAATATATGACAATTGTATATAGAATGTTGAATCATATAAGAAGGTTAATCGTACTGGGCTTTGGAATGTAACATTTCCTCTTTTTCTTCAATAGTGAATACTTTTATTTCAGTATTATAAGTGTTGCACGTAGAAATGAGTAAGTTTCATGTTAAAATGTGGGAATTTATCACACGTGACCTGGCAGCCTGATTCTCACTGATTAAGTTTTACTTTATAGTGCATTTAATTTTACAAAAACTTAAAAAAAAGTAAGGGAAGTAATTCATATAATGAAGAAGGAAAAGGGTTTTCTCATTTTTAATATGAGAGGGGGAAGCGCAGGGAGAATTCTAATTTTCATATCTTTTCTATTGTAAATTCCTGTGCGAAAAGGAAATGAAAATTACGATAGTAGGTACTGGATATGTTGGATTGATTACAGGAGTAGGATTGGCAAAATTAGGGCATTCAGTTACATGTTTTGATATAGATGATGAAAAAATTGAACGGATAAAACAAGGGGATTTACCTATTTATGAGGCCAGATTACATGAATTAATAAATTATGCATATGAGAATAATGCTTTAACTTTTACATCAAATAAAGAAGAGGCATTTGATGATGTAGAGTTTATATTTATTGCAGTTGGAACCCCACCTTTATTAGATGGGACGGCAGATTTAACGTATATTCAGAGTGCTTGTAACGATATTGGATTATATGCGACGAACGATATTATTGTTGTTACGAAAAGTACAGTTCCAGTAGGCACAAATGATGTAATGAAGGGATGGATTGAGGAGAAGTTAAAAGAGAGGCATACAGTACATATCGTATCGAATCCAGAGTTTTTGCGTGAGGGTTCAGGTATTTATGATTTCTTTCATGGAGATCGTATTGTAATTGGAGCGGATAGTAAGGAAGTAGCAAGAAGAGTAGAGAGTTTGTATAGTCAATTATGCTTAGAAACGTATGTTACAGATATTAAAAGTGCGGAGATGATTAAATACGCGTCGAACGCCTTTTTAGCTACAAAGATTAGTTTCATTAATGAAATTTCAAATATATGTGAGAAGGTAGGCGCGAATGTATTGGATGTTGCCAAAGGGATGGGAATGGATAAGAGAATCGGTGCATCTTTTTTAAATGCGGGCATTGGCTACGGAGGGTCGTGTTTTCCGAAAGATACGAAAGCACTGGTACAAATTGCGGGAAATGTTGCTCATGATTTTCGTTTGTTAAAAGCAGTTATTGAAGTAAATAATAAGCAACAGCTGCTATTGATTGAAAAAGCGAAAAAAGTTATGAACATGAATAAAAAGCGAATTGCAGTTCTTGGCGCATCCTTTAAACCGAATACGGATGATATTAGAGAGGCATCATCTCTTATTATAATAGAAGCATTAATTAATATAGGTGCAGATATTGTTCTTTATGACCCAAAAGCAATTCAATATGTAAAGAATATATTTGGAGATGCTATACAATATAGTAGATGTATAGATGAATCGATTAGAGATGCGAGTGCGGTTTTTATCGTAACAGAATGGGAAGATATTCAAACTTATCCGTTAGAAAAGTACGTACAACTTATGAGGGAGCCTATTTTATTTGATGGGAGAAATTGTTATACTGATGAAGATGTTAAGAAACAAAAGATAGATTATTACTCGGTGGGAAGAAAAAGTATTTGTAATAGAAAAGTTTCTGTTATGCGTTAAAAAGGGATGTACTCATGCATATTTTTATATGTCATAATAGAAGCTGTAATTAGTGAAAGAAAAGAGGCAATCACATGACTGAACGTTTAAAAGTAATGACAATTTTTGGGACACGTCCAGAAGCAATTAAAATGGCACCTCTTGTATTAGAGTTGCAAAAACACCCAGAAAAAATTGAATCGATTGTGACTGTAACAGCACAACATCGCCAAATGTTAGATCAAGTATTAAGTATCTTTGGAATTACGCCAGATTTCGATTTAAATATTATGAAAGACCGCCAAACTTTAATTGATGTTACAACGCGTGGTTTAGAAGGTTTGGATAAAGTAATGAAAGAAGCGAAGCCGGATATTGTACTTGTACATGGTGATACAACAACAACATTTATTGCAAGTTTAGCTGCTTTTTATAATCAAATTCCAGTAGGGCATGTTGAGGCGGGCCTTCGTACGTGGGATAAGTATTCTCCATACCCAGAAGAGATGAATCGTCAATTAACAGGTGTAATGGCGGATCTTCATTTCTCACCGACAGCAAAATCAGCAACGAACTTACAGAAGGAAAATAAAGATGAGTCACGTATTTTCATCACAGGAAATACAGCGATTGACGCGCTACAAACGACTGTAAAAGAAACATATAGTCATCCTGTACTAGAGAAACTTGGAAATGATCGTCTTGTACTTATGACAGCTCACCGCCGTGAAAACTTAGGTGAACCGATGCGTAATATGTTCCGTGCAATTAAGCGTCTTGTTGACAAACATGAAGATGTACAAGTTGTGTACCCTGTTCATATGAACCCTGTTGTTCGTGAAATAGCAAATGAAATTTTAGGTGAACATAACCGTATTCATTTAATTGAGCCGCTAGATGTAATTGATTTCCACAATGTTGCAGCTCGTTCATACTTAATGTTAACGGATTCTGGTGGTGTACAAGAAGAAGCTCCATCACTTGGTGTACCAGTTCTTGTTCTTCGTGATACAACAGAGCGCCCTGAAGGTATTGAAGCAGGTACGCTGAAATTAGCAGGAACAGACGAAGAGACAATCTTTGGTCTTGCTGATGAGCTGTTATCAGATAAAGAAGCTCATGATAAGATGGCGAAAGCATCTAACCCTTACGGTGATGGTCGTGCATCAGAGCGTATTGTAGAAGCAATTTTACAGCACTTTAATAAGTAAATAAAAAAGGCCCAATCGCATAGATTGGGCCTTTTTGTTACGGCTGATTGCGCATAATCCACTCTGCATGAGCATTTGTAGAAGGTGGCGGATCAGTTGGTGTTTTATTTTGGTTTGTTGCTTTTTTTGTTTGTTCGTTAGAATTAGAATTTGAATCAGGACTTGAGTTGTTTTTTGTAGTTGGTTTTTTTGCTTTTTCTCCTAATTCTTTTTCAATTTCGTTACGCACCGTTTCTACACTGATTGGATCTGGAAGGAAGTAATAAATACCGCCTATCTTTTTGTCTTCGCCTTCAAGCTTTAACGTTTGCATTGTAGAAGGATCAAATCCAGAAAGTTTATTGTAAAGAGCAAGTCCGTCTGAAATAGGAATGTCGGTTTTTATATATTTTCCAACGACAGCTGTTAAATCTTTAATTTTAAATACAGTAGAGGTGGAGTTTAGCTTTTGGGCAACAGCGGCCAGTAATTGTCTTTGTCTAGCAGCTCGACCATAATCGCCATTTGGATCTTGCTTTCGCATACGGACATAAGCAAGTGCTTCTTCACCGTTTAAGTTTTGCTGTCCTTGCTTAAATTGAATTTTTTTGTAGTAATCCACGTCAGAGCGCTCCCAGAAATCGAAGGGTACGTCAACGGTAACACCGCCAACAGCATCAACGATACCTTTAAAGCCTTGGAAATCAATTTTAATATAATGGTCTACAGGAACTTTTAGAAAACCTTCTACAGTTTTGATTGCCATTTCCTCTCCACCGTAAGCATGGGCGGCATTAATTTTGTCTTCTTTTCCCTTTCCGACAATCGGAACGCGGCTATCACGAGGAATGCTCATAAGCGAAATCTTTTTAGTTTTCGGATTGACTGTTGCAAACATTAATGAGTCCGTACGACCATTTTGACCATCTGTCGCATAATCTTCTATACCCATAATGAGAATTGTAAAAGGTTCCTTTGTAATTTCTACATCTTCGTTTCTTAAATCCGATTTTTCACGAGTAAAACCACTATACATCCCCATAAGAGAAGAGTAAGAATTTAACACATAAACTCCTATGCTGCCAAATAAAAATGCGAAAATAAGGAAGAAGAAAAGTTTCCTTCTTCGCTTCTTTTTTATTCTGCTATTTTGGAGATGATAATAACGTTCTTCCATATATAATCTCCTTAGTTCGTTAGTTCATTTGTAGGGAAGTAATTCACTACATTAATCTTTGAAGGTGATAAATGGGTTATTCTTAGATAACATCTTGTTCTAAGTACAACATATCTCCTTCTGTAATTGTACATTTCCCGTTTGTTAATTCAATCATCCAATCTGTAAATGCTTGTTTGCCGTCTTCTTCTACATACGTATCAAATGTGACATTTTCTAGATAATGAATATCTTTAATGGCATATTTTGAATTGCGTAATTCATTTTCCACTTTGCCAAGTAATGTGTAATCAATCTCGGTTTGCATCACACGCATTAGTTTTCGATGGACAACACCGACATGATTAATGCCTTCGCTTGTACACTTTCCATATGCACGAATTAATCCACCTGCGCCAAGTTTAATGCCACCAAAATAGCGTGTTACGACGACGACGGTATCTTTTAGTCCGCGTTTTTTTAGTACCTCTAACATTGGTACGCCAGCTGTACCGCTAGGCTCACCGTCATCATTTGCTTTTTGAATATGATCTTGTTCGCCAATTAAATAAGCGGAACAATTATGTGTTGCATTCCAATGTTGTTTTTTTATTTTTTGTATAAATTCTTGAGCCTCTTCCTCAGTTGTTGCTCGGCTAATATAACAAATAAATCTTGATTTTTGAATGACGATTTCGTGTTCGCCGTAGTCTTTGATTGTAAAATATTGTAATAGCACTTGTGTACGCCCCTATCTATCAAAATGACTAGTACTTTCCATTTTAAAAGCGAGCCTTTTTATATTCAAACATTTTTTCTAAATATGCTGAAGTTTTTGGTGAGTATTTTATCTTTTTGTTGTAATTTGTCGAGATGGTAGGTATAATTTCAACCGGCATTTTCATGTATGGATGCACCATTTGTAGTTTTCGTGTAAAATTAGGAAATAAAACTTTTTATAAGGCAGGTACGAAAATGAAAATAGCTATTGTTACTGATAGTACGGCATATATACCGAAGCAAATTCGTGATGAACTCAATATATATATGATTCCATTAAACGTTGTGTTTGGAACAGAATCTTATCAAGAAGAAGCTGAAATTTCAGCAGATGATTTTTATGTGAAAGTACGTGAACAAGAGGAACTTCCAAAAACTTCTCAACCAGCAATCGGAAAGTTTGTTGAGCTATATGAAGAACTAGCTAAAGATTATGATGCAGTTATTAGTATTCACCTATCAAGTGGAATTAGTGGTACATATCAAACATCAACGACAGCTGGACAGATGGTAGAGGGTATTGATGTATACACGTATGACTCTGAAATTAGTTGTGAAGTACAAGGATTTTATGTGCGTGAAGGTGCAAAGTTAGCAAGTGAAGGAAAGAACCCGAAAGAGATTATCGCTCGTTTTGATGAAATGAAGAAAACGATGGACGCCTATTTTGTAGTTGATGATTTACATCATTTACAACGTGGTGGTCGATTAAATAGCGCGCAAGCTTTCATCGGCAGTCTGTTACAAGTGAAGCCAGTTTTATATTTTAGAGATAAAATCATTATTCCGTTTGAAAAGATTCGTACACGTAAAAAAGCATTAAAACGTATCATTGAAATTTTTGATGAGCAAGCAAGTAAAGGTGTACCTATGGAAGCAGTTATCATTCATGCGCAACGTGAAGAAGAAGCGAATGAATGGAAGAAAGAATTAGAAGCAAAATATCCTCACGTCACAATTCGTACAGGTTATTTTGGAGCTGTAATTGGTACGCACTTAGGTGAAGGTGCATTAGGTCTTGGATGGTATACGAAGTAATAAAGATATAAAAGCTCTCTTTTTAAGAGGGTTTTTTTACGGGTATGTTACGTTTAGTTGACAAGTTAATATTTGGAAATGGTAAAATGTACGTAAAATAAAATAATGAGGAAAGTTTTATAACTTACTTTTTACAAGAAACTATATTATAATAGAAGAGAGGTGAAACATATGGAGCATAATTCTTGTTTATGTCCAAAGTTTGAGTCAGCTTTTACTCTGCTTAGTAAGAAGTGGACTGGCTTAATTATTAAATCTTTGCTTGAAGAGTCGAAACGTTTTAGAGAAATCGCAGATATTATCCCAAATATGAGCGATCGTATGTTGTCAGAGCGTTTAAAGGAATTGGAAAGCGAGGGCATTGTAGTTCGTAATGTCTATCCAGAAGTACCAGTTCGAATCGAGTATGGCTTAACTGACAAGGGAAAAGCGTTAGAAAGTGTTATGGATGAGGTCCAAAATTGGGCTGAGAAATGGATGAAGTAGCATTTCATCTGTATTCGTATATTTAATAAAACGTAAGGAATTCCTTACGTTTTTTCTTTGTTTATAGAAGTGAGAAAAGTATATAAATTTCTACACATACATACAAAAATATACGCATTTTGCGCTAGAGCTACATATAATATTACATTTGTTTTACAAAAACGTAACATTAGCAAAAAAAATCCCGAATTATGGTATAAATTTTATAGGTTATATACGGAAAAAGAAAAAAGAAAGCGGTGTAAAAAATAAAATGAAAAAGCTAAAAATGGCATCTTGTGCATTAGTTGCAGGATTAATGTTTTCTGGGCTAACACCAAATGTATTTGCAGAAGATAAAATTTCTGATGTGAAATCACAAATTAACACGCAAAATGACACTTTACATAAACAACAACAAGAACGTGATGAATTACAAAAACAAATGAATGACTTAAACAAAACAATTCAAGGTTTAGATAAATCTGTTCAAGAGAATGCTGCAAAGCTTGATGAAACAACGAAAAAAGTTGCTGATACTGAGCAATTAATTGAAAAGAAAAATAAAGATATTGCAGAATTACAAACAAAGATTGCAAAACGTGAAGAGTTATTAAGAAAGCGTTTAGTTGCACTTCAAGAACAACCAAATACGAACGTTGTAACAGAAGTTCTTGTAAACTCTAAAAACGTTGCAGATTTAGTTGATCGTTTAACTTCTGTTTCTAAAATTCTTGAGTCTGATGAAGATATCATGAAAACACAACAAGAAGACCAAGCTAGTGTGAAAAAAGATGTTGCAACGGTAAAAGAAAAACAAAAAGAATTAAAAGAAGCACAAGCTCAAATTGAAACTGCTAAGAAAGAACTTGACGCTGAAAAAGAGAAAAAAGCAACAGCGGTAAACGATTTAAGCGGTAAAATGGATACAGTTGTAACTTCAATGACAAGTACGGAAGGTCAATTGAAAGAGCTTGAGAAACAAGCATTACAATTACAACGCATTGCCGAAGAAGAAGCACAAGCAAAAGCTGCACAAGAAGCTGCTGCTCAAAAACAAGCAGAGCAAGCTGCTAAAGATGCGCAAGCTCAACCAGCACAAGCACCTGCAGAGCAAGCTGCACCGGCAAACAATGGTGGACAAGCTCAAAAAGAAGAGCCTAAAAAAGAAGCACCTAAAAAGGAAGAGCCTAAGAAAGAAGAGCCTAAAAAAGAAGCACCTAAACAAGAAGAGAAAAAACCAGCTCCAAATGTGGGTGGCGTAATTGGTAAAGCGCAAAGCTACTTAGGTTTACCATATGTTTGGGGAAGTGCATCTCCATCAAATGGTGGTTTTGACTGTAGTGGATTCATTTCTTACATCTTTGGTGTAGGTCGTCAAGACGTTGCAGGTTACTGGAACTCAGTTTCTAAAGTAGGTAGCCCACAACCAGGAGACTTAGTATTCTTCCAAGGTACTTATAAAGCAGGCCCATCTCACATCGGTATTTACGTTGGTAATGGCCAAATGATCCATGCTAGCGATAAAGGAATTGCGTACGGTGATATTAACAGTTCGTATAACAAAAAACATTTCTTAGGATACGGTCGATTCTAGGATTTATAAAAGAATAAAACATGTGTATAAAGTCGATAGCTTACTATTTTATAAGTAGGTTATCGGCTTTTTTAAGTTTTTACGAGATGATGAGAAAGGTTTATAGTAGTGCCGAATTGTGGAGAAAACATACTGGGACATGCAGTTTGGATCTTGTCTAAAATCGTAAAAAATACCACCTGATTGGCAGGGGAATCAATTGGAATTTCAATTGTGACATCTGAGAATTTTGGAGCTAACGGGGATGGCGGAATAGAAGGTAGCCTGAATACTGTCAAATGATTTTTACTAAAAGGTGATCCAAAAGAAGTGTTAAATTTTTATAAATACTTAACTATACATGTTGTTTAGAATGTGTGTATGGACAGTGTTATTCCTATTAAAACATAAAATTCAATCGAAAATATATCGTTTCTAACATTAATTCCTAATGAAAAAAAAAATAAATAGATGTAGCAATGTCGTATGAGTTCCTAAGTTTCATAATTTCTCCTTTAAAACTAGTAGTGTTAGTTCTAAGACTTAATCTATATATTATTATATAAAGTTTCTAACTCTGAAAGACTCTACCTTAGTATCGAAGTATTTTTTAAATGGTGATATTTATAATAGTAGTTGTTTCTGAGAAAAATTAAGTGAACAAGATGTTCTGTTTCTTTCTGTAATAATATGTTACTATACGATTTATATATGGGGGAGTAATAGGGGTTATGTTTTCTAAGATAAAATTATTTATGAAATCGAAGTTAAGGAGGGAAGTCCCTACTGAATTTTTAATTAGTAAAGGGTTAAGGGTGGGGGAAAATTTTAAAAGGTTGGATCATTGTATTATAGACTATTCTCATTGTTGGCTAATTACCATTGAAGATAATGTTACATTTGCTCCTAGAGTACATATATTGGTGCATGATGCTAGTACAAAAACACATTTGAATTACACAAAATAAGTCTTGTAAGAATAGGGAATAATGTATTTATTGGCGCGAAAACAACCGTTCTTCCGAATGTGAAAATAGGAAATAATGTAGTAATTGGGGCTGGAAGTATAGTGACTAATGATATACCTGATAATTCATTAGCTGTTGGAAATCCAGCTCGTGTTATAGGAAGTACTGACGATTATTTAAAAAAAGAAAAAGATAAAATGAAAAGTAGAATGTTGTTTGATGAAAGTTGGACCGAAAGAGGTAATATATCTGAAGAAAAGAAAGAAGAGATGATTGAAAAACTAAAAGATGGAACAGGTTATGTAATTTAAACCATTAAATATAAAAAAAATTATTTTTAATAAAATATGGATTTTCAGAACGAAAAGAGTGGTTCTAATCTACTCTTTTTTATTTTCTGATATATTTTTTTGGAATTTACAATTAAAACGTAGTATGGAAACAAGAAGGGAGAAATATGAAATTCGTAAAAAAATTTAATTTGGGATTGAAAAGTAATTTCACATTAATAGTTTTATTATTTTTAGTTTTTAGCATAGTCGGATGTAACAAGGTAAAGGATGAAACACCTCTTCGTAAATATGCGTCCGATCATTCAGTGTTAATTGGAACGGCGATTAATACTTCTGCCTTTATGGAAGATGAAGAATATAAAAAAGTTGTAAAAAGAGAATTTAATGTAGTTACTTTAGAAAATGAGTTAAAATTCAAAAGTATACACCCTGAAATAGATAGATACGATTTTTCAAAATCTAATCGTCTAATAGATTTCGCTCTAGAAAATAACCAAAAGGTAAGAGGGCACACTTTAGTGTGGGGTAACACTCTCCCTGATTGGGTAACAAAAGGAGATTTTTCAAGGGAGCAACTCAAAGGAATCTTAAAAAAACATATTCAAACGGTGGTTGGTCAATATAAAGGGAAAGTGTATGCATGGGATGTTGTAAATGAAGCATTTAATGATGATGGAACACTGCGAGATAACTTTTTACTAAGGAAAATAGGACCAGAATATATCGAGTTATCATATCGATGGGCACATGAAGCAGATCCATCTGCTCTATTATTTTACAATGATGATAGAAATGATGAGTTGAATAAGAAATCTGATGCTATATATAATGTTTTTAAAGACTTTAAGCAGCGTAATGTGCCAATACATGGTATAGGATTCCAAATGCATAAGAGTATTGATAAGCCAATTAAGTATGAAGAGATTTCTAATAATATAAGACGATTAGCTAAAGTCGGTTTAAAAGTGGAAATAACTGAAATGGATGTTCAAGTTCAAAATAGTACTGGATCATTAGAGAAAACCTTAGAAAAACAAGCAGATATGTATAAGGATACCTTGAATGTCTGTCTTTCAAATGAAAATTGCAGTACGTTTGTAATGTGGGGTTTTACAGATAAATATACTTGGGTTCCTGAATATACAGGAAAAGATGATAAACCGCTTATTTTCGATGAAAATTACAATCCGAAACCAGCATATAAGGCAATTCAAGGTATGCTTTTGAAAAAATAGGTGATCTTTGAATGAAATATGACTTTTATAGATTAAGAGTAGTATGTAGCAATTTTTTTCTTTTTGTTTTGAAATGGAAAGTGTAAGGGAAATAAGCTGGAAAAATCAAAGATTCAAAACATGGAAATACACCTTGTAACTGTTAGGTATAAAATAATTATATTAGAAATACTACACATTATATTGAAGATATTCATGCATGATAAAGAAAACATTTCTTAGGATACGGTCGATTCTAGGATTTATAAAAGAATAAAAAACGTGTATAAAGTCGATAGCTTACTATTTTATAAGTAGGTTATCGGCTTTTTTAAGTTTTTACGAGATGATGAGAAAGGTTTATAGTAGTGCTGGAGGTGATTGTTGATGCTAGCGGGGAAACAGTTGCTATTAGAAGAACTTTCTTCAGATTTACAGAGGGAATTAAACGATTTGAAAAAGAAGGGAGAGATCGTATGTGTACAAGGTGTAAAAAAGAAGAATTCTAAATATATGTGCCAACGCTGCGGAAATGTAGATCGGCGGCTATTTGCGTCGTTTTTATGTAAAAGGTGCAGTAAAGTGTGCGCATATTGCCGGAAGTGTATAACGATGGGGAGAGTAAGTGAATGTGCTGTACTTGTTCGCGGGATTGCTGAAAGAAAGAGAGAAAAGAATTCAAATTTGTTACAGTGGAACGGGACGTTGTCTACTGGCCAGAATTTGGCGGCGCAAGGGGTTATAGAGGCTATTAAGCAAAAAGAATCATTTTTTATTTGGGCTGTATGCGGGGCTGGGAAAACAGAGATGTTGTTTTACGGAATTAACGAAGCGCTTCAAAAAGGAGAAAGAGTTTGTATCGCAACGCCGAGAACGGATGTTGTTCTGGAATTAGCGCCGAGATTGCAAGAAGTATTTCCATATATAAAGGTAGCGGCTTTATATGGAGGGAGTGTGGATAAAGAAAAAGATGCAGTACTAGTCGTTGCGACTACGCATCAATTATTACGTTATTATAGGGCGTTTCATGTCATGGTTGTAGATGAGATAGATGCGTTTCCATATTGTGCAGATCAAATGTTACAGTACGCGGTAAAACAAGCGATGAAAGAAAAAGCGGCGCGTATTTATTTAACTGCGACTCCAGATGAAACGTGGAAGCGAAAACTTAAACAAGGTAAACAAAAAGGTGTTATTGTTTCTGGACGATATCATCGTCATCCTTTGCCAGTTCCTTTATTTTGTTGGTGCGGGAATTGGAAAAAAAACCTCATTCATAAAAGAATTCCTCGAGTTTTACTACAGTGGTTACAAACATACTTAAATAAAAAATTCCCTATTTTTTTATTCGTCCCCCATGTGCGATATATAGAAGAAATAAGCTTGTTGTTAAAACCATTAAACAATCGAATTGAAGGTGTACATGCAGAAGATCCAGGGAGAAAAGAAAAAGTAGCGGCTTTCAGAAAGGGAGAAATCCCATTATTAGTTACAACGACAATTTTAGAGCGAGGCGTAACGGTGAAAAATTTGCAAGTTGCAGTTTTAGGGGCGGAAGAAGAAATATTTTCAGAAAGTGCGCTCGTACAAATTGCGGGCCGAGCAGGGCGGAGCTTTGAAGCACCGTATGGAGAGGTCATTTATTTTCACTATGGCAAGACAGAGGCGATGGTGCGCGCGAAAAAACATATTCAAGGTATGAATAAAAATGCGAAAGAACAAGGATTGATCGATTAATGCATTGTTTACTTTGTGATGAGTGTTTTGTAGAAAAGATTAGTTGGTACACTTTTTTTGTAAAGTGTCATAGAAAATATATATGTGATAGATGTGAGCAGAAACTTTCCTATATTATAGGAGAAATTTGCATGGAATGTGGGCGGCCTTTAGAATTTGTTCCTGCCTCATTTCAAGAAGACGTTATTTGTATAGATTGTATAAGGTGGATGAAAGAGGAGGAGTATCGTTCTTTTAAAAACCGTTCGTTATATATGTATGATGATGAGATGAAAGAAATAGTAGCGCAGTTTAAGTTTCGGGGGGATGCAGAGTTAGTGCACATTTTTTATCGTCCTTTTCGAAATTTATTTCAAAAGCATTTTGCCAATGTTTCAACTGTTATCGCTGTTCCGCTTAGTAAGGAAAGGGAAATTGAACGTGGTTTTAATCAAGCTGAGCTATTAGCAACTTGTTTGCCTGTCAAAATTTCTTATCCATCATTAAGAAGAAGGGAAACAGAAAAGCAAAGTAAGAAGACACGTAAAGAAAGGGTGTCAGGAAGCAATCCTTTTTATTTTCAGGGAGAAGAGATGTTTTCTGGGCAACATATTTTACTCGTTGATGACGTGTATACGACAGGGATTACAGTTAGGCAAATCGGAAGTTTGTTATATGAAAGAGGGGCAAGAGAAGTATCTAGTTTGACACTTTGTAGAAGTTAATATGGCAGTGTCGAAAGGGATAATAAAAAGGCGATAAGTCTTCTTTGACTTCATATGTTGTCATTCGTTATAGTCAAAATATGGGGCGAATGCCCTGATTTTTAGAGTGAAGGGAATGGAATGAACATGCAAGGAAGAGTGAAATGGTTCAATGCAGAAAAGGGATTTGGGTTTATTGAGCGTGAAGATGGTGACGATGTATTTGTCCATTTTTCTGCTATTCAACAAGATGGATATAAGTCATTAGAAGAAGGGCAACAAGTAGAGTTTGACATTGTAGATGGAGCACGTGGACCACAAGCAGCTAATGTTGTGAAACTGTAGGGTATATTGTTTTTGGAAGAGAAAGCTGCGTTTGTGGCAACGTTATATATATGTAGTAGAACCTCTTGTTTTTCGCAAGGGGTTTTTGTTATAGGGTAAGTTGTCAAAAAGTTGTTTCTTTTCTGTAACGAATTGTCCACAGAAACATTCGTTATTCACGATGTTAATAGGATAAAATAAAGATAGAAACGATGCATCTTTTCATTTCAACAAAAAACGATAAAAAAATTGCAATTCTACTAATTTTTTTAAAAAAGTTAGAAGGAGTTTTTAAGCCAATGTCGAAATTATAATACATAGGCTTGAAAGGAGGAATTCATCTATGAAATTCAACATTCGTGGTGAAAATATTGAAGTAACTCCAGCATTAAAGGAATATGTAGAGAAAAAACTAAGTAAGTTAGAGCGTTATTTTGATACATTCCCAGAGATTAAAGTTAATTTAAAAGTATACTCTGACAAGCAACGTGTCGAGGTAACAATACCATTTACTGATTTATTACTTCGTGCAGAAGAAACTAATAGCGATATGTACGCTGCTATCGATTTAGTAGTTGATAAAATTGAGCGACAAATTCGTAAACATAAAACAAAAGTAAATCGTAAGTTACGTGAGAAAGGTTCTATGAAAACGAACTTTATCCTTCCAGAAGCAGTAGCTGTTTTGGATGAGGTAGAAGAAGATGAATTAGAACTTGTACGTACAAAACGATTCGATTTAAAACCGATGGACGTTGAAGAGGCAATCCTACAAATGGATATGCTAGGACATAATTTCTTCGTCTTCACAAATGCTGATACAAACGAAACTAATGTTGTATATGGCCGTAAAGATGGGAAATACGGTTTAATCGAAACTAAATAATAATTCGAAAGCGCAGCCGAAATGGCTGCGCTTTTTTTGTATTTTTCGCAGCAAGGTTAAAAAAGTTTTATAAGTAGCCGATTTCATTAAGAAATGATTTTTAGGCGGTATTTCCTCAAAACAGCAGGAAAAAATTCGAAATTTAGAGAGGTGAGTTACTCTTTATTATTTGGAACAAGCATAGGAATATAGCTACCTTTACAAGTAATTCTTTGCTAGGGATATAGTATTGTTTTTAAAAATTTAACGAAATGTTCGCAAGTGTAAAAGTAATATTAAATATTCTGAAATCCATTGAAGGTGTGTTGAGGTGTTGTTACCATAATATTGTATTATATTGATTTTGTTCCTTCAGTGGAAAAATACAATCAATATAATGCTACAAATTATCGGAGGTGCTTTTAGTGGGAATTAAGAAAAAAAGTCGTTTTATGTTTGGATCTGTTTTATCGTTAGGTATTTTAGCTAGTACTTTCGCTTTAACCGAACCGGCTAAGGCTAGTACAAGGGATGACCATGTGAATTTTACCTTTAGACTTTGGAGTCCATATGATTATACTAATGCACGTCCTAAAGAGACGCCTACCTCTATGTATATGCGTGTGAAGAGCAGTGAGAAGGGCGGAGGTTCTTTCAATGTTTGGACAGAAGCAGATAAAAATAAAAATGCAGAAGATAGAAAATGGGTAAATGTTTCAGGTAAGCATGAAGGAACAGTGATACCAGGTAGAACATATCTTTTTCAAAATTATGCATATGAAAACCATGGGAAAAATGTGCCTGTGAGATTTGGTGGTTATTCTAGAGAAAATAATGCTTATCCTACTGCTTGGAGTCCTGATAGTGTAAGACCTAGTGGACCTTACATTGAATATTGATTTAGAAATTATAAATTGAAATTATTTATTTTATAGTGCTAGAAAAAGTCGTATAGTTTCAAATCCGGATTATACGACTTTTCCTGCTATTTCATTTTTAAAATAGGAGGAGCTGTAATGAGGTTTATTTCAAAATATATTTTAGTTTGTTTTTTTATATTGAGTATTAGTTTCTTAGTTTCTTGTCAAAAGAAAGTAGATGAACCTATTGTACATATTGAAGATACTTTAACGGAAAAAGATAATTTGAAAAGTATTGAATTAAAAGGAATTAACAAAAATACTATTTTTGAACAAGTGTTTTTGGAAAGTGAAAATGGTGATGATTTCTTTCAAGGACAAATAGAAAAAAATGATAGTTTAATAGAGGATAAGCTTTCAAATAAAAAATTGAAATTAGGAGTTATACCAGAAAATTATTATGTTTTTTTGACGGGTGTTACGAATAAGAAAAAACCAACGTATCTCTTGGGACGGATTGAACAAACTGATGGAGAAGTAATTCAGTGGAAACAAGAAGTTAAGAGTGTAAAAAGAAAAGGCACAAATGATGTTTATCAGTATGAAGTTGAGTTTCCTAAATTTGAAGGAGAGAGAGCAAATGTTTCTTTTCGTTACATTTGGTTAAATAAAGAAAAGAAATGTTATGGTGTTGCGGATCAATTGTTCATATTAAAAAAGATTTAAATTTAATGGTTTATGGAGGAGCTATAGATGAGTTACTTTTTAGGAAGGATTTTAAAAGGTAGGATGTTTTGGTTGTCTTTATTTATTATGTTAGTAATTGTTATTGCTCAATATATTGCTATGTTTGTGACAACTAAAGGATTTAACGATGCTGGGATTATAAAGGTATCCCCATATTTATCTAATATTTTATATTTTAATAGATTATCGTTTTATAGTGAGTTTTATTTACTTATATTTCCTATGCTTTCCGCAATGGCTGTAGCAGGGATTTATAGAATTGATAAAAATTATGGATTTATTTATCCTGTTATTTCTAAGATGGGAACATGTTATTATTTTAAGCTGCTTTATTTTATTAATTTTATTGTATCTTTTTTTATTATAAGTGTCCCTTTACTATTTAATTTTTATTTATATGTGATGACTTATCCAACAGTTGCTCCGCATCCAATATTAAATTATATGGCTTCTACTGTTTCGCCAACAGCTCAATTTCATATAGTTTATTATAAGTACCCTACTTTATATTTTCTAATGTATGTATTTTTAAATGGTTTATACGGTGCGGTTTTTTCGAGTTTAGCTTTATCAGTTTCGTTTTTTATAAAACGAGTTTATTTTATTTATTTAGTTCCATTTATTTTACATATTTTTTGGCTTGGTATTGGAAAAGGGATTCTCAATCCTAAAGATTATTTAATTAAAGATTTTGGCTTTTTTGAATTACAAATTTTTCTTAGTGTACTGTTATGTATTTGGTTTTGTTCTGTAGTTCTTTATTTACGGGGGAGTAGGAAGCATGTTCTTTTATAATGTTATGAAAGAAACTATAAGGATGAAATATGTTTGGTTAAGTATTCTTTTTGTACTTAATGTTAGTATCATTGGTTGCTTGTTCAATTATTTTGAACCCGGAATTGTAAAAGAGAAAATGAACGAATTGGAAGCTTTGTATAAGGTTATGTCGTTGTATAATTTGTCGACTATATTTATTCCTTTAACAATTGTTTTTTCTGTATATTCTATGTCGAACTTTTTTAGTATTTATGTTGTTTACAGAGTGAATAATGCATTGAAATTGGTTTCTATATATTATTTAAAATTATTCGTTTTTGTTTACTTTTTTGCTGGGAGTATGATTTTACAGTTGTTTTTGATGTCAACTATGATGGCTGTAACTAGTGTTGATGTAAATTATCCATTATTATTTTGCATTCAATTATTTGCGAGTGTTTTTATATGTATGATAAGTGCTTTATTGCAATTATTTTTACCTAGTTTACTTGTAATAATATGTATGATTACTGCTGTTTTATTAGATAGATTTATATTACATGGATTTTTATTTACAAATGCTTTTTATATAAATGTCTTTGAAGATGCTACTGGTTTATTTATACGCTTATTTGGCTGTTTTTTTATCTTTTTTATAAGTGTATGGATTTTATCTAAAAAAAGTTATATTTCTATGAATGATGAGACAGAGGTGGTCTAGTTTACATTATGATCTTATATTATTTGTTAAAAAGAGATTTATATGTAAGGTTTCGAGATTCCATCAAGATAATGGTTTTTTTATTCTTAATTTACGCTATTATTGCAATTGCCTTTTTATACAATCAGCCTCTTAGTAATGGTAAAGAATCTGTATTAGTAGATGTTACCTTTTATCGATTTTTTCATGGAGTAGATTTTGTGGATTTATCTTATTTTTATAAGGAGGGGCGATTTTCTATCCCTTTTTATTGGATATTCTTTCAAATCACTCCTTTGTTGCTTGTAGGGAATTTTGCTTTTTCAGATATTCAACAGAATGGTGTTTATTTATTTCCTCGTGTTAAGAAGAAGCATTTCCTGTGGTTAACGAAAATATTATCTTTGTTTTTTTATATAATTATTATTTGGATTGGTATGTATTTTATTTGGTTTAGCGCTTACTATTTGCTTTCTTTAGGCGAGTATAATTTTTTAAATTTATATAGTCAATTTCCTTATAAGATATTAGGTACTATGCTAATTCAAATAATTATAAGCTTTTTATTAGCTTTGATTTTTGAGTTTTTAACTTTTTATATACCGATAACTATTGTTTTTGTACTAATGTTGTTGTACCTATTTTTGTCTATTTTCTTTCATAGTATTTATTTTTTAGGCTCTTTTGTTATGCCAAATCGTTGGTATTTTGTTGATCACAGTTCAATTCAATTGACTTTAGGTAATAATCAATCTATTCAATATAATGATTTACTTTTAATAGGAGTAGTAATTGTTGTTGTAATGATTTTATTAGGTAGTTTTTGTTTTAAAAAACTAGATGTGATAGGTGAATAATTTATGGACAATTATATTAAATGTGAATGTATGACGAAAAGATTAAAAGGAAATATTGTGTTAGATAATATTAGTTTGTCAGTAAAAAAAGGCGAATTTTTAGTTTTGAAGGGGCATAATGGCTCTGGTAAAACGATGATTTTACGCGCTATATCAGGGTTAATGCGCTTGAATTCTGGAGTTGTTTATATAGATAATGAAATGATTGGAAAACAAAAGCAATTTCCTGATTCTATGGGAATATTGATTGAATATCCAAGTTTTATTCCAGGGTATACTGGTTTTCAGAATTTGAAATTTTTATCATCGATTAACAATAAAATCTCCGATGAGGAGATTTATAATATTATTCAAAGGGTTGGACTTGATAAAACAGATAAGAGAAAGTATAAAAGATACTCTTTAGGTATGAAACAACGTTTAGGGATAGCGCAAGCTTTAATGGAACAACCAAAATTACTGTTATTAGACGAGCCAACTAATGCTTTAGATAGTGATGGGATAAAAGATGTTTTAGATATTTTGAAAGTAGAAAAAGCCAAGGGAACGACTATTGTTGTAGCCAGTCATGATGTGCATGTTCTAGATAATGAAATGGTAGATCGTATTGTACATGT
This sequence comes from Bacillus sp. XB1, assembly GCF_053557995.1. Classification (NCBI taxonomy): domain Bacteria; kingdom Bacillati; phylum Bacillota; class Bacilli; order Caryophanales; family Bacillaceae; genus Bacillus; species Bacillus sp. XB1. Next base: position 44,252 of record NZ_JBNRIL010000003.1, on the reverse strand, counting down.
TAATAATGGAAAGTTGGTAGATTAAGAGTGACGAGAAAACATATCTTAATAAGTATTGGATTGTGTCTGTTGCTATGTATATTTGCTAGTTTATTAAGATTTAAAACATTAAATCTTAATAATGAATCTTATAAAGTGGTAAAAGATGAGTTTTTATCTAATAGAACTTTTGAAGATGGGCAAGGAGTTACGTTTCATGCACTCAATCCTCTTGATCCTACAAAAGTTTATGATCCCTATGAAGACCGTGAAGTAGTGACGTATGTTTTACCTTTAGATATTACAAATACAACAAATCGAGATATTAACTTGCTTAGTAATAAGTCTATTTCCGATACAATGTTTTATTCTAAAATAGGTGAGTTTTATAATTTAATCCCTTATTCAATGGAATTACCTAAAAAATATCAGTTTGATCCTGTAATACCTGCTGGTAAAACAGTACGAGGGTATATAGGGACAAATTATTTTATAGGAGATGACCCTTATAAAAATTATAAAAACTTTTCAAATGAATCAACTAAAGTGAAATTCATTTCTTGTATAAAAGATAAGGAAGGGAAATATCATGAATTAGAAATACCGATAAATTAATAAAATTTATGATTGATACAGCTATATTTTAATGGTGTTTGTAGATCTTGCAACATAACAATATCTTTTAAAGTCGGAGTTTTTTTGTAGGTGTAAGTATCTATGGATGCTGCACCTGCAAAGTTTCCGGCTTTTTGTAATTGTTGATTTAGATTTTATTAAGGAACTTCTGGTAGTCATATTCTTTAAAAGGAAACTTGAAAGAATATGACTTAGATTTAATACGAAATTTGTAACGTGAAATTGAAATAGCGAGACAGAGAAAAGGAACGTAACAAATGAAATAAAAACTTTTTTTGAATATAAGGCCCGACATCTTGCCGATTGTTGTCATAGTTATAAGACAAGTGTTACAATTATCATTAGGTATATACATTTTAGTTTTTTTAATTAGGAGAAAAATTGGCATAACATACATTTGATTTTTATAACGACTGATTGTAATAGAGAAAAAGAAAAACAATCGGAAGTTTTATTTTAATAAAAAGAGGAGCGTATTTCCTATGATCGGTATTTTAAAAAAGGTGTTTGATGTAAATCAACGCCAAATTAAACGTATGCAAAAGACAGTTGAGCAAATTGATGCATTAGAGTCATCTATTAAGCCACTAACTGATGAACAATTAAAAGGAAAGACGCTTGAATTTAAAGAACGTCTAACAAAAGGTGAAACAGTAGATGATTTACTACCTGAAGCTTTTGCAGTTGTTCGCGAAGCGGCAACTCGTGTTCTTGGAATGCGTCCATATGGCGTACAGTTAATGGGTGGTATTGCCTTACATGAAGGGAATATTTCTGAGATGAAAACGGGTGAAGGTAAAACGTTAACATCTACATTACCTGTATATTTAAATGCTTTAACAGGAAAAGGTGTTCATGTTGTTACAGTCAATGAATATTTAGCACAACGTGATGCGAGCGAAATGGGACAACTTCATGAGTTCCTTGGCTTAACGGTAGGAATTAACTTAAATAGTATGTCACGCGAAGAGAAACAAGAGGCTTATGCTGCTGATATTACGTATAGCACAAATAATGAGCTTGGATTCGATTACTTACGTGATAACATGGTTTTATATAAAGAGCAGTGCGTTCAACGTCCACTTCACTTTGCTATTATCGATGAAGTCGATTCTATTTTAGTCGATGAAGCACGTACGCCGCTTATTATTTCAGGACAAGCTCAAAAATCAACAGAGCTATACATGTTTGCAAATGCATTTGTTCGTACGTTAGAAAATGAAAAAGATTATTCATTTGATGTGAAAACGAAAAATGTAATGCTAACAGAAGATGGTATTACGAAAGCGGAGAAAGCTTTCCATATTGAAAACTTATTCGATTTAAAACATGTAGCACTTCTTCACCATATTAATCAGGGGCTTCGTGCACACGTTGTTATGCACCGTGATACAGATTATGTTGTACAAGAAGGCGAAATCGTAATTGTAGACCAATTCACTGGTCGTCTTATGAAAGGTCGTCGTTATAGCGAAGGATTACACCAAGCGATTGAAGCAAAAGAAGGTGTAGAAATTCAAAATGAAAGCATGACGCTTGCAACAATTACATTCCAGAACTACTTCCGTATGTATGAAAAATTATCTGGTATGACTGGTACAGCGAAAACAGAGGAAGAGGAATTCCGTAACATTTACAATATGAACGTTATTGTAATTCCGACAAACAAACCGATTATTCGTGATGATCGTGCCGATTTAATCTTTAAATCAATGGAAGGTAAGTTCAATGCTGTTGTTGAGGATATTGTAAATCGTCATAAAAAAGGACAACCTGTTCTTGTAGGTACAGTTGCAATTGAAACTTCAGAGCTTATTTCAAAAATGTTAACGCGTAAAGGTGTACGTCATAACATCTTAAATGCGAAAAACCATGCTCGTGAAGCAGATATCATTGCAGAGGCTGGTATGAAAGGTGCTGTAACAATCGCGACGAACATGGCAGGTCGTGGTACAGATATTAAGCTTGGAGACGATGTGAAAAACGTTGGTTTAGCAGTTATCGGTACAGAGCGTCACGAAAGTCGTCGTATTGATAATCAGTTACGTGGTCGTGCTGGTCGTCAAGGGGACCCTGGTGTTACGCAGTTCTACTTATCGATGGAAGATGAATTAATGCGCCGATTTGGTTCAGATAATATGAAAGCAATGATGGACCGCCTTGGTATGGATGATTCTCAGCCGATTGAAAGTAAAATGGTTTCTCGTGCGGTAGAATCTGCACAAAAACGTGTTGAAGGAAATAACTATGATGCACGTAAGCAGTTACTGCAATATGATGATGTACTTCGTCAACAACGTGAAGTTATTTACAAACAGCGTCAAGAGGTAATGGAGTCTGACAACTTACGCGGCATTATTGAAGGTATGATGAAATCTACAGTAGAACGTGCTGTTGCCCTTCATACGCAAGAGGAAATTGAAGAAGATTGGAACATTAAAGGTCTTGTTGACTACTTAAATACAAACCTTCTTCAAGACGGAGATGTAAAAGAAGAAGAATTACGTCGCCTTGCTCCTGAGGAAATGAGCGAACCGATTATCGCGAAATTAATAGAGCGATACAATGAAAAAGAAAAGCTTATGCCAGAAGAGCAAATGCGTGAGTTTGAGAAGGTTGTTGTATTCCGCGTTGTAGATACGAAATGGACAGAGCATATTGATGCAATGGATCACCTTCGTGAAGGTATTCATTTACGTGCTTACGGTCAAATCGATCCACTTCGTGAGTACCAAATGGAAGGGTTCGCGATGTTCGAGTCAATGGTTGCTTCTATTGAAGAGGAAATTTCTCGTTACATTATGAAAGCTGAAATTGAACAAAACTTAGAACGTCAAGAAGTTGTTCAAGGTGAAGCTGTTCATCCTTCTAGCGATGGCGAAGAAGCAAAGAAAAAGCCAGTTGTAAAAGGTGACCAAGTGGGCCGCAACGATTTATGTAAATGTGGTAGCGGTAAAAAATATAAAAACTGCTGTGGTATCGTTCAGTAATATAGGACGGTAGCTTTGGCTGTTTTGCAAACTTTTATATCAAAAATGTATAATTAAGAAGGATTAAACTCTCTCCGTAATAAGTGGAGAGAGTTTCCCTTGTTTTCATACGAAAGTAACAGCAATTACATAGAGGTGAAGGAAATGGAATTAGTAGAAATTAGACAGGAATTAGAGAAAATGGCTAAGCGATTAGCGGCTTTTAGGGGGTCTCTTTGACCTCCCTACTAAGGAGAAACAAATTGCAGAATTAGAAGAAAAAATGATGGGCGCAGGATTTTGGGATGACCAACAAGGCGCACAAGCTGTAATTAATGAAGCGAATGCGTTAAAAGATATGGTTGGAAAGTTCCGTCAGTTAGATGAGACGTTTGAAAATTTAGAAATCACGCATGAGCTTTTAAAAGAAGAGTATGATGAAGATTTACATGAGGAATTAGAATCAGAAGTAAAAGGCTTAATTCAAGAAATGAATGAGTATGAGCTTCAGTTACTATTAAGTGATCCTTATGATAAAAATAATGCGATTTTAGAATTACATCCAGGTGCAGGTGGAACTGAGTCACAAGACTGGGGTTCTATGTTATTACGTATGTACACACGCTGGGCTGAAAAACGCGGATTCAAAGTAGAAACGGTTGATTATTTACCAGGTGATGAAGCTGGTATTAAGAGTGTAACTTTATTAATTAAAGGTCATAACGCTTACGGTTACTTAAAAGCAGAGAAAGGTGTACATCGTCTTGTACGTATTTCACCATTCGATTCTTCAGGGCGCCGTCATACATCGTTCGTATCTTGTGAAGTTGTACCAGAGTTCAATGATGAAGTTGAAATCGAAGTACGTACAGAAGACTTAAAAATTGATACGTACCGAGCAAGTGGAGCTGGTGGGCAGCACGTAAATACGACAGATTCAGCAGTTCGTATTACACATACACCGACAAATACGGTTGTAACATGTCAGTCGGAGCGTTCTCAAATTAAAAACCGTGAGCATGCGATGAAAATGTTAAAAGCGAAATTATATCAAAAGAAACTAGAAGAGCAACAAGCAGAATTAGATGAAATTCGCGGAGAGCAAAAAGAAATCGGATGGGGTAGCCAAATCCGTTCTTACGTATTCCACCCGTATTCTCTTGTAAAAGACCATCGTACAAATACGGAGGTTGGTAACGTACAAGCTGTTATGGATGGAGAGATTGATCCATTTATTGATGCTTACTTACGTTCTCGTATCTAATAAGCGAAAAAAAGCCAACGAAATTGTTGGCGCATGCTGAGGACAATAGAGGATATAAAGAATTTGATTCTATTTTTATAGATGAAGTAAAGAGGAAGAGAAGTTGGAAACGACAACTTCTCTTTTTGATGGGATTATATGTAGATTACAATGCTGTATATTGTTTTGTAAAAAGTAGAGAATAGTAAAATAGAGCGGTAATAGGGTAAAGATTTATATAGAACTTTTCTAATTTTCCTTTTAAAAAGGATACTTTATAGAAGTTTTTTAAGTTGTTCACAGAATTGAAACAACTTATGAAAGCTTTATTTTATCAAGGTTCTCACTGTATTTTAGAGGAATATGAAATACACCTTAGTTTTTCTATATAAAGATAATGCTTATAATGAAAATGAGTGTGTTAGGAATAAAAAGAATATCAACAATGGGGAGCGATAGAAGTGAAAAAGAAATTGTTGGCTATTGCGCTAGGGACATCGGTTGTTTTTGCTTTAGGAGCATGCGGAAATAAAGAAGAGAGTAAGTCTTCGAAACAGTCTGCAAGCACAGACAGCGCAGAACAAATTTTCCAAAGAAGTTGTGCGGGATGTCACGCAACAGATTTATCAGGGGCAACTGGACCTGATTTAAGAAAAGTAGGCGGTAAGTACGACGCTGCAGATATCGAAGAGATTATTAAAAAAGGCCGTGGTTCAATGTCACCAGGACTTATTCAAGGTGAAGATGCGAAAAAAGTATCTGAATGGTTAGCTGAACATAAATAAAAAGGTGAAATGGGCGAGTTGATAATATAGTCAGCTCGTTTTCCTTTTTTCTGGTATGTAACATAACTGTAACAAAAATGTATCCAAATTGGAAACCGTTTGATGTTACAATGGGGTTTGTAGAATTTTGCTGAAATATATTACATAGAGTGGTATTGCTTATGAGAAAGCATAAGTAAACTACCTTCAACAAGGATGACTAAATGAAAATGAAGGATGTCTTTTATTTTCAGATGTACAGAAAAGTATTTCGAAAAAAATCATTAAGTATTGGGTGATAAATAATGATAAAAATGACGAATGTTTATAAGGAGTACCCGAATGGTATGAAAGCCATTGCTGGTCTTACAGTTAACATTAAACAAGGTGAATTCGTATACGTAGTTGGACCGAGTGGAGCCGGGAAATCTACATTTATTAAAATGATGTATCGTGAAGAGAAACCATCTACAGGATCTATTAATGTAAATGGACTTACTATCGAAACATTGGCAGAAAGAGACGTTCCGTATTTTCGTCGTCAATTAGGCGTAATTTTCCAAGATTTTAAATTGCTACCTAAATTAACGGTATATGAGAATGTTTCGTTTGCTTTAGAAGTAATTGAAGAAGAACCGGATGCAATTCGTGAGCGTGTAACAGAAGTTCTAGGTCTTGTAGGCCTTGAAGATCGTGCAGACGCACTTCCAAGTGAGCTTTCGGGCGGGGAGCAACAACGTGTGGCTATTGCAAGAGCAATTGTAAATAGACCAAAGGTTGTAATTGCCGATGAGCCAACAGGTAACCTAGATATTGAAACAGCTCTTGATATTATGAATATTTTTACTCGCATTAATGAGCGCGGCACAACGATCGTTATGGCGACGCATAATGCAGATATCGTAAATACAATCCGTCATCGTGTAATCGCGATTGAAGGCGGAAAAATTGTTCGAGATGAGATTGAGGGAGGATACGGATATGAAGGCTAAGACCCTTAGTCGACATTTGCGAGAAGGTGTAAAGAATCTATCACGTAACGGATGGATGACATTTGCTTCTGTTAGTGCAGTAACAGTTACATTATTACTTGTAGGTGTCTTTTTAACAGCGATTATGAATATGAACCATTTTGCGACGAAAGTAGAGCAAGATGTAGAGATTCGTGTACACATTGATCCAGCTGCAAAAGAAGCGGATCAAAAGAAATTAGAAGAAGATATGAGTAAGATTGCAAAAGTAGATTCTATTAAATATTCTTCTAAAGAAGAAGAGTTAAAACGTTTAATTAAAAGCTTAGGTGATAGTGGAAAAACGTTTGAGTTATTTGAACAAGATAACCCACTTAAAAACGTATTCGTTGTAAAAGCAAAAGAACCAACCGATACAGCGACAATCGCGAAGAAGGTTGAAAAAATGCAGTTTGTTAGTAATGTTCAGTACGGAAAAGGGCAAGTTGAACGATTATTTGATACTGTAAAAACTGGTCGTAACATTGGGATTGCATTAATTGCTGGTCTTTTATTCACAGCGATGTTCTTAATCTCTAATACAATTAAAATTACAATTTATGCTCGTAGTACAGAAATTGAAATTATGAAACTTGTTGGTGCAACAAACTGGTTTATTCGTTGGCCATTCTTGCTAGAGGGATTATTCTTAGGAGTATTAGGATCAATTATTCCAATTGGCCTAATTCTAATTACGTATAATTCGTTGCAAGGTGTGTTTAATGAAAAACTTGGCGGAACAATTTTCGAGCTTCTACCATACAGTCCGTTCGTATTCCAATTAGCTGGTTTACTAGTGTTAATCGGTGCTTTAATCGGTATGTGGGGAAGTGTAATGTCAATTCGTCGCTTCTTAAAAGTATAAAAAGTTGCAAACATAATTCGTACAAGCTTATCATATAGTAGAAATAGGTAAAGGCATCACACACTGTGTGATGCCTTTTGCTACACCACCTGTGTGTTTTGGAAAGGGGAATTCCGCATTGAAACGTAGAGTTGCAATTATTGGAATGGTTGTTGCATTTTTAATTGGTGCTGGCGGAATGTTTGCAGGCATGTCTGTATTTGGGGTTAACCCATCAGAAGTAACGCAAACAATTTCGAGTGGGAATGCTAGCACTGCGCAAGGGAATTTGGCAAAAATTAATGAGGCGTATGCACTAATTGATTCACGTTATGTGGAAGACGTGAAAGATGAAAAGTTAGTTGAAGGTGCAATACAAGGTATGTTGTCTACGCTGAAGGACCCTTATTCCACGTATATGGATAAAGAAACAGCCAAACAGTTTAGTGAATCGCTTGATCCCGAATTAGAGGGGATTGGGGCTGAGGTGAACAAGACGGACGGTAAGCTTATTATCGTATCGCCAATTAAAGGTTCACCAGCAGAAAAGATAGGAATTAAACCGAATGACCAAATTTTATCTGTAGATGGAAACAGTGTGAAAGACTTATCACGTGAAGAAGCAGTATTAAAAATTCGTGGTAAAAAGGGAACGACTGTCGCAATTGAAATTAAACGTGCGGGAGTAACTGATCCGATCGTATTTAAAATTAAGCGTGAAAAGATTCCAATCTTTACAGTATTTAGTTCTGTGAAGCAAGAGAGTGGAAAAGATATCGGTTATATGCAAATCACTTCTTTTGCTGAAAATACAGCGAAAGAATTTAAGGATCAGTTAAAAGAGTTAGAGAAGAAAAATATAAAAGGCTTAGTTATTGACGTACGTGGTAATCCTGGTGGCTATTTAAATAGTGTAGAAGATATACTAGGGGAAATTATGACGAATAAAAAGCCGATGCTACAAGTAGAGCAGCGAAATGGTGAGAAGAAGAAATTCTCTACGGAACTGAAAGAGAGAAAACCATATCCAATTTCAGTATTAATTGATAATGGAAGTGCTTCTGCTTCAGAGATTTTAGCGGGTGCGCTAAAAGAAGGAGAAGGATACGATTTAATTGGTGAAAAGACATTTGGTAAAGGTACTGTCCAGCAAGCTGTTCCATTTAAAGACGGCAGCAACATTAAATTAACGATGTTTAAATGGTTAACACCGGATGGGAACTGGATTCATAAAAAAGGAATCGCGCCAACAGTAGAAGTGAAGCAACCAAATTATTATCATGCGACACCAATTCAAATTGAAAAAACACTTTCATACAATTCAAATGATGTACAAGTAAAACATGCTCAAGAAATGCTTAAGAGCTTAGGGTACGTACCAGGTCGTGAAGATGGATACTTTAGTAAAGAGACAGAATCGGCTCTGAAAGCATTCCAAAATGCAAATGAGATGGAAGCGACAGGACAGCTTGATAAAAAGACAGCTGAAGCGATTCAAACTAAAATTATCGAAAAAATTCGTTCTGGAGAAAATGATCTACAATTACAGTCAGCATTAAAATTAATGGCAAAATAAGAAGAAATACAGGCAGTTTGCTGCCTGTATTTTTTTGTGTTAAACAAACGTTTGTTTAGTTATGATAATATAAAAAGAAAGAATGATATAAATGGTGGTGAATGAGTTCATGGAGGCGTGGATTTTTGAAATAATGCGGGCAGTTGGACGTTTTTTCTTACACCCTGCTGTCTATATATTTGTAATAAGTAGTATCTTCGTTGGATACTTACGTATGTTAAGAGAACGAAAAGATTTTTCTTTTAAAGTTTATGATATTTGGTTTGAACTGCGAACCTCTCTATTTGCAGGGATTGGATACGGATTAGTAGTATCTATTGTTACGATTGGGCTTGGACTTGTTGTTTCTAAAGCAAGCTTATGGGCCATTTTAATTTGGACGTTACTATTTGGATTAACGGCTATGTATCGATATTTATCGGCAGCTTATACATTTAGCATTGCGATTGTATGTGTTCTATTATCTTCTAAGCTACCAGTTTCCTTTTTACAGCTTCGAGAAGGTGAAGAGAGTACCATTGTATCCCTTGTTATTTTACTAGGCGTTATGCTTATTGTAGAAGGCTTATTGATTTCTAAAAACGCAGTAGGATATTCGACGCCGAGGATTAGGAAGGGGAAGCGTGGATTAAAGATTGGTTTACACGAATCAAAGCGTTTATGGATCGTTCCTATTTTTATTCTTGTACCGGGTGATGCGGTAACTCAGTTTATTTCATGGTGGCCTGTCGTTTCAATAGGGTCAAATACATATTCTCTATTCCTCGTTCCATTTTTAATTGGATTTATGAGAAAGATTAAAAGTTATGAGCCGACGGAAGCTTTATTATTTACAGGAAGACGTGTTTATGGATTAGCAGGACTTGTGCTCGTTTTAGGAATCACAAGTTATTGGTGGCACGTACTTGCAATTATCGCGATGGGAGTCGCAATGCTTGGGCGTTTCACAATCTCGATGCAAGAGAAAATTGCCGATGAAACAAGACCAGCATATTTTGCTGCACGCAATGATGGGCTCGTTGTACTAGATACAATTCCAAATACAATTGGAGCAGAGCTAAAATTACTGCCTGGAGAAATTATTACGAAAGTAAATGGAGTCATTCCAAAAAGCGCCGAGGAATTTTATGATGCGCTTCAAACGAAGACGACAGGAGCATTTTGTAAATTAGAAGTATTAGATACAAATGGTGAGCTTCGTCTTGCACAAACTGCATTATATGCTGGTGGACATCACGAATTAGGTATTGTATTCGTTGAGCAGGAGCACGAGTGGGATTCGGAAGCGATGTAATAGAAGGAAAGGTATCACCTTGTGGTGGTACCTTTTTTGTTTTTGGGGGAGGGGAGAGTAGTTAGTAAATGAAATTTATATCGGCGATTATCCGAATATATCAGCGCAACTTGAAATATATCGGCGATTTTGCAAATATATCAGCGCAACTCGAAATATATCGGCGATTATTCGAATATATCGACTTTCCAGCAAAAAACGACAACTATCGCAAAGCTTATTTTCAGTTTCATAGACGGATAACTTGAATAATTATTTGATAATGGTTATCATTTAGGGAGTCTTTTTAATTTTGGAAAATGGAGGTAAGATATGCTGCGTAAATTTTTCTCGTACTATAAACCGTATAAAGGTTTATTTATACTCGACTTTTCTTGTGCGGTTGTCGCAGGATTATTAGAACTCGGCTTCCCGCTTATCGTAAATCAATTTATTGATAAGTTATTGCCAGGGCAAAACTGGACGCTTATTTTATGGGCTTGTTTCGGTTTACTCGCAGTTTATATGTTAAATGCAGGCTTACAATATGTCGTTACATATTGGGGACATATGCTTGGTGTTAACATTGAAACAGATATGAGGCAGAAATTATTTGATCATATTCAAAAGCTATCATTCAGATTTTTTGATAATAATAAAACAGGTCATTTAATTTCACGCCTTACAAACGATTTAATGGAAATTGGGGAAATTGCTCACCATGGACCGGAAGATTTATTTATCGCCGTAATGACTTTAGTTGGGGCATTTTCATTTATGATAATGATTAACTGGAAGTTAGCGTTATTAACGTTCTTCGTCATTCCATTCCTATTATGGTTAGCACTTTACTTCAATAAAAAAATGACAGGTACATTTAGACGTTTATTCTCAGACGTTGCTGATTTTAATGCATGCATTGAGAACAATGTTGGGGGAATTCGTGTTGTACAAGCATTCGGAAATGAAAAGTTTGAGAAAGAGCAATTTGCTGTCAACAACGCTCGTTTTCGTACAACGAAATTAATGGCGTATAAAATTATGGCGTTAAATTCATCGATTAGTTATATGCTCATGCGGCTCGTAACGCTCTTCGTCTTAATATGCGGTACATGGTTTGTTCTGCAAGGAGAATTAACGTACGGTGGATTTATCGGATTCGTTCTATTAACGAATATTTTCTTCCGCCCAATTGAAAAAATTAACGCGGTAATCGAAAGCTATCCGAAGGGAATCGCCGGTTTTAAAAGATATGTAGAGCTTCTTGAAACAGAGCCTGACATTGTAGACTCTAAAGATGCAATGGAAGTTAAACATGTACATGGTGATATTCAATATAACAACATTACGTTCGGATATGAAAATAAAGAACCAATTTTAAATGACATTAGTTTGAAAATACATGCAGGTGAAACGGTTGCGTTCGTTGGACCATCAGGAGCTGGGAAAACGACTTTATGTAGCCTATTACCACGTTTTTATGAGCAATCATCTGGATCGATTCAAATTGATGGAATTGATACGAAAGATATGACATTATCTTCACTTCGTAAGCAAATTGGAATTGTGCAGCAAGACGTGTTCTTATTTTCAGGAACAATTCGTGAAAATATCGCTTACGGAAATTTAAAGGCATCAGAGCCTGAAATTTGGCAGGCAGTAAAACGTGCGCAGTTAGAAGATTTAATTTACTCACAGCCGGAAGGTTTAGATACTGTTATCGGTGAGCGCGGCGTGAAACTTTCAGGTGGACAAAAGCAGCGTCTAGCTATTGCTCGTATGTTCTTGAAAAACCCACCAATTTTAATATTGGATGAAGCAACTTCTGCACTAGATACAGAGACAGAACTTGCGATTCAAAAATCGCTTGCTGAATTAGCTGTCGGTCGCACAACGCTAGTTATCGCTCACAGACTTGCAACGATTAAAAATGCAGATCGCATCGTCGTTGTAAATAAAGATGGCATTGCAGAACAAGGTTCACATAATGAATTAATTGAGCAAGGCGGAGGATACAGTAGGTTATACGAAGCTCAGTTTAGTTCGTAAATATAATTTGTACTGAATTAGTGCACCATAAGTAGGTAAAAATCTCATATGGGAGGTAATAACAGTAAATAAGAATCTATAAAAAACTATAAAAATTTACAATTACAGGTTTTATAGTTTACAGAATTCAACCTATAATATTTTCAGGTGATGAAAAGGGGGGAAGGATGAAAACAACACGTACTTGTAAAATCAATTCTATTACAAAAGAACAAACGGAAGATTTAATTACTTTAATCCGTACGTTCGAAAGTGCAAAACGATATAGTTTTAATCGTTTGATTGAGGGCGAAAACGAGAAAGAATTGATAAAAAAACTACAACCTAAATATTTGTTAAATAAACGTTTTTGTGAAGATGCAATTTTACAAGCGCAAACGATCCTTTTCTCTCAAAAAGAACTTCTTCCTGTTTACCTAGAAAACAATCAAAAAAAGTTAGAAAAGACGTTACAAAAAATAGATGATTATGAACGCGGCAAAAAAAGACCTAAACAAGTTGCATTAGAAACTTGTTTAATTGGCTTAAGAAAACGAAAACAAAAATTAGAACAAAGAATTGAAACGTATGCAAAACATATTAAAAATAAAACATTACCTCCTATTATTTTTGGTGGGCGGAAAAATTTCTATGAAAGAATGAAAAACAAGATATCCAATCAAGAATGGAAAGATTTGCGGACACGACAATTATATTCTCGTGGAGATAAAAGCAAAAAAGGGAATTTGAACATGCGCATTACAGTTGATGACTGTGGGCAAGGATGGTTAGAAATTGCAAATCCATTAGGACGAACAAATGGAAAAACAAAAAGCCCACGAATCAAAGTTCCGATTATCATTCCATATCATTTTTATCATCAAATTACAAATGTCGTTATGGGAAAGCAAATCGGTGTAAATCCAAAAGGAAAACCGATTATAGAGCATCAAAAATATAGTGTAGAAATCATTCGTAAACAAAATGAATTTTATGTGAATATTACGTTTGATGAAACAGAAATAGGTCGTGTATTAGATTTCAAGGAAACACCACAATCAGATGTAATTGCAGGAATTGATGTAAATCCGGACCGCATTGCAGTTAGTTTATGTACAAAACAAGGTAATTTTAAAGGTTCAAAAATTTTTTATCTACACAATCTGAATACATTTTCAACAAACAAACGCGCAACGATAATTGGACAAATCGTACAACAAATTAAAACATGGTTATTGGAAAACAATGTAGGTGGAATTGTTTTAGAAGATTTAAAGTTTCAACAATCTCATGATACTGATAAATACAGTAATCGTAATTTCCATCAATTTACGTATAAAAAGATGTTGAACAGTTTAATTCGTATGGCTCTTCGTAACGGATTTTCTGTTAAAAGAGTAAACCCCGCTTATACAAGTGTGATCGGAAAATTAAAATACAGTAAAAATTTTGGTATTAGTGTTCATGAAGCAGCCGCATTCACGATCGCAAGACGTGGATTAGAATTGCAAGAACAATTACCACAAGAAATTATATTATTATTAAAAAACCAAATTACAACAAAACTGCGTATTCTTGTTGCTTCCATGGAAGAAAGTAAAAAGAATACGCAAAAAGTATATAAAAAATGGTTACAAACAATTCAAACGTGGAAAGAATATCATAATTGGAAATTGTGGAGCATTCTTCACAAAACTATTTATATGAGCAATCAACAATTCGTATTTAAAATTTAAATGAGAAGGGGGGTACTGGTTTATTTCTTATAACCTCTTGCATACTACTGACTTGGATGAATGGTAGTATGCAAGGACAGATCGTTCCTAACAGGAACCTGCCGTCATTCTTTCACAATAGGTGGATGAAAAGGTCACAACCCTTACGGACAGGAAAAAGGTGAGATTCCTTTTCGGTAGTTGGCATTTGACTTGGTTCGCCAACAATTTATAGATTTTTATAAGAATTTTAAACCAGGCTATAAAGTATGATTGTAACAACAACGTCTACAATTCAAGGAAAAGAAATTATTGAGTATATCGATATCGTCAATGGAGAAGCGATTATGGGCGCGAATATCGTTCGTGACCTTTTCGCCTCTGTTCGTGACGTTGTCGGCGGTCGTGCTGGCGCTTATGAAAGTAAATTAAAAGAAGCGCGCGACATCGCAATGGAAGAAATGAAAACTTTCGCAAGACAAAAAAATGCGAATGCAATTGTTGGTATCGACGTGGATTACGAAGTAGTTCGCGAAGGGATGCTAATGGTTGCGGTGAGCGGGACTGCTGTTCGTATATAAAGTAAAAAGCCGTGCTGGTGCACGGCTTTTTATATTCTATGTCGAAGTTTCAATATTTCTTGGGAAATGCGGAAGGTCCCGTCGATATATAGGGAAGACATTAGAGTGCCTCTTTACATTTCCGGATTTCAATTAATAATGTTTCGTATTCTTGTTCGAGAGATTTGATGTCATCGTTTTTGTCAAACTTATTTCTATTTATGATTTTTGAATTCGTTATTATAAATTTGTGCCTTCGCTAGCGCCTCAGCATCATTTTGGATTTCATCTATTCCATTCGCATTCCCAATAACATAACCTTCAAATGAAGAGCCAACAAAATCAAAGATATATTGGAATTGAGCAATAAGCGGTAATGCTTTTACCTTTGGGTTGTCCCCGCCAACGATGACAACATACATTTTTTTGCCTTTCATTTTTTCTTTGAAATGAAGGGATGTATCGCGCAAGCTTTGTGACCAGCGATCAACAAAATTTTTCATATGTCCACTCATTCCGTACCAATATAATGGTGTAGCAAAGATAATCGTGTCGTGTTCTAGCATGCGTTTCGTTAACTGCTCATAGTCATCATTTACGGATTGGAATCCTTCTGCATCATGACGTTGGTCTGTAATAGGATAGACGGTATGATCACGCAAATAAATTTGTTCTGTTTCAATGTCCTCTATCATCATATGTGTTAAAGCTTCTGTATTTCCGTTTTTTCTTGAACTGCCATGTATAACAAACATGTAATCATCCCTTTTCTTTTGCATGTTTTAGGAGTGAAACGTGTTTTTGCAAATTCGTTTGGATGTTGGAAAGCAATGAGATTTGCTTTGTTACTTCATTGAGTTTATCTTCGTAAAGCGTAAGGATACTGCTGCACGGATTGTCGTACAGGTGCGGTTCAATTTCAAGGCAGCGCAGCATCCTTGCCGTCTCTTCTAAATTTAAGCCAATTTGTAAGTACATTTGAATAAGCTCCACTTTTTCGATGGCACTTTCATCAAAATCACGGTAACCATTTGCAAGGCGCTTAGAAGGGAGTAAGCCCTTTTCTTCGTAATGTCTTAGTGATCTTTCACTAACGCCAGTTTCTTTTGATAATTCTCCAATTCGCAATGTATTTCACTCCTTTTACATGTATTGTAAACCTTCACACTAATGTGAAGGTCAACTCTGTTTTTTCGCAAAAGAATCTACATGATTTAAGAACACTTGAATGGCTTTAGATGGAATGAAATATTTACCGCGCACGATGGAGAACGGACGGATTAGTTGTTCATTTGGAACTTCGACGTGGAATAGTTCTTTTGCTAATAGCTCTTTCCGTACAGTCCAATCAGAAAGGATAGCGATGCCAAGCCCGGCACTAACAGCTTCCTTTACGCTTTGGATACTACTGAATGTAAAGAATCGTTTCATTTTTAAATGGTGTTGATGAATAAAGCGGTCACTATAAGCGCGTGTACCAGAACCACTTTCTCTTAATACCCATACTTGATCTTGGAGTGTACTTTCATTTATTTCATTTGTGCGGAGTAATGGATGATTTGGCGGGACGACGAGCTTCATTTCATCTTGCATAAATGTTTCAACATCTACGTCGGCGTATACGACTTGTCCTTCCACTAGGCCGATATCAATTTGATTAGAGCGAAGGCTTTGCAAAACGTCTTCTGTATTTGAGATGAAAGTATGAACTTCGACGTGTGGATTTTCATTCGCATAGTTAGCCAGTATTTTTGGAAGTAAGTATTCGCCAATTGTAAAACTAGCACCAATGCGCAGTGTTCCTGTTACAACGTTATGTAGTTCATTAATTTCTTGTTTAGCATCTTCGTAAAGAGAGAGCATTTGCTTTGCATGTATATATAATATGTTTCCAGCTTCAGTAACTTGGACGTGCTTCGGGGAGCGTTGAATAAGTGTAGTGCCAAATTCGTTTTCTAAGTTGCGTATATGCATACTTACTCCAGGCTGTGAAAGGTTTAATAATTCTGCTGCACGGGAGAAGTGTTTCTGTTCAACGACAGTAACAAAAATTTTTAAAATGTCTACGTTCATATAATGGGCTCCTTTCTTTTTCTATTATCTTATCATAAGTATTTCTAATGATAGAGATTTGGTATTGGTATTAAACTTATTATAGAAACTCTCTTATAATGTAAGTAGAAAGAACATGCATGTTCCAATACGATTATTGGAGTGGTTCAAAATGGAACAAACACTTGTTATACAAAAGAAGAAGCGTTTTGGATTTTCGCAAGGAATTGGGATTACATTATTAATCGCAATTGTGGCGAAATATTTAGCAGAGCTTCCATTTTTAAATATTATGGGACAATTAGTAATTGCTATTCTAATTGGGATGGTTTGGCGTGCGGCAATTGGAGTCCCTCAAGATGCGATTGCAGGGACGAACTTTGCAAGTAAGAAGTTGCTGCGCTTTGGGATCATCTTACTTGGAATGCGATTAAATCTTGTTGATATTGCGAAGGCAGGGCCGAAAGTATTGGTCATCGCAGCGGTTGTTATTACATTTACGATTTTCGTTGTATATGGACTAACGAAAGTATTTAAAGTAGAAAAGAAACTTGGGATTTTAACAGCATGCGGGACAGCAATTTGCGGCGCAGCAGCGGTCGTGGCAATTGCGCCGCAAGTGAAAGCAAAAGATGATGAAACGGCAGTTGGTGCCGCAATTATTGCTATTTTAGGTACGATATTTACGCTTATTTATACGTTATTATATCCAGTGCTTGGCCTATCTCCATATGGTTACGGTGTATTCTCAGGGGCCACGCTGCATGAAATTGCTCATGTTATCGCAGCCGCGGCGCCAGGAGGAAGTACGGCTATAGACATCGCAGTTATCGTGAAGCTAACGCGCGTTGCAATGCTCGTACCAGTAGCAATTTTAATTGGATTATGGTTTGGAAAGAGTGAAGGAAGCAAGGAAAAAAGATCGTGGCGCGACCTTCCAATTCCATGGTTCATTTTCGGATTTTTAGCGATGAGTGCCGTGCATTCGCTCGGGATTATTCCAGAAGTTGTTGCGGGATACATTGTTGTCATTGCTTATATGCTAATCGCAATGGCGATGGCAGGACTTGGTTTAAATGTAGAGTTTAAAACGTTCCGTAAGTTAGGAAGCAAAGCGTTCGTGGCGGGGCTGATTGGCTCGGTTTGCTTATCGGTTCTTGGATACGTTCTTGTATATGCGCTAGGATTTATGTAGTAGAGGAGAAAGCTGTTCCCGAAGGTATTTGGGGACAGCTTTTTCTTATGATTATAGTAGCGCTACGGATGTCGATATATTTGAAAAATCGCCGATATAAATGGAGTTGCGCTGATATATTTGGGAAATCGCCGATATAATTTAAGTTGCGCTGATATAAATTGAATTACTCTTGTACTTTATTAGAGTAGGTGTTCAGTGAAACGTTTTTCTAAAATTTGTAAAGATATCTTTACTTATAACTGGAAAATATTTATAATTTAAGTAAAGATATCTTTACTTTTGAAGGTGGAGCCTATGGGTGTGAAAAATAAAATAAAAGAGTTAAGAAAGCAAAATCATATAACGCAAGTTGAAATGGCAAAGGCGATGCAAGTGACGCGGCAGACGATAGTGGCGATTGAAAACCATCATTACAATCCGAGTCTAGAGTTATCTTTAAAAATCGCCAAGTATTTTGGAGTGAAGGTGGAGGAAATCTTTACGCTGGAGTAAGGGGAGAGAAAATGAACGATAAGTTTGAGAGATTTCAATTAGAGTAAACGTTTAAATATATAAGGATTGGTTTTGATTTATTAATTAGTATCGCATCAACGAGCGTGTTAGCAACAAGGAATAATAGATAGAAAAAGGGGAACTGGGATGGGATTACCGGTGTTATGTGTCGCTACAGCTATATTTTCGCTTCTTTGGGGAATGCAAAACTTTTCTCGTAATCCAGTGCCGAGCATTTGTATTATGATTGGTACTGTAGGTTTATCGTATTATTTATTATTATTAGCCCATTATCATAAAACGGCAACGAGTGTTGTTGTTGGAGCACTTATTTTATTTTGTGGGCGCGCCATACAAAAGGGGTTATTTCCATAAAAGCTGTTTATACACTTTGTATAAACAGCTTTTTGTATTTTTTTCACAAAACGCTTGAAAGTTACGTAACGTCATCTTTTATAATGAGAGGGAAGAGGTGATGGTAGTGATTTCAATACAAGAATTGACGAAAGAAACAGGGGTTACAGTACGTACATTACGTTATTATGATCAAATAGATTTATTAAAGCCGAGCGGAAAAACAGAGGGTGGACATCGGTTATATAGTGAAAATGACGTTATTCGTTTGCAACAAATTTTATTTTTGAAAGAAATGGGATTTTCATTAAAAGAAGCTGCGAATATGTTAGTAAAAGGTGAGCTGGATTTAAAAAATTCGCTTGAAAAACAACTTCGGTTTGTACAGGAAGAACAAAAGAAATTTAATCGAATGGAGCGTGTTTTACAAGCAGTTGTTTATTCGGTAGATGTAGAGGGAGAACTTGATTGGAAAGTTATGTTTGAACTTATTCAGCTTTCAAAACAGTCTCCTCGTATACGTGAAATATTTCAAAATGAAGTATTTTCAAAGGAAGAACAAAAATTGCTTCAGAATTTGCCAAATATGAGTGAGGAAGATCCGAATGTTTTAGAATGGGTAGATTTATTAAAGCAATTACGTACTTTTATGAAAGACGGTAAAGAAGTCGCAAGTGATGAAGTACAAGAGGCAACGAAGAAATTAATGCAGAAATGTTTAGAAATGGCTAATGGTGACGAAGCGTTTTTAGATAAGTTATGGGAAGTTAGAAAATCGAAGGAAGATTCACAGAAAATGAGCATGTATCCAATTGAAGAAGAACTTTTAGCATATATGGATGAGGCTTTTCGTATTTATGATGAAAGGGAGAAGGATAAATGAGTATACTCGCAGAATATCGTTGGTATTTTTTAATTGGGGCAGAAATTGTATTTTGGTTATCAGCTATCGGTTTCTTTTTACTTCGCTACGGATTCCGTTTGAAAAGAGCGAGTTTTATTATGGGGATTGTACTCCTCGTAAATGAAGTATTTATTTTAACTTTAGGGGTAGTGGACTATTATCAAACAGGAAAGTTCTCTAACTTTCAGATTATTACTGTAATCATTTTATTATATGCAGTTTTCTACGGGAAAAAGGATTTAAAGAAGCTTGATATATTTGTACAAAAATCAGTTGCGAAATGGCGTAATGAACCGGCGCCTATTATTGAAGAACAGGTAGAATTAACAGGTATGGCCTATGCAAAGCAGGAAATAAAAAATTGGGTATTACATCTTGTTTTATTCGTTGGTGTGCACATATTCTTTTTCTTCGCGTATGGATTTATTCCATTTGAACAATGGGGTAATTGGTTAGAATCGGGAATCGTTTTAAATAAAGCTGCAAGTCGCGTGAGTCAAGTGTGGGCGATTATATTTTTAGTTGATACAGCGATTTCATTTTCATATGTGATTTTTCCGAAGAAGGAGAAAGGAAAAGAAAAGCTACTTTCATAATTGAAAGTAGCTTTTCTGGTATACAAATAATTTTTATAGGAGAGGATGACAATAGGAAAAAGAACCAGTTTTATAAGTCTATTTCTCTTTAGTTTAGTAGCATGTTCACCATCTAGCACTACAATTGATAAGAAGAATGATGTCATTGTAAAGGGAGCAGGAATTCTCAATCTAGATAAATTTGAAAAGTTCGTTTTGAATGTCGAGCAAAGGGAAGTTGATAAAATAAGAATTGTACAGTATACCCTTGAAGGGGACCCGATTTTTCAAACGTTAGAGTATAGTGGGAACGATATATTTTATGTGTCAGATAATAGAAAAGACAAATTTGCTGGGAAGGATAAAGGGTTACATAAAGATAGTTGTAAAGGTATTGTTAAAGAGCAGCGCGAATCAGAAAGTACTTATCGGTTAATAGATTGTATGAATGAAGCTGGGCGCAATGGATATGACTTAGTATATGTACCTAAAAAATAGAATTAGTAGAGGAAGGAAGTATTTACTCCTTCCTTTTTCTATGTGTATATTGTCGAAAACTTTACCGAATATCTGTTCGTTTTTTTAGGTTTTTTATAGGTATTCGTGGTAAAATAATAATACAGATTTTTATGAGGAGGTCGGATTTTCTTGGAACGTCAATTTGAAATTGTCTCAGCGTATTCCCCGCAAGGTGATCAGCCGGTAGCTATAGAGAAGCTTGTAGAGGGAATTAATAGTGGAAAGAAAAAGCAAGTGTTGCTTGGAGCGACAGGAACGGGTAAGACATTTACGATTTCAAATGTCATTAAAGAAGTGCAAAAGCCAACACTTGTTATGGCTCATAATAAAACGTTAGCAGGGCAGTTGTATAGTGAGTTGAAAGACTTTTTCCCGAATAATGCAGTTGAATATTTTGTTAGTTACTACGATTATTATCAGCCAGAAGCGTATGTGCCGCAAACAGATACGTTTATTGAAAAAGATGCGCAGATTAATGATGAAATTGATAAATTGCGTCACTCGGCAACGTCTGCATTATTTGAACGGGACGATGTAATTATCGTTGCGAGTGTTTCGTGTATATATGGCTTAGGTTCTCCAGAAGAATACCGCGAGCTAGTTGTTTCGCTTCGAGTTGGTATGGAAAAAGACCGCAATCAATTGCTTCGTGAACTTGTTGATGTACAGTATGGACGTAATGATATTGATTTCAAGCGTGGTACATTCCGTGTACGCGGAGATGTAGTTGAAATCTTCCCGGCATCACTTGATGAGCATTGTATTCGAATTGAATTTTTCGGTGATGAAATCGATCGTATTCGTGAAGTAAATGCGTTAACAGGTGAAGTATTAGCAGAACGTGATCATGTAGCAATCTTCCCAGCATCTCACTTCGTTACACGTGAAGAGAAAATGAAGGTCGCTATTGAAAATATCGAAAAAGAATTAGAAGAGCGTTTAAAGGAGTTAAATGATAACGGTAAGTTGTTAGAAGCGCAGCGTATAGAGCAACGTACACGTTATGATTTAGAAATGATGCGCGAGATGGGCTTTTGTTCAGGTATTGAAAACTACTCCCGTCATTTAACACTTCGTCCAGCGGGGGCAACGCCGTATACGTTATTAGACTATTTCCCGAAAGATTTCTTAATCGTTATGGATGAGTCGCACGTATCAGTACCGCAAGTAAGAGCGATGTATAACGGTGACCAAGCACGTAAACAAGTGCTTGTGGATCATGGATTCCGTCTGCCATCGGCTTTAGATAATAGGCCGCTTACGTTTGATGAGTTTGAAGAGAAAACGAATCAAGTTATTTATGTTTCGGCAACGCCAGGACCGTACGAGTTAGAGCAGTCACCAGAAGTAATAGAACAAATTATTCGTCCAACAGGACTTTTAGATCCGCCAATTGATATACGACCAATTGAAGGGCAAATTGACGATTTATTAGGAGAGATTCAAGATCGCATTGCAAAAAATGAACGTGTATTAATTACGACTTTAACGAAGAAAATGTCAGAGGATTTAACGGATTACTTAAAAGATGTAGGAATTAAAGTTAACTATCTTCACTCTGAAATTAAAACGTTAGAACGTATTGAAATTATCCGTGATCTTCGCCTCGGTAAATTTGATGTACTTGTCGGCATTAACTTATTGCGAGAAGGATTAGATATTCCGGAAGTATCACTTGTCGCTATTTTAGATGCTGATAAGGAAGGATTTTTGCGTTCAGAACGTTCATTAATTCAAACAATTGGTCGTGCCGCGCGTAATGAAAACGGCCGCGTTATTATGTATGCAGATCGTATAACGAAATCTATGGGGATTGCGATTGAAGAAACGAAGCGTCGTCGTAGTATACAAGAAGCTTACAATGAAGAGCATGGTATTACACCGAAAACGATTCAAAAAGGCGTTCGTGATGTTATCCGTGCAACGACAGCTGCTGAAGAGACAGAAACATACGAAGCAACTCCTTCTAAGAAAATGACGAAAAAAGAGCGCGAAAAGACAATTGCGAAGATGGAAGCAGAGATGAAAGAAGCAGCAAAAGCGTTAGACTTCGAGCGTGCAGCTGAACTAAGAGATTTACTATTAGAATTAAAAGCGGAAGGGTGAAAAAAGTGAGTAAGAGCAAGGATTTTATCGTTGTAAAAGGTGCTAGAGCACATAACTTAAAAAATATTGATGTAACCATTCCGAGAAATCAGCTTGTCGTTGTAACGGGATTGTCTGGTTCGGGGAAATCATCATTAGCATTTGATACGATTTATGCAGAAGGGCAGCGCAGATACGTAGAATCATTATCTGCGTATGCGCGCCAGTTTTTAGGACAAATGGATAAGCCGGATGTGGACACGATTGAAGGATTGTCACCAGCGATTTCAATCGATCAAAAAACGACGAGTCGTAATCCACGTTCAACTGTCGGAACGGTAACGGAGATTTATGATTATTTACGTTTATTATTTGCGCGAATTGGTACGCCAATTTGTCCAAATCATGGGATTGAAATTACATCACAAACAGTAGAGCAGATGGTAGACCGTGTTCTTGAATATCCTGAACGTACGAAATTACAAGTGTTAGCTCCTATCGTGTCTGGGCGTAAAGGTGCACATGTGAAAGTACTTGAAGATATTAAGAAGGAAGGATATGTTCGTGTACGTGTTGATGGTGAAATGCTTGATGTATCTGAGGATATTACGTTAGATAAAAATAAGAAGCATTCCATTGAAGTTGTAATTGACCGTATTGTTGTAAAAGAAGGAATCGCAAGCCGTCTTGCTGATTCACTTGAAAGTGCATTAAAGCTTGGCGGAGGCCGAGTGTTAATTGATGTAATGGGAGAAGAGGAACTTCTATTTAGTGAACATCATGCTTGTCCGCATTGTGGTTTTTCAATCGGAGAATTAGAGCCGCGTATGTTCTCATTCAACAGTCCGTTCGGAGCATGTCCTTCTTGTGATGGACTTGGTTCAAAGCTAGAGGTAGATTTAGAGCTTGTTATCCCGAACTGGGATTTATCATTAAATGAACATGCAATTGCACCTTGGGAACCGACAAGTTCACAATATTACCCGCAACTTTTACAATCTGTATGTAATCACTACGGCGTTGATATGGATGTGCCTGTGAAAAATATACCGAAAGATTTATTTGATAAAGTGTTGTACGGAAGCGGGGAAGAGAAGGTTTATTTCCGCTATGTAAATGAATTTGGTCAAGTAAAGGAAAATGAGATTTTATTTGAAGGTGTTATTCCAAACATTGAACGTCGTTATCGTGAAACGAGCTCCGATTACATTCGTGAGCAAATGGAAAAGTATATGGCAGAACAAGCTTGTCCGAAGTGTAAAGGTGGACGCTTAAAGCCTGAGAGCTTAGCTGTATTTGTTGGCAATAAAACGATTGCTGACGTAACGAAGTATTCAGTTCAAGAAGTACAAGAATTCTTCTCGAATGTAGAGCTAACGGAGAAGCAACAAAAAATAGCTCATTTAATTTTAAGAGAAATTCAGGAGCGCGTTGGGTTCTTAGTGAACGTTGGTTTAGATTATTTAACGTTAAGTCGTGCCGCAGGAACTTTATCAGGTGGTGAGGCGCAGCGTATTCGTTTAGCGACGCAAATTGGTTCTCGTCTAACTGGCGTACTTTATATTCTTGATGAACCTTCAATTGGTTTACACCAGCGTGATAACGATCGTCTTATTCGTACATTGCAAGAAATGCGCGATTTAGGTAATACGTTAATTGTTGTTGAACATGATGAAGATACGATGATGGCTGCTGACTATTTACTTGATATAGGGCCTGGTGCAGGTATTCACGGTGGACAGGTCGTTTCAGCAGGGACGCCGGCTGAAGTGATGCAAGATGATAATTCATTAACAGGGAAGTATTTAAGCGGTAAAGAGTTTATTCCAGTTCCACTTGAAAGACGTAAAGGTGATGGACGTAAAGTAGAGATTGTCGGCGCAAAAGAGAATAACTTAAAGAATGCGAAAATGTCATTCCCGCTTGGTACGTTTGTAGCGGTAACAGGGGTATCTGGTTCTGGTAAAAGTACGATGATTAATGAAGTACTATATAAATCGCTAGCTCAAAAGTTATATAAAGCGAAAGCGAAGCCAGGTACTCATAAAGAGATTAAAGGTCTTGAACATTTAGATAAGGTAATTGATATTGATCAATCACCAATCGGTCGTACACCACGTTCTAATCCAGCGACGTATACAGGTGTATTCGATGATATTCGTGATGTGTTTGCACAAACGAATGAAGCGAAAGTGCGCGGATATCAAAAAGGACGTTTCAGCTTTAATGTAAAAGGTGGACGTTGTGAAGCGTGCCGTGGTGATGGAATTATTAAAATCGAAATGCACTTCTTACCAGACGTATACGTTCCGTGTGAAGTTTGTCATGGTAAACGTTACAACCGTGAAACGTTAGAAGTGAAATATAAAGATAAGAATATTTCTGAAGTGTTAGGGATGACAATTGAAGATGGAGTAGAGTTCTTTGCTAATATCCCAAAAATTAAGCGTAAACTTCAAACGCTTGTAGACGTTGGGCTTGGTTATATGAAATTAGGTCAACCAGCAACAACATTATCTGGTGGGGAAGCACAGCGTGTGAAATTAGCTTCTGAATTACACCGTCGCTCTACAGGACGTACGTTATACATTTTAGATGAACCAACGACTGGTTTGCATGCGCATGATATTGCACGTCTTCTAGAAGTGTTGCAACGTCTTGTTGAGAGCGGTGAGACGGTACTTGTAATTGAACATAATTTAGATGTGATAAAAACAGCTGATTATATAGTTGACCTTGGACCAGAGGGTGGAGATAAAGGTGGACAAATCGTTGCTTCCGGAACGCCAGAGCAAGTAGTGAAAGAAGAGCGCTCGTACACAGGTAAATATTTAAAAGAGATTTTAAATCGTGATAAAGCAAGAATGAAAGAGAAAATAAAAGAAGTAGAATTATCGCAATAAGTTTATTGATGAAAACCGGGTGGAAATGACGCTCGGTTTTTATTGTATAGGGGGAGAAGATGAAGTTTTTAGAGGTGTTAAGGAAGAAAAATATGAAGGTAAGAGAGTTTCAAAATTGGGGTGTATATTTTCGGAAGCGCTGGGAGGATAACTTTGCAAATCATTTAAGTGATGAAGAAAAAGAAGACATTTTTCTTTATGGAGATAAGTATGGATGTGATTATCTATGGCACATATTTAGTTATGAGAAAAAGAAGTGTTTAGAGGGGAAAGAAGCAAAGAACGCGTTTCATAATGAAGTGAAAAAGGAGTGCTACATTTTCTATCAACACTGTGATGAGGTACTGTTAATAAAGGATGCGAGTTTGTTACATATGGATGATATATTGTGTGAGAGGGACGATGCGTATAAAGGTGATATCTATATTGTAGATAAAGAGTTCACTTGGACTTTTGTAAAAACTCATGAACATAGATGGTGCGGCCCTTATTTTACTAAGAAATGTTAGTAGGTATACAAGCATGAAAGATAGAATAAGTTGATATAAGTGTTCGTATCATACTTGCGTTTATTATCTATTAGCGTATGATGAAATATATATGTTTAAAAGGATGTGTGACGAAATGAGATGGATTGTATCACTTCTTGTAAATAGCGTTGTGTTAATCGCTGTATCGGGACTTTTAAAAGGGATTGCACCAGATGCATTTTACGTAGCAAATATACAAACTGCAATTATTGCGAGTATTATATTGGCGGTTTTAAATGTGTTCGTAAAGCCATTTTTAATTTTAATTACGCTACCAATTACTGTTGTAACTTTCGGCTTCTTCTTAATTGTTATTAATGCGATTACGTTAAAAATAGCAGATTCATTATTAGGAGATGCTTTTAATATATCAGGATTTGGTGTAGCGATTGTTGCGGCAATTTGTATTTCAATTTTTAATATGATAATTGAAAAGGCAATTGTTGAGCCTCTATATGAAAAAAAGAGAAAGTGACAAAAAGAAAAACATTTCATTATTCGTATGAAATGTTTTTTTCTATTTATTAGAAACCGTATTTCTTGTTTTCAGAAAAAAATGGTACAATATCCGATAGAATGGAATTTTACATCAAACGAGACTGAACCCGCAGCGGAGTGGAGGTTTATACATATGCCGAAAGTAAGGACAAAAGATTTAATTGAACAATTTCAATTGGAGTTAATCAGTGGTGAAGAAGGTATTCATCGTCCAATTGATACAAGTGATTTATCACGACCTGGAATTGAAATGGCAGGATTTTTTACATACTATCCAGCAGATCGTGTGCAGCTTCTTGGTAAAACGGAGCTTACTTTCTTTGACACGTTAACGTCAGAGCAAAAACAAGAGAGAATGAAAGCGCTTTGTACTGAGGAGACGCCATGTATTATTGTAACTCGTAATCAAGATGTACCAGATGAGTTATTACAAGCATCACGTGAATCAGGTATGCCTTTATTACGTTCTTCTCAAACGACAACGAGATTATCAAGTCGTTTAACAAACTATTTAGAAGGTAAGTTAGCACCAACAACAGCTGTTCATGGTGTGTTAGTAGATATTTACGGCGTTGGTGTTTTAATTACAGGTCAAAGTGGTGTTGGTAAAAGTGAGACAGCTCTTGAGCTTGTAAAGCGTGGTCACCGTCTTGTTGCGGATGATAGTGTAGAAATTCGTCAAGAAGATGAAGACATGTTAGTCGGAAGTTCACCAGATTTAATTGAGCATTTATTAGAAATTCGTGGTCTAGGCATTATTAACGTTATGACGTTATTCGGTGCAGGGGCAGTGCGAAATTATAAGCGTATTACACTTGTTATTAATCTTGAAATTTGGGATCAAAAGAAAAATTACGATCGCTTAGGTCTTGATGAAGAGAAGATGAAGATTATTGATACAGAACTTACGAAGATTACACTTCCAGTTCGTCCTGGTCGAAACTTGGCTGTTATTATTGAAGTAGCAGCGATGAACTTCCGTTTGAAACGTATGGGAGTCAATGCAGCACAGCAGTTCTCTGAACGATTAATGAGTGCAATTGAGTTAGGAAATCAGGAGTAAACTTTGGAGAGGGAGGTCATATACATATGCTGTTAGCTTCTGTACCACAGCTTGACCGTGTAGCTATCCAACTTGGGCCGTTTCCTGTGTATTGGTACGGGATTATTATCGGTACAGGTGTGCTATTAGGTCTTTGGCTGGCAACTCGCGAGGGAGAAAGGCTAGGTATTCCAAAAGATACATTTGTTGACCTTGTATTAATTGCAGTACCGATCGCTATTCTTTTTGCGAGAATGTACTATGTTATTTTTGAATGGGAATATTACGCACAAAATCCGAGTCAAATTATTAATATTCGTCAAGGTGGTTTGGCGATTCATGGTGGTTTAATCGGAGCTGTTATTACCGGAATTCTTTTTGCGAAGCGACGCGGGGTTTCCTTCTGGAAGTTGGCTGATATTGCTGCACCAAGTATTTTACTAGGACAAGCAATTGGCCGATGGGGAAACTTTATGAACCAAGAGGCGCATGGTGATGAAGTAACGAGACAGTTTTTAGAAGGTCTTCATTTACCAGATTTCATTATTAATCAAATGTATATTGAGGGTGTGTACTATCATCCGACGTTTTTATATGAATCATTATGGAATTTTGCAGGCGTAATTTTACTACTTGCATTAAGAAAAGTGAATTTACGTCGCGGGGAGTTATTCTTCACATATTTAATTTGGTATTCAGTAGGACGCTTCTTCGTAGAAGGCTTACGTACAGATAGTTTAATGCTAGGACCACTTCGTATTGCACAAGTAATGTCAATTGGACTTGTTGTTATTTCTATTATTTTCATTATTGTGAGACGAAAAATGGGGCAAGCTGATAAAAGATATTTAGAAAATTAGAGACAAGTAGCATCTTATTATAAGATGCTGCTTCTTTCATATTCAGGAAGGCGAAAGGACTAAGGCGATGAGAATAAATACCGTGTTATTTGATTTAGATGGAACTTTAATTAATACAAATGAACTTATTATTTCTTCGTTTTTACATACTTTAAATACATATTATCCAAATCAATATAAGCGTGAAGATGTGTTGCCATTTATCGGTCCATCTTTGCATGATACTTTCAGCAAGATTGATGAAAGTAAGGTTGAAGAGATGATTACTAGCTATCGCAAATTTAACCATGATCATCATGATGAATTAGTAGAAGAATATGAAACTGTATATGAAACAGTTCGAGAGTTGAAGAAGCAAGGTTATAAAGTTGGTATTGTTACAACGAAAGCGAGACAAACCGTTGAGATGGGATTACAGTTCTCAAAGCTTGATGAATTTTTTGATGTTGTCGTGACAATTGATGATGTAGAGCATGTGAAACCACATCCGGAGCCACTTCAAAAAGCGCTTGAATTATTAGATGCAAAACCAGAAGAGGCATTGATGGTTGGGGATAATCATCATGATATTGTCGGTGGTCAAAATGCGGGGACGAAAACAGCTGCGGTTTCATGGACGTTGAAAGGTAGAGCGTATTTGGAGGCTTACAAGCCGGAATTTATGCTAGATAAAATGAGTGATTTGTTACCGATTTTGTCTAATATGAACCGTTCATAAAGGTCCAAGTAAGTTAGTAGAGGAGCGAGCTAA
Source organism: Bacillus sp. XB1 (assembly GCF_053557995.1). Taxonomy (NCBI): domain Bacteria; kingdom Bacillati; phylum Bacillota; class Bacilli; order Caryophanales; family Bacillaceae; genus Bacillus; species Bacillus sp. XB1. The sequence goes on along the minus strand of NZ_JBNRIL010000003.1, from coordinate 14,892 downwards.
GTGCGACGGACAACGCGCTATCCTGTTTCAGGAGAAAATTCGTTATGGAATGTGTATAAAACAGTGTCTTTTTGGAAGGTAATGAAAAACTTTATTATTATCCAAATTGCGCGTTACACGCCATTTTTATCCGTAAAAAATTGGTTGTACCGCACTTTTTTACGGATGAAAGTAGGAAAGAAAACATCATTTGCGCTTATGGTAATGCCGGATATTATGTTCCCAGAAAAGATAACTGTGGGAGAGAATTCGATTATTGGCTATAACACAACGCTTTTAGCACATGAATATTTAATTCGTGAATATCGACTTGGCGAAATCGTCATTGGAAATGAAGTAATGATTGGAGCGAATGTAACAATATTACCAGGTGTGAAAATTGGAGACGGTGCGACTGTCTCAGCTGGCACACTTGTTCATAGAGATGTACCGAGCGGTGCTTTCGTAGGTGGAAATCCAATGCGTATTATTTATACGAAAGAGCAAATGACCGCAAGAGAAGGTTCATGGTGAAAATGTAACATTTCTCCTCTTTTTTTATGAATAAAAAGGAAATAATTGAGTATAATATACTGTTTTGTTTTTTACGGAATCGTTTATACTTATAGATAGAAGAATGTGTGAACGAAGAAAACAAAAAACTGGAGGATATATGGGGAAAAATCAAAGGATATATAAGGAGAACGGACAAGTTATCTCTTTTAATCAATTAGCGGACTTCTTTTATAAAAAAGGGATGAGAGCTTACAAAGGACAAAAATTGCAAGATGCAATTAAATATTTTCGAAGAGCGGCACAAAGTGAGAAGGAGCCGTTTATTTTATGTCAATTAGCATCAGTATTATCTGAGGCTGGTGAATATCAAGAATCGAATCAAATCTTCTTAAAGTTAGTTAGATCTAATCCAGAACTTGAACAGTGCTATTATTTTATTGCAAATAATTATGCATATATGGGGTTATTTCAACAGGCTAAGAAATATGCAGATCGTTATTTAGAAGTTGCAAAAGAGAAGGAATTCGTAGAAGATACGTTAGAACTTCTTGAGATTATGGAAGAAGAAGCAATGGGTGCGGAAGAGATTGAAGATGAAGATGATTTAATTGTTATGCAGGAAGAAGCGAATCGCTATATTCGTAATGGACAATTGGAAGAAGCAATTGCTACATTAGAAATTGTTACGAAAGATTATCCGGAATTTTGGTCAGGTCATAATAATTTAGCCATTGCACATTTTCAATCTGGTAATGTAGACAAAGCACTGAAGTTAACAGAAATGATTTTGGAGAAAAATCCTGGCAATATACATGCGCTTTGTAATACGCTTATTTTTCTATATTCAATTGGAGAGCATAAACAAGTAGAAGCATTAGCGGGACAGCTAGTTTCGGTATATCCGATTTCATTTGAACATCGTTTGAAACTGGGAACTACACTTGCAACAATTGGTTATTTCGAGCATGCATATAAGTGGTTCAAACTATTAAAGCGTCAAGGATATGAGGGAGACGTTAGTTTTTATTATTGGTTTGCATATTCTGCGTATATGGTGAAAGATCAGCAACTAGCTGAAAAAATGTGGCAATATGTCGTGGAATTACATCCTGATAAAAAGGGAAAAGAACCGTGGAATGCGCTGAATTTAGCAGATGAAGGGCAAAACGTGTTATTTGAAGAATTACGAAAATCATTTCAGCAAAGTGCGACGCTAGAAGAACAAATGCTAGCTTTATATTTAATGAATGAATTGTCAACGCCGGAGAAGGTTGGATTCTTCTTTGATATAACGCAAGCGAAGAACGGTGTTCCCATCGTATCGCAACTTGCAAAGTACTTCTTTTTACTTAATAGTCATAAGAGTATTCCAGCTGATTTACAGCAATTTGAGCAGTGCGCGAGAATTGCGGATGCATTATACAATTATACGAAAAAAGATGATGAATTAATTGAAGAGTGTTTACACTTTTGGTTTTGTACGTTCATACGTTTATATACATCTGGAGACATATTTACAAATGTGTACGGCTGGTCAGCTGCGATTGAATACATTGTACGCGGCGAACAAGGAAATAAAATGACACAGTCGGAGCTTGGAGATGTATATAATGTATCTGTAGCGACTGTCCGAAAGTATGTGCAAGCTGTTAAGCGTACGCACACATAAGATAAGCAAATCATTGGGAAAAAAATGATGCTAACAGTATAATGAGGGTAACTTAATTGTGTAGGAATGGATAGGAGTGAATAGTGTGTCAGAAGAAAAAATTTATGATGTCGTTATTATTGGTGCAGGACCAGCTGGTATGACAGCTGCAGTATATACATCTCGTGCAAATTTAAGCACATTAATGCTTGAGCGTGGTATTCCAGGTGGCCAAATGGCAAACACGGAAGATGTAGAAAACTACCCAGGTTATGAGTCTATTTTAGGACCAGATTTATCAAATAAAATGTTTGAGCATGCGAAGAAATTTGGTGCTGAATATGCATACGGTGATGTGAAAGAAGTCATCGATGGTAAAGAATACAAAACAATTATTGCTGGTAAAAAAGAATATAAAGCACGTGCAATTATCGTTGCAAGCGGTGCAGAGTATAAAAAAATTGGTGTACCGGGTGAAACAGAACTTGGCGGCCGCGGTGTATCATATTGTGCAGTATGTGACGGAGCATTCTTTAAAGGAAAAGAGCTTATCGTAATTGGTGGCGGAGATTCTGCTGTTGAAGAGGGTGTGTTCTTAACACGCTTCGCATCAAAAGTAACGATCGTTCACCGTCGTGACACGCTTCGTGCACAGAAAATTTTACAAGACCGTGCTTTCCAAAACGAAAAAGTAGATTTCATTTGGAATCACACTATAAAAGAAATCAACGAAGCAAGTGGTAAAGTAGGAAGTGTAACACTTGTGGACGTAAATAGTGGAGAAGAGAAAGAAGTCAAAACTGACGGCGTATTCGTATACATCGGTATGTTACCTTTATCAAAACCATTTGTTGAACTAGGTATTACAAATGAAAATGGTTACCTTGAAACGAACGAGCGTATGGAAACGAAAATCCCTGGTATTTTCGCAGCTGGTGATGTTCGTGAAAAAATGCTTCGTCAAATTGTAACTGCAACAGGTGACGGTAGTATTGCAGCGCAAAGTGCACAACATTACGTAGAAGAATTATTAGAGGAATTAAAAACTGTATCAGAAAAATAAGGGATAATATACCTTTTGAGAAGAAAGCTACCGACAGGAGCTTTCTTCTTTTTTTGTGTGAAAATGTCAAAGTTTTGTCAAAAAATATAAGGATTATAAGCTTTCTTATTGATATACTGGACTTTACGGAAAAAATCACTATAAGAAATGAGGAATTTATTCAGTATGGAATGGCGTAATATATATCGTGGATTTTGTATGGGCGTTAGTGATTTAATTCCTGGTGTGAGCGGCGGTACAATCGCTGTTGTGTTAGGGATTTATGAACAATTGCTTGCGGCAATTAGTGGATTCTTTAGTCGTGAATGGAAAAAACATTTAGGATTTTTAATTCCCCTTGCAGCTGGTGTGGCAGCTGCATTTTTAACGTTAAGTCACGTTATTAAATATTTACTTGCAAATCATTATGAACCGACTCAATTTTTCTTCCTCGGTTTAATTATTAGTATATTACCGATGTTAATGAGGGAAGCTGATGCAAAGTCGTCGTTTAAAGGTAAGCACATCGTTTTATTAATAGTTGCAGCAATTCTTGTTGCGATTACAGCTTTCTTTAAACCAGATAAGGCAGCAGATCCGATTACGACGTTAACAATTTTAAATGCAATTGGTTTATTTTTCGCAGGATGGATGGCTAGTATGGCCATGCTGCTTCCTGGGATTAGTGGATCGTTTATTTTATTAATTATTGGTGTGTATCCAACAGCAATTAACGCTTTAACTACACTTAACTTACCTTTAATCGTGGTTATCGGTGCTGGTGTTATGGTTGGATTTGTTGTAAGTAGTAAAGGTATTAGTTTTTTATTAGATCGTTATAAAAGTATGACATTTGCGGCAATTATTGGACTTGTAATCGGTTCGATTGTAATTGTATTCCCAGGGATTCCGACTGGTGGATTTTCAATTATAAGTTCAATCATTACCTTTATTTTAGGATTTGCGATTGTTACTTATTTCGGTAAGAAATAAGGGCTTTAATCCCCTTGGCGATAAAAATCGTTAAGGGGATTTTTCATGCTATTCATTAAAAGTATAAGCATTTACATTGCTTGTTATAGAAAGCTTTTTAAAATTGCTGAGTAGCATATGCTTAGCGAAAGAGGACTGGCTCCTTCGTTGTAGCAAACTGTTTTTGATAGTATAATGAAAGAAGTATGCAGTGAGGAATTTTACTGCAAGTAGCTGAGGTGAAGAAACATGCAAAGAGTGACAAACTGTGTGTTAATTAGAGATAATGAAGTACTCTTACTCCAAAAACCTCGCCGAAATTGGTGGGTTGCACCAGGCGGGAAAATGGAGCGTGGTGAGACTGTAAGAGATTCCGTTGTTCGCGAATATCGCGAAGAAACAGGTATTTATTTGAAAAATCCAGCGTTAAAGGGGGTCTTCACCTTTGTCATCCAAGAAGGTGATAAAGTTGTTTCTGAATGGATGATGTTCTCCTTTTTAGCGACAGATTTTGCAGGAGAAAACAAACTAGAGAGCGAAGAAGGCATCATTGGTTGGCATACATTTGATAAAATTGATGATTTAGCAATGGCGCCAGGAGATTATCACATTATTGATTATTTAATTAAAGGAAATGGCATAATCTACGGTACATTTGTATATACCCCAGATTTTGAGTTGCTTTCATATCGATTAGATCCGAGTTAAACCGTCAAGGAGAGGATACGATGACAGAGAATAATGATATAAAAATGGTAATTATTACAGGGATGTCTGGAGCTGGAAAAACAGTAGCTTTACAAAGTTTTGAAGATTTAGGATATTTTTGTGTAGATAATTTACCACCGATGTTATTGCCAAAGTTTATTGAGCTTATGGCGGATTCAAAAGGGAAAATGAATAAAGTGGCACTTGGTATTGATTTACGTGGCCGCGAGTTTTTCGAACATTTATGGGGAGCACTTGATGATTTATCAGAACGTACATGGATTATTCCTCATATTTTATTTTTAGATGCGAAAGATAGTACGCTTGTAACTCGTTATAAAGAAACGAGACGTTCGCATCCACTTGCACCAACTGGTTTGCCATTAAAGGGAATCGAAGCAGAGCGCAATTTATTAACAGATATGAAGGCACGAGCGAATATTGTGCTTGATACATCGGATTTAAAACCAAAAGAATTACGTGAAAAAATTGTTCACTTGTTCTCAACAGAAACTGAGCAAGCATTTCGTGTAAATGTTATGTCATTTGGATTTAAGTACGGTATTCCAATTGATGCAGATTTAGTATTTGATGTTCGTTTTTTACCAAATCCATATTACATTCCACACATGAAGCCATTAACAGGACTAGATGAAGAAGTTTCTTCGTATGTACTGAAATTTAATGAGACACATAAGTTTTTAGAGAAGTTGACGGATCTGATTACTTTCATGCTGCCTCATTATAAAAGAGAAGGCAAAAGTCAACTTGTAATTGCAATTGGATGTACAGGTGGACAGCATCGTTCTGTTACGCTTACAGAATACCTTGGGAAACATTTGAAACCAGAGTATAGTGTTCATGTATCTCATCGTGATGTGGAGAAGAGAAAGGGCCATTAAGGGATGAAAAAAGAGAGAAAGCCTAAAATTGTCATCATGGGAGGCGGAACTGGACTCTCTGTTTTATTAAGAGGATTAAAGCAATATCCTGTTGATATTACAGCAGTTGTTACAATCGCTGATGATGGTGGTAGTTCGGGTAGATTACGTGATGAGCTAGAAATTCCACCTCCAGGTGACATCCGTAACGTACTTGTTGCGTTATCGGATGTAGAGCCACTGGTGGAAGCTTTATTTCAGCACCGTTTCACAACAGGAGACGGACTGAAAGGTCATGCGTTAGGAAATCTATTGTTGGCAGGTATGACCTCGATTACAGGCGACTTTTTCCATGCAATTACAGAAACAAGTAAAGTATTAAATGTCAGAGGACGTGTATTACCAGCAGCGAATCAAAGTGCGGTACTTCATGCGGAACTTGAAGATGGAGAAATTGTAACAGGTGAATCAAAGATTCCTTATTACGGAAAGAAGATTAATCGCGTCTTTTTGACTCCAGAAGATGTAGAGCCATTGCATGAAACGTTGGCTGAGATTAAACGAGCTGATTTACTTGTTTTCGGCCCAGGAAGTTTGTATACGAGTATATTACCCAATTTAGTTGTTAACAAAATTGGAGACGCTGTTCTTGCTGCAAAGGCGAAGAAGGTATATGTATGTAACGTTATGACACAAGCGGGTGAAACGATGGGATATACTGCTTTTGATCATGTGCAGGCGTTACACGATCATTTAGGGCAACCATTTATCAATACTGCAATTGTAAATAACCGTGAGATTCCTTGTGAATTACGTAAGTTATATGATGAAGAAATGTCTACACCAGTTGTAGTGGATGAAGAACGTTTTGTTGAAAATAATATTGATGTTATTCAAGAGGGATTAGCGAAGTATGATGATCATGTTGTAAGGCATGATACGTTAAAGTTAGCTTCGATTTTATATTCATTGTTATAAATATGCGTTGCCTCGTTTGAGGTAGCGCTCCTCATTCATATAGGACAAGAATTTTGTTCCGCAATAATCGTATAAGGAGGTGTTGACTGTGTCATTTGCATCAGAAACAAAGAAAGAGTTGACGAATCTTGAGATGAAGGAATGCTGTGAGAAAGCAGAATTATCAGCGCTACTTCGAATGAACGGGTCGCTTTCTTTTTCAAACCGTCGTCTATCTATCGATATTCAAACGGAAAATGCGGCAATTGCAAGAAGGATTTATACGCTTTTGAAAAAAGGATATGACGTGACGGTAGAATTGCTTGTTCGTAAAAAAATGCGCTTGAAGAAAAATAATGTATATATTGTGCGGCTTGTTGAGAAGTCTCGTGAAATATTAGCTGATCTTCATATCGTTCGAGATGACTTTTCATTTATTCGAAATATATCACAAGAATTGATTGAGAAGAAATGTTGTAAACGATCGTATTTACGCGGAGCATTTTTAGCAGGTGGTTCAGTAAATAACCCAGAAACATCATCTTATCATTTAGAAATCTTTTCGTTATATAAGGAACATAATGATGCTATATGTGAACTGATGAACGGATTTGATTTAAATAGTAAGACGCTGGAGAGAAGAAAAGGGTACATTACGTATTTGAAAGAAGCAGAAAAAATTACAGAGTTTTTAAATATTATAGGTGCTCATAATGCACTTTTAAGATTTGAAGATATTCGAATCGTACGTGATATGCGTAATTCTGTAAATCGTTTAGTGAACTGCGAAACAGCTAATTTAAATAAAACAATTGGTGCAGCACTAAGGCAGATTGAAAATATTCGTTACATTGATGAGACAGTTGGTCTTGATATATTGCCGGATAAACTACAAGAGATTGCACAATTACGAAGAGATTATCAAGATGTAACATTGAAAGAGTTAGGTGAGATGGTATCCGGGGGGAAGATTAGTAAGTCGGGTATTAATCATCGTTTGCGTAAAATCGATGAAATTGCAGAGAAATTACGCGCGGGGGAAACGGTAGCAAAAAAATAAGAGGTTAAAGGGGAAATGGAGCTGTGGTTCAAAAAAGAGTTCAGGTTTCATTAAAAAACGGTTTACAAGCACGTCCGGCTGCGTTGTTTGTACAAGAGGCAAATCGCTTTCATGCAGATATCTTCATCGAGAAAGATGGAAAGACAGTAAATGCAAAGAGCATAATGGGGATTATGAGCTTAGCAATTGGAACTGGAAGCATGATAACAATTACAACAGAAGGTTCAGATGCAGAAGAGGCTTTAGAAGCATTAGCTGCATATGTACAATAAAAAGCTATCGCGTATATGCGATAGCTTTTTTGTTTTGTTGTCTGTACGAATTAGCGGGGAGGGGTATTTAAGGGGTACGTGCTTGTCGAGAATTGTCGGTAAGTCGATAAGTGGTGTCGAAACGTCGATATATTAAAATAATCGCCGATATAATCGGAGTTACGGTCGATATATTTGAAAAATCGCTGATATATTTAGGTAAATACCAAGGTGGGTATCCAGACGGAGGTGCATGATAATAAAAAAGCGCCCTGTAATAGGGCGCTTTTTTATGTATCTAGCTTCAGCGGCTAGAATCTCCGGTTGTTTCGCCCCTTCATTCGAGGCAAAAAGCGCCTCGGAATCAGGTGCTCCATCGCCCTGCGATTCTAAACGAGCCGCTTTCGCTTTAAATTAATTAACGATTTGTAAAGATTTTATCGATTAAACCGTATTCTAAAGCTTTTTCTGCTGTCATGAAGTTGTCGCGGTCTGTGTCGCGTTGTAGTACTTCAAGTGGTTGACCAGTGCGGTCAGCAAGAATTTGGTTTAGTTTTTCACGTAAGAATAGGATACGTTTTGCAGCGATTTCGATTTCAGTCGCTTGACCTTGTGCTCCGCCAAGTGGTTGGTGAATCATTACTTCACTGTTTGGAAGTGCATAACGTTTTCCTTTTTCACCTGCTGCAAGTAAGAATGCACCCATAGATGCTGCCATACCGATACAGATTGTTGATACTTGTGGCTTAATAAACTGCATTGTATCATAGATTGCCATACCTGCTGTGATAGAACCACCAGGGCTGTTGATGTAGATGTGAATATCTTTTTCTGGATCTTGAGATTCCAAGAATAAAAGCTGGGAAACGATTGAGTTAGCTACGTTGTCATCAATTGCACTACCAAGCATAATGATGCGGTCTTTTAATAGTCGAGAGTAAATATCGTAAGCGCGTTCTCCACGATTTGTTTGTTCAATTACTGTAGGAATTAAATTCATCTGTTATTTCCTCCTTATAAAGCTTTCTTAGTCTTATAATACAATTATGGTCAATAAAGGTCAAACGAAACCACTTTAAATCAAAAAAATATGTAGTTGTACCATGAAATATTCGCTATGTTTTCGAAATTCCCTGCTTATGTATCTTCAACATCATAACCGAATTACATAAATTTAAACGTTATGAAAACTGGAGAAAAAAGAAAAGAACGCCTTTTAACTGAAGCGTTCTTTCGATAATTAGTCTTTTAAAAGATAGGTTACTTTATTTAAAATCTTTTCGATTTGTTTCGCGTTTTTACTATACATTTCGCTTGCTGATTTCGACTTTGTTTCTAGGGAAAATAGTTCAAGATCAGCATGACATTTTTTTAAAGATGCTAATAATAAAGGTTTGTTTTGAGGAGAAGGCATTTGGAGTTTGTCATTGTAAATGTCGATAGTAAGTTGTCCGTATGAATCCACTTGACCGAGGAAGACATTTTCAATAACAACACCGAGTTTTTCTAATTCTGAATGTAGCCAAGCGCGGTTATGTCCGCTTGCTGAAAGAGGTTCATCTAGTACATTTCCATCCATAATAACAGTTTGTGGTTCTTTCTCGTTTGGTACTTTTAAACCGATGTCTTTTGCTGTAAGTGGCTGGGAATCTTTCTTTAATAATACATTTAATTCTCCGCTCGGTTCTAAGACAGCAAATTCGACTTCAGCTACGCTGAACGCACTTTTTCCACGGAGAAGTTCCAGTAATTCGTCACTCGTATATTTTTCTTTCTTTAAGTTATCTTCGAGTATCTTTCCGTCTTTTATTAATACGGTAGATTTCCCTTCAAAGAAGTCCCGAGCTGTTTTGTTCTTTAAAGAGAGGATTCCTGTTAAAAAAGGTACCACAGCGAAAATGAGTATCGCAAAGACGCCGTGAAAAAATTTTGAATCGAGCCCTGTAGATACTTGGGCAGCGATGTCACCAATCGTCATTCCGGCTATGTATTCAAAAAAGGAAAGCTGAGAGATTTGTCTTTTGCCTAACCATTTCGTAATAGCGAATAAAATAATTAATATGAATACAGAGCGAAGAATGACAAGTGTCCATTCCGGCAGGTGAGACATAGTCGTTTCCTCCAGTCTACTTAAAACCCTTTATATTGAGGTTCTTCACGTTCTAATACTGAAATTCTATCCTTTAAATCAGCGATGACGCTGTCCATTTCTAACATACATTCATGAAATACGCGTTTTGATTCTTCGTCTTGTGAATTTAATGAAAGGGAGCTTAAACTTGCTTGAGCGCCCCTTACACTAGCAAGGCAAGTTTTTACGCTAGCGATAACAGTCATATAAACACCTCTTATCCTTTCGGTTTGAATAACAATGCTCCAATGAAGCCGAAAATAATAGCCGCTGATACACCGGCGCTCGTTACTTTAAACATGCCGGTAATAACGCCAACGATGCCATGTTTTGCAGCTTCTTCCATTGCGCCATGAACGAGGGCATTACCAAAGCTTGTAATAGGTACAGTTGCCCCGGCTCCAGCGAAATCAATTAATGGCTCATACAAATTAAATCCATCTAATATAGCTCCAGCAACAACGAGTGTTGCCATTGTATGAGCAGGTGTTAGTTTGCCGACATCAAACATAAGTTGGCCGATTACACATATAAGTCCGCCAATGACGAAAGCCCAGAAAAAAATCATTGCGTTGCACCTCCAAATTCAATCGAAACGGCGTGAGCGATACACGGAATCGTTTCTTCTTGTTGGAATGTAAGTGGAGATAGTAAAGCGCCTGTCGCAACGACAAGTATTTTTTTGAACTCTCCTCTTTTCATTCGGTTTAATAAATGACCGTATACGACTGTTGCGGAACATCCAGGTCCGCTAGCACCAGCTATGACAGGTTGTCCTTCTCTATAAATGATAATTCCGCAATCTTGAAATTGTTCGCTCGTTACTTTCGTTCCGTGTTTATGTAGTAAGTCATAAGCAATTTCGCGTCCTACATGTCCGAGATCGCCTGTTACGATTAAATCGTAGTAAGAGGCATCAATTTGACGTTCACGTAAATGGGCTTCAATTGTATCAACTGCAGCTGGAGCCATTGCGCCTCCCATATTAAATGGATCCGTTAATCCCATATCAACCACTCGGCCGATTGTTGCAGAGGTTACTCTTGGACCGTGTCCAGTATCGCTTAAAATAGCGGCTCCTGCTCCGGTTACTGTCCACTGTGCAGTAGGCGGCTTTTGTCCACCGTATTCGGTAGGGTAGCGGAACTGTTTTTCTACAGCTGTATTATGGCTTGAAGCTCCAGTTAATAAATATTTTGCACCTTTTGCATTTACGATACTTGCCCCAAGTGCTAAACCTTCCATAGAAGTAGAGCAAGCCCCGAATAATCCGAGATAAGGAGTCCCAAGTGTGCGGCAAGCAAAGCTTGTTGGAGTAATTTGATTAATTAAATCTCCTGCGAGTACGAATTGAATATCATCTTTACGAAGCTCTGCTTTTTCAGTAGCGCGACTACAAGCTTCTTCGAATAAAATCTTATGTGCTTTTTCATAGGAATCTTGTCCGAGCCATAAATCTTCATGAAGGATATCGAAGTCTTCTGGGATGTTCCCCTTTGCTTCAAATGGTCCACCGACAACCCCTGTTGAGATAATGACTGGTTTGTTTTCAAATACCCACGTTCGGTGTCCTTGTAACATTTATAGCCCTCCCCATTGAACGAGAATAGTTTTAATAAGTGCGATGACGAAAGCGGAAAATACACCAAATAAAATAACAGAACCAGCTAGTTTAAACATATTGCCGCCAACGCCAAGGACAAATCCTTCCGTTCGATGCTCAATACATGCGGCAATAACAGAGTTACCAAATCCAGTAACAGGTACAGCTGTACCAGCACCGGCAAACTGTCCAAAACGATCGTATATACCAAATCCAGTTAGTAACATGGAGATGAAAATGAGCGTTGCGACTGTTGGATTGCCTGCTGAGCGTTCAGTGAAATCAAAATATGTGATGTAAAAAGTAGAAATGAGTTGTCCGATGAAGCAAATAAAACCACCGACGAAAAAGGCTTTTATACAATTTTTTAAGACAGGTCGTTTCGGTTCGCGTTCTTGTTCGAATTTTTTATACTCCTGTTGTACAGGGGTTAAGTTTTTATCTTTACTAGACATTGCAATCCTTCCTTTTCTTTTAAAAAGCGTTAAGTGTTAGACTCCATTTTTTTACCAATGAATTTTAATTGTTTATTAATTTCATCTTTAGATACTTCTTTTTCCTTAATTTTTCTTTCGAGTTTTTCGAGTAACATAAAGATTTTTTTATCTGTACTGACACGAACATCGAAAGTAGGGTGCTCATCACTTAGTTGCTTTTGAAGTTTGCTGCGCAACGGCTTTAATCCAAACCTTTCGTGATGCTCAGGTGTAACTGCTATGTAGAGATCTAAATTTGAATTCACTGCTGTGCTTTTTATAATTTCATCCATAGCGAGAGCTCTTTTCTTCGCTCCTTGTGATATAGATTGATTAAAGGATTCCGTACTCGTCTTTGTTAACTTTGGGCCTTTTTCTTTCTCCGTTCGTTTTGCTTCTTCTTTCACTTTTTTATCTAAAGGACTATTATCACATCCGGTAAAAGAGCTAAATAGAAGTGCAAATAATGCGGTTATGAGGCCGAGTTTTCGCATAATTATCATTCCATTTCTATTGCAATATGTAATGTGATAGAAAAAGGATGACTGCATATCATCCTTTTTCTATTTCACAGCAAGATTGATTCGTTATTGCTGTGAGTATTGTGGTTCTTCTTGTTGGACTTCTTCAACACGTGGGTTTAAAGAATCGATAATCGTTTGTGTTTGCTGCGCAGCTGTTTGGAAAAGTTGCTTAGCTTGTTGGTTATCCGTATCAAGAGCGAATCCCTCTAAGCTAGCTTGTGCACTTTTTAATCCAGAAACAGTCTGCTTTAATTTTGTAATTACAGTCATTGAATGAAGCCCCCTTTGGAATATCAATTCAAAGATTATAATTTGTGAGTTGGGGAGAATTTATGATTGGAAAATTTAGGGGTGGAATGGATTTTATATGCTTTTAGCTAAGATGCATAAGGTATTACGGGGATATTTTTATTGATTTAGATGGATTTTATTGCTATTATTATGAGAAGAAAATGAAGTGTTTTCTATAATCATGCGCCCATAGCTCAGTCGGATAGAGCGGTGGTTTCCGGTACCACGTCTGCCGGGGGTTCGAATCCCTCTGGGCGCGTTATATAAGCTTTAATATTATTTTGTGCAGAAGCCCTTTGTGTGGTAAGTAAAAATACCACGTGCAAAGGGCTTTTTTGATGTTATTGTTAGCCTATTATTGTTTATTTACTGTTGAATCCGGAGCTGAAATTCCTAACTTACATTTTGTAGGTTAGGAATTTTTTATTTTAAAAATGTTAAAAATATGCAATTTTGCGAAGTTACCTAAAAACTTTGAATCTTGTAAATTTATAACTGTAGAGAACAACAAACAAACAAATAAATAAATAGAAAAATAAAAGGAGGAATGAAATGGTAAAGAAATTTAAATTTACAAAAGAGGAATTAGTAGCAGCATGGAAAGACCCACAAGTAAGGGAGAAATCAAAGGATTTACCGAACCATCCATCAGGGAAAGTACTAAACGAATTAAGTGAGGAAGAGTTAGCGGAAGTCCAAGGAGCATCAGATGTGCAAGTAGCTACAACACCGATGTGTGTAAGGTTAACGGTTTTACCTGCAACGTCAATTAAACTTTGTAAATAAAAATAAAAAAACAAAACGAGAGGATGAATGAAATGTCAAAAGGATACAAGTTCACAAAAGAAGAGTTAGTAGAGGCGTAGAAAGATCCACAAGTAAGAGAAAAGCTAAAAGACTTACCGAAACACCCATCTGGAAAAGCGCTAAATGAATTAAGTGAGGAAGAATTAGCGGAAATCCAAGGGGCATCAGATGTACAACCAGAAACAACACCACTTTGTGTGGGAGTAATTATAGGATTAACAACGTCAATTAAGATTTGTAAATAAAATAAAAATTAAAACGAGAGGATGAATGAAATGTCAAAAGGATACAAGTTTACAAAAGAAGAGTTAGTAGAGGCTTGGAAAGATCCACGAGTAAGAGAAAAGTTAAAAGATTTACCGAAACATCCATCGGGTAAAGCGTTAAATGAATTAAGTGAAGAAGAACTAGCGGGAATTCAAGGGGCATCAGATGTACAACCAGAAACAACACCACTTTGTGTGGGGGTAATTATAGGATTAACAACGTCAATTAAGATTTGTAAATAAAATAAAAAACCAAAACGAGAGGATGAATGAAATGTCAAAAGGATACAAGTTCACAAAAGAAGAGTTAGTAGAGGCGTGGAAAGATCCACAAGTAAGAGAAAAGCTAAAAGACTTACCGAAACACCCATCTGGAAAAGCGCTAAATGAATTAAGCGAAGAAGAACTAGCGGAAATTCAAGGGGCATCAGATGTACAACCAGAAACAACGCCACTTTGTGTGGGAGTAATTATAGGATTAACAACGTCAATTAAGATTTGTAAATAAAATAAAAACTAAAACGAGAGGATGAATGAAATGTCAAGAGAATACAAGTTCACAAAAGAAGAGTTAGTAGAGGCGTGGAAAGATCCACAAGTAAGAGAAAAGTTAAAAGACTTACCGAAACACCCATCTGGAAAAGCGCTAAATGAATTAAGTGAGGAAGAATTAGCGGAAATTCAAGGGGCATCAGATGTACAACCAGAAACAACACCACTTTGTGTGGGAGTAATTATAGGATTAACAACGTCAATTAAGATTTGTAAATAAAATAAAAA
>NZ_JBNRIL010000002.1:1149232-1149652 GCF_053557995.1 Bacillus sp. XB1 | reverse complement strand
CACGGGTGCTACTGGCGCTACCGGTGCCACTGGACCTCAAGGTGTTCAAGGTAACACGGGTGCTACTGGACCTCAAGGTGCTCAAGGTAACACGGGCGCTACCGGACCTCAAGGTGTTCAAGGTAACACGGGTGCTACTGGACCTCAAGGTGCTCAAGGTAACACAGGTGCTACCGGCGCTACCGGACCTCAAGGTGTTCAAGGTAACACGGGTGCTACTGGCGCTACTGGACCTCAGGGACCTCAAGGTAACACTGGCGCTACCGGACCTCAAGGTGTTCAAGGTAACACGGGTGCTACTGGTGCCACTGGACCTCAAGGTGTTCAAGGTAACACGGGTGCTACTGGTATAGGAGTTACCGGACCTACCGGACCTTCTGGCGGGCCTCCTGGACCTACTGGACCTCAAGGTAACACTGG
>NZ_JBNRIL010000002.1:1137777-1149017 GCF_053557995.1 Bacillus sp. XB1 | reverse complement strand
GCTACTGGTGCCACTGGACCTCAAGGTGTTCAAGGTAACACGGGTGCTACTGGACCTCAAGGTGCTCAAGGTAACACAGGTGCTACCGGCGCTACTGGACCTCAAGGTGCTCAAGGTAACACGGGTGCTACTGGCGCTACCGGTGCCACTGGACCTCAAGGTGCTCAAGGTAACACGGGTGCTACTGGTGCTACTGGACCTCAAGGTGCTCAAGGTAACACGGGTGCTACTGGCGCTACCGGTGCCACTGGACCTCAAGGTGCTCAAGGTAACACAGGTGCTACTGGCGCTACTGGACCTCAGGGACCTCAAGGTAACACGGGTGCTACTGGACCTCAAGGTGTTCAAGGTAACACAGGCGCTACCGGACCTCAAGGCATTCAAGGACCAACGGGTGCTACTGGCATAGGAGTTACTGGACCTACTGGACCTTCTGGTGGACCTACCGGACCTACTGGGCCTACTGGACCTAGCTTCCCTATAGCAACAATTGTTGTAACAAACAATATTCAGCAAACAGTACTGCAATTTAATAATTTTATTTTTAGTACTGCAATTAACGTAAACAATATTATCTTCAACGGCACAGATACAGTTACTGTTATTAATGGTGGTATTTATGTAATTAGCGTATCCATTTCTACAACTGCGCCAGGATGCGCTCCACTCGGAGTAGGAATTTCAATTAATGGAGCAGTCGCAACTGATAATTTCTCTTCAAATTTAATAGGCGACTCACTTTCATTTACTACAATAGAAACATTAGCAGCTGGTGCAAGAATTTCTGTTCAATCTACTCTTAATGAGATTACGATCCCTGCGACAGGAAATACTAACATCCGCCTTACTGTATTTAGAATCGCTTAAATTTCATCATATATTGTTTATGACAAATAAAAAAGAGCGAGGAAACTGAACTGCACCCCAATTGTTAGACACAGTCTAACAATTGGAGGTGCAGTTTTTCTATGGCTAAATTTACAGCTGATGAAAAAATACAAATCGTTCTACGTTATTTGAACGGGAATGAAAGTTATCGAGAAATGGGCAGATCGCTCGGTATAAGTGACACAATCATTTTGAATTGGGTAAACCAATATAAACAGAATGGTCTGGAAGCTTTTCTAAAACGATGTACAAATTACACACAACAATTTAAACTAGACGTACTAAACTTTATGATTGAAAACGGTATGTCCTTATTTGAGACGGCAGCTATTTTTAATATTCCTGCCCCTTCAACGATTTCTGTTTGGAAAAAACAGCTCGAAACACAAGGAATTGATGCCCTTCAATCTAAGAAAAAGGGGCGTCCATCCATGAAAAAAGATTCAAATAAACAATTAAAACAACCTTTAGCTGAAGGGTCAGTCGAAGCACTTGAAGCACGCATTAAACAGCTTGAGATGGAAAATGAGTACTTAAAAAAGTGAAATGCCTTAGTTCAAAACAAGGAAAAATCACAAAACAAGACAAAGCGCAAGTAGTCTATGAATTAAGGCATAAATATTCGGTGAAGGCACTTGTGGAGCTAGCTACTATTCCTCGAAGCACGTATTATGATTTAGTAAAGAAAATGAATCGTCCAGATGTAGATGCCGATTTGAAAGCTGAGATTAAAGCGATTTATGAGGAAAATGAAGGTCGTTATGGTTACCGTCGCATTCGTGATGAATTAACGAATCGTGGCCAAAAAGTGAACCACAAGAAGGTTCAGCGCATTATGAAAGAGCTTGGGTTAAAGTGGGTCGTGCGTATGAAGAAATATAAATCCTATAAAGGAAAAGTCGGTAGAATCGCACCTAATATTTTGGAGCGTAATTTTCATACAGATGCACCGAATCAAAAGTGGGTAACAGACATCACAGAGTTTAAATTGTTTGGAGAAAAACTGTATGTATCACCTGTATTAGATTTGTATAATGGTGAAATTATTACCTATACAATTGGTTCTAGACCGACGTATTCGCTTGTTTCAGACATGTTAGAGAAAGCATTGGAACGTTTACCTGAAACCCACCAGCTACTGATGCATTCGGATCAAGGATGGCATTATCAAATGGGACAGTACGTCCAGACACTTGAATCAAGAGCTATCGTCCAGAGTATGTCTCGAAAAGGCAACTGTTACGACAACGCAGTAATAGAAAATTTCTTTGGGATTATGAAGTCAGAGTTCCTATACATAAAAGAATTTGAAAATGTAGAGCACTTTAAAATAGAATTAGAAAAATATATAGATTATTATAATACGAAACGGATTAAGGCAAAATTAAAAATGAGCCCGGTACAATACCGGACTCACTTTTATCAAGCTGCCTAATGAAATAACCGTGTCTAACTTTTAGGGGTCACTTCATACAAGTTCTTTTTTCTTTAAAGCGATTACACGGGACACATAAATTATCTCATTATTCATAACGGGGAAAACATATTGATTACGGCTTGATTTCATTATATAACAAATATTAAAATCCTGAATTTTAATGTTTGAAAATTACGTAAATTAATAAATATAGGCCCACCCTTCCTCTAAAAATCTCATTTATTGATTTTATATAGACTGGTTTTAAATCAACGTTGATATCATAATAGATTAATTAAATATTATAATATGAATTTCATTTTATAACTAAATGTAATTTTCGAATATATGTTAATGGTGTTTTCTTCTGTTTTTTACTTATATGATTCAGAAGTTAGTTATGAGAAAATGAAACAAACATTTGTTTAAAATATTTTAGTTATGAAACAATGTTTGAGATATGTGAAGAATGGATTTACGGGTTCAATGGTCCGCTTTGTTAAATTATGCTTTTACTATATAAATTTTATATAACAAAGAAAAAGAACATATTTTCATAGTTGCTTAGGTAACCAGATAAACTAAGGCCCTCTTGTCCACTATAAAAAAATTTTGATTATTAATTCGCTAATTAGGAGGCATCATACATATCTATCAACTTAAGAATTTTATAACGTCCCAAAACAAAAGATTGTACATTTTTACCTGACATGTCAATTCTTTTATTTTGGGGTATTTGCGTTTCTTAAGCTAATGGACATGAAAGGACTAGTAAAAACTAAGTATACAATAGTTCATCCGGAATTTTAAAGAAAGGGAATGCGAATGATAAATTACTTGTCCTTGGCAGAAGCGATCTTACCCTATTATCGTAGTCAATTATTTATGCTCCCATTACGATACCCTTTTTCTGATAAAACAAAAAACGGATACTTCCATCATAGGAGCGTCCGCTATAAATATACTTCTATATGGTTAGTATTTTTCCACCCTAAAAATTCCTAAAAAGAATCTACTATTAAATCCTCGATACCTCTTACCTTACTCTGAAAACCCCTAAAAGGGAGTTTTGTTATTGATATTATTTTAAATAAAATACGTCTGTGTTAAACGTTCCTAAATATACAGAACCTGAAGATGTTGTTTTGTACGTATCAACTTTCAAATGATATTTTCCCTTTTCATAAATGCCTACGCCATCATAATTGACTTTACCAATATCAATGTTCATTCCTACATATTCTCCAGGTACAAACCAAGAAATTAAAGGTTTGTTCACATTTTCCCACTTGCCATTTGCACGCTGAATTTGTGGTTGCATACGAAGCTCAACTTCATAAGCCTTGTTGTTATTTTTAATTTTAATATTCATATATGCATCTGTACCAACATAATAATTTGCCTTTGTTGTATTTACGCTAGCTCCGTAACCTGAAGCCGCAGCTGCTTTTGATACGGGGTTAACTAATTCTAGAGTAGCTACACCTCCTAATGCGATTGCTGAAGCCAACATTGTCATACCCATTTTCTTTTTCCATGGTTTCATGTGAAATCCCTCCCAATTTTCAATGATTTTATCGTGTTAATTTTACTGACTCTGTTTACATTGTATCAATTGAACCAGCAGCATTTTCAACTTTCACACGGAAAGTACCTATTTCAGCGATTGATTAGCCATTGCCTGTTGAAACAATAATTTCTTTATTTGTACAAGCTGGTAACATAGCCCCCCCTTCCAGATTCATTCCATTACGTCGAAATTAAGGGTATTATTTCTATTAATATGCTATAAATCTCATTTTAAAATCCCATTATAATAATATTAATTTTCTCTCTTCTTTGCATATTTACAACATGGAGAATACAGAGACAACTCTTTCAAAACTTTATTAGGGGAAAGTTTTAAAAAAATCATTATAATAATATTTACATAAATGTAATATGTAGTAAATTGATACAATAAATACTAACTATTCTTAATATTTGATAATCTTATTCTTTGCACTACAAAGAGCAACATTAACATTTCAAAAAAACAAGCAAAGTACGTTCAGGTAAGGACATCTAGATTTTTCCTTATTAAAAATAAGTCAGCTCTTTTATATAAAAAGGATGTAAGGTTTGTAAATTAGTCAAATGTAACTCCTCAATATTCTATGCACCAAAGAAATTGACATATTCCCAATGTATAGATCCTCCCCCTATCAGAAAAGAAGAGTTCCATACAACAATGATGAAAGTGAACTAAAGTTTATAAAGGTATACCTTTAAGAACAAAATTTTAATCCATATAAAATCAAGGTTTGTCATGTTTATAAACATGTCGCAAAATATTAATAAACATTTATTAATCCCTATTAACCTTTATAAACTTCTTAACGTACCATTTTCTTAAAATGATATGGTGACCCTTATAAGCCGAAAATTATGTTCTTCACATAAAGAAAAGACACCCAAAGGCGTCTTTTCCGACAGTTTTTTAGCAGAAGCAGCTGCACCCGATAATGATTAATAAGATAAAGAGTACAACAAGTAAAGCAAACCCTCCAGCGAAACCACAGCCACCGCAACTACCACCATATCCCATAACAATAGTTCCTCCTTTAAGTAAGAGGGAAAACAAGGGTGTACGCATATAATTTGACGGATTCAATTTACTTTATGTTTTTGCGAAGAAATTGAGCAGGTTCTTTTTAATAAAAAAAGACGCCATAAAGCGCCTCCCATTTGGGTAAATAAGAAGTAAGATTTCAAAGATAACTGAAAAAAATAGAACAGTTGCTTAGATTTTATCACTATTTTTTTCTGAATGAACATGCATTATTACATATCATTGTAAATCCCTCTATTTTTCATTTGATAAAATACATTACAAATATTGACAAAGTTCAAATAAATATTTCTACAAATTCAAAATATTTACAATAATTTTGAAGGTGGTACATTTAAGGGGCAAGTTATAAAAAATATTTAAGGGGGATTTATTATGTTCAAGAAATTAGTAGTTGGAGCATTAGCAACTGGTATTGCATTGACAGGGGGGATTGGGGCAGCTTCAGCAAGTACAGAAAGTTCCGTAAACGAAATGGCACCAATATGTGAATCTTATTACTATATTGGTAATGGTAAGTATGAAAGATACATTTATTATTCTGATGAAATCTATCCTGATTCTTTTCAAGAGTACACTTGTCATGGGTTAATGCAGTGGCATTTAAAAAATATTGATGGATCTGGAGTAGCTCGTTATGAAGGAAGGGTACAATAGAGAATAGATATCTGTATGAAAAGCCTCAATATCTGAGGCTTTTTTCTTTGTGTAGGTTTTTTTTATGTATAAAGAAAAGACACCCTAAGGTGCCTTCCTCCGACTTGAACCACATTCATTTTGTATAAATTTATCCGTATTATCCCTTTGTTTATACGTGTAAACACATCCTATAAAACAGAATCGTCTATATACACTAGATTGTTAGTTTACAAAGCATAAGAGATTTGAGATCAGTAATAGAGTGAAGGCATATCTTTTATAATGGTCAATATGTTACGTCTTTTAAAAGAATCTGCTTTATAGAACATGTCCACAATTTATATTTTACTACATGTAATATTTATTTAGTGTAAACTTTATATATATGTATAATTACATAAGATTTATGAGAAATAGAAAGTATAAATTGATATTGTGTAATAAAGATAAGGCCCACCTACGGAAATAGGTGGGCTTTTTTATTGGGTACTACTATCTCATTGCACAAAAGGGACTTTGCATTAAAATAATATCATATTCTTAAAGTTGTTATATTGAGAAATAAAGAGAAGACACCCTAAGGTACCTTCCGACTTGAACCACTTTATTTTTAATAATATAGTGCTAAGTTTAAAAACTATAGGGATTTGTAGGTAGTTTTTACGAAATTATGAGTGTTTTTCATTCTGTATTTCAATAAGTTTTTCTTTAATCATTTGTATATAATGTTATTTTTCTGTTAATTCAAATATAAATAATGCTTTTTTCATGTTATTAATAACAGCTTCTTCATTAGGTTGTTTAAGTTTTAATAAATTCGAAGCTTTAAAATAGTATAATTCACCTAATAGATAGAGGGTATTTAGATTAATAGCTATTTTCATGCCCTTATCACTGTATTTTATTGATTCTTCATATTGATCCATTAGATTTAAACATTTTGTTAAATTAAAAACAACTTTTAATTTAATTTCTTTATCTCTAGGGAAATCCAAATTATCGAAATTTTTTAAACATTTTTTAATATATTAATAGATTTTTCATATTCTTTAATTTCCGCATATAATATAGCAATTGATTGCATAATATCTATTTCTCTTTCTGATAAACAATCAACATTCGTTACAGTTATTTTTAATGCATTATTTAAAAGAGTTAATGCCAATCTTGTTTCGTTATTTACACGATATATAGCAATTGCTTCATACCATAGTAGAAATTGTTTATCTTCTCTTGATTGGAAATTATTTTCGTTTTTCTCTTTTTTGACTATTTCATAAAGTTCTTTATATTGTTTTTGCTTTGTACAATCAATCATTACATATTTTATATTTTGTACGTATTTTAATTTTTTGTTTTGAGTTAGTGCAAATATATTATTTTGATCAACACCAAGTCTTTCTGATAATTGATATAACATTTATAGCAATCGCTTTTCCGGCACTAGAAATACAATCCCAACTAACATCACGAAGTGATTCATTAGGGTTATCCGCTACAGCTGTTAAATTATCACCATCTGCTATAAAAGTATATCCAGCAAACTCAGATCCTTTATTTTCGTTTAACCATTCAACCCCAGAATCAATTCCTGAATTCGCTACAGCATCTGGCATTTTTTCTACTAACTCTAAAAGTGGAGATAAAGCTTCATAGTCTTCAATTTCTGATTCTATTTGTTTAGTTTCATTCTTCGTTGTTTTAACTTCTGTATTTGCTACCGGAAAACTAAACATAGTAGAAAACATTAAAAACGAACAAAAAAGAATACCTAACCTTAAAAAAACTTTTGACATACAAAAACATATACCTTATTTTAATTTTAGGATTCTGGGGTTTTGCACGTATAAGCAAAGAACAGAAAAAAACAAATAATATTTTAAATAGATATAAAACAGCGGATTCTTCTTTCTTTGATTATAAAACGCATATTGCGATGAATGAAAAACGCATCATTACAGCTGCGGTAATTACAGCGGATGAAACGAGCGATGGAAATAGATACAGTTATTGGAGATACTGCTTATTTGGAGGAAAATAATATTCAATATGCCAAAATCAATTACAATTAGTATCGAAATTAAATCCCATTGTGACACAAGGAATCCGTAAAAAAGAAGATGAATTTAAGTTTAATAAAGATGCAGGTTTATTTGTATGTCCAGCGGAGCATTTAGCAAAAAGAAAAAGTAAAAAATCAGATTTACATCCAAGAGCAAGTGCAAGAATGTTTATTATTTGATGTTGAAAAATGTAAGGTCTGTCCACTCCAAGAGTTTTTTTAAGAAGGGGCAAAAAGTAAAACCTATTCAGTTGCCATTAAATCAGAGGAACATTTAGACCAACAAGCTTTTCAAGAAACGGAAGAATTTAAACGCTTAACTCGAGAACGCTATAAAATCGAAGAAAAAAATAGTGAGTGAAAGCATAAACACGGGTACGATCAAGCATCGACTGTGGGTTTATTTGGCATGCAAATTCAGGAAGCAACGCCGATATTCCTTATCAATCTAAAAAAATCTTAAAGCTTCTAAATGAAGAAGAGTAATAAATAGGCAAAAAAATAGGGCGTTTCCTGTTCAAAATTGAACAAGAAGCACCCTATTTTTCTCTAAAATGAATTTTTTTATAAAAAATGCAAGTTTTTCAGTGCTCTCATTCAATACCGGACTCATGCCCAGAAAGTTACCTAGCATTCGTGTCTAACTTTTAGAGTTCACTTCAACAGTCTAAGGATCAGGGGTACAGTTTTTTATGCCTAAATTTTCTTTAAAAGAAAAAATATAAGCAGTAAGACAATATTTATATAGTAATTGGTATTGAGAATCTACAAGTAAGCAATATGCTGAAAAACAGGAAACTTGCAAAAGCTATTATTTGCTTATAACTAAATGATACTCTCTTACTCCAATTCCTGTATTTTTTTCAGCTGCTCCATGTCTTCTTTAGAAGCATCTCCTAATTTATTTTTCACATAATCCCCCTTCTTCTCATCTATTACTACGTATTCTATATCATTTTTAATATAACTTTTAACTTTCCCCGTTTTATACCCTATAACATTATCTAATATAGTTTCTCCGCTATTTTTTTCATAGAGATTATAACTTACTGGTGGGCGGCCAATAACATATTTATTATTAGAAAATCCAACTACATCATCTCTTCCTAATCCTGTAGCAACACCCCAAATGAAAATAATTTGAACGATAGAAAAAGCAACTACGAAACACAATATAACTATTATCATTGATTTACCAATTAATTTTAACAAATTATTTTTCACAATTTTCTATCCTCCTTTTATTATTTATCCTCTCTACTATTTTCAAGAACTGTATTAAGATTATCATATTTCAGAAAACATTTGCAAATTAACATCTGGATATGTTAATATAAAGGAGTTGATATTTCCTATAAATGTCTTATTAGTATATTTATAGTATATATTAAACATAAAAAAGGGGTGTATAATAATTGAAAAAAATTTTAAGAACAACTTCAATTGCTGCTTTACTTATGTCGGTATCACTCAGTCCTATCACTTCATTTGCCGCCGAACCTAATGATACAAACCATGTAATATCAGAAGGATCAACTATTAAGAGTCCTTGGGATGGCAAATCTCAGACTTTTAAAGTTACTGAGCCTGTAGAAACAGGTTCTAGTAAAGTCGTATATGGTGATGAAGCTAAAGCAATAGGTGATAAACTAAAAAAATCTCAAGCTAGCGCTGCTGAAAACTATGATATTATGAACCAAGAATCATCTTTAAATTCTGTAAATAACACACAGTCTAATATGGCACCTATACAACGAGCTGCCTTAAACTCCAAATCATGGTATCGTTCTGAATTCAATGCATTAGCAATTGCTATGGGAACATTAGATTGTCCAACCGCTGGTAACTTTTTAAAGCATTCTTTACAAGATAACCCTAGTGATAGAGAGTACCCTGTAGGTAGTTCTTTATCTAATGCGTTCTCCTTAACAAAAATCTATACACAGATATCAGTAGAAATGGCTCAACAAATTAAAAAGACAAATAGTCAGGGTGGAAATGTAATTGGCGGTATGGGTAAAAGTGCTGCAACTAGTATTGGAAATTCAGGATTAGATTTTTATTTAACAGTCGGTAAATTTTCATATGATTGGATGGCAGAAAAACAACCTGGAAAAAGTTCTTGGAAAGTATATATTGGAATTCATGATACATATGACTATGATAAAGTAGATCCTCTACCTTCAGCTTTTCCTACTAAATATATTACTCTAGTAGCAAACCATGCAGCAGATGCTCAACAAGCAGGAGCTATTGTACCATATTACGTGAACATGTTTATGGAACAAACTTTTACTCCTTAAACAATACAATTAAAATTCTTAAGATTTTTTAAAGCTAATAGACCTAGTAGGGATCACCATATCATTTTAAGAAAACTGTACGTTTGAACACAATTTGGACACATTTCAGCTGGTTCCCTGTACTTTACGGAACCGGCTACTTACTTTACTACCTTTTTATGATTATGAAATTAAAAAAGATAGAGTAGAAATCATGTATGAAATACATGTAAGTAACACAAAGAAGAATATAAGCATGATATTGAATACACATCGTTCTATTCTTTTTTTCATTTAAACTTACTTTATTTTTTTAATTTGGTAGGGTCAATTTGAAGTTGTGCTTTCCAAGAACCAGATACTTTTCCAATTCTTTTTATATTTACATCTAACGTGAGCGGTTGTTTGAAAGGGTTCTGGTGCAAAAACAATTCACTACAACCATAGAAAGGCAATATCCTGTTAACAGAGAGATTAAACAGCTAATTCAAACAATCTATGAATGAACTCAGCTTCATTTCGGGCAGATTTCACCCTTTGGTGAAGTTGCCCATTTTTCATGTGATCTTCTTTTATCCGCATAAACGTCGCATATGTATCTGTTTTCGAAAAGCTACTTCTTTCTTGAAATATTTTTTTGTGAGCTTCGTATTTTACTTTGCGTGGAAGAAGATTCTTTTCTCACTGGTGTTTTGCTTTTTTCATCGTTTTATTTTTCGGTTCATCTTGCAGGCGCTTTTCTAAGTTCTGAATGGTTTGTGTAATTTTTTCAGAAGTGACTGGATGGACATCTTTCGTTTGCATTTCTTCTAATTCAGCCTTCGGATCTTCCTTACTTGCTTGTTCAATTGTAGCGACAATCTTTTGGTACTTCTCATCTAGTTTTTGATCATATTTTTCTGTTGATTTTTTTCACACAAACGTATATCGATTGGCATTTGCCTCGATTTTTGTGCCATCTAGAAAACAATCTTCGGTTTTGACAAGTCCTTTTTGTTTCAACAGGTCGATAAGAGAGAAGAACGTTTCATAAATCACGTCTTTCATGCGCTCTGATCGAAAACGATTGATTGTACGAAAAACTGGTGTTTTTTCATCAGAAAGCCACATGAAATGGATATTTTCATGGAGTTGTTCCTTGATTTTTAGAGAAGAATAGATTCCTTTTGTGTAGGCATATAAATAAGACTTTCAACATCATTTTTGAGTGATAAGAGAATAAAGAAATCCATAGCTTCTACAGCTGTATGAACCACGCGTGAAGGATGATGTTCAGGAATATGAACCTCAACATCTAATGGAAAAGTAAGTTGTTTTTTGTTATAGTCTATAAACATAAGA